>NZ_JAAVJL010000001.1:0-1200000 GCF_012863495.1 Pseudanabaena yagii GIHE-NHR1
AGCTTACCACCAACCTTAATCTCCCCTGCGATCGCTACAGGAGTTTTGACTCCGAAACTCTCAATACCTTTAGCTAAATCGAGCGCCGCTGTGGAAAAATCAAGATTAAAGCCCTTTTGTTGATTAAAAGTGCCAGTAACGATTCCCTTTAGTAACCCATATTGAGCAGAAAACTCCGTTAAAGTAGCAGTTGTACCATCAAAGCTAACTTTGCCACCGATTTCGGTAATTGATTTGGCTAATTGTGGAGCTTTAATCGCGCCTTCACTGAGCTGGGCTGTTATGGATACAGTAGGAGCTTCTTTGCCTGCAAGTATGGCAACTTTCGCTTCAAAATCAAGTAAACCTTGCTGGATTTCAACGGGCGAATTCACGGCAAAACCTTGGACTGCGGCGATTTGCAAATTGGGAGACTGAAGCTCCACAGTCCCCTGACCTCTGGTCAAATCCCAGTCAACATCAAAAGCCAGACTACCTTTGCTGCCGTCTTTATCTGCGTTGACAGTTTCGATCGCCTTTTTCAATTGTTCAGGATTTGGCGGCGCAGCGATCGCGGCAATGTTTGGTAAAGTCACATGACCTTTCCCATTCATTTTTAGGCTTTGATTGTTGATATCCGTAATTTTCCAGTTGCTATCAATCTGCACCTGACTGAGGGAAACCAATTCACCTTTAGCGATCGACTGGATCGTAATCTGGGCATCGGTAAAGGTAATTGTCCGTAAATCAATAAAGCCCTCTTGGGTAGGGCGTTCGGGTGGTGTAATTTTCGGTAATTGCAGGAAACCTGTAACGTCCTGCTTTAGAAATACCTGTGGCTGCTCAACGATCGCATCTAATCCAATTTGGCGACGGGTGAGATAAGTCCAAGGATCAACTTTAACTTCAATGGCTTCAACGGCTAGGAAATTTGACTCTTTATCAGTTGGCGGTACTATCGACTTACCAAACCTGATGCTAGACATGCCCACTCGCTCGACCTTGCCAAGCTGTAAAGGGCGTTTGAGGGCTTTGGTTAACTCCACCTCTAATAAAGGTGATAGTCGCTCATTCAGAAAATAGCGTCCATACCAAAAAGCTCCTAAGCTGCTGGCAGTTAATGCGATCGCTAGTCCAACACCCACGCGCCCAAGGTTTCTGGCGAGTGTAGAGTTGGCTGGTTCCTGCGGTGGTAGTTGAGCCTGTCCCACAAATTTTCACTCCATTGATGCCCTCACGACACCATTTTTACACATGTACGCAATTTTCAGATTTTAAGTCTTTGCAAAGCAAAGACTTAAATTTATTTATTTAGTTTCCTAGGGCGTGTCATCAATTAATGTCAGTTCGGGTTAAGCTGGCAAATTTTAAAAGCACGTTTCAAATTATCCCGAACTCGCGTTAATTAAAGTACCTATGGCTTCGACTCCGCTCAGCCAACGTTAGCTGAGCGGAGTCGAAGCTAGAAAACTTTGGTGGGACATTCATTTTTTATCCACAAGAGCCTTACCTAACGGGGTCTACCTAGAGTTGTTATATAAAGAACTGCTTCATCACTGGGAATTCCTAGAACTTCGTTGACTAAATCATCAAAGAACCCAGCAATACCACTTACGCCGACTCCTAGCCCGATCGCTGCTAAGTTGATCCTCTGTCCTAGGTGTCCTGCATCCATATGTAAATAGCGATATACGCGATCGCCATATTTGGCTACAGCTTTTTTGAGATCGGCAGTATGAAAGATGACGGCTCCTGCATCACGACCTAGTTCTTGGCCGAGGCAAAGGTAGTGCAACTCATCACGGAAATTTTTGAAGCGGATTTGGCGTAACTCTTGAGATTTAGGCGCGTAGTAATAACAACCCTCTTCTAAGCCAACTACACCTGTTACGGCAACGAAGGTTTCGATGAGGCTCAGATCGAAATAATCAGGACTACCATCAATGCCTTGATCGCTATAGTGTTGAGGCTGGTAGGTAAAATCAAGAATTGCCTTGAGTTCTGCTAGCTCTAATTTCGTACCACTATATTCGCGAGTTGAACGTCTTTGCAAAATTGTATTTTCGAGAAGTTCTAGATCATCTCCCCAATGAATACTTTCCGTGACAGTACTAACTTTGGTGCAGAAAGGGAAATTATATTTATCTAAATCTTGGGCAGTTGGGAGATCGCCAGTCTCAGGCGTAGTTTCTAGATCCCTTGTCAGTTCTGCAAGCTTAGTAATATTTAGCTTTTCCTTAATTTGGGTGACTTGATGTAAATATTCTAATAATTGACCATCTGGAAGTTTAGGATAATTAGTAACAGTTGCTGAGGGTAAAGCGGTGATGAGTCCTTTTGAGAGATTGGTTGATCGTTGCATCGGTGCGCGTGATTCTTGACCTCTACCGATACTCTCCTCATCTTGGAGATCTAGAATTGGCACGATCGCGATCGCTCCTTCTACTTCCTTATCTAAAAAGAGAAGTTCATTCACAGCATCATCAGCGAAACCACCAATGAGAGAAGCTTGATAATCTTCGATCGCACTAGCTAGATCGATATTTCCTAATAGATGTCCTGTGTCCAAAAAAATCCTGCGATAAGCACGATCTTGATAGCGCCAAGCAGATCGCTGGAATATGGAAGTAATGGCGATCGCAAGACGAGTATTTTGTAAGGCAGGATGCTCAAAACAAGCCTGTTGCAAACCGTTCCATACATTATTGTCTTGCCAGAAATGAATCAAGCTGTGGGTACGGACTTGATAATTGTAAATTCCAGCGGATAGTAGAGGTGTTCCTGCCGAAATCACATATATCTCCGCAGGATATAAGCCTCCCGCCGATGGAGCCGCCCGCAAATAAAAAGCCTCCCCTGTCACCGTAGGAACTCGTGCTGTTAAGCCGTAGCTACAAAATAGTAACCGCGAAAGTCTACGCCAACGACTTGCCAATAGTCCATCGCGATCGGATTGAATATCCTCAGTCAAATAGGGCTTGAGATCGTAAACCGTACCAATTTTATAGTCCTTATAGGGAGATGGCTGGGTGCTCCAATCTAAGCCCTGACTCTTGCTAGCAAGAGTTTCAGGCGCATACTTAGTACGTTCGTGATAATATTCAGCGAAGGAAAGTTGGGCATCAGGCATAGCTTTGCTTTAGTCTACATATCCTTTTGATTTGCAAACTACTGTATAATGGAAAGGTTGTCAAAAATTTTCTAAACCAAAATCGGAAAATTATCACATTAGTACAGGGATAACATCATGGCAGTACCCAAGAAACGCACTTCTAAATCTAAGCGCGATAGTCGCAAAGCTGTATGGAAGCGCAAAGCCGCAGTTCACGCTCAAAGAGCAATCTCATTAGGTAAGTCAATCCTATCAGGCAATAATGATGGTTTTGTCTATCCATTGGCTGAAGAGGCAGAAGAAGAGTAAATCTAAGGCAGGTGTTACCTGCCCTAGATTTACTTAGCTAAACTCTCTTTTATACAAGCCCCGATTTGTGTATCAATTTTCAAAATGTGACTGACTAGCCATTCGCTCAATTCATCATAGATTTTGAGCGCAATCTCCTCACTGGCATCACTCTGACGATATTGATCATGCAATTTACCAAAAGTCTCAATGAATTTTTTGTGAGCTTCTTGGTTAACACCAGCCATTGGACATTGGTGTTTTGCGGCGCAGTTCTCCTCATTACCAAAGTGCCACTCAGCATAAAACTTAAGAAATACTAATAGTTTTTTAATTGCATTTGCCCCATTGCCCCTTTCGATCGCTTCACCAATCTCGTTTGTAGCGGCAATCAATTCTTTATGTTGAGAATCAATCATTGGGACACCTGTACTCAGAGAGTCACTCCATTCAAATCTTTTCATGGTTTTTCCATTTAGATCGATTGTAGATTTTGAGGTTTATTCAAGTACATCTTGAAGGGATGCCCTTGAATAAACTATTTACGATCACTATATGTTTATTGTCTCGCCAATGAATTTCATATCCTCAAAAAATAATATAAACTTAAGCCCCATTTTGATACAGCCTAAGGCTTAAAAGAATTTTTGATAGCCCTGCTTCTCCGAGCCATCAAAAATTTCTATGGGTTTCAAGTCAGTGCAAACTGCTGTAATAGTCTCAACAAAGCAAAGCCTTTAACTCCATTGGGTTGCTAATTTCCAGATTTGCCAGCCAATTCCTAACCCTAACAAACAGGGAATTGTAAGGATCATAATTGCAATTATAAATTTATGTTTATTCTTGATGAGGGACTCACCAACAAAAGCGATCGCGGTAATACCAAGCCATGACATGATCGCCAAAACCATAAAGTAAAATTTAATCTTAACTACAAAAATTAGTCCCCCCACGATCAACAATCCGCTTAAAAAATATCCCCATTTCATTAGTTCATAGTCAGCCAAACCAGTAATTGTCGGTAACAAAGCAACTATTGTAAAACCTGCGATCGCTAAGTTTTTTCTTGAGGGGATTGTCATTAATATTGATAGGAAATAGCCCATACAAGCATAGCTAGCTAAAATAGTTAGCAACCATAACCACAAAAAATTACGTTTTTTATCAGATAGGACAGTTAGATTAATCTTAAATTTTGGTAAGCCCAGCTTTGGTATTTTGAACTTTGGTAAACCGATTTTAGGAAACTTTGATTTTCGGGTTCCTTGAGATGTATTACTATCAGAAAGCTGACTATTTTTTTTTTGAGTTTGCTCTACCTGAGATTGTTGATTTTCTGAGTTCTTAGGTTGATCAGTCATAGATTTAGCTATTTATTTGCTTGTCAACCACATCATTATGTGAATTGAATTGATGATTTTTGGGCAAATTGTCACTGTAAATATTATGAATTAAGTTTAAGATATATAACCCTATATTTAGGTATAACTTGACTTAATTTATTCATGCTTATATCTTAGTAATAGATGAATTCGGAGTGCTGAACTACCAGTTCAGTACGGGGTTTGGAGCGAATATTTTACAGGGGTAAAAACAACGTAGATATAAAGCACTTATTTAAAGATTAGTGCCAGATTTACTATTTTATTGCCTTATTTTGCAATTAAATCACTCCAAATAATCGCCAATTCAATATGCCTAAAAAAATAAAGTGGTGTTAGGTTCTACGATGTCTTTGCAACTCAATCAGTACAAATCAAGTTTGTTTTGGCTTGGTACAGTGATCGCGTCTTCTACGCTCATCGGAGGGATCGCTCAAGCTGACACGCCAGCCACAACTAGCCGTACTAATACTAATAATGTTAATAATACTAGTCTGATTCAGGCGATCGCTAACGATCCAATTGTTACACCGCCTACAGATAAAACTAGTCCGACCAACAGTACCTCTGTCGAATCGACATTCTTTCAAAGAATGGAGCAAGACAAGATCAGTGGTATTGACGCAAACGAGACAGCTCAAAATGTCTCATCGGTTTCACAGCTAAGTGACGTTCGTCCTACTGACTGGGCATTCACTGCATTGCAATCATTAGTTGAGCGCTATGGCTGTATTGCTGGTTATCCCGATCGCACCTTTCGCGGCAGACAAGCAACTAGTCGCTATGAGTTTGCGGCTGGATTGAATGCCTGTTTAGATAAAATCAACGAGATAATCTCCGCAGGACTAGCCGATAAAGTCAGCAAAGAAGATCTCGCTACTTTGAGAAAGCTGCAAGAAGAGTTTGCCGCAGAACTTGCGACCCTCCGTGGTCGTGTCGATGCACTTGATGCAAAGACTGCAAAACTTGAAGCCCAACAGTTCTCTACAACGACTAAGCTTTTTGGTCAGGCGATTTTTGGTTTGCAAGGCAGGCTAAATAATAACGCCAATATTCCTAGAACTGCTGGTAGTGTGTCTGCTGACCCTGCAACAAATGTTAACTTCGGCGCTCAGGTACAACTTAGTTTACTCACGCAGTTTCCCGATCGCAGCTTGTTACTAACCAGTTTGCAAGCAGGAAATCTTTCCACGGATGCTCCTATTACCAGTTTTAATGCCCTCAACAATGGCTTTACTCGCCTTGCCTACGAAGGTAATACAGGTAATACATTTACCCTAACTGACCTCAATTATCGTTTTTATATCGGCGATCGCCTTGCGGTGATTGTCGGACCTAGGGGTGTAAATGCGATTAACGTATTTCGTGGCGCAAATCGCATTGAGAGTGCAGGGAATGGACCAATTTCACTCTTTGCTCAGCGCAACCCGATTATCAGTATGAATGCTGGACAAGCTGGTTTAGGCTTTGACTGGCAAATCAGCAAGGGTTTGAGCCTGCAAGGTGTTTATTCGGCTGGCAATGCAGCAAGTGCATCTGGTGACGGTGGTCTATTTGGCGGACCAACTCAGATTGGGGTACAGTTAGCAGCTACGATTTTTGATCGCGTTGATACTGCGCTCTATTATCTCAACTCTTATACCAACAACGGTACACTCAACAATGCTGTCGGTGACAACTTCATTGGTGTGACCTTCCCCACTAATGTTGCCTCCAAGTTTAATACCAATGCCTTTGGTGGTTCGCTCTCTTGGCGGGCAACCAATAAACTCAATGTTGGTGGTTGGCTTGGTTTCACCAATTCTAATATTCAGAATGCTGGATTCTCTGGCAATGTGAATACTTTTAATTGGATGACCTATGCCAATTTGATTGACCTCTTCAAGGAAGGCGATCTATTCGGTCTCTATGTCGGACAACCACCTAGCATCACAGCAAGTAATTTGAGTGGAAATATCAATTTCCCTAGTTTGCTGAGTGGAACAGGTGGTGTAACAGGTGCTCAACCTGCTGCTACGACTCATCTTGAGTTATTCTATCGCTATCCCATTTCCAAAAATATTAGTATCACCCCCGGTCTAGTGTTTGTCTTTGCTCCCGGCAATACAGCCAGCAGCGACACAATTACAATTGGCGCTATTAGAACTACATTTACGTTCTAGTAATTTGCTTTTCTAATATAGAGTTTCCAATTCTATACTTCATTAAAATTGGAAACTCTATAAGAGTTGAAATGTTTACCTATTTACTATTTCAACTCTTATCAAATAGTTTTATTAAAAATGATTGATCGCTTCTGATATTGGGGTATATTAGTTATCAAGTAAATCTGTAATCTAATCACAGATTAATATAGCTACTTCAGTTAAAAGATCTTGTAGGGGAATCAGGATCTTAAGAACTGTTAGCTTGCCGTAAAGTATTTATTCTTAACTTTCTGGGGAATCTAAAAATCATGAAAAAACTAATTGCCATGTCTGCTTTGCTTAGTGCAGCTACAGCTACACTTCTTTCTGCATTGCCATCACCTAGTTTCGGTCAAACTGTTACACTACCAATTATTGCTAGTGGAACTATTGCAGTGCAAGGAAGTTATGATGGCTTCAGTTACTTTGATTAT
Organism: Pseudanabaena yagii GIHE-NHR1; assembly: GCF_012863495.1. Lineage (NCBI taxonomy): Bacteria > Bacillati > Cyanobacteriota > Cyanophyceae > Pseudanabaenales > Pseudanabaenaceae > Pseudanabaena > Pseudanabaena yagii. The sequence continues at coordinate 7,382 of NZ_JAAVJL010000001.1, forward strand.
TCATCATTTGCAAATACTACAGTTCTAACTTCTATTGGAGCTGTAAATATTAGTGCTTTCAATGGTCAAGCTGAATTTAGTCGCCCACCAAGTTCTCCAACTTCTGTAAATGTTACATCTTCAAACATCACTTTTTCTAGTGGTCATTCTGCTCATTTTCACACTAACACAGTATATTCAATGGTATTTACAGGTACTACGGATGGCTCAAGTCCAAATGGTGCATTTACCAATGCATTGACTACTCTTAATGCAACACTTCCTTCTACTTCATCATTTGCTTCATTAACAAGTGTAAATCTAAATATTACAGGTGGCTCGATTACATTACCAGTAGTATCTAGCTCCGACTACCTCCCAGTTAGCGATAAATTGCATATTGCTTATTCGAGCCTACCATCCTCAGATCAGAATGAGCCTGAATATCAACAAGAGTATAGAAATGATTTTCATTCCTCTTCTTTTGAAGGTGGACGCATTCTCGGTTTAGAAGACAAATAAGAGCTTAGCCAAAGTTCTTGTATTCCTAGTCATGAAATGGCAGATGGGACTCTACCATTTCATGCAAAAAGGCACAAATCCGAATAGACGCTTTAAAACTAAAGCGTCTATTCGGATTTGCTACTAATTCCTGTATAGATATTCTCATTTACCAATCCCAACCAAGGATCACTAGCGGGAGTGAGAAATAGTTGATCATAAACGCGCCGATTGAGAGCGCTTAAACTCGCTGAATCACTATTAACAAAGTCTCCCTTAGCGAACCAATTATGGATCTGGGCATGAAATACATATTCATTGCGAACAGTATCCTGCGCGATCGCCTTTTCAAAACTATTGACTACCGTTCGCATAGAAGCAGTAGGTGATATCTTCCGCTCCATTAATTTAAGACTACCTTGATCGAGATAGACCCGATTTTGATAAAGACTCGCTAATCTTGCCCAATTAGCATCACTGAGTTTGTCAAAGGGAGAAGAGGGATTGAGTTCAGTTAAGGGTTCGCCAACGGTACGGCTTAATGTTGGCAACTCCACCATCATTTTGCTCACTGTTAGACGGCTGGCAATGGCTGCACTCGCTTTGGGGTCTGTAACTGCTAGAGGTAGTAATGGCTGTAAGGGTAAGCGTAAGCGTGTTAAATCTGCTCGCCATTTTTTCTCTAACTTGGCATAACGATCGCGATGGTAGTTAACTAAAACCTCACGACGATGAGCATCGCTATTATTAGATTGCAGCGATCGCGCGACACCTTCAGCATCCTTGAGATTTTCTATAAAAGCCTGTGGACTATATAACCCAGGAATCGCATCAATGGGACGACCTTCACTATCGAGAATGTAATGAATACTATTACCCGTAATCGTTTGCTCTAGCTTGCGACCATCGCCAAAATCAATCGTGACTTTAGGGACAGGGCGCTCTGACTGCCAATGCAGAATAAAGCGATCGCGCAGTAGTTGCGATACTTCCGCATTCGGATATAGAGCAGTACGGAAAAATCGACTATTAGCACAACTCAATTCATCGGCGAGATTGCCGAGTAAACGTAGAGACAAAATTGGTTTGCCAGTTTCTTTAGAAGCAGTTTTTGCAGCTTCCAAATCCTTGTACCAATATAAGCGGGAGGCATCACAGTCCTTTTGCTGACAAATGGCATCTAAAGTAGCTCGTAATTGTGAATTATTAGGTAAATCTTTTTGATAGGTAGCCCAAAATGCATCCACCCCTGCATTTTTAAATTCCCGTAATTTGGCGATCGCCAGTTGCGATGTAGCTTGATCCTTGGATGCGGCTTGCTGGACAAGGTTATCTACAATGGGCTGTTCGGCTCTAGCCTGTGGTGTAGCGATGTTTGCTAAAGTGATCGCCCCTAAGCCAATGCTAATCATCCATGAATTAGCCGACATTTTCTTTACAAGCATCTTCAGAATTTTCCTAATCGCATGATTGTAACTTTACCCCGCCCGACGTATTTATTGTTCATATTGTTCCTATAACAATCCTAAATGGTTTGTGGAAGTGCACCCCTTCGGGGTGCACTTCCACAAACCCCAAAATCTACATGCTATATAAACCTTTGTTATAGATGCGAAGAATTGCCTTGCGTCCATAAAAGGTTTTGAGGTTTAGATTTTTGGTGACGTGGCAAAACCATGCCACCAAAAATTGGTTCTTTAATTTTGCTGCGCTTCTCTAGCCTATTACTTTCAGGAGTCTCAACTTTTTTGATTTATGGGCATTGTGTTCTTACATCACTTGCAACGATCCCCGCAAAGATAGACAATGTTTGCATTCAGAAAAGTAAGCATATAAAAAAGCCAAGATAATCCGAAGAATTTATGAAAAACGTACTGGCTATTATTCTGGGCGGTGGACAGGGAAGCCGACTATATCCCCTCACAAAAACACGGGCTAAACCCGCAGTCCCCGTAGCAGGAAAATATCGACTGATCGACATTCCTGTGAGCAACTGTATCAACTCAGGTATTGAAAAAATTTATATCCTGACACAGTTTAACTCCGCCTCTCTCAATCGCCATGTCAATCAGGCCTATCGTCCAGCGTCCTATTCTGACGGATTTGTAGAAATTCTTGCGGCTCAACAAACCCCCGATAGTCCAGATTGGTTCCAAGGTACAGCCGACGCAGTACGTCGCTATGCATGGCTTTTAGAATCATGGAATGTAAGCGAATATTTGATTCTATCTGGCGATCATCTGTACAACATGGACTATGAGAAATTTGTCAGACATCACCGTGAAACAGGCGCTGACATCACCCTATCTGTATTACCTGTCGATCAGAAAAAAGCATCTGCCTTTGGTTTATTGAAAACTGACAGCGAAGGCAAAGTTATTAAATTCCTTGAGAAGCCTAAGGGTGAAGCTCTAGAGGGAATGCGAGTAGATACCACCAAGCTTGGCTTAGATGCTACTGAAGCGATCGCTAATCCATTTATTGCATCGATGGGTATCTATGTCTTTAACAAACAAGCAATGATGAAATTGCTCAGTGATAATCCAGAATATACAGATTTTGGTAAGGAAATTATCCCTGCGGCAATTCAAAACCTGAATGTACAGGCATACCTATATTCTGGCTACTGGGAAGATATTGGAACCATCGAATCTTTCTATCAAGCTAATCTTGACTTAACTCGTCATCCTGCTACTGCCTTTAATTTCTACGAGACCGAAAAGCCCATCTATACTCGCGCTCGTTATTTGCCACCTAGCAAGGTTCATGACTGTAAAGTTAAAGATTCAGTCATTGGTGAAGGCTGTATCCTCAATCAAGCAACCATTACTAACTCAGTAGTTGGTATCAGAATGCATATCGAAGCCAATTGCACGATTGAAGATACGCTGCTGATGGGTTGTGATTTTTATCAGCCACAGGAAGAACGTGCGTCCGATCTTGCTACTAACAAAGTACCAATGGGAATCGGTGAAAATACAATCATCCGCCGTGCAATTATCGATAAAAATGCGCGAATTGGTAAAAATGTGCAGATTATCAATAAGGATCGCATCCAAGATGTCAATCGTGAAGAACAAGGCTATTGCATTTGCAATGGTATCGTTGTCGTCGTTAAAAATGCTGTAATCCCTGATAACACCATTATCTAGATCAATTCAATTTTTGAAAGTGCTGCAAAGCAGCACTTTCAAAAATCATGTCCTTATGCCATGATCTGTGGCAGTTAATTGGATCGTCCTTTTTTACAAAATCCTGTGAATCCTTGGCTCAGTTTGTTGCAGCAGCATCGCATTATTGCCGTTATTCGGGCAGATAATGTCAGTATTGCTAGAGAAATGGCACTTGCAGCAGCAGCAGGGGGAATTAAGCTGATTGAAATTGCATGGAATACCGATCGCGCTGAATCATTAATTCCTAAGCTGCAACAGGAACTACCAGATTGCAAAATTGGTACAGGCACGGTTTTAGATCTTGAGAATGCTGAACGCGCGATCGCCTGTGGATGTAGCTTTTTATTTACGCCTCATACTAATCCTGAACTCATTACCAAGGGTTTAGAAAATAATATTCCTGTAATCGCAGGTGCATTAACCCCGACAGAAATTATTACGGCATGGCAAGCGGGAGCTGCCGCAGTCAAGGTTTTTCCAATTAAAGTTCTGGGTGGTGTGGAATATCTCCAATGTTTACAGCCAGTACTTCGAGATATTCCTCTCATTCCTACGGGTGGGGTTAGTCTCCAAAATGCCGATAAATTTCTAGCAGCAGGGGCGATCGCAGTGGGTATCTCTAGTCATTTATTTTCACCAGAGGTGATCGCTGAGGATGACTGGACAACAATTATTTCGCGATCGCAAGCCTTAATTCAAAAAGTTCAACCATTTCAGGCGGGATAAGTACTATGAAACGCCCACTATCCCCAGAAGATTTATGCAGTATGCAGCACTAGGACTAGATGTAGGTCGCAAACGTATCGGCGTAGCTGGATGCGATCGCCTTGGCATCACTGTCCATGGCATTACCACGATTATCCGTAAGTCATGGCAAGACGATATGGCAGAACTGCGATCGTTGATCCTTGAGCGCAATATTGACACCCTCGTAATTGGCTTACCTTACAACATGGATGGATCGTTAGGCTATCAAGCCAAGCAAGTCCAAAAATTTGCCAATGGTGCGGCGAAACATTTAGGTATAACCGTGGAATTTGTCGATGAGCGCCTTACTTCCTATGAGGCTGAAGAGATGATGCGATCGCAAGGTATTTCCACAAGGGAAAACAAAGCGATGATTGATCGTAAAGCCGCCGCCATTATCTTGCAGCAATGGTTAGCCATCAAACAGCAAGCAATTATGTAGAGTCATGGCGCTTCGCGCCATGACTCTACTTCCAGTTTTTGTTTTACTGCAAATTTCCACAAAAAATGATGTCAGTGCGAAGCACTGACATCATTTTTTGATCAAGCATTCCTATAGAGCTTGTTAGCGTCTCTAATTTTTTGTCCCCTTTGCTGTCATAATGCTTAAGAGCGCCAAAAGCCTTATATAAGAGGGTTTCTCTGAGCTAGTAGTGCTATAGGATACAAAAAAGCAATCTATGGAAGGATCGACGATTGTACTCACGGATGAAACAGGTAAGAGCTTGCCTTGCACTGTCGAAACCAAGTTTAAAGTGGACAGCACCGAATACTTGTTGCTGCAACCAGTTGACTTTTCTGTGCAAATCTTTGCATGGCAAGAAACAGATGACGAAGAAGAAACTGAATTAGTCGATGTCACCGAAGAAGAAATCGATTTAATTTTCTCAACTGCTCAAGCTGTTTTATCGGAACAAAACCTTACGTTACGGCGCTCAGCTTACACATTAACAGTTTCAGGTGAATTACCTGAGCCAACTGAAGAAGATATCATCGAAATTGATACTGAAGAAGATGGTAATTGTGGCGAGTTCCAAGAGCTAGCCCACTTCTACTATGAAGAGCAGGCTTTTTCTGTATTTACTGCCCTTGACCCTCTAATGTTTATTGCCAAGGTGGGAGATGATGGTCAACCTGAAGTTCTTACCCCTGCGGAAATGGCAGCCCTTGAGCCTTATGTGGAGCAATATCTAGACCATGTCCTCAGCACAGAAGATGCCGAAGAAGAGTTCTAATTGGCTGTTTTATGGTGTTGCTTTCCCACTAACGATTTTATTTACTGGCCTAGTCAGTAGCTCTTGGTGGATTTGGGCAAGTGCTGCTCCTAGCACCTTTGGAGCAAAAGTCAGACTTACTATACCTGACGGGATGCCAACTCAAATGATCGCCCAAGAGCTAGAAGCCGCAGGCGTAATTCGCTCTAGCTTAGCGTTGCGCCTATGGCTACAATGGCAATCTTTGCGAGGTAGTGAAGCAGTCTCCTTGCGATCAGGAACCTATGACTTCTCCACTAACCAATCTTTGCCAGAAGTTGTTGCCCAGATCCAAACAGCGAAATTGACAGAAGTTCGCTTTACAATTCCTGAGGGTTGGTCGATCGCTCAGATGGCAGATCTATTTGAGAAGCAAGGTTTTTTTGCAGCAAAGGACTTTGTGGCAGCAGCTCAACGCACTAGCCCCAAGCGTCGTCCTTGGCTACCTGAGGATATCCCCAGTTTAGAAGGATTTCTATTTCCTGATACCTATCAAATTCTGCCATCGGAAGCAACTCCAGATCGAATTATTGATCTGATGCTAGATCGCTTTGAGCAAGTAGCTTTACCTGTTTACAAAGACAATCAATCTGGTAAACCAAAGGTTAAAGTTAGTCTCAAAGATTGGGTAACGCTGGCGAGTATTGTCGAAAAAGAAGCGGTGATTGATTCAGAGCGTCGCATTATATCGGGGGTTTTCTGGAATCGCCTGAAAAAGAATATGCGCCTAGAGTCAGATCCCACCGTGGAGTATGGCTTAAATATTAAGCAGACTCCCGAAAATCCACTGACGCTAGATCAGGTGCGGACATCATCTCCTTACAACACCTATCTCAATGAAGGTTTACCACCGGGGGCGATTGCCTCGGTGGGATTAGCTAGCCTGAAAGCAACGCTTGATCCTGCTAGTACTGACTATCTGTTCTTTGTGGCTAAATATGATGGCAGTCATGTCTTTAGTCGTAATTTAGAAGATCACGAAAAAGCATTACAGGCGATCGATAAAAAAATTCAGCAAAAAACTCCTAAAAATAACTAAAAAACGGGGCATTGCCCCGCTTTTTAATTTTGTGGAGATTCTGAGTTAAGATATTCTTAATTATTTAATTAAAATACTAAAATCCTTGTGAAACCTTGGCGACTGATTGCTCCTGACTTAGTTTTGTCAGCACCGATTTACACGATTACTCCACAGTTAATGCAAAAACATGGGTTAAGTGGTCTCATTTTGGACGTTGACAATACCCTCATCGGTGATGATGAATCCGATGTTTCAGATGAGATTCGTCAATGGATAGAACTAATGCGTCAGCAATATCCCATTTGGTTAGCAAGTAATAACTTTAGCGATCGCCGCATTCAAAAGGTTGCCGAAAGCCTCAATCTTCCCTACCGTAGTCGCGCAGGGAAGCCATCCCGCCGCGTTGTGCGTCAAGTTCTCGAAGCGATGCAATTACCACCTGATCAAGTTGCGATGGTAGGCGATCGCCTATTTACCGATACGATTGTGGGCAATCGTCTTGGCTTATTTACAATTTTGGTACAGCCCCCTTGTGAGGAGCTAGTATTTAAACCCAATATTGCAACTATTTTCAAAGCGAGATCGAGCTTTCTCCGCAATTGGGAAATTTGGATCGCTCGCAAATCTGGGGTCAAGATTTAGAAGTCAACAAAATTTTAAGGCAGCGCAAAGCACTGCCTTAAAATTTTGTGTTGGTAGAACAGTTATTTGTCTAATTGCTCGGTAACTTATAATCTCAAGATCAATTCATCACCAGCTTATTTAATTTAATAACAACAATGGGAAACCTTCAGGGACGCGATCTTCTTAGTCTGGCAGACTTACAACCCAACGAGATTCAAGAATTACTCACCCTTGCTCAACAACTCAAGGCAGGAGAAGTAAAGTTTGACTTTCAGCGCAAAACCCTTGGCTTGCTGTTTCGCAAAGCCTCAACCCGAACTCGTGTGAGCTTCACCGTTGCCATGCATCAATTGGGGGGACATGTCATCGATCTTGATCCAAGTGTGACCCAAGTCAGCCGTGGTGAACCAATACAAGATACTGCCAGAGTTCTTGATCGCTACTTGGATGTTCTCGCCATTCGCACCTTTGAGCAAGCGGAGCTAGAGACCTTTGCCAAATTTTCTAAGATTCCCATTATTAATGCCTTGAGTGATTTAGAGCATCCTTGCCAAGTATTAGCTGATTTGCTCACCGTATTAGAAAATTTCGGCACACTCAAAGGGCTGACCCTGACCTATCTCGGTGATGGTAATAATATGGCGCATTCCCTGATGATTGGTTGTGCGCTAGTTGGCATGAATGTGCGGATTGCTTCCCCGAAAAACTTTACGCCAGATCCCGCAGTTGTCTCGCAGGCAAAGGCTTTAGCGACTAATTCCGAAGTCATTGTCACCGATGATCCTAAACTCGCTTCCCAAGCGGCTCATGTCTTGTATACCGATGTGTGGGCAAGCATGGGGCAGGAATCAGAAGCAGAAGATCGCATTCCCATTTTCCAACCCTATCAACTGAATTCCGAACTCATGGCTTTAGCCGATCGCGATGCGATCGCTTTGCATTGTTTGCCAGCCCATCGCGGCGAAGAGATTACCGATGAAGTGATGGAAGGTGATCAGTCACGCATTTGGGATGAAGCGGAAAATCGTCTCCATGCCCAAAAAGCTTTGCTAGCTAGCGTTTTATAGTTAAAAGCCTCGCGATGCGAGGCTTTTGTTTTATACCAAATAAAGAAATGGCTACGCCATTTCTTTATTTCAAAATCCATACTGGGTTTGTTGTCCAAATCAAAAAAGTGTAACTACACTTTTTTGATTTGGTATTAGAGAAATTTTTGTCTTAGGGCGATCGCTACTTCGGGAGTAACCAGATGATCGATCTCGCCACCAAATCTGGCAATCTCCCGAACTACACTACTACTCAAGAAACTATATTCATTGGAAGTAGAGAGAAATACAGTTTCAATATCATTAGCTAAGGTCTTATTGGTATGCGCCATCTGCAATTCCATTTCAAAATCGGAAACTGCACGTAAGCCCCGAATCAGAACTTGTGCTTTCATGAGATGGGCATAGGTGACAGTCAATCCCGTAAACGTATCCACATCAACATTATCTAAATGTCGCGTTGCCTCACGGATCTGTGTCATTCGCTCCTCCATTGTAAAGAGAGGCGTTTTATTGGGATTGCGTAATACAGCAACAATCACGCGATCAAAAAGATGACTGCCGCGTTTAATAATATCGAGATGCCCAAAGGTAATTGGATCGAAACTACCTGGATAAATGGCAATCAATGCAGTCACCGACTCGCTACAACGCGATTATATAGCGCTTGCGCGTAAAAAAAGAAACACACAAAGTGTGTTTCTTTTCGTAACGAGTAGCGGCGCTTTGCGCCGCTACTCGTTTTTTTAGAGACTGCTTGAGCCGAGATATTTGCCGATCGCTGGTGAATAAATTTCATAGAGCATGGTGATTGGCTCACCGCCATGCCAGAGCAAATAATGTCTTGCCCAGTACTCCTTGACCTCTGGATAGCCAAAAGCCTGTGCTAATTGAGGACAAGCACCCTTGTAAATACCTTTGAGATCGCGATAAAGCTCTGTGTACTTTTGATTGAGGCTGACCCAGATTGGCAAAGATGGATCTTTCAAATATTTTTGCATCGCTGCCTCTGACCACCATGAAGTCGCATGGGAAAAAATCTCTCCTGTCTTTTGCGATCGCAAAAAGATTTGGCGACGAATTCTTGGTGCGGCAATCAAGGAAATATCCGAAGGGGCATTGTCGTCATCATCACCAATATTAGTCATTGCTAGTACCTCAACCGAAATATCTGATTGAGTCAATAGCTGTAAATGTCGCGTCGGTGCACCATCGCCCATTAAAAACATTTGCCAAGTCGGAGACAGCAAATTGAAGGGCAAGCCTTTACGAATATCATCTTCGCTGCCTTGCCACATGGGTTCTTCAATCCGATTCCAAGGTCGAGCAGTAATACTTTGGATGCTTTGAGCTGAGGTGAGGGTCATACAGGATTTCTCTTAACAATCCGTAACATATCCTCTATTGTAGTTCAAATAAAAAAGAAACTCGCTATGCAAGTTTCTTTTTTATTTGCATCTCAGCGATAAATACTAAGACATTCTCAATAATCTGATTTGGGCAATGATGAAAATAGCGGGAATAATCCGTCCGTAGTTAGTGGCGATCGCCCGCCAACCCAGATCCGCAAAAAATAACCCCCAAAGCGCAGGCGTAATTACTGAAAAAACAGTTCTAGCCGCAGTATATTGAGTTGCCGCAACTGCCATCCCGCGTTTTGCTAAATAAGTAGAGACATAGGCATTTAACCTTGTCGCGATCGCTGTTCCTCCCGCCTTCAAAACTTCATAGCCTACTTGGTAAGAGGCAAAGTGCCATGCCATTTGTCGGGCGATCGCATTTAATACCGCCGAACGAATGACGGTACTCACAGCGATCGCGCTACCACCCTTGAGCAACAGACTCATCGGGTTACGCTGAGCATCAAGGGGTAAGGATTTTTTTAAATCTGACTCCGTAAGAGCTGCTTGCAAGGATTCATCAATGTTAGAGCGCTCTTGCGGTGAGAGCTTTTTCCAAGAATTGCTAATCAAATTCAGAAACAGCTCTGATTCGATATCTTCAACACTTTGATTTTTAGAATATTTAATATTGAGGTGCTGACAGACACGCTCTAGGACTTCACGGTAACTGACATTACTAGTTTTGCGGCGGAGTACCGTCAAGCCATCGGCAGCCAAAAATCGAAAACGCTTAGAGATCGCGTCAATTAGTTCATCTCGATCCCAACTTTGTAATTCTTTGACAGGAGGTGTAGCCACATAATCAATAGGGTTGAACTTGCGCCGAAACAGTATATCCGCAATTTGATATAGCTCCTCATCGGTTGCCAATGCTAGAACATTGCTTAATTCGTCCATTGTCCCATCCATTGCCCTATCTATTGATTTGTTAACGAACAGTATCTCAAGCTTTCCTTAGCTTAGAAGATTCTAGTACTAATTACTCAAATGACAAAGTTATTAAAGTTGCTAATCCTTAGATTACATTTCCAGCCTGAAAAATCTGATTTGCTGTAAGATTTAATTCAGGAAAAGATTGGGAAATAATTCGTTGATCATCACAAACTTACTAACTTGATATTCTCCATCCACAAGATTGCAAACTGAGATTGCTGGTAGCTTAGGATTACCAAGAAATTTACGTCCGCCTAATGCTGCATAGTCAACGATCCAATATTCAGCAATCCCCATTTCTTCATAGTCAGCAAATTTTAAATAGTAATCATCGCGCCAATTTGTAGACACGATTTCAATTACTAGCGGTATAGATGCACCATCACTAACAATAGATTCCTTTTTCCAACATTGTTCGTTAATTAGGTTTTCGCGGTTCAACACCAACACATCTGGCAAATAACCAGAATCTTTGCCATCTGGTCTTATAAGTGTTTGACTAGGAATTAAATACGGAAGATCAAGTCTATCAATCAGTCCACTAAGCTTTATGACTAAAAAGCCTTTAGATTCTTCATGTGCTCCTACTGGTTGAGGCATTTCAAAAATACTTCCATTGTGTAACTCGTAACGTGATCCAGTATTTTCAGGCAACCATTGAATAAACTCTTCAAAGGTCGTAGCTGGAATAACAGATCTGGGGGGGAGAGTTTGGGTCATAGCTATTAGCCTCTGCTAACTATGAAAATATTATAGTTAACGTCAGTTCGAGTTAAGCGTGCAAATTTTCCGAAATAAAAAGCCTTGCTACGCAAGGCTTTTTATTTCCATCTTAGAGGAAGTGTTTGCTACGCAAATGCTTCCGCACGTTTTAAATTATCCCGAGCTTGCGTTAATTACGGGGCGATCGCGAAGTTGAACTGTTTGGAGATTTTGGTTTATTGAAACCCTTACTAGCAGTTTTCGATTTTTTAGGTTTCGCTAATGGTGTAGCTGCTTCAACTTGAGGAATAGATGTAGAGATATTTTCCGTAGCGATCGCATGGATATCTTCGACCAGTGGTTCTACTGTTTCGGTAATACCCGTCTGGCTTGGTTCAAGATTAGATTCTTTGAGTTCTGGGATAGGTTCTTCATGTTGCAATTGCTCATTAACGACAGCATCAACTTTAATCGCTAAAGCTTCATCTGCAACTGCAACAACTGTTTCAGCAGTCTCTAGATTAGGCGCTAAAGCCTCAGGAATAAATGTTTCCGCAACTACTTCGACAGCAATTTCTTGAGTCTCTATAACTGGTTCAGAATTTTCTAAATCAGATTCCGTGACTGTCTCTGTAAACACATCAGCAACCATATTAGAAATTACTGATTCCGCCAATATAGGAGCAGTTTCTATTACCAATTTGGGGATTAGATCCTGCTCAGAAACCTCTTGATCAGCAATAGAGACACTAGCTTGCTCTACAGGTTCCACAGATACATTAGGATTAATTTCAACAACCTGTTGTATTAAATGCTCAGGTTCTTTCTCTAAAGCTAGAGCAACATTGTGATGAGAAGAATCAATTACATCTACAACAATCGGTTCATGCGTTGTATGTTTAGGCTCACGTTTATTGAACCCATGATTTTTTGCCGAAGCTCTGGATTTTTTAGGTTTTGCTGTTAACGCGATCGGTTTAGATTTTTGCGGACTAACTGTTTTCGGCTCTGTAACTACCGAAGTATTTTCAATATGTTCAGATTTAGGCTCATTAGTCTCAATCTTTGTAGAAACAATTTCAGGTATAGTTGCAGTCTCTACTGTTGCTTCTACAATTTTTTCAGAAGTAGTTTCAGGTTCAGCAAGATTATTTGAAATTTCTTCAGGAGCAATTTCAGAGACTACTTCAGAAATAGTTTCAGACTCAACAATACTTTCTAAAACTTCACTAGAAGCAACTTCAGCAGTATTTTCAGTTTCACTATCCGCAATTTCGCTAGAAACAATTTCAGTTGTAGTTCCCAATTTAGAAATCACCTCCACAGGCTCTAGGTCGATCGCACTAGCATCCTGAGTAACATCTAAATTACTCTCCAAACAGCCTATGTCAATACTGTAATACTGCTCATTCTGATCAATAAGCTCGACTTGCTCAATAACATGTTGACTGATTGCAGGAATATCCTGATCGTGAATTCCTTTGGCAACATTAACAATGTGTTCGAGGGCTTGGGCGATCACAGGAATATTTTCAGAAATGTCAGAGGCTATATGCTCCGTATCAACATTTTCAGCCTGAAAGCGAGGAATAGATACATTGATGATTTTGCCGCCTAGCCGATGAATTGATTGCAATTTCTTGGAAAGAGAACTATAGGCAACAGTAACTGTCTGAATCGTCCCCTGCGTTCTCCCTTTCTGAATACCACCCGTAAATTCAATCTTGACTGGCTGACTTCTGTAATCATCTGAGCCTGTGTTTACAGAATCAATATCTAAACTTTTCATATCAAACTCATCCTAGCGATCGCAATTCTACGATCACGCATCAATATACTTTATCTAAACTAATCCATATAAGTATTCCGTAAAAATGTCTCTGCAAACAAAGTTCTGTTGGAATTGTTACAGCACGTTGTGCTGATTAAATATAAAACCCAAAAAACTATGGCGCACGCGCAATAGTTTTGGATTCTGGGTTTTGATTATGCCCAGCTACTTAGTGGCGCTATTCATCTGTGGGTGTCTTAAAAGGAATCGCAGAATTTGGTAAAAGCTCGATAAAGCCCGAAGCGGAAAAAACTTGAGTTAGCATATTAAGGGCTGCAACCAGTTAGACTAATTGGCATAATGCAAATTAATAGCAATAATTTAGTTTTGCGGTCTGCCAAATAAATGTATTGTTTTAAGTGCTAACTAGATTCAGTATGCTATTTAGCACTACTGACCAATATTTAGCCAAAATTTAGAGTATTGATCAAAGATTCTTAGCGCTTTTTATCAATGCCACATAGAAACAACTCATAGTATATAAATTGTATAAAAGGATATAGCGATTGATATGGGGCGATTAGGAGTTTTACTGCTGAACCTCGGCGGGCCAGACAAATTGGAAGATGTCCGTCCATTTTTGTATAACTTATTTTCTGACCCAGAAATTATTCGCTTGCCATCGCCATTGTTGCAAGCACCATTAGCTTGGCTCATTTCCACCCTACGCGCCAAGCAGTCTCAGCAAAACTATAAAAAAATTGGTGGTGGCTCTCCCCTGCGTCGCATTACTGAGGAACAAGCTCAAGCTCTACGATCGCAACTTGTGCAAAATGGGCATGATGTCCAAGTTTACGTGGGAATGCGCTATTGGCATCCTTTTACTGAGGAGGCGATCGCCCAAATTAAGCGCGACAAAATTGAAGAGCTAGTCATCTTACCGCTATACCCACAGTTTTCGATCAGTACTACAGGTTCGAGTTTCCGTTTACTTGATCGCATCTGGCAAACCGATCCCGAATTGCAAAAAATAAAATATACCGTTGTCCCATCTTGGTACGAAAATTCTGGCTATTTGCAGGCAATGGCAAACTTGATCGCCAACAAACTAGATCAGGTCAAAGATCCTAGTACAGCCCATGTCTTTTTTAGCGCCCACGGTGTACCAGTTAGTTACATCGAAGAAGCAGGCGATCCTTACCAAAAGGAAATAGAGGCTTGTGCAGCGTTAATTATGCAAAAGCTAAATCGACCAAATCCTTATAAGTTGGCTTATCAAAGTCGTGTGGGTCCCGTTGAATGGCTGCAACCCTACACCGATGTTGCGATCGAAGAATTAGCTGCAGAGGGAGTTAAAGAACTAGTAGTAGTACCAATCAGCTTTGTCTCAGAGCATATCGAAACCCTCGAAGAAATCGATATGGAATATCGCGAAATTGCGGAACATGCAGGCATTGAAACCTTTGCGCGTGTACCTGCACCTGATACTGACCCCACATTTATCCAAGCCTTAGCCGATGTGGTGATTAAAGCTTTAAGCGATCGACCAATCCCATTCTCCGCAACCATTCAACCGCAAAAAAATACCAAGCTCTATCCTCAAGAGCGCTGGGAGTGGGGCATGACCCCCTCTGCGGAAGTGTGGAATGGACGTTTAGCTATGATTGGTTTCCTCATTCTCCTCCTAGAGCTATGGCTAGGGCGTGGACAAATTTTGCAATAAATAATATTTACAAAATTAAGTAGTGCTAAATAGGTAAGGATGGGCGCGCTTCGTGCCGTCCATCCTTACCAAAATAAATCCTTTCCTTTTTAGGACTACCCCAAATTAAAGGTAGTCAGTGCACAAATCACTGACTACCTTCTTAGAATGTGCAAATTATTGCCATTTAGCACAATGTAAATTTCAGTAAATAGATTAATAAACGACTTTAATATTTGTATTTGTGATATAAAACTTTACTTTATAGTCACCTATAACCATGTCCCAATCTGCAAATAATTCTAAATAGATATATTGCTTGCCAGCTAATTGTGAAGAAATATTTAAGAATATCAATATACCTTTAAGAATATTTATATTGGTATAGAGATAGCAGATCTGTAAAGATTTATAAGCACTTTATAGGGGGTATTGATACTTAACTATTTTTTAAACATCGATTGATCCCTTGCTGCTAGGCAAGATCCAGTGTTTAATTATTGTCTTTCCAGAAACGGGGATCGCTCATCTAGTAATGATCCCCGTTTTTTATGCTTATAATCGTCACATGGTTTATTCCAATTTTAAAAATTTATTCGATTACATATTTATCTAAAAATAAATTTCCCAATAAACCAAACTTTTAGAAAGTTATTCTTTGTAAAAATCTTAAAACCACCCCATTAACTTTCTAGTTTCTCTAAAAATCAACTTGTTATAGTAGTGAGTCCCTGACAATCGCTAAATAAGGTAACAAGATGATGTACGGCTGCTAGGCTCACTTCCAAAACCTAAAAGTTACACCTAATAGGTTTTTTATAAACAAGATATTTAACCCAATATTAATTTCAAGGAGCTACTCAAAATGATTGAATCTATTCGTTGCCCCAATTGTGGTTCGATCGCTGAGCGTCACCATCTCCCTTATCTTGCTCAAGTAAAAACCCAATGTGATGACTGTGACTATTTATTAGTCATGTGCACTCGTAGTGGTCACGTACTTGAGTCCTATGCCCCGGGGTTGCCATCACGTCCACAGGCACTTAAGCCAATTGCTACACGCCTCACACCTCTACCCCAAAGACAAACTAACGACTCTCGAACTAGAGATGTTGCTGCTTTTCACATTTAAGTTACAACATGGGGAAGTTTCGATTTAGATGCAATTACTTACTATAAACAATGACTCTCTTAGAAGCGATGCACCACTTCATCAAATCTGAGAGAGTCAAAATTTTGATTAGCTTTGATTAGCCCTATGGGTGATTTTGTATATATTCACAGACCCGTCACAACTTCGTTGGACATTCTCCTGAAATAAGCAGTCCAAAAAAAGTTAAAATTCAAAAGCCTTGAGTCATCGACTACTAAATAACAGCGTAAATCAATAACTCAAAGCATAATCGGGATTTGAAGTGCACCAAATCAGAGCAACCGATTTTAACAAGCACCAATTACTAAGCACCAATTAACAACTGTTCATTAAGAAACCGAAACATGGCTCCAATCGCCAAACTACTGATTGCCAATCGAGGTGAAATTGCCCTCCGAATTATTCGGACTTGCGAAGAACTAGGAATTCCCACCGTTGCTGTTTATTCCGATGTCGATCGCAATTCGTTGCATGTACAGCTAGCCCACGAAGCGGTCTGCATTGGCGATTCTCCCAGCAGCAAAAGCTATCTCAATATCCCGAATATCATTTCGGCAGCTCTGACACACAATGCTACAGCCATTCACCCCGGCTATGGATTCCTGTCAGAAAATGCCCGATTTGCAGAAATCTGCGCCGATCACAACTTATTGTTTGTTGGTCCCAGCCCCAACTCAATTCGCTCAATGGGCGATAAGTCTACCGCCAAAAAGACGATGCAAAAGGCTGGTGTGCCAACTATTCCGGGGAGTGAAGGTTTAATTGAGTCAGAAGAGCAAGCAGTAAAAATTGCTCATGATATCGGCTTTCCTGTGATGATCAAGGCTACGGCAGGTGGTGGCGGTCGTGGTATGCGTCTGGTTAATAATCCTGATGATTTACTTCGTTTGCTACGAGCTGCTCAAGGTGAAGCAGAGGCTGCCTTTGGTAATGGCGGTGTATATATCGAAAAAGTGATCGAAGATCCTCGCCATATTGAGATCCAAATCTTGGCAGATATGCATGGCAACGTCGTGCATTTAGGTGAAAGAGATTGCTCGATCCAGCGTCGCCACCAAAAGTTATTAGAAGAAGCGCCTAGTAGTGCGGTCAATCCCAAGTTACGCGAAAAAATGGGCGATGCAGCGGTTAAGGCTGCCAAAGCAATTAATTATGTGGGTGTGGGTACGGTCGAGTTTTTGCTGGATAAATACGGCAAGTTTTATTTCATGGAGATGAATACTCGGATTCAAGTAGAGCATCCAGTGACGGAAATGATCACAGGTATTGACTTGATTGCTGAGCAATTGCGGGTTGCCCAAGGCGACAAGCTGCGCTTCCATCAAAAGGATATTGAGATCCGTGGTCATGCGATCGAATGTCGAATCAATGCTGAAGACCCCGATCATAACTTCCGTCCTAACCCCGGTCGGATTAGTGGCTATTTGCCCCCAGGGGGGCCAGGTGTCCGCATGGATTCCCATGTTTATACTGATTACGTGATTCCACCCTATTACGATTCGCTGATTGCCAAGTTGATTGTCTGGGGTAGCGATCGCCCTGCGGCGATTTTACGGATGAAGCGGGCTTTGCGTGAATGTGCCATTACGGGTGTACCAACGACGATTCCTTTTCATCAAAAGGTTTTAGATGACGAAGAATTTAGACAGGGTCATGTTTACACCAACTATGTCCCATTGCTACAAGCCAGACTCGAAGAACAAAAATAAATAAAAGCACCCCAACAGGGTGCTTTTATTATCAGCATTACCTAGCATTTTATAAAACTATAGTCACCTGTATCAGGACAAATCAAAAACCAAATAGTGTAAGGCGGCGCTTCGCGCCGCCTTACACTATTTGGTTTTTATGTCCTAACAAGAATGGTGATAGCTATATGTGACATTTCACGCTTGAGATCGGTGCGTGTTAGCATAAATTAATTGGGTGTAATTGGGTGTTTTTGTTAATGCTAGCCCAGCACCGCCTTAGACCGAATCATTCAGACAATCAGCACAGAAGCTCAGAAAAATGACCAATTTGTTTTCCCTCCTCGCCGCATCCGATCCTACTATCGCAGGCTTTATCGGTAAAGAAATCGAGAGACAGCGCAACAATATCGAACTCATTGCCAGCGAAAACTTTACCTCCCTTGCGGTGATGGCAGCGCAGGGATCAGTTTTGACCAATAAGTATGCCGAAGGTTTGCCCTCTAAACGCTATTACGGCGGTTGTGAATTTGTAGACGAAATCGAGTCGATCGCGATCGAGCGCATCAAAGAATTATTCGGTGCTGCCCATGCGAACGTTCAGCCCCATTCTGGCGCACAGGCAAACTTTGCCGTATTTCTCACCCTGCTTAAACCAGGGGATACCTTCTTAGGTATGGACTTGTCCCATGGTGGACATTTGACTCATGGCTCCCCCGTGAATGTATCAGGTCTATGGTTTAACAAAGTCCATTACGGCTTAAATAAAGAAACTGAGCAGCTAGATTTTGATTTGATTCGTGATTTGGCGTTGCAGCACAAGCCCAAATTAATCATCTGTGGTTATTCCGCATATCCTCGGATTATTGATTTTGCGAAATTTAGAGTGATCGCTGATGAAGTTGGCGCATACCTGATGGCGGATATCGCCCATATTGCAGGTCTGGTGGCTTCTGGTCATCACCCTAACCCCATCCCCTACTGCGATGTCGTCACCACTACTACCCACAAAACCCTGCGCGGTCCCCGTGGCGGCTTGATCATGACTCGCGATGCTGCCCTCGGCAAAAAGTTTGATAAGTCAGTTTTCCCTGGATCGCAAGGTGGTCCCCTCGAACATGTGATTGCGGCTAAAGCTGTTGCCTTTGGTGAAGCATTACGTCCTGAGTTCAAGACCTATTGCGGACAAGTAATTGCTAACTCCCAAGCTCTTGCTACCCAATTACAAGAACGTGGTTTGAAATTAGTTTCTAATGGCACTGATAACCACTTGCTGCTAATTGACCTGCGTTCCATTGGTATGACTGGTAAGGTTGCTGACCTATTAGTAAGCGGTATCAATATCACGGCTAACAAAAATACAGTTCCCTTCGATCCTGAATCACCTTTTGTTACTAGTGGTTTGCGTCTCGGATCTCCTGCAATGACCTCTCGTGGTCTCAAGGAAACCGACTTCCGCGAAATCGCTAATATCATCGCCGATCGCTTACTCAATCCTGAAAGTGATGCCGTCCAAGCGGATTGCATCACCAGAGTGCAAGCACTATGCGATCGCTTCCCTCTCTATCCTGAATTGGATTACCCCACGATTGCTGCTAAAGAACCTGCCCTAGCAGTTTAAAGTCCAAATAAAAAAAGCTAGGGGCAAAGCCCCCTAGCTTTTTTTATTTGTATCTAAAGGTGTAGGTTGTAACTCCAACTCAAAACATTCAATCCTGTATGATCTGTTTGATCGTTATTTTAAAAAACTTTACAAATCTTTCATACTCAGGAGTATCTAGTCATGGCTAAAGTCAAAATCGCTACCACTAAAGATATCAGTGCTAACAAGGTCTTGAAAACCAGTGCTAATGGTCAATCAGTGATCGTGGCAAAAGTTGGAGACAAACATTGCGCGATCGCTAACAAATGTCCTCACCTTGGACTGCCTTTAGCCAAGGGTAAATTTGAAAATGGTGTCATTACTTGTCCTTTTCATGGCTCTAAGTTCGAGATCTGTACTGGCAAAAACGTCGAGTGGGTAGATTCTGTTGTAGGTATTCCCTTGCCCGATTTTGCCAAGAAGATTGTTTCGATGGGCAAATCTTCTACCGATGTCGCCAGCTTCACTGTTACCCAAGAAGGTGAAGATCTATTTATTGATGCTTAATCACAAGCTGTTTCCCCTTCTTTGGCAGGAAAACAGCTTGCAGGAAAAATGCTACCTTGAATTAGCACTACAAGTATTTTGAATATGGGCGACGCTAAGCGTCGCCCATTGTTGTCTCAAAGGCTTGCTAGGAAGGCTTTTGCCAAAATAAAGTAGTATGGATATATTATGGCGCGATCGCAATTTCAAAATCTTCAAAAGTATCTCCGTCCTTACTGGAGTGACTTAGCTATTGGCACAGTTGCCCTACTACTGGCAAATGTTCTGGGTACATATATTCCTTCGCTGATCAGGGGTGCAGTTGACGATCTTGGCAAGATTAAAACTGGGGATTTTCATCACCTGATGAATTACGTGTGGCTGATCGCAGGATTGTCATCATTGATGTGGGTCATCCGCATGGCATCCCGCGTCTGGATCTTTGGAATTGGTCGCAAAATCGAGTTTAGTCTCAAGCAGCAAATTTTCGAGCATTTACTCAAGCTACCCCCAAGCTACTTTGCCAACAATTCCGCAGGGGAAACGATCAGTATTGTCACAAGCGATGTCGAGAATATTCGCCGCTTGATGGGGTTCGCACTACTGAGCATTATCAACTCGATATTTGTCTATAGCCTGACATTGCCAGCAATGGTGGCAATTGATCCTTTATTAACTTTGCTATCAATTTCGGTGTATCCGATCATGTTAGCGATCGTGCAGCGCTTTAGTGGTCAGTTGCGCGATGAGCAGTTAGAAGTGCAGGAAGAACTATCGCAGGTCAGTTCGTTGCTCCAAGAAGATCTCAATGGCATGGCACTGATCAAAACCTATGCACAGGAGCAGAATGAACGGGATGCATTTGGTAAGCTGAACGATCGCTTGCTCGATGCCAATTTACGCATGGCGCGTAGTCGTAATATTTTATTTCCATTACTCGGTGGTATCGCCAGTATTAGCTTTTTGGTATTGATTTGGTTTGGTGGCGAAAAGCTTGCTAATCCTGCCAATACTACTTTTAAGATTGGTGATCTACTAACACTGATCATTTATGTAGAACGATTGATCTTCCCAACAGCGATTTTGGGATTTGTGATGGTGACTTATCAACGGGGTATTGTCAGCATTGAGCGAATTCAGGGCATTCTCGATATCCCCCCTGCGATTATCGATCCACCGAATGCGATCGCTCTCAACAAAGAGCAAGTTACAGGCAAAATTGAGGCAAGAGATCTCTGTTTTACCTATCCTAATGCGGGTCAACCTGCCCTTGATCACGTCAGTTTTACGATTCATCAAGGAGAAACGGTCGCAATTTTAGGAACGGTAGGTTCTGGGAAATCCACGTTAGCTAGTGCCTTGATGCGCTTAGTGGAAGTTCCATCGGATCAAGTTTTTATCGATGGGGTGGATATTACCAAAATGCGGATCGAAGACTTGCGATCGATCATTTCCTTTGTGCCGCAGGATAGTTTTCTATTCAGTGCCACAATGCGCGATAACATTCGCTATGGTAAACCTCAAGCCTACAATCATGAAGTAGAAAACTTCGCGAATCAAGCTCGTATTGAGCAGGAAATTTTAAAATTCCCTAAGCAATACGATACGCTGGTGGGTGAACGTGGAATCACCTTATCTGGTGGTCAAAGACAGCGCACTGCCTTAGCTAGAGCATTACTAGTAGATACGCCGATTTTGGTACTAGATGATGCGCTGTCTAGTGTTGATAATCAAACAGCAACGGGAATTTTAAGTAATTTGCCCCGCAATAAAACAGTTCTCTTTATTACGCATAATTTATCGGCTGCCTCAACTTGCGATCGCATTATTTTGATGGATGCAGGCAAAATCATCCAAGTAGGCAATCACGCCGAATTACTTGCCGATTCGTCGCTCTATCAAAAACTCTGGAATCAACATAAACTTGAAGTTTCCCTTCGCTAATAGAGACTTAGACTAAAGGATATGCATAAAATAAGGAGCAAGATTTTTGGTGATACGGCAAAGCTACACCACCAAAAATCTTGCTCCTTATTTATTAAATCGCAGAAACCTAAATGTTAACTTGGCAAGCGATAGCATCCCTAGCGACCTTCATCGGGGTCATATTTTTACTGATTACTGAATGGATACATTTTGTAGTAGCCGCTTTTCTTGGTGCATTGCTTCTGATTATCACTAACGTAATAACTATGCCTGAGGCGATCGGCTATATCGGCAAAAGTCACGGTACGTTGGGGCTGTTCTTTGGTGTGATGGTGATGGTACGAGCCTTTGAACCTACAAAGGTCTTTGAGTACCTTGCCACCCAGATGGTGATTCTTGCCAAGGGAAGAGGCGATCGCTTGTTATTAGGTATAGTCGCAATCACCACACCGATCTGTGCGGTTTTACCTAATGCCACCACGGTGATGCTACTTGCACCATTAATTCCGCCAATGGCACAGGAAATCGGTGTAGATTTTGTGCCACTGTTGATTTTGATGGTATTTGTGGCGAATAGCTCAGGTTTACTTACCATAGTTGGCGATCCCGCTACTTACATTGTTGGTGATGCCATCAATATGAGTTTTGTAGACTATCTCATGAAACTTAGTCTGGGAGGCGCGATCGCAGTTGGTGTAATTGTGGCAATTTTGCCATTCTTATTTCGCAAAATCTGGAATAAGAAGTTAGAAAACCTTGAACGTCTTCCTCATCCCAAAATTAATCATCCCCGCACTCTGATTATTGGCGCAATTATTACTGCCTTTGTGCTGACATTTTTTGTGATTGGCGAAACTTTACCAGTTCCCGTATCACCTGCAACCGTTGCTTTGTTGGGGGCTGCTCTCGCTCTTATGCTAGCTCACCATAGCAAAATGGATACCGTACCGCATATTTTGCGAGATGTTGATTGGAGTACCTTGATTTTCTTCATGTGTATTTTTGTGTTGATTGGCAGCTTAGAGAAAACAGGTGTAATCGCCAGTATGTCTGGAGTACTCGCAATTGTATTAGGGAAAAATATTGCCCTTGGTTCTATCTCCTTAATCTTTTTTGTAGGATTAATTTCCAGTGTAGTTCCGAATATTCCTCTTGTGGTGGCGATGGTTCCCTTACTCAAGCAATATGTAGTAAATGTCGGTTTAGCCAGCCCTGAAGTACTTGCGACCGATTTCGCAGGACAATTTCCCAACGTGGTACTACCACTTTTCTATGCCATGATGTATGGCGCAACCTTAGGAGGCAATGGAACTTTAGTCGGTGCTTCCTCCAATATTGTTGCGGCTGGAGTAGCCGAGCAGCACGGCAAACGCATTTCCTTTAAAGTGTTTTTGCGTTATGGCATTCCCGTCATGATTTTGCAATTGATTGCCGCAACAATCTATGTCACGCTCAGATTTCTGATTGTTTAGAAATGCTTTCCCTTGCTACGATAACGCGAGTTCAGGATAATTTGAGACGGGCTTTTAGAGAGGGTTTGCTACGCAAACCCTCTCTAAAAGCCCAAAAGTAAAAGCCTTGCTACACAAGGCTTTTACTTTTGGGCTTTTAAAATTTTCCAGCTTAACCCGAACTGACGTTACGATAGGGATTAATAGGTAAGAATAGGCGGCGCTGCCGCCTATTCTTAAAGAGGGAAAGCATTTCTAAAATTAAGGTTTAGGGAGTTCCCAAATATTAATACTTTTATCTTGACTGCTACTAATTAGTTTCTGATTGTCTGGAGTAATTACTAGAGATGTAACAAGATCTGTGTGACCAATTAAATCCCAAATTAGAGACTTAGTTTTGAGATTCCATAGGTGAATAGAATCAGGATTGTCTTTGCCTCCACTGATCAAATAATTGCCATCACTAGTAATCGCGATTGCGCCAATGACTTCCTTATGCCCAGTGAGCATAAACAACTGATTTCCCGTAGCGATATCCCAAACCCGAATCGATTTATCATTACTGCCACTGATAATGTGCTTACCGTCAGGCGTAATTAACACACAGGTCACCCCCGCTAAATGCCCAGAAAGAGTTTTTACAGTTTCCCCCGTTTTGGCATCCCAAATCCTTAAGGTCTTATCTCGACTCGCACTCACTATTTGTTTGCCATCAGGGGAAATTGCTATCCCAAAAATCTTGTCACTATGACCTTTAAGCAATCGCAGTAACCTACCCGTAGAAAGTTGCCAAACATTTACCGTATTGTCATAGCTACCGCTAACTAAGAGATCGCTAGCAGGTGCGATCGCCAAATTATTAATAAGGTTAGTATGACCGCTAAAAGTTTTAACTACCTTGCCTGAGGGGATATCAATGATTTTGATATTTTTATCCTGACCTGCGGTGATGATCTGTCGATCAGACAAAAATATTACAGCGCGAACCCACCCACCTTGATCCTTAATTTCACGGGTTGAATTAGTATCTCCTTCTAGTTCCCAGAACTTCACCGTACCATCATCACTAGCACTAGCGATAGTTTTGCCATCAGGACTCAGCGCCACATTTTGAATAGTATCTAAATGTCCTTGCAGGAATCGAATCGGGGTCAAGCGTTTCTTCTGCAAAGTAGGCAGATGGAAATTAATTTCCTCAAAGCTACCAAGAGCTGACACCTTAATCGCCGTACCAATCCCTAAGCCGAAGGTTGCCGCTACCAAGACCGATACCACTAACAAAATTGGCGAAGTTGGTTTACGGGTAGACTCTTTGATCGCTTTTTTAATTGATTTGCGTTTAGCGTTAGTCTTAGCATTAGGAGCAAGTTTTTCAAGCTGTTCTATCTCTTTAAGAATCTTTAAGATAGATTCACAGTTCATGGGGCGATCGCTAGGCTTACGCGCAATCAGCGCATCAATGAGCTCGGCAAATTCTTCGGAAATTTCAGGAGCAGATGCTCGCCACTCAAAGACATCGCGATCGGGATTGTAAGTATCCAGAGGATACTTACCCGTCACCAAGTGGATCATTGTGCAGCCTAGGGCATAAAAATCGGACTGCGGCACAGCAAAACCTTTTTCTTGTTCGGGAGATGTATAGCCCACCGAACAGATACTGGTAACTCCTTGAATACCACCAATTTTGGCAAGATAGGTGTGTGTTGCCTCGCGAGCAGTTCCAAAGTCAATTAGGACTAGTTGACCCGATGGCGACAACATCACATTTGCTGGTTTAATATCGCGGTGCATATATCCTTTGCTATGCACTAAGGCAAGAATTTCTACCAACTGTCGTAGCCAGACGATCGCTCGTTTTTGGGCGATCGGTTGACCATTACGTTGATTGATCCATTGTTCGAGATTTACCCCCTCAATTTTTTGCATGACGATCCCATGCAAAGTTTGACCATTTTCTAGAATGTGATGCACATAGGTTTCGATCTTGGGGATACCCGCATGTTCAATCTGACCTAGCACCAAAGCCTCCTGTTGAAACAGTGAGACCGCCTTGCTATCTTCATTCAAATCCTGTTTTAAGACTTTCAGGATTTTAGGTTGTCCTGCGGGATTCTCAGCTTCATATACGACTCCAAAGCCCCCAGAGTCGCTCAATAATTTAGTTACGGTATAGCAGCCATCGATTAACAGTTCCGAGCCACATCCTTGACAAGTTGGATAATTATCATTGTCGGGATGGTCAGGGATTGGACAATTAGGATTAATACATAGACGCATGGTGTTTTAAAGCGTACCAGTCTAGACTTACTATATCTCTAGCGCAGTCAAATTTATCGTAAGGGTTATGCGATTTAATAAAGAACCGATTTTTGTGGCGCGGCGAAGCCGCGCCACAAAAATCGGGTTCTTTGTTGTACGGCAGTCCTTAAGCCTATAAAAAGCCCATAAAAGCAAAGAGATTGCTTAGCACCTTGTTACCGAATAATTCATGATCGAATACATCACAACACTTGTTATCAATGCAGCAATCTTTGCCCTATTTAGTCTTGGACTCAATCTGCAATGGGGTTTCGCAGGATTAGTAAATTTTGGGCATGTTGCCTTTATGACCGTCGGTGCATATACCACCGTTTTACTAAGCCTCAATGGTGTGCCTTGGTTCTTTGCCTTTTTGATTGCCGCTGCGATCGCAGGTTTACTCGGCATCCTCATTGGCAGCACAGCACTTAAACTGCGCGAGGATTATCTTGGTATCGTCACCATTGGTGTATCGGAAATGGTGCGCCTATTTGTCAATAACGAAGAATGGCTGACAAAAGGTACAGGTGGCGTACAGGACTTTCCGCTTCCACTGGTCAATATTGTGGCTCGTCAGAACTATTCTTTTATTCTGGCTGCCCTATTAATAGTTGTCGTGGCGATCGTTTATTGGCGCTTGGAATGGCTAGTGCGATCGCCTTGGGGAAGAGTCCTCAAAGCGATCCGTGAAGATGAGGAAGTAGTTAAGGCTCTAGGCAAAAATGTATTTTGGTATAAACTACAAGCCTTTGCGATCGGCGGTGCGATCGGTGGTATGGCAGGTGCATTCTATGCTTGGCAATTAACCACGGTCTATCCCGATAACTTTATTCCCCTGATTACATTCCAAGCATGGACAATCGTCACCATTGGTGGTGCTGGAAATAACCTTGGCGTGCTCCTCGGTGCTGCACTGTTTCAGTTTTACAATGCTGTACCCAGATTTCTACCTGAACAACTCCGTGCCGATGGGGGCAGGTTTGAGGCGATTCAGTTGATTTTGATTGGTTTGACCTTAATTATCCTGATGCTCTGGCGACCACAGGGAATTTTAGGTAATAAAGATGAATTAACTTTAAACAGATAAAAAAAGAGGTTGCTTTGCAACCTCTTTTTTTATCTGTTCAAAACCCAAATAAGTGAAGGCGGCACTTCGTGCCGCCTTCACTTATTTGGGTTTTATGTCCTAAGCAAAACTTACATTGCTATAGCAAAAGAAATGCGTTTTTAGTATTTGGGAACAGAAGGATCGATTTGATCGCTCCATGCGTTGATACCGCCCTGTACATTGATCCCATCAATGCCAGCTTGCTTGAGAATGCCAAGAGCCTTCATCGATCGCCCACCCATTTTGCAATGCGCGATTAACTTATGCCCATTGAGCAAAGCCTTTACCTTTTCTACACCATTACCATTTTCGATTTCTGGCAAAGGTACTAGTACAGTATTGGGGATTCTGCCAATTTCCCATTCGTTAGGGTTACGCACATCGATAATCACGTAATCCGACGCACCAGCATCAATGATCTCTTTAAGTTCTTTGACGTTAATTTCGGCGATCGCCTTTTGTGCTTCCATTTCAGTTTCTTTTTGTTGGGGAATACCACAGAACTGCTGATAATCGATCAATTTCTCGATGACAGGACGTACTGGGTTAGGACGTAGCTTGAGTTCGCGGAAGGTCATCTTCAAGGCATCGTAAAGCAACAAACGTCCACTCAGGGTATTGCCTTGTCCGAGAATAATTTTGACGGTTTCCGTCGCTTGGATCACGCCAATGATCCCCGGCAAAATTCCTAAAACACCACCTTCAGCGCAGGAAGGTACTAGTCCGGGTGGTGGTGGTTCTGGATAGAGATCGCGATAGTTTGGACCACCTTCATAATTGAAGACCGTCGCCTGTCCTTCAAATCGGAAAATTGAGCCGTAGACGTTAGGTTTATTTAGCAATACACAGGCATCATTGACGAGATAGCGTGTGGGGAAGTTATCCGTACCATCAACCACAATGTCGTAGGGAGCCATGATCTCTAGAGCATTTGCCGAGGATAGATGCGTGTTGTACAGATCAATTTGGCAATAGGGGTTGATCTCCAAGATTCGCGCTTTTGCTGACTCAATCTTAGGTTTACCAACAGTACTAGTGCCATGAATGATTTGACGCTGAAGGTTAGAGGTATCCACCACATCGAAGTCTACGATACCGATGCGTCCGACACCTGCGGCGGCGAGGTATAACAACAAGGGCGCACCCAAGCCACCTGTACCGATGCACAGTACACTGGCAGCCTTGAGGCGTTTTTGTCCTTCTACCCCAACTTCAGGCAAGATCAGGTGACGCGAATAGCGCTCGTAGTCATCTTGGGTGAGTTGAATCGAATTTGGGTCTGGGTTGAGCATGATTAAATAAATCGCACTTTTGATTCGTGCAATGGCACGTTAAAAGCATAAGGCGATCGCCTATGCTTGTTTGATATTTATATTGTAGTTTCCTAGTTTACGCTTTGTAGGAATGTTATATCTTTATTGCAGTTCTGCTAACTAGCTAATCTCCGATCTAGTATTTACAAAAGTTGGTAATCCTAAAGAAGTGATGATTTGCTGAACAAATGTACTGTAGATCATCATCCCCAAATTTGAACTGCAAAATATAGCTAACGGAGCTTATGGACATCCCTTATATCTACTACATTCCCATCTATCCAGACGATGACAACTGCGAAACCTTAATGCACTTATTTATAGGTAATCCAGGTTTAGATACAGAAATCCTCACTTTATTGGAAACTCTCGACAATCGCGAGCATGAGGGTGAAGCAGTGGACTATATCCATGAGCTTGAAAATAAAATTGGTCTGAAGCGTGTTTCGGTTAGATATTTACCCCGCAAACGCGAGCGCGCCGTACCAATCATGACCTAAACAAAAAAAATCGCGCAAAGCGCGATTTTTTTGTAAGGGGGTGATATCCCCACTTTAGTTAATTTCTGTAAAGTTGAGTCAGCTTGTAAAATTAACTATAGATGTAAGTTAACGAGAGCATTAATCATGGCATTTTTTGATTCTGAGATTGTTCAACATGAAGCTCGTAATCTATTTCAAGATTATCAAGCCTTGACTCAGCTTGGCGGTAGTTATGGCAAGTTCGATCGCGAAGGTAAAATCCTTTTCATTGAAAAGATGGAAGAGATGATGGATCGCTATAAAATTTTTATGAAGCGATTTGAATTATCCGATGACTTTATGGCACAGATGACCCTAAAGCAGTTGGAAAGCCAATTAGGTAATTTTGGAATCACTCCTCAGCAGATGTTCGATCAAATGAATTTGACCTTAGAAAGAATGAAGGCGGAATTGGAGAATCAACCTTAGGGAAGGAAAAAACATCAGTATATTTTTTACCTTTGGAACTGTGGACGCGCCATAACTACTACGGCTCGCACATTAATATCTCGACGACGAAGAGTAGCGATCGCTTCGCGGATCGTTGCGCCAGTTGTATAAATGTCATCACATAAAATGACATCTCGATAGTTTGCTTTGATCGATGGAACTGTAAAAGCTTGCGATAGATTCTCTTCCCGTTCTATAACGCTTTTCGTTTGCATCTGCGCTTTGGTATCTTTAATCCGTTGGAGTATTTGGGGCTTACAGGGAATTTGCGCCAAGTCACAAAATTGCTTCGCTAAAACTTCTGCTTGGTTAAATCCCCTAGATTTTAATTTGTTGGCATGGAGGGGAATTGGTACTACTGATATTTGTTTGTACTTTTGCACAAGTGCTCTAGTAATTGGCGATCGCTGCCAAGTATTTGCAATTTTTTCGCCAATTACTTCCATAATTTCAGGATGGTTATCATATTTGCACGCAGCGATCGCCCGTTTCAATGCACCATCATAAATCCCCCAACTATAAAGCGGAATCTCTAGAGCAATAGGATTATCTTTCTGTAAAAATTCTGGTGATTGATAAGCTGTGATTTGGCGATCACAGTCTCTGCATAAAATGTGATCGGCAGGACGCTTACATAATGGACAATTTGCTTGCCAAAGAGAGTCTCTAACAGTATTCGCCAAGTGATTAATTTTTAAACTGCTACCAATAGATTTGAGCCACTGCATAGTTTTTGTATTTAGTCTTTTGGTATCACCTAGTTTAACGTCAGTTCGACGAAGGCGAAAAATGGTAAAAATTGCTTCGCAATTTTTACCATTTTTCGCCATTAGCTTCGCTCAGTCAGTATTGTCTGAGCCAAGACATATTTAATACCAAAACTAAAAATGGCTACGCCATTTTTAGTTTTCAAAATCCTTACTGGGTTTGTTTTTTAATTCGCGAAAGTGTTGTCACACTTTCGCGAATTGGTATAACTTAAGTTTTAAGATACTTTAGCAATTCTATTTGCTTCTCTCTCTCCACTCAGTAAAGCTCCATGGACAGTTCCTAAGTGCTTGCCATAGGTCGCCTCACCAGCAAAAAACACCCGATCACCGATGGGTTCTGCTAAGCGATCGCAATCTTGAATAGAACCATTGAGAGAAAAAGTCGAATAAGAACCATAGGCAAAAGGATCATTGTGCCATTGAGTTAAGAAGGTGGCAGTTGGCAAGGGAATATCTTTGCCAAACATTGCTTGTAAATCCGCCATGATGTTCTGTACTGCATCAGTTGGAGGCATTTGCGAAAGCGATCGCGAAAAATTACCGCTAAATATAGCTACTAAAATTGGCTGTTGAATGTATTTCTGCCAATTGTAAAATTCAACATAGCGATCGGGATTATTGCCATTGACATACGCCATCGTGTGTGGCTCAGATGCCCAGAACTGTTTTGGAAATTTCAAGACTAATTTATTTAATGCCCCCATTCCCAATTGCTGAATAGCCGCTAATTTCGATTCAGGTAATGGTGGGGAGAACTTGAGCGTTCCACGTTTTAGGACACCTAAAGGAACCGTAACAATCACTCGCGAGCCGCTAAAAACTCCGCGATCAGTCGTCACTTGCACACCTGTATCATCATAGGCGATCTGCTGCACAAGATGCTGAGTACGAATATCCAAATCTTTGGATAGAGCCTGCACAAGTTGAATATATCCTTTAGGAAAGACAACATCCGCCCCTGAGAATCCTGAATCTTCGTCAAAACCTTTGACCCCTAAATTGGCAAGGTCATCGCCAACTTCAGTCTCAATCGCTGAAGATAGGGCTGCTCGAAATCCTTTAAGAGTGATACCTGTGATTTCTTCAGACTCAATTATTTGTTGAGCAATCTCTGCGAGAGTAGTCTGCCTTGATGAACTAGGAGCTTTTTTGAGTTTGTTAACTCTATTCTTAAAGACTCGCAATGCTCGACTTATATCCTGTTCTTCTGATTCGTTGAGCAGTTGATTGATACCTTTATAATTCCATTGCGATTGAATATCTGAAACTACAGTTTGGATACCAAATTGTTTGACTAAGGGAGAGATCGGATTATCATCAACTGTATGAATCCATGCAGCACCAAGATCTAAAGGAACACCTAAAGAATCATCAGTCCACATTCTGCCCCCAATGCGATCGCGACCTTCTAGGATGATTACTCGATAACCTTGAGATTGTAATTTTTTGGCTGCCGCGATACCCGCAATCCCTGCCCCAATCACAATAATTTGCTGTTCATCTTCGCTCTCTTTTGGTGATGACTTGGCTGAACCCTGATTAGAGCTAAATGCTCCTCCACAGCCACACAACCAACTTGTTGCCCCAGCATAGGTCAAGTTACGAGCCTGAAGTAAAAACTTACGACGATTATATTTGTCCATGAAATTTGTCTATGAAAGACGATTTTCTATTTCTGCAAGTAAAAAGACGGCGCAATGCGCCGCCTTTTTGATTATTCAACCGTGACAGATTTGGCGAGATTGCGGGGCTGATCGACATCTAAGCCGCGATGTGCTGCTACATGGTAGGAGAGCAATTGCAAAGGAATTACCGTGAGAATTGGTGAGAAAATTTCCTCTACTACAGGAATTGGCAAAATGTGATCGAATACTTCATGCGCCGCAGGATCATCTAAAGGCGCAACCCCGATCAATTTGGCATCTCTCGCTTTTGCCTCTTGCGAATTAGAAAGAACTTTCTCATATACGGCTCCGGGGGTGGCGATCGCCACTACAGGCACATCTTCATCCAGCAAGGCGATCGGTCCATGTTTCATCTCACCTGCGGGATAGCCCTCAGCATGAATGTAGCTGATTTCCTTGAGTTTGAGCGCACCTTCGAGGGCGATTGGAAAATTGATGCCTCGACCGAGGAAAATGAAATCCTTCGTATGGGTAAATTGCCGTGAGAGATCTTCAATATAGCGCTCTTGACTTTCCAGAATCCTTTCCATATAGGCAGGAAGCTGGCGTAATCCCTCAATTAATTCTTGAGTTCTCTCTGCTGACAAAGTTCCTTTGGTAATGCCAAATTCTATGGCTAGTAAATAGAACATTAGTAATTGAGCTACAAAGGTTTTGGTGGCTGCTACACCAATTTCTATTCCTGCTTGGGTATCAATCACTGCATCCGCAATGCGTCCAATCGAGCTTTCAGTACGATTAGTAATGCCAAGACAGCGATCGCCTCTAGATTTAGCTAGCTCTAGAGCCGCCAGAGTATCCGCCGTTTCCCCCGATTGCGTTACTCCAATCACAAGCGTATTTTTTAAAGAAGGTGGTGGCGAATAGCGATATTCCGAGGCATATTGAACGCTCGTGGGAACCCCTGCAATCTGCTCTAGTAAATATTTACCAACCAGAGAAGCGTGCCAACTGGTTCCACAAGCAAGAATTTCTACTCGTTCGATGGAATTAATAAAATCAGGAGGAAGTCCTAACTGAATTTGGTTAGTTTCACTAATATAACTAGCTAGCCCTGTCCGAAACACCCCCGGTTGCTCGTAGATTTCCTTGAGCATATAGTGCTTAAAGCCTTGCTTCTCAACCATCGTCGGATTCCAGTTGAGGGTCTGGGGGGAACGACGCAAACGATCGCCTTTGGCATTAAATACCTGCACCGAGTCTTTAGTTAGTCGGGCAATTTCCCCATTTTCTAAAGCTATGACAGTGCGAGTATAGGCAACTAATGCAGGGGTATCAGAAGCACAGAAATTTTCATCTTTGCCAATACCAATCACAAGTGGTGCTTGCTGACGCACGACAATCAATTCATCGGGATAATCAGCATGAACTACAGCGATCGCATAGGCTCCTTGCAATTTCGCCACAGTCAATCGGACGGCTTCAAATAGAATTGAAGGTGATTTCTCAGGAATAATATTGCCTTGCTTTTCTAGCTGGGTCAGAAATTCGGCAATCATGTGGGGAATTACTTCTGTATCTGTCTCACTGACAAAAATATGACCAAGCGCTTTTAAATCAGTTCGTAGAATGTGATAGTTCTCGACGATGCCATTTTGGACTACCGCCAAGTTACCCATAGTATTAGTATGCGGATGGGCATTGTGTTCTTCGGGCTTACCATGAGTTGCCCAACGAGTGTGACCAATGCCAATGGGTGCTTCGGGAGCCGTATCGGCATTGAGCTTTTCTTCGAGTTGGATCAGCTTGCCCTTGGCTCTGACCCGATGCAAACTGCGATCGCCTAGGGGAATTGTTGCCACGCCTGCGGAGTCATAGCCGCGATATTCTAGTTTGCGTAGTCCTGAGATTAAAACTTCATTAGCCGAGCGATGTCCGATGTAGCCAACAATTCCACACATAATGTCAAGTTGAAGTAGATACGATTACAATTTTGTACGCTGAGCGCAGAAAATTTATGATCGTATTTAACCATGTGAGGTTCCTGCTAAGTAGCTGAGCACAATTAAATATAAAGCCCTAAAACCTGTAGTGCACGCTGCGCGTGCGCTACAGGTTTTAGGGCTTTATATTTATTGAAATACAGAGAAATTTTTAAAAGCGCTGCTTCGCCATGCTTTTAAAATACTTTAAGCCTTCGGCTAAAACTCTAATTTGTTGTGGCGAGGCTTTGCATTACCACAACAAATTAGAGTTTTAGATTGTTGTTTGAATCCACTGGGTTGCTTTCTCAGTATCTAGTGGATGCGAAATAAAGTAACCTTGTACCTCGATACTGCTACCCCCTAGACTTTCAAAATAATCTAGCTCTTCAGATGTCTCAACCCCTTCAACGACAATTCCCATACCAAGACTATTGGCTAATCTTAGAATCGACTGAATGATTCTTTGACTCTTGATGTCAGTAGAGACCTTATTGGTGAAGCTCCGATCAATTTTTAAAACATCGATCGGTAAATTTTTGAGATAGCTAAAGGATGAAAACCCAGTACCAAAATCATCAATATAGACTTGTACCCCTACTTCTCGAAGCTGCTCTAGTTTTTGTGAAGAGATTTCGATATTTTCCATCAAGATTGACTCGGTAATTTCTAACTTGATTAAATTCGGTGAAATTTGGCGTTCGATAATTATTTCTTGAATACGTTCGACAAAATCAGACTGTACAACCTGCAAGGTGGAAACATTAACCCCCAATGTAAGTGTTGGAATATGTGGAAAAGTTTGCTGCCATTGCTGCAACTGGTTACAAGCTGTTTTTAATACCCAATAGCCAATCTCAACAATGTCCCCCGTTTCTTCAGCGATCGCCAGAAATTCCTGTGGAGAAATTAATCCTTGTAAAGGATGTACCCACCGTAATAAGACTTCAAACCCCGTTAATTGATGTTGATGTAGTGAAACTATTGGTTGGTAGACTAAGTGGAACTCTTGGCGTTCAAGGGCATGACGCAAATCGTTTTCTAACTGCCAGCGTACTTTTGCACCTTGGCTCATGCTAGCGCTAAATAGAGCGTATTTACCTCTACCTAGGCGGCGGGAGTAATGCATTGCAATATTGGCATCTCTGAGAACTTCATTGGCATAAATATATTCCAAGTCGCTAATCGCAATGCCAATACTCACAGAAGTAAAAATTTGATTATCGTCAATGATAAATGGCTGTTTAATACTCTCGAGAACTGTTTCGGCTAACTCAATAATTGGCTCTTGACCATCAATATTTTCAACTAAAATTGCAAACTCATCACTATCAACCCTAGCAATAGACACATTGATTTTGCGATAGACGCTCAGCCTTTGACTTATTCCTTTTAATAGCTGATCGCCTGTGGATATGCCGAAGTTATCATTAATCGCTTGGAAGCGATCGCAATCAATAAAGAGGATCGCAAAATTACGATTGGAGGTAGTTTGTAACCTTGCAAAGGCAAGATTGAGGGAATCCATAAATGAATCACGATTGGGAAGTCCTGTTAGCGAGTCATGCAATTGGCTATAGTGCAATCTCGCAATAATCTGATCTCTTTCTAATCTGATCGAGTCGGATTTGACTAATAATTGCATTTGATGAATGGATATCGCTAACTGGGTTCCCAATTTTTCGAGCAGTTCGACTTCCCAAGGTTGCCAATCGCGAGCAATGTCATATTTATGAATAATTAGCAGTCCCCACAATTTTTTGCCACTGGGAATTGCGATCGCGATTGTTGATTGTACGCCTAAAGGAATAAGTGATTCTTTAAGCTTCGGATCAACATTTGGTAGGTTAATGTCATTAATAACCTGACTAAGACAGCTTTGATAATTTTCTAGCCAATCGGAATCGGTATAAGCGGTGGGTAGCCTCCTACCTAATAGCGATCGGATCGGATCGTTAACCACTTCATATTCAACGAATGGGCTATTAGACTCTGAAGACTGATTACTTAATTGATAGGCAATTACATGATCGCTTTGTAGTAGCTGATGAATTTCTAATACTACTGTTTCTAGTAATTCATCTATAGTGATCGACTGTCGCAGCCTTGCAAACATTAAAGCAAGTAAAGTGTCAATTTCATTCTCATTCTCCGAATCTATATATTGATTAGACTGATAAAGCTGTTTGAGTCTTTGTTTGAGACTAGATATCTCTCTTTCCGCATTATCAAAATATTTACCTAGATTTTCCCCAAGAGATTTGATGCTTTCTAGACTATCTTGCTGTTGACTATTTAGAGTTTCTGATGCCTTCAGTCTCTCTACAGTTGTCAATAAATCTAAGAGTGTCTCAGCAAAATTTTTTCGCATAATTTCCAAAAAGTTTAGTTACGGATAAATCATAAAATTCAACCATGTAGCAATTCTAAATGATTTAAGAGATTATGTCGTTAAGGAGATAATTTCTTAAATCATTTAATTTTACAAATGATCAATGATCTTGGATCGCTATGTATATTTTAAAAACTTTAATAGAGGTTGTGTTAAATTTTACTTATTATTTAAAGGTTATCAAAATGGATGGACAAGTTTATTCCATATAATTGTCATACATTTCTAAACAAGCTGAATATTAGGATTAAAAAATTAGTCACAGACTTTTGAAGCCAGAGAAAATTTTGAAAGCGCGGCAAAGCCGCGCTTTCAAAATTTTCTCTGGCTTGTCCTCATAACACCTTAAAGCGATTTACTAGCCCCGCCGAAGGTGGGGCAATAAACATCTGTAAATCTTTATATGAGAATTGCAATTTTGAGGATATTAAAGTTTGTGATGAACACTTTCTATGAAGTCGTATCCTGATTCAGCTTAGCGAATTGATCTGAAAAAACTTCAATTTCAATATTGGGATCATTGCGTAAACTGAGCGATCGCTTGACTCGACCGAGATATACAGGCTGCGACAATCCTTCTTGAGGATGCACAATGGTTCTGGCGTAAATTGTCAGTTGTTCTTCACCTTGACCATTCCTCCCAGATGAGAATAGGTTGTTACTGGCTTGGGCTAGGGTTGATGCTAGTTGTTCAGGTGTGATGTTTGGCTCAACTGCGATCGTTGCTTGGGGACCAAAACGATCATAAACCAGTTTATATGGGACAGAGCCTTCGATTGATGAGCGGGTAATTGGCTCGAAACTGAGAGAAAATAGCCCGACAACTAGTACTACTGAAAATAGGGTCACACCTACCATGCGATAGCGCCAACTCCACTGCTGAGACACAGCCAATCCTGTAATCAAAGCACATACCAAGACAAATATGCCCATTCCCTGTGCAAGCTGACCAAATAAAGCAGGCGTTAGCGACATAACTTATCTATTCTTAAATTATTTAATAAACTACTGAGTTCATTTTATAGTGGCTTGTACTGCAAACCAAATTAAAGTGACAGTATCTACCCTGAAAAGTTTGCTCCTCATTGGTCTTAAATAACTAGAGATTTTCTGATGAATGGTATAAGTCTAGTTTATGATTGCAAGGAATCTAGATTGATAGTTGCTAATATTTGTTCTTATTCAGAAAAAGAGCTAGTACTCCTATGAATTTACCCAATCAAAATTGTAATAAAAGTAGCAATGGAATGTTGTTAATGTTCGCGATCGCTATAGTGACAATAATAACTTTGCTCTTATCACCACCAGTACTTGCTAGTTCAGCAGGTACTGGCAATTCTTTGCATTGGGCATATGGAGGTACTGTAAACCCGACACAGTGGGGACAACTTAACAGGGATTTTGCACTATGTGAATTGGGTAAATCGCAATCGCCTATCAATATCAAAAATCCTGTCGTCAGTACACCAACAAATATCAATTTTGATTACAAGCCTACTCCTTTAGTAGTAGTCAATAATGGTCACACCATTCAGGTGAACTATGAGCAAGGCAGTAGCGTGAATGTTAATGGTGAAAAGTATTCTCTACTTCAGTTCCATTTTCATACTCCTAGCGAACATACGATTAATAGCAAAGCCTCTGCTTTGGAACTACATTTAGTTCATCGGAACGATGCAGGAAAACTTGCTGTAGTAGGAGTTTTGCTTACTGAAGGTAATGCTAACCCTGTCATTGAGGAAGTGTGGCAGAATATTCCTGAAACAGGCAAAACAAATACTGTTAGCGATCGCACAATCAATGCGGCTAATTTATTGCCAAAAGGTAGATCCTATTACAGCTATGCTGGCTCTCTAACCACTCCACCCTGTAGTGAAGATGTAAAATGGAATGTTCTCGTAGAGCCAATTACTGTTTCTGAAGAGCAAATTGAAGCTTTTGCCAAAATTTATCAAGTTGATGCGCGTCCAATCCAGCCAACAAATGGAAGAACCATCGAACTACATCAATGATAAGCATCAATGATAAACATAAGAGCAACGCGATTCGTTGTCTTTTGTTTGGAATCGTTTCCCATGAATACAATCATAAATAACGTCAGTTCGCCAAATGACAGAAAATGGTAAGAATCACATAGCGATTCTTACCATTTTCTGTCATTTATGAAGTGCGAAGCATAGCGCAAATAGCTATATCGAACCCACATTAAAATAATATTTATAAGATTATTTACAAAGAATAATATGACCAAGTTTGATTATGACTTATTTGTAATTGGCGCAGGTAGCGGTGGACTTGCCGCCTCAAAACGCGCCGCCAGCTACGGGGCAAAAGTAGCGATCGCGGAGGGTGACTTAGTAGGAGGCACTTGTGTAATTCGTGGCTGTGTCCCCAAAAAGTTGATGGTCTATGCGTCCCACTTTTCCCATTTCCCCCATGAATCCGCAAGCTATGGCTGGACAATTCCTGAAGGGACTTTGGATTGGGAGAAACTTCGTAATGCAATTCAATCGGAAGTATCGCGTTTAAACCAATTGCACATTAGTTTCTTAGAAAAGAACAATGTGGAACTAATTTCGGGATTTGCCAAATTTGTTGATGCTCATACGGTGGCAGTGGGCGATCGCCAATTTACTGCCGAGCGCATCTTGATCTCGGTGGGTGGTGAAGCCTTCAAGCCTAATTTAGCAGGTATTGAATATGCCATCACTTCCAAGGAGATGTTTTTGTTACCGCAGTTTCCCAAACGATTTGCGGTGATTGGGGGTGGCTATATTGGGACTGAGTTTGCGGGCATCATGCGTGGACTTGGAGCCAATGTTACCCAAATCATCCGCGATCGCTATATCTTAAAAGGGTTTGACAATGATGTGCGTACCAATGTGCAAGAAGGGATGGTCAATCATGGCATCAATTTCCATACCTGCATTGATAGCAATTCCCTCAAGATCACTAAGAATAGTCAGGAACAGGAAAATGCATTCACGATTTCCTTTAATGATGGAGAAGGCAAGGCGCAACAAGTCAATGCTGATGTTGTCTTAGCAGCCACAGGACGCAAGCCCAATCTAGAAACCCTCAGTCTAGACCAAGCAGGAATTGCAGTCGTTAATGGCGCGATCGCTGTTACTGAAGATAGCTGCACCAATCAACCGCATATCTATGCGATCGGTGACTGCACCAATCGCGTGAATTTAACTCCTGTAGCGATCGCCGAAGGTCGCGCCTTTGCCGACACTGTTTATGGACATAAACCAAGATTTATCAGCCACAAAAATATTCCCTCGGCTGTATTCTCCCAACCTGAAGCCGCTACCGTTGGCTTATCTGAAGAAAAAGCCATTGAGCTATATGGAGATCGCGTGAAAGTCTATAAAACAAAGTTCCGCCCCATGTTTTACAGTCTGGCAGGTGGTGAAGCCAAAACAATGATGAAATTAATTGTCGTTGGTGAAGAGGAACGAGTTGTCGGTTTACACATGGTCGGGAAAGATGCCGCCGAGATCATTCAAGGTATGTCTCTAGTCGTCACCATGGGCGGCTGCAAAAAAGATCTAGATAATACGATGGCAATGCACCCCACTGCTGCCGAGGAGTTTGTCACCATGTAACAAAAGGGAGTATGTGATTTGCACATACTCCCTTTGATAATTTATTCTTCATAGTGTCCCCCGATCGCAATGATGTATATATTCTCATCATCAAAACTATAGATATTGCTCACAAGATATTCAAAATCAATTGACTGGCTTAATTGATTAATTGACGATTTTCTAGCGTTATCTTGAAACTGCCTGATCTGTTGCATCAGGATGGAATTACTCAAAACATATTCAGTTTCTTGATAGCTGTCCATAAAGCTTAATGTTTATAACCTATGCTTATACTTTTATCATATCTGAATGATCATAAAAAAGGGCGCTTCGCGCCCTTTTTTATTTAGCTAGCAGCATTTGATTCGCGGCGGACAGAGGTGGTTTTGGGTTCACCCTTGATTTTGGTGACCAAGGAGTTCCAGCCAAACTTAGTTAGAGCCAATAGCCAGTTGCCTTCCAACTCACGGAACATTGCCATGTTCATATGGAAGGAAGCATTTGCTTCATCGACAATGCGCTGGGCAGTTGCTTCATCTACAGGCAAAGTATCGAGAGCAGCACGATAGTTTTTCTTAAATTCACCGTGATTGCGAATATCATCGAATTCATAGAAAGCAGTACCATCGCCATCGGCTAGACCCATCGACTCCTTAGCGATTTTCTTGAGGATTTGACCACCAGATAGATCACCCATATAACGAGTGTAGGCATGAGCTACAAGCAATACAGGGTCAGTAGCCGAAATTTCGCGGATACGAGCCAGATACTTTTCGCAAGCAGGTGTGGGCTTTACTGCTTCACGCCAGTTAGAGCCGAAGTAAAACAACATATCGAGTTCTAGGCTCTTTTCGCGCCATAGCTCACGATAGTAGAGCTTGCTGAGGATCGGGTCATTTTTGTGGACTTCAAACTCTGCTTCGATCGCTTTGTAAACAAAGTAAAGATTACCGACGAGTCGGCTATAGGCGGTCTTGTTAACTACGCCCTTTAAAAAACATTTAATAAAATCGGTACTCTCTGCTGCTGAGTGAGATTTTTGTGTACCTACGCGCAACTTTGTTGCTAAACCTTGACTCATGAAAACTCCTAAAACTTTTAAATCAAGATGGTGAATTTAAGCGAATTTATTGATAGTTAAATTTGTTATTAAGAATATATTTTGGGATAAATTGGTGAGATTTATCAAGATGATGCCAATATGCCGAAAAAACTGCGATTGTCGCTAAAGCCTTAAATCACAAGCATTTGGCACAGTATTCAAGTATATAAGCCAATGTATAGAAAAATTTCTAGTCTGTAACAAATTTTCATCTACCACTGCGACCATATAATGTAGTCACGATCTCCTAATTTGTAACAGTTGCTAACATCCGCCGTTATAAATTAGATTTAGTCAAGCTAGCTTGAAGAGGTAATACATCTTGGTTTTAAGCGGATACGAATACTTACTGGTATTCATCATCGTTTGTACGCTTGTCCCGATATCGGGATTAGTCCTATCTGGTCTTTTAAGTCCCCAACAGTCTGGAGCCGCAGGTCGTACTACCTACGAATCTGGCTGCGAACCTGTTGGGGGAGCTTGGATCCAGTTTAATATTCGTTATTACATGTTCGCCCTTGCCTTTGTGATATTCGACGTGGAAACAGTGTTTTTATATCCTTGGGCAGTCGCATTTAGCAAACTAGGCTTACTTGCCTTTGTTGAAGCACTTATCTTTATTAGCATTCTCATCTTAGGTCTAGTCTACGCTTGGAGAAAAGGAGCCTTAGAATGGTCATGAAATCCGAAAACGTTGGTCTGGACTTCAGCATTGAAGAACAAACTCAGCGCCTTATTAATCCTGCCGCAACGCCACAAGTCACCCAAGACTTATCTAATAATGTCATTTTGACCACTCTCAATGACCTCTACAACTGGTCGAGAATGTCTAGCCTTTGGCCGATGCTCTATGGCACTAGCTGTTGCTTCATTGAGTTTGCTGCCATGATCGGCTCTAGATTTGACTTTGACCGCTTTGGTCTATTACCCCGTTCTAGCCCTCGTCAAGCTGACTTGATCATCACCGCAGGCACAGTCACCATGAAAATGGCTCCTGCACTGGTGCGCCTTTACGAACAAATGCAAGAACCCAAATATGTAATTGCCATGGGTGCTTGCACGATTACAGGCGGTATGTTTAGCACCGATTCCTACACCACAGTACGCGGCGTTGACAAGTTAATTCCCGTTGATGTGTATATCCCCGGTTGCCCTCCCCGTCCTGAAGCAATCATGGATGCGATTATCAAATTGCGTAAAAAGATTGGTACTGAAGGCTTTAACGAAAGAGCCAACCTCAATCGTACCCATCGCTACTATGCCGTCAAGCATGAAATGAAGGTGGTTAGTCCCATCCTCACAGGACAATATCTAGAAATGCCTAGCCGTATGGCTCCGCCTAAGGAACTAGTCGAGTCGGGCATTCCTTTACCCGCATTGCAAATGGCTCAAAAGGAGGTCGAGACAGTTGGCAGATAATCAAGAAGCAGCATTGGTCACGACTGAGGCAACTGCCCCAGTTTCTCAATGGCTAACTAACAATGGCTTTGAGCATGAGTTTCTAGGGCTTGACCAACAAGGCGTTCCCATTCTCAAAATCGATCGCCAGTTTTTACTTCCCTTTTCCACAGCACTCTATGCCTATGGCTTTAACTACTTGATGTGTCAATGTGGTTATGATGCTGGCGCAGGTGACAGTTTGGTGAGTGTTTACCATCTCGCTAAGCTAACTGATGAGGGCATTGATAAAAGCGATCGCCTTGAGGAAGTTCGCGTTAAGGTATTTCTCCCTCGCACCGATCCTCGCTGTCCATCGGTCTACTGGATCTGGAAAACTGCGGATTGGCAAGAGCGCGAAACCTACGATATGTATGGCATTGTCTACGAAGGACATCCCAATCTTAAGCGGATTCTCATGCCCGAAGACTGGATTGGCTATCCGATGCGAAAGGATTACGTCACACCAGACTTCTACGAGTTACAAGACGCATATTAAGAAAGAAGCACCCAATGGGTGCTTCTTTCTTAATATACAAGAGGCGGCGCAATGCGCCGCCTCTAGCATATTATGTGACTACGACATTAGCCCGTACCCATTTCCGAAATTCCCTTAAGGTTGCACTTTCTCCTAAAGTTAAGCGCTGCTGTACATATTCGACAATAATCATGGCGGGTAAATCAGGAAAAGCTAAGCTTTTCTCAATCGGTTTATATTCTCCATTCTCTAAAGCTAGAAATTCTAAACTATAGCCATCATAGCGCCAGACTTCAGGCACACCGAGTAAGGCATATATCGGTAAACGGCGATCGCTAGGATTGGTAATATCTACTTCTAAAACCAAGTCAGGTGGCGGATCTTCTCCCACAATAATTACTTCTTTATTCCTAATTATTGGCTCATTCTGAATGTAATAACAAGAATCTGGCTCTGCTCCTAACTTTAGTTCTGGGATTTTCATCAGTAAAGAGCCAAGCTTTCGCAAATCAATTTCTAGCTCATCAGAAAATGCTCTAATTAAATCATCGATAAACCGATTGCTACCTTCATGAATTGAGAGGGGAGACATAATTTCTAATGTGCCATTGAGGTAATGAAATAGGGTGTTGCGGCGATCGCCTAGATCGGCAAGTAAACTTTCAAAAGTCTGCCAACTAACGTTATGTAAGGTCACGCGATATTCGGAAAGGGGGCGATCTTGATCAGCGATCAAAGATGAATTAACGGATTTGCTTAGTGTTGTCGCAGTCATCGTAATTTCCTACGGATTTTATTTTCTTTTTTGTCAGCAATTGAAGATCTCAAATTTTTTACTATTTTCCTAAACTACCATTTCAGACATTCCCAATCTTCTTCATCTACGATTGGGCTAACAATATCGCCTAATGTTTTGCCCTTACCA
Source organism: Pseudanabaena yagii GIHE-NHR1 (assembly GCF_012863495.1). Classification (NCBI taxonomy): domain Bacteria; kingdom Bacillati; phylum Cyanobacteriota; class Cyanophyceae; order Pseudanabaenales; family Pseudanabaenaceae; genus Pseudanabaena; species Pseudanabaena yagii. The sequence continues at coordinate 50,577 of NZ_JAAVJL010000001.1, forward strand.
GCCATGTCAGGGATAGGAAAGCGGCGGCGTTTTATTTGTGGTTTAGTTTCCTCTAGAATGGTGACGATAATTCTTGCTGAGTTAATTTCTGGTTGTTCAGAAAGCCATTTAATTTGTCCGTTTTCATAGGTTGCTTCATAACTTTTGAGCATGGTTGTTTATCTCCTTAAAGTATTTTCAAATTCTTGTTTTTTACCAGAGATTAGAGAACGTAAGCGATCGCCTTCTTCTTGCTGTTTCCTCCCCTCAAGTTATAAGACACCAAAGATTGAGGAATATCTTTAGCTTTTATTTATCGTACAACTCGTAATTAAATTACCCATATACAAGGCATTTTTTGATAAGTGTACAATAATAAATTATGATGCTAAACTAAAATAACTTAAATAAATTATAAAATCCAAATTAAAACATAAAGAATACAAGGCAAATAATATATTTATGAAAAATAATGGCGTTAACATAAAGGCTATTAAAGGGAAATCAGAATATGCCGAACAAGTAAAAGCTCTGGGAAAAGCTAATTCAAGTACTTTATCTCTCTTTCCTGAAGGGGCTTTCGATGACTATATATGGAAAGGGAATATCTTAGTGGCTTTGGATGAAAATGATAATTTTCTTGGATATCTTCTATATACAGTTAAGAAAAAGGAAAGACGAATCAGGATATATCATCTATGTCTAAAAGAAGAATCCAAAGGTAAAGGTATAGCGAGACAACTCATAGAACATCTAAAAACCATAACAAGAGATTTGATTGATATACGTCTTGTGTGTCGTCAAGCTGATTGACTGACAAAAGTGGTAAGAGAAGTTGCGAGAAAGTATACAGAGATTGAATTTGAGTAAAAAAGAGGCGTATGCTGTTTTTTGAAGAAAAAGGAGCATAGGACAAATGACCCAAAACGCCTCACGTATCTATAATGAACTAATAAAATTCGGGAGTCAATACAGCCAGTGGTCAGATGTGCGCCATTTGGGAGTAATGGCGTGGATGATGGTGGGAATGATCGCCACAGGGAGTGTGAATTTAACGAAGTGGTTAAGCCATATCAACACAAAAGCATTGATCGCCCAAAGCACGCAAAGACAACTATCAAGATGGCTGAACAATCCGCGCATAAATCCAGCTAAGCTATACAGTCCAGTAATCAAAGAGTTAATCGCTAAATGGAAAGAGCCAGAAATATATCTGAGTTTTGATACCAGTCAACTGTGGGAAGAATACAGCATGATCCGATTGTGTGTAGTTCATCAGGGAAGAGCTTTACCGTTATGTTGGCGTGTAATCAAACATCGCAGTAGTAGTGTGGAGATGAGTAGCTATCAAGACATGCTCAAACGCGCATCGAAACTGTTGCCCGTGAATGTCAAAGTAGTTTTATTAGCAGACCGAGCATTTGCTAATCCAGAACTGGTGCGCTATGTGTGGGAATTAAAATGGCAATGTCGGATTCGGATCAAGGGTAATTTCTGGATATATGCCCCCAAGCATGGCTGGCAAACAGTCAAACAATTACATCTTCGTCTTGGTGAAGCTAAGTTGATCCACAATGTTAAAGTTCACAAAACTGAGTCCAAGCGTCTTACCGATGTGCATATTGCGGCGGCTTGGGAATCTGGGAGCCGAGAGTATTGGTATATTCTCAGTACTGAACCTACCACACTCCAAACTTTTTGGGAGTATGGTCTGAGATTCGATATTGAGGAGAATTTCTTGGATGATAAATCTAATGGCTTTGATTTAGAATCTTCGCGTTTACGTTCGGCTCCTGCCATTTCTCGCCTTTGTTTTGTGATAGCACTGACCACCTTGTTTTTAACGGCTCAAGGACTGGCGGTTGCTGATTCTGGCTATCGTCGTTTGGTTGATCCTCATTGGTTTCGTGGGCTTAGTTATCTCAAGATTGGCTGGAACTGGATTCACACCGCTATCACTAAAAACTGGGCTTTCTTGCCTTTCTACTCTTTTACTTCTTATCTTGACTCTCACCCTGCTATTGCTTCTCGTCGAAAACATCTTCAGAAATTATTCCGCATTGAGTTCTATGCTTCTACTCTCGACTATGCTTCATAGACTTTTGTCAGTCAATCAGGTCGTCAAGACTACGGTATTGATGGTATGTGGGAAAAATTTGGATTTACCCCCATGCATGAGTGTTCTGGAAATAATAAGTTAGGAAAACTTGTAACAACTTGGGTTTACAATCACGGTCATCCAGATCTTTTTTCAACTATTGTAAGTACAAAAACTTTTGTAGTCCTTGACTCTTGTGTGTTTTTTGACTTTTATCAAATGAGCTTGTCAAAAGCTATAGATAATCGAGAATCCGCTTTTTTACTGGCAGATTGGGTTCAAGACGAATTAGAACTGTGTACTACTGACGAAATATACAATGAAATTAATAGACGATCGGCGTTGTTGCATAAAAAGGGGAAGAGAAGGTAAATTAGATAAAAATCAGGAGATGGAGTCCCAGCAAATGACACAGAAACATGAGATCCGCAACTGGACAGAGTATAACGCAGGGCTAAAACAAAGAGGAAGCCTGACTTTTTGGATGAGCGAAGAAGTAATTGAAGGATGGTTAAATCAAACATTAAGTGGCAAACGGGGAGCTTCCAAAGATTACAGTGATATAGCAATAGCGACATTTATCACGGTCAAAGCGGTATATCAGCAAGCAGGAAGACAAACGCAAGGACTGTTAGAGTCAATATTTGCCTTGATGGGAATAGATTTACCAGTACCAGACCACAGCACCGTGTCAAGACGGACAGCAAGTTTAAGTGTGACCTTACCAGTAATCCCGAAACAGGGAGCAGTGCATGTAGTAGTTGATTCGACAGGGATCAAAGTATACGGCGAAGGGGAATGGAAAACACGGCAGCATGGAATTAGTAAGAGACGGACATGGCGCAAATTACACCTAGGAGCCGATGAATCAACAGGAGAAATACTGGCTGCGGTCGTCACCACGAATGATTGCCACGATGGAGAAGTACTCGCCGATATTCTCGATGCGATTGATGCTGAAATTGCTCAAGTTTCCGCAGATGGAGCTTATGACCATCGTCATTGTTATGACGAGATTGCCCAACATGGTGCTAAAGCCGTGATTCCTCCGCGCAAAGATGCCAAAATCTGGCAGCATGGCAATACCAATGCTCCACCACATCCGCGTGACCAAAATCTCCGTTATATCCGTAAACATGGGCGTAAAAAATGGAAACGTGACTCAGGTTATCATCGGCGCTCTTTGGCAGAAACTACGATGTTTCGTTTCAAAAAAATCTTTGGTGCTACTTTATGTTCTCGTAAATTTGACAATCAGGCGGTTGAGTTGTTCATCAAATGTGCTGCTCTTAATCGCATGATTCAACTGGCTAAACCTCTCTCCTCTCCTGTTGTTCGTTAATTTTCTAAGATCCTCCATCTTTTGGCTTCTTTTTATTCATGCAACAAAGCCTAGACGATCTGTAGTAAAAGAAAGAAATAAGATGCGTTCATTTGCAGATAGTTTCTTTAAGATAAGTTGTACATCTGATAGATTCGATAATATTTATGAATCATTGAAGATTCAGTTATTAGCTAATAAAAGCTTTCCAATTACAGACATGAATATTCGCCAGATAGCTCGAACAATAGCTTCTGGAAAATCTACATTTATTGTAACTACAGATGTAAATCTTCTATCCTATGCAGATCAAGTCAAAAAAGAACACGGCGTTCTACTTGTTAGCCCTACTGAGTTAATAGTTAAGTTAGATAAGCTTAGGAAAGAGTCAGAATATCAACCTGAAAGATTAGCAGGGACTCAGTTATCGAAAAAAAAGTTGCCTTGGAAGAGAAACAAATTCTTATAGAATCTTTTTCCTTAGATGAAGAAGTTGATTTTAAAAATAAGTTTTCTCGAATGCTTATTGAGAAAGATAAATATGATTGTATTGCTGTTTGGGATAGTAATACTCCTGTCGCTTTAATTGTATATAGTAGAGAAAATTCGTATGAACTATCTGTCCCAATACTCAGAGTTAGCTACAAATCTTTATCAGAAACACTTACTAGACATATTGTTTGGAGTACAATTAATTTGGCTGTTTCGGAGGGAAGAAACTTTACTAGAATAAATGAAAGTCCAATTGATGATTTTGTTATTAGAGTTATTCAAGATGCTGGCTTTTATTGTATAGATGGAAACTGGATTAAAATTAACTCCAAAATCACTAAATCAACAGTCGAAGTGTCAGAACATTTAATCAATATTAGTTTAGATCTTACAGAAGAATATAAAAGTATCTGTAGACGTTTTTCTGACAATTTGAGATCTAATGACAAATCTAACCCTGATTCTATATTTGATTTAGAGAAGCTATTGTATCCTACTAAGATTGTTGATACAAACATTCCAAATTTTATAATTCCTATCAAGCCACACTGGGCAAAAGAATTGTTTGATGAAGAACTAGCTAGAGAAAGTTTATTTGGTGCATCAAAATCAGAATTAGCATTAAATTGGGAATCTGTATATTATAGAAGTACAAAGTCAACACCTGTTAATTTTTCATGTCCTGCACGTATTTTATGGTATGTATCTAGTGACAAAGATGGAGCTTATGCAAGTAAAACATCTAAAATTTGTGCTTGTTCAACGCTAGATGAGGTGGCTATTGGAAATTCTAAAGAACTTTATCTGAAATTTCAAAGGCTTGGTATTTTTAAGATGGAAGATATAAAATCAATCTCGAAAAACTCAAGAAATGAAATCATGGCTATTAGATTTAGTAACACAGAGATATTTATAAACCCTATTTCTCTGGATAAAATACATGAAGTTTTAGCAAGTAAAGCACAAATACAATCACCAAGACTAGTCACGAATGAAGCATTTTTTAAAATTTATTCTCTTGGTACTGCAATATGAATAATAAATCAATAAAAGTTTCTAGTGATGGATATGTTTTACTTTTATCGCTTCAGCCAAGATATGCTGAATTAATATTCAATGAGACAAAAAAAGCAGAACTAAGAAGAATTCGCCCTAGAGTTGATAAGGGTGACTTTCTTTTTATATATGTATCTTCACCTGAGAAAGTATTATTGGGTTCTTGCGAAGTCAAGGAAGTTATACAGAGTAGTCCAAGTAATCTTTGGCAACTTGTTAATAAAGATTCAGGACTAAAAAGATCAGAATTTCTTGAGTATTTTAATGGTGTTTCAACTGGCTATGCAATTTGTGTGCAAAATGTCCAGAAATTTAATCAGCCAATAAGACTTGCAAGACTTCAACGAGAATGGGATGGATTTCATCCTCCACAAAGCTATAGATATTTAACAATAGAGGAAGTAGATTTGATAGGAACTATGGCAGAACATGATATGACCAATATATCTATGAGACTCCAACCTAGATCTAAACAAGTTGAACTTAATATATGTCAAATGTCTTCATCAAAATAATCAGAATCAACTTTTTGGAGTATATAAGTTTGAATTTCGCTTACACCTACACCAAAGTCAATCATTAATTGAGTTAATTTATCACCATCAATAAGAATTATTCTTTTTTCGATAATCTTGACGTATTCTTTAGCTTCTTTTGTAAATTGAGATGTAGTAATCATTACCCCTTTTCGAGCTTTCATGCCCTCCAAGCTTCCAGCAAAAGCTTGCACTGCTGGTCTACCTACAGAAGCTTCCCATCTTTTCGCTTGAATATAAATTAAGTCCAGCCCTAAATTATCTTCTTTAATAATTCCATCAATTCCACCATCGCCACTCTTCCCAACTGCTTCACCAGCATCTTTTCTTGAACCTCCGTAACCCATAGCAAGCAATAAATCAACTACAAGCTTCTCAAAGAATTTTGGAGAGCAATTCTTGATTTGTTCAAGAAGTTTCTCACCTAACTCTTTTTTCAATTTTTGATAGCTAATCTCAAAGTTCTCTTCAGGTGTTTGATCGATATCTTCTACTATTGAAATATCAATCTTCAGATCATCACTTGATCTAATATTTTGAAATTCTTTAAATTCTGTGAACCTTTCGAGAAAGCTTCGATCAATTGAACTAGGTTGAGACTCTAATACTTCTTTCCCTCGTAAAGAGATATAGAATGTCCCTCTCTTTCCGCTTTCAAGTAATTTTGCTTTTTTTAAATATGTAATAGCCCAACCAATTCTATTTGCCAGCTTTGTTTGTCTACCGCTAGGTAAAAGTTCTTTTCGATCTTCTTCATTTAAGTTAAACTGATTTGCCAAAAGTTCAATTGTCTGACTAAGCAAATGTTCTTGATCATCACTAGCAACCTTGAGCAATGGCAAAAGAAAATCTTGATATGTGGGTACAACCATTTATAAACAATTAAGAGGGTTTACCGAAATTATACCTTTATTTTGTACTAAAGCTTTAAAAGCAGATGTAGTTAAACAATCGTCAGATATGGCGATCGCTAATCTATATCATTACTTTCAAATCCCTTAAGAAAAGCGATCGCATCTTGAATAACCATTGCAATATTCGGCTAACTATAAGCAATTAACTGATCAAAATAATCCCTAAAGCTATTACGCGACATTTTTTATCTTAATCTCTAATTCTTGGCGTAAAGCTAGATAATGATGGTAATTACTTGCCCAATCAAACTTATCTTCGCCATTATCCGTTTTACCTTAGTTTACTGGATCTGGAAAACTGCGGATTGGCAAGAGCGCGAAACCTACGATATGTATGGCATTGTCTACGAAGGACATCCCAATCTCAAGCGCATTCTCATACCCGAAGACTGGATCGGCTATCCGATGCGAAAGGATTACGTCACGCCAGACTTTTACGAATTGCAAGACGCATATTAAAAAAGAAGCACCCATGGGGTGCTTCTTTTTTAATATGTAGTCTTTTGAAAGAAACTTTAGGGCAACCATTTAGGAAATGTTCCAAACATTGGCAACACATCAGGTTGCGGTAATTTGTTACTTTCTGCTGTATTAATAGGTAGCAAAATTAACTGAGTAGGAACTTGAGAATTACGACCACTGCGAGTAGCTTTTGCTGAATCTTCAGGAATAGCCTGAGAAACGGAGGCATCATCGCTAGTCACTGCGGAATTGAGCAGTATGGCTTGTCCATCTGGAGCAACATTAAATTGAATTTCTCTTTGTGATGGAAGTTCGAGAATGCGGCGCAATTGCGCGGAATCAAGATCGATCGCGGCAATGTAAGGCTTTTCACGAAAGATGTTTTTGGCAGGATCTTGCTCAACATCAGTTAGTAAGCAATAGAGCGTTTTTTCTTGTGGATCAAACTGAGCACCAAGGATCGAACCATTAATTTTGGTCAGTTCCTTTTGGATGCCTTGGTTATTTACTAAATAGAGCGATCGCGTATAGTCCTTATTAAATTTAATTGTTGCCGCCTTCGTGCCACTTCTACCGAAGTTTAAAACAGTACCGAATCTGGGGAGAAAGTCCAACGGTGGGGCTTGCGGCTCAAGAGGCAAAATCGCAACTCCTTCGCCTTGAGCGATCGCCACCGACGAGCTGTCGGGCGTAAACATAAAATCGCCCCCGGGTTGGTTGTCCAGCGATCGCGGTTGTTGATTCTCTTTGATAAGCCAGAGTCCATAACGTCCGACTTGCTGACGGCTGAGACGCTGCACCAAGATGTTTTTACCATCGGGTGAGAGATCGAATTTAAAGTTTTGATAGTCATCACTACCGAGAATAGGTTTAATTTCAGGTGGATTTGACGTTAAATGATCTTCACGATCAATTCCCGTTGTCACCACATAGAGTTTTTGGTCAAGTAAGCTTTGCCCCGCCGCTTCGATCGCCCCAAATAGAATTTTTTGGCGATCAGGATAAATCCGAAAATCTAGAACTGTCAGATTAGGAGGTGTTAAAACTCGCTTTTCCTTTTGTAACACATTGTAAAGCACAAGGCGACCTTTTTCTTCGCCCTGTGAGCCAATATAAGCAAAATAGGGATTAGGAGTTTTAAAACTGCCTACAAAAGGCTCAATCGCAATTTTTTTGCCAGACTCATTCGCAAAGCGATCGTAGGCATTCTCAAGTTTCATCGTATAGTTTTTGCCATAGGTCGCAGGTGCTAATGGGGTGTAGGACATGCGTCTTGATGACCAACTAATTTTGCCTGCAAGGGGTGGATCGAATTTGAGATTTTGCTCGACACTTTCGCGATTCATTGGACGGTTAAAGGTCAATACAAAGGATGCATTGCTAGCATCAATTCGCTGACCTTGCCAACTAAAGTCTTTCACCTGTGGTGCAGTGCGATCGCCAATCCATAGCACAATCGCGATCGCCACACTTAGAGCTGCGACAAAACCTATCGCATAGCGATCGAGGGGCTGCGAAAACCATTTAAAGCGAGGACTAAGTTGCATGTCAGCCTATTTCCAAAAGACAAAAAGTATGGGGTTTGCCAGTTTCATTGAAGCACAAGCATATGACATGACTTCGCCACATCATAAGAAATCGGTTCTTTATTTTACTGTAAGTCCCTAAATCATTTGTAGTGCCCTAGTTATAGCAACTCTCTTCTGGTCTTGTTTAATAAAAATTTTTTGTGGCTTTGCCGTGCCACAAAAAATTTGATTCCTTATCACCCTAGTTAACAAATAAGAAAGGCGACGCTAAGCGTCGCCTTTCTTATTTGTTAACTAGGAAAAATTAACCTTCAGTAGATGCGTTAAGTGGACGTACATCAACAATTGTGCCACCGAGACGAGTGATTCTACGGGTTTGCTCATTTAGACGGCTAAAAGGAACTTTAACGAAAATGCTGCTGCTGTTACGAATAGGATAACCGTTAAGATCGGTTGCATCACTTTGACGTAAGCCAGATACTTCGTAAACAAACACGCGATTATCTTTAGCGGAAGTAATCATAAAACTCAGTTTTACTAAATTTTGAAAGGTTGATAGTGAGATTTTGGGAGAGTATTAAAGGCACATCCTGTAGATGAGCCTTTAATGAATGACTATAAGAGCCTATTGAGCGATCGTTACACTAGCAACTTTGCCACCCAACTTGCTGATGCGTTGCAATGTATTGTTCAACTCTTTATAAGAAACAATGTACTCTCTATTGCTACGACGAACTTGAGGGTATCTAGGTAGAGAAATCGCAGCAACTTCAATTCTGTATAGACGATCTTCAGAACCCACAGAAGAACGACCAAAGGCACGGGTAGGAGTATTGCCTTGTTTTGCTGGTTGATAAGCCCAACCGTCATTGCCGCCAGAAGCACCAACAATAGGAGAAACACTGTTTTGAGCGAGTTCAGTTGCTAGTCTAGAAGCACTACCTGCAACTTGAGCGCGATCGCTATTAGCATAACCGCGATAGAGGCGGAAAATTCTGGTAAAGCCAACAGTTCTGTCGCCAACCTTATTGGTAAAACCACGATAGTAAGGAACAACGGAATCACCGAAGCTCGCTTCGTACTCATCAGAATCGATGTAAGAATCGATATCGGCATCATAGCCTTCGTTTTGATAGCGATCGAGGTGTTCAATTACTTCAGCTTCAGAGTAGGGAGCACGTCCTAACAAGTGCTTGAAGTTCAATTCAATTACACGGGTGTGGAAGTTGGAATAAAGAAACTTGCTCTTGTATAGCTCAGACTTGGCAACTGCACGCACGAATTCACGTACTGTGATTTGACCATTTGTCAATAAAGACTCAAGTCCAACCAAACGATCTGCCGCCAAGATGTAGTCATTTCCCAATACATGGCGATAAACAGCGTTAATGACTACCTTGACATCATCTTGAGAAAAGTTAGGACGTAGTTCTACTGGACTAGCATTGCTATAAGCAGCAGTTCCCAAACTGGAGGCGGCATTTGTAATTGCCATAGTTTATTTTCCTTGTCTTACTTTAAAAATAAAAAAATAGGGTAAAGATCCAACAGTTAAGACAAGCGAGTCAAAATGACCACCTATCTTAACTTTTAAATCTTGTTATCTTTGAGAACAATCAAAACGAGAAAGAGTAGCACTTTGTACTGCTCTTTCTACAGAATATCTCTAATCAATTGCATTAAGCAAGAGAAACTTGCGTAATACGACCACCACGCTTGCTTAAACGCTGCATAGTGCTAGAAAGCTGGTCGTAAGGAACCAAGTACTCAGTAGCACTACGACGAATTTGGGTAGTCCGTCCATTATTTGCTTGAATGACGCTGACACGGTAGAGTTGACCACGGTCATCACTGGTGTTACCAGCTAGACCCAGCCCAAATCCTGGGGTGCGAATAGCGCTAGCAGAATTTTGGGCGAGTTCAGTGGACAGCCAAGTTGATCTGTTCTTGCTATGGGCGCGATCGCTGCTAGCATAGCCATGATAGAGGCGGAAAATTCTGGTAAAGCCAACGGTTCTATCGCCAACCTTATTGTTGAAGCCACGGAAGTAAGGTACAACAGAATCACCAAAGCTCGAGTCGTACTCGTCAGAATCGATGTAAGAATCAATGTCAGCATCGTAGCCTTCATTTTGATAGCGATCGAGATGCTCAATCAATTCAGCTTCAGAGTAAGGAGCACGTCCCAATAAATGCTTGAAGTTCAACTCAATTACACGGCTATGGAAGTTAGGATAAAGGAACTTGGTTTTGTACAGTTCTGATTTAGCAACTCCACGCACGAATTCACGCACTGAAATTTGACCATTGGTCAGCAAGGATTCAAGTCCAACCAATCTCTCTGATGACAAAATGTGATCATTGCCGAGTACATGACGATAAACAGCATTAATAACAACCTTAGCGTCATCCGCAGAAAAGTGAGAACGCAATTCTAAAGGACTGGCATTGCTATAAGCAGCAGTTCCTAACTGGGAGGCGGCATTTGTAATTGCCATAGTTTATTTTCCTTGTTTTTCTTAAGTGTAAATTTAATAAAAATTTAGTGTTGAGACGAGAAAGGTCAATATAGTTAACTTTCGCCTTCTATATCAGACATAGCAAGAAAATGAGAATTGCTATTCAGTAAAAATTTAAACCAAAAGTTTTATAAAGATCAAGTATAGCCCCATACAAATATCTTTTATTTATTTGAGTATATTTATATATACGAAAAGACGATAAGCCCACCCCGCAGGGTAGACTTATCGTCTTCGGGGCTTTCTAGATTCTGTTTGCAGAATTAAAAAACCTATACCAACGCATTGATAGCGTAGTCGATGTAGGAGTTAGCTTCTAAAGCTGCATCGCCACTCAAACCATGATTAGCTTTGATGTACTTCAGCGCTTCAACATACCAGCTAGGAGCAAGGTCAAAAGAACGGTTGATTTCAGCCAAACCACTGATCATGTAATCATCCAAAGGACCAGTGCTACCAGCAACTAGACAGTAGCTGATGATGCGAACATAGTAGCCAATGTCGCGAGAGCACTTTGCTTTACCACGAGGAGTAGAAGCGAAGTTGTTGCCTGCTTGTTGGGTGGTGTAAGGGAATTTTTGATATACAGCGTTTGCTGCACCTTCAGCCAAGCTGGAAGCCTTAGCACTCAAGGTTTTTGCAGCATCAAGGCTAGCGGCGGCGGTACGCAAGCGACCAAAAGCTGCTTGCATTTCAGGAACGCTGATATAACGACCTTGAGAATCGGCTGTAGCAACTGCTTCGGTTAAAGGAGTCTTCATGTTTAATTTACCTCTAAAAAGTTATTTGAGACTAAAAATGGATTAGACAAAAAAGGAATTGTGCAAAAAGGATTATGCAAAATTTTGCGATAAGGCTAGTGAAAGCAAATTTTAATCAGCTTTGTGAATTGATTTTTTATACAATTAAGTCAATTCAGCAAGCTTGAAAAATTTAGCCAACCGCTGCTGCTGCCTTGTCAAAATAGCTAGCTACTTCAGCCATAAGAGCGCTACAGTCGCCACGAGTTACGCCATTAGGATCGTTAGCAAGTGCGATCGCTGCTGCTTTCATCTTTTCAACGCCTACTGCAACTGATCCACCAGGTACGCCCAATGCGCTGTAGGTTTCACGCAAACCATTAAGGCAACGATCTTCCAATACACTTGCGTCGCCAGCATAGATAGCGTAGGTAACATAGCGAAGGATGATGTCCATATCACGCATACAAGCGGCGATACGACGATGAGGATAAGCATTTCCACCAGGAGCGATCAATTGAGGCTGATCTTCAAATAGTGCACGAGCAGCATCTGTAACGATCGCAGAAGCGTTGGATGTAATACGGTTAACAACGTCTAAGCGCTTTGTTCCGTCTGCTACCACTTGTTTCAAAGCATCGATTTGAGAATCGGTAACGAAAGCACCGCGAGTATCTGCCTGAGCAACTACTTTAGTAAAAGCATCTAGCATTTAAAGAGTCTCCTTTTTATTAATTAAATATATAAATTGAGAATGATTCCGTACCTTCTTAATTGATTGGGATATTTATTTCGCGAAACACCCAATTCATAAGATTCCTCAAGCATTAATTGAGTAAAGCGATAACCAAGCTTCTCAATTTACTTAATGGAACTAAACCTTAACTTTGTAAGTTTTTTGGTTCAGTGGCTTTTGGATTGAGTTGATTAAAACAACTAATTTGTGCAGATTTTGTGCAATCCATTAAAAGCTCAAAATCAAGTTAACTAAAACTTCTGAAGAATATCTATAAACCTTGATCTAACAAGGCATCTAAGCTTTTTTACCTAACCTTAAAGTATGAACCTATCGTTGCATTTAGTTTCATTTCTTTACAATATAAAGATTAGTAACAAACTTAGATTTTGGCTTTTTTACTATACTTATTTGCTGAATATAAAGATGGGTATGTAATTTAGCTACGCCATTTTTAATTTTTTTATTTAGTTTGCGAAAGTTTATCCATAAGTAAACAATTGTTAAGGGTATACCATTATGCAATTCTTTACATTTATTTATATATTCACCCAAAAGAGAAGGGGGCACTTTGTGCCCCCTTCTCCTTTACTCAACGTAATCAAAAAGCATGGTTGTCATGTAGCGTTCTGTCCATTCTTCTCCAAAGGATTTTTCGAGTACCCGTCGCGTTTTGTCATTTTGCTGTTGCTTTTGGCAGTAGTAGCGATGACCAGCCCGAATCTTGCTAATCTCTTCGGAAGTACTAAAAGGAGTTGTGGCAACGGAGAGTTGACAATGCAAAGTCAAGATCGATCGCACTCGGTCTAGGAAATCTGCCTCTTCGCGATCGCCCATTGGACGGATAAACAAACAAAATTGCGAGAAAATATCGCCCCACTGTGGCAATTCGCGAGGTTGCTCGAAGTTGACTATCGGTAAATTTGATAAAGCTTGATGATAGCTGGGTGGTAAGGCAAAATCAGGATAAAGAGGAGATAGATCAGCGATCGCAGCACTAATTCCTGCACGACCACCTACTAAGTCGGCTCCAAAGATAGGAATATCATACTCAGCATTAGGAAACATCACACAATGGAGAATATCCAACCCATTACCCACCTGCGCTAGTTCTAAATGTAGCTTCCGAAACTGTGGTGTGCTGTAGCAATGATTTTCGATTACTAGCCTTTCACCTTCCAATGCACCTTCTACATAACCGAGATCTTCTGGAATTTGATAGGGAGATAAATCTAGGTTTTCTCGCCATACGGTTTCGATGCAATTCGCTAAATCACGAATTAAAGGATATTGTTTCTCTCGTAGTGATGCTTCTAGAGTTTGGGACATGGGTCTATATCTAAAGTTAATCTAAAAAAATATTAGTAAAGGGGATTTGTTATGCGAAACGCCACATATCCAGATTATTTAAGTAGCTGGGTGCAATTAAATATAAAACCCCAAAACCTGTGGCGCACGCTGCGCGTGCGCCACAGGTTTTGGTTCTATTTTTTAATTACGCCTAGCTACTTATGTGAATATTCATTCTCTCACCGTCCGCTAGCATAATTGACGCAGTAAAAGTTAAGAAATATAGCTATAGCTAAATTCCAAAGCCCAATTTCAAAGAGCGGTGCTCTTTGAAATTGGGGGGCAATTATTGCCGATAGGCGCTAATGCGTTGCAAGCGATTGCGAATGCGGTTAGCCAGATCGATACCTGCGATCGGTTTACATAAATAGTCATCAGCACCGACACTAAAGGCGAGGTTTTGCGTATGCCGATCGCTTACAGCGCTTAAAAACAAAACTGGTAAACGTTGCCATTGAGGATAGCTACGGAGAGCCTGACAAATATCTATTCCATCAAAGGGGGGGATATTCACATCTAATATGAGGACATCTGGTAATACGGCTTCTAAAACTGACCAAAACTCCTGTGGATCATCTAGGGTCGTAACTTTAAATTCCCAAGGTGCAAGTAGCTCTGGTAGCGATCGCAAATAGTCAATATCATCATCGACAACCATTAATTTGATTGCGGCTTGAGGTTGCTTGATGGTGAATGAAAGCGATGAGTTAGCGACGATTGGGGTTAACGGGAAATCTACGCCAGATAAATCAGGTAAATTAGAAATCTGTGATGTTTTTGCTGATTCTAAATCTGGACTCTTATCTGGTGCTTTGAGGTAATAGCCTCGTCCATGTACGGTGGCAACAAAATCTGAGGGAGCGCCTGCTTGGACTAACTTGTGACGCAAGCGGCGAATATGCGATCGCACGGTTGCCTCGGAGGGAAAATCATCGGAAGACCAAAGGCGATCAAGAATTTCGTCAGCACTGAGTAAATGTTGACTATCACGTAGCAACAGTTCTAATAATTCATATTCTTTATTGGTTAGTGTTAGCGGCTGACTATTATAAGAAACTTCACAGGTACTAGGATTGAGTAGTAAATCTCCCCAAACTAACAAAGGAAACGAGCTGGCATTGCTCCTTCTCAATAAAGCACGAACCCTTGCAATTAATTCTGGCATATCAAAGGGTTTGACCACACAATCATCTGCGCCTGCATCTAGTCCATTTACTTTGACTTTACTACTATTTTCGGTAATGAGCAGAATGGGCATCGTATAGCCTTCTACTCGAAAGCGATGACAGAGATTGATTCCATTTAAATTTGGTGATGTAATATCGAAGATAAACAGGTCATATTCAAAGGTTGAGCCATAGCTCCAAGCTGTTTCGCTATCTTTAACTACATCAACGATGTAATGATGTGCGGTGAGATGTTTAGTTAAATTAGCGATTAAGATTTCATCTTCTTCTATGAGTAATATCTTCATATACAGCCTTGAGGCTTTAAGTAGTACAAAGAAATTTTGAAAGTGTGTCTCCGCCACACTTTCAAAATTTCTTTGGGGTTTAATTTAGCGCAAAGCGCTGCAATCTATTGGGGCGTTAATAAGATGATTTGTTGCTGCTGGAGCGATCGCACATCTTCTAAAGTAGCCTCAACGGACTCTAGGATCTGCGCGACGGTTTGACCTTTATTTTGATTGTCATCAGTAGCTAACAGGAACTTCCATGCTGACTCACTGATTTTCACAAGCTGATAGTTGTAATCAAAGAAATGAGCACTATCGCGCCAGCCATAAATACAGGGACTCGGCTCAGGAATGGCTCTGAGTAATTCTGCATCAACTTGCCAAGTCTTCTTCTCAAGCGGCGGACGGACTAAGAAGAACTCATAATGGGAAATTGTCTGCGGATCGAGAACTTCGATGAGGCGATAACGTTGGCGCTCAGTAAGATGTTGCGATCGCGCACTTAAGTCAGGGGCTTTGCCGATCAAGCGATTTAAGTCCCATACTTGCGGATTGGAGAAGCCAAGGAATTCTAATCCTGAGGCATCAATTAATTCAAAGAGAGTATTTACATTGTAATTAAGCTCTTGGGGATGCACATACATATCCGCAAAACAAGCATCCTGTTGATTTTCCGCCGCCCAACGTTCAGTTTCACGACGACGGAGCGCATTAGTCTCAGGCAGATTCGCAAATATTTCCCTACCGATTTTCACGCCATCAACATAATCGCCTCGCTTATCACCTTGCAATAAAGCGATCGCTTCCTGCATCAAACGAATTTCCCAACGTCCTAGTTCGCCATACACAAAAATATGTAGCAATCCTCCGGGAGCAAGCTTATTTGCTAGAGCCTGTATGCCACGGATGGGATCGGCGGTATGGTGGAGAACGCCTACGGAATTGATTAGATCAAATTCTCCTTCCAATTGATCAGCATCAAATAGACTGAGGTGATAGAATTCTGCTCTAGTTGCACCTGACCTTTTACAGCGTTCTTTGGCAACAGCGAGAGTTCCTTCACTGAGATCGATGCCGACAACATGAGCTTCGGGATTGAGATGGACAAGATATTCGGTGCTTACGCCTGAGCCACAGCCCGCATCGAGAACGCGAATATCATTTTTAGTAGGTTTTTGTCCAGTACAAAAGTTATAGGCAGCTTGCCAATTCCAGCGCCAGTTATATCCGGGAGGTGGCTCATCTAGGAGGGGTTCTGGTGGGAAGGGGTAGGTGTTGTAGAGTTTGGCAACGGCTTCGCTGACTTTGGGATCGGACATGGGTAATTTTAAAATTATTTTGGTATTTTAGGAATATAAACCACAAAGGCACGGAGACACAAAGGGATTATGAGAGAGGCGATTTCGGAGGGGGTGAATCAGGTGGCTAAGGAGATTGTGGATTCGGCTTTTCAGGTGCATTCTACGTTGGGGGCTGGGTTGTTGGAAAGTGTTTATGAAATTTGTTTGGAGCATGAGCTAAGGAAAAGGGAGATAAGGGTAGAGCGACAAGTACCGATTCCTGTAATTTATGATGGCGTAAGGCTTGAAGCTGGATTTCGTCTAGATCTCTTAGTGAATAACTGCGTCATCGTCGAACTGAAAGCCGTAGAATATCTCTTGCCAGTACATACCGCCCAACTCATGACCTACCTCAAACTCACCAAACACCGCCTCGGACTCCTAATCAACTTCAACGTCCCCCTCATCAAAGACGGACTCAAACGCATCGTCCTCTAGACCTTTGTGTCTTTGTGCCTTAGTGGTTTCCTTCCCCAATCAAAATCAGTTTTTAGGACATTTAAAATGGCTCCCGTTCGTCTATGCAGCGTTACCAAAAAATTTGCAGAAAATACAGTTCTTCGAGAAATTGATCTAGAAGTAGCCGATCGCGAATTTCTGGTCTTGGTAGGTCCCTCAGGATGCGGCAAAAGTACATTATTGCGGTTAATAGCTGGCTTAGAGGAAGTAACGGACGGCTCCATTTATTTAGGCGATCGCCAAATCAATCACCTACCGCCCAAAGTCCGCGATATTGCGATGGTGTTTCAAAGTTACGCGCTTTATCCCCACATGACCGTTTATAACAATATTGCCTTTGGCTTGAGACGGCAGCGATCGCGTAATTTGTCACCCCTTGCTTGGCTATCACCTACAAGTAAAAAACAAAAGTCTGAAATCGATCAACGGGTACAGCAGGTTGCGGAATCTCTACAAATTTCCCACTTACTCAGCCGCAAACCCAAGGAACTATCGGGCGGACAAAAACAACGGGTTGCCCTCGGTCGAGCGATCGCCCGCAATCCTCAAGTCTTTTTAATGGATGAGCCGCTATCAAATCTTGATGCTCAGTTACGCAGTGATACGCGATCGCAAATTGTGCAGCTACAAAAGCAATTACAGGTCACAACGATCTATGTGACCCACGACCAAGTAGAAGCAATGACCATGGGCGATCGCATTGTGGTCTTAAATAAAGGCGATATTCAGCAAGTGGATACGCCGTTAAATATTTATCGTAAACCTGCCAACGTTTTTGTAGCGGGATTTATGGGTTCACCACCGATGAATTTTCTATCAGTACAGGTCGATAGTAATGGCAATCTGCATGGTGAGAGTTTGCATCAGCCGATTTCTATTAATGAGTTATCAATTAATCAGATAGGACGCGATCGCGCTTTTACCCTTGGCTTCCGTCCCGAAGATTTACAGCCAACAGATGCCGAAAATGCTCATTTAGAAGGCTCTGTCGAACTAGTCGAAGCGCTAGGCTCGGAAACCATTGTGCTATTAAAACTCGCGAATAGTGAAATCAGAGCAAGGGTTTCCGCCGATATTAGCTTGGAATATCATTGGCAAATTGGCGATCGCAGTTTTTGGCGCTTTGAATTGAATAAGCTCTATGCCTTTGATGCCGATTCAGGTGTTACGTTGCATCATCCCTATCAAAAGTTTTGAAAGCGCGGCAAAGCCGCGCTTTCAAAACTCTAAATTGCATAAACTTTACCAAGAGATAAATTCAGGAAACTTCTTCGCTAGTTCCGTAATTGCAGGACAAATTGGCGCATTCTCAGTACGATTCTCTAAAGTATTCCAACTGAACGGAGCTGATTGTGCTGCTGATAGCCATAACAATTTTTTCGCTCGGGTCATTCCCACATAGAGCAGTCGAAACTCCTCCGCCTGCTTGAGATAACTACATTGTTTCCAAGCTTCCTCAGGATTGGGAATTCGCTCATGATGCACGATCGCTCGAATCTGTGCTCTTGCTACTTCGGGTAAACCAAAATCCCCTAGAAACTTGACGGATTCAGGGATATAGGCTTCCCCCGGACAAATGCGCTTATGCAGAAAGGGCATGAAGACCACATCCCAATCTAGACCTTTAGCTTTATGCAGACTAATAATCGTCAACTGTCCAGCAGTCATATAGCGCCCTTCTAGATTCTCATCTTCCACCGCTTCAAAGTTCTCAGACTCGACAATTTCCTTTAATTCTGTAATCACTGTTTGCATGGAGTAATTGCCCACAAGCTGTTGATTGAGGCGATCGCCTAATTTATCGGCTGTCGCCAAGAGTCCCGCCTCGTCATCATAGAGAGTAAAGGCGATAAACGGAATCAGGTTATAGAGAGGAAGTTCAATTTTGGCGCGGAGTAAAGCCTTACATTTCGACTGAGCATCTTGAGCAAGTGGTGTTAGGGCAGGATCTAATAATGTTGGGTAGAGGAACTTTTCGGGATTGCTAGCGAGAGCATTTAAGTCTTGCTGGGATGAGATTTTTAGGCGATCTTTGAGAACCTCTAGGGCAGATTTGAGATTATCGGGCGAATGGGGACGCTCCATAAATTGCAAAATTGCCAACATATCCATTGGCACACGCGATCGCCGATCGCTCTGTTCGACATCATAGATTTTAATGTCATGCTCCTTGGTCAACCATGCCAAAGCCTCCGCCACAAAGCGACCTTGATTATGTTGGCGCACTAAAATCGCCATGCTGAGTTTCGGATCTTGCTCATGCAGTTGCTTAATCCGTAAACCAATCAACTCGATTTCATGTTCAATATCATCGACTGTATTGGGTAAATAGATTTCTACACCCTTGCCAATGGGTTCAGGATTAGCATTTGCCTGTGGATCATCCACATCTACAGGATGAATTCTTTGTTGACGGAATGGCTTTTCTAATTTGGCATATTCGGAATGATTGACCCAGTACAAAACGTAATTAGCGGCGCGCATCACATTGACAGTGCTACGTCCTGCTTGATCGAGAGTAGAGAGTTGTGAATTGAGTTGGCAGCGATCGCAGAATTCATTAAAAAAGCGTGGATCGGCAGTGGTAAATGTGGAATTAATCGCCTGATTCGGATCTCCAACCCGCATCAAATTTTTAATACCCTCACCCCCAACCCCTCTCCCTGAGGGAGAGGGGAGTAAGAAAGATTTTTCCCCATCTCCTTCAGGGAGAGAGGAGTAGGGAGTAAGGGCAAGAATCTCTAGCAGATCAGTTTGTAATGGGGAAGAATCCTGTGCTTCATCCTCAAATACAGCAAAAACACGCTCCTGCCAATATTTGCGAATACTGTCGTTTTTTAATACTCGCAACGCGCCCAAAATCATATCGTCATAATCGATCGCCCCTTCTTGCCGCAATAGTCGCTCATAGGTTTCATAAAGCCCTGCGGCAATTTCTAAAATAGTTCCCCCATCGGGAGATTCGGCTTGGCGCAAATCCTCTGGCGTTAATTCAGAACTTTTTGCTGTAGCGATCGCTTCTCTCGCTAAGCTCGGCAAAACATCGGTGCGTAGTACAGTCTGCCGCCGCAAGCGTTCCGTATCTTCCCCATCAAAACTTCTACCTTCAAGGAGTAGATCGTACAATTTGGGATTCTCTTTTACCCAAAGATTCGTAGCATTACGAATTAAGCGCTGTTTTTGAGATTCAGAAACAATGATCGTTTCACCTGCGCCAAATCCTGATAATTCACGATGATTGCTGGCAATGGTATATGCCAAGCTATGCAAAGTACTAACAGTAAAAGCACTCTGGGGCAATCGCAAGTTTTTTAAATGTTCCGATACTTTTTTGCGAATGTTGCTGACTGCCGATCGCGTAAAGGTGACAATTACCAATTGCTTTTGGCGATGTAAGTTGAAATTAGCGATCGCGATCGCGGCGGCAACTGCCATGCCCGTTGACTTTCCTGCCCCCGGCACTGCGGATACGGCAAGCTCGCCCCCTTGCCAGTCTGCCATCGTTTGCTGCCCCTTGCGGAGTGTTTTGCGTAATTCATTGAGAGCTTCGGGCAAGACCATAGAAGTACTTAATTAGGTAGAAAATCTGGATCTAAAACTTGCTCCTGTGTATATGGACAAGTATTAGGGAAAGTTTTTTTAGAAATACCCGTTTCGCTACTAGCTAACTGAATTGCCCCTGTATAGGCATCATCAAATATTTCTGCAAAGTATCGTTTGAGACTTGGAGATTCCGTAAACGCATCTTCAATTCGCAAGCGATGTTCAATGATACTAGACTGCCAACTTCTACTCCGATGACTAGGTTGATATTGCCATTTTAGTAAGTGCTGTAGGACGATTCTCAGATTGCTTTTCAAGCTACTACGTGTACTTTTCCCGATGTCAGCAATTTCTTCAATAATATTGTCCCAGTCGATCGCTGCTAAGTCCTGCGATCGCAATTTGGTTAAGGTTAGTTCAACCCATGCGAGATAGTCCGTCTTGTATAGATTGGCAAGTTCTAGTTTTAGAGTTGTTTGGGACATTGTTTGTCTACTCTTGGAATAGTTACTCTTGGGAAAATGGTTGGTAGAACTCCTTTAGCTTAATTATAGCGATCGCAATGCTGAGTATGTAAAACTTTTATGTTGTCGTTCTACTTGGCAATTGATCATTTCTTTCAAATTTGTTTAAAAAGATATCTGCAACAACCAAAATCAAGAAAAATACAAGAAACAAGAAACTTGGTGATAAATCTTTAAGAGGTGATGGATAACCGAAGGTCAATAAAATGACAATCCATGTACTAAGCAATAAGCAGGGAACTATTCTCGGATAAAGCATTGCAATATTTCGCAAGAAATCATCCAATCCGTCATATAGTCCTTCTTGATGGAATCTTTGCAAGTTCCTACTATGCTGCCATATACGAATATGTGCCACCATAATGCTGACTCGAAGAAGTAAGGATGAGATTATGCCAATCATAGGAATTATCTGTCCAAAAAAGTCTTTGGCTATAATTGCATTGGAGTTAAAATATCCTAAAACGAAGGCAGAAATTAGAAATGTTTGTGAAGTGAGGAACCATGCGACTCTTTGAGCGCTAATGTTGTATTCAAATCTCACTTCTTCGCGCAAAAACTTTAACCAATCAGATAGAGGTGGCTCTGTCTGTGGTTGATATTGAACTTGTGTCTCGGTCATTGATAATTAATTAGTAATTCTTTAACTTTCTTTCAACTGTTTCCGAAAGTCTTCAACAATTTTCTCAAGATGTTTCTCAAAAAGAGTATATCGACGATCAGTTACGTGAAGTATTATCCAAAGAAGAATACTAAGGATCCATGGTAGTGGACTAGCAACAAGTAAAATTAGACTGCGATTCGGTGCCATAAATAGAAGGTAAGCAACACCAAAAGACAGTAAAACAGTTCTAAACCAATAACCAAATAATCCTAATGGTGGAGATTTGTATAGAATAAACCTCCATTGAGATCTAAATCCTCGGATATTTCTATAAAAATAAAACTCATCCGTAGTATGGTTATAAAAAGCAACAAGAGCATTAAATTTTTCTTTGTCTAGTAAATTTGCACCTATTATTTCAGTGATTTTATGTCCCGGTCTAGCTAGATGCATATTTGTATTTACCAAATCTATGCTCCTTTCGATACCATCTTCAAATTGCAGCCACAATGCTTGATCAACAGTCACTGAACTACCAACAGTGGTAGTCGTCTGCTGATGGCTTACAACAATGCCAGTTTCTGTCCAAAGTTCTACTCGACATTCCCCTCGTACAAAATGAGATGTTCTAAAGAACTTGAGGCTATCTGGAATAGAAACTTGCATTATGTAAGCCCTTTTACTGATGTTTAGATACTGATGCTTAGATTTGGAAGTCAGCAACGGAAAAAATTATCTAATATTTTTATATTTTGTCAAGTATTAATTAATTAAATTATCTTGTACCAATATTACCCTTGTGAAATTCTGTGTTTTAGATTGCTATGATGATATTAATTAAGCAACGAAAAATTAAAAACGAATAAAGGGTTTATGTCATCAGCGCTCAGTGTAGAAAAATTAGTCTCCGATGCCAAAGAGACCGCTAGCAAATTAGGAATTAAAAAATTTGATATTTACGGCGCGATCGTCGATGAAACTAGCGCTGAAGTCGATAGTGGCGCACCCAAACAAGTATCCGCATCCAATCGCGCCAGCATCACCGTGCGCGTCTGGAATGATGAGGGAACTGTCGGCGTTACTTCTACCACCAATATCGATCGCGTTGGCTTAGAACTTGCACTCCAAAGCGCCCATGAAGCTAGTTTCTTTGGTGCTAAAGAAAATATTCCTGATTTTAGTCCTGAAGCGATTGCTGATATTCCTGCACGCGAGCCACAAACTGCACCGCAAACTGCGATCGAGCAACTCGTAGAAACACTTTTGGGTGCTGAGAAGGAATTGTTAGATGCACATCCTGCGATCGCAGGGGTTCCCTATAATGGACTTTCTCAACGCGATCTCAGCCGCTTCTATCTCAATAGTGATGGTGCAATGCGAAATGAAAGTAGTTCCTATAGCTCCATTTATCTCTATACTAAAACTGAAGAAGAAGGCAGAAAACCTCGCAGTGCAGGAGCCTATCGCATTAGCCGAGACTTTGCGAGTTTAGATGTCAAGGGTTGTGTTGAGGAAACTGCCGAGAAAACAATTAGTCATTTGAACTATGACAAAATCAAATCTGGCAAATACTTAGTCGTATTTTCTCCCGAAGCATTTCTGAGCTTGATTAGTGCGTTCTCTAGTCTCTTCAATGCCCAAAGCATTCTTGATAAAAACAGTCTCTCTACACCCGAATCGCTTGGTACTCAGATTGCCTCACCCCTGCTAGATGTGAGCGATGATGAACTCCATGTGGGTAACATTGGCGCATCCACCTTTGATGGCGAAGGAACTCCCACTCGCCGCATTCCTTTAATCGTAAATGGGATTTTAACTAATTTCCTCCATAGTTCTGTAACCGCAAAACGCTTAAATGCTCAACCGACGGGTAATGGGAGTGTTGGCGCAAAGGTTTCCGTCAGTCCCAACTTCTTCCATATTGAGCGTAGTAAAGCTGCTAATTCTACCAATGAGAAAGTCTATGACTTGGCAACGGTTGAGAATGTAATTTTGATTGATGATTTGCAAGCACTCCATGCGGGTGTGCAAGCATCTCAAGGTTCTTTCTCTCTGCCCTTTGATGGTTGGCTAGTGAATAAAGGCGATCGCATGAGTATCGAGGCAGCAACGGTCGCTGGTGATATTTTGGAATTGCTCAAGGCGATCGTCTATGTCGAGCCAGAGGTAAAAATTACCCCATCAGGTGTGGCTCCTCAAGTTTGGGTAGAAGGATTATCAATTACAGGTGAAGCATAAGCTAAAGACTTGGTGCACTATATGCACCAAGTCTTTAGTCATTTAGTTCTTGGCGTTATACAAGTTCGCATTTGTCATCTGAGCGCCCTCAAAAAGTGTTTCTTGCAAGTTTGCCCAACTTAAGTTTGCACCCCGTAAGTCAGCCCCACGTAGATCAGCTTTGCGTAAATCCGCTCCCTTTAAATTGGCATGACGGAGATTAGCACGATGCAGATCGGCACTATTTAAATTTGCGTAGCTCAAATCTGCGCCACTCAGATTAGCTCTACAGAGCTTGGCATTAGCAAAATTGCTTTTGCTCATTGATGCGTGGCTAAAGTCAATTTTGTGTAAGTCGATCGCTTTTAAATCTGCACCCACAAGATCGACATTAGAAAACACTTTTCGTCCCGCTCGATATAGTTGCAAAAATTCTTTAGCATCCATTAATTGCTTAGCCTAGGCAAAATCTATGAGAACATGAATATTTTTGAAAGCGATTTTAAACTCGGATTGATCAATAATTCTACAAGTCTTAGGCGCTAAAGACATCAGCAATTAGAGAAAACTCTGACAGTCTGAGTCTTCTCCCAACTGTAGCAATTAGGGCTTACGCAATGCTATCGAGTTTACTGGGTTTTGAAGAGATGTGGTGTGGGATTTGCCCATACCACATCTCTTCTTGGATTAACCTTCTAAGGAATCAAGATCTAATGCTGCTGAACCGCCCCGTTCAAGCTCAACTAGCATTTGTCCCAATTGCCGCCAGATAAGAAGCGCAATACCAAGAGTGATAGGAATTGCAACTATATAACCAAATATGGCTGGGAAACCAAATACCTCTAATCCCGTTGACATGAATATAGTAATACTGATGACCATGCCGAGGTAAGGAACTTTAATACTGGAGCTTTTGAGTTCTAATATTGTGCGAGATGATTTACGAGTTGACCAAACATTTACTAAATTGCGTAGGGTCACTTCAAAGGAGCGCCCACAGGCAAGTCCAGCAAGTAGGGAAATAGCGAATAAAAAATAGGGAGGATCAGAAGGAAAGTAGTAATTCACGGTTATATCAATCTTTGAGTATATTTTTATCTTACTAGTCCGAGCGCAGCTAATTGTGCTTGAGCTTTTTGTAATGACTCGTGCCATTCGCGATCGCTAATACTATCAGCGACGATACCTGCACCGACCTGTCCCCAAATATGATCGTTGGTCTTTAGCAAAGTCCGAATCAAGATATTGAGATCCATATTGCCACGTTTGTCGATATAGCCACAGGAACCATAAAACAAACTGCGTCGTTGGGGTTCTAGCTTTTCGATGATTTCCATACAGCGCACCTTGGGACAGCCTGTAATTGTCCCCCCCGGAAAAGTTGCGCGAATCAGATCCACAAAATTGTGATCGCCTCGTAATGTCCCCACCACATTACTAACGAGGTGCATCACATGACTGTAACGCTCGATCACTAATAATTCATCAACTTTAACGCTTCCCCATTCACATACCTTACCTAGATCATTACGTTCTAAGTCAACGAGCATAATATGTTCAGCTTGTTCTTTGATGCAGGCAAGTAATTCCTGCTCAAGTTCTAGATCCTGCTGGTCAGTTTTGCCTCGTGGTCTTGTACCTGCAATCGGACGAGTTTCGGCATGGCGATCGCGCAAACTCACGAGACGCTCGGGTGAGACACTGATCACTTCGCCCCAAGTGGTGCGCCAATAGCTAGCAAAGGGTGAGGGATTGATTTTTTGTAAATGGCGGTATAGTTGCCATCCATCCGATGCCCAAGGATAGCCATATCGCATGGAGAGATTTGCCTGAAAAATATCACCCGCATAGATATGTTGCTTGGCAGTTTCCACGATGGACTCATAGCCTTGTCGTTCTGGCGAATAAGTTGGGTTAGCTTGACTGTGATCATTACTAGTAAAAACAAGGGGCTTAAGTCCCTTGTTTTCTAAATTGCTAAGACGATCGCTTAATTCATCTAGCTCATGGTGATCGCTAGCGGCTAGCCAAACAGTTTGAGTCTGATGATCAATGACAGCAAAGCTCGATGGCTCATACCAAAAGGCAACTGGGAAGGGCAAACTGTCAGATTTGGTATATGGCAAGCGCTCAATTTCCCATGCAAGGTCATAGCCTAACCAGCCTAAATACCCTCCCGTAAAGGGTAAGTGATTTGGTAAATCAGGATCAGTATTTGGAGCAGATTGCATTCGCGATCGCAGTTTCTCTAGACATGACAAAATTTCGCCAACTTCAGGAGTCCAGATTTGACGAGGTTTACCTGCGGTGATCGAGTATCGAGCTAATTTTGAAGGAGCTGTGGTAGGGCTTTCCAATAGAACCGTAATTGGTTCCCCTAAGTAGAGGGCTTCCCATAGATCTGCTCCTGTTATTTCCTTAGGTAGCGATCGCTGAAGCCACACCCAATCGGTCATAGAGAGATTTCATAAAGTACGGTTTTATTAAACCGTACTTTGGCAATGCAAAATGCTAACCAAATTGCAGTTTCCTAAGCGCAGTGGCATACTGGAAAACGATAAATCTTCAAACTGCAACCTAGAAATCTATGAATCGCACCTTGTTTATCGGAATTCTCGTTGTAATTGGGTTGATGGTATTAGCGAGTTCATTACCGAATAGGTTCTATGGCGCGAATGATCGCAAATTTATTATTATTACCATCGCAACTTGTATAGTTTCCGCGATCGGGCTAGCAATATTTTTCAGCGTTCCCTTTTTAACCGCAAACTAAAAACCTTGCTTCGCCAGATTTTTAATACTTAGCCATATTCGGGTCAACCCCATAGGCATAGGCATCAATCCCACCAGCAATATTTTTAACATTGGTAAAGCCTTGATTAATCAGCCACTGGCACATTTGCGCCGATCGCATTCCATGATGGCATAGGACTAATGTTTCTGTATGGGGATCAAATTTCTCTTTAAAATCTGCTGCCCATTGGTCATATTCACTCAGGGGAAAGATTGAAAACCCATCAATAGCAGCAATCTCCACTTCATCCCGTTCGCGCACGTCAATTAATTGTAAAGCTGGTTGATTCTCTGAGCGATCGCCAGCCAAACGTTCAGCGAGTTCTTGGACAGTAATTTGTATGATAGACATACGCGCACAATACTCTCAAAATATCTCTTAGGTATGAGTTAAAAACCTATCACAAGTCTCCACTTTTAGCCCAAACTTAGATATTGCAGTTTCCCTATTACCGCAGAATCTGTCTAGACTAATGAGCCAACCCATCGAAGAATTGTTGCAAGATCTTAAGAGCGAAGATGAAGGTGTACGTGAGCGTGCTACTCAGGGTCTTTGGGAAATGTGGTTTATGCAAAAGGGGATGCAGGGTTTACAGGTTTTGCGCCAAAGTCAGATGATGGCGGATAGTGGCAATGTTCGTCAGGCGGAGTTAATGCTGACACAGTTGATTCATGCTCAGCCAGATTTTGTCGAGGCATGGAATCGTCGGGCAGTACTGTTTTATATGCAGGGGGATTACAAGCGCTCCATCAAAGATTGCCAAAAGGCGATCGCACTGAATCCTTACCATTTTGGAGCAGTACATGGTTTGGGTTTATGTTATGCCGCGATCGGTAACTATCACGAAGCGATCGCCACTTTTCGTAGAGCCTTGGAAATTCAGCCCTATTCACTCACCAATCAAAAATTAATTCTTGAATGCACCGCTATGTTGAACTAAAAAAAGACTCGCTTCGCGAGTCTTTTTTTTAATAGTTGCTATACCAAAGGGGAGTACGACGGACAAAGGCAAAAATACAGACTCCGATACTCATACTCAGCCATCCGCAAATGAGTGTTAGGAAAGGTAATGCTTGACTCAACGAAAGACTAGTTCCTGTGGCTCTGGTAGCAAGAAATATACTGAGTAGTAAAAGTGCAGTGCCCATTTCCCAAGGCTGTAATTTATTTCTGCGATCGCGATAATCGCTATCTAAACTATTGGGGGCGACTAATTTTAGAAAAAATCTGGCGATCGCAGGACTAACAATACAGACCCCAAGCCAAGCGATGACAGTAGCTGCGGATAATTTTGTCTCGATGGGAAAAATGATCAAAGCGAAAACACCAATAATCGTAAAGGCAGTGCCTGCCAATATCCCAGCCCCCTGTGGTAGCAATACATGGGCTAAACCCAAGCTATCACATTCAGTTTCTTGCTTAGCCAAATGAAATTCTTCACGGAGCGTTTGACCTAACTGATCGTTGTCATCATCTTTCCCCTTGATTTGATCTACTAACATCGTCATAGCCAAGGGAAGCGTGATCTCGCTACTGCTACCCGCTAATTGCATCCAACTTAATTCGCCCCCAGCTTCTTGCAGCTTGACCAATGACAATCGTGAAAAAGGACGCAAATCGATCGCATATTCTGCCGAAATGCCCCACAAACCACTAAACCGCAGATGCAAAATCTTTTCAGGTGATCGCAGTTGCACTTGCCATGTAAAGAAACCTGTTAGCCCCGTAAGTGTAAAAATAATGACGATGATTGCTCTGATACTGCTAGAAAAATCGAGCATTGTCCAAAAGAAAAAGCCAATAACAATTAATACAAGACTATTAAATTGTCGTGGTTGCTGAGCTAATGGAGAAGGACTAACTAAAACCGTTTGGTCAGAATAGGCAACAACATTTAAAGCTTCAGGATTAGGAATTGCTGGGGCAGCTTGAGCATTCGTTTTCGCAAGTTGAGATCTAAGCGATCGCAGCATCAAATTGCTAGAAATACCAATCAAAATCGCCGCAGGGACAATCCACCACATTGCCACAAAGGTTTGAGTAGTTAGAGGAGAATCATTACTAACCCCTGTGATCAAAATTAACCAATAGCTAACCAGAGCAATCAATTGCCATTGAGAGAAAACATAGTCAGCATTTTGGCGACATACTTCCACAACTGACTTGGCTGTATAGATACCAAGTAAAAAACCCAAGCTAAAAAGTAATCCTGCGATCGCTAAAAGTCTGGGATCATCTAATTGGAATAATCTCGCAATCACTCCCAACAGGATCAGAAAACCAGCAAAACCAAAGTTTGCACAAATCGGATAAGTTGCTTGCCGCCATCCCCACCCAACTTTACCTGATACCAATTGCCGTTGTGAGTGGGAAGGCGAAACTTGCATATTTACTTTTCTCTTTTCGTTAAACTGTAGCGATCGCTTCATGACGAGCAAAGATCATCCGCCCTGCGGAGGTCTGCAAGGCGCTAGTGACAATCACGATAATTTGTTTACCGAGATATTCACGACCTTCCTCGATGACTACCATCGTGCCATCTTCAAGATAGCCAATCCCTTGAGAAGCTTCTTTTCCTTCCTTCAATACCTTCAGTTCTAGCGAATCTCCAGGTAAGTAGGTGGGTCGCAAAGCTTGGGCAAGATCATTAATATTCAAAACTTCAACCTGTTGCAAGTTGGCAACTTTATTGAGGTTGTAATCATTAGTAATCAAGGTACATCCTAATTCTTGAGCGAGGCGCACTAACTTTGCATCAACGGTATGGAGATCTTCATAATCGGCGGAATGAATGGTAATGCGATCGCTATATTCTTCACGCATATTGTTGAGAATATCCAATCCTCTGCGACCACGTACACGCTTTTGATCGTTGGAGCTATCCGCGATCGTTTGCAATTCTTGAATCACGAAATGGGGGATCAACAATTGCCCTTCTAAAAAGCCCGTTTCCATCAAAGTTTGAATACGTCCATCAATGACCGTACTTGTGTCGAGAACTTTAGCTGTAGCGGTTCTTAAAGTTCCATCCGCGAGTAGACTACTTTCGACATTATTAGGATTAATCAACCGCAACAGAGCGCGTCCGTGAGTATCGGAAAGCGTCATCCCCGAATAGGCAAAGATAATACTCACTAAAATTGCAGTCAGCGGTTTGATAAAAGCAAAATCTTCAGGAATAGGGATCAAGAACAATGGCGCTAGCATCAAGTTAGCCACCAATAGCCCAAATACTAAACCAACTGCCCGCCCCAAGATTGTCTCAATCGGCAAAGCGCGGACATTGGACTCAATGCGGCGATAGGTGTTTTGCCCAATCAATCCTGCAATTAGTCCGACAAATGAACCAACCCCAAGCGTTACCCATCGAAAATTTTGGACATTGATATGCGCGATCATATCCGATGGTAAGAAATCGATGCCGTGGAAGCCCGTGCCTGCTCCCGCAAGAATGAATGTGAAGATAATAATAGCGTCAATCATAGGGCGGAACTCCGCTTAGACGAATAAATATAAGGATATGAGATCAACACAAATAATTTCTAGCCTATAGCTTTTATTGAGTTTTTGGGATAC
This sequence comes from Pseudanabaena yagii GIHE-NHR1, assembly GCF_012863495.1. Lineage (NCBI taxonomy): Bacteria > Bacillati > Cyanobacteriota > Cyanophyceae > Pseudanabaenales > Pseudanabaenaceae > Pseudanabaena > Pseudanabaena yagii. The sequence goes on from NZ_JAAVJL010000001.1 coordinate 80,822, forward strand.
TCTTCCAACTTTCTCAATCCTTTGCATACAATTCTACACAACTGGTTCTAGCATTGGCGCAATAATTGCTTATTTTGCTGGTTTAGGGCAACCTTCACTAGATTTTTGACCATCGGGCATAATTGCACCACAAAAATTAGTTTCGGACATATAGGCTCCCGTGAGATCTGCCCCTGTGAGATCTGCGCCTCGCAAATCAGCCTTATCTAAAATTGCGCCGATCAGGTTCGCTTCACGCAAATCAGAAAGTTTGAGATCCGCAGAAAACATATTGGCATTGCGTAAGTTTGCACCTCTAAGATTCGCAAAACTTAATTTTTCACGCACGAGATCACAGCCTTCACAGGAGCGTGTTTGTAAAACTTGGCGCAGGTGTGTGGGATCAGCAAAGGCTGATTCGGTATAGCTTGTTAAGGCGATCGCACCGATGAGTCCTGAAATTGCTAAGCAGGAATTAATTAGAGTTTTCATTGTTAATCTCTGGTTGAGCTAAATGTTTTGCATTTTTTGTGACGCGACTAAGCCACGTCACAAGAAATTGGTTCCTTATTTTAACTGTGCATCCCGAAATGTTGTTTCTATAGCAAAGCAAGTTTTGCTTAAGACATAAAACCAGAAGACGAGTTGCGGCGCTTCGCGCCGCAACTCGTCTTCTAGGGTGGAGTTTTGTGAAGAGTTTTGTTATTTAGACTACATATGTTAGATGCTTGTATTCTTGCCCTAGCAATATCCTATAGCGTTTTTCATTTTGGCGTAGGCATAAAGACTCAAAGCTCTTTTTCGGCTGATTGATAAATCACGGCAAAATGCGATCGCAATCACAAGGGCATATAGCTGATATCACTGGCAAACATTGCAAAAAGTTTGATGATGATGTCATTCAGTTAACCGCTAATGGGTAAAGTTCACCCAATTGGTTGAGTTGATAGTAGGAAGTGGCGATCGCTACTAATGCTAGAAAATTCAATTATTAAGAGGTTTTTATTTTACCTACGCAAAATAAAAACCTTAAATAAAGACCAAGAGCAGAAGTTAAGTTTTCGGATTTTCGTTTTGATCTATCAATTTCATTGAACGCAGTTAGAGAAAGCAGCATCGAGGCAGTTATGAAAAACACAGTTGTCGCCACACTATTAGCCATTTCGGGTTTCGCCATTTCAGGGCTTGCTCTTGCCGCACCAGTTAATGCCCAAACCGCAATAATTGCTGCTCTCTATCAAAACCCATCTTCTCCTCAAACAGAAGTACGCTATGACAACGCTAAAGTTGATAGCAATCCAATCATCATTGCTGTTAACACCAGTCCAGAAGTCGTTACTATTGCCGAAAACTTGATGTTTGGTGATAGCTACGATCGCATCGTTACGATGAATCACTCAGATAATATAGTCTGTATGGTTAGCGGTAGAGGTTCTACTAATGGTGCTGTGACCTGTGGTCTTGTAGACCACGAATAAAAACATAAAAAAGCCTCGCAGTGCGAGGCTTTTTTATTTAGGCAATATTGGCATTATTTTTCATTTCATTGAGTTTTTGTAAGCCAAACTGAGCACGCTTAATTTGTTTCTCACATAACTCCTCAATGTCAGTACGCCCGATCTCAATCCCATGTTGGGTATCCGTTGCCCGATCAAAAAAGACGATACTATCCACCTGTTTCATGCCAATTAAGCGAAACAGCATATCGATGACGTTGTATTCACCACATTCAAGATTTTCATCATTTAACTTGAGGCGATCAATATTGGCAGGTGTGCGATCGCAATAGGCATAAATCGTCGTCTTTTCCACTTCAGGATTATCGTGATTGCTGAGAGGTGTCAGGAGCCAGCCACCCTCAATATCTTGAATGACAAAATAAACTGTGTGCTTCAGATTTTGGGCGATCGCTTTGAGTACTGATGTAATCAAACTGACTGCACTAGCAGTTTCCTCATCGGGGGTACTCTCTACGAGTAGAGCCACTTGGCGATCGAGAATTTGATCTTTAGTTAGCATTGATCTTCAAATTAACATGGTGAGCAGATCGCTTGAGCGAAGGTTTAATCATATGGGGTTGTAGCGCCTCCAATGTCTCAAATATTGCTTCACGCATTGTCACTTCTGTTTCCCGATTGAGCAAAAGATTGCAACAATCAGCGATCGCGCGTTCTTGGGCAGCAGGCAGTTGGTTCTCTTGGATATATTGCGTAATTTGTTTAATTGCAATTAATCTAGCCAGATCGTCATTTACCGTCAGTTGCGTAATCAGTTGCTCAAAGTTATCTTGCTGACGTTGGAGCCATTTACCAAAGGCTTGACGTGCTAACAGTGCCAAAACTCCTAAAGTTGCCACAAGTTGCAAAATACTGGCGGAAGCTAACCAATGGTTATCCTGAGTTGACCAAATTGTAAGTATGGTATAGGTCAAAAAGATCGTAATTGCACCGCTCGCAACGGATAGCGGCAGGTGACGATAGGGACTCTGTAAAAACTTTTGGACTCGCCATAGGATTACATTCCAGTTCCAATCCTGAATGACATATATCGCAATCATCACGGCGATGCCTGTGCTAGTAGCTGCTATTAATTGCCAATTCCAAACTAGCAATAGTACCAAAAAAATTGCCAATAAGACCCATACTGGCAAGGCTTGCTCCCGAGAAAGCCCACGAAAAAACGATCGCAGCAATTGCTGTGACTGTGAAGTTGTTGTTGAAGTTGTTTCTTGCTCTTGAAAGCGAAAGTCTTTAACCACTGTTTATCCCTAAAGACCCTAATAGCTACTGTACAGGATTTTAAGCCAAAAAATAAGAGAGACACTTTGCAGTCACTCTTATTTTTATATTTCTCCAAGAAGAGAATGGCGGCGCGAAGCGCCGCCATTCTCTTCTTGGAGTTCAAGTGATGACAGCTACTTAGCAGGTTTTTTATACATATTTTGGAGACTGAGCAAGCCTACTCCACCTGTAACCAGAAATACACCAAATAATTGAATGAACTCTAGTTTATCTCCCAAAATTGTAAATGCTAAAAATGTTGTAAATACAGGACCACTAGCACTAACTATCGAGGCTTGGGCTGCTCCCATTAGCTTTGTACCAAAACTGGTTAGTAAGTAACCACCCAAGGTCGTCAAGGCAATCAAGAAGCACATGAATACAAGTAACCCATTTAAGGAAATTGAGGCTAAGTTGAAGGGCAATGTCCCCAAACAGAGCAATAAAATGATCGCAAAGTTAATGGAAGTAAAGGAGACAGGATTGAGTTGTTTAAAACAAGCCTGTGAAGTGATGATATAGCCCGCAAAAGCGACACCCGAAGATATGGCAGCAATGATCCCCCATGTATCAGGCTTAATGCCTCCCAAGATGTTATTGGTCAGCATGATACCTAGATAGATGATGCCAATGACCAGCCACCGTTCCTTACTGGGGCGATCGCCAAATAGAAACCAAGCCATCAACACCGTAATGGTCGGGAAAATGAAAAATAAAGTTACCGCAAGACTCGGCTTTAAAATCCCTAGAGCCAAGTAAATAAAAGCGAAAGATGCAAATTGTAATAACGCACTAAAGGCAACTCGCCAGAATAATGGGCGACGACTGGGGAGTAGCAATTGCTGGAAGTCACGTAATACATCAACCCGAAAGATAGCCTTAGCTACTAACCACATAATTGGCGTAGCGAAGAGCATCCGCAATAGCAACAACATAAACGAGTTAGGGACACTTGGCTTTATCAAGCCGCCAAATTGAAAAAGTCCAAAGATATTTGAGTGAGAGAAAATTACTCTTACCAAAATATTTTGTAGAGATAAAACTACTGAAGCTCCTAAAACCAGAATAAATCCAAACCACCAGTCATTAAGACGCTTGGCAGGCTGAGCTATGGCTGGAGATGGCTCAACAGCTTCCAAAGGCTGTGTCGGATCACCTGCATAGGGACGAGTATCATTGTCATATTCCCGAAATTGAGTGCTATTCGCATTAAATTGGGGCATCTGGATTTGGCTATAGTTGCCATTGCCATTTGGTCTAACTGATGCGGTACTGTTGCCATTAGTCCCGATCACCCCCGTAAAATTTGGTGTCCCCGTAAAATTTGAGATGGGTGGGTTGCCTCCTGTCCCACCATAGCGATCGCCTGAAGATCGTCGTAAATATTCATCAATTCTTTCTACCAGAGCCGACAGCATTAATTCACCTTGCTGACGCTGGGTATACATTCTTTGCATTTGATCATCAAGATCACGCTGATAGGTATCTACATCCCGTTGCAAGGATTGAAATGTAGTCCGAATGGCGCTGTCAAGGTTGAGCATTAGTTGCTCAAAATTTTGTGAATGATCATTAAGGACTTGCGAATTAGTAACGATCACATCATTTTTGAGGTGATAGGTGATCGCTTGAGCAAGTTGCTCGATCCATTGCTGTCGCTGAATTTCCTGTTGATTCATCCCCTGCTGAGCAACAGTTAGTACCTCTAGCTCCTTGCGTTGAGACTGGAGACGTTGAATATCATCAGTTAAGGCATTCTTTTGGGCTTGTAAAATTAAAATTTCACGGCTGAGCTTACCCAAGATATTTGCCCGCAGATCTGACAAGTCCTTGGTGACTCCTGCGAGGGTCTGCTCGTAATTACTATTACTACGAATATTATTGCTCTCCATTGAAGAAATCACCTCGTAACAATGCCATCTGAAATAACGGTAGGGACTATGGTTGGCACTACTTTTTTTATTGCTTGTTGAATTGCTTGAGCTTGGTTGCGTCTAGTTTGCGAACTTTATAACACTAATTTGAGCATCTGGCATATTTTGTTTTGTTTGTTTATCAGAAAAATCGGTGCAACTAAACAAGGTTAGTTAGGGGCAAGCTCTTAAATTTTAGGTTTCTAATGAATCCAAATTTTTGCAGCTTAGCTGCTATATAAAAAAATTGGGTTCATTGTTTAAGCTCTAGCAGTAGAAATTTCCCTTGAGGCTGCCCATTGACTAATATCTTGACGATTGATGGCGGCTGCCATTAGGTCAGGGAAGAGGTCTGGGGTGCAGGCAAAGGAAGGCACACCAAAACTGGCGATCGCGGCTGTATTGTTGTGATCATAGGAAGGCGCACCATCGTCATTTAGAGCTAATAGGGTAATAAACTGTACACCCGAAGCTACTAAAGTTGCAATTCGCTTCAGCATTTCCTGATTATTGCCACCTTCGTACAGATCGCTAATTAATACAAAAATTGTTTCGTGAGGCTGACGGACTAAACCTTGGCAATAGGCGATCGCCTGATTTATATCTGTTCCTCCTCCCAATTGTGTGCCAAAAAGAACTTCCACTGGATCTTGCAGTAATTCCGTTAAATCAACCACAGCCGTGTCAAATACCACCATACTCGTTTTGACCGCAGGTAGGGTGGCTAAGACTGCACTAAAAATTCCTGCATAGACGACGGAAGTTGCCATTGAGCCGCTTTGATCGACACAGAGAATGATATCTCGGAGAGAGGAGCGCTTACGACCATAGCCGATGCGCGTTTCAGGAATGACGGTGCGGTATTCAGGCTGATAGTTTTTGAGGTTAGCGCGAATGGTACGATGCCAGTCAATTTCATTGTGGCGAGGACGACGATTGCGGGTAGCACGATTGAGACTGCCTAATACAGCTTGCCTTGTGGGATTTTCTAATTTCCTTTGAAGTTCCTCGACTACTCGCCTTACGACTATCCTTGCAGTCTCTTTGGTTTTACTAGGCATAATGCCACTGAGGGATAGAAGATTGGAGACGAGATGCACATCTGGCTCGATCACTTCGAGCATTTCGGGTTCTAATAGCATTCTCTGCAAGTTCAGTCTTTCTAGAGCATCCTGCTGCATAATCCGCACTACAGAAGTCGGAAAGAATGTACGAATATCACCTAGCCATCGGGCAACTTTTGGCGATGAACTGCCTAATCCCCCTTTCCGATCCTGTGAACCATCAGCACTTTCGTCATTGCCATACAAGGCTGCTAATGCTCCATCCATAGCTGAGTCGCGATCGCTAAGACATCCACCACCAATCCCATCAGCTACACCTCCACCCAAAATCAATCGCCATCGACGCAGTCGTTCAGTAGCACTTTGTTGGTCTTTAACTGACATTTGCTTACCCCACTAAGTTTCAAGTTTATAGTGCAATGCTTCTGGCGTTTACTAATTTAGATTATGCCTCCATAAATTGCGAGTTTCTCATGACTAATCCATGCCCAAAGTTGATCGCCATAGGAGAAATACCACCATTCATTTGGATGTCTCACAAAATTGCTATGGTTCATTACCTCGTTTAATAATTGGCGATCACTATGAAATTCCATCTCTTGCTTATCACTAGAATTAGCAAAATAATCTGGTAAAGAGCGATCGCCTTATTTTTCAAGAGTTCTCATTCTAATCTTGTCTTCTTCAATAACACTGAAATGTCCATGCCAGTCATCGCGCATGGCAATCACTCTAGAAACTTTTTCAGCTACTGCTGCTCCAGATGGTGCTTTAATCCTAAATAAAATAATGCCAATAGTAGCAGGCAATTTTGAACGAAAAGCCAATTCTCCAAAATCTTTGTCAAAGGTTAAAAGAATGCGATTTTCTACTTGAGCGCGATTCAACACTTCTGGGTCAGAGATGCCAGGAGATTCTATTCTAATCCATGCAACATCATGTCCGTTTTGACGTAACGCTGCAACAGCATCAAAGGGAAAATTTTCGTTAGCAAGAAATCTCATAAATTAAGTAGAAATAGCATAGACTTTTTCGGATTTAAGAGCAGCACTGGCATAGCTAAGACAAGCTTGTATATCCACAACAGTTATACCTGGATAATTTCGCAAAATTTCGTCAATACTCCAACCTTGCGCCAGAAGATCAATGATAAATTCAACAGCCAGTCTTGTTCCTTTAATGATTGGCTTGCCAACTAAAATATTAGGATTAACAGTAATTCGAGTTTGCCATTCCATAATTTAAGGCGTGTAGTCTAACACCATAAATATAGCGTTTCTGTTAAATATAAAGCCAAATAATCTCTACACTTCTCCCAAAATATTGAACTATCTAAACTCCTCCATAAATTGCGAGTTTCTCATGACTAATCCATGCCCAAAGTTGATCGCCATAGGAGATCATAGGGATGTCGCACAAAGCCACTATGGGGCATTACCTCGTTTAATAATTGGCGATCGCAATAATCTACTGATATCGCTCTAGAAAATCCAATGCTTGATTTCGTAGATCATAATATTCTTTAGACTCTCGCAATTCATGGCGATCGCGAGGACGTGGTAAGGGGATATCTAGCACTTTCCCGATAGTTGCATGGGGGCCGTTCGTCATCATTACCACACGATCGGACATGAAAATCGCCTCATCAACATCGTGGGTAATCATCATTACCGCTTGGCGATGGTTTTCCCAAATATCTAAAACTTGCTGTTGTAATTTAGGTCTGGTCAAGGCATCTAGCGCTCCAAATGGCTCATCTAATAGCAGCATCTTGGGACGAGTCGCTAAGGCGCGAGCCACACCAACTCTTTGCTTCATTCCACCAGAAAGTTCATGAGGATATTTATCGGCGGCGGCAGTGAGATTCACCATTTCGATATGTTCATTTACGATCGCAATTTTTTCTTCACGACTGGCGGTTTTGAATACTTCATCTACTGCCATACGGATGTTTTCTTTTACTGTCAACCAAGGCAGCAACGAATAGCCTTGAAAGACCATCATTCGCTCTGCTCCCGGTTTACGAATCATCTTACCTTCTAAGGTAACTGAACCTGATGTCGGTTTCTCTAACCCTGCGACAATCCTTAAGAGAGTCGATTTACCACAGCCTGAGTGACCAATCACCGAGATATATTGCTGCTCAGCGATCGCAAGGTCAATGCCATCAAGCACCACAAACTGACTACCATCAGGTTTGCGAAAGGTCTTGACGACATTTTCGATCGCTAGAAATGTCTTGTCTTGGGGATGATTAGAATTGAGCGATGGTTGAGTAGTCATAAAAAATATTATGCAAGATTATGCAAGGAAAAATTATGCAAGGGAAAAGGATTGGGGAGCATTTGCTCTAATTTCAAAGCTGTTCAGATAGCCAATAGGATTGCTAGGGTCAAAGGATTTGCGATCAATAAAGGCTGAAGCAGGTTCCACTTTATAATCATCCGATGGACATTTAATTCCCATTTCGGCAGCAATTTCTCGATACAAATCTGTTCGCCATGCTTGACGGGCGATCGCTTCAGCATTGTTCGGGAATTCAGGGATTTGTCCCCAACGGGCTGATTGAGTCATCAACCAGAGGCTCTGGGATTGCCATAGAAAAGGGCTTTGTTGCATGAATAAAAAGAAGCCAAAAGATGGAGGATCTTAGAAAATTAACGAACAACAGGAGAGGAGAGAGGTTTAGCCAGTTGAATCATGCGATTAAGAGCAGCACATTTGATGAACAACTCAACCGCCTGATTGTCAAATTTACGAGAACATAAAGTAGCACCAAAGATTTTTTTGAAACGAAACATCGTAGTTTCTGCCAAAGAGCGCCGATGATAACCTGAGTCACGTTTCCATTTTTTACGCCCATGTTTACGGATATAACGGAGATTTTGGTCACGCGGATGTGGTGGAGCATTGGTATTGCCATGCTGCCAGATTTTGGCATCTTTGCGCGGAGGAATCACGGCTTTAGCACCATGTTGGGCAATCTCGTCATAACAATGACGATGGTCATAAGCTCCATCTGCGGAAACTTGAGCAATTTCAGCATCAATCGCATCGAGAATATCGGCGAGTACTTCTCCATCGTGGCAATCATTCGTGGTGACGACCGCAGCCAGTATTTCTCCTGTTGATTCATCGGCTCCTAGGTGTAATTTGCGCCATGTCCGTCTCTTACTAATTCCATGCTGCCGTGTTTTCCATTCCCCTTCGCCGTATACTTTGATCCCTGTCGAATCAACTACTACATGCACTGCTCCCTGTTTCGGGATTACTGGTAAGGTCACACTTAAACTTGCTGTCCGTCTTGACACGGTGCTGTGGTCTGGTACTGGTAAATCTATTCCCATCAAGGCAAATATTGACTCTAACAGTCCTTGCGTTTGTCTTCCTGCTTGCTGATATACCGCTTTGACCGTGATAAATGTCGCTATTGCTATATCACTGTAATCTTTGGAAGCTCCCCGTTTGCCACTTAATGTTTGATTTAACCATCCTTCAATTACTTCTTCGCTCATCCAAAAAGTCAGGCTTCCTCTTTGTTTTAGCCCTGCGTTATACTCTGTCCAGTTGCGGATCTCATGTTTCTGTGTCATTTGCTGGGACTCCATCTCCTGATTTTTATCTAATTTACCTTCTCTTCCCCTTTTTATGCAACAACGCCATAGAAAAGTGGAATGATCGTGGGCAATCTCAGAAACAGAGGAAGGCATTTCAAAGAAAAGAGTTGTCTCCATGCTATTAGTGATGCGCGGTTGATTATCAAATCCACCGTAGTTATAATTTCCTAAAATTGCAGGTTTTGTATATTTAACATTTGCTCCTGTAAAGGAACGTTGAGAGATGATTTTAGCAACTTCTTCACGATGGGAAGCTTCGCTGCAATATTGACAGGCTTCGATCATCGCTTTTACTAGCGAGCGGTAAGTTTTGGGATAATTCTGAATGAAGGATTCGCGCACGGCTAATAAGCGATCGGGATGACCATGCCAAATTTCTCGACCTTGAGCAAAGGTAAAGCCTACGCCTTCATTACCTGCGATCGTTCGCGTATTCCAAGGCTCTGCAACCATATAGGCTTGAATTGTTTCCATTCGCATATTGCTCACCATTTGTGGTGGTGGGGTAATAATGGAACGTAATTCGGCAACGGGATTGATACCAGATGCGGAGAGCAGATAGCGAATGAAATATTCATAGATCGCAGAACTCAGAACCGTTGCCCATACCCGATCCTCAATAGGTGCAGTCTGCCAATAGTTTCGCAAATTTTTCCCAAATCTCTCTAAGTCTCCATTATAGGTAGATAAGGGACGAATACCTGCTTCCCACAGCTTGCGATTGAAGGTGATTGCATTGCCATGACGATGAATAGTCATCGCCGCACAAAGGGGAAAGTGGCGTGCGCCTTCCGCGCCAGTTCGGGCATTGGTGACAGCACCCGATACGACAGGGGAGGCATCTAAGCGCCCGAAAATAATCCCATCACGGGAATTTGCCCAGCTAGCTTCTCGACTGAGCGTAACGTTTAGTCCATACTTCCGAAAGAATCCTTTTTCCCATGCGATCGCAAAGGGAGCGCAATCGTTAACGGGTACAAATCCGACAGTTAAGTTAGGTTTCTCTAAGCTGGCGGGATTAATGATGTGTTCTACAGCCAACGCTGTTTCCGATAGTCCCGTTGGATTTCGTCCTTGCTCTTGAGCGCAAGCGGAAAAGGCGATCGCTGAGGCAGTAGCGGTCATTCCCTTGAGAAATGATCTTCTTGTACGTGGTGTGTACATGAAAATCTCCTAAGCTTAAGATTGTATAGGGCGACGAGTCATGATTGCTTGCAATTTGGCGAGGGCATAGTCCAAAATCAACCCCGTTACACCAATCACAAAGACCGCCAAAAATACGGAACTCACATTCAATCGGTTCCATTCATCCCAAACGAAGAAGCCAATTCCAATGCCTCCCGTGAGCATTTCTACCGCCACAATCACCAGCCATGCAATCCCCAAACTGATGCGTAAACCTGTAAAGATATAGGGCAAACTAGCGGGTAAAATCACCTTAATCAACTGCTTCCATCGAGGCATTTCTAAAACTTGGGCAACTTCCAAATAGTCTTTAGGAACATTACTAACACCTTCAGCCGTGTTAATGATCGTAGACCAGAGGGAAGTAATAAAAATCACGAAAATCGCTGAAGGTTCCGCCGCATTAAAAATTGCTAAGGCGATCGGCAACCATACAAGGGGAGAAACGGGCTTAAACACCTGAATAATTGGATTAATTGCTAACCAAGCATGGCGCGATAACCCAATCCAAACACCAACGGGAATGGCAACGATCGCCCCCAAGGAAAAGCCAATACAAACTCGACGGAGGCTCGCTAGGAGTAAACCAACCAATGCCAATATCTCCCGGCCCGCGCCGATAAAATGGATTTAAAATAAAATCTAAATTCTTGGCTAAGGCTTCTGGCGGTGTGGGCATCATTTCATGGCGAAATAAAGCGATCGCCCACCATAGGGCAATCACTCCCGCAAAGCCAGCGATCGGTAGCAAAACATTAGCTTGAAACAAGCTGCGAAAACATCTATTTACAATAGTGCGAACCTTAGCGGCTAAACTCATCAAAACCATAATCTGTAATATCTTGTTTCAGATTGATCGCTACAATTTTGCCATGATTATCTGTTTCAACTTGTGGACGAATTTGATTCTGGTAAATCAGATCGCCAAGTTGGGCAAATTCTTCTTTACTATAGCGAGGTTGACAGATTGCCATAATTCTTATTTCTCCGCGATCGCACTTTAATTTAGCATTATAACTAATCAGAAACTACTGCAAAGAAATCACTATCATTGCATGTAAAAGTTAAAATCCTAGGATCTTCTCAGATATTTTAGTTTCCCTGAACTTCTTTGATAACTGCCTCAACATCTATAACTTCAGCCACCCTTCCATAAATAGCCACAATAACTTCGGAAAGACTGTTACTATTAGAGTTACTAGATAGATCTTGGATAATTTGTGAAAGCATTATCTGTAATGCTTCTATAGCAGGGAACCTCCCTGTTCCAGTACCAAGTAACGGAAAAGCAATACTTCGATAATTACCATGATTGGCTTTTTCTATACAGGTGTGTATTACTTTTTGAATAACTGGTTTAGAAAGTCTTTCTCCAGTATTCAAGTCAATAACTACTCCATGAAAGATCTTTTGAGCAGGTAGTTTTCCAGCATTAGTAACTGCAACATCTCCTAAAGATAGAGGAATCAACTTTTGTGCTTCCGAATAAATATCTCCACCTCCAACAGAGCGAAGTCTATAAGAAACACCACCTCCCATACTTAGGTAATTATCATCTGAACTGACGATGATATCAGTTACCAGATTAGTAATTTCACCTTGATAAATTCTTATCAATCTACCATTAACAGCTAATTCCCCTATAAATAGACCTCCAAACTCATACTGATTTATCCTCTTGAAAGTTACTTTTTTGGAAAAATCTGATTGACTAATATTCTGATTCCTAAAATCTTCGATTAACTTGTGTAATTCTCTTATTTCGTCTTCTTGACGACGTAATTGTATTGTATATTCATCAATTGCTTTCTGTGCTCTTTTACTATCTTGGCGACCACGAGCCAGCTCTAACTCATTTTGAAGTGTTTGAATTAATTGATTCTTATCTTGAATTAATAGCTCTGCATCTTTCTCAGGTTCAGAATCAGAACGATCAATAGCAATTTTTAAACTTTCCAAATTTTCTCTCTGAGCTTTTAAGGCATCGCTTTGTCCCTGTAGCAATTTCTCTTCAAAAGCCACATAGGCTTTAGGGTTTTCTTGCTTTAATCTCTGTTTAGTCTCCAAAAGTTTATTTTCAGCTAGCTGCTTCTCAAGTTGTATTTGCTGTTGAAGAGGAGCAACATTAATTCCCCCAGATACAACTTCTATAAATGAATATGATATTTGACCAAACCTATGATAACTACTATGTGGATCTAAATCTTTAGTGTTTTTCCAAATAATATATAGAGCGGTTACACTAATAAATAATCCCAACCATCCAATAACTACGCCAAATAAATATCCTTTAAAAAAATCATATTTCTCAGTCGCTAATAAGAACTTATCTATAATTGGGCTTATTGTGCCTCCTCCAATGACTATAATAAGTCCTCTATATCGTTGTGATTCCGAGATGTCTTTGACATCAGTTGAGGTTCGCCAACTATCAAGATAAAAAGTCATACCTGCAATCATGCCGACAAACAAAGAAATGATTGATGTTTCGGGAATCATAGCTATCTCGCGATAATAAAGCAAATAGTGCAGGTAGATAAGTAATCAATTCCACTTTAACAGGTTTGTCATTCAATCTCCCTATAAAGCGTAAATTTCTTATTGCTAACTGATATTCACGGGCGATCACTATAGAAAAGATATCACCATTCATAACACTCATTGATACTTCTTTGAAATCTACTATAGATTATTAATTGGTTTAGTAATTAGCGATCACGATAAGGTTCCATGTCTAAAATATCAAGAGAATTTGCACAATAATTAACCAAAGAGTGATCGCCTTATTTTCTAAGAGTTCTCATTCTAATTTTGTCATCTTTAATAACACTGAAATGTCCAAGTCAGGTATCACACGTGGCAATCACTAGCAAGGAATCTCATAGATTAAGTAGAAATAGCATAGACTTTTTCGGATTTGAGAGCAGCACTGGCATAGCTAAGACAAGCTTGTATATCCGCAACAGTTATACCTGGATAATTTCGCAAAATTTCGTCAATACTCCAACCTTGCGCCAGAAGATCAATGATAAATTCAACAGCCAGTCTTGTTCCTTTAATGATTGGCTTGCCAACTAAAACATTAGGATTAACAGTAATTCGAGTTTGCCAGTCCATAATTTAAGGTGTGTAGTCTAACACCATAAATATAGCGTTTCTGTTCGATATAAAGCCAAATAATCTCTACATTTCTCCAAAATATTGAACTATCTAACTCCTCCATAAATTGCGAGTTTCTCATGACTAATCCATGCCCAAAGTTGATCGCCATAGGAGAAATGCCACCATTCATTTGGATGTCGCACAAATCCGCTATAGGTCATTACCTCGTTTAATAACTGGCGATCGCTATGAAATTCCATCTCTTGCTTATCACTAGAGTTAGCAAAATAATCAGGTAAAGAGCGATCGCTAATTTCATCAATCGGCGAACCCATATCTATAGTTTCAATCCTTCCGTAGGAAGGATTGAAACTACACAAGGTCACATCGATCGCTGCACCTGTGCTGTGAGGAGGCGGAGTTTTCGGATCTTGGCTAGGAATTGCCCAAAACTTCATTACTTCAGCATTAAGTGAATTTTTTTGATCTTCAGTAAGCGAATCTATTTCTAAGCCTTTACTTGCCACTAACTGAGCAAAACTGTAGTCCACCATAAACTGCTGCACAGGAATCGGACGATAGGCATCAAAAATCGCAATTTTCCAATTGGGGCGAAGGGCTTGCAAATAGGCTTGAGATTTTTGTAATCTTTCTAAAATTCCTTGGCGGACAAAAAAAGGAGAGCGATCGCCATATGGTGCGCCTAAAGACATATATGGATGCGGATCGATTGTTATGATGCCAGAGTCGAGATCAGAGGAGAGTGCGACCAGTGGCTCATTACAATCGGCAATGGAAATGTGTTGATAGGGTTTCATAGAAGAAGCGTATTGCTAAATTTGCAAACCGATGACATCATAGTCCCTTCTCAAAAGCTAAAAGCCAATAGCCAATAGCTAATAGCTTTTAGCTAATTATCAACAGCTATAGCCATATACGGCTTGATCGCTAATAATGAGTAAATACACTTACTGTACAAAAGTTAACAGTTTATCGGATATACTCCGCTAGACTCTTAGCCCACGTTAATTCTGATGTGAGGAGGATAAGGCGATCATTTCTACAAACCGTTCAACCAATGCAGGTACAACCAGCACTCTACAGCCAACATTACAGCCTATGCAATCGACGATGGATCTCGGCACAGCTTCACAAATTATTGAGCCATTAGAATCAACCACGCTCGAACTTTCGCAAATGCCACAAATTGAACCCAACGCCCCAGTCCTCCGCATCATCGGTAAAGCCCCTTTATCTGGTCATGTCCCTATTAGCGGTGCAAAAAATTCGATCCTTGCCCTCATGGCAGGCACACTCTTATCCTCCGAAGGCTGCCGTATTCGTAATGTCCCCAACCTCGCTGATGTGCAGCGTATGGGTGACATTCTCGAAACCCTTGGTGTCAAAATTTCTCGCAATGCTGAAGTCCTCGATCTCGACACTAGCAACCTGACCACCAACTCTGCGCCCTACGAATTGGTCAGCAAAATGCGAGCGAGTTTCTTCGCCCTAGGTTCATTACTAGCAAGACTTGGTTCCGCAAGAATGCCTCTCCCCGGAGGTTGTGCGATCGGGGCGCGTCCTGTCGAATTGCATGTACGTGGTTTACAAGCTTTGGGGGCGGATGTTCAAATTGAGCATGGCATCGTGATCGCCCATGCCAAGAGTCGTAATGGACGTTTGCAAGGTGCAAAAATTTATCTTGATTGCCCCAGTGTTGGTGCGACCGAAACCTTAATGATGGCGGCAACATTAGCCGAAGGTCAAACAATTATTGAAAATGCTGCCCAAGAACCTGAAGTGATCGATCTTGCGGATCTTTGCATTGCGATGGGGGCAAAAATTCATGGTGCTGGTACAAATACCATCATCATTGATGGTGTCGACAGGCTCCATTTTGCTGACTTCACCGCCATTCCCGATCGCATTGAAGCCGCAACTTTCATGGTTGCAGCCGCCATTACGCGATCGACCTTATCAATGTCACCAGTAGTTCCCGCACACCTCACCGCCGCCATTTCTAAATTGCAAGATATCGGTGTGACTGTACGGATTGATGCCCCCGATACCATCACCGTCATTGGTGGCGATCGCTATCGTGCCGTTGACATTGAAACCCTGCCTTACCCCGGATTCCCTACGGATATGCAAGCGCAGTTTATGGCTTTGCTGACTATCTGTGAAGGTAATGGCGTAGTGACTGAAACTGTATTTGAAAATCGCTTGCAGCACGTTGCGGAACTCAATCGCATGGGTGCAAATATTCGCCTCAAGAATAATGTGGCGGTAGTGACAGGTGTTCCGCAATTGTCGGGCGCTCCTGTGATGGCGACGGATTTACGTGCCTCGGCAGCATTGGTTATCGCGGGACTAGCCGCCGATGGTGAAACCACAGTCATGGGCTTGCATCACCTCGATCGCGGTTACGATCGCATTGAGGAGAAGTTACGCAATGTTGGCGCGAAGCTCTACCGCACTACAGAAACAGTAAATGCCTAGATAAAAAAGCCCCGCTTTGCTTACGCGAAGCGGGGCTTTTTTCATTAAGGGACTTGCGATTAATTAAAGTACCTACGGCTTCGACTTCGCTCAGCCAACGTTGGCTGAGCGAAGTCGAAGCCATACAAACTCGGTGGTACCTTTTTTCTCGTCAAGTCCCTAATGGAAGAGAATTTCATTGCCCTTTTTATACGGTCGCCCTCCAAAAGTAGTTCCAATATCAACAGATAAAATTTGGGTTTGATATGATAGAGATCCTTGATCTTGATAGCGTTCTCAACAAACCTCATGGCACTGTTCGACATTCGTACCCCTTGGCAACCTACCGCCGATCAACCCAAAGCGATCGCCCAACTGCTCGATGGTTTACAAAAAGGAATGCGTTATCAGACCCTACTGGGCGCAACGGGTACTGGTAAAACGATGACTGTCGCCAATGCGATCGCTAAATATCAAAAGCCCACTCTAGTCCTAGCCCATAACAAGACCTTGGCAGCGCAGCTATGTAATGAATTGCGCGAATTCTTTCCCAATAATGCCGTTGAATATTTCATTAGTTATTACGATTACTATCAGCCAGAGGCATATATTCCCGTTACCGATACTTATATCGAGAAGACTGCCTCGATTAATGACGAAATCGATATGCTGCGCCACTCCGCCACGCGATCGCTGTTTGAGCGCAAAGATGTGATTGTGGTCGCCTCCGTAAGCTGCATCTATGGTTTAGGAATTCCAGAAGAATATCTTAAGGCTTCGATCCCTCTAGCCGTCGGTGTGGAATACGATCAAAGGGAATTGCTAAAAGCCTTAACTAATGTGCAGTACGAACGCAATGATATTGAGCTAGGTCGTGGTAAATTCCGCGTTAAGGGTGATATTTTAGAAATTGGACCTGCCTACGAAGATCGCACCATTCGCGTAGAATTTTTTGGCGATGAGATTGAAGCAATTCGCTATGTCGATCCTGTGACGGGAGAGATTTTGCAAAGTATGGAAGCTTTGAATATCTATCCTGCAAGGCACTTTGTCACCCCTGCCGATCGCTTAGAAATTGCCTGTGCCGATATTAAAGCAGAACTGGAAGAGCGTCTCGAAGAGTTAACTAATGCAGGAAAATTACTAGAGGCTCAACGTCTGGAACAGCGCACTAAGTATGATTTGGAACTATTGCAGGAAGTCGGCTTCTGTAATGGCGTGGAGAACTATTCGCGGCATCTCGCAGGACGACAAGCGGGAGAGTCGCCAGCCTGTTTAGTAGACTATTTCCCCAAGGATGATTGGTTACTGATTGTCGATGAATCTCACGTTTCCATTCCGCAAATTAGAGGGATGTATAATGGAGATCGCGCCAGAAAAATGACCCTGATCGATCATGGCTTCCGTTTACCCAGCGCGGCGGACAATCGACCTCTCAAGGCTGATGAATTCTGGGATATGGTCAAGCAATGTATTTTTGTTTCCGCCACCCCCGGTGATTGGGAAATGGAAGTCTCAGAACAGGTAGTTGAGCAAATCATCAGACCCACAGGCGTAGTCGATCCTGAGATTTTTGTCCGCCCAACTGAGGGACAAGTGGATGATCTTTATCATGAGATTCAATTGCGGATTAAGCGCAAGGAAAGGGTCTTAATTACAACACTAACTAAGAAAATGGCGGAGGACTTGACTACCTACTTTCAAGAGCGAAATCTATCGGTGCGATATCTCCATTCCGATATCAAATCTATTGAGCGGATTGAGATTTTGCAAGCTTTGCGAAAAGGGGGATTTGATGTTCTGATCGGGGTGAACTTGTTGCGAGAAGGATTAGATTTGCCTGAAGTGTCACTGGTGGCAATTCTCGATGCAGATAAGGAAGGCTTTTTAAGAGCCGAGCGATCGCTAATTCAGACTATCGGACGGGCGGCGCGAAATGTGGCGGGACAGGTGATTATGTATGCCGATCGCTTGACTAACAGTATGGAAAAGGCAATTTCGGAAACAGAACGTCGCCGCCGCATTCAGATTAAACATAATGAAGATAACAATATTACGCCAAGGTCAATTGTGAAGTCGATTGAAGGTAATGCGATCCTTGATTTTCTATCAGTTTCGCGCCGACTCAATGAGCGCCAGCTTGAGTATGTGGTCAATAATGCGAAGGAGATTTCTCTGGATGACATTCCCGCCATCATTGAGCAGTTGGAAGCCCAAATGAAGGATGCTGCGAAGAAGCAAGAGTTTGAGCAGGCTGCTGCTTTTCGCGACAAGATTAAGGCTTTGCGCGATCGCCTCATCGGTAAAGCGTAAATCTAGAAAATTAAGATAGTATTTAGAGAAAGTGAATTTAAAACTTAGGAAAGCGTATGTTTACACTTGCAGCAGCAATTGAGGTTGTTGAACAGTTACCAATAGATCAACAAGATATGTTGGTAAAAATTATTCGTAATCGTCAGATTGAGCGTCGGCGTAATGAGATTGCTCAAAATGGACGTGAGGCGTTAGCGGCGTATCAGATTGGCGAATTAAAGTCTTACACCGCAGAAGAGGCGATCACTGAGTTACGGAATATGCTTGATTCACCAGAATAATCTATGAGAAAGATTGTCTTTTCGCCAAAATTTGGGTGTGCTTTGCGGCGGTATGTTAAGTGAAATCCTGAACTAAGAAATCGCATATTGATGAAAGATGTCGAACAAAAAGTTGAGGCAACGGGGCAATGCCATGTCACGGAGATCGCTCAATCCTTAAAGCATAAACCCAAGAAATCATGAATTTAATCTATATGTTTTATGCTAAAATCACTGAAATCATAACCTTACTGAGTTTATAAGCCATTTTTCGTAATTACTAATGACAACATTTATAGAAGTTTTTCCTATTAATCTTTCTGCATTGCCAATACTTTATGCTTACAAGTTGATAATAGGGAATAACGATATGTCCACTATTGGATGGAAATTTGCATATAGATTAAGGGCTGAATTGGGGGGGCATTGGGTATGGAGTGAAAGCAAGATTGTTGGAGATAAGTTAGTATCCGAACTCGAAATTAAAAATATTGTAGAAGTCCTTTGGCAAGAGCAGCCCGAAGTTTATAGGAATTTGCAAGGATTGAAGCGAGATATAGATTTTGCAATCACACCTCAATCCCAAGCAGATTTTGTGGCTTTTGGTTTGTTCTCAGATATTCAAAGAGAAATCAAGTTGAAGCTATCTCAGAAGAATCACGATCTTGGCAGAGCTAAAATAGAGAGAACTTATGGTGTAAAAGCATGGGTAGTCAATGACCATCCATCGATCTCTATTTCGGTTCAATCAAATTTAATCTACAAAGAAGATTTCAAGACCTATGCAGCGAAAGTTGCTGACCCTAATCAGCTATTAGGAATAATGGTTGAAGATAAGGGATCTAGCTTAAAAGATGAAATTGTCGCCATAACAGGGCGGCTGATTGACCACAGAACGAGGCTTTTGAGCTTAACAAAAAAAGATGAATCAAAAGCTCTGATTAATAATGCACCTGATGATGAATTAGTTGTTTCTGTCGGGAAATCTCGTTACGACTACATTGCGAGTGCATTAAAGATTGTTCTTCGGTTGGCAGACTGTCAGCGCTTTGGGGTAGACTCCCAGAAAGCGTTAAATATTTTAAAAATAGAACCTAAGTTGCGTTCCGATATAATAAGCTCTATCGCTGAAATTGCTAAAAAACAAAATTTTATTCAAAATGCTTACACTTCTGGGAAAAATACAAATTTGTTCTTGAGTTCTGAAAGCATCGGATTTAGCTCAAATCTTTGTTTTGGCAATGCCAAAATCGGCAAGCATAATGAGATGTTGAGTAGCTTAAAACTATATGGTGTATATAGGAGAGCAAAAAATTTTTCTGAAAATAACCCAATTTATATTGGTATTATTAAAGGTGCTAAGACAGAGAGTTTAGAAAAATTCTGTCCCGCGTTGCAAGAAGAACTAAGCAAATTAAAATTCAAGTCTGAGTACGTCGGATTAAAGAATATCCAAGAAGATTCAAGGATAAAAATAGAAGAAGCTATTAATATCTTGATGCAGAAAGAAAAACAGCCAGATATCATACTAGCTTTTTTTAATGATAACTCTGAAGAAGAGGGTAGTGCGTACGATAAATTTAAATCTATAACTATCGGTCGAGGTATACCTAGTCAGTATATTGAAAAATCAACAACTACCAATACTTTCGCATTAGGTAATATAGCTTTGGGGATTTTAGGAAAAACAGGCAATACCCCTTTTGCTTTAGCTGAACCATTACCTTATGCTGATTTAGTAATTGGTCTTGATGTTGCTCGTCAAAAAAAGCAAAATCTGGCAGGAAGCCTCAATGCTACTGCTATAGCCCGTATTTACTTTAGCAATGGAGATCTACTAAGATATCGCATCCATGATGCTCCACTAGAAGGAGAAACGATTCCACAAAATGTATTACAAAGTTTATTCCCTATCGATGAGTTTCAGGGAAAAAGAGTAGTTATTCATAGAGATGGCTTATTTCGTGGCAAAGAGAAACAGGTTCTAAAATCATGGGCTAAACAAATTGGTGCAGAATTTTATCTGGTTGAAGTAATTAAAGATGCCGTACCAAGAATTTATTCCTTCACTAATGGAGAAGTGAAACAACCAGCTAAAGGTGATGTTTTTAAATTAAGTGATACTCAAGCTTTTTTAGTCTCGTCATTGCCCCCATTTAAAAATTCCACTCCTCAACCTTTGCAAATTCGTACAGAAGCCCCTTTTACAATTGAGCAAGCTGTCCACTCCGTTTTATCGCTCACACTTTTGCACTATGGTTCACTTAGGGGGACAAGATCTCCAGTCAGTATTCACTTTAGTGACAAAATCGGTGGTTTAGTTTTGAAAGGAATTAAACCTAAAGATTTAGAGGGAACTATCCCTTATTGGTTATAAGGTTATCGTAATCAAGAAATGAGTAGACACGAAGCAAGATTTTTATCAGATTAGATTAGAGGTAGATCATGGAAACTATTAGTATTGAAGTTGAGCCAGAAATTGCCAGAGCCTATCAAGAGGCAAACTTGATGGAACGCAAAAAAATGCAAATCATCCTCAATAGTTCGCTCAAACAATTTGTGCGTAAGCTATCTTTGGAAGACACCATTCAAGAAATGCAAACACAAGCCAAAGCCAACGGACTAAACCAAGAGATCCTGAATAAAATTTTGAATGAAGACTATGACTAAACCTAGATTTGTCATAAATGCAAATATCCAAGAGAACAAACAAATGACTACCAGAGAAAAACTTATTCAAGAAATCTCCCACGTTCCTGAAGAACTAGTAGAAGAGCTTTTTGACTTCTTGCTATTCACACAAACTCGCAGACAACAAAATAAAACCTTAAAAGAACCAAGACCCTATGCCCTCTGTGCTGGCGAATTTACTGTTCCTCAAAACTTTGACGACCCTTTACCAGAAGATATCTTAAAAGACTTTGAATAGAATAGACAAATTATGCGATTGCTTCTTGACACACATATTTTTCTTTGGTTTCTTAATGGAGATCCTCAACTTTCTTCACAGTTTCGCGACTACATCCAAGACCCCAATAACAATGTCTACCTGAGCGTTGTATCTGTTTGGGAAGCCACAATTAAATATCAACTTGGTAAACTTCCTTTCCCAGAATCCCCTGCAACATATTTACCAAGACAACGTATTCGACATCAAATCGATAGCCTACAAATTGACGAAGCTAGTATTACACAACTAATTCGATTACCACCTTTACATAGAGATCCCTTTGATCGACTTTTAATTTGTCAATCTATTCAGCATAATTTAACGATAGTGACTGCCGATCAAGCGATCATTAACTATCCAATAGTTCAAATTCTAAAATGATAATTTATAACAATCACTTGCTCGTTTAACTTTACAGCGAAGCGCAATCGCATTATCCACAGATGTAGTCATATATCTGTATGTTGTAAATGGCAAAGCCGATTATTTGATTACAGGCGATCATTATTCTCCTAAATCATATCTAGGCGCTAACTCTTGCATTCATGAATTTAAAATCTTCTTCCCCATCTTTTAATGTCTTACTACTAGTGCCTACTGGCATTAATGCCGCTATTGGTGGCTATGCAGGTGATGCTTTGCCAGTGGCGAGAGCGATCGCCTCAATAGCGGATAACGTAATCACCCATCCCAATGTCTTAAACGGCGCAAGTTTATATTGGTCAATGCCAAATGTGTTATACACCGAGGGATATGCCCTTGATCGCATGGCAAAGGATGACTGGGGACTGCGTGCGGTCAGATCTAATCGCATAGGTATAATTCTCGATCGCGGTATGAAATCAGACTTAGAATTACGTCACCGTCAAGCGATTGCGGCGGCACAAGCGACATTAGGATTGAATATTAGCGATGTATTAGTGACCGATCGCGATCTGGGTGTGGAATTGAGATCGGGGGAGTCGGGCGCGACATGGGGAACGATCGCCAATCTCGATAGTTTACTCAGAGCCGCCGAGAAATTGATTAAAGTTTCTCAAGTAGAAGCGATCGCAGTAGTCGCCAGATTTCCCGATGATCCTGATAGCGAGGCATTACAAAACTATCGCCAAGGCAAAGGGGTGGATGCTCTCGCAGGAGCCGAAGCCGTAATTAGTCATGCGATCGTGCGCGAATTTGCCATACCTTGCGCCCATGCCCCTGCCTTACAACCATTACCACTCGATCCAAGCGTTTCGCCCCGTGCGGCGGCTGAGGAACTAGGTTATACATTTCTGCCCTGTGTATTAGTCGGATTAAGTCGCGCCCCGAAAATCATTACCAATCGCAATCTGCTTAAGCCTGATGATATTACGGCTGATGATATCAATGCGATCGTTACGCCTTACAGTGCTTGCGGTGGTGCGGGTTTATTAGCACTTAATCCATTACCCCATGTCCAAACTATTTTTGTGAAGGAAAATCAAACGGCGCTAGAAGTTACCCCTGAGATATTGGGATTAAAAGGTGTTGTAGTTGAAAATTATTGGGAAGCGATCGGGGTTTTAACCGCAATGAAAGCAGGAATTAATCCTCGCAGCTTACGAAATTACCCAAACCTATAAAGTTGTGACCCTTTGGGGCACAACTTTATAGGTTTGGGTAATGGCGGTGCAAAGCACTGCTATTTCTGGAACTACGAAGTAAAAGATTTGCCTAAGCCGATCGCTGCCAGCTTTTTACGAAAAGCGATCGAGCTTTTGTCGCCTGCAATATGTACCTCGTCCGCAAGGCAAATTGGCAAATCCTCTGGCCATTGCTCCTCAACGATCGCCTTGTCCTCATAAAATACCTGATCATTAAAATCGAGAGTGTTTTGTAGAGGCGCATCTTTATCAAAGTTTCGACAAATCGGAACAAACAATCGCGTTTTCCGTGCCGAAATTGGCGAAGCCGCGTTGAGAATATGTAGATTGCCATGAGGAAAGAAAACAGTCAACTTGGCGGTGAAGGGAATAAACAGTTCAAATAGTCTGCGCCACAAAAAATCAGGTGGAGCTAAATGCTTCATGCCATGAGCGTAGTTGCTAACAGTACTGATATAGTCGGCTCTGAATCCAGAGGCTGTTTGCTCGATGCTATAGTCTGGCACTTCGGGATTATCCTTTTCCCCAAAAGACTTCGCATGGATAAAGGCAAAGTGACTGACATCTAAGAATCCTTCCACTTGTCGCCCTGCTGCCGCATCCAAATCCACGGAATTAGGTAACACCTGAATATAATCTGGATCTTCCCATTCATCAAATTCAGGAAATGGAACTGCACCATTATCGATCAATCTTGTCCAGACTAACCCATAGCGCTCCATTACTGGATAGGTCTTAAGTTTAAGTCTTGATGGAATTGTGGCTTCAGGCTGAGCGGGAATATGAACACATTTAGCATTGCAGTCATATTGCACACCATGATAAGGACAAACGAGGCGATCGTTTTCAATCCAACCTAAACTCAGGGGTGCGCCACGATGCAGGCATAGATCTTTAGCAACAATAACCGAGCCATCGGAAACTCGATAAATCACCAATCTTTCGTCTAATAGGTGTGTGCCATAGGGCTTTTCAGTTGTGATCTCATGGGAAAATGCAACGGGATACCAGAAGGGTGCAAGCGCTTGCCAATCAGTTGAACTAAAAGTGCAATTGCGTGGCAAAGATACTTCTTTGGTTGCTACCATAAAAATCACTCTTGTGTCTAGTTCTATAAGATTGACGTTACAACGCACCAAAGTTTTATTCTGTATAACTTTGCACGAATCTAGTTAACACGAGTTCGGAATAACTCAAAACCCAAAAGTAAAAGGCTTGCTACGCAAGCCTTTTACTTTTGGGTTTTTAAAATTTGCCAGCTTAACTCGAACTGACGTTATAGATAATTCAAATAAAAAATAGGGCTTCGACTCCGCTCAGCCAACGTATATAGATGGCTGAGCGGAGTCGAAGCCTCTTTTAACTTATTTAGAACTGCTATAGTTATGGCGATCGCCTAAATTTCTGACAATAATTTTCCTATTGGTGTGGAAGTAGGATAATTTTGTGTAATACTTGTAGATCGCACTTTTAAGTAATCTCACAACTAAAAAAATGGCTAAAAACAAAGGTGTCCGTCTCGTTATTACGCTAGAGTGCACCGAATGTCGCACCAATGCCAATAAGCGATCGCCTGGTGTATCTCGTTATACGACCATGAAAAATCGTCGTAATACCACTGCAAGATTAGAACTCAAAAAGTTCTGCCCTCATTGCAACTCTCACACTGTTCACAAAGAAATCAAGTAGTCCGTTAATCCCAATCATTAAAATCGCATAATCCCATCATGGCAATTAACTCCTCTTTTTATCGCAAGCGCCTCTCTCCGATCGCGCCTGCTGCCAAAATCGACTATAAAGATGTCGAATTACTGCGTAAGTACATCACCGAACGTGGCAAAATTCTTCCCCGTCGTATTACAGGTTTGACCGCAAAGCAACAACGTGCTTTGACCACAGCGATTAAACAAGCTCGTGTAGTTGCATTACTGCCTTTCATCAACAAAGAAGGTTAGTAAAGAAATGGCGCGATGCGTCATTTCTTTACTTAAAAATAAAGAGACGCGATGCGTCTCTTTATTTTTTTAGGCATTGCTCAATGACACTAACGACCGATCGCGAAAGGCTATTGAAGTCATAACCACCTTCTAGACCAAATAAGATTTTAGGCGTTACCTCTAGACAAAGCTTTGTCAAAGTACCGAAATCCTCTGGTTTCAGCAAAACACTCGCAAGGGGATCGTCAGCATTGGCATCAAAACCTGCACTGACGATTAGGAGGTCGGGATTAAAGTTTTTGAGAAATGGGATAATTTGATTTTCAAATATTGGTAAATATTCGGTAATAGTCGAATTTGCTCGCATGGGAATATTCAAAATATTTTCATGTTCACCCGTTTCATCTTGATGCCCTGTCATGGGATAAAAAGGTGATTGATGCGTAGAAATGTAGGCAATGTCATGGCGATCCCATACTGCTTCCTGTGTGCCATTGCCATGATGTACGTCCCAATCGAGAATAGCGACACGCTGAAGATTTAAGCGATCAATTGCTGACATCGCCGCGATCGCCGCATTACCAAAGATACAAAAACCCATTCCTGTATGAGCGCGAGCATGATGTCCGGGGGGACGTGCTAGCACAAAGGCAGGGCGACCAGAATTAATCACTATATCCACACCATCGAGCCATGCACTAACGGCTAAAAGAGCCACATCGTAACTTTGCCAAGAAGCGATCGTATCTCCGTCAATATAGCCACCACCCTGATTTGTTAATTGACGGAGAGCCTCGATATATTCCTGAGTGTGAAAACGCCGCACTTCTTGTAAGATATCAAATCCCGATCGCTGTCGTGATTTGATGGAAGTTGGTTCCTGCCAAATTAACTGTGGGGCGATCGCCGAATTTTTCAAAGTATCAACTATGGCAGTAAGGCGACCTGCTTTCTCAGGATGATAAGTGCCTGTATCATGTTCTAGAAAAATATCAGAATAAATAATTGGGAATTTATTAGTAGGTGGAGAATCAATCTCTAAGTTAGATGTCAACATACGCACTTTTGCCTATCGATAAATCAACGAATAGTTGTTGTCTCTATAGAGACTAGCGTTATACTTTTAAAATTACTGATTTGTTGGAAATCTTTCATATTTTCACAGCAATTTTACTTAGGTTTTTCCTGTGGTCGATCCATCTCAACCAACACAGCAATCAGATACGGAAATGCTAGCCGTGCCGAAGGAGCTTGCATTATCGATTCGAGAGATTATCTATCTCTATCATCATCACAATAAACAAAACGTCCTAGAAGCTGTCAGAAATATGATCGCCGCAGCTAAAGATGATCAGATTTACCCAATATTAAAAAATCAAAATTTAACCAATTATTCCCATAACTCAGAATTAGAAAATGACGAAGACTTTCGTAAAAGTTGGGATGACATATTAAATGTCCAAGTTTACATTGATACTGAAATTTTTGGAGAGTTAGATCCGCGCCCACCTGCCCTTGTTGAGATAAATAGCAACAGTGTAGATAGTGAGACGGTAATTCAACATACCGAGGCAACTGAAGCCTATGTGCAGGCATGGAAAGAATTGGCGCAAAATATGTCTTCTTTCCCTGATGATTTATTTACGCGACTCTGGACAACTATAGAAATTGCTAAAATTGTCGAATGTTCACCAAGTAGTTTACGGCGTGCGCGTAGAAGTGGTCGTTTACCCATTCGCATCAAAAATCTCATTCTCGATTGCATCTCCCATGATGGTAAGCGAAGTTTATGGTTTGTCCGTCCAGCTTAAGAAACCATTAGCGATCGCTAAAACATCAAGTTAAAATCATCAATGCTATTTTGTACCTATTAGTTCATGATGTCTTCTCCAGACTTATTCAAACGCCTTGGGCTGGGAAACATCTCCCTATATTGGATTATGCTTGTACCCTTTGTGGTGCAGATTGTCGGCTCAGTAGGACTTGTAGGCTATTTATCTTATCGTAGTGGTGAATCAGCAATTGATAAATTAGCTAATCAAATTATGCAGGAGGTAGGCGATCGCATTGACCAAAGCCTCCATAGTTATCTGCACAAGCCTACGGAGATCAATCAAAATAATGCTGCTAACATAAAACTGGGAATGCTCGATTGGCAAAATTTGGCAGCCGTAGAAAAATATTTTTGGCAGCAATCTCAAATATTTACGGATATATCTTCCGTGGCGATCGCTACAGAACAAAAGGAAATTCTCATAGTTGAAAATTTAGAGGATGGTTCCCGTGCCATTCGCGTCAGAGATCAATCCACAAATTACAATTGGGATACCTATCTTGCCGATACAGCAGGTAATCGGCAGCAGCTAATTAGACGCTCTGCAACCTATGATCCCCACAACGATCCGCCCAATCATCCTTGGTATGGACATGCTAAAAATGCTAGAAGAGCAGTCTGGAGAATTAATGTCTCTCTAGCCAATCCGAATCAACCTTCCCTAATCGCTGTAAATTTTTTGCCCTTTAGCGATCGCAATAATCAATTTCAAGGTGTATTAGGAACTGCGGTCTCCTTGACTCATTTAGGAGATCTCTTGCAAAAGCTCAAAATTGGGAAAACAGGGCAAGCCTTTGTGATTGAGCGTAATGGTCAAATGATTGGGATGTCCACAGGTGAAATTCCCTTTCGACAAGGTTTACTTGCACCATTGACAGAAAACACTGCCAAAAATGTTGATCCGAATAATCGCCGCTTTAGTGTTTTAAATAGTCAAAATGCGCTAACGAGAATTACTGCTCAATATCTGACAGAAAAGTTTGGAGGACTCGATAACATTAAAGATCGTCAACAATTGCGATTTGAGAAAGAAGGAATACATTATTTTGTACAGATTTTGCCTCTGAAGCGAGACAGTAGCCATCAGGATTTAGATTGGTTAGCGGTGATTGTAATTCCTGAAGCAGACTTTATGGCTGAGATTCAGGAAAATGCGAATAGAACCTTTTGGTTATGCGTCCTGACTTTATTGGTGTCCACGGGCATTGGGCTGCTGCTTGCGCGCTGGATTACAACTCCAATTAAGCGCCTAGGCAAAGCCAGTCAGGATCTAGTGAATGGTGATTGGCAAGCTTTACCAGAAGATATTGCGATCGCGGAATTAAATACCCTTGCCCGATCCTTTAATTGGATGGCTGATCAGTTTTATCAATCTTTTGATCAAGTCAATCAATCTCTACGGGAATCAGAAGCTAAATTTTCTACTATTTTTCAGGTTAGCCCCGATCCTGCATGGATTGCGACCTTAGCAGAGGGTAGATGCTTATATGTCAATCAGAGTTTGTGTCATTTTTTGGGAGCTGACCAAAATAAGATCATCGGTCATACCTGTAGGGAACTGAATTTATGGGGTGATCCTGAGGATATGTATCGTTACTGGGACGTACTGCATCGGGAAGGGCGCATCGAAAATTTTGAAGTAGTAGTTCGCACCGCAACGAAAGAGCTTAAGACAGTCTTGATATCCGCAATTTGCATGTCTTTGGATGGTCAGGATTGCGTGATTGGCATTATGAAAGATATTAGCGATCGCAAAAAAACAGAAATAGAACTACAAGAAAGTCAAGCAAAGCTCAATACTGCCTATACAGAGCAAAGTATCTTATTTAATGCTATGAGTGATGTGGTTCTAGTTCGCAATTCTGAAGGAAGTTGCATCAAAATAGCTGCAACTAAAGATTTAAATTTAAAGGGAACTCGTGAAGAAGTTTTAAGCCAATCAATTTACGAAGAGTTACCCCATGATGCTGCTGAGACAATTGTAAGAACGATTCAAACCGCATTAAAAAATAATCAGATTGCAAATTGCGAATACAAATTAGAAATTGATGATCGCGAAATGTGGTTTGCCACCAGTATTTCACCGCTAACGGAAGATACAGTAATCCAAATTTCACGAGACATCACCGAACGGAAGCAATCTGAAATTATTTTAGCTAATGCCAAAGAAGCTGCCGAAGCGGCGACCAAGGCGAAGAGTGAGTTTCTTGCGAACATGAGTCATGAAATTCGCACCCCTATGAATGGTGTCTTAGTTATGGCGCAGTTACTTGCTACTAGTGAACTGACAACAGATCAAGAGGAACTTGTCCAAACCATTATCGAAAGTGGCGATATTCTATTGACGATTATTAATGACATTTTAGATTTTTCTAAAATTGAATCGGGAATGTTGGAAATAGAACAAAGAGAGTTTATTTTAGAAGATGTGATTAATTCAGTTTTCAGCCTCATGTATAATCAAGCTGAAAGCAAACATATCCATCTCTACTATTCCATTCATCCTGATGTGCCTAAAAGCGTGATTGGAGATAGCTCGCGATTACGTCAAATTTTGATTAATTTAGTTGGTAATGCAATTAAGTTTACGCCAAAGGGAAATATATCTGTTTCGATTAACGCTATTCCCTTACCTGATACTTCACAATATGAGTTGAAATTTGCAATAACAGATAGTGGTATTGGTATTCAAGGCGATCGCCTCATTAATCTCTTCCAAGCCTTTACCCAAGCTGATACCTCGATTAGCCGCCGCTATGGTGGTACTGGACTAGGTTTGGCGATTAGTAGGAGATTGGTTGAACTAATGGGAGGCACAATTTGGGTAGAGAGTTTTGGACAAGTTGGAGGCAATCCTCCTCTAAACTGGCAATCAGATCTCATCACTCAAGGGGCAACATTTTATTTTGTGATTCATGTTGGGAGCAATGTAACAATGTGAGTAGCGGCACGAGGTGCCGCTACTCACCTCTTGGGTGAACTTACGCATTAATTTTGAGAAAAAGCCTTATGCTAGAAAGCTGCCAATAGCAACATTTGTGTGAATGTATCTCAAATCTCTCCACATTAAGCAGTTTCGTAACTACATCGATCAGGAAGTCGCTTTCACTGCGCCCAAGACTGTCATAGTGGGTAATAATGCTCAGGGCAAATCAAACCTACTAGAAGCAGTCTTACTATTAGCGACTTTGCGATCGCACCGTGTGAGTAAAGATCGAGATCTAGTAAAAAATGGCGAGTCGATTGGCGAAATTATTGCTATCTGTCAGCGATCGCGATCGCCTGAAAGCTATCCCGTAGAGTTAGGAATGCGGATGCGCTCTAGTGGCAAACGCACTTTAACTGTAAATGCTGTAAATCAGGCAAGACATTTAGATTTTCTCGGCAATTTAAATGCCGTTATGTTTTCCAGTTTAGATTTAGACTTAGTGCGTGGTAGTCCTGAAAGTCGGCGCAATTGGCTGGATACAGTTTTAATTCAATTAGAGCCGATTTATATTAATCTGTTGCAGCAATATAACCAAGTTTTGCGCCAGAGAAATGCTTTACTCAAATCAATTAAACAGGGACAAATAAGCTATGAACCGCAACAAATGGCGCTCTGGGATGCTCAGTTAGTTACAGCGGGAACCAGATTAATTAGAAGACGATCTCGTTTACTAGAACGCTTAACCCCCATCGCAAGGCATTGGCATCAAGCTATTAGCGGTGGTAGTGAGCATTTAGAAATTACCTATGTCCCTAAATTTGAGTTTGCACCAACAGATCTAGTTGAGGATATTCATCAGGCTTTTTTTGAGGCAATTTTCCAAAAAACAATCATTGAACAACATCAAGGTACAAGTTTAGTTGGTCCTCATCGCGATGAAGTTTCCCTCACGATTAATGCTACGCCTGCGCGTGAGTATGGCTCTCAAGGTCAACAACGGACTTTAGTATTAGCTCTAAAACTAGCGGAGTTAGAATTACTGGAATCCGTACTTGGAGAACCACCATTATTATTGTTAGATGATGTACTAGCTGAGCTAGATCTTCAACGCCAAGATCATCTATTAAATGCAATTGGCGATCGCGTGCAAACAATAATTACCACAACCCATCTAGGATCGTTTGATGCTCAGTGGTTAAATTCCGCCCGAATTTTTCAAGTAGAAAATGGCAAAATTTCATTCTAAAAGCAAAAAACAAGCCTGCAATGCAGGCTTGTTTTTTGCTTTGTGTTGTTATTTATTCTTCGTCGTCTGCACCAACTTGACGTAGATGAATATGTTTGCGTCCGAGACGAATTTCTAACTCATCACCAGCCTTTAAACCCATAAGTTGTGTGTAGGCTGAACCGATTAATAGGTTGCCATTCTTTTGAACACTTACACGATAACTAGCACTACGTCCGCCTTTGCCGCTTCCTTTAGCTTCAAGCTCAACCCCATCTGCTTCCATCAAAGCATTATAAAATTTCATCAAGTTAACACGAGCTTGATTGTTTTTGGTGATGGTTGCGTATCCACAAGCTTTAGCTTTTTCTTCTTTTGATAGGTGCTCTAGTTCTTTGACTTTCTGCAACAAAGCTTCACCAGAGAGTTGGACGGGTTGTTTGACTTTTGCCATAGGTTTCTAACAGTTTTATATCAAATTATTTCTAACTTAGTATCTAAGATAGTTGTACTATTCGTCAAATTTTTTAGTTAAATCTACAAGCTATTTATATTTACAGATCTCTGTGATCCATTTCTAATTACTTATTGTGATCCTTAGTTAAGTATTATTCCATAAAATTACCTAAATAGCCCATTTTAGTCTTGTAATTTATGGCACGATCAATATGTCAATTAAGTAGATTGCTAACAATTTTATCCAACTAATTGAACTGTTGAACCCTCATCATTTTTCGATACTTCGATCAGCGTATTAAAAGCTTCCTTCATTTGTGGCATATGGGTAATGACGAGAATGCACTCAAAATCGGGTGCGATCGCATTAATGGCACTGACAAGGCGATCGCATCCTAACTGGTCTTGACTGCCGAAACCTTCATCGATAATTAGGGTTTGCAAAGTACTGCCTTTACGCTGAGCAAGCACACGAGAGAGGGCAAGCCGCACCGCAAAATTAATGCGAAAGGCTTCTCCTCCCGAATAGGTTTCGTAGGGTCTTGTACCTCTCGTATCCGCAATTTCAATGTCGAGGGTTTCGATGAGCCGATCGCTTTTTTTGCCAGATTTTTGAGTGATGAAGCGGACATTTAATTGGCGATCGCTGAGTTGCGCGAGAATTTGATTGGCTTCCACTTCGATTTGTGGTAAGACATTTTCGAGCATCAAGGCTTGAATGCCATTTTTGCCAAAGGCTTGATAGAGTTCATTATGAATGCGTTGACGTTGGCGAGCCGCTTCGATTTGCGAGAGGGTTTCCTGTTCGCGTTGACGGCTTTGCTCTAGTTGTTGTTGGGATTGCTGAAGGCTACCGATTTGGGCGAGGAGAGTGTCCATTTGCGATCGCCAGTTTTGTAAATTTTGCCTTAGACCATGAATTTCCTGAGCATGATCGCCATGCAAGGCTTGAACCTGAGCCTGTAAGCCTGTAATTTGAGCAGAGATAGTTTGAAATTCTTGCTGATGTTTAGTTTGAGACTGTTGCAAATGGCTCACCTGTTGCTGAAGTTCGGGATATTCCTGTTCGGCGCGAGTAAGTTCTTGATAGCGCAATAGTGAGGTCGTCAGTTCTTGTTTTTGGGTGCGAAGTTGTTGATGTCGGTCTGGATCGTAGGATAATTGGGCAAGAGCGCGATCGCACTGTTCGAGTTCATGCTGAACTTCTAGATCGATCAGATTTTTGGTTAAGCGTTCTTCTAATTGATTAATTTTTAATTGCAGATCAGGGATTTTTTGCGAGAGATGATCCGCTTGACGTTGGGCATTTTTTAATTCTGATTGCTTGATTTCCGCCCAGCGCCAGCGTTCGACATCGCCACGAGCCAGAGCATGATTTTTTTCATCATAGGCAAATTTATGGATATTCTTATCGATTAATTCCATTTCCTCCCATGCTTCGCGCAAATAATTTTTAGTTTGCAAGCGATCGCTTAAATCTTGAATCTCCGCTTCAATTAGCCCCAGTCTTTGCACTGCCTCAGCAATTGCCTTCAGCCGTTCTTGCAAAGTTCCCTTGCGCTGAATTAAATCATTAAGTGGCGCGAGTTCCTTTTTGAGATTACGATATTCCTCACGCAAAACTTCGATTTCACAGTTAGAAGCCGCCTGTTGTTCCTTGACCACCCAAATATCCGCTTGCAAATCGCGAGATTCTTGCCTATGTTTTTTCTGCACTAATTGCCAATGTGCCTCATCAAGAGGGCGATCGCACAATGGACATGGCGCATTCGGGACGGTTAACTGACGCATTTTCGCTTCTAGTTTATTAAAGGCAGCCTCGCTATCCGCTAAACGGCTTTTTAATCGTTCCAAAAAGTCCCGTCGTTCTAATCCCTTTTCATGGACACGCTGTTGATAGACTTGCTTTTTTTGCAATGCTTCGATTTGGCGATCTAGCTCCTGAGCATGACTGAGAAGGCGATCGCGATCTTTGACTTGCAACTGCAATTGGTCACGTTTGGCAACTAGTTCTTCTAACTTGGCAGTAAGTTTTGTTTCTTCCCGTTCTAACTGATGTTTGAGCGTCTGATAGCGATGGACGAGGGGCGTAGATTGGGCATGGAGGCGATCAAATTCCTGCAAAACTGCCCTTGCTTTGTGTAATTCGGCGATCGCGGCTTCAATTTCCGTTGCTCGACTTAACACGCCTTGCAAATCAGTTTCCTGCTGTACTAGGCTTTCTAACTGGGCTTGATAATGGCGTAACTGACCTTTAAGTTCACTTTGCAAACTAGCGAGTTTGTGACTAAAGTCGCCACGCCTTTCACTTAGTTTTTGATATTTTTGAAACTTGCGCTCTAGCTCTGCCTCTTGATTAGATAGCAATTGATAGCGTTCGTAATCTTGCAAAATTAGCGATCGCTCGCGCAGATAGTTTTCTAACAGTTGTAATTGCTTCTGTTGACTAGCAAGTTGTCTTTCTGTTTGCGTTAAATTACTAGAGAGCGAAGTTTGCTGTTGCTGTTGCCAAGTCAACTGCTGGGAAACGCTGTTATATTGCTTTTGCAAATCTTCGACAGCTTGTAATTTGGCGCGATCGCGACTTTCCCAAGTTTGTAACTCTGTTAATCGCGATCGCAAAGTTTCTAACTGCGGCACAATTTCTGCTCCCGCTAAAATCTGTGACTGCAAATGCGCCAATAAATTCTCTAAAACAGCCGACTCCGCCTTACTAGTTCGCGCAATATCCTTAGCCCTCTCCGCCAACTCGTCATACTGCGATAGCGCTAGCATATCCGCCAAAATCTGCTTGCGATCGCTGGGACGCTTCAGCATAAATTCATCAGCGCGACCTTGGCGCAAATAGGCGGAATTAACGAAAGTTTCATAATCCATTTTCAGATGGGAAATGATACTTTGCTGCGTGGATCGCACCTTACGCTCAGTCAGGGATTTAAATTTCCCTTCACTCTGCACCTGAAATTCTAAAGATGTTGAACTATTCCGCGATCGCGTTCTAATGACCCGATAGATCTCCCCACCTGCGATAAAAGTGAAATCTACTTGAGTCTCCTTAGAACCCACATGAATCACATCATCTTCACTTGCCGCCCGACTCGCGCCCCATACCGCCCAAGAAATTGCCTCTAATAACGAAGACTTACCTGCTCCATTCGCGCCACAAATACAAGCAACATGAAGCCCACTGAAATCTAAGGCTAATTGTTGATAGCTCAAGAAATTTTTTAATCTTAATTTCTGAGGGATCATTTTGGTGTGTAAGAATCTTTCCTAACAAGTTATACTAGCTATTATTTAATTATCATAATAATGTATTGTCCAACAAAAGTGCAGCCTCTCTCATCTAGTACAGGTAATTCATAAATTATCCCTACTCGGTTTTAGAATTCCTATAGCTGCACAGCATCAACAACTAAAAGCTGAGAGCGTTATGGAAATATGGGAAGAAATTAGCCGCCAAAGAGTCAAATACATTGTCGATAGCTATCAGTTAGATGGTGATGACGATGAATATTTTTATGACTATTTAGATGATCTCCTCCAAGCCTATCCACCGCCACAAATTGAGTTAGCGCTTGTCGAAATCTTGATTGAAAGCTGGCGTAATTTTCCCCTCCTGCGTGGAGTTCTATTCCTAGAGCGATCGCACAATCTTTTGAAATCTTGGGAAAATAAGACAATCGCCCCAAATATTTCTGCAACCCACTTTCGTTTGATTACAGGGCTAGATCCCACACCTATATTTGGAACAGGTATAGATACTCATTCAACAAGAAGTGTATTTCCCTCCATCAGCAAGTAATTCTTGAGCATTGATTATTAACTTATATAAAGTTATACAAACAGTAAATTGACAACCCCAAAATCCTCATAAAATTAGCTATAGCAACCCTAAATTCTTTATAAGATTTTAGGGTTGTAAGAGGGGAAACTGAAAGAGGTACTCACCTACAAACTAATTAGGATTACTATATAAATGTTTTGTGGAAGTGCAACCCGCAGGGGCGCACTTCCACAAAACATTTAGGACTGCTATATGTAGTTTTTTAGATTAGAAAAACTGTTCTTGCAATTACTGGTTAGGGGGAATCGCCTTTTTGTTAGTCAGTTAGAATGTAAGAAGGCGATGTGTCATATATGAATATTTCTTTACTAGATTCAAAATTGATAAATAAGCTTTTTAAAGGAAAATTTAACTTTAAAGTTTTATTTATACTATTTTTATTCGGATTTTTGGGGTATTGGGGCAATTATCTCCGATTACCATTGTTCTTTGGGGTGGAATTTCTATTTGGAAGTATTTTTGTCTTGATTGCAACTTATCTCTATGGGATAAGAATGGGGACTGTAGTTTCAGCGATCGCTAGTCTGCAAACTTATTTTCTTTGGGGACAGCCCTATGCTGCGATTTTGTTGATTTTAGAAACGATCTGGGTGGGGATAGGACTGCATTATAAAAATCAGAACAAGCAGCCTCGCAACATGGTCTTGCTGGTATTGTCCTATTGGCTATGTTTAGGCGCTCCATGCTGTTTTTTATTCTATTACTTTTTTCTGAAATTTGGGATTAATTCAGTTATTCTCGTTACCCTCAAGCAGGTAATTAACGGTGCATTTAATGCGCTCATTGCCCATTTATGTCTAGGCTATCTACCCATACGTCAATGGTTGCGGCATCAATCAAGCGATCGCCATCATCTAACTATTCAACAAATGCTATTTCACGCATTATTAGCATTTGTGTTTTTCCCACTACTAGCAATTGCGATCTTGACAGGTTATCAAGCCTTAAATTACATCGAAAATGAAATTAGTAATCAATTACATGCAAATACCGCAGAGCTAGTCTTAGATTTAAAAATCTGGCATCAAAACAATTTACGAACTCTACAAGAGATTGCTATTTTAGCTGCCGATGATAAAAGTTGGGAACGTTTGCAATTTGGAACTACCACCCTAGGTAAAGTTAATCCATCCTTATTAAGAATTTATGTTACAGATGTCCAAAGCAATATTTTAGCTGCCTTCCCGAATATATCCGATACAGATAGAGCAGAGCTAAGTGTATCCATTGGCAGCAGTGATCTCTTTCAAACTACTCGTACAACCCTCAGCACTGCTTTTAGCAATATTCATAATAATGATCACATGATCTCGATGCCCCATGTTGATATGGCGGTTCCAGTTGTTAGGCAAAACCGCTTTCAAGGCATCGTAATCGGTGCATTAGATGTTCCCCAAATCGATAAAATTTTGGCAAAAAGCACTCCCAACAGAAAGGTGGAAGCGTTCCTAATTGATCGACATAAGGAAATCATTTCTGTTTCTTCTCCTAATCTCCAACTAGGAAATGTGTTTGATGTGAAACAGGGAGGAGAAGTTCGGAGTTTTAAGAATGATCAGATCCAATGGATCCCTCATATCAAAGGCGCAGCATTAATGACTCGGTGGCGTAAATCTTACTATATTCAACAAGCTACTATTGATGCTCAAAATCCTTGGGTTCTAGTTGTCCGCTTATCTCCCGTTGCCTATATTGATGCCTTAGAAAATTTATATACCTATATCTTAGTAATTGTCCTCACGATTATTCTCTTAGCGACAGCCGTAGCCAATTCCCTCAGCCTACGTTTAGTAAAACCTATTGCAAAGCTCATGCGACTGACGACAGAGCTTCAACAAAATCTCTCTAGTGAGTCCGATTTCGTCTGGCAGTCTAAAAGTTTTGCTGAAATTGACACGCTAGGCTATAACTTTCAGGTCATGGCAAGCGCCTTGCGTGAAAAATTCCAAGAAATTCAACAAGCTAACCTCAATCTTGAAAAAAGAGTCCAAGAGCGCACTGAACAACTACTTAAAAGCGAACTTCGACTAGAAAGGATTACTGATGCTGTGCCAAGTACGGTATATCAATTCCGTCGCGACCTTGATGGTAGTTACTCTTTCCCATTTATGAGCCAAGGTGCTTATGATTTGTTTGAATTGACTGCTGAAGAATGTTGCCAAGATGCTGCTAAAG
Organism: Pseudanabaena yagii GIHE-NHR1; assembly: GCF_012863495.1. Lineage (NCBI taxonomy): Bacteria > Bacillati > Cyanobacteriota > Cyanophyceae > Pseudanabaenales > Pseudanabaenaceae > Pseudanabaena > Pseudanabaena yagii. The sequence goes on from NZ_JAAVJL010000001.1 coordinate 118,491, forward strand.
CTTTTGATCTAGTAATTGATGAAGACTTAGAAAAGCTGTTTGAATCAATTGAAGATTCTGCTAAAACAGAAACAAGTTGGGTACATGAATTTCGGCTAAGGACACCTAGTGGTAAGTTTAAATGGGTATCTGGACGCTCCCAACCCATGCGTCAAAGTGATGACAGTATTATTTGGAATGGAATCCTCACGGATATCACTCACTTAAAGGAGATAGAGTCAGCCCTGCAAAAGAGTGAAGAACGGTGGCAACTAGCAATTCAAGCGGCTGATGATGGCATTTGGGATTGGAATCTAGAGACAGGCATAATATTTCGCTCAGCGCGCTGGCGGACTATTCTCGGCTTAGATCCCCATCTGGATGACGAGGAAAACTTGGATTGGCTCTCGATTATCCATCCTGATGATCGAGAGAATGTCTTACAAGCCCATGCCCGTTATCTCAATCGTGAAGTTCCACGATACATAATGGAACATCGCATGAGACATCAAGATGGAAGTTATCGATGGATTTTAACTAAAGCGATGGCTCTGTGGGACGAGCAGGGCAAGCCCCTACGCTTGGTAGGTGCAAATAGCGATGTAACTGATCGCAAACTCACGATCGCTGCTTTAGAAAAGCGTGAGAGTTATCTTGCGATGCTGGTTGATGTGCAGCATTATCTAATTGCAGAGAGTACTCAAGACTATGGCAGAATTTTAGAACTGTTAGGCAAGGTTTCTGATTTCTCAAGTGTCAAGTTATTCACCTGTGAAAAAGACCTTAGTGATTCTTTTGAAGAGGAAATCGGTATTGCCCTAGGTACGAATCTCCATGTTGATTTATATGCGGCTTGGTATAGCCAAGGCATACATCCACCGCAAGCATCACAGCAAACAACATTTATCCAAAATCTAATTAGTTGCCAATGGCTTCAGAGACTTGCACAGGGAGAATTGTTCAATGTGTCTGCGTCTACAGTTGATGCATCCGAAAAATCAATTTTGACCTCTAAAGGACTCCTGTCAATTTTAGTCATGCCAATTATGGTCAATGGCAAGTTTTGGGGATTCTTGAGTTTCCATGACTATCATAGCGATCGCCTACGTGACCATGCCGAAATCAGCTTATTGACTATTGCGGCTTCTTCTTTATCCCTACATCTAGAACGTCAACAAGCTCAAATCGAGATGTTACAAGCGATGGAGGCTGCACAGGCTGCCAACCAAGCTAAGAGTGAATTTCTCGCTACCATGAGTCATGAAATTCGGACTCCGATGAATGCTGTGATTGGGATGGCAAGTTTGCTATTAGATACGGATCTAAATCATGAACAGCATGAATTTGCGGAAATTATCAGATCCAGTGGAGATAATTTACTCACAATTATTAATGACATTCTGGATTTCTCTAAAATCGAATCAGGACGATTTAGTTTAGATAATCATCCTTTTAACCTGCGGAGTTGTATTGAAGATTGTCTCGACCTTTTAGCCGGCTATGCCGTATCTAAAGATATTGAGCTAGTCTATTGCATAACTACTGATGTGCCAGATTGGATTTTGGGAGATATCACTCGCTTACGGCAAATATTAGTTAATTTATTGAGTAATGCGATCAAATTTACGCTTAAAGGTTCAGTCAGTCTGAGAGTTTCCGTTAAGGATGGTCTGCCTAATCATGGCGCTAGTGCAGAAATACCATACCAACTACTCTTTGCTGTTCAAGATACTGGCATAGGTATTCCTCGCGATCGCTATGATCGTTTATTTAAACCCTTCAGCCAAGTTGACTCTTCAACTACTCGTCAATATGGTGGTACTGGCTTAGGACTTGCCATCTCTAAGCATTTGACTCAAATTATGGGTGGTGATATCTACTGTGAGAGCACGGTTGGTATTGGCTCGATTTTCTCATTTACAATCTCCACCTTTGCGACCCAACCCGAATCGATTCCGCCTCAATGGGAGCCAAGTTTAGCGGGGCAACGCTTATTAATTCTGGAAGATCATGACGTTAATAGGGAAGAGTTAATTAATTTTGCCCAATTATTAAAAATGGAAGTGATGGCAACTCCATATAGTCATCAAGCGATCGCTTGGTTGCAGGAAGGACAAAAATTTGATTTAGCAATTGTTGATGCTTGTCTCCCTCATCTGGATAATGATAGGGAAACAGATACTCAAGATCCTCACAATCAATGTGATATGGGCGCATTAATCCAAATGCAATCTAGATCACTACCAATCATTTTATTAATGCCCCATTGCAAGTGTGTTGTTCAAGAGAGTGATACGCTCATTTCTCTAAGTAAACCCATCAAGCGATCGCTTTTATATAGTGCATTATTAAAACTAAATAAGCGATCGCAATCGTCAACACCAATAAAGCAGAAAGAAGATTCCATTTTTGATGAAAACTTTGCAGCGAAATTCCCCCTGAAGATTTTGATAGCTGAGGACAATATTGTTAATCAAAAGGTGGCAACACGCTTCCTCAATCGTTTAGGCTACCGTGTTGATGTGGTTGCCAATGGACTTGAAGCCTTAGAAGCAATTTATCGTCAAAACTATGATGTCATCCTTATGGATATCCATATGCCCGAAATGGATGGTATTACTGCAACTAAGAAAATTATTGCCGAATTTCCCCAAAGTCCTTGGATTATTGCGCTCACTGCTAATGCTGCCCAAGTCGATCGCGATATTTGCCTCGAATCTGGAATGCAAGATTATTTAAGTAAACCTCTCAAAGTCCAAGATTTAACTAGATCCTTAGAAAAGGCATACCAAAATAGAAGCGCATAGTGATTACAGCGCTTTGCGCTGACTTGAAACCCAGAGAAATTTTTGAAAGCGAGGCGAAGCCTCGCTTTCAAAAATTTCTCTGTACTACTTTCAGCCTCAACAGGCTGTATTTTGCTTAAAAAGATGAGTGGCAGCGCTTCGCGCTGCCACTCATCTTTTGTTTTTTGTATGCTCTTCCTAATTATCCGCAGGAGTATCACTAGTTGATTCCGCAGTGGTGGCAGCCTCTTTTTGGGCGCGTTTTTTTCGCTCAGCTTCCACCATATCGGCAATCATTTGTCTGGCTTGCTCGATTTTATCGAGGTTAGAGCGATACAAATCAATATCCTTGAGTAAGCGATCGCTACCAAATTTTAAAGTTTCACCAACTAATTTCAGGATTTCTTCCCGCTTTGTATTATCAGCGATCGCATCAGGATCACTGATTTCTAATAAAGCGTATACTCCAACACCAAGTAGACGGCTATATTTGAAATTTTCTTTGTTGGCAATAGTATGGAGTTGTCCCGCTAGCGGTTCAAGATAGCCACCAGATTCGAGCTTAGTCAATAGATCCTTGACTTCATTTGGCGATCGCGTAGCGAGGTCGAGCAAGGTCGTTGCATCTTGACGAACGCGATCAGAGTCAAACTGAAGTGCTGAACATAGCGCATGAAATACGGCAAAGCGATCGGTTTCAGGCTTGTAACCAACAGTAAAGCGATCGAATGTGGTCACAAAACCTAAGGCAAAGATGGAGTCATAAACAAATGTTTGATTGACTTTTAGCAAATGCACTTCCACCAAAAGCTCATCTACAACCCGTCGATAGACTTGATTGACTGGCTTGGGGAAAGCTAAATAAAAATCTTTTTTGGTATCAGAAACAGTACGGACGGTATTCACAGTCAACAAAACCTAACGACAAGATAGTGCAAATAATCATCGCACAGATAGCCATAGCATCAGTCTATCGCTGTGGATAAATTTTGATCTAGGTACTGAAGAGAGTTGCGGCAGCGCCGCAACTCTCTTCAGGGTTTTATGTCTTACGAGCTAATCTTTGTGTTTAGGCTGGGAAACGCTATATTGTTCATGTTTGCAGCCTGCTTAGTAATTTTTGAAAGCGGGACTTTGCTGCGCTTTCAAAAATTACTAATTCAGCACAATGCGCTGTATAACGCACCAAGTCGTTACTTTTAGGTAAATCCAGCCATGAATTTAGCTCGGTTAATCTCCGAAACTGCCGCCAAATATGCTGACAAGCCAGCAATCATCTTTGAGGGGAGAACTTGGAATTACCGAGACTTTGATCATCAAGTCCATCATTACGCTGCCATACTTCAGCACTTAGGTATTAACAAAGGCGATCGCGTGGCAGTGCAATTGCCTAAATGTATTGAGTTTTTATTTTTGCATTTCGCGATTCTTTCCATCGGCGCGATCGCACTTCCCCTAAATCCCGACTATCGCCCCGAAGAAATTGTATATTTCTTAACTGATTCAAGCAGTTCTTTATTGGTCACGACTCATCCTCTTTACACCAAAGTCCAATCAGAGCTTCAACATTTATCAGCATTACAGATTCTCCTCAAAGAAAATATCCCCACTTTCCAAACAGAAGAATTTATTCCTGACTATGCTACAGGTGGTGATGATATTGCCATGATTTGCTATACCTCAGGAACCACAGGACGCTCGAAAGGGGCTGCGATTTCGCATCGTAATCTCATCGCGAATATACAATCCTTATATCAAGCATGGGCATGGAGCGATCGCGATATTTTGCTCCATGTCTTGCCGCTATTTCATGTGCATGGCTTAAATGTCGCTGCTCTGGGCTGTCTCTATGCAGGCGCGACGATGATAATGTTTGAGAAATTTGAGCCTCGTCGCGCATGGGAAACCTTAACTTCTCAAAACTGCACGATCTTTATGGCTGTGCCTACGATTTATCAAAGATTGATGAATGAATGGGAAAAACTGGAGCCTAAGCCAAATTTGCAACAAATGCGCCTATTTATCTCTGGTTCTGCTCCCCTTAGCGATCCACAATTCTATCAGTTTGAGAAGCTGACGGGATTTCGGATTCTCGAACGCTATGGCATGACAGAAACAGGCATGAATGCATCTAACCTGATTGCCCCAGAACATCGCAAAGCCAAGAGTGTTGGCTTTGCATTGTCAGGAGTGGAAATTCGCATCGTTAATGCAGATGGTGATCAGGTCAAGGGATCGGAAGTTGGTGAAGTTTGGATTCGCGGTGAGAATGTCTTTCAAGGATATTGGCAGATGCCCGACAAGACAGCCGAAGCCTTTGTCAATAGTTGGTTTCGCACAGGCGATCTTGGTTTTCAAGATCCTGATGATAACAATCGGCTATATTTAGTAGGTCGCGCTAAGGAGCTAATTATTACAGGCGGGTTTAATGTCTATCCTAAAGAAATCGAGAATATTTTGGAAAGTCACGATGCGGTTAAGGAGTCAGCCATAATTGGCTTGCCTGATCAGGATTTCGGAGAAAAAGTTGTGGCAGCGATCGCTCTTCGAGAAGACATGAGCATCGCTCCTGAAGTATTAATCAATTATTGCAAAAGTCGTCTCGCCTCTTATAAGTGTCCCAAGCAAATCTTTTTTGTTACCGAACTTCCCCGTAATGCAATGGGCAAAATCCAGAAAAACATCTTAGCTCAACAACTTAAATAATAGAGGCGACGTAGTGCGTCGCCTCTATATCATTAGATTAAATAACGCGAGTTCGGGATGATTTGAAACAGGCTTTGAGAGAGGATTTGCTACGCAAAACCTCTCTCAAAGCCCAAAAATAAAAGCCTTGCTACGCAAGGCTTTTATTTTTGGGCTTTATTTGTCAGCTTACCCCGAACTGACGTTAAATAATAGAAGCAACGCTCTGCGTTGCTTCTATTATTTGGCTGAAGCATTGAGATTACTGGACTGTTGTAAACTCGCGATTTGTTGCTGTACAGATGGCGAATATAAGCGTAAATAGTTCCAATAATTACCTAAAACCTTCGATACATAGTCTCTCGTTTCTTCGTAAGGAATGTTATTGACAAATTCATCGGGATCGCCAACTCCACGCTCTTCTACCCATCTACCAACTGCTCCAGGACCCGCATTATAACTAGCGACAGCTAACATCGAGTTATCGCTATAGCGGCTGTGCGTATAGTCCAGATACCAAGTACCAAAACTGATATTGTCCGAAGGATTATCAAGATTGTAATTACTTACTCCCTTCTTGCTAGCAATCCATGTGCCTGTATCGGGCATAATCTGCATCAAACCGATCGCACCAGAACGAGAACGAATTTGCGCTTCAAATCGTGACTCTTGACGCATCAAACCAATTACCAATGCAGGAGAAAGTCTCCGTTCACGCGCCCAATTAGAAATGATATCCCAGTAATGGAATGGATAAAGGGATTGCATATAGGCAGGATGCTGTTTGATCTTGGCGATTTCAACCTTTTGAGGAGAAGAAACATCAATCAAATCTAAGCTTTCGATGGTTTTAATGCCAACAAGATTATCCTGAACGGCTACGCGCAATACGCCATCGGTAAAAATTTCACTAGGTTCCAAATTCCGCTTTGCACCTAGCTCTGTTTGCCACTGCGATCGCGCATCACGATCTAAACCAAGCACATATAACTCTTGCAACTTTGCCGAACCAGCAGGCAAGGGAGTACGCGCACTAGGGATGGCAATCGCGGGCGCAGTATAACGCGCTGTGGTAAATGTGCCCACTTGCCAACCGAGTGAACCTGCGGCGCGCCATGCGTAATAGGAAGAGGGGTGTTGACGAATTGTAAATTCAAAAAATTTCTTGGCTCTGGACTTATCACCGATTTGGTTAGCCCATTTGCCTGCCCAGAAACTTGCTTCGGCAGCAGAGTCACTATCAGGACTATTGGCGATAATTGCATCAACAGTGGCGATCGCATTATTCAGTTGTCCGCCGCGTGCCTGCCCTTTTGCAATGCGCCAACGCAGTTGACTTGCCGCATCACTATTGCCATAGCGCTCTAGCAATAGATTTCTAGCATTACTAGCAGCTTGCGGACTACCAAGTTTATCTTGCAAGATGGTAGCTTTAATGGCTAATGCTTCGCCTGCGGTGTCAGGGTAGTTAGCCACAATTCGATCAGTCGCCGCGATCGCTACTTCAGGAGATTCAATCTGAGTAATCCGAATCAGGGCGCGAGGAGCTTGAGGACTTTTGGGGAACTGTTGAACAACGCGATTGTAGGCAACAATTGCTGATTCAATCTGTCTACCACGGTGCAGGCTACGGGCATATTGATAAGCTGTAAGCGGATTAACCGTTGCCCGAGCATAGGCATTCGCGGCTTTACCAAATTCAAAATTTTTGTAATAGGCATCGGCGATCGCCCACCATTGCTCGCTTGTAAGTGCAGGTGAACTAGCGACTAACCGATCTAAAGTTGGGCTGATACCTTTAAGATCACCAAAATAGGTCGCCAAATGCGCTATCAAATCAACTCGATTAGGAGCTTGAGCCAATAGGCGAAGGGCAGCTTCTTGCGATCGGGGATGAGCAGGAAATTTATCTAAAATCTGTTGGTTTTGCCCCAAGGCAAACATGGCTTCTGCGGCTACAGGACTATTGGGGAAATTGGTTAAAATACTTTGCCAAGTGGTTGTTGCGCCTTGGAGATCTCGCAGTTGAGTTTGAGCCTGTGCGCGTTTGAGCAACACATAATCAGCCAAAAGCGGATATTCGATTTCCAATTTGTCAAGAGCAGCGATCGCTTCACGGAATTTTCGGTTATTAAGATGAATATCCGCAATTACCAATCTGGCACGAACGCGATCGGTATTCTCAGATGTCTGTTGAGCTTGAGTTTCTAATTTAGCGAGTCTTTGCTCGACCGAAGAGTAAGTGAGAGGATCGAATGACTTGCTGTCTCGGTTATTTGCTAAGCTTGCATTAAGAGCAAGATTTGACTCAGAAGAAGTCGTAATTATTGGGGCACTAGCTCCTGCCAATGTAGCACTGAGCATTAGCACAATTGACCAACGCATTAAATTTTTCATCCCGATACGTTCTGAATGTCGAGCATATTAACATTTTTTAATGTTTTTTACAGCACTTGATGCTAACTCAACACTATATCTAGATAGAATGGGCGGCGCGAAGTACCACTCATTAAAATCATATTAACTTCGCTTAATTACGTCTAGTCTAAAAAACTTTGAAAGCGTTACAAAGCGACGCTTTCAAAGTTTTTTCTGTTTTTCAATTCAATGCAAAGCGCTGCATCAATGCGGAAAATTAAGACTTAATCTTGTCTTTATGTTGAGGACAAGCGATCGCAACACTAGAACCAACCACAAATCCAGTATATTCCTTCAATTTGGTAAGTTTAGCAGGTGGAAGAGAACTACCTTGCTTATCAAATTCCTTTTCTAGAGCATCAATCAAAGTTGCAAAGGGAACCCCCTGATCCAAAGCTTTGCAAGTTTCAGTTTCCACTAGACCAACATATTTGATCCCCCCAGTGGCTTCATACATTTCTTTGTATTCTGGATTCTCTTTAATGAATGCATCAACATCCTTTGTCTTAGGAGAAGAAGGAGCGTCAGACTTAGCAGTATCAGACTTAGTAGTATCGGACTTAGTAGTATCGGACTTAGTAGTATCAGTTTTAGGAGATTCTGATGCTTTAGGTGACTCTGAAGCTTTGGGAGATTCTGATGCCTTAGGCGATTCTGAAGCTTTGGGAGATTCTGAAGCAGTAGCTGAAGGACTAGCTGAAGCTGAAGCTGACGGCGAAGAACTGGTTGTTGCACTAGGCTGCTGGCATGATGCTACTGCCAATGCGACGGAGACAGGCAGCAACAAACGCTTAGCAAAGTGTTTAATCATATTTAATTCTGGAGTTTAAGATTACAACCCCATGATATTACCCTACCCATAGAGTTGGTATAGTACTTTTTGCTGCAACACAATAAATCATAAAATAAGAGAAATTTACCTACAACAAATTAATCTAATTAGCTTTTGTGGAAGTGCACCCCGAAGGGGTGCACTTCCACAAACCATTTACGGTTGCTATATAGCTTCCGATAATTTTGTAGATAAATCCTAATAAATGATCTCTAAAAACAAAAGTTAGGCTTATTATTTAGGTTGAATTTTGGCTTTACATAGGCATACGAAGATTTATGTTTAATGCAACTGAGCTTCTGATCGGTAATTTTGTAGAACAACTAAAGTTGGGATATCGTCGTACCTATGGCGGCTATCTCCATGATTATGAAGATATTATCGGTTGGGCTGGCAATATGGCTCTAGAAAACATCGCTAATAGTGATGCGCTCTACCACAATGTTGAACATACGATCTTAGTCACCCTAGTTGGTCAAGAGATTTTGCGAGGAAAACATATTCGCGAAGGTCGAGTAGCCCCTGAAGATTGGTTGCATTTCATTATTTCTCTTGTTTGCCATGACATTGGCTATGTCAAAGGGGTTTGTCTACAAGATGGTAGTGGCAAGTTTGCGACTGGGGTTGGTGATGGCATGGTGGAGTTACCTCCCGGAGCTTCCGATGCTGGCTTGACTCCCTACCATGTCGATCGCGCTAAATTATTTGTTAATCAACGCTTTGCTAACCATTCCCTAATCAAGGCTGAGAAAATCTGCCGCAATATTGAGCTGACACGTTTTCCTGTGCCGAAAACTGGCGATCATCAAGATACGACTAATTTTGCAGGGCTAGTGCGATCGGCGGATTTAATCGGACAGCTCAGCGATCCTCGTTATCTGAAAAAGATTGGGGCATTATTTTATGAGTTTGAAGAAACTGGTGTCAATGAAGCATTAGGTTATGCTCACCCCGGAGATTTACGCCGCAACTATCCCAAATTCTATTGGACGAGTGTATATCCTTACGTCAAGGATGCACTCTACTACTTGTCGCTCACCCAACAAGGTCAGGAAATTGTTGCTCACCTCTATTCCAATGTGTTTGTGGTTGAGCATGAAAAACCAGAATATCAGCAGACACTTACTACTCTGCCAACTACTAATCCATAAAACATCTCTAGCAATCCTAAATGTTTTATGGAAGCGCATCCCTTCGGGGTGCGCTTCCATAAACCCCAAAATTTATAAATGACTTAGGACTGCTATAGAGGGTTTCCATACTAAAAAAGCAATCCAAATTGAAAGTTGTGACGACTGCAAAGAATATCTCCATGAGTCAAGAACGAGAATATGATGTTGTGATTGTTGGTGCAGGTCCAGTGGGATTAGCAACAGCGATCGCTTTATATAAACGTGGTATTGATAATATTTTAGTCATAGATCAAACTCGCAAATTTCGTCGTGTCGGTCAAGTAATTGACCTCTTACCAAATGGTTTAAAGTCAATTAAATATATCAGTCCTGACGCTTATCAACAAGTCAAAGAAACTGCTTTTCAATCACTAAATTCTCCGCTCAGAAATAATGCTCCTAGTAATAGCAATGAGAGCGAAGTTAAAGAAACAAAAGTTCCTTCAAAAAAACAATGGCATCATAAAAATCTTCAAGGAGAAATAACAAGCTCAGTTGATTTGGATTTTGATAGTTGGTTTAATCGTTATGGAGAAGGAAGAATTTCTATGTCTTGGTACGATTTACAAACGACATTGAGAAATGTATTGCCAGCAGAAATTATCCAAGCAAATCATCGATGCATTAATGTTGAGCAAAATTTAGCAGGAGTATATTTAGACTGTATCTCAGATACCACAATTACTAATAATTCTTTTGCCCATCGGAAAATGGATATATCTAATTCTAATGATCTAGATATATCAGAAAAGAGGCAAGAGGATTGCTATAAAAGGTTTCGCGCCAAGTTAGTTATTGCGGCTGATGGCATTAACTCAACAGTTCGGCAGATTATTTATGCAGAAACAGACTTACAAGAATTTGCAAAACCTAAATATTCTGGTTTTGTTGCGATTGGCTGTTCGCAAATTGAAGCAATCCCCAATGCAATTAGAGAAGAATTAGAGTCTAAATATTTTCAAGGCGATCGCGTTATTACTTTGTCCAATGACGCTATTACTTCTACTGATTTTGACTTTCACGGTTTAGATCAATTACGGATTATTTTATTTTGCAAGCCAGACCAGAGCATGGGTTACTTGCTTCATACACCCTTGGGATTAGAAGCATTTCAAAATAAGCAACCATCTGAAATTATTAGTCTAGGCATTGAATGCTTAAAAAATGCTGGATTTCCTCCTGTTTTTGCGGATTTACTCAATTTGTCAAATCCAGAAAAATTAATTCATCGTCCCTACTATATTCATCCAGCAAATACGCCATCTGCTCGTCAACCATTCTGGAGTTGTGGTCGTGTGGTTTTAGTCGGAGATGCAGCCCATGGAATGCCCCCATTTATGGCTCAGGGTGCTAATCAGGGTCTAGAAGACGCAGCGCTGATTTCGAGTTTAATTACTCAGCTGATTCAAGATCACTGTTTAGACGACGAACAAGCGATCGCTAAAGCATTTCATAAATATGAGGAAGTGCGTGTTCCTTTGATGATCAAAATTCAAGAAGCAACGATGAAAAATAATCACTGGTCACAGCAACAATGGGAGCAATACAGTGAGATGGTTTATAGTCGTGACTATAGCAGCAACTATTTGCAGTAATATATAAGCTTATACTTGTTTACCAGTACGACTCAAACCCAGTCTGAATTTAAATTTAATCTCAGGCTAAACTAGGTTTGAAACTTGATTTGACACTTTATAAGCATTTTATTTAGAAGAAAGCGTGATTGATACTCGTCTCGATCTTTACCCTGCCTCTACAGTTCCTAATGGTTGGCCCGGACTGATATGTCGCTATGCGGATTATTTGCCAGTTACAGACCAAACGCCGATCGTAACTTTGCATGAAGGCAATACCCCTCTAATCCCTGCGATCGCGCTCAGTGAAAGACTGGGACGCAATATCAAAGTCCTGCTCAAGTACGACGGACTCAACCCCACAGGCAGTTTTAAAGATCGCGGTATGACCATGGCGATCTCTAAAGCTAAAGAGGCTGGATCGCAGGCGGTAATCTGTGCGAGTACAGGTAACACCTCAGCAGCAGCAGCAGCCTACGCAAAACGTGGTGGACTCAAAGCTTTTGTATTGATTCCTGATGGCAAAATTGCTCTCGGTAAGTTAAGCCAAGCTTTAATCTATGGGGCAGAGGTAATTGCGATCGATGGTAACTTCGACCAAGCTCTGGAAATTGTGCGGGAAATGTCTGAAAAGTTCCCGATCACCTTGGTTAATTCCGTCAATCCTTACCGTTTAGAAGGTCAAAAGACTGCCGCCTTTGAATTGGTTGAGGCGATCGGTGATGCTCCTGACTGGCTCTGTATTCCCATGGGTAATGCAGGTAATATTACCGCTTACTGGATGGGCTTTAATCAATATTATGCGTCAGGCAAATCTAAAAAATTACCCCGTATGATGGGCTTCCAAGCCGCAGGATCTGCACCTTTGGTAACAGGTCAAATCTTCGAGAAGCCTGAAACGATCGCTACAGCGATCAGAATTGGTAATCCTGCTAATTGGCAAAAAGCCCTCAAAGTCCGCGAAGAAAGTGGTGGCGAATTTAATAGCGTTACCGATGTTGAAATTCTGGCGGCTTACAAGTTCTTAGCAGGCGAAGAAGGTGTATTTTGTGAACCTGCCAGTGCCGCTTCTGTTGCAGGCTTGCTGAAAGTAAGCGATCAAATCCCTTCAGGCGCAACGATTGTCTGTGTACTAACTGGTAATGGTATTAAAGATCCTGACACCGCGATCGCGGCGGCTGATGCCAAATTACATAAAGGCATTGCCCCAGATATTACGAGCGTCGCTAAAGTCATGGGCTTTTAATTAAGGTACTTCGCAACTCATTTGTTCGCAACTGATATGTAAAACCTATGCAAAATCTATGTAAAAGTACTTTGCGAGTCTACATATCGGTTGCGAAAGAACATAGGCAAGAAATAGGCGATCGCACTATGAACCTAACTTCATCATTCGTGAGATAACTAATCAAGCAAACTATGGCTCTTGTCAATGAAACTATTCCTCGGATCACTCTGGAGTCAAGCATCCTTAAACGTTGGACAGCTAACGATTATCGGCGCATGAGTGAATTAGGAATTTTGGATTGCAATGAGCGCACTGAACTGATTGACGGACAAATTACTTTAATGGCAGCCAAAGGAACGCCCCACGTTACTTCACTACATTTGCTTGCCAATGTTTTCCGTGATCGCCTTGGCAATTTTGCCTTAGTTCGTACCCAAGATCCCATTCATTTAGATGATTTCTCGGAACCTGAACCAGACTTAGTAATCGCCCAAGGGACGGTTCTCGACTATACCGACCAACATCCATATCCTGAGCAAATCTATCTCATCGTAGAAGTTGCTGACTCCACATTAAAGCAGGATTGTGAAACCAAAGATAAACTCTATGCAAAAGCAGGTATTGCTGACTATTGGGTATTGGCTCCTCAAAAACGTCAACTGCATATCTTTCGCAAACCAACAGCAACAGGTTACATCGAACATCTCATCCTTTCCGAGCCTAGCCAAGTTTCACCTTTAGTATTTCCTGATTGTGCGATCGCCCTAACCTCAATACTGCCACCTGTCTCATCAGTCTCAGCTTGATACGGCGCATTTTAAAGACGGAAGATGGAAGATGGAAGGCGGAATGGATTATTTCAAAAGTTTGACTTTATATAATCACTGATGTTGTGGAACTCAGGGTATGAATTTCTTGCTGATAGCACAGCAGGGCAACTACGGGGGGATTGCCCCTACCTGAATAATTGAAATTTTTTTAAATTTTTGTAGGGGCTGTGCCTCCCTGGAGTTTAGACTAAAAAAGGTAAAAAAGGCAGAGTAAAAGAGATACAAACTGCCTAAAGTAGATGAAAAGTAAAGAGACATCTACAGCCATGATTATTGATAAACTACAAGACTTTCGTCAACAGGTATATAGATTTTTAGGGAACGGACGGGATGCAATATTTGACTTGATGGATGCAGTATTGACCAGTCCGAGAGTGAAATCATTTGTAGAATTATCGTTATCCGCAGTGTATCGAAGAAAATGGTCAAGTCTGTATGAATCATTAAAAGACAGTCGCCCCAACCGAGGCAGGATAAGACGGTTATGTGTGGAACAAATACCCAAAGACATCCGCCCTTTGCTAGCAGGAGACCATACAGGATGGGGAAGACCCCATGCCAAAACGCTAAAAGACAGGAGTTTTGTGCATCAACCGAATTTGGTAGAAGGGAACAAACCGATCGTGTTAGGGCATGACTACAGCACCTTGGCATGGATACCAGAGATGACAGGGAGTTGGGCAATCCCGTTATGTCACGAGCGGATCAGTAGTTTTGAGACAGCAGGGCAAAGAGCCGCATTCCAACTGAGTCAAGTATGTCGAGATTTAACGGTAAGACCAATCGCTACTTACGACAGTGAATATGGCAGTGCCGTCTTTATGAATTTGACTGAGGATATCCCTGCCGATTTACTAATACGTCTACGTCCTAACCGATGCTTATACAAAGCCCCTGCGCCCTACAGTGGTTATGGTCGTCCTCGTAAGCATGGGGATAAATTCCAACTTGCCAATGCTGATAGTTGGGGAGAGCCATCGGCAACTTTTAGCTTAGAAGATGAGACGGTTGGACAGGTGCAAATCCAGCAATGGTCTAACTTACACTTTCGGCAAGCAGCCCAACGACATATTCAAGTTATTCGAGTTACACATTCTCATTGCTCTGGTTTGTGGTTAGCTTGGGTGGGTGAACAGATGCCGACTTTAGACTCCCTTTGGCGCTTGTACTTACGTCGTTTTGCCATCGACCATTGGTATCGTTTTGCCAAACAAAGATTACATTGGACTCTTCCCCATTTGTTGACTCCTCAGCAAGCTTTGCGTTGGAGTGACCTTATGCCTTTACTCTCTTGGCAATTGTGGTTGGCTCGTCAACTGGTTATTGATACTCCTTTGCCTTGGCAGAAACCTCAAACCAATCTTAATTTTGGTCGAGTCGCTCAGGGCTTTGCCGCACTTTTGGTCAGGATTGGCTCTCCTGCTTGTTCTCCCCAACCTCGTGGTAAGTCTCTCGGTTGGAAATCTGGACGCAAGCGTTCTCCTTTTTCTCGCTTTCCTGTCGTCAAAAAACGAGCTTCTCGCTCGAAAAAGGTCAATCAAGACTACCTTAATTCCTAACTTTCAATATTCTCTTTTTCTCTCTCTTGCTTTTTCTCAGTTCTCCGTTTTCTGGGTCACTTTTTCCTGCTCTTTTTCTGATTCTCTTAATCAACTTAGTCTAAATTCCAGTGCCTCCGTGCCAGCCCCGATACTTCAACATCGCAGGAATTCCTTCCACGTAATATCAGTAATTACAGAATTTTTTATTCTTTATTCTTTTATTTTTCTTTCTTCGATCTTCCTTCTTCGACCTTCAATCTTCGATCTTTCCCTCTCGTTTCCGTCCCCTTGCGGGGAAATGGATATAGAGGTAAGAGGGAAGACGGAAGATTGAAGGCGGAATGAAGAATTTATTTTAAAGGCAGAAGACGGAAGATTGAAGGCGGAATGGGATTATCTCAAAAATCTGACCTTACATGATCACATAAATTCCTTATTTTTTTGTTCTTTGTTTTTACTTCTTCGACCTTCGATCTTCATTTTTCGATCTTTCCTTCCCATTTCCGTCCCCTTGCGGGGAAATGGTTATAGAGGTAAGAGGGAAGACGGAAGATTGAAGGCGGAATGGGATTATCTCAAAAATCCGACCTTATATGATCACATAAATTTCTTGTTTTTTTGTTCTTTGTTTTTACTTCTTCGACCTTCGATCTTCATTCTTCGATCTTTCTCTCGCGTTTCCATCCCCTTGCGGGGAAATTGTTATGAAACGGAGAATAGGCTTCGGTAATTTATCAAAAGATAAATTACTTTCGTTTCCGTCCCCTTGCGGGGAAATGATTATGAAACGTTGTAGTAGCTAAGCAATGTTTACCACATAAGCTTGTTATTCGTTTCCGTCCCCTTGCGGGGAAATGGTTATGAAACGTTGAACGTTGATCTGCAAACAGCTCAACAGCTTAACAATCAGCTGTTTCCGTCCCCTTGCGGGGAAATGGTTATAAAACGTGTTTGTGGTCAATAGTTTCTGAGATTTTAGTTTCTTCTCGTTTCCGTCCCCTTGCGGGGAAATGGTTATGAAATCGAGATTGCAGGTGTATACCAAAACAATCTGCCATACATGTTTCCGTCCCCTTGCGGGGAAATGGTTATGAAACGCAACACGCCGTCTAGGTCGCGATTATGAAAGATACGGTTTCCGTCCCCTTGCGGGGAAATGGTTATGAAACTATTGTGAAACCAATTTTCGGCACTGTTTTGGAAACGTTTGGTTTCCGTCCCCTTGCGGGGAAATGGTTATGAAACCATTTGCTCTGGCGATTCCTACGAAGTACCGATTAATAGTTTCCGTCCCCTTGCGGGGAAATGGTTATGAAACACCATTGATTATGACTAAAAGACAAAGAATTGCTCTATTCCTATGTTTCCGTCCCCTTGCGGGGAAATGGTTATGAAACAACTTGAACAACACATGTTTCGCGGGAGCAGCGCATTTAGGTTTCCGTCCCCTTGCGGGGAAATGGTTATGAAACAGTACATTAAAATAGCCTATTATCTGATTAACAATCTATGTTTCCGTCCCCTTGCGGGGAAATGGTTATGAAACTCTGTAAATTCTAAGCCATACCTAGCAACCTTTTCAAAGGGGTCAATCGACACACCTCATTTTAGTCTCAATAAGAACACCTTATTGACAGGTTTTCAAGAAAACGGACATCTTGCAAACCTTACTGGGTAAAGCATCGACACAAGTAAACGAAATTATGCGGTTTTCAAGGTTCGAGAAGGATGGGTCGATTTGACGATACAAAATAGACTAAAGGCTAAAAAATAAAAAGTCAACCTAAAGTAATGTAAACATTTACAAACCTCTCGCTAAAGCCCCGATCGCTCTCCGCGCAGTACCGTTGCCATATCACCATTTAAAATTGCACTTACATTCAACCGTAAGCCAGCAAACTCGCAACTATGAATAATTCCTGAAGCATCGGGCGCTAACTCCACATATTGACCATTTTCTAAAACAAACCAATCGATCGCTTGCTCTAACGTCCGCCAAACAATATATTCTTTCACCCCATTACGTTCATAAGCACGTTTCTTAGCATGTAAATCGTAGGAAACAGTACTTGCCGCAATTTCCACAATTAATTCAGGCGATCCTGTAATATAGCCATCCTCATCAATTTGAGCCTTACCACCTAACCGAAAAAGCACAGCATCAGGTTGCGGTTCATTATCAATATCAAGGCGAACTGTTGGCTCAATGCCGACTTTTAAACCACTTGACATAGCTTGATATGCAATCAGCCAACCAGTAATGCGACCATGAGGTTCAGCATGGGGAGTAAATCTTAAGAGAGATGCCACGTATACAATTCCTTCGATGAGTTCCGCTTTTTTGATACTTGAGGCTGTATAACGTCGCTCAAATTCAAGGCGATCTAAGCGATCGCCATTTTCTAGAATTGTTAACGTTGGCGGAGAATTGGCTATAACCATCGCGATTAAAAAACGATTACAGATCTTTTAGACGTAAGCTAACCGAGTCACCGTGGGAAGGTAAGCCTTCGGCTTCCGTGAGCAATGCGATCGCCCCTGATACTTCCTTTAGAGCTTCAGGACTGTACTGGATCAAACTGGAATGCTTGAGAAAAGTCTCGACCCCAAGTGCCGAGGAATAACGCGCACCGCCACAGGTCGGCAAAGTATGATTTGGTCCTGCTAAATAGTCCCCTACGGCTTCAGGCGTGGAATGTCCAATGAAAATTGCCCCCGCATGACGAATTTGATCAATCAATTGCCAAGGCTCTTCGACTTCTAGTTCTAGATGTTCTGGCGCAAACTGGTTGGATAGCTCAGCAGCAGTTTTCAGGCTATCGACAACGACAATTAAGCCATAATGGGCGATCGCCTTTTCGGTCATCATCCGACGGGGATGATTTTCGAGCATCCGATTTACTTCTTCAGAGACGCGATTCGCGAGGCGCGAATCATTGGTGATCAAGATTGACGCTGCCATTTGATCATGCTCCGCTTGAGCAAGCATATCGGCAGCAACATAGGTGGGATTAGCGCTCGCATCAGCAATAATCAAGACTTCTGAAGGCCCCGCGATCGAGTCAATACCAACACGACCAAATACTTGTTTCTTTGCAAGGGTGACATAGATATTGCCCGGACCTGTGATCACATCAACCTTGGGAATAGTTTCTGTGCCATAGGCTAAGGCAGCGATCGCCTGTGCGCCACCCACACGATAAATTTCTTCCACCCCAGCTACTTGTGCTGCTACAAGAATTGCAGGATTAATTGTGCGCTCCTGACCGGGAGGCGTAACCATCACAATCTTTTTGACACCTGCAACTCTTGCAGGTACAGCATTCATCAAAACTGTACTCGGATAGGCAGCTTTTCCCCCCGGAATGTAAATACCCGCAGCATCAACTGGCGTATAGCGTTTGCCCAAGACTACATCCTTGTCACCAAAATGCACCCAACTTTTTGGCACACGCATTTTGTGAAATTCTTCGATGCGTTGATGCGCCATTTCGATCGCTTTCAGCAGACCTCCTTTGACCTGTTGATAAGCAGCATCAAGTTCCGATCCACTTACGCGCAGTTCTGCGGCTGTAAAGTCTTGACCGTCAAATTCAGAGGTATAGTGCAGCAGGGCTGTATCGCCTTTGCGTCTTACCGTTTGGATGATTTCGGTGACGGTGGCTTCCTTGTGGATCATCTGATCGTCATAAATGCGATCGCAAATCCGCTTGATTTCGGATTCTGCTTCAGTTCTCTGGGTGACAATTCGTAGCATAGATTGTGACGTAAGAAGCGATGATTAATCCTAGCTTAACCTGTATTCCCGTAAGTTGTGTGACCTAAAATCTAAAAAAGAGAGTTAGGATTTTTATTACAGCGCTTTATATTCAATTCCAAACCAAGAGATTTTTTGAAAGTGTTGCTTAGTAACACTTTCAAAAAATCTCTTGGGGTTCGTTTGAAGGAAAGAAAATGATCAGTTCCCATGATTTAAAAACTTATATTGCAGGCGCAAAGCAACGCCAACGGCAAAAACAAATCTTGCTAGATGCTCGCTATGAGCTTTTGCAGACTGTTGCCCAAAAGGGAGCAGAAATACTCAAAACTGATTTTGCTGCTCATAAAGTTTGGTTATTTGGGTCTGGACTACGTCGTGATTTAATTCATTTAGAATCAGATGTCGATCTTGCGGTAGAAGGTTTAGCAGAAACATCGTATTTAAGGGCTGTTAGCAGATTACTAGACTTAAATGCTAATGTCAGTGTGGATTTGGTGATGCTCGATGATGCTTCAGAAAGTTTACGCGATCGCATCATCCGTGAAGGTAAGGAGTTATGACAGAGTATCTGGCGCTGAGCGCAGTTTTGCGCCAAAAGTTACTAGATTTATTACGCCTAGTAGAAAGGATTGAGACTTTGTTGCAAAAGTCCAATCTATCCAAAGATGACGACTATATTGATGGGGTTGCACTACATCTGCAAGGCTTTTATACGACTATAGAGCAGATGCTAGAAGCGATCGCGGCGGCTTTTAGTGAGAGATTACCTGCGGGGGCTAATTGGCATCAAAATCTTCTACTACAAATGTCAATTCAAATACCTGATTTACGCCCTGCGGTGATTTCTCAGGAAACTCGCCAAAAATTAGATGAATATCGTGGGTTTCGCCATGTGGTACGCAATGTTTATACATTAAATCTCCGTCCATCAAGGGTGCGGGAATTAGTAGGGACATTGAGGGATTGCTATGAATCCTTAGCAGATGATTTAGAAAAATTTTGTGATTTTATGGAAATAATGGTGAGTAATGGTTAATGATCTCAAGCAAGCATCGCGTCCAATCCATGGGGGAAATCGTCAATGGGCGGCGAGTATGGCTGGTATCTCACCAGAGCAAATCTTAGATTTTTCGGCAAGTATTAATCCTCTTGGCACACCTAAATCAGCGATCGCAGCCATCCAATCCCATTTAACCGATCTCGGTCATTATCCTGACCCTGAATATACATTGCTCAGAGAAGCATTAGGAAAGTTTCATCAACTATCACCAGAGTGGATTTTGGCTGGCAACGGTGTGGCGGAGCTATTAACTTGGGTGGGGCGCGATCTTTCGCAACTATCCTCAACGGTTCTATTTACACCAGCCTTTACCGATTACTATCGCGCTTTAAAAACCTTTGATTGTCAAATAGAAAGGTATCCATTTCTATTGAGAACTCAAGACGTAAGTTTTGATTCTGAACTGCCAGAAATTACGAATTCCCATACCAAAGGAATCTTGATCAATAATCCCCATAATCCTACGGGCTATTTATTTACAAGAGATAGTATCTTGCCCTATTTAGAGAAATTTGCTTTGGTGGTGATTGATGAAGCTTTTATGGATTTCCTCACACCAGATCAGCAGCAAAGTTTAATCGATTTAGTTCCATTACATCCGAATTTAGTAATTTTGCGATCGCTTACTAAATTCTACAGTTTGCCAGCATTGAGACTTGGCTATGCGATCGCCCATCCCGAACGCTTGCAACGTTGGCAAGCATGGCGTGATCCTTGGTGTGTAAATAGTTTAGCTGCCGCCGCAGGAATTGCCGTATTAGAAGATGTGGAATTTCAGCAGCAAACATGGGCATGGTTAAAAAGTGCTAAATCTCAACTATTTAAAGGTTTATCGCAAATATCAGGTTTAAATCCATTACCAAATGCTGCAAATTATCTATTAGTTCAAACCGAAATAGCAGGTTCGCTTTTACAAAAGGAACTATTACAAAAAGATAAAATTCTCATTCGCGATTGCTTGAGTTTTCCTGAATTAGGCGATCGCTATTTTCGAGTAGCAGTACGTCTGGAAGATGAAAATCAAAAATTAATAAACGCTATAAGGGTTATGCGATTTAATAAAGAACCCGATTTATTGTAGAGCAGTTGTTTTGTCGCTCTATAATAAATCGGGTAAATCGGGTTCTTGGGGTTTTCACTAGCATAACTGGCTAACGCTATATTAAAATTATTAAAGATTGGATAAGATTTACTACAAAGTATTTGTATTGCTCATTTTAATAAATAGCCCACCAAGTTTATGATTATTGCAATTCCCGAGCCTCTTAAAACGTTGGTGACTTTTGCTCACCCCATTCTCATGACCCTGACCCTAATTTTGGCATTGTATGCAGGTTATGTTGGGTGGCAATACCGCAGAATTCGTAGCACTGAGGGTGAAGAGAAAAAAGCGCTAATCTCCAAGAAATATAACCTCCTCCATCACAATCTAGGTTCAGTGTTTTTATTATTAATGGTGGCAGGTGCGATCGGTGGCATGGCTGTGACTTACAACAACAATGGCAAGCTTTTTGTAGGAGCGCATTTGATTGCTGGTTTGGGACTCACCTTCTTAGCTGCCTTATCGGCGGCATTAGCACCTATTCTGCAACAGGGCAAGGAATGGGCGCGGAGTACCCATATCGCGGTTAATACTGTATTAGTCGGTGTTTTTGTATGGCAAACCCTGACAGGCTTTGAAATTGTCCAGAGAATTCTTGAACAAATGTCTAAAGCTTCATAACAAAAAAGCGGCGCTTCGCGCCGCTTTTTTGTTAACGGTAGTTTGTGAATTGGAGTGCGAGGGGGAAGTCTTCGCCTTTTACTAGTTGGATAATTTCTTGAAGTTCATCTTTTGATTTGGAAGTAACTCGTAAAGCATCGCCTTGAATTGAGGCTTGAGCTTTAGGGAAATTATCACGGATGGTTTTAGAAAGTTTTTTGGCTTGATCTTGCTCGATACCACGCTTGAGTTTTATCTTTTGGGTGACACGATTACCGCTAGCGGACTCGATTTCGCCATAGTCAAAGATTTTTAGAGATAGGTTACGCTTGATTGCTTTAGATTGCAACACATCAACAACCGAGGTAAGTGTCATTTCACTATTAGTTTTGATGGTTATGAGTTCTTTTTCAAGTTCAACTTCTGTATTTGTACTTTTTAAGTCATAGCGACTAACAATTTCACGGCGAGTTTGATCGATCGCATTGACAAGTTCTTGATGATCAAAATCGCTAACGATGTCAAAGGAATAACTGGAAGCCATAGATTTATTTCAGGTTTTGTTGATCACAAAGCAGCAGGAGCAGCAGTGTTTTGCGTTCCTCATCCTACCAAAAAACGGTAGTGCTAAATGGTTTGTGGAAGCTCACCCCGAAGGGATGAGCTTCCACAAACCTATTCCCAGAGTCGCCGACCTTCTTCACCATGTAAGCGATCATGGGTATCCCGCAAAAGTCTAGGGATTTCAAGATTTTCAGGACATCTCGGTAAGCAGTCGCCACAGTCGGTACAGCGAATGGCTTTATTCCCCGGAAACCAATGTCCTGCATTCTCAAACATTTTATAGCGATATTTCCCAAACTCCACCATATCAAAGCCGATCGCTAAATTTCGGAGTCTGAGGACTTCAGGAATATTAATGCCTTCGGGACAGGGTAGGCATTGATAGCATTGTGAACAGCGATCGTTTTCTAAGAGTGTGTAGCGGCGATTCATGCAATCGAGAACTGCGGCTTCTAATTCAGACATCGGGGCATCGTTATCCCATGCGTCCTGATGGGAATCTACTTCGCTAGGATTCGCTGCACCAAGGCTGAGGGTATGTACACGCGGATCACTCAGCAAAAAGCGATCGCACATATATAAAGCTGTATATGGATAGCAAACACCTGATAGTTCTTCGGAAGGGTTATAGAGCATCCCGCCTTTATCCGATGGCGAAATGATAAATACCCCCATATCTTTTTCATGGGCAAGCTGTACCGCAGGGGCATTACGCTGATTGAAGTAGTAATAATGTAAATTAACAGACTCAAATAAGCCAGTACGAATCGTGTCTAAAATTACTTCAAGTGAACCGTGGGTAGAAAAGCCTACATGTCCAAGCATCTTTTGATCGATCGCTTCCCTAACCGCTTTCATACATCCATTGGGATCTTTCACCAGATCGAGATGTTCGTATAGATTAATCCCATGGATATCGAAGTTATCGACATAGTCCACATTCATCTTTTTGAGGGACTGTTCGATTTGCCGACGCATAGAGTCTGCATCTTTGGTAGGACCAATTTTGGTTGTCAGATAAAAGCGATCGCGTTGCTTACTAAGACCATTTCGCATTGCCTGACCAATAAATTCTTCACTCTTGCCATAGCCCTGCGCTGTCTCAATATGGTTAATGCCAACTTCTAAGGCGTGCCAAATCGTTTTTTCCGCATTCGCCGCAGATTCTAAATAGCGCATTGCTCCTAAGGAGAATACGGACAAAAGCATCTCAGTTTTGCCAAAACGACGATAGCGCATAATTCATTCACTAAATGTGCTGAGGGTTCTGCAATTTAATAAGGAACCAAATTTTTTGTGGCGAGGCTTCGCCTCGCCACAAAAAATCGGTTCCTTATTTCCCTGCATGTGCTTATTTTATAGGGATGACGCAAAAATGATGGGAAATCATTATTTTAAATTCATAAATTGAAGTATAGCTTGGTGTTTCCAGCAACGGCTTAAAGTAGTCCAGAGAAATATTTGAAAGCGCGACTGAGTCGCGCTTTCAAATATTTCTCTGGACTACTTTAAGTCAGCGCTTTGCGCTGTAATTCTAAAGTGCGTGAATTACATTGGTAACTACGCCCCAAATATGAAGATCGGTATGTTCATCAATCTCAATGGGCTTAAAAGCTTCATTCTCAGGCATAAGCCATAGTTTATCTCTATCCTTACGAATTCTTTTTACCGTTAATTCTCCATTCACCACGGCGATCACAACTTGACCATTAGTAACTTCAATCGAGCGATCGACAATTAACATATCGTTGGGGTGAATCCCTGCATCAATCATTGATTCCCCAACCACACGCACCAGATATGTGGTGTCAGGATGCTTCACCAGATGGCGATTGAGATCGATATTATCATCCACATAATCTTCGGTGGGAGCAGGAAGCCCCGCTGCAACTGGGTTGAGATAAAGAGGTAAGCTCACCTTAGTCTTTCTTTCGGGTTTGAAGATGGATTGCACCATAGTTCCTAATTCAATTTCTTGGCTTCCCCCAGCCAAAGCTGCTAAAATTTCGTCAGCAATTCTTATCGGTAGCCTTACCGCTTTTGTCGCCTCACCATATTTCCCTGTTCCTTGGGGACGACCTGCACCTATACGTTTTCCTCCTCGTGGCATTTGATTTTCTCCAAGTACATTACAAACACATGAAATGTGTACGCTTATCAATAAAAGTATACTCAAAAATGACAGCTTATTGGTAATTTCGCCCCATAAGCTACAAACCAAGTAAGAAGAGAGTTGCCGCGCGAAGCGCGGCAACTCTCTTCTTACTTGGTTATGTCAAAACA
Source organism: Pseudanabaena yagii GIHE-NHR1 (assembly GCF_012863495.1). NCBI lineage: Bacteria > Bacillati > Cyanobacteriota > Cyanophyceae > Pseudanabaenales > Pseudanabaenaceae > Pseudanabaena > Pseudanabaena yagii. The sequence goes on from NZ_JAAVJL010000001.1 coordinate 142,905, forward strand.
TTTTGATTGCGTTTTACAAATCCCTTCAGGAATTTTCCAACGAATCATGTAACATCAGAAACATATTGCGATCGCTACTACAGGTCTTTGCGCCAAATAAAAACTGACTTTTTGCTACAAGCATTACGAATTTGAGTTTGAATGTGGGTAGTGGCTTAGGAAATATGGGTGACACACCATCTGTATTCACTAAAATGCTGCCATCTTTGGCACTACCGTATAAGTGAAAGAATTATAAGTACGACATTTAGTTAGACATGGTAAAAGATGCAAGATCGAGATGAATCCTCGCAGTCTACGGTTCTCGAAAAAGAATCAGCGAAAAAATTGAAATTTGCCAAGAATAGTGGATTTCAGGTAGAACTAAGACGACGGGTTGACGAACTTTTTCAAAACAGTAAGCTCAAAGAGCGTGATTGTCCCCAAATGTATGCCAAGACAGCGACCCTGTTAATTGGCTTTTTGGGAACCTATGCAGCCTTAATTTTTTTAGCCCAAACATGGTGGCAGGTTGTTCCGCTATGTATCCTAATGGGTGTGATCACCGCAGGTATTGGGTTTAGCATTCAGCATGATGGCGCTCATCACGCCTATTCCAATTCCCTATGGGTAAATAAACTCATGTCGATGAGCCTCGATCTCATCGGTGGTAGCTCCTACATTTGGCATTGGAAACATGATGTTTTGCATCATACCTATACCAATATTGTGGGTTATGACATGGATTTAGAAGTGGGAATGTTTGGCAGACTTTCTCCTTCCCATCAAAAACTTCCATTTCACCGTTGGCAGCATTATTACCTATGGCTGTTATATGGTTTTCTGGCAATCAAGTGGCATTTTTTTGATGATTTTAATAACTTGATTACTGGCAAAATTAGCGATCGCAACTATCCTCGTCCTAGAAATAGCAATTTAGTCACATTCTTTGCTGGCAAGATAGTATTTCTGACGATTGCTTTCGTGATTCCCTCACTATTTCATTCATTTTGGCTGGTTTTAGCTAGCTATAGTCTCGTCGCATTTACCCTAGGTCTAGTCCTAAGTGTCGTCTTCCAATTAGCCCATGTGGTTGAAGAAGCAGATTTTCCTATTCCTGATGCAGAGACCTGTTTAATTGAGAAAGATTGGGCAATTCACCAAATCGAAACTACAGTAAATTTTTCACGGAACAATCCCTTTCTTACTTGGTTGCTCGGTGGTTTAAATTTTCAAGTCGAGCATCATCTCTTCCCCAATGTTTGCCATGTTAATTACCCAGCAATTTCCAAAATAGTCGAACAAACCTGTCAGGAATTTGGTGTGAAGTATAACTATCACCGTTCCTTCTGGGCGGGTTGCCTCTCCCACTTCCATTGGTTACGTCGCATGGGAACTTCTTTTTAATTACTAATGTTACTTGGCAGTAAGGACAAATTCCCAAAGAGAAGGGCGCTGCGAAGCAGCGCCCTTCTCTTTGGATTTTCTAAGCAAAATTTGCTATATCAATAGAATGAAAAATGCTATATGCTTCTTGATTTAGAGCGATTAGACATCTTGTTAGTAAGAGGATACATAAGCTTATGCGTAAAGGTTTTGGCATTATGCTTTTAGCAATTTTGTTTTGTTTGCCCATGCAAATAGTGACAAATGAAAGATTACAAGCTCAATCAGAGCAGGAGCATAAGTCAGAAGCCGATCGCTTACTTGAAATGGGAGAACAACAGTTTGGGAAAAGTCAGTATCAAGAAGCCTTCAAAACATTTCAATCCGCATTAGAAAGCTATCGACTTAATAACAATCGCAAAGGTGAAGCCGATGCCATTATTAGTTTAGCGCATATTTTTAACAGTGTGGGCACATATCAAAAAGCGCTGGAACTTTATCAACAAGCCCTAGGAATTAAAAAACAAATCGGCGATCGCGAAGGGGAAGGAAATGCATTACATGGTCTAGGAGATGTTTATGATAGTTTAGGACAATATTCCAAAGCAATAGAGTTCCACCAACAAGCTCTAGATATTGCCAAGCAAATTGGCGATCGCGATGGTGAAGGTAATGCTCTCAATGGACTCGCCGATGTTTATGAAAGTTTAGGGCAATATCCTAAAGCAATTACGCTATACCAACAATCTCTAGTTCTTAGAAAACAAATTGGCGATCGGATTGGTGAAGCATATGTTCTTTTCGGATTAGCGGATATTTACGAAACTTTAGAGGATTACCCCAAATCTCTCGATTTTTATCAACAATCCCTCGCCATCAGACAACAAATCGGCGATCGCAATGGTGAAGCTAGTTCTCTCTTCGGGCTAGGAATTATCAACACCAGCATTGGTCAGCATCAAAAAGCCATTGATTATTTTCAACAAAGCTTAGCCATCAAGAAACAGATTGGTGATCGTAATGGTGAAGCCTACATTCTTAATGGATTGGGATATGTCTATGGCAAAGTTGGACAATATGACCAAACAATTGATTTCTTACAGCAGTCCTTATCCATCTCAAAACAAATTGGCGATCGTTATAGCGAAGGCTATTCCCTCGAAAATCTGGGACTAGCATTGAGCAAACTCAATCAGACTGAATTGGCAATTCTTTTTTACAAGCAATCTGTTAACGTCCACGAATCCATTCGCAAAGACATTCGCAAATTACCAAAAGAGATACAAAAGACCTATCTCTCAACCATTGAGGAGTCCTATCGTAACCTTGCCGATCTTTTGCTCAAGCAAAACCGCATCCTTGAGGCTCAACAAGTGCTCGATTTGCTCAAGGTGCAGGAACTGAGTGCATACCTGCGTAATGTGCGCGGCAATAGCGAAACTGAAAAAGGGTTAAACCTATACCAGTCCGAACAAAATATAATTGCTTTAGCAATTGAACTCAATAGTTTGCTACAAAAGGAACGTAACAATCAACTCTCAGCATCAGAACAACAGCGCCTAAATAAACTAATTGGAGATGAAAAGGATAGAAACAAGCAGTTTAGTGCTTTTCTCAATAATCCTGAAGTGCAAAAGTCAATTAATGAACTCCGAAATACTGAAAAAAACAATATCGATCTCGAAAATGTCCGTAATTTACGAAACGAAATTCTCTCTCAGCGGTCTAATGTAGCAATTCTCTATCCCTTAGTTCTTGAAGATCGACTTGAATTAATCTTGCTCACGGCTCAAACACCACCGATTCGTCGCACGATCGCGATCAGGCGTGACATACTAAACAAAGAAATAGCTGAATTTGTGACAAATTTGCGAGATACAACTTCAGAAGATGTTAAGGTGTCTGCCCAAAAATTCCATACATGGTTAATTGAGCCATTCGAGACTGAATTAGCACAATTAAAAATCGATACAATCGCCTACGCTCCCGATTCTAGACTGCGATATATTCCCCTTGCTGCGCTCTATGATGGTAAGCAATGGTTAGCCGAAAAGTATCGGATTAACTATATCACCGCACAATCATTGACTAAATTTAATGTAAAGCAGATTTCTACTCCACATATTCTTGCGGGAGCATTTGGCGGTAAAAGTAATGAAAATCGTTCGGGATTTAATGGATTACCTGCAACCGTGATCGAAGTTAAAAAGATCGCCAATCGCTTTGGTAACACAACTACTTTAGTCGAATCTGATTTCTCAAAAACGATTACAGAATCTAAAGCGAACTCTTATACAATTCTGCATTTAGCTACACATGGACAACTAGTGCAAGGCAAACCTGAAGATTCATTTATTCTCTTTGGTAATGGAGATAAGGCAACCGTCAGTGAAATTCGTGACTGGGCATTAAACAATGTCGATCTAGTTGTATTAAGTGCCTGCCAGTCTGGGGTTGGTGGTAAATTGGGTAATGGTATCGAGATTCTCGGATTGGGATATCAAATGCAAGTGGCAGGAGCAAGAGTGGCGATCGCATCTCTATGGCAGGTTGATGACACAGGTACACAAGTGCTCATGGAAGCATTTTATAGTGAACTCCAAAAAGGCAATGTGACGATTTCTGAATCACTACGCAGAGCGCAAGTATCTCTAATTAAATCGCCAAATTATAGTCATCCCTACTTCTGGTCAGCTTTCTTTGCGATCGGTAATGCACTTTAAAGGCGATGATATGCCGTACAAAGTATGGCACATCATCGCCATCGTTTTTTATATGGCTTTGGCAATCACAGTGCGATGGCGAGGAGTATTCGCGGTGATAGTAGGAGCTTCAAAACCTGCGGCAACGAGTTCTGAGGCGAGATCAAAAGAGAAGTATTGATCGAGATAGGGTTCGGTACTCTTGAGTAAAGTCAGGATGTAGGGAGGCATCTTGAGATAGATATCCGAGTAGGGATTCATATCCATGAGTGTGAAGTAACCATTGGGACGCAAGACACGACGGATTTCACGCAAGATTTGGCGCGTCGCATCTTGAGGCAATTCGTGAAATAGGAGAAAACAGGAAACGAAATCAAAGGAAGCATCAGGTAAGCCTGTGTTTTCGGCGGCGGCGTGAATCCAGTTGATTTGTTGCGATTCTAGTAATTCGGGATGTTTAGTGCGCGTATTGTAATTTGCGATCGCTAAAAAATGGGGAGATAAATCCAAGCCTGTAATTTTTGCTTGTGGATAAGCATTGTGCAATACGAAAGTACTCATCCCCACACTGCAACCAATATCGAGAATATCTTGAGGTGCAGTAGGAAGCTTTTCTTTCACAATATCAATATAGCTTTGACGTAGACGGGAATCGCCTTTTACAGGAGGTTCCGCATCATTCCAAATCCGTGAATGCACAGCATAGGCCGCAACTTCTACTTCCGTTGCAGGTAGCCAGCCGAGATTCCCTTCTTCATAGGCGTGGAAATGCTTGAGGTAATATTCGGGATACTTAATATTGGGATTTTGGACTTTCGCAAGTTCGCCATCAAGATCTTGTTTTTGCAAATCCGCAACAATTTGTCGCCAGTTTACGCCCATTGACTCGGCACGTTCGATCATCATCTTCCGAGCGCGTTGTTTGGCAATATTGAATAAAGGGCTAATCGCTAAAATGCCATTAACTAATCGTGAAGCTAGTCCAATTTTGGGGCTAGGGGCTGAATTGGCAACAGTCATAATAATTTAAAAAATATAATTTCTAAAATCAAAGAGTAGCAAGCTAAGCTTGCTACTCTTTGATTCTACGTGACTTAATGGCGATCGCAGGATTGCCCATATAAATTGTCATTGGTTCTAGCGATCGCGTCGCCACACTATCTAAGCCCAAAACTGCTCCTTGACCGACTCTAACCCCTGCGGCAATGGTCGCATGGGCGGCAATCCAACTACCTGATTCGATATAAATGGGGGCAGTACGCAAAGCAAAATCGCGATCGCCCCAGTCGTGATTTCCCGTGCAGAGATATACACCTTGGGATATGCAGCAGTGGCTCTCAATCGTAATCAGCTCAAGATTATCTAGCCAAGTATCTTCACCAATCCAGACAAAATCTTGAATGATGAGCCGCCAAGGAAATTTAACCCGCACCCCTGTTTTAATCCGCACACCCTGACCAATTTTTGCGCCGAACCATCGCAAAATAAGTACTTTGAATCCCGAAAAAGGGATCAAGTAACTCCGCACAATTGGTGCACCGATAAAGTACCAAAGGACTTGTTGCCAAAGTGGTGCACCGATAGTGTAAGTTCCTGTGGTGTAGCGATCGAGACGCAAAGTTACAACTCCCCATTAAAATTTTTTAATCATCGCTAAGCTGCTAATTTATTGTGGTAGGGATGGGCGCGCCCATCCCTACCTATTTAGAGTTCGCCCATAGGGTGAGCTTAGCGATAGGTATATAAGCGTGCTATACAATATTAAGGCTTTTCTAATGGTCGAGTTTTTTCTATGCAAGTTTGGGTATTGCTGTTTAACGCCAACACCGATAACGAAGGGATCTACACCCTAGAAATAGATGGCGACAATATTGTGGTTGCGTTTGAACAGGAAGATGATGCAATTCGTTATGCAGGTCTACTAGAAGCGCAGGATTTCTTATCGCCGACAGTAGAAAGCATCGACAGCGAAGATTTAGAAGCATTTTGTCGAGAATCAGACTATGACTTAAATATTGTGCCAACCGAAGGTCTGCTAGTTCCACCTGAGAAAAATGTTGATAAAACTGATTGGTCTAAGGATCTCGAAAAGGATCAGTCAGAGCCAGAGGAGGAAATCATAGTCGAAGATCCCGTAATTGCCATGATGCGCCGTCGCCTAGAGAATTTACTGTAGTTATTTATTCTAGGTATGACCACAATGGCAGATTTACCTTCTACAACTCTAACCAGTGAGATTACTAAATTTCAACCAACTAATACCAATGATGGTTGGTTTCACTACCCTGTACGGGTCTATCCCCACCATACGGACTATTCAGGTGTAGTTTGGCATGGTATGTACTTAACTTGGATGGAAGAGGCAAGGGTAGAATGCTTACGGACAGTGGGGATGAGCTTTGAGGAACTAGTCTCGGCAGGGGTGGATTTACCTGTAGCGGAGATGTCTTTGCGTTATCACCGTTCAGCAAGGATGGGAGATGATGTGCTGGTCATGACGAAGCTTGTACCAGATAAGGTACGTCTAAACTGGGAATATCAAATTCGTACAGAAACAGATCTATGTGTAACAGCAACGGTGACACTCGTACCTGTAGATTTTGAGAAACGTAAGTTGTTGCGATCGCTACCAAGCTCTTTAGAAGGGGCGATCGCCAAACTTGCAGGAATTTAGATATTGAGCCACGCTAAGCATGGTTCAAGTGATTATTCAAAGAGGAAATTAATAAAATCATGGCAGATTGGCAAGTAATTGCAGGCGGCGTGACTGCCGCTAAGGGCTATAAAGCCGCAGGAATCACCGCAGGATTGAAACCATCGGGCGCACCTGACTTAACTCTGATTGCATCTGATGTACCTGCGATCGCGGCAGGAGTATTTACAAAATCCTGTGTTCGTGCTGCCTGCGTGGACTTTAACCGTGAAGTCTTAGCCAAGGGTGGTAACGTTAGCGCAATTCTCTGCAATGCGGGTCAAGCCAATGCCAGCACAGGCGCAGAAGGTTGGCGCAATGCCTTGGAAACAGCAGAACTAGTCCAAAAAGCTTTAAATACTGAAGATGGGGTTTTGGTTGCATCAACTGGTGTCATCGGCAAGCAACTACTCATGGACAAAATGCGGGCAGGCATTGCCAAAATTGCGCCGCTGATTTCACCCGATGGTGGTGAAGCAGCCTCCAAAGCGATCATGACTACCGATACTGTGCCAAAAAGTATTGCCTTGGAAACTGTAATTGATGGTAAACCCGTGAGAATCGGTGGTATCTGTAAAGGTTCGGGCATGATTCACCCAAATATGGCAACGATGCTCGGATTTGTCACCTGTGATGCGGGTGTCGAACCCAAGCTCTGGCAAAAAATGCTGTCAAGCTCAATCGATGCCAGTTTTAACCAAGTCACCGTCGATGGTGATACCAGTACCAATGACATGGTGCTAGCCTTAAGCAATGGACAGTCAGGCGTAACCATTGATGATGAAAGCTCTCCTACGGCGAAACAATTACAAGCGATGCTGCAAGAAGTATGTATGAGTCTTGCTAAGGCGATCGCCCGTGATGGTGAAGGCGCTACCTGTATGATCGAGGTCAATGTTTCAGGAGCATCTAGCACTGAGGATGCTCGCAAAATTGCCAAAACCATTGTCGGTTCTTCATTAGTAAAATCTGCTGTCTTTGGTAATGATCCTAACTGGGGCAGAATTGCTGCCGCCGCAGGACGTGCAGATGTGAACTTTAATCAAGATGTGTTGAATATTCAACTCGGTGATTTTGTGATGATGCAGGATGGCACACCACAGGATTACGATCGCGCCGCCGCCAGCGACTATCTCAAAAATGACACCGTGATCATCAATGTCGGTGTGGGCGATGGCGATGGCAGTGGCACAGCTTGGGGCTGTGACCTCAGCTACGATTACGTCAAAATCAACGCTGAATACACGACTTAGATCTATCAGGTTTCATTTTGCCGTAGGCAAAATGAAACCTCAAAACTCTTACTGGGGTTGATTTTTTGTTTTAAAGTGTGTTCTCATTTGAAAAGCACTCAAACAGGTACACTGCGAGGCAGTGTACCTGTTTGAGCAAGATAATGCTCTAGTAAAACTAAGCGATCATTGCCCCAAAACATTTCATCATTTACAAAAAATGTAGGAACACCAAACGCGCCACGCTGAGAAGCTTCTTGGGTAATTTGCTCTAATTCAATTTGAAGATCTGGCGATCGCAAAGCTGCTTGAAAATCATCTTTAGGAATTCCTAAACTAGTAGCAAGTTGCACTAGTACGTCTACTTGTATTTCTAGCTGCTCTGCAAAAATTGCCTTAAACAAAATCTGGCTGTATGCCTCCAGTAAGTTATGCCGATTCGCCGCTAAAACCGCGATCGCTAAGAGTTCAGGTGCGATCGCTTTAAGCTTCGGCTCATGAAAAGGAATCCCATAATAATCAGCCCAAAGTTTGGCATCCCGTTGGCGATAGCCCCAATCATATTGTCCAGAGCTATGCGTAAATGGATTATGTTGTCTCAGATTGATTAAACTTCCGCTAAATAGAGGTTTCCAAATAAATTTACAGTCAAACTTAGCTTCAAAACGCGAAATTTGGGAAGCAGCTAAATAAGAATAGCGACTTCCCAAACCATAGTAAAAATCAATACGTGACTGCATTACTTGCTAGCAGGAGCCACTTCACCTAAAATCTTTGCAAATCGCTCTAGATAGAATTCCTTAGAATTAGCTATAGATTTAATTGACTCGCGATCGCGCAGGGCTGCCCACCATTTCTGAATGCGTGGGGTTTCGGAAGGAAGTTCAAATTTACGGAAATGCTCGATCACGGGTAAGCGCTCAAACCAAGGATAGAAGCTAATATCAACTAGACTGATCTGCTCACCAAAGAAATAAGCACCTTCACCTGAGAACTTGCCAAAACCTTCCTGTTCAATGTAAAGCAAAGCTTCGATAAACTCACGTCTTCCTTGCTCTTGCTCCTCGACGGTTTTACCACGCAACAGTTTTACAAAAGCAGGGACAAAACGGGTATTGGCATAGTCAATCCAAATTCTGGCGATCGCCTTTTGTCCAGCATCTTTAGGCAAGAGAGCAGGTTCAGGGAATACTTCTTCTAAATATTCGTTGATAATCGCAGATTCGTAAATTTCAAAACCATTATGGACAATGGCAGGAACCTTGCCATAGCGAGAAACCTTGAGAAATTCTGCGGATTTGTTTTGGAAGTCAATGTCAGTAGAGGTAAATTCGATACCTTTTTCTAATAGAACTGCGCGAGTACGTTGAGCAAAGGTAGAAGCCTTCGCAAAATAAAGATGTAATGCAGTCATAGGAATATTTGAGAAGATGCTGATTAATTTTAGGTGAAATACTACGGTTTGCTTATCGGTTTACCGTAGATTTGTCTTAATGATGACATATAGGTTTGCAATAAAGATGTTCTCTACATAACAAAGCAGGCGTTGCACAAATGAAAGATGAATCAAGAAAAAGAAGGGAGCGATTTGTAATTAAGGTAGTGAATTAACGTCAGTTCGGGTTAAGTTGGCAAATTTTAAAAGCCCCAAAGTAAAAGCCTTGCATAGCAAGGCTTTTACTTTGGGGCTTTGAGAGATGGTTTGCTATGCAAACCATCTCTCAAAGCCTATTTCAAATTATCCAGAACTCGCGTTATTTATCTCACTGCTTCTGTTATCTAGCTTAATTGATGACACGCCATAATGTGGTTGGGATGACAACTATCTCAAGGATATGCTTACAGCCTTAAACATATGCGGGCTATATCAAAACTTACGTTAATTTAACTAGCGATCGCTATAGAATTAATGCTGTAACTTACAGAAATAAATGTGAATCCTGCTAGAACCATATGTTTTGGCTTTTTAGCCGTTATCTCATTTGGCACATTTCTATTGATGCTGCCCATATCTTCTAGTAACGGCACATGGACAGACCCAATTACCGCTCTGTTTACGTCAACTTCAGCAGTATGTGTGACAGGGCTTTCGGTCGTTGATGTGGGAAAATTTTATTCCTTTTGGGGACAACTATTTTTGACGGGCTTAGTCCAAGTGGGTGGATTGGGCTATATGACTGCGACTTCTATCCTGCTATTACTGATTGGTCGTAAATTTAGCTTGCGAGATAAAATCACCTTACAGCAATCCTTAGATACCCCCGGTATTCGTGGTGGGCTGCAATTAGTGAAGTCCATTATTGCAGTGACAATGTTATTTGAACTAACGGGTGTATTTGCCCTAATTCCGATCTTTAATCAAAAGATGAGTTTTCATGAGAGCGTCTGGCAGGCGATTTTCCATAGTGTGAATGCTTTTAATAATGCAGGATTTAGCCTGTTTACTGATAACTTAATGGGCTATGTTCAGACCCCAATGGTTAGCATCATTATTGGTTTGTTGATTATATTTGGTGGAATTGGCTATCAGGTGATTTTAGAAGGTTATCTATGGCTCCGCACAAAGCTTTCACGCAATCGTGACTATATCTCATTCAGTTTAACTTTTTGCGTTGTGACCAGTACGACGATCGCTTTATTGCTATTTGGGACAATCGCCTTCTGGTTCACCGAATTTCAAAACAATGACACCCTTGGTAATTTATCGCTATTTGAGCAAATTGTGGCTGCATGGTTTCAATCAGTCAGTACTCGTACCGCAGGTTTTAACACCATTGATAATGGCAAAATGACCGTAACAGCGATGTTTATCACGATCGCCCTTATGTTTATTGGTGCAAGTCCGGGGAGTACAGGAGGAGGGATTAAGACTACTACAGCAAGAATCTTGGCAAGTTGCACAGGTGCGGCTTTGCAAGGTCGAGATCAAGTTAATCTCTATAAACTTCAAGTTCCCAATGGGCTAATTTTGAAAGCGGTTGGTGTGGCGGTAGGCTCACTATTTACAGTAATTTGCTCAACAGGTTTGCTATCACTGACCGATCGCAATATGAGCTTTATCAGCATCTTATTTGAGGCAACCTCTGCCTTTGCCACAGTTGGTCTATCCACAGGCATTAGCAGTTCGTTATCCTCAGCAGGGCGGCTAGTGATCATCGCGACAATGTATATCGGTCGGGTGGGCGTATTACTATTGATGGCAGCGATATTTACCGATACAAAACCTAGCTTGATTAAGTACCCACAAGAATCAATGTTAGTTGGATAATTTGGTTAGTGTTTGTAATAAAAAATGGCGCTGACATTTTTTAACTTGGCATAAAGTAGAAAATCAAGGAAATTTCTGTGGATATCTCGTCGTTAAGCTTTTTTCGGAGTCTCCGTCCTGAGAATAAACAGTTTGCCGTCATCGGTTTAGGGCGTTTTGGTCGAGCGGTATGTTTTACACTCGATCGCCTAGGGCATGAAGTATTAGCCGCCGACAAAGATGAGGAGCGTGTCAGTCAACTAAGGGCTGAAAATTTGGCAGCACATTGCATTCAACTAGATTCAACTAATCCACTTGCGTTAAAAGAGTCAGGTATTTTAGAAATTGACACCGTGATTGTCGCTATTGGTAATTTCTTAGAAGAGAGCATTGTGACAACCCTAAATGTCAAGGAGGCGGGAGTTCATCATGTTGTTGCCAAGGCTTCATCAGAAGTACATGGGACATTGCTGAAAAAAGTTGGCGCAGATCTAGTAGTTTATCCAGAGGCGGAAATGGGCTGTGCTTTGGCGCGATCGCTCACGCAAAGAGGCATCTTAGAACGATTTGAGCTAGATCCAGACAACAGTATTGTGGAAGTGATGGTTCCCGAAGAATTTGATGGCAAAACAATTTTAGACCTCAAACTCCGCAGCCATTATGGGGTGAATGTAATTGCTGTTAGTCAAGGTCAAAAGTTTGAAATTAATCCCGATCCTCTTCAAAAACTATCTAAAGGCTCAGCGATCGTGGTGATTGGTAGCAACAAAAATATTAGCCGCCTTCCCATTTCCTGTGATTTGTTTAATCCAGATGGTACATCGGTCACAACTCAGTTACCTTTACATCGCTCATCGGAGGTGAAACTCAAGTAGTTTTTTAAAAGAAGGTTTTAGAAAATCGGTTTATAGCCTTCAGGACACTTGATTTCTCGTCCATCCCATTTAGGTATAGGTGGCAATTTCATCGTTGGTTCTATAGATTCACAGAGACTAGCATAGGAAGTAACATCCTTGGAAACAGAAATATCTTGCAACCAGACAATACCCACATAGCTTTTTAAATTTGGTTTTCTAGCAATGCCCAGATTAATAGCAATACCTGCGTCAGTATAGGGTTTTGTGGTAGCAGTTGCGATCGCCTTATTTACTTGAATACTGTAGCGATAATTCTCAGTTTCCGATTTCATGGGTATGCCTAGCTCTTGCAAACTCTTGCTCCAAGTCTCTTTCTCTAAGAAATGAGCTTGTTGTCCTCTATTCATAGAACCTACATAGGCTTTCGCCTCCGAATTTCTAGCTCGATTTGTCGAAGAGTGAGGAGGCAGAATTTTGGCATTAGGAGGTAAAGAGGAATTATCAGAAGACTTGCGGATGATGCCAACCTCAGTATATTCATCCTGCCGTAATGGATCTTGGACAAACAACTTGCCCTCTGGGGTAATGATGATTTTCAAGGGTGGCATCAAATTCACCGAAAAGCTGGGATTATTAGGAGTTAATTTCCAAGTTCCCGTGATTGGTGATGAATTAACAGGCTTGGGAGTTTCCGCGATCGCTTGATCAGCAAGATGTCCCACACTAGCTAATATCGCTAACGTTCCCAACAGCATTGGATTTAAGCAAAATTGAGAAATTAAGCTTTTAATTGAAGAGTTTGCCATAAAAATATAGATACATTTAGTAGCCCAGAGAAATTTTTGAAAGAATGGCTAAGCCGCTCTTTCAAAAATTTCTCTGGTTTTTAATTCAGCGCATTGGGCTGTAATTTGCTATAAAAACTACCTAATTATGTTCATTCTGTGCTATTAATTACGCAAAAATTTACAGCAGCATGACTACTAATCTTGTCAAACCAATAGCAGAAAACTTTTGGAGTGCATATAACATTCGCCTAGAACCTTGGAGTATTGGCTACGATGCCCCTGTTAGTATCAATCCTGAAGAGATTCCTACTAGTGACAAGGTTAATACGGAAGTCGAGGTTGGTAATAGTGATTGGCAGCCAATCCGTAATGCGATCGCGCCAGATCTTCCCAATCAGCTTTTATTTATCGATGGAAGGTTGCGAATCGATGCTAATTTTCTAGGTCGGCGTGATGATGAGATTTTGTATGGAGCTTTCGCAACGATCTCCGTAGGGGCAGTTCTAGTTGATCGAACGATTAGCCGTGCTAAATGTATTGCCACCGAGGTTAAGCGGATTATTGCGATCGGGGGTAACTTAAATCCACCTGTCACAATCATTCCAGCGCCGATGAGTGGTCGGGGTGAGCTTAAATATGATTACTGTCTCACGAGTAGTAATAATGATTCGGATACGCCTTCACAAATAGTACAAAGTGCAATGCTTGATGAAGAGCTTCGCATTGCCAATGAACTATCCTTAAATAAAGAACTCATCAAAGAAAATACCTTGATTGTGCGTGATGGACCGTTACTCTATCGCGTTTATCAAACCCCCTTCGATACGATTGGCTATGTCAAAACGATGGGTAAGGCATATCTCAAAGGGGAAAATGCTCAAGTCTTACGATCGCTCAAAGTTGGCGAACGCACACCTATTTTTCGGATTTCTAATAGCAATGGTTCTAATCTCAGTTGGTACTTGCGCTCGGGAAGCAAAGATTTAAATTACAAGAAATTGGGCTACCACGATTTGCATGGCATCATTCGCATCGATCTCGATGGGAGCATTCCTCTAGAACGTGCGAAGGCGATCGCTGACCAAAGTACCTATTTAATTCCGCAATATGCCTCCCACCCTACTCGAGATCCCCGTGCACCTCAAAACTTAACTCCTGTTGGTGCATTAGAGAAAGAATTAGGAAGAAGAATGGGTAGTCGTGAATTAATTTCTCGACGTTTACGTGATTTTCTGGCTGACTCTGCCTATAGTCCTGTCTAATGCCATCTTTACATAAGTTAAGGATAGGCGGCGCAAAGCGCCGCCTATCCTTAACTTATGTAAAGTAATGTAGCCCTTGGGGGTAACATAGATTTAATGCTAAGTCCTTTCTCCTACAGCAATTTTCGATCAAAAGAATCTGAAGCAATTTCCTGAAAGTGTTACTTTACTTTGTAGCACTTTCAGAAAATTGCTTCAGGGCTGAGCTTAAAGCGCTGTAAGTTTTTGTAGCTTTCTATATTTAACCTTTTAGACCATATTGAAATGCTTCCCAAACGCACAAATTTTAAAGCGATCAACTTTGTTTTAGTTACTGTTGTTGGCTTATTATTTGATGCGTCAGGGATATTTTTTGCATCTCTAAATAACCAAAATGTGCAGGCTCAGGGGGGTATTCAGGTACGTGCCGATCAATGGTTACGGGTGGATCAAGTATCAGGTAACGTTGTCTATCGCAATTATTATAACTATGCCAATCGTCCCGCTAGAGTAGGCGATCTCTTGCAAGTTCCTAGCGACGAAATCTCTACAGGTGCTAATAGTTCGGCAATTTTGAGCGTAGATACAGGTGTGGGTTCCATCTATGTTGCCGAAAACACAACCATCAAAATTAATTCCTTTCGACTTGCCTCGGATAACGGTCGCATCACCAATTTATTTGTTTCGCGGGGTAGAGCAAGATTACAAATTCGCAAATTCACCAATCGCGGCTCACAACTGAATATCCAGACCCCTGCGGGTATTAGTGGGGTACGCGGTACTAAATATATTGTAATTGCCAAACCCAATGGCAATATGATCATTACGACCTTTGAGGGTAGTGTCGCGACTACTGCTCAGAAACGGACAGAAATGGTGAATGGTGGATTTCAGAATTTGACAGTTGTGGGAGAACCGCCCTCTCGTCCTGTCCCCATTAGCAATGATGCCAGTTTTAGTTATGTGATTACTAGACAATCAACAGGGGCTGGGCGTTCTATCTTATTCATAGGTTACACAAATCCTTTTAATGCTGTAAAAGTTAATGGGCAGGAGCAAGCTCTAGATCGTAATGGTAATTTTTCGATACAATTCCCAGCAACTTCAAACCTTAAAGTGAATGTAACGGTGGAAACCCCTCAGGGAAAAATACAAGTCTATGAGATTCCAATTCTCTGAGTTTATTTCGCAACTATTCTCTAAAGCATGGACGAATCGTAGTTTCGGGAGAATACGATCGCGTGTAGTGAGATTAGTTTGGCGAGCATTACCGACCATATTTGCCATAGTTATTATCATTCCCTTTGTTTACTTTCAGACGTTACAACCCCTTGAGTTTTGGGTTTACAACAGTTTTACGACTTGGCGAGGCGATCGCCCTTGGGATGATCGGATTGTGATTATTGCCATTGATGATGCCAGTATTAGTAAGTTGGGGGGATTTCCTTGGACACGCAATCGCTATGTACAGCTTTTGCAAAAGCCGAGCCTAAAGGCAGCAAGTGTAATTGGTTTTGATATTTTATGGTCTGAAACGAGTCCCGCCGATCCACAACTTGCCGAGATTATAGGTCGCTATCAACGGGTAGTTCTATCTATGGCTTGGAACAAGTCGGGAGAAGCCCTATTACCTACGGATGAGCTAAGTAATGCTGGCGTAGCGATCGGGCATATTCTCAAACGTGAAGATAGTGATGGGATTGTGCGGCAAATGGATTTGCAAATTCACGATATTCCTGCTTTAAGTGTGGCGATGTTGCAAACCTATGAGTTGACTACTGCGGCTCTATCCCATTTACCTAGTCTGAGACAACCTCTAACAATCAATTGGACAAAACGCATTAAAGATATTCCCCATATATCTTTTAGTGATGTTCTCGATGACAAGATTCCTGCATCTGCCTTTCGCAATAAGATTGTCTTAGTTGGCGTGACTGCTTCAGGAATCGATGGCTTAGTCACTCCCTTTGACCGCAATCCGCCAGCCAATGGGGTACATTTACATGCGGTGCTTTTGCAAAATCTCCTGCAAAAAAATTCACTGACAATTGCTAATAATCAAGATGTTTGGAGCATTGCCCTATTAATCAGCTTTTGTATGAGTTTGCTGCTACCTAGACGCAATCTTTGGCTAGGATTCATTAGTGCCTCCATAATTTCTGGGCTATGGTTTGCGATCGCCTTGATTGCTTTTAATTTCAACTATTGGATTATTAGTGCTGTACCAATCCTGATGTTGCTATTAACAAATGCAGTAATTGCTCTCCAAGAGCGTTGGCAAGTCCAGCGATCGCTCAACTACGCCAAGTCTCAAATCTTCTATGATGCTACCCATGACCGCTTGACAGGACTATTTAATCGCGCCCTGATTGAAGAGAAGTTACAAAATCTCATGTTTCTCGATCAAGCATTATCTCCACATACTTATCCCGCAAATGTGAAGCATCGGCTATTAGCAGTTCTATGGATTAATATCGATCGCTTTAAAAATATCAATGACATCTTTGGTCATCCGATTGGGAACCTGCTCTTAGTTGAGGTGGGTAAGCGTTTACAAAGTTGCATTCCAATCACCGCTTCAACAGCGCGGTTTGGCGGTGCTGAGTTTGTGATTCTCTTAGAAAATTTAGCCAATGAGCAATTGGCGATCGATATTGCCGATCGCATTCAAAGTAGACTGCAAGAAAAATTTATCCTTCAAGGTCATGAGATAGAGATTGCCGCAAATATTGGCATTAAGTTCCATGAAGTGGAGCCACCAGTTGAGCAAGGGGATATCGCGCCAACGCATGAACAAATACGCGAACAGAAACCTGCGGAACAGATTTCTCCTGAGACTATTCTCCGAGATGCTGACACAGCAATGTTTTACGCCAAGAAGCTCGGCAACTCATACACTAAAGTGTTTGAAATTTCCATGCGCGAACGGGTTCTTGAAAGACTCCAGTTAGAAAAAGATTTACGCCAAGCCGTAGCGATCGCTCAAGATCCGCAAAATCAAGATCCACAAAATCAAGAAAATCAAGAATTTCTGATCTACTATCAGCCTATCGTCTCACTAAAAAATATGCGGATCGTGGGACTAGAAGCCCTAATTCGCTGGCGACATCCCCAACGCGGCTTAATTTCTCCCACCTATTTTATTCCCCTTGCCGAAGAAACAGGTTTAATCATTCCCATTGGTGATTGGATTATGCGGAATGCTTGCTATCAGCTTAAATCTTGGCATCAACGCTTTACTAACGCCAAGGATATCACCATCAGTGTGAATCTTTCGCCGAAGCAACTTGCCCAAGATGATGTGCTAGATAAATGTCTAAATACGCTCCAAGAAATAGAGCTAGAGCCGCAATATCTAAAAATCGAACTCACTGAAAGCTCAATTATGGAAAATCCTAATTTTGCGGTGAGTGTACTTCGGAAAATGCAGCAAGCAGGCATTAACATCTACATCGATGATTTTGGGACAGGTTATTCATCCCTTGCTTATCTGCACAAGTTTCCCTTTGATGGCTTAAAAATAGATCGTTCCTTTGTGAATAATATTCATGCTGATAATAATGGTACAGAAATCCTTCAAGCAATTATCTCGCTCGCCCAAAGTGTAAATGCCCATATCGTGGCAGAAGGAATTGAGAGTCTAGCGCAGTTAAACTATTTGCAAGATTTACTACAAGAAGGCGATGGTCAAGGATTTTTTCTGTTTCGCCCCCTTGATCTCAAAGGAATCGAGGCGATTTTACAAACTTCCATGTAACCCAAAATATAAGTAGCGGCACGAAGTGCCGCTACTTATATTTTGGGTTTGCGATAAGGCTCTTACGGATAAAAAATGTCCCACCAAAGTTATCTAGCTTCGACTTCGCTCAGCTAACGTTGGCTGAGCGAAGCCGAAGCCAGAGGTACTTTAATTAATAGCAAGTCCCTAAACACTTGCCAAACATTGAAGTAAGGTCTGAATTTGACTAGTTGTATGAGTTGCCATCAACGTCAGGCGGATACGTGCAGTTGGTACTGTCGGTGGACGAATCGCAGGAGCAAAGATGCCATTGTGACGCAAGTGTTGGGCAATTTGCATCGTTAATTCGATATCACCAAACTCGATCGCCATAATTGGAGAATCACAAGCGATCGCCTGAATTCCTAAATCCTGTAATCCCTGTTTCAAAAATTCGACATTTTGCCAAAGTTGCTGACGGCGCTCAGGTTCGGTTGTGACAAGATTAATCGCCGCGATCGCAGCAGCCGTATCCGCAGGCGAAAGCGCTGTGGTATAGATCCAAGTCGCCGCCCGATTGCGTAAATAATCGATTAATTTTGCTGAACCAGCGACATAACCACCTAAACTGCCCAAGGCTTTACTCAGGGTTCCCACCTGAATTAGCTCCTGCTCAATTCCTACGGCATTGGTTAAACCGCCACCGCGATCGCCAAATACGCCTGTTCCATGAGCCTCATCGACGAGCACCATACAGTCATAGCGATCGGCTAAGTCCATAATTTCCTGCAATGGGGCAAGGTCGCCATCCATACTAAACACACTGTCGGTTGTAATCAGACAACGACGGTATTTGGCGCGATTTTCTTGCAATTTGGCAGCAAGGTCAGCGATATCGAGATGTAAATAATTGATCGCCTTTGCGCCGCTAAGTAAACTTCCTTTTTTCAGACAAGAATGATTATATGCATCGCCTAAAACTAAATCGCGTGCGCCGACAATGGCGGAGATAGCTCCCAAATTTGCTAAATAGCCTGAGCTAAAAACGAGAGCTGCTTCTGTATTTTTGAGATCCGCGATTGCTTGTTCCAATTGCTCATGTAAAGCCAGATGTCCTGTCACCAAGCGCGATCCCGTCGAGCCAGTGCCATACATTTGTGTAGCGCTCATAGCAGCTTCAATCAAACGGCGATCGCTAGCTAGCCCCAGATAGTTGTTACTGGCAAACATCAGCATTTCGCACCCATCAATGGTCGCGATCGTTCCCGCCTTGCTGGTGATCGTTTGCGTGGAACGATACCAATTAGCTTTATGGATTGAGGCTAAATTGCGATCGAGCCAGTCGTAGGGCGTAGATATGGGTTCGGTCTTCACACTTCTTTACAAATCAGTTTAAAATTGGATGCAAGGAGTAAGTGACGCATCGCGCCATTGATCCTACCGTTATTATCAAGGTTTAAAAAATGACTGTTGCATATCCTCGCAAACTTCGTGGACAGCTAAGCGCCCAAGACATTCTTGATCAAGTGGTGCGTCAGCGTGAAATCCACATGGTAACGATCAATCGTTATCGCTATAGTGAACAACGTAGCTGCAAAGATCTTACCGACTTGATTGAAAGACTAGATGGCAAGCCACGGGATTTAATCAAAGATTTATCGCACCACATTGCCGATGAATCTCGTCATGCACTCTGGCTGACCGATCTACTCTATAATCTTGGTGAAGATATTGGTACTCCCCCCGGGACTTCCTACATTGATGAGTTTGAGCGATTGATTAGCTATGAAACCATTGGGACTGATCCTGAAGATGGCATCATTGAATCTTTAGCAGCGATCAATGTCACGGAAAAGCGTGGTTGTGAGTACTTTGCAGCTCATGTGCGATCGCTCCAAAAAGCAGAGCAAACCTCTGAAAATATTAAGATTCGCGAAACTATCGAAAAGATTCTCCCTGAAGAAGTGGCTCACGTTCGTTGGGGAAATCGCAAACTCGCGGAAATTGCCAAAAAGAGTGAAGCTCACTATGTCAAGGTTGATACCGCTAAGCGCAAATATGCTGCGATCGAGCAAGCTGCCTATGAATCAGGAATGGATGTTCTTGCTGGTGCTGAGGTTCGCCGCATGGAGAACTTGATGAAAATTGCCGATACATTGCCAATCTGGCAACGTCCTCAATATCTCATCGATCAACTGCCTAAGACCCTATTCTCGCCTGAATTGCAAAAGACAAGAATCGAACTTGCTCGCAAAGCATGGGAAAAAGACCCTTCTTCTTTTGTGGAAAAGTTTATTCCCATGTTCTTTAATGCCAATCTCAAAGATACAGCGCATAAGGCTGGAACCTATTAGTCCAAAAGAGAGTGGTGCTTTGCACCACTCTCTTTTAAGTTGCAAAATGCTGAAAAGCCGATCGCATTTCTAAGCCATCAATTTGATTGCCTTCGATAATCTCGCCAATGATTGCTGAATTGGGTAATTGATGGACAAATGGTTCGGCGAGTTTAAAGGGCATACATAAAACAAGTTCAAAGTCTTCTCCCCCATACAAGACCCAATCTAAGGCGCGATCGCCTGCCAAAATGCGGATGGCGCGGTGAATCGGCAATGAACGCCAAAATATTTTCGCCCCAACTTGACTGGCGCGACAAATTTGGGCGATCGCATCGGCAAGTCCATCGCTACTATCCATGCCTGAGATTGGGAAATCCTTTAAATGATTATGTTGTTTGAGCAGTTTGTGTAAAAGGGCGATCGCATCAAAACGAGGAGTTGGACGCTGATGGTAACGACAAATTGCTTGCTCTAGAGCTTTTCCTGACAAAATACAATTGCCAATTTTTAAGTTCGCCAATAACTTCTCTTGCAAGTTTTCGTGTAACAGAAGTTCTAACCCTGCCTTAGAAAGACCATGCAGTCCCGTCATCACAATGGCATCACCAACTCTTGCAGTATGTCGTTGGATAATTTGATTTTGGGGAACCTGTCCAAATGCCGTCACTGATAAAGTCCGAATTGGCGATCGCACTGTATCCCCACCCACTAACTCTGTGCCATAGGTTCGCAAACATTCACTAAAGCCCCGATATACCCCTTCAATCCACGCAACTGTGGTATCAGATGGTAAGCCAACGGACATGACTACTCCCCAAGGTTTAGCTCCCATTGCGGCTAAATCTGATAAATTCACGGCAGCAGCACGCCAACCGACATCTTCAGGACTAGTAGTGCGATCGCTAAAATGCACACCATCCACCAACATATCTGTAGTGACGACCATCTGATGCTCAGTTAAAGTCCCCCCCATCGGTGCGGCATCATCGCCAACAACTTCACTACAATATTGCCGAAAGATTTTCAGCAATCCTTGCTCACCTAAATTTTTAATCGTTTCTGTCATCTATAGCTATTGATAGCCCTGAGCAGTTTCTTAAGAAGACTGCTCCAGTTTTTGCTTAATTAAATTCTCAATTTCTTGCAGATCGGTTACTGACTGAGGCATCGCAAATATTTCTGACGATGTGTTTACCGTAAAGCGATCGACAAAGATCCGAAATGCTTCTCTATCACTGGGATTCTTAATCACATAAGTTCGTAATTCTTTCTTAGTCATTGTGTTGAAATTTAGATTAATCACAAGAACCTCCAAAGACCATTACGATAAATCTCTATCTCTATATTATCCCCAGCTAGTATAAATACATTACCTGTTCGCTCGTCCAATCTTACTAAAAAAATAGTCGTAAAAGTACTTGTTAACGATTGACATAAAATTACGCAAATAATCCCTTGCTCAGAAGTTGGCAAAATCAATAAACTCCACAGGATTAACATCATTTTTGATAGCGCAGCTTCGCCGCGCTATCAAAAATCTAGTTCTTATTTTACGACGAAGTCCTTGTGAATATTAAGGATAGAAAGTTAGCTTAGGTAAAGCTAATGATTCTTCCCAACCCATCATGATATTCATGCATTGCACCGCTTGGGCGGCTTGACCTTTCATCAGATTATCGATCGCTGAAACGACAATGACGCGACCTGTGCGCGGATCAACTTCCACACCGAGATAGCAGAGATTTGTACCCAAAGCCCATTTCGTCTGCGGAAAGATATTTTTGGGTAATACCTGTACCCATTCAGAATTGCGATAAAAGGATTTATAGATCGTGAGAATATCGTCCTTAACTAAACCGGGGTCGCGTAATTTGGCATATACCGTCGATAGAATGCCGCGTATCATCGGAATTAGGTGCGGAGTAAATTGCACCAGCACCTCTTGACCTGCCAGATCGCTACAAACCTGTTCTATTTCTGGCGTATGGCGATGGTTTGCAATTCCGTAAGCTCCCAGAGATCCGTCAGCTTCGGCTAGCAATAAATTGGTTTTCGGTTGACGACCGCCACCTGATGTTCCCGACTTAGCATCAATAATAATCGTACTAGGATCAACTAATCCCTGTTTGAGCAAAGGTTGTAAAGCTAATAAGCTTGCCGTTGGATAACAACCTGCACAACCAACGAGATTAGCAGTAGCAATGCGATCGCGATAAATTTCTGGCAAACCATACACAGCTTTAGAATTGACCTCGCCATCGGTGCGTGTCTCTTTGTACCAAGATTCATAGACTTGCAGATCGGTGAAGCGATAATCGGCAGATAGATCCAGTACTTTGCAGCCCTTAGCTAATAGCCTTGGAGCAATTTTGCTAGCAAGACCATTTGGTAATGATAAAAACACGACTTGGGCGCGATCAGCGACCTCTTCTGGTTCGATATTTTCGATTGGTAAATTTACAGCATGGGAGATATGTGGATAAAGATCCGCAAAATTTTGACCAACAGAACCGCTTCCACCCATATAGGTAATGTCCACTAATGGATGCTCTAGCAGCAATCTGACCAATTGGATGCCACCGTAACCTGATGCGCCAATAATACCTACAGGGATACGATTCTGTGCGCTCATAAATTTACTCCATCAAAATATTAAAAAATGCTATGCGAGTTTGGGGTAATAACTTAGCACAAGCCAAGTATTTAACCTCAATTCATGTTTGGGAAATACTGGATTTGCGATCGCCGAGGATATGCAGTGTAAAGATAACGCATCTGCATCCTATGTAATCACCGTAAATTGGAAAGATGCTTTATGTAGAAACATTTTATGCATAATTGCAAGTTTTCGGTTCCATGTCCAGCAACTTAGTCTCAGCCCAGGAATTTCTTGGAGTGATGAAAATGTACCGAGAATATGGTGAGGCTCTTTAATTTTCAAAATCGTTGGATCAAGATTTCGGTATTATAGCAATGAACATTTGTTACAAGATTGACAAATCACCTAAGTGGGTGAAGAAATATAACTTTAATTCGTGTGAAGTTTTGGCAGGGTAGATATTAGTTGAGAAAAATAACTAGCTAAAAGCATTGTCCTACTTATCTATTTTGAAATCACACCTAGTGATTTAACATCAATAAAACCTAACAAAGTACGACCAAGAATCTGATGCTAGATTTAGCGAAAATAACTAGTCATCATTAGGGGAAAATATGTTTAACCGCTCTAACTAACCTTACATAGTGATAATCAATGTTAGAAATAGGTTAAATCTTAGGATTATTTCTTTCGTATTTCCATACATTTCCTATATCTGTATAATTTCATTTTGTTATAATTTTGGAAAACTCCTAATATTTCTAAAATTATTTTCAAGTATTAGATAATATTTTTGTCCAATATGTTTAAAAATGTACGACAATAAGAAAGTAATTCTTAAACAGATTAAAACCACCAAATTTGTCAAATCACTCCTTATTAGTTTTAAAGAGAGATTTACAATTTTGAAACCTTGAAATTTCTGATAATCCTATGACAGACACTGTAACTGCTCCTTTAACAGGAAAGGCTCTCCTTCAAAAGGCAAAAGAGCTAAATAACTTGCCTAAACGTGAACAAGCCAAAAAATGTGGTTATTTCACTAGGGGGAAAGATGGCGTAGACCGAGTTAATTTGACAGAGTTTTATGAAGCAGTGCTTGCTGCTAGAGGCTTTGCCATTAATCCTGAACAGAATAAAGATGGTCGTGGACGCGAACCAACTTTCCGTGTTAGCGTTCATAAAAATGGTCAAATCGTGATTGGTTCTACCTATACAAGGTCAATGGGGTTGAATGAAGGGGATGAGTTTGAAATTAAACTAGGATATAAGCATATCCATCTGATTCAGTTGACTAATGATCAACCAGAAGATGGCGAAGAATAAATATATCGATCTACTTCTATATACAAGTTATGTTTAAGCTTATAGTCTGTAAATCATATTTATGAGAAAACTTAGACTTGTATTTTAAGTAACTATTTAACTAGTAAAACTAAGCGAGAAGATTGATACTGCTTAATATGGAGTAGTTCATTTTCTCGTTTTTTTATTTATTCTGATTTTTAATATAACTTTTGCTTTCTAGGATTCCTTTCTATGCAGCTTGTAGATACCCATGTGCACATTAACTTCAAAGATTTTCAGGCTGATCTCAATGCAGTGCGCGATCGCTGGTTGAGTAATGGTGTCACCAAACTCGTACATTCCTGTGTTAGCCCTGATGAATTTCCCCAACTGCAAGCGATCGCCGATCAATTTCCTGAAGTCAGCCTAGCGGTTGGGCTACATCCGTTAGATAAAAATTTGAATACAACGGGTTGGCATCCTGAAATTGGCGATCGCATTAAGTCATTAGCTAGTAGTGAACCGAGGGTAGTAGCGATCGGCGAGACTGGTTTAGATTTTTTTAAGTCAGATAATGAAGCTGCTCAAATCGAAGCCTTTAAATCGCAACTACGCACTGCGCGATCGCTAAATTTGCCCGTGATTATTCATTCGCGTGAAGCCTCAGTCGCGACTCGTCAAGTATTGCAAGAAATTAATGCCGAAGCGCCCCAAGAACCAATTCGTGGTGTAATGCATTGCTGGGCGGGGAATCCAGAGGAAACACAATGGTTTGTAGATCTGGGGATGTATATCAGTTTTAGTGGTGTAGTAACGTTCAAAAATGCCCATGACTTGCATGAGTCAGCAAAATTTGTGCCAAGCGATCGCCTTTTAGTAGAGACCGATTGCCCATTTCTCGCACCAGTACCAAAACGTGGCAAGCGGAATGAACCTGCCTATGTCCTACATGTTGCTGAGCACGTCGCTAAGTTACGAAATGTTGAGTTAGTCACTCTCGCTGAACAAACCACAAATAACGCTTTTACTTTGTTTTCGCTTGCATAAGATGGGTTTAGAAAGGTTGCCAAGCAACCTTTCTAAACGGAGTTTGTATTGAGCGGCACTCGTAAGCTCACTCAACAAACCGCTAAAATTGATTCATGCAAATATATCTAGATCACGGTGCTACTAGCCCTGCGCGTCCAGAAGTCATTGAGCTAATGACAGAAGTAATGCGATCGCAATGGGGCAATCCCTCTAGCCTCCATGCGTGGGGTGAGCGTTCAACAATGGCGATCGAACGTGCACGCTTGCAAGTGGCAAGTTTGTTAAACGCCGATCCTGAAGGCATTATTTTTACTTCGGGGGGAACAGAGTCAGACAATATGGCTTTGATGGGGATTGCGCGGCAATATCGAACACCACAGCACATGATCATCTCATCGGTGGAACATTCCGCCGTGCGTTTGCCTGCTCAATATTTAGAACAACATGGTTGGGAAATTACCAGATTATCTGTCGATCGCGATGGGAAAGTATCGCCTCAAGATTTAGGGCGATCGCTACGTCCTAATACAGTACTAGTGTCAGTAATTGCTGCTCAAAATGAAGTGGGTACAATTCAACCGATTGATAAGCTTGGTCAAATTTGTCGCAATGCTAATGTGCCATTTCATACTGATGCGGTGCAAGCGATCGCGAAGATAGACATCAATGTTCAGACTTTACCGATCGATTTGTTATCTCTATCCGCCCATAAGTTCTATGGCACACAGGGGATTGGTGCGTTATATATTAATCCGCTAATTATTCAAAAACATGGACTAGTTCCCCTCAACCTAGGTGGTGGACAAGAACGTGGTTATCGCTCAGGGACACAGGCTGTTGCCGCGATCGCAGGATTAGGGCTTGCTGCTGAACTAGCCGCCAAGGAATTAATGAGCGAATCACAACGCCTTACAAAATTGCGCGATCGCCTCTATGCATTACTAGATGACATCCCTGACCTCGTTCCCACAGGAAGCTCAGACCGATTACCCCATCATCTGAGCTTCTATCATAAATACCTTGATGGTCGTCGGCTTGTGCGGGAACTCAATTATGCAGGAATTGCAATTAGTTCTGGTTCAGCATGTAGTAGCGGTGCGATCGAGCCAAGCGCCATCCTATTAGCAATGGGATATTCTGATTCCGAAGCTAGAAATAGTATTCGCCTCACCCTCGGCAAATCCACCACCGAAGCCGATATCGAGTGGACAGCATTGGCAATACATCAAATTCTGAGCCGCGTTTAAGAAATATAGCCATAAGGGACTTGCTATTAGTACCTGTGGCTTCGACTCCGCTCAGCCAACGTTAGGGACTTGCTATTAAAGTTAAAGTACCTGTGGCTTCGACTCCGCTCAGCCAACGTTAGGGACTTGCTATTAAAGTTAAAGTACCTGTGGCTTCGACTCCGCTCAGCCAACGTTAGCTGAGCGAAGTCGAAGCTAGATAAATTTGTTGGGACATTTTTTATCCGCAAGAGCATAAGGTAGGTTTGCCTGCTCCGCAGGCAAACCTACCTTATAGTCGTAAATATACTTACGGCACAACGAGAACAGGACAAGGAGAAAGATTGATCACCTTCTGGCTTACGCTGTGCTCCTCAGGATGTTCTTCGGTCAAGCTAACTCCCCGTGAACCCATGACAATTAAATCAGCATTAATTTCATCGGCAAAATCGCAAATTACAAAAGCAGTCTTGCCCTCAGCAACTTTGGTCTGAACGGAAATACCGACTTCAGCAAAATAAGTCTTGACTTCTTCGATTAAATCTTGGGATGAAATGCGATCGCTATCGTTAGCATCAGGCTCCGTAACCGACAGTACATATAGTTGCGCCTGATATTTCTGTACCAGATCGATCGCGACGGCTACAGCTTGGCGGGTTTCTTGACTTCTGTTTAAAGGGAATAAAACAGTTTTAAACATAATTCCTACCTAACACTGCAATTCAGTCAACAAATTTGGGATTTGAGAAATTTTTATTCTCTTTATTCCATTTTAGTAACGAACATGTCGCAAGGATTTAATTTTCTTAATTTTTAACATGATATAGCAATCCTAAATGGTTTGTGGAAGCGCACCCCAAAGGGGTGCGCTTCCACAAACCCAAAAATCTACAAATGATTTAGGACTGCTATAGGTAATTCAGAATAGTTATAAATAAAACCCAGATTGCTATGCCGCCCGCGTAGCGGGCGGCATAGCAATCTGGGTTTTGCTTAACTACTTAGTTATTATAACCAGCTTTACGCGATCCTCCAATGACTAGATAATTCTACTTAGAAACTATTTGTAAAATTCTGACCTTCGCTAAAAATACTGATTGAGTTCCCCTTCCCCCTTATGAGACTACTTTGTATATAAAAGTCATAAAACCTAGTCAAGTCAACATTTATTCGCCCCCTAGCCCCCAATTCTGGGGGAACAAGAAAATAACATTCTTTCAAAGTCCCCCAGAATTGGGGGATTTAGGGGGCTTAGATAAATTGAAACGTAGACAGTTAGACTTGTGCGTACACCGTACCTTGTAAAAGGGAGATATTAAAAAAGCCCCTTTTTTAGGGGAGATTTAGGAGAATCCCAACTGTTCAAACAGACTCTTACGTAGTGATAAAAGTTAAGACTTTTATCACTAGTTACGAATTGCGATCGCCATTGCACTAAAGAGAGAAAATTTATGCCACAAGAATCAAACTTACACAATTCAGACACAGCAACTTCCGTTACATCTGTCACAGAAGAACCTGTTCAAGAAAAGATTACTCTATGGGGAGAGATTATTAAAGGTTGGCATTGGGTTGTATTTATCTGGAAAATGATGGGCAGCTTTGGCGGAATTCGTCAATTATTAAGTTCTATAAAGAAGACCGTGATCATGTTAATTAAACGATTATTAATTCAGTTGCAAACTGATAAACGGTAGTACAGCGCTTTGCATTTTCTTAAAACTCAGAGCAACCTTCAAAAAGCTTACAAAGCAAGCTTTTTGAAGGTTGCTCTAGACTCCACAAAACCTAAATAGGTTGTAATACTTAATAAAATGGATAGGAACGCTTTGCGTCCCTATCCACTTTCTCGACAGTAAACACCAGACTTTACTACATCAGTGCTAACATTGCGAGATATATAAAGAGAAAAAAGTCAAAACGGAAGAAGATTATAGATGGATGCCGTAACAAAAATTATCCCTTTTTATGGCAGGGAAATTAAATTAAGAATTGGCACGTTTGCGCCCCAAGCTGGTGGCTCAGTATTAGTCCAGTGTGGGGAAACTGCAATCTTAGTGACAGCGACCAGAGGTCCTGCTCGTGAAGGTGTAGATTTTGTACCCCTCCTTGTTGATTACGAAGAGCGTTTATATGCGGCAGGTCGGATTCCTGGTGGTTTCCTGCGTCGTGAAGGTAGACCACCTGAAAAAGCAACCCTGATTTGCCGTTTAATCGATCGCCCGATGCGTCCTTTGTTCCCCAATTGGTTGCGCGATGATGTGCAGATCGTAGCAACAACAATGGCGATCGACGAAAAAGTTCCCCCCGATGTGTTGGCGGTAACAGGTGCATCGATCGCAGCCCAAATTGCAGGACTCCCCTTCAGTGGTCCAATGGCAGGTGTACGTGTAGGTCTAGTCGGTGATGAATTTATCATCAACCCTACCTATGCTGAAGTAGAAGCAGGCGACCTTGATCTCGTAGTAGCTGGTACTGCTGAAGGAATCATCATGGTAGAAGCAGGGGCAAACCAGTTGCCTGAAGCGGACATGATCGAAGCGATCGATTTTGGTTATGAGGCTGTGCAAGAGCTAATCAAAGCCCAACTCGATCTGATCCAAGAGCTAGGCATTGCACCACCAGACCTTACACCTCCTGAAACTGATCCAACTCTAGAAAACTTTATTGCGGATCAAGTTAAGGATAAAGTTGCCCAAGTAGTTGCTAGCTGTGAAAGGGATCGCAATGTCCGTGATGCTAACCTCGATGCAATCAAAGCCGAGCTACTAGAAGCGATCGCTGCTTTGCCCGATGAAGATCCGATCAAGTTGGCTGCCGATAAGAAGGTGATTAGCGCCACCTACAAGGAACTCACCAAAAAACTAATGCGATCGCAGGTAATTGAGCAGAGCGTGCGGATTGACGGACGCAAGCTCGATGAAGTCCGCCCCATTTGGACAGAGGTCAGCGTATTGCCTCGCGTGCATGGTAGTGGTCTATTTAACCGTGGTCTCACCCAAGTTCTATCGATCGCAACCCTTGGAACCCCCGGTGATGCACAGGAACTTGACGATCTGCATCCCGATGCTAAGAAGCGCTATATGCACCATTACAACTTCCCCCCCTACTCTGTGGGTGAAGCCAGACCTATGCGATCGCCCGGTCGTCGTGAAATTGGTCACGGAGCCTTAGCCGAACGCGCTCTCGAACCTGTATTACCACCTAAAGATAAATTCCCCTATATCCTCCGTGTTGTATCCGAGGTCTTGTCATCCAATGGTTCCACATCGATGGGTTCTGTCTGTGGTTCGACGCTTGCCTTGATGGATGCAGGTGTGCCGATCTCTAAACCCGTTAGCGGTGTAGCGATGGGCTTGATCAAAGAAGGCGATGAAGTTCGTATCTTGACTGACATCCAAGGTATCGAAGATTTCCTTGGTGACATGGATTTCAAGGTTGCAGGTACTGATACAGGTATCACAGCACTGCAAATGGATATGAAGATTACTAGCATCTCCATGAATACAGTGCGTGAAGCGATCACCCAAGCCAAAACTGGTCGCGCTCACATCATGCAAAAGATGCTGGAAATTCTTCCTGAGCCAAGACCACAGCTATCACCCTATGCGCCACGCTTGCTAACAATTCGCATCGATCCAGAGCAAATCGGTATGATCATTGGTCCTGGTGGTAAAAACATCAAGGGCATCACTGAGGAGACTGGAGCCAAGATCGATATCGAAGATGACGGTACGGTGATGATTTCCTCGATGAGTGGCGAAGGTGCGCTCAAGGCGAAACGCATCATCGAAAATATGACCCGTCGTGTTGGTTCAGGTGATGTTTATTTGGGTAAGGTCACAAGGATTATTCCCATTGGCGCGTTTGTCGAGTTTCTCCCTGGTAAGGAAGGAATGGTACATATTTCCCAATTGGCGGAAGGTCGTGTGGGCAAAGTCGAAGATGAAGTTGCCGTTGGTGATGAAGTCTTGATTAAAATTCGCGAAGTAGATAGTCGCGGACGCTTCAATCTCACTCGTTTGGGTATTCACCCCGATGAGGCAGCAGCAGCAAGAGCAGCAGCAGCAGCTAATACATAAAAAAAGAGAAGGGACGCTAAGCGTCCCTTCTCTTTTTGGAAATTAAATGCTAGGACGAGCGATCGCAAAATACAAGTAGTGGCTCTTCGCGCTGCTACTTGTATTTTGGCTACAGATAATTACACCTAGCGACTTATAGCTATAGTCACCTGTATCAGGAAATAGTGTTAAGGTGGCGCAAGCGCTGCCTTAACACTATTTGGGTTTCAAGAATCGCGACAGCTATATGCTAAAAAAGAAAAGGCGTTTAGGGGGTGTATCCAAGTAATGATTGTTAAAGAATTAGATCGTCTAGAACCAAGTGATAAATTTGAGCAAGCAGGATATTACGCTGAATCCCAGCTTGCGTTTTATCTCAAACGTGAATTTAAAGATGATCCACAGTTTCTAATTTTTAATAATCTACGGTTAGTAAAAGCTAATGATGTTTGCCAGATCGATCATTTAGTATTACATCGATATGGAATGGTAATTATCGAGAGTAAAAGCGTTACTACTCGTGTTGAGGTTAATGAGCATGGTGAGTGGAAGCGTTGGTTTAATAATGCTTGGCAAGGAATGCCATCACCAATTTTGCAGGCACAACGACAGGGGAAATTTCTTAAAGATTATTTGGAGAATCATGTTGAGACTCTTCTAAATAAGAACCTTTTGGGCAATCAAACCCATTTCACGAAAATGCCAATTGATGTTTTGGTAGCAATTTCTGATTCTGGAATTATCAACCGTCCTCAGAATGAAAAGCTCGATCTTGTCTGTAAGGCGGATCAAGTTCCTGACAAGGTTAAAGCGATCGCAACGGAATATCGGAAAAAAGATAGTCTCTTCAACCTTAGCTTAGAGATTCCCTATGAGTTTGCTAAAGATGAAATCCCAAGAATTAGTCAATTTTTGCTGACTAGCCACAAACCAGCCGCAACTCATAAAAAAACTGTTTCTGTTGCGCCTAAGGATATTCAGAAACCAGAAATCAAGAATAAGCCGATTATTAAAGAAGCAAAGCCAACTGCAAAGAACATCTGTTCCCATTGTCAAAGTCTAAATTTGTCAATTTTGTATGTTCATAGTTACTTCTTTAAATGTAACGATTGCAGCAAAAATACGGCGATTAAAAATATATGCCCATCCTGTGGCGATCGCGAGAAAGTCAGAAAAAGCAGCCTACAGTTTTTTACTGAATGCGAAAAATGTGGTACTTCACGCTTATTTCATACCAACTCAACAAACACCTAAAACTTTTAGAGAGGGTTTGCTACGCAAACCCTCTCTAAAAGCTCAAAAGTAAAAGCCTTGCTTCGCAAGGCTTTTACTTTCGACTTTGCTCAGCCCGCGTTGGCTGAGCGAAGTCGAAGCCACAGTCCTATGATGCGGTTAATGAAGAGCCGATACCTTGGAAGAACGCCCATGATAGAAAGAAGTTGCTAATAAAAATAGCTAGTAAAGCAGTCACAACTGCGGTAGTTGTGGACTCACCCACACCCTTTGCACCACCTGTAGTCGTTAAACCCCATGTCGTCCCGATTACAGCTATCAACAAACCGAAAAAGCTCGATTTGAGTAAGGCCGCGATCAAATCCCAAGGCTTGAGTAAATCCTGCACAGAGTTAAGGAACATGGTCGAAGAAATACCATACATCGCATCTGAGAGAAATAAACCGCCAGCCATCCCTGTTAAAAAGCCCATAATCGTGAGGATTGGCAACATTAAAATACAGGCGATCGCGCGAGGGGTTGCCAAATAATCAATCGGATTTGTCCGCAACATATAGAGCGCATCAATTTGCTCAGTCACCTGCATTGTGCCAATTTCTGCGGCAAAGGCGGAGCCAACCCGTCCTGCAATAATCACAGCCGTCAACACAGGAATTAACTCACGGCTCAAAGCGATCGCTAAGATCCCACCGATCGCCTGTTGAGCACCAAAGTGAATAAATTCGCGGGCAACTTGAATTGTAAACACCGCGCCGACAAAGGAAGCCGTAATCAAAGTGATCAACAGAGATTCTGTACCAACTATGGACATTTGCTCGACTGTATTGCGCCAATGGAAACGTCGATATATCAAAATATGGGTGATGATTTGTCCAACTAGTAGACAACTTTGCCCCACTTTAACTAGCCAACTACCAAAATTGCCCATGCCCTAAAATTCCTGTTTGATTGTTTTCATCCTATAGCAAAATTAGAGTGGAGTGTAGGATGGACGGCGCGGTGCGCCGCCTATCCTACACTAGCAAAAGATTTAGAGATTATTGAAAGCTCCCAAAAATCTAAGAGATGAGAGACGGCTCTTAGCGCCGTCTCTCATCTAGGGAAATAGGTGCAATGTCCAGTTACAGGGTTGCTGAAGATCGCTAAACTTGCCAGTTAGCCAGTACCACAGAGCAAGACGAGTCCGAAAGAAACCAACCATCAAAAAAGAATTCTCAGGAACTGTTACGCCATACTTCTTACCGTCGGTAATTGTGGCATACCAATGCGTATCAGTACCTTTGACTACTAAGGCAGAACGATAGTAGATTTCTTGATATTGCAAAGGTAGCGCAAATATCGCGTAAACATTATGCTCACCCCGCCAAGGTTCCGCCACAATCTTAACAGGATGAAATTGTAGGCTAGTTGAGTTTCTGATTTCTGTCATCGTAGGACATAGAGAAGAATCTAGATTTGAGATCTCTGGACTTTTAGGCGAGGAAATTGTCATCAACATGAATACAGCGCCTATGCTTAAAGCTCCGATCGCCGCAACTAGAAATTTATTTGAGGCAATCAGCCCCTTTTCATGAACTTGTTTCATGGGCTAGCTGGATGGGCTTGATGTTATTGACAAGTCTCAAGGCGATTGATGCGAGCAACGATCGCATCGACATAGCTGTTCAATTCCCTCGGTCGTAAGTTGCTGTTATTAATCATGACACTGAAAATAACTTCAGGATAATGCTGAGGTTTAGCGTAACCCGATAAAGCGCTTACACCTGTTAATGTGCCAGTTTTAGCTTGCATAGCAATGGGATTAACTCTCCATCGGTTAGTTAAAGTACCATCCCCTGTGCCATCGCCATTTGATACTGGCAAAGAACTACGAAAAGTACGATCATCAGCCACATTATACAAAAGTTGGGCGATCGCTCTAGGGGTCGTCAAATTACGTCGCGATAGTCCAGAGCCATCTGCTAGCAAGACATTATGCGAGCCAATTTTGATGACATCTAAATATTCCTTGAGCGCATATATGCCACCGTTCACACCATTGAGGGAAACATATTCATAAACCCGATCGCCTAGTTTTTCTTGAAATAATTTGCTATAGAATTTCTCACCTACGGCTCTGAGTAATAGTTCGGCGTAGAGGTTATTGCTATCTTTATTGGTAGTTGTAATGAGCGCAGAGAGCGGTGGCGAGTAGGCGATCGCTAAGTCTTGGGTCGGTGGCAGTTTTTTGGGAATATTTGCGAATGGGTTGACTTTAATTCCTTGTGCGTCTAACTCTTTACTCAATAGGCGCACAAAATTAGCTTCAGGATCGGGAATTGCGACACCACCCTCCTCTGGCTCAGCCTTGTCAGAAATTGCGCCACTAATGATCAGTACTTTTTGACCGTAGGGACGGACAATGCTCAAAGCGTTATCAGGAAACATATACAGCATAGAGTCATCACTAGCTGTGTAGGATTTGTTCTCCACCAGCCAGTCTTTAGCCAATGCAGGATTTTCCCATTCAAAGATGGCAGGTTGACCAATTTTATTGGGACGGATTGACCAATTCAAGGCATTTTCATTAATCGTGAAGGGAGAAACCTTAGCGGCGTAATATTCTTGGAGATCTTTCCATTCCCAACTATCTACAAGTTCGTCACCCCTACGAATAGTTCTTGTCCAAATACCACCATTGATCTGCTTGACCCCTTTATCTTTGAGTTGGCTGACGAGGGATTTTAATCCTGTCTCTGAGTTAAAGCTGGGATCACCCGATCCCACTAGCCATAATCCATTTTCTAGAGTGCCTTGAGGATTGGGCAAATTGCTGGACATCAATTTGGTTGCAAAGCGGTGGTCTGCTCCCAAAACTTTTAAGGCGATCGCAGTGGTAAATAGTTTGGTATTAGAGGCAGGAATGAAATAGCGATCGCCATCAAGATTGGCTAATACTTGTGGTTTCGGCTCATTGGTTTGGACAAATACCCCCACTCGTGAAGACTGTAATTGAGGAGATTGGGCAACTTGGGACAATTCCTGTTGCAACTGGGCAGGACAAATGCGATCGGGATTGGCTTGGATAGGTAATGGCGCAATCAGAGGAATTGCAACTAGGGCGATCGCTGGAAATATAGAGCCTTGGAAATTACGCTTCATCAACTGACAAATAAAGCGTGAGGAAAGAGACTGAAGTTGCATTTAATGAACAAGGCAGAAAGAATATGTATAGATTTCAGATTAGCGATATTGTGCCTCAACATTACTAATCTATAGTCCATAGATAAATCATATGTTCTTGATCGCCAACTTTAACTTTTTCGGTTCTAGTTGCAGATAAATCTCCTAAACTGTATTGATAGGAAACAATTCGTGTTCCTGATTTTAATTTTGGTAAAATTTCTGATCGTATCCGCAGATTTGCTTGGGGAAGCAAATATAGCGTAATCACCGTTGCATCTCGTAAATCAGTTTTAAATAGATCCTGTTTGACAAATTTAATTTGAGAGCGAATCTGTGGAGTTTTGACGATCGCGGCTTTTGTCGCTCTCTCAGATTCTCGAATTAATTCAGGATCGATCTCTATACCGATCGCCTTTGCCCCAAATTTCTGCGCTGCCGCAATCACAATTCTGCCATCCCCACTACCAAGATCGTAAACCACATCCTGAGAATTCACCTTTGCCATTTCTAGCATCTTGATAACAACTCGCTCAGGAGTTTGCAAATAGGGCGCATCAGGAGTCCGCTCTGGA
This sequence comes from Pseudanabaena yagii GIHE-NHR1, assembly GCF_012863495.1. Lineage (NCBI taxonomy): Bacteria > Bacillati > Cyanobacteriota > Cyanophyceae > Pseudanabaenales > Pseudanabaenaceae > Pseudanabaena > Pseudanabaena yagii. The sequence goes on from NZ_JAAVJL010000001.1 coordinate 178,255, forward strand.
TCAGAATTTTTGGGATCAATATTGGGAACTGATGGCAGGGGTTTACTCTCTAAGGGAGTTTTAGGCGCTTCACTATTCACCCAAATCTGGCAAGCAACTAAAGTTGATGCGGTAATTGCAGCAATTAAGATGAACCGAAATAGATTTGCCATGTTCATAAATTTGCCATAAGTAACTGGGCGAAACTACAACTCTGTAGTGCAAGCGCATGGTGCAATACAGGGTTTGTTCTAGATTTATCCAAATCCTAATTTTTGTAAAACTGCTGCCTGAGCCTCTGGTTGCTGACTATAGGCAAATCCCCAAGGAATATTGGCTGGCAAAATTTGCAGAAATGGATCGAGGGCATAGGGACTACCATAGACAACCATAGCTTCTAATTTTTCGCTTGCTAGGAGTGCATTCGCTAAGGTCTGTGTTTTAGCGTGCAGATTGGTGTTGCCACGAAATGGATTACCACGACTAAACATTTGGATAAATACATCAGTAAATTGCTTCAGTTGGAGATGCTCTATTGTCTGACCATCGGTGATAATTCTCTGGTAGCCACTATTCTTGGGGAATAACACCGCAGGCGATCGCGAGTTGAGAAATTCACCACAGGTGAGCGGATCATCGACAATGATCAGGTTGAGATAATTGGCTTTTGGGTTTGCAGTATCACCAGATTGCAAATGGGGAATTGCCGAATAGACGCTAATTGATTTGGTGGCAATCTCCTTAGCAATTGCCAGATTTTCAGGCTTACCCAGTTGCGTTAAATCCGTGGGTATCCCACATACTTTTTGTTTTGCTTGCCAAATTCTTTGCAATGATTGCTTAATGCGATCGCGACTAATTTCCCCAGATTCCACGGCGGCACATACAGCATGAATCGTAGCGATCGGATCGACGGGCATTAATAAAATATCTGCACCTGCCTTGACTGCCTGCACGGCGATCGCTTCAGGGCTATTTAAATTGGCAACTCCCGACATAATCAGCGCATCGGTGGTAATAATCCCCTCAAAGCCCAACTGGTCGCGCAAAATTTCTGTGAGGATATGCGGTGATAAAGTCGCAATATTTTGTGGATCTAGGTGTGGGGCGAAGATATGAGCGCTCATGATCGTATCTACGCCTGCGGCGATCGCATTGCTGAAGGGTAGAAATTCTAAATTCTCAAATCTTGAGCGATCGTGAGTCAATGTCGGGGTTTGTAAATGTGAATCTACAGCCGTGTCACCATGTCCGGGGAAATGCTTTGCGGTCGTCAATACGGGATATTGCTTTGCCCCTGCGATAAAGCCCCGCGTCGCCCCCATCACCTCGCCAACTGTAATTCCAAAGGAACGTACATTGATGACAGGATTTTGAGGGTTGTTATTGATATCCACAATCGGTGCTAGCACCCAATTTAGCCCGATCGCTAGAGCTTCTTCGGCAGTAACACGCCCCATTGCTTCGGCATAGTCAATACCGACATCTTGCAACGCCATCGGTGGTGGAAACCATGTCGCGCCACTAAACCTGTGTCCTACACCCTCTTCGATATCGGCTGCCATCAACAAAGGTACTTTTGCCCATGACTGCATTTGCTGTGTTTTGAGAGCAATTTCCGCCGCACTTCCACCCAGCAAAATTACGCCACCAACCCCATATTCACCAATGAGGGTTTGTAGTTGTTTACTTGTTAATTCCCACTGTGGATATTGAATCTGATGGTCGTACAGCATTCCGCAGGTGCGAACAACCAACATTTGCGAGACTTGCTCAACGAGGCTCAACGTATCAATATCAGGCAAGTGGATTGGCATAGTTAACTAAAAAATAAACAACAATATAGCGCTTCAGGTTTGTTTCCCCGCCTTCGGCGGGGAAACATGAAAACACTATATGCGGCAATAAGCACCGCGCATCCCTAAAACTCTAGCGCAAAATCTTTGCGTGTCATCGGTTGTGGTACTTCTAAACCTTCGCCGCCGATATATTTTAAAGCTTTACCTTCAACGGATAAATAAACCTTTGCCTCAGGTTCTAAGCTAGTTGCTGTGTAAAGCACCTGAATAATCCTGCCCTGCATCGAAGCAGAGCCGCCACCCTTGGTAAAGTCCTTGGATAGGTCAATCCGAATTTCTTTGCCTTTAGCCTGTACCTTTAGAACTTTTGTATTGGCGGGAATGGCACTATAAAGGCTCGATTCCGATGGTTTCTCAGATATCAAAGTATTTAAACCAGAAGCGATCGCTTCGTCATTACTTTTGGCTTTGATGGCGATCGGGACAGCCTTTAATTTATTTTTGCTAGATTCAATCCAATAAACAGCTAATTCACCATCTACGGCTCGCTGTGCAGGTGGGGACTGGCTAATTTGATTTACTGACGCAGGAGCAGATATCTGAGGATTGGGTTGGTTAGGTTGATTAAAATGACTATTGAGCAATACTGCCGTTGCCGAACCACCAACTAGCGCTGCTCCAACTAGCCCTAACCAAGTACCTTTACTTAAAACTGGCATTTTCATAATTTAGCTCCTCAACGCTGTTGATTAAGTTTGCTGCGATCGATGGGACTATGTGACGCAAACAAACGCGAATTAGCTCCTTAATCTATCTTAATTCTAACTGATGTGATGAAACCCTCACCCCCCAGATCCCTCTCCCATTAAGAGAGAAGGGGAGTAAAGCTAATTTTTTGTTCCCTTCTCCCCTTTTGGGAGAGGGGATAGGGGTGAGGGTCTTACCAACTTCCGCACAAATTCTTTAACTTTAGATAGATCTTTGTCTCCTGCGGAACGTTCTACCCCACTTGATACGTCTAAACCACTTGGGCATACTAGCGCGATCGCTTGTTCGACATTTTCTGGAGATAGCCCTCCCGCTAGCCACCAGTCACAATGGGGACGGAAATCGCGCAACATTTGCCAATCGATAGTTTTGCCAGTGCCTCCCGCCATTTGTGGATCGTAGGCATCGAGTAAAATCACATCAACCACATCACTATACCGTTGAGCTTGCTCTAAGCCTGCTTGATCTTTGACTCGAAGGGCTTTGATGAGTTTAATGTTTGAGTTGATATTTGGTTGCAGTTGATCGAGATGCGATCGCACCTCATGACAAAACTCTGGTGATTCATCGCCATGTAGTTGTACGCCATTAAGTCCCCCTTGCTCTACGGTTTGACAAATTTCCTCGGCGCTAGCGTTGAGAAATACCCCGATCAAATCAATCGTAGGATAATCAGGTATTAGGCTAGTTGTAATCTGGGCGATCGCGGAGGTAGTGATATATCGTGGTGATGACGAGACACATATAAAACCAATTGCGTTAACTCCCATTTGGGCGATCGCCTGAGCCTGATCGATTTTCGTAAGTCCGCAAATTTTGATATACATACAAGCACAATATTTCATGACAAAGTACTCATCCTATCCAAATTCCATGCAGTCCTCTCAGAATTTAGTCTCAAAGTTTATGACGAAATTTTCTACTGGTTCGGCGGTGGTGATGGCGATCGCGATTGCCTGTTGCACACCGACCATGCCCGTCCGTGCGGCGCTCTTTGATGGGCCAGTTGATCGCTTACCTGCGATCGAGCGTGATTCTTTGCGTAATGGACAAACGGTAGTTACAGGTGAGAAAGGAAAATATGTAGCAAAGGTACTAGTCACGGCTTCCCCTGATGCGGTTTGGCGGGTTTTGACTGACTATGCCAATCTCTCTAAATTTATCCCGAATATGACCTCTAGCAAAGTCCTTGAGAGCTATGGCAATCGCAAGGTGATTGAACAGGTAGATACGCGTCAAGTCTTTATTGTTTCTATCGTTTCTCGCACCAAGCTTGCTATTGAGGAAACTGATCGCAAGCAGATTGATTTCCATCTCATTGATGGTGATCTATCGAAAATGGAAGGCTATTGGAAAATGGAACCTGTATCTTCCGTTCCCAATCGTCCCGCCAATCAGGTTTTGATTACTTACACTGTGAATGCTCAGCCGAGTGATTCGACTCCTGCGGATGCTTTTTATGGCATTTTTAAGGATGCGTTGAATGATACTTTGCAGGCAATCAAAAACGAAATCAAAAGCAGAGGCTAGTGATCCTATAACAACTCACTGTCAGTCTCTCGCCCTCATAGCTGTAGAATCTTTCGCAACCCATCGGCGATCGCTTGGACGGGGGTAAGTAATTTCGCAGCTTTGCTAACAACTTTGATGATTTTGTCAATTACTGTGCCAATCATGTCGTGATCTTCTTTGTTGTTAGCAAACTTGCCAATCGTATCGATATATTGCAAAGCTTTTGTCTTGTCTTCTTCTGTCAATTCCGTAGATTCGCTAATTGCTTTTTGTAAGTCAGTCAGGAGATCGGCAAGTTTTGGTGCTTCGGGGGTGTCGCTGTCACGGAGTTGTTGAATCGTGACGGTGACAGTGCCGCTAATATCTCCACCTGCAACGGTTACGCCTGTCATGTTGCCATCAGATTTTAGAGAAATATTTTGATTTTTGTCAGACACTTGATTTTTCTCTCCTTGAACTTGTTGAACAATAATTTTATCGTTAGATTTAGTTGCTTGGGTTTTGGCAATTTCTTTGAAACCTGCATTTGCATCTTTCAAATCGGCAATACGTTCATCCTTTTCAGCATTGAGAACTTTTAAAGTTTTGACTTCACCTTCTAAAAATGTGAGTTTTCGGTTTAAATCCCTGATGAGTTGATTGTCTTCTGGATGAAGTCGCTTGTAAATGTCGTAGGATTCCGAAAAGTCAGCATGGAGTTTGCCTTTGTCTGCATCAGGGCTTACATCGTAGCTTCTTTTGAGAGCGTCTTTATTTTGACCAATAAATTTAGTTTGGTTGATGGATAGTTGTACTTCAGGATTTTTGATTACCATTTGCTGCATGGCATATTGAAAAGCGCTGAAGTTGATTTCATTTTTAAATAGAAAATCGAGTGTATTGGTAAACTCTCCAACTAAAAGCGCAAAGTCACCTTCAGCAAAATCACCACTCGCGGGTTTACGTTCCTTTCCTGCTTCATCGATATAAACGTGTGTGCAAATAACATTCTCAAATTTGGTTTCAGGATTAATTCCCCAATTAAATATCCTTGCGCCTGTGAGAGTTGCACCTGTGAAGTCAGTTCCTAATGCTTGTGAGTTGCTGAGGTCAGCATTGATCAGTTTTGCACCACGCAGATCAGCACCATTTAAATTGGCATTGTGGAGAATGGCATCGACTAAATCGACATTTTGTAAATATGCCTTATGGAAGTTAGCCGATGCATAATTTACTGCTCTTCCGCTCTCAGGTTTCTTGCATAAATTTCGTACTTTAGTATCTTCAATATTTTTTGGTAATTTGCATCTAAAGAATTTAGCTCCTTGCCAGTTAATTAAATCACAATTTGTATCTGTGAAGTCGGTAAATTGTAATTCCGCATTGGCAAAATTTGCACCAGTAAGATCTGCACCATTAAAGTAGGTACTTATTGAACTTTTCAACGTTTCTAGTAATTCTTTGGACACAGGCAGCGTAATAATGATAAAGACCAAACTGGCAGTAATGCATAAAATTCCCCATCTAACATTGCCAGTGAGAAAAGACTTATATGCTTGAACTATAATTACAACTACAATTCCAAGTAGACTGACAATAGCAAGTGTAATTTTAAACATTAATGGGTCTACTCTCACAATTCCAGCACCACCAGTCACTCTAGCTATAAATGCAGTTAAAAATGATACGAGACTGACCACAATTCCACTTGCAACTGCACCTAAAAATCCACCTAAAACTGAACCTAAGATTGAAACCAAAGCATCATCTACAATTACACCCAAAAGAAATCCCAAAGATGCCCCTGATCCTATAACTACAAACATAAATGTAAATGCAACTGTAACCTCTATTAAATAGATGAATTGCTGATTACTCTGACCAGTTTTAACACCTGTAAAATTTGCCCCAGTTAGTATAGCCTCTCGAAAATCACAACCTCGCAGATCTGCACCTGTAAAATCTGCACCTGCTAAGTCTTCTCGTCCATTAAAGGATTGATGACGCAAGTCTTGACCGACAAAGGATAGAGTCATGAAGTTTGGGTTAACCGACTGAAGTTAAAGATCTCTATTTGCAAGAATTGAGATTTTAATAAATATATCAGGATTCTTTTATCAAAAAAATGAAAGATTTCTGTAGAGGCAAAGCATTCCCGTCATAATTTACCAATTTACAGACAACCTCACATCGGGAATGCTCTGCCCTAAACCTCCAACATTCGCACCACAAATTCTCAACCGCAAATCAATGCAACACACTTTATTTTTGTCTTGGCGAAAGCAATTTATTCGGAACAATTTCTATCCAGCTATATAGCAATTTTAAATATTTACTAGAGGCTTCGACTTCGCTCAGCCATCGGTGAGAGGTGGCTGAGCGAAGTCGAAGCCCTAACTCTTAAATGTCAACTTCAGCAATTAAGTAGCAATAGCATGATATTTTAGCTTGAGATGCTTATCAATTAACTCTTAAAAAGTCCAAAAAAATCATGCTGCTTGAAGTTGACAACTTGACTGTTCGCTATGGCGAAGCAACGCCTGCGGTCGATCGCGTGACTTTTCATTTGCAAGCAGGTGAAGCGCTGGGATTAATTGGTGAAAGCGGCTGTGGTAAATCGACCATCGGGCGATCGCTAATCAAGCTATTACCCAAATATGCCAATGTCGAGGGGACGATTTGCGTCGATGGGGAAGAAATTGCGGAGAAAAAAGATGGAACATGGCGCGGTGAAAAGGTCGGCTTAATTTTCCAAGATCCGATGACAAGGCTCGATCCCTTGATGAGCATCGAAGATCATGGGTTAGAAGTATTGTCTTCCCACTATCCTAAACTTTCATCGCAGTCGGCAAAACAGCGCATACATGATGCCCTACGCTCGGTTCGCATCGATCCTAGTCGCGCTAAGCAATATCCCCACGAATTTAGCGGCGGGATGCGGCAGAGAGTAGCGATCGCTTTATCACTATTGCTAAATCCCGTTTTATTAATTGCCGATGAGCCAACTACGAGCCTCGATGTCACCGTTGCTACTGATATTCTCAAGGAGCTAACAGTACTTCGCAAAACGCGATCGATGGGCTTATTGTTAGTTACCCATGACCTCGGTATGGTTGCCGAATATTGCGATCGCATTGCCGTAATGTATAACGGGAATATTGTGGAAACTGGCTATGTGGAGCAGATCTTCCGCGATCCGCAGCATCCCTACACCCAGAGTTTGCTAGCTTCAGTTCTCCATTTCAATCCAGAAGCATTAACTATCAGAACAGATGAATCTGAATCTCAAGATCAAGATACTGGGGAGGAAATTAATCAAAATATTGCAGATGATGTTCCCGTAGCTTCCGATGTCAATATTCTAGAAGACAGTCAAGAACAGACTAATGCTCAAGGGAATAGTCAAGAATTTGCGATGATTGAGAAGTCAGTGACTTCTGTAAAAGCAGCTCCCAGAGTGATTCTCCATGTCAATCGCCTACAAAAGCATTATGTTACGGGGGGCAATCCGTTAACGCGCTTTGTTGATCCTTCTAATGGTTTAGTCAAAGCAGTTGATGGCATTGATTTAGAAATAATGTCAGGAGAAACCTTTGGGATTATTGGCGAAAGTGGCTCTGGCAAAAGTACAACGGGTCGAGCAATTTTGCAATTAATCAAACCCGATCGCGGTAGTTCTGTGCGATTTAATGGGGTGGAGTTAACCAAACTCAAGGGTGAACAATTGCGCCAAATGCGATCGCAAATGCAAATGATCTTCCAAGATCCTCGCGCTTGCTTTAGCCCCTATATGACCGTTTTTAACAGCGTTGCCGATCCTTTAATAATTCATAACTTTGCCCCCAATCTCGAAGCGGCTAAGGATAAGGTCTATGCAATTCTCGAAAAAGTCGGACTTAATTCTGATCTTGCTGATCGCTATCCTTCGGACTTATCGGGTGGTCAATTGCAACGGGTAGCGATCGCCCGCGCCTTGATTACGCATCCCAAATTTATTATTTGCGATGAGCCTGTGAGTATGCTCGATGCGTCGATTCAGAGCCAAGTTTTGCAATTAATGCGCGATCTCAAACAGGAATTTAAGCTAACTTATATTTTCATTACCCACGATCTCGCCGTGGCTCAATTTTTCTGCGATCGCATTGCGGTGATGCGTAAGGGTAAAATTGTAGAGCAGGGCAGTACTGAGGCAGTGTTGACCAATCCCCAACATGAATACACCAAGTCTTTAATCGCTTCGATTCCACGCATTCCCTATGTCAATAATTAATCTAGGAAAAGATACTTCGTATCTTTTCCTAGTGACTATAAATCATTAACCGCGACAATGCCCGATTTCCCTCCCGATTTTTTACCGCAAAATTTTCTTGATTCCCACTTTCTCAATCCCGATCGCTCTAATCTTGAAGACATCCGTAAGTTGGGCTATGCCTTTGTCGATCTCATTGTTGATTCGGTTCTAGATACACAAAATCAAGCCTTCGTTCAGGATGAATCCTCTTTTAAAATCAATATTCCTGAACATGGCGATAAACTTGCAGACTTGTTAGCCGAAGTGCGATCGCAGGTTTTGCCTCGTACTGTCAATTTCCAAAATCCTCGCTACATGGGACATATGGACAGTGTACCTACTGCGATTACGATTTGGGCAGATGCGCTCATCTCGGCTATTAACAACAATATGCTCAGTTATGAACTCGCTCCCGTATTTACAGAAATGGAAGCACAACTGATGCAATGGTTTGGGAATCTCTTTGGAATGGGAACTGATTGTTTCGGTACATTGACCGCAGGGGGAAGTCTCGCCAATATTTCGGGACTATTATTAGCGAGAAACTGGAAACAACCACAGAGCAAGACTGTAGGCGAGGCGAATAATTTAGTTGCCTTTGTCTCCGATGCTGCTCATACTTCCTTTGAGAAGGCGATGAATGTAATCGGTGTTGGCAAAGAGAACTTAGTACGAGTTCTCACCAATGATCGGGGTGAAATTATTCTCGAAGAATTAGAACTGGAAATCCAAAAAGCAATTAGACAAGGGAAACAACCTTTTTTTGTAGCAGCGATCGCAGGAACGACAGTCACAGGCGCAGTCGATGCGATTCAAGCCGTGGGAGAAATCGCTAAACGTTATGACTGCTGGTTTCATATCGATGCAGCCTACGGTGGCGCAGGGATTTTTTCGCCGAAATTACAACCGCTATTCCAAGGCTGTGAACTTGCGGACTCGATCACCTTTAATCCGCAAAAATGGCTATGGGTAGCGCGAACCTGTGCCATGCTCATCGTCAAAGATAAGCAGCATCTTGTCGATGGCTTTGATGGCGAACTTCCCTATATGGATGATCGCACTCTCAATTTTGGAAACCTTAACCTACAGGGAACGCGCCGTACCGATAGCCTGAAGCTATGGATGGCACTGAAGGCGATGGGAATTTCAGGTTGTCGCTATCTCGTCGAGCGATCGCTAGATCTCTCCGATAACTTGAGACAATGGGTAGAAGCATCACCCGAATTAGAACTAGTCTGTGAACCAACTCTAAATATTATCTGTTTGAAATCTAATAATCCAAACCTTAGTAGTACCTTCCTGCGTCAACAATGGATCGATGCAGGGAAATTATGGCTATCTTTACCACTCTGGAAAGGCGATCGCATTCTCAAAGCCGTCGTTTTACATCCCTATGCAGGTTAGCCCTTGTCTTTGATTTGTTGAAAGTGTTGCTTTGCAACACTTTCAACAAAAATTATTTTGGAATGACTCACTATAATTTAAAGTTAATAAATAGCTGGGACAGTCCAAAACAAAGCCTAAGCTAGCAATAATTCATCAATTTGAGATATGTCATGCTCTGCCCGTTTTGTCAGCATACCGATAGCCGTGTTTTAGAATCTCGTTCGGCAGAGGCAGGCAGTAGTATTCGGCGCAGGCGGGAATGTCTCAGTTGTCAGCGTCGCTTTACTACCTACGAGCGCATCGAATTTGTACCCATTACCGTGTTAAAACGTGATGGTGTGAGTGAGTCCTTCGATCGCTCTAAATTATTGCGAGGCATGATCCGCGCCTGTGAGAAAACTGGGGTATCACAGACCACCCTCGAATCGATCATCGATGAAATTGAAGCACAACTACAAACACGCGATCGGCATCAAGTGTCTAGTGTCGAAATTGGCGAAATGGTTTTGCAATATTTGCAAGATATTAACGAAGTTGCCTATGTACGTTTTGCCTCAGTCTATCGACAGTTTCGTGGAGTACGAGATTTTGCTGAGGCTTTAAATCACTTTGATGCAAAGTAGGATCTAAAATTTAGATGATTGGTGATTATTCACCAAAAGCATATTTATCCGACAACCTTTTAGGAACAAAATTTGGAGAATGCCTAACCATCGTTAAGTGGCTGACCGTAATTAAATATAAAATAAAACCTAAAAACCTATGATGTAAGCTCTGTGTGCGCTATGAGTTTTTGATCTGAGTTTGAATAAAGTTTCAGTGATGACGAGAGCAGTCCTCGCACTATATAAGCTTTTTGTCAATTCTAAAATGTATCTAACTAAGCACATTAGAGACAACCTAACAAAAATTTGTAAAGAAAAGTTGAAATTTCTTATTTACCCTAGCTATAATAGCTATGTTTTGTAATCCCGATCGCATTTCAGGGTCTAAATTAGGAGGTATTGATTTGGCAAGGAGACGTAAGCGCAAGAGTAGACGTCGCCAAGAAGGGCGCAAAATCCTAGAACATATTCCTCAATTTAGTATCGATAGCGGTGAAGATAAGCCTGTGACGGCTGCACGTAAGTACATTCATACACATGGCATTCTTCCTCCAGCACTGTTGCTTGTAAGACGCAACGAGCATACAACAGATCGATACTTCTGGGCAGAAAAAGGACTATTTGGAGCACAGTATGTTGAAGAAAATCACTTCTTGTTCCCTAGTCTAAAACCGCCTGAAGAAAGAGAAGTTGCACTTGCTGTATCTCGATAAATTTTGATCAAATAATCAGAAATATAAAAAAGCCTCACTACTAACTTGTGTTGCTTTTCTAACAGATTTTACCTGTTTAACTTTTTTATTCCATCTTCCAGAGGTGACATATTACCTCTGGAATTTTTGTTTGGAAATTTTTATTTTCAGCGCGTTGCGCTGAATTAAAACCAAATACAAATAGCGGCGCTTCGCGTCGCTATTTGAAAGAAAGGCAATAAAAACAATAAAAAAAGAGCGAATCAAGATTCGCTCTTTTTTTATTTATTGAATTATTTGTCAAAATTAGTATTTTTTCAATATCAAACATAAAGGAAATCAGAAAGCTACAATTAAGCACCTACAACTTCGTTAGTAGCCGCCTTTTTCCATCCTCTAGGTAACTTAAGATCGTCGGGGTCAACGTAATGACAGGCATAGTCATCCAAGCAAATCAACGCCCAACCATTGCCATCAATGTTAATCAGCTTGTAAGAAGCTTCTAAAACAAAAAAGCCCTTGTGGTTGCGGGTGTCAGGCTTGACTCTAACATTTTCTAAAATCATGGGACTAACTTCCTTTTCAATACAAAGATTTACAACTATCGGCTAAAAAATTTAACAACTTTATTAGTTGCTTATATTTAGGTAGCCTAACACTCTTGACAAAAAACCTGTGTTAAGTTTTTCTGACAAAGTACGGATAGTTATGAAGTTATATGAGTTTAGGTAAAGTTATATACAGAACTCAATCAATTAAGTTTAATAAATATTAAAGATAGAGAAAATTTACAACTTGTACTTTAGTTAAGTACCCAATCTCTAACCTTTTCAAGGGCTTTCCAATTTGGGCGACGACGTAGACCTTCTTCAAAATTCTCAACAATCTCTGGCTTAATATCTTTGAGAAGCATTAGCCAATTTTGGGCTGCCTCGACTTGCTCGCGCACACCTTTTTGAGATAACTCCAACATAGCGATCGCAAGGTTAATGCGTCCTTGAGGATCTTCGGGGGCAAGTTTGACTGCTTTTTGAGCAGCTTTGACAGCAAGCTTGGCGTTATTGTCTAGTAGATATAACCAAGACAAACAGATCCAACCGCTTGCAACTTTGGGCTGGCGATCGCACACTTTTTCAAACACAGGAATTAAGGTCGCCGCAGATTCACCTTGTTTGTAGCGTTCTAAACCTTGAGTGAATAAATCTTCCGCAACTTCTGTACTCATTTAGTGAATCACAACTCCAAAGCCATATTTTTTGCCTTAGTGATATTAGCATAAAGCTTACACACAACTCATTGGATTTGGCTAAAAGCTTTTAGCTATTAGCCTTTAGCTTAACGATTTTTGATGGCGCAGCTTTGCTGCGCCATCAAAAATCTGGCTCTTTATTTATTAAATTACAGAATTCTCTTGACTGCGTAAGTCCTAATAAATTTGGGCAAGATAGTAAGCAGGGATTAACTAGTTGTGATGCAAAATCAGGGTAAGAAGACAAGAGGAATATGAGAGTGAGTAGCGATCGCAAACCAACCGAAAAACGTTCTAACAAACGTGACCTTCGGGCAGGTCATCATTTCCAACAGTGGCATATAGTGGAAATGAACTGGTTGCGAACCCTATTACTAATCTTGAGTGATATTTTCGGGCTAGGAATAGCTTGGAAAGTTTCATTAGATTTTAATCAAGCTTTTTCGCCTTTACCACCTGAATTAAATTGGGGAGAATTTGCAGGTTTAACGGGTTTGTTTTGGGCATTTGCGGCAGTAATTGTGACAGGTTTTGCCTATTACAATTTCTATAAAAGTGAGTCCCAGTGGCGCAATTACGTCAAACAGGCGCAATTTATTAGTAGTGTTTACCTATCATCATTAGTAGTTTGTTACTTTTATGATCCTAAAGTGGATGCACCGCGATCGCTATTTTTGCCTGCATGGTTAGGTAGCGTTGTCATGATTATTGGCTTGCGGTTGCTCTTGACGTTGATATTTGACCAATTTCCGATCGCTAGAACTCATACACCCGTTTTTATCATTGCCCCTAGCGATCGCCTTTCCTATTTAGCAAATATTGTCGAAAAGCGTACAGGCTATAGAGTTGTCGGGGTGCTAGCTTCTTCACTAGCCAATTCTTCCCACTCCATTCAAGCAATTATGAGTTCGGGTGCAAAGGAAGTAATTGCCGAAGGGCTGCCTGAAACCCAACTAGCTTCTCAATTGTATTGGCAACTTCGTAATGCGGGAATTGGACTAAGGCTTGTTCCATCCAGTTTGATGTTGCTGCATCGACGTGGTAATCCTGAAATTTTTGCCTCCATGCCGATGATTCGGATTGAGCCATCATTACTAGCAAATTGGGAATATATCTTTAAGCGGTGCTTAGATTTTGTGGCGGCTTTGATTGGGCTAATTGCACTGTCGCCTGTATTTGTGGCGATCGCGATCGCGATCAAGGCTAGCTCGAAGGGAAGTGTTTTTTATACCCAAGAGCGAATTGGCTTACAGGGACATGTGTTTCGCATGTGGAAATTTCGCAGTATGTTCATGGATGCCGATCGCCGCCAAGCGGAATTAGAGCACCTCAACAAAAGCTCTGATGGAGTCATGTTCAAGATCGAACGCGATCCCCGTATTATTCCCGTTGGACATTTTTTACGCTGTACCAGTCTAGATGAGCTTCCCCAATTATTTAATGTATTACTGGGACAAATGAGCCTTGTTGGCCCTCGACCTTTGCCGATACGGGATGTGGCAAAATTTTCCAGTTGGCATCATACGCGCCATTTGGTCATACCAGGGATTACGGGGCTATGGCAAATTTCAGGGCGATCGGATTTAGATACAATTGATGATGTTGCTAAGTTAGATCTTTTTTATATAGATCGCTGGTCACTAAACTTCGATCTAGAAATTCTTGTAGAAACCGTTAGACTCGTTCTATTTGGCAAAGGTGCATATTAATTACCCCTGATATTCAGCCCACTTTGTTTTTCTGTTGAGTTTTTGAAAGCGTTGCTTTACAACGCTTTCAAAAGAGGATGTATAGAGATTACGATGATAGAGTTTGTTGAATGATTTTCGCTAGTTGCTTGAGTTTAATTGGTTTGCTGAGGTACTCATTTGCCCCTGCTTCTAGACATCTTTCGCGATCGCCTGTCATTGCCAAAGCTGTCACAGCAATAATTGGCAAATCCTGAAACTCACTAGCCCTTAGCCTTTTAATGGCTTCTAGTCCATCGATCACGGGCATTTGGATATCCATCACGACCAAATTTGGATGGGCTGATTGCACCAGATTGATCGCCTCCTGTCCATCTTTAGCAACCATAATCCGATATCCCTTAGCTTCCAAATAGCTGCATATTGTCATCACATTCATCTCATTATCATCTGCGATCAGAATTAGCGGTGCTCCTTGGATTTGACTAGGATCAGATGCTGTTGCGTCGGGACTATTGGAGGGGCTACGTTTGACGGATGAAATCATAGTGTCTGGGCAAGGTAAATCAATCATAAAGCTACTACCGACACCAACTTCGCTAGTCACCTGTACTTTGCCTCCATGCATTTCCACAATCCGTTTAACTAAAGATAGTCCTAAGCCTGTACCTGCATATTTACGATTCAGAGAGCTATCAACTTGGACAAAGGGTTGAAACAATTTCTGTAAATTATCATCGCTAATGCCAATCCCATTATCGATCACCGCAAAGCGGAGCCATTGCTGAGGCTCATTATTACTGTTAGGAGTAGGTTCTACGGTTACTTTGAGCGTGATACAGCCTTCTTCGGGGGTAAATTTCATCGCATTGTTTAGCAAGTTAATAAGAACTTGGCGAATGCGTCGTTCATCAATGAGCAAATCGGGAAGTAATGGAGGAATCTCTTCCTTGAGTTGTAGATTTTTTTGGGCTGCCTGCTGTCGGATGAAGAGCATACTAGACTGGCAGAGGATTTCAATATTTGCGGGTGCAAATTCTAATGAGACTTTTCCTGATTCAATTTTGGCAAGATCGAGAATATCATTAATTAATTCCAATAAATGGTTGCCGCTACGCTCGATGATTTTTAACATCTTCTGCCCCCTGTTCGAGATTTCCCCAAAAACTCCATCCAGTAAACTTTCAGTTAGTCCGAGAATGGCATTGAGTGGCGTGCGTAGTTCATGGCTCATACTTGTCAAGAATTCATCTTTTAGGCGAGTAACCTTCATCAATTCTTGATTAGTTTGCTGCAATTTTTCTTCATATTCTTTCCGTTCGCGAATATCAAATAGGGTGGAACGACTGTAAACATAATTGCCATCACTGTCATACACTGAGGTCGCGCTCAGTGATACAGGAAGTAGATTGCCATTTTTACCAACTAGTTCGTATTCAATATCACTGACCCACCCTCTTTGTTTAAATATTGGATAATTATGGCGAAAGATTTGAATACTTGATTCAGAAAGAAAATCTTGAAAGCGTCTACCAATTAGCTCTTCGCGGCTATAGCCTAGCCATTTAAGTTCTGTGTCATTAACTTGGACATAACAGCCGTTGCGATCTAGAGAATGGTAACCACAGGGGGCATTGTTATAAAGATCTTCGATTTCATGGGCATAGTTGGTCAGACTGATTTCTGCTTGTTTGCGAATCGTAATATCAAATCGAATTGCGAGATACTTTACAGGTCGTCCCTGTCCATCTAAAAAGGGCACAATTGTGCTTTCCATCCAATACAAGTTACCTTGCTTAGTCTGATTACAGATTTCACCACGCCAGACTTTACCCTTAACAATAGTGCGCCACATATTCTGAAAGAATTCAGGTGGATGGTAGTCAGACTTGACAATACGATGGGTTTGTCCGATTAGTTCATCACGGGAATATCCAGATATCTCACAGAATTGATCGTTGACATAGGTCATCACTCCTTGGGCGTTGGTGATCGCCACGATCGCAGATTGATCTAAGCCGAGCTTAAATGCAGATAGCTCTTGCAGCAGTTGTTGTCGTTCTTGTTCGGCAAGTTTGCGATCGCTAATATCTTTGGCAACACCTAAAAAACCTGTGATTTTTTGATTGGCATCCTTGAGGGAGGTAATGGAGAGCAAGACGGGAAAACGTGAGCCATCTTTGCGAATATAAGTCCATTCTTCTTCACAAACGATATCCCGCCGAGCCTTAGCAACAAACACCTCAAAACCTAAAGGAATCTCTTCTCCTAGCTCCTCAGAGAGGATAGGCGCACGCTGGATGACCTCTTGTAAATCATGAAAAGCTTCAGGGGTAGATTTGCCAATTAATTCCTTGGCACTATAGCCGAGCATCCTTTCGGCGGCAGTGTTAAAGGCTTGAATGTAACCTTGGGTATCTGTCGCAATAATTGAATAATCTGCACTGTTGAGAATAGTTTGTTGGAGATGATTAACTTGCCATAACTCATTAGTACGTTCTGCGACCTTAGCTTCTAATTCTTGATTAAGCCTTTGGAGCTTTTGCTCATTTTCTTCCCTTTCCCGTAATAATTCTTGTAACTGTGCTTCTGTTTTTTGCCTTTGGCTCGATTCCTCTTGCAGTTCAGCAACACATATGTCCATAATCTCTTGGAGATTTAAAGAATCGAGAATGCGGTTAGCAATTTGAGTGACTAACTTGTTCATCCTTTTGTCCGTTTTTGCTGATAATTTAGACGCTAATAACTAGAAGCTAAATAGCGATTAATACTATTGTTGGGGCTAATACATATAGCCTATGGAAGCTGAGAAATTTTTGAAAGCATGGCAAAGCCGCACTATCAAGAATTTCTCTGGTTTTTAATTCAGCACAACGCGCTGTATATTTGAACAACATAGCGTTTCCCCCCATTTTGTAAGCACATAATTTTTTAATTATTCGCTTACAAAACACACACAATAACTGATATTTAATTTGCTTTATTTTCTCATAAGTATTGACTTGGATTGACCGATGATTAGCAACACTTAATCTAGCGAATATATCTGGCATCGAGGGGAGGGCGATCGCGCTTTTCTCGGTTAGGTTTGGCTGATTTTAAATTTTTGCGATCGTTATAGGGGACAGTATCAGGATCATCATCTTCCTCTTCCTCCTCCTCATACAGATCCTCATCTTCTAGTTCATCCTCGTCATATTCTTCGTCATCGTAAAGTTCATCGTCTTCAAAAGATTGTTCATCCTGTTGTTGAGCTTTATCTTGAGGATAACTATTAGGAGAAGTCGTCGATTTGACCTGCTCTTTTTTAGGTTCTTTGTCATAACCTGACGCGACTATCGCTCGACGGATCATGATATTTTGTCGCCAAGAGGCGATCGCATTACAGACAAAAGCAATTAAGCCGCCAGTCACAAAAGCGATTAACATTGCCATACTTAGAGGAATGGGGAGAGTCTTTTGTCCTAAAAAGAAAACCTGCACTACAGGCTGTAAATTTTGGATCATAATTGCGGCTATGAGGGTAATCCCAATGCCTAAGATGATAAGTTGCATAATTGGGAACGCGACTGCATCTTTTTTGGTAGAGTTTTGGGCTTGAGATTTGGGAGCAAATGGCGATCGCGTCATGGTTGTTACTCTCTTTCGACAATATTTGCGGTTTATTTATATTGATGGGCGGTGCTTTGCACCGCCCATCAATTACTCTCTATTTATGGGCTGTTTGCCTTGCCAACGCTGGATTAAATCGGAATCAATATCTAATTGATCAAGTGCTCTAGCAATTACAAAGTCTACTAAATCCTCGATAGTTTGAGGATTGTGATACCACGCAGGAATTGCGGGGACGATCCTTGCACCTGCCTCCGCTAAGGTGGTGAGATTTCGCAAATGGATTAAGCTTAAAGGGGTTTCACGCGGCACGAGTACAAGGCGGCGACCTTCCTTTAAATGCACATCAGCAGCGCGTTCTAATAAATCGGAACTCAAACCATGGGCAATTTTGGCTACCGTTGCCATGCTACAAGGGATAATTAACATTCCCAATGTCCGAAATGAGCCACTGGCAATTGTTGCCCCCACATCTGCCCATTGATGACAAACAAGCTTACCCGATTGA
This sequence comes from Pseudanabaena yagii GIHE-NHR1, assembly GCF_012863495.1. Lineage (NCBI taxonomy): Bacteria > Bacillati > Cyanobacteriota > Cyanophyceae > Pseudanabaenales > Pseudanabaenaceae > Pseudanabaena > Pseudanabaena yagii. Next base: position 196,323 of record NZ_JAAVJL010000001.1, read on the forward strand.
CTCTCAGCATGATCGCGCCAAAATTGTTCCTGCGATCGCAAGTTACTTGGCATCGCAATATTATTTTCCGATTGCCATACCATCATCGCCGCCTTAGATGCCACCAGATCGACATTGTAATCATTACTCAGTAAAAATTTGAGCGATCGCACAGCATAGATCATGCCTGATGCCCCAGATACTCCTAATACGATAGCCCTTTGATTTTGCATTCAGTCTTTATGTAATATTCAGTTAATTAGGTAGGCACAATTAAATATAAAACCCAAAGAAGCTGATTTGACCGCGAAGCAGGCGAATCAGCTTCTTTGGGTTTTGGCTTTTAAGTAACTCAGCGTAGTTATCAACAATATTAAGGGACATGCAGGGAAATAAGGAACCGATTTTTTGTGGCGCGGCGAAGCCGCGCCACAAAAAATCGGTTCCTTGTTAATGAGAACCACTCCCTAATATGATTAATTAAGCACAGTAGCTCAATCATATCTCTGTTTGTTAAGCTTAAAATCATAGAAATTCTCTGGAGCTTGGTAGATAACTATTATGCTATTAGGTACAACATTAAGGAATCGCTACAGAATTCTACAAGTACTAGGAAGTGGGGGCTTTGGGGATACTTACTTGGCTGAAGACATAGATTTACCAGGACATCCGAAGTGTGTTGTGAAGCAACTTAAGCCCAAGGATACTAGTCCACAGGTGTTGCCGATCGCTAAAAGTCTCTTTGAACGCGAAGCTGATTATCTCTACAAATTAGGTAATTCCCATTCTCAAATCCCTACATTATTTGCTCACTTTGAAGAAAATGGGGAATTCTTTTTAGTTCAAGAATTTGTGGATGGCTATAGCTTAGCCCAAGAAATTCCCATCGGTCGCAAACTATCGGAAAGTGACGCGATTACCTTATTGGTGGATATTCTCGAAGTACTTGCCTTTGTCCATCAGCATAATGTCATCCATCGTGATATTAAACTGGCTAACCTCATGCGTCGTCGTCAAGATGGCAAAATTGTCCTCATCGATTTTGGCGCAGTAAAGGATGTGGGCGCATTAGGAACCGATCCCCAAGGCAATACTAGTGTTACCGTTAGTATTGGTTCCCCAGGATATATGCCCAGTGAACAAGCAAGGGGGAAGCCTCGATTAAGTAGTGATGTCTATGCGGTGGGGATGATTGGTATTCAAGCCTTGACGGGCATTGCCCCAGACAGCTTACAGGAAGATCCGAATACTGGTGAAATTTTGTGGCGCGATCGCGCACAGGTCAGTCCTGAATTTGCCGCAATATTGCAAAAAATGGTGGCTTATCATTTTAACCAGCGCTATGAATCTGCGAGTGAAGCACTGCACGCCATGCGATCGCTGTCAGCCACTAACATCAACTTCATCAATACAGCCAATATTCCTGTCGTGAATATTGCTCCCACTGAAGCCATTACCCATCCTCCCTATCCATCATCAGGAGGAGCCGTACCACCCACCACTGCCCCCAATTCTGCTAATGGCGCAACTGCACCTATTCCTGCTCAAACCACTCCCCAAACTCCTAGAACAGATGCTCATCCAACTATTTCTGCACCTAGTCAATCTTCTAATTCTGTTAATCCAATTTTATGGATCGCTCTCATTGGCTTGACCTCAGTTTTTGCCGCGATCGCCACAGCGATGATCTTGCCCAAAATCACCAATCGTCAAGCAGACAGTAGTTCTAACAATTCTAATAATAGTTCTAAACCTGAAACCTCAACTACAACAACTGCTTCCATTTCTCCCACTGCCTCTCCCACCACTTCTCCAAGTAATACTCCTAGTGAATCCCCAAAATCTTCCCCAAGCACAGAAACCCCTAAACCAACAGCAACTCAAAGTGTTACCCCTAAACCTGAAACTCCTACCCCCATAGTCACTCAGACGGTAGTCCCCACAGCACCTCCTGACATGACAGGAACTGTTAGTTATGGTGCGATCGCCTTTTCATCCATCACTCAAGATAAAGGATATTCATGGAATTACTCTAACCAAAAAGCGGCTGAAGCTAGGGCTTTAAGCGAATGTGAAAGTGTTTCCAATGCGACAGATTGTCGAGTTCTAGTCTGGACAAGAAACGCCTGTATGTCTATTGCTGAAGGTTCTAACGGTGCAGCAGGCTCAGCTTGGTCAGTAAAATCCACTGAAGCGGAAAACCTAGCTAAGAAAGTTTGCAGAGATTATCAAGGCGTGAATTGTCAAGTCACACGCACAATTTGCTTACCAGTCCGTCAATAGTAAAATTTTTGTTTACAAATGAGTGCATACTCATTTGTAAACTCACCTCCTCTGATCAACTAATCGCTCTTTCTAAAGTTCTTAAAATAGTATTTTCTTGATTCTCCCAATTTAGTTGTGATTGGGCAGTTCTCAAAGCTGCTTGTTTAGATAGAAGTAGTTGAGGATAATTATTTACTAAATTATTAATGGCGTTTGCTAGTGCTATTGGATCGTTGCTTGGTATTAGTTGCCCAACTTCAGGGTACTGAGACAAAATTTCGCTTTGTCCTTCTGTATTCGTAGCAATTATAGCTAACCCAGCCTGTAAATACTGGAAAAGCTTGTTAGTAATCGTCAAGTTTCGACTAGGGATTGCAGTTGTTTCCAAAGCCAAGCCAATATCATGCTCAGCAATCCGCGATAGTAGTTCACCATTAGAAACAGTGGGGTGAATAAATAAGCGATCGCGCCATTCGTCAGGAATCTGTGGCTCCAACCACCGTCTCGAACTTTCTGGATAATTTCCGCGTAAATGTATTTCTATTGGTTGATGAATATATGGAAGTGATTGGAAAAGAACTTCCAACCCTCTACCTTGTCCTATAGTTTGGGAAAACCAATGAATTGAGATCAAATCAAGATTTTGGTGATCGCAAATTTTCCCATCTATTTGAGATCGCTCTGACCAAGGAAATACATTATAAATAGCTGTTGGCTTGGTAGCTTGATAAGCATTGGCTAGAGATTCAGCTAAGGCATGAGAGGTTGTTAAACAATATTTACATTTATGCATTAGATGTCTTTCCAGATTTCTTAACATATCAATAGGTCGATCAATACGCACCTCAGGCAAAAGATCCTCAGAAAACCAGTCTTCAAAATCGACTCCCACTTTAAATCCCTGAGCTAGTAACTGCTTCCCAATCCAAAGTCCAGATTCTGAATGGACAATAGTCAAATCTGCATGAACACTTTGGGCATATTTCAATATTCTCCTTATTCCATAACCAAGTAGTTCAGGCAAAAAAAGTTTAAATCTTCTAAAAACCTCTTTAGCAATTTTTGTTTGAATACGAATCCAATAATTAATAAATTTACGATTAGGTTGGATATCAATTATTGGCTCAAATTTATATTTTTGTTGAGATATTAATAGGCGATCACGTTCAACTAGTTCTGGGCTAAACCAAATTCCACCCACAATTACATCATAACCAGCATTAGCTAAAGTCTCAGCTTCTTTCTGGGGACGAGGTGCAGTACATAAATGTCCACCAATGAGAATGAAGATTTTTACCATTCTAAAACCAAAAATATTTCCCCTAAATATTTAACAATATATCAAGATAATTTTTGGCACATTTTTCTAAAGTTAAATTATTCAAAATATAGTCACGAGGGGCAAAATATTGGGAACTCAAATTATCTAAAAACTCTTCTAACTTATTCGGAAATTCATTAATATTTTGAAATTTTATACCACAGCGATTGCTCCAATAAGGTACTGATGTAGCACGAATATAGGGATCACCCCATTTAAAGCGATTTGGATCTAAATATTCTCCCTGATCCCAAGCTAGAATCGGTACATCACTAGATAAACATTCTTGATAGGCTAAGCCTTGGCTTTCATGTTCACAAAGAAAAATCATACTACGGCAAGAAGACAGAATATTTTTATAATCCTGAGGATTATAGGAGCCATAACGTAATTCCTTAAAAGTTAGTCCTTTATCATTTAGTAATTCACGAATTGGTCTCAGTATCTGTTTAGATTTTATGTCATAGTTCCACATAATTTTATCATATATCAAAAAATCAGTAGTCTTCATAATTGTCTGTTGATTTTGCCATGTTTCCGTATCAATTCCTACAGCCCAAATCTGGCAGCGATCACCAAAATAGGGTTTATAGATATTATTTGCCCATTCTGAATGCTGCAAATATTTTACAATTGGATAATCTTTGCAAAGCGTCGACCACTCACTTGGATGAGTCATTAATCCTATTCCTGCAACAATCGAATTGGATTTTCTATACCCATTTAAGCATCCCTTCCCTGCTCCTAAAACCCCAACAAAATCACTTTCATGGAGTTGATTAAATGGTAAATTGATATAGTATTTAATTCCTAATTTATCCAACCCTAAGCAAAGATTCGCAAAAACCTTTTCAATCCCACTAAGTCGAGACTTACCTCGAACTAATCGGCGAGCCAAATGACGAATATATCGATCACCTACTAACCAACGATCACCTTCAGCTTCTCGTTTATAATAAAGACAAATACGGCTCATTGAAAGTTACTAATAATTTTAGCTAGAGTGTTGGGAATGCTATGCTCTTTTATTGCTTTATATTGTGCATTTGCTCTCATGATTTTACGCTTTTCTGGACTAGCTTGTAAATATTTTATTTTTTCAGCCATCTCTTCCACTGAAGAATATGTTTCTATTTCTTCACCTATTTCATATAAGTCATCTAGTCCCTCAGTCCATTCTGTTAGATAGCAAGCTCCTAACATTGGTGCTTCAATATCCCTCATTCGGGAGTAGGTATTAGGTCTATCTAAAGGATATTGAAAACTAGGATAACGATTTACTCCTAATGTGATTTGACTTTGTTGAGTAATTTTAAAGTATTCATCAAAATCAGGCTTTTCTCGAACATATGGGGAAAACAATTGATTCGTGACCCTTGGTATAAATCGAGATTGAATCTTTCTTAACCAATATATTAACCCTTCATTACTAATATCTAATAGATGATTATTAGCTTTTATCCATAAATTTTGCCGTATTTTTTGTAGTTTATTAATTAGTTCGTCGGGCTCATCATATAACCATCCTTCACCTCTAAGCTCAAGATTGATATTAAACTCAATCAAATTAGCAAATAGCCTTTCTCTCTGTACATCTCTTGAACCGATAAAACTCACTCCATATTTTTCGGAGTGATTGTAATTACGGAGTGCTGGAGGGATCCAAACAGGCATAGGTGCATATATATAGTTTAAAGTCGAGGCTTGGTACATTTTAATGGCTTTAAATTCTGGAACCCAATGTAAGTTAAAACAATAAAAAATTTTAGGGATTTTTTTAAACTCTCTAACATTATCACAAAAAAAATTAACACAAGGTATGCCTAATTCTTGAATTTCTCTAATTGCAAGTGAATCAACTTGTTTGGGAAACAAGTAGCTTAGAAATAAATTAATAGGCTTAATTTTATGTTGATATTTTATATAATTTACTGTCTGTATCCAAGCGAGATCACGCCATATTTTTAATCTTTCTTTATCTAAATAAACTAGTCCTTCTGCCCAATCTACCTCTTTTACTTCTAGCCATTCATGTCCTGCTTCTTCAATTCCATTTTTAAGATATATTTCCCAAAACCTATAGGCAGGTATATTATGCTTTTTTAAAGACTGCTGGCTACTTAAAAAAATTCTCACAGATAGAAACTTCCTTTGTTAAGTCTTACGAATGAATAAGGCATCAGTTTGAGATAATTCTTTTCCTGTTGGTGTATTTACACCTAGAGCATATAAATAAAAATTCTTAGCTGCTAAAAAATTTACAATATCATGAAAAAGAGGTTGGTCTTGATAAAATTCGACAAAGCTAACTTCGATAATTATATATTTTGCATGTCTTAAACATTCATTTGCTCCTTTGAGTGCTTCTAGTTCATATCCCTGAATGTCAAGCTTAATTAGATCTGGCAATGGCAATTTATTAGAAATCACATAATCATCTAGAACGACAACGTTGACTAATTCTTCTCTTTCTTGCGTTATACCAAAAAACTGGTATGTAGCATTAGCAAAGCTAAGTAAGCTTGACGCATCTGAAAAACTAGCCACTTTTATATTCTTCTGTTCCTTAGTTGCTCCTAGTGCAACTTGATGTAAATGAATGTTCGCACTTACATCTTTATGAGTTGCAATTATTTGTTCTTTAAAAATTTTGCAATGAATTATTAATGGCTCAAATGCATAGATTATTGATGATGGCAGAGTTGCTTTAGCTAAAGCTGTCCAAGTCCCTACATTTGCACCAATATCATAAATAATCTGAGGTGATTGCTTTTGCGTAAGCTCTAAAAGTTCTAGTGAATCAATATGACCGATTAGCAAACTGGATGCAATAGTTCCTTTAAGCTTACCTAAACGTCTATATCGCAGCGATTCAACAGCTAGGCGTTCAATGAGTAGCCGAGGATTGTACAGAAGTTCTAATCTCATTTAATACCTTGTTTTAAATTTCTTTGGATTATTTGAAGTCTCCTTGCTATTTTCCATCCCAAAAAACTTTTAAAAAATTCAAATAGTGGACTATTAATAAATTCAATATCTGATCCACCTAACTCAATAATTTTTTCTTCTACTTTAATTAACAAGTCATTTGCTTCTGGATAATATTCATAAATAAACCTTTGGAATAAGTTAGCACAAGCTCTACGAGTTCTTACACTATTTTCTTTAGCTAATAAATTTTTAGTACATATATCTAGAGATAAAAAAACAGATTCACAAGCTTTACTAGATTTTAATCCACTTAAACTATTAGAATTACCTGACCTATAATAAGATCTTGCTCCCCAGCAAAATTTAATGCCTTTACTTTCCAGTAAAACCCTACAAAAATATTCACCATCATCATTTAGAGATAAATTCTCGTTCCAACTACCTGATTTGTCTGCAATGTTTCGAGGTGTTAACCAAGCCGCAGGGTGCATCATACCTCCACCCAACCAAGAGCAGAGAAGCCAATCTATTGAATCCATATCTTGCCAAACTTGCTCCTGCACAAATAAAGCCTCAGATGGTGCAGTATAAAATCGCCCCCACTCACCCGCAATGACACAATCTTCAATTCCTTTCTTGAGCATCTCTATCTGTAAAGCAATTTTGTTGTGACATAATAAATCATCAGCATCTAAATATTGAATAAAATCTCCCTGTGCTTCCATCAAAGCTCTATTTCTGGCAGCACTCGCCCCTCGATTAGACTGTGAAATGATTTTGACTTGAGGTGATGCGAATTGTTGGGCGATCTCCAAACTATTATCAGTAGAGCCATCATCTACTAAAATTATTTCTATATTTTGCCAAGTTTGATTTAAGGCAGAACTAATTGTTTCTCTAAGATAATTCTCGGCGTTGTAGATAGGGATTAAGATCGAGACTAATGGCTTCATATGATTAGAAATTAGTTTTCATTATCAATCAACTAAATAACATAGGAACTGATCACCTAAAGTGTGAGTGGCATATATTTACATCTTTTTTTCAGCATGAGGACATTTTAGTGTTCATCTTTCATTAACTGAGCAGTGCTAATAACGTAAATCTCTAAAGTAGGCATTATCTTCGAGAATAGCTTTATCTAAATCTTTCCCATCGATAGTCTTTCCTTGATAACCTCGACTGACGAAAAAATCTAGAATACTCTTTCTACCTTCTCCTTGAGAACGTGCTGAGTAGTCTGTAAACTCAATGATTATATGCTGCGGTCGTAAATGACTTCCCCAGTCCATATAGAATTTGCAGCTCATAGCCCTCCACATCTATCTTCATTAATGTAATTGTCTTAACACCAGAAAAATTTAATAGAGATTGCAAAGTTGTCGTTGAAACTGCATGGGTGAATTTAGATGAAATACTATCAGAATAATACAACCCTAGCAGTACCAAGATTAGCATTGTTATTACATTCCATCTCTATTATCCCTTCAAAATCTGCAAGGGCAATATTAGGCACTGGACAGTTAACCCGTGAGAGAAGTAAAGCCCTGTAATGACAGCAACTCTAACATCGAAATCGGTCGATGATACAGACCGATCGCCATAACTGGAGTCTTGTTCTTGCCTAAGCCCCCATGTGGTCTTACCCAGTTGTGTACCAATCTTTGCACAGTGACAGCCCGTTGTAATCCTTCAGTATTTTTCGCATACAGGTTTTGTCTACGGCGATAAGCGCTACATCTCCTTCTCAATGCACTGTTGTTTGCTTCATTGTGATTAGCATGAACGTCACTCTTGTCGCTAATCGCTGTATAGGGATGTTCTAGCTTTACCCATTCGACTCGACGATTACCTTGTGAACCTTTGATTTTGATTGCCACTTCTAATCCATGTCGCCATACCTTGCGATGTCCATACTCACGACTTACTTCGCTAGCTTTGAGGTACACACTTGCCATTTGCCACAGTTGTTGGGCATATCTCCTTTCGCCATCGCTAAAACATCGGATGTATTGACTCATTTTTGCCCATTGCCATGCTATTTTCGTTGCTTTTGCAAATAGTTCAGTGGTTTTAATTCCTGCCTTTGCTTCAATCCAATAGCGACTGTTGCGTTCGATAAATACTACTGTCCACCCTTTTGATTCACTGGGGGGGGAAGGTTCTCGCCTACGCGAGTATAAATTTCATCTCCTTCAATAGTCACTTCTCCTCCTGCTGGTGCTTCTGGACTCCATTGCTGTGACTGGTTCGCCAGTTTTTGCTCCCATCTCATGATGCTGGTGTGCGATTTCTCTAGCACTCTCCCACTTGCTCTGATTCCCATCCCCTCTGTCCTCATTTTCAGCGCATAGGACACGATACTTGCGGGTGTTCTTAGCCTTGACATCGCTGTTCCTGTCCGTTCGTTGAATCGCTTGCCACATCCTTTGCATAAATAATTTTGGATTGCTTTGCCGTCTTGGTGGTAATCTCTGCCATTTTTGACCACCTTTTCACTTTGGCAGTGCGGACATTTCATCTTTGCCTCCTTGTCTCTACCTCTCTATTTTAACCCTCACTCCTTTACCTGATTGACTGACAAAAGTCTATGAAGCATAGTCGAGAGTAGAAGCATAGAACTCAATGCGGAATAATTTCTGAAGATGTTTTCGACGAGAAGCAATAGCAGGGTGAGAGTCAAGATAAGAAGTAAAAGAGTAGAAAGGCAAGAAAGCCCAGTTTTTAGTGATAGCGGTGTGAATCCAGTTCCAGCCAATCTTGAGATAACTAAGCCCACGAAACCAATGAGGATCAACCAAACGACGATAGCCAGAATCAGCAACCGCCAGTCCTTGAGCCGTTAAAAACAAGGTGGTCAGTGCTATCACAAAACAAAGGCGAGAAATGGCAGGAGCCGAACGTAAACGCGAAGATTCTAAATCAAAGCCATTAGATTTATCATCCAAGAAATTCTCCTCAATATCGAATCTCAGACCATACTCCCAAAAAGTTTGGAGTGTGGTAGGTTCAGTACTGAGAATATACCAATACTCTCGGCTCCCAGATTCCCAAGCCGCCGCAATATGCACATCGGTAAGACGCTTGGACTCAGTTTTGTGAACTTTAACATTGTGGATCAACTTAGCTTCACCAAGACGAAGATGTAATTGTTTGACTGTTTGCCAGCCATGCTTGGGGGCATATATCCAGAAATTACCCTTGATCCGAATCCGACATTGCCATTTTAATTCCCACACATAGCGCACCAGTTCTGGATTAGCAAATGCTCGGTCTGCTAATAAAACTACTTTGACATTCACGGGCAACAGTTTCGATGCGCGTTTGAGCATGTCTTGATAGCTACTCATCTCCACACTACTACTGCGATGTTTGATTACACGCCAACATAACGGTAAAGCTCTTCCCTGATGAACTACACACAATCGGATCATGCTGTATTCTTCCCACAGTTGACTGGTATCAAAACTCAGATATATTTCTGGCTCTTTCCATTTAGCGATTAACTCTTTGATTACTGGACTGTATAGCTTAGCTGGATTTATGCGCGGATTGTTCAGCCATCTTGATAGTTGTCTTTGCGTGCTTTGGGCGATCAATGCTTTTGTGTTGATATGGCTTAACCACTTCGTTAAATTCACACTCCCTGTGGCGATCATTCCCACCATCATCCACGCCATTACTCCCAAATGGCGCACATCTGACCACTGGCTGTATTGACTCCCGAATTTTATTAGTTCATTATAGATACGTGAGGCGTTTTGGGTCATTTGTCCTATGCTCCTTTTTCTTCAAAAAACAGCATACGCCTCTTTTTTACTCAAATTCAATCTCTGTATACTTTCTCGCAACTTCTCTTACCACTTTTGTCAGTCAATCAGATCCTTTACTGACCACTGCCGAAATAAAAATTTAAAAAGACTCCTAACAATTCGTATTTTTGAAAAATGATTAGGAGTATAACGGAGATATCCAATAATTAAACGAATGATAGGATGATGCATTGACCATGTCATAATATTTGTTTTTACTTACAGTATAATAAAGGATTAAATAGTACAAAATGAGAAATTAAATAGTGCAAATAACGATCAGTAAACTAGTTATTGAAGAAAGACTTGTCTGATAAAGTTAAATTGGCTAGCCAATTTAACTTTTTAGTGATGTGTATTTTTTACATACACATCGCTGAAACTACCATCGACCAGCAATTCTCATTATGAAAAATTAACTACTGTTGGGAGGGAGATCTAACTCCAAACCTTGAATCATAAAAGTCAAAAGATGATCCCAACTATCAAAAACAAGATATCGAGTCAAGGCGCGTAAATCGTTAAAAAAGGTTTTGCGGGTTGGCAAATGAGAGCGCAATAACTGGTACTTGTCATCGACCAATTCCAATAACGTGTGAAATAGTAGGGACAAAATATTGAGGGTGGCTAGGAATGAAGCAAGATGCTCCTTGCCATGTCCAAAGTTGTGTTCTAGGTTGTAGCCCTTAGTTTTGAGAGTATTGTTATTCTCATTTTCCACTTTCCAACGAGTACGACCAGCCAGCACGATTTCCACCACTGTTTGCTCAGTAATCAGGTGATTGGTGGCAAAAGAGTTTTTGTAAACTACCTTGCCATCAGGTCTAGTCACAGTTAGTTCACACCAGTTAACCAGCAAAGCATCGTCACCATCTTTGATAGGTAGCCCATTGACATATTGGTAGGTATAGGTCTCTTGAACTTTCCCTGTCCACTTATTGACAACCACCGTTGGCAAAGCAATCCCTTCTATATGCTCATAGATAGTGGGGTGAGATTCGGGGCGGCAGACTAAGATGAAGTTGAACTGTTGCTCTAATAGCATTTGGCAGAGGGGTTGGCGAGAATAAAGGTCATCACCCAAAACAGTTACCTTGAATGCACTGTACTTACTGCCATGTTGTAACAACCATCTTTTGGCGGCTGTATTCTCACAGTCTTGCTTGTCATTTCCATCCTGCGGCACAATAAATTCTGGTACTAGGGGAATCACTTGCGATTGATGTGGACTGACGATAACTGGCGTAACTACGCTATGAAAATAATGAATTTCTCCTGATTTCATTTTCCTACTCGAACAATGGTGACAGTGTATTTGTTTTGAACTAAAGTACTCTGTCCCATCTAGCGCCATTAATAGATTGTTGGCGAATCCTCGAAATCCTTGCAGTTTCCCCTTTTGCTCTATCGTCTCCAAGATTGTCTCGAACACTGGAAACATTTCTTTAGGTTGCACTGGGTCTAGCAAGTCTCGGATATGGTTATCCGTTGGTATTTTATGCACCCCAAATAAACTTTGGGCGTTGCTTCGCCCTTTTGTCTGCTCCATTGTCCGCTGGTAAGACAAGAATGATGGACTTTGAGTGAAAAATACACTGAATGCACTCATGGCTGCATCTTCCATGCCATAGCGACTATTTTTGCCTGTCCGCTTGTCTGGCAATGATTCTAGTTGTTGTCGGAAAATTTCTACAATTCTGTCGAATGAGCCTTGTGCTTTCAAAGCTCTTCCCCTAAATCAATCATCATGTTATTTACAATATCCCTATATCAACGGTTTGACTAGCCTTCGTTCATAATGAGAATTGCTGACCATCGACAATAATAGTTCTATATTTTGCCAAGTTGTGGGATAGTAAAGAATCCAATATTTCTGACATATATAGTGAAGCATTGTAGGCTGTGGGCAAAATATAAACTAGTGGCTTCATGACTATACTTAAAAATTACTACGAAGTTGTGGCTTCAAAAGCCTGATCAACCATTCTCTTAAGCGAATTGCTAAATAAGGATTATAGCTAGATAATAATCGAAACGAAGAGCTTAATTTTTTTGAAGGTTTATTGTTGAGAGATAGAGCTAATTGTAAACAGCTATCAGCCGTCTCCCAATCTAAATAAGCAGCCGCATTACCAGCAATTCCCCAAAGATTTTGAGTAATTTCTTCAGCATATTTACCCTTAAGAGACTCAGCCACCTTTCTCATAACATGAAATTTAGCTTTTATACATTTAATTTGATTAGCAGAAGACATGGAATTTGATCGATAGTAATTAATAATTGTGATAGTTGGTTCGGCTGCAAATTTTAAACCAGCGATCGCCATCCGACAATGAAAAGCTACATCCTCATTATAAAGAACTAAAGGATCGGTATCATAACCACCTGCACGTAAATATGAAGAACGGAGATACAAACCACAAAAGGGATTAATTTGTTCTCGGATTGCATAGGATATCGAATCTCTTTTTAATTCAGCAGCATCAAATTGACGCACACTAATTAACTCTCCAGTATCATCTCTGCGCCATTCATAATCAAACAAAACAATATCTGGTGGATTCTTTAATGCCATCCATTTACGAGCTTGTTCTACAAAATTTGGATACAAGGCATCATCAGCATCATGGAAATGTATCCAGTCACAATTTGTTGCTTCTGCTAATACATTTTTTCCATAAGAACAACCTCGATTAACCTCACCTCTAATTATTTGAATTCCATACTTAGCAGCAACTTGTGCTGTCTCATCAGTACTACAGTCGTCATAAACCAAAATCTCATCAAATGGGACTTGTTGCGATATAGCAGATTCTAGTAGTCTTGGTAAATATGAAGCAGCATTATATGCTGGAATACACAAAGCTAAAGATTGCGAAACCATTACATTTTCTTCAAAACTTTCCTAAGACTACGATTAATTGTATAGCCAACTAAATCTCGTAATGGCAGTCTATCTAAAAAAGCTAGTGGTCTATCTAGTTTCTGTTGCGGTGAGACCGCATCAATTAACCATTGATTAGGTTTCATAGGATATTTACCACGAGTGATTAAATCTTCGTAAGCACGTATTCGTTTTTGAGCAATTAGCCTCGGATCAAGCTCCTTAATTACAGTTTCCTTTGCTATTAGACCAACTTCGCGTAATTTACTTGCACTCCAACTCATTACTGTTTCTAGACAAGTAGCTAAACTTTGTGAATCATTTGCTTTAAAAGTTAAGCCATTTAATCCATTATGAATTAAATCTACGGCTCCTGCTCCTTCTGAACACAGTACCACCTTTCCCTGAGCCATTCCTTCTACACAAGTATAGTTAAATACATCCCAAATAGAAGGCACAACGATAAATTTTGCATGTGCTTGATATTGGCGAATTATTTCTGATGAAAACGTACCAAGTGGCAGTATTTTACTTCGCCAAATATCTCTATAATTTTGCTCTAAATGTCTGGACATCAGACTCTTGGAATCGAAATAAACTGTATCACGCCCAATCCAATCAATATTTGGGGCTTGCTCTCTCAACAGCCTCAATGCTTCGCAAAGAACTGTTACACCTTTCCAATATTGAATTCGTCCTACTACTAAACCATTACCCAAATCAGGATTTTCGGGTGCTATATTTATATTCTTAAGTGTTAGCGATGGTGGAATATAGTGAACATTACGGTTTGTTAGCAGTTGCCAAGCCTTTGCGTTAGATTGGCTATTTGCTTGCAACTCATCGGCACTAGCTAATAATCCTGCTTCTAGTAATCGAACAAAACTGCCTTGCAAGCGACTATCGATCTGCGGATCATAGAAATCTATCTGCCCGACACTGGCATGAAGCTGAACGACAGTAGGGGGACTATTAGTAGATGTAATCCAAGGTGCAAATAGCATTCCCCAATCAGTTACTTCAACTAAATCATATCCATCTCCTCCCTTGACGTACTCCCATGCTGCCCACGCTGCGGCAAGATGTCTTTGCAATTCAGGAGTTGTTTTGTAGCAACTAAATTTATGTGAATAGAAATTGACTAAATCTGTGTCTAGAAAATCCACTTTAACACTATCTTTTACATAGCTAGGTAACTTAGACATAAAGGCGCTACCTACTACAATACTAATTTGATGTCCTTGGTCAGCAATTTCTGGAATTATATCTCTGTAGAAGGTAGAAATTCCACCACCGAAATGAGGCGGATATTCAGGGATAATATACAAGAGCTTCATTTAATCACCTCATCTAGGAATTCATCTAACAGAGAATTAAGAAGCTTAGGATTTCTTTCCTTTAGATACGTAAGATAATAGTTTTTAGATATATGTTCCAAGTCAGATAATGGGATAGAGAAAATATACTTGATTGATCGATATAAATCATCAAAATTAAGTTCAAGAAAAAACTCCTTTAGTTTTGGACTAAAACTCAAAGGAGCCTTGCCAACTGGCACACATCGAGCATAAGCACACTCACTATATTTTAAAAATTCTAGTCCACAACGAGATGGCGAAATGAACATGAATATATACTTAGATAAATATTCAATATATTTATTTCCAATAATGTCATGAACTAACTTTTGGTTAATATCAGGGTAACCAGGATGTTTTAAGGTAGAAATTTTGTTGACTAAGCAGGGATTAAATTTAACCTTTTTAATAAACTGGTATCTATACGGATAAACAAAACGATCTTGATTACCCGAGAATAGTATTTTTTTTATTCGTTTATCTAAACCTTTCTTAATATTAAAGTTATCATTAAATGGATATGGAATAAATATCATTTTCTTACTTTTCAAGGATATTTCTAAATCCTTAACCACCTCCTGTGGAATATAAGTAGTAAGAAAAAAAACATTTATAAGGTCTTTTATTCTAAACAAAAAGTTATAGTAATAGTGGTTCCTACACCATTCCTCACATGGATCAACTACCTTGAGCAGAAATAACATAGCCTTGTTTGCTCCTATGTACTTCTCAAGTTTAAAACACTCTAATTCATTAATACGGTTATCGATAATAATGATACTTGTTTGATACAAGCTAATATTATCTAAATAATCAGTTTCCCAACCCATATTGAATGCATAGTTTGGACCAGCGTCCTGAGTAATCATTTTAGAGTAATCAAATTCTTTTGATAGAATTAAAATTTTTTTCATTAGCTAGACAATATAAAAATTAGTCAGACAAACAAATTTAATCAAACACTCAAATGGAATAATAAACTTATATTGCTCGTATAAGTTCACTTTGTTGTTGTTGCTATATTCTTAATTTCTTGTAAAGCCAACTTAAGTGCTAAGTTACTAGCTAGTCTCATCTTTCTTTCTAAAGGAGTAAGTTTAAGTAATCGGATTTGTTCAATAAAAGCTAAAATTAAATTTTTGTTTGGATTGTTCGGTATTCTACCGTTACGGATGTAATCAAGTATATATCCTGAAGTTCCACCTTCACGCCTGAGACGCAATAGATATTCTAGACTTAACCGCTTATTGGGTATCAGGTGTAATAATTTGAGAGACGGAAAAATACCTGTACCATAATTACAGTCATACGAGGTAAATGCTAAATCTGTATCTCCACCACTAGATAGAAAGGTTCCTCTGCGATCAAGTAGAATTCTAACAGGGTCATTTTTGACAACTTCTTTGTAATAAATAGCCACTTCTCTTCGGATACACATACCAGCTCCATAGGGTAAATTTTGATCATTGACTGATGTATTTCCCCAAATTGGTTTACTTACAGTTCGTATCGCCAAAAAAGATAGAAATGGTTTCTGCCATTCTTCAATAGGCTTCTCTGTTTCTGCAGTGATAGAGCCTCCTATTGCTCCTAGATAGGGATATTTAGTGAAAATATTTAAACATTCTTCAAGATAATTAGCATCTATAACATTATCATCATCAACAAAAACTAAAATATCTGATTTAGCTTCTTCAATGCCTCTTAATCTAGCAGGAGTTAATCCTAGTTGTTCTTCTCGAATATGACGAGAATTTAAATGCCATCTCAGATCTATTTCGTCTGAGAGTATCCTTGAGCTTGCATTATCAATTAATAATAACTCCCATAATTCTTTAGATAAAGTTTGTGAATCAAGGGCTTGTAATACTCGAATCAAATAATCGGGACGTGGATTGTACGTGCAAATAATAACGCTAATTAAAACAGAGGAAGTCATAAACAATTAAACAATTACTTAATAGTTTTTAATAAAATTTCTTTTTGATTTTCTTTAAAAATATTTCCAAATATGTTTTAAGACTAGCATTTCCTTCTATAAATTTATGTAATGATTTAAATGTTTCAATATACAGATCTGGATGGACTATAGACATTAATTTGGTTTCTGTGCCAGCATTTATTTCATCCCTTTTAGCGACAAAAATATTTTGCTTATACCACCATTCAGGAAAATCTTTATTCCAAATTAAAGGTCTAATTTCATCAAAACAAGCATATCTATACTTATTAAATAAGTCTTGCCAATAATCAATCCATTGGCAATTAATATGTCCTTGACCAGGTTGATTTGGACATGCTGCCGAAAATATTATTATGTCAGAATGATTTGTAAGAGATTGCACAAAAATGGAATCTAAATCACTTGGCAAATGTTCTGCTACTTCAAGGCATAACAGTAAATCAAATTTTTTTCCAAGATTCCAATAATTTGTTAGATCATATTTTTTAAATTTTTCTTTAGATGCAAGGAACTCTTCATCACTTACTTCAATTCCATCAATCCCAACATAGTCTTCAATTCCATATTCAGAAACTATCTTTAGCCATGTCCCTGTTCCACAACCAACATCTAATATATTCTTTGGTCTATACAATTCATTAATAATTGGAAATATGACGGAAGGTGCATCTATAAGATGCATATTTCCTGAGTGACTATAGTTGATAATACTCATGATTTTTTGATAATAAAGCAGACTTTATTGAATGATTCAATCCTCTCTGAACGAGATTTTTCACTTAAAAAGTCATGAATGGCTTTGCTGCAACCATCCCAAGTATAATAGTCATCTAAAATTATTAAACCTCCTTCTTTTACCAAATCAAACAGATTATCCAAGCAGATTTTTGTTGACTTATACCAGTCAGCATCAAGACGAAGCAGAGCGATTGGAGTATCTGGTCTAAAATCAGGTAGTGTCTCTTCAAACCAGCCCTCACCAAAAGTATATTTCTTTGCGCAGGAAATTGACATTGCCTCTTCTGCGTATTCTTTAGGTGCATAACAATTGTCAAAATACATTGCACCATTAATATTATTCTGCCAGTCAAGGGCTGATTGACCATCAATTTCTTGAGCCTTAGGAAGTCCTTGAAAACTATCAAATAAATAATAGGACCTCGTATCTCCCAATACATCTGCAACACCTCCGATCATACCTCCTCGCCAGACACCACACTCAACAACACATCCATCTAGATCAATTATTTTCTTAGCTAAAACTAAGTTGCTAATATAAACTGATTCAGGAATCATAGTAAATTTCTTGAATTTTTTATATATTCTCTTAAATTTTAAATTTTCTTTATATTTGCAAAATATTTCGCGTAAATAATTTACCATAGTATATTAATTCCTTAGTATTCAAGCTTAATACAGGAAGATATAGGAACTATATATCCATGATCAATACTATGAGGATAGCTTCTATTAATAATTGGTGATTCATTAATCTCAAACACCACAGCTTCTTTTATCCAATCTATTGTTTCATTATTATGACTTCCAACCCAAGCAGAGACTAAGTATTGTCCTGGAATAAGCGGAGGAAGTTGAATATTAATTCTTAATAAATGAAGTGTTATTTTATAATATAGAAGATCATCATAGCAAGGGACTGCCTGCATTATAGCTGTACCAGTAGAATCCAAAATATCAATTGCTAAAAATGCTGGCTTATGACTGTCTAATGACTTAAGCTGCAACTCTAGTTCTATTTCTAGATTGGGCTGCTTCCCAATTAGATCAATAGTGATTTGAGTAATTACTAAACTACCATTTTTATATTTTTCTGATCTCTTCCAAAGAGAGCCTTGATTTTTTATGTTTTCAGCTTCATAAATTTTCAAGCAGCTTAAAGAACTACCAATACTGACTAATTTCCCAGTTTTTAATAGCATTGCAGTTGAACATAGCGTCCGAATCGCAGCCATGTTATGACTAACGAATAGAATAGTTCTTCCTTCTTTACCAACATCTTCCATCTTTCCTAAACATTTTTTCTGAAACTGGGCATCACCTACGGCTAGGACTTCATCAACAATTAAAATCTCTGGTTCTAGATGGGCAGCTACGGCAAAGGCTAGGCGCACGTACATTCCTGAAGAATAACGTTTGACAGGGGTATCTAAGAATTTTTCGATTTCTGCAAAAGTGACTATTTCATCAAATTTTTTCTTGATCTCAGCGCGATCCATCCCTAAGATCGCTCCATTGAGATAGATGTTTTCCCTGCCTGTAAGTTCTGGATGGAATCCTGTGCCAACTTCTAGAAGACTGGCGACTCTACCTTTAATTGAAATTTTGCCAGTAGTGGGTTCAGTGATGCGGCTAAGAATTTTTAATAATGTTGATTTGCCTGCACCATTGCGTCCGATGATGCCAACGCGATCGCCTTGTTTAATTTCAAAAGAGATATCTTTAAGTGCCCAAAATTCTTCGATATTTGGATCAATATATTCCTGCTTAGAAAATCTTTTACCTATTGATTTTATGCCATTAGCGATAACATCTCTTAGAGCTGTATATCTTTCTCTCTCGTGACCAATTATATATTTTTTACTTAGATTCTCTACTCTAATTACAGTTTCGGACATAAGTAATTTGGTGTTTTTTTTAAGAGCAAGTCTAGGTCATTAAGCATTTATCTCAATTCTATTAAGTGATGATAGGGCACTTATTTATAGAATAAGATAAGAACTTATAACATAAATTTTTGAAAAAATCTTTGGATCTCTTACAGATTAAAGAGGCTGTAATAATCTTGATGAGACTTAACAAATCAAAAAGAGCCATTGCTAAGCAATGGCTCTTTTTGATTTGTTAAATGCGGATGGAGAGACTCGAACTCTCACATCAGAGATACTAGAACCTAAATCTAGCGCGTCTACCAATTCCGCCACATCCGCTTGTATAGGTGCTTTTAACACCGAATAGAATAATACATCAATCTTGGTGAATTGCAGCACAAATTTTTGGAGAATCTTTTTGAGTGAAATTTTAAGGATTTTAAGATGATCGCTATATTGGTAAATAGGTTACTTAAATTGTTGCTTTTACCTTATTTGTATTGATATACAATTTTTAGATAAGTATCTTGCTCTGCGTATATTGTTAGCATTTTTGTTGAGCCTGTCTGTCTAGTGCATATTCATAAGCCTCAAAAAATCGACCTAGAGCAAATTTATCCTTGTCCTTGCCCACGCAAACGAGGAAAGTTAAAACCGATCGCATTGACGGATGCCTTTGGCTGCGATCGCTGCTCATTGTTGTTCGAGTTGGAAAATGATGGCTATAGTTTATTGCAGGTAGGCGGGATTGACTCTCAACGCCATACATGGCAATGGATTGGCAAATGGCGAGCCATTCGTGAATATCAGCAATATCCTTTGCTAGAGACAGTCTTGATGTACATAACCTCTTTACTGTTTTTATCACTAGTAATTATGTGGATGCTGGATCCCAAATCAGCGTTTACTATGCCTCTAGTGATTTTGCTGTTTACGCTTTTGAGTTTGTTAATATGGCGATTGCTCATATTGCGTCGTCGCGATTTTTAGAAACTTTTTGAGAATATTTTTAGTAAATTTCGTTAATTTTTATTTGTACAGAAATATTTTCGGTCTTGTATTTAAGTAGTTATTACCCATATGTCACCAGAAGACCTTACAGGCTTCATTTATAAATCCCACGCTGCCGCACTACAACTCGCGCAAATTCCTACAAAAGAACGCGATAGTTTATTGCTAGAGATTGCTGAAGTAATTAAAAAGCATAAAAATGCAATCTTAGAGGCAAACACCTTAGATTTAGAGGCGAGCCGAGATATGGCAGTGCCTGAGATCGTACTAGAGTGGCTTAAACTAACTCCTGAAAGACTAAATCATGCGATCGAATGCTTGAGACAGCTTTCTAGCTTGCCTGATCCTCTGACACTGCATGTGGGGATCAATGGTTATCAACGCATCCCACTGGGAGTGGTGGCTTTTGTGTATGAGGGATTTCCGCAGCTGAGCTTGATTGCGGCGGGAATGTGTCTCAAGGTTGGTAACACGATCATTCTCAAGGGTGGCAATGAAGGTACATATACCCAAGAAGCGATCACAGCGATCGCTAAAGATGTTCTCCTCTCTAGGGGCTTTCCTGAAGCATGTATGACCTCTGTACCTAAAGGGGTTGCACTGAAGGAGCTAATTGTCCAAGAAAAATATTTGCGGTTAGTAATTCCCTATGGTCGCCCCAGTTTTGTGCAACAGGTGAGTAAGCAAGCTACAGTTTCCGCCTTGCCGATCGCTATGGGTAATTGTTATCTATATTTATCGGCTTCAGGTAACCTCGACTTTGCTAAGGAAATTATTTTAAATAGTCGTAAAGGTGAGCCTGATGCTGTCAATGCGATCGAGAAAGTAGTTGTGCATCAGTCATGGCTAGATCGTGGTTTAGGCGAATGGATTGTTCGTTTAAAGAAGCAAGGTTTGGTGGTAAGGGGCTGTGCAGGAGCAACTAATTATTTTCGACAGTTCCTTGAAGAGAGCCATAGCGATGAAACAGATAAACCGAGTCAAGCGCTGATTGATAAAGCAATTGAGCTTGAAGATGTTTGGGGACAATCTTATTTAGATGAAACCATTGCCATTAAAGTGGTGCAGGATACTGAAGAGGCGATCGCATGGATCAACCAATATAGTAGTGGTCATGCTGATGTGTTACTAACTGACTCCTTATCTGAACGCGATCGCTTTGTTAGTCGCATTAATAGCAGTACGATTTTTGTCAATGCCCATAGCCGTTTTAGTCGTTGTGCCAAAGTTGGCGAAAATGGCAATGTCAAAATCGCCTTGGGCATGTCCAGCTTAAAAACGCGAGGAGCATCCAGATATCCGGGGATGATCGATATTTATGCGTTGACAACGACCAAGCAAGTGTTAACAAGTTCTTGGTCACTTTGATAAAGCTATTTGATCCGTGCGAAGCACGGATCAAATAGCTCTATCAATAATGTCAAGGCGATCGCTGGTAGGATTAAGACAATTAGAGTGTTATTGCCCCGTAAAGCATGGATTTTCAGTCGGTTATTTTGGCGTTGCAAAAGTATTGGAGCGATCGCGGATGTTTGATTGCTCAACCCTATGACATTGAAAAGGGTGCGGGAACAATGAGTCCGCATACTTTCCTAAGAGCGATCGGTCCTGAGCCTTGGAACGTTGCCTATGTCGAACCATGCCGCCGTCCTACCGATGGGCGTTATGGCGAAAATCCTAACCGTTTGCAACATTATTATCAATTTCAAGTAATTCTCAAGCCATCGCCCGATGATGTGCTAGAGCAATATTTAAATAGTTTGAAATACCTTGGCATAGATCCCGCCGATCACGATGTCCGATTTGTTGAAGATGACTGGGAATCACCCACCCTTGGTGCATGGGGTGTGGGTTGGGAAGTCTGGCTAGATGGCATGGAAGTTACCCAGTTCACTTATTTCCAACAGGTTGGGGGGCTAGACTGTCGCCCTGTGTCCGCCGAAATCACCTATGGACTAGAGCGCTTGGTGATGTATCTCCAAGGTGTGGACTCGGTGTACGACATTGTGTGGCGATCGCACCCAGAATTAGGCGACATCAAATATGGTCAAGTACATCACCAAGGTGAAGTCGAGCATAGCGGCTACAACTTTGGCAATTTTGGCGGTAAACCTCAAGATTCTGACCTATTGTTCCAGCTATTCCTCCAATACGAAAAAGAAGCAGGACATTTACTAGAATCTGAGCTAGTATTGCCCGCCTTTGACTATGTATTGAAATGCTCCCATTCCTTTAACTTACTAGATGCGCGAGGAGTAATCTCTGTAACCGAGCGTACCCGCTATATCGGACGCATCCGCAATCTGGCTCGGCAGGTAGCAAAGCTTTATTATGCTCAACGAGAGGCATTAGGATTTCCACTAGGATCTGAGTTGCAAGGAGTAATTTAAAAAGAAAGGAGACGCGATGCGTCTCCTTTCTTTTATGCAAAAGTTCAGTATTTATGGTTCCAAGTGAACAGCAAAACATCAATCTGGCTACCTATTTGGATTATGTGATGAACAAGAAAAAATTCATATTTAACCTTCTTAATACTTACAAAGAGCTGAAAAAGCTTACATGCCAAGGATTTTAGTTATTCCTCTTTTTAAAGAAATTGTGATTTGTGATACTAAAGTTTATGCGCTCGAAACAAGCTGTTATAAATTGTGACAATCCGTAATATAAAACGATCCAACGACATAGTATAAACATAGAAGTTGGAAATCGAAACTAAACAAAACCAGCGAAAAAGAAATTTTGAGCTAGTTAGGTTGAGAGAAACAACTCTTTAAATTAAAAATAAAAACTTTTTCTAGCTAATTCTGGCTTTTTTGATTTTCTAGTTAAATTAAAAATTAATTAAAGTTCAGAACTTGAGTAGATTTAGAAAAAAATGATTGGCTCTGCCTATCTCAGTCTTTATAAAGACACTTAAACATATTTGGAGATAAACGTAACATGACATTAGATGCATTTGCCAAGGTAGTATCCCAAGCTGATTCACGTGGCGCATACCTCACCTCTTCTCAGCTAGATGCTTTGAATGCACTCGTTGCTGATGGCAGCAAGCGTATTGACGTTGTAAACCGCATCACTGGTAGCTCTTCTGCAATCGTTGCTAGTGCTGCTCGTGCTTTGTTCGCTGAGCAACCTGCATTGATCGCTCCTGGTGGAAATGCTTACACCAACCGTCGTATGGCTGCTTGCTTGCGCGACATGGAAATTATCTTGCGCTATGTAACCTACGCAGTATTCGCTGGCGATTCTAGCATCTTGGATGACCGTTGCTTGAACGGTTTGAGAGAAACCTACTTGGCTCTTGGTACTCCTGGTGCTTCCGTTGCAGTTGGCGTTCAAAAGATGAAGGATGCAGCGATCGCTATCGCTAACGATCCTAATGGCATTACCCGTGGTGATTGCAGCAGCTTGATTGCTGAACTCGGTAGCTATTTCGACAGAGCAGCAGCAGCAGTTGCTTAGTTTGCATCTTTTGATTGTTTAAAAAATTTATTTGGAGATATTGTAAGTCATGTCAAAAACCCCTTTAACCGAAGCTCTAGCTACAGCTGATTCTCAAGGCCGTTTCCTCAGCGCTAGCGAATTGCAAGTTGCTTTTGGTCGTTTCCGTCAAGCAGCATCTGGTCTAGCTGCTGCTAAGGCTTTGACCGAAAAGGCTGATTCTTTGGTTGCTGGTGCAGCTAATGCTGTTTACCAAAAGTTCCCTTACACCACCAATACTCCTGGTTCTAACTATGCTTCTAGCCAAACTGGTAAGGACAAGTGCGCCAGAGACATCGGCTACTACCTCCGCATCGTAACCTATTCGTTGGTTGTTGGTGGTACAGGTCCTCTTGATGACTACCTCATCAGTGGCTTGGCTGAAATCAACCGTACTTTTGAATTGTCTCCTAGCTGGTATGTTGAAGCTTTGAAGTACATCAAGGCTAACCACGGTTTGAGCGGTGACGCTGCTTCCGAAGCAAACTCCTACCTCGATTATGCTATCAACGCATTGATCTAGTTTGATCTTTAATTAGATTCTTCGGATTAAAAAAGGCACTCCTTAGGGGGTGTCTTTTTTAGTTGGAAAGTATTGCAAGACAATACTTTCCAAAAGAGAAAGGCTATAAAATGAGGGTTTGTTTGATTGTAAAATGCTTTATGTGAATTTCCATTTTGACCACAGCAAAATGGAATCTTAAAAATTTCTTAGTGACAAAACGATGAGTGAATCCGAACTTCCAGACGATAATCAGTTGACCTTAGAACAGGCACTTATTAATTTACAATGCGAAGATTTAGGATTACGGATCTATGCGGCATGGTGGCTCGGACGATTTCGAGTAAAGGATTCTAGAGCGATCGCTCTTTTAATTAATGCTCTAGCTGATGAAGCCGATCGCACTGATGCAGGTGGGTATCCATTGAGACGTAATGCTGCTAGAGCTTTAGGAAAGCTTGGTGATCGCAGCGCTGTCTCGGCATTAATTCGCTCATTAGACTGTGAGGATTTTTATGTACGAGAGGCTGCGGCTCAATCTCTAGAAATGCTTGGTGATATAGCCTGTGTTCCTAAGTTATTGGAAATGCTCAATACACCGATAACATCAGAAGTATCGGGTTTAGAAAGTGAGCAACCTTTTGACGCAATTCTCGAAGCTTTAGGAACCTTGGGAGCAGTGGAAACAATTCCCCAGATCTTGCCATTTTTGGAACATCCTATTCCTAGAGTGAAGTATGCGGCGGCGCGTGCCATGTATCAGCTTTCGTCCGATCCTGAAACCGCAGCTCAGTACGGCAATATTCTCATTAATGCCTTAAGCAACAATGATTTACAATTGCGGCGAACTGTTCTTTCTGATTTAGGTGCGATCGGTTATTTGGGAGCAGCGGAAGCAATTAGCAACACAATGGCGGAAAATAGCCTCAAATTAATTTCTCTCAAAGGTGTATTAGAAAAACAAATACCACTCGCTACACCTCCTGATCTAACCGCAGGTGCAGTTAGAGTCATGGCACTGATGGATGATTTATTGTAAAGTAGAGAAACCACAAAGCTATCCTTTACTTTGCTTGCCTCATCTAATTTACTGATATATGTCTCTTTCTCAACTCATTCAGGCTGTAGAAGAAGCAGATTCTTCTAGACGACTACTTGAAGCAGTCCAAAATCTAGCGAATGCTCGGTTAGAAGGAGCTATTCCTACTTTAATTGAGGCGCTTAGCTACAACAACCCCGGAGCTGCTGTTGCTGCTGTGGATGGACTGATTTTGCTAGGCGATCCAGCAGTTCCTGCGTTATTGGAACTGCTGGATATGCATAACTACACAGCGCGATCGTGGGCAATTCGTGCATTAGCAGGGATTGGTGATCCGCGAGGATTGGTAACTTTGCTGGGTGTGGCAACTGCGGACTTTGCTTTTAGTGTACGTCGTGCAGCAGTTAAGGGTTTGGGTTTAATGAAGTGGCATTGGTTTCCTGATGAACTTCGTGAAATTGCTCAAGAGGAAGCATTGGAAGCATTATTATTTGTCGCACATCAGGATGATGAATGGGTAGTACGCTATGCGGCGGTTGTGGGTTTACAGGCTTTGGCAATGACGATCGCTGATACCTATCCGCATTGGCGATCAGAGATTCAATCGCAACTTGAGCAAATGGCGAATAAGGAACAAACCTTGGCAGTGCGTGCTCGTGTATGGCTTGCCTTAAAAAATATTCAGCACAATATTCAACCAGAGGCGCATACATCTATCAATTTAGAAGAATCTGAAGCTAAGAAATCTCCTTTAACTCCTGATGATTGGCAGGATATTCTCAACAAACTCTATGAAATTAAGAGTCAAGAGAGAGCAGAGAACTTAGAGGAGGGAGATCCACGTCGGTTCCAGAAATTAGCGGCAGCGATCGGAAAAGATCAACCTTAAATCTTTAAATCTTTATTGCTTAATCTTTACTTTGCCTTGCATCGTCAAGATTTAAGATATCTCTTCGCGCTTTTCCCTAAACCCCAATTCTATTAAAGCCTTACGGATTTTTGCTTTTGATGGTTGAATTTTGGGCATAGCTAAATTTAACTCACGAGCAGTTTCTAGCATTTGCCTAATTAAGATATCTAACAAATTATCATCAACATCTTCAGGAACCTGTTCAATCCTGCCCTGATATGCCAAGGTATACAGCTCTAAATGGTGCTTGCCCATGATTTTTGCCAACTTTCTTAGGGTTTCAGGTGTGGGGCATGTTCCTTTAAAACAAGCACCACGAAGCCTTGGTTGGGGTACACCAGCCAATTCTGCGAGATGGTTCATGCTAATGTCTTGTTCTTCTAAATATTGGAGAACATATAGTCCTAAAGGTGAGCAATCTTCAGTTTTAACCTGTAACCTTGGTGGCATCTTTAGTAATATCGAAAACTTGGTCAGATCTTCAAATAGAAAGCTAATCTAACATTAATGGATGATCTTATACCAATTATAGTGTTCGCTTTCACTGTTACAACGCTTTGCACCCAAAACCGAACTAAGGGATCTTTGAAAGTGTTGCTTATCAGCTCTTTCAAAGATCCCTTGCCGTAAGACAAACAAGGGGTTTAAGCCCCTTGCTCATTCTAGAATTCCTACCAAAATGCTAATTAAATCTTCTAAATCATCGGGTAAGGTATACGAACCAATATGAATATTCCCTTTATTTTACGATCGCCAAGTGCCGTGAAATCCCATTGGCACAACGCTTGGTAGGGCAAGACGACAGACTGGTTCAGCATCTAAGCGATCGCTATCAAAAATCCATACCTCGGAACATTCGCGATCACCATCAAAGACGACGGTAATGATATAACCTTTGTTAGGATTGGTGGGATCAGGGGCAAACAATGGCTCCATTGGATAGCGATTTGTACCTAGATCAGCTTCAGTTACAGTATTAGTTTGGTAATCATAACGAGCGATCGCATCAAATAATTCTGTTTGCTGATCTTCAGAACGATGCACAGACAGATAAGTATAGCGAGAATTTTCACCAACTTGGGCAGAGGCAACAATGGGGAATTCAGAACCGCGATCTAGTACTTGTGAAGTTTCGAGAAATTCACCCGTTTGGGGATTGAGGCGTATTTGCCAGAGAGTTCCCTTGGCTGGAGTTTTAATTTTACCCGTAGCAACTTCCTTCAAAAATTGATTGGTGGCAAAGTCAGAATAACGGATGAGATCAAATACTAGATTGCCATCGCGATCGCTGTAGCCATTACCAAAATGCCACTGAAACCAAGGCTCGGCGATATTGCGGCTAACCAGTTCGAGATTATGGCGATCAAATACCAAGATTTCTGTACCCTCCTGAGGCTTCCATGCTAGAGAATCGCTATAACTTTGGAGATTCAGCAAGATAGGAAAGGGATTCATCCGCAATGGTGGTACACAGAAAATTAGGTAATCACCTGCTAATACAAAGTCATGAATCATTGGCAGACCTTGCAAATTCGCTTGATTCTTTTTGATTAACTTACCATTGCGATCGCTGCGATAAAGATTTAAAGTTGCGTTCTTACCGTAGGAAACGCCAAAGTTAAAGATCTCGCCAGTCTGGGGATCTCGCTTAGGGTGTGCTGAATAGGAGCGCTTATGATCTAGTCCTTCCAGATTTTCTAAGCCATAGGTTTCTAAAGTTTCTAAATCGAGCGCATGGGGTAAGCCACCTTCCCATAGAGCAAGGAGTTTATCAGGCAAAGCGAGAACAGAAATATTTGCCACATTCTTTGAGGTTTTCCCGAAACGCTGCCACCATGAGCCTGTAGCCGTCATTCCATAATTACCATAAATCAGCTTGTTAGCTTTTTCTTCTTCGAGATATCCTTCCGTTTGCACATAGCGATAGGTTGCACGGGCTTGACCTTCTGCAAAATGTACCGCCAGAATTGCGCCATCACCATCAAACCAATGTCCTACTTGCATTCCGCCACGTTCTAGTCGGGCAGGTCCATTACGATAGAGAGAACCTTTAAGATTGGCAGGGATTTTGCCAGAAACAATTGAGAGTTGAGTAAGGGGAAACTCGGTCGCTGGCTTAGCGATCGCCTTTGCCCAAGATGCTTGTGTTGCTTGTTTATCAATAGTTGTAGTCATAGTTTTCTCTTGTTTAATAGATTCTAAGAAGAATAGGGAGTTCCATCTTTATGGGTAAATTGCCAGCCTTGTTCAGTCGCAATAGCAACAAGATCGTCATCGGGATAATTTCCCGCGTCATTGGGAGTGCGATCGCCGATTTCTAGATAGGTTGCAATCTCGTTAGTATGGTTATAGAGACAATGCCCATTCGCCTCACCCGCAGGGAATCCCGCCGCTTGCCCTGACTTTAAAATCGATTCGCCTGCATCGGTAATCAGGGTCAATTCTCCCGATAGGACATAGATAAATTCATCTTGTTTGGTATGCCAATGGCGGAGTGCAGAACGAGATTGTGGTGCAAGGGTGGTCAAGTTCACTCCGAAGTTTTTGATTCCTGCGGCATCGCCGAGGCGTTTCTTTTCGCGCCCCGCTACTACTGGCTTAAAACAATCTGGATAGTTAGAACCTGTGCGACTAGGAACTTGGCTAGGATCGATGATAGTCATAGATTTGTGAGGAGAATTGACTGGAATTTGCTCTAGGTTGCAGCAACTTTCTGGACAGACTTGCGAACTTCGCTTTTTACTTGCTCTAGTTCTGCTTGTGTTTGTAAATATTGCTGATACCATGCAATTGTATTGCGAATGGCTTCGCGATGGGGAGTAGCAATATCACCAAAGGCTTTGACAAATTTCGAGCTATCCACGATAAATGGATTCTCAAATTGATAGAACATTTCGATGGTTTCGGCGGCTTCAGG
Source organism: Pseudanabaena yagii GIHE-NHR1 (assembly GCF_012863495.1). Taxonomy (NCBI): domain Bacteria; kingdom Bacillati; phylum Cyanobacteriota; class Cyanophyceae; order Pseudanabaenales; family Pseudanabaenaceae; genus Pseudanabaena; species Pseudanabaena yagii. Next base: position 225,304 of record NZ_JAAVJL010000001.1, read on the forward strand.
AATGAAGACTCCACCAATCCGCAGCATCATTTTGCCCATGCCGTTCATCTTGGCGGGTAATCCTAATTCCTCAAAGAGAATATTCAGCATTGCTCTTGTGGTGATGGTGGGCGCATTGGGAACATGCCAGACTTGCCCGATCGCTTCTTCCCGTTCACCCAGAATAATCATCGCCTTGGCAAAATCACCGATGTAGGTATAGCTGTGGGGCAAATCTAAGTTACCGATCGCCTCCGCAGTCTTGCCTTGAATGGCAGGAATAAATACGCGATCGCCAAATACGGAACCAAGAACACCTTCACCATAAAAATCAGAGCTTCTTGCGATCGCTACTTGTGCTTTGCCTGCGCGATGGGCATCCATGACGGTTTCAGCAAGGGCTGCTCGCATTTTGCCTTTGTTGGTTTGCGCGGCATAGGGCATATCTTCCCGCATAGGTGCATTGACTTTGCCATAGCCATAAAGACTATCGCCATAGATTAACTTCGCACCACTAGCGATCGCCCCTGCGAGAATGCCCTGTTGCAAAGGAGGAAACTCCTGTTGCCAAATTTTGAAGTTGTACTTTGTCCCTGCACAGTGATAGATCACCGATGCGTCTTGGCAAACAGTTTCAGAGAAATGTGGATCAGCGGCATTGCCCACCATCAATTCCACTTCTTGAGGCAGCTTGACCCGATTGCTACGGTTAACCATTCGCACCCTTTTACCTTGGGCAAGCAGTTGTTTGGAGATCGCCATGCCCAATGCCCCTGTACCAAAAATAACGTGAAGTCCGTCCTGAGAAGCGTTCATGATTTTAGTCTCCTGTAAAGTGATGAGTTGTTTGGATAAAAGCTAGGCTCTATTCAAACAAGTTAATATGCACTTAGTTGAATATACGAAACAATGTATACTCAACTAAGTGCATATGTCAACCCTAATTACATAAAACCAAGAAAAAATTACTAAGTAGCTAGACCTGCGGCGCAGGTCTAGCTACTTACTCAAAATCTTCTTGATAGTTACAAAAGTATGTCTCTTGCTTACGCTCTGTTAGTCTCACTAATTCAAGAACCAAAAAGTGGTTATGACCTCGCTAAACAATTTGATGGCTCGGTAGGATTTTTTTGGCAAGCTACCCACCAACAGATTTACCGAGAGCTAACCAAACTAGAACAACAAGGCTGGATTGCAGCCGAAGCGATCGCCCAAGAGGGCAGACCCGATAAAAAAGTTTTTTCGGTAACAAGTTTAGGCTTGTCCCACTTGAAAACATGGCTTCTCCAAGCTAGCGATATTGCACCGAGCAAAGATGAGTTTTTGCTTAAGATCTATGCAGGTTATTTAATTCCTGAAGAAGCAACCATCCAAAAAATCAAAGATCATCGCCAACTGCATCAACAACAATTGGAAATTTATCAAGCGATCGAGCGTAATTTTTTTAGCTCACCCCAAGACTGTCAGAGGGAATATCGTTTCGCCTATTTGACCTTGCGCCGAGGCATTAACTTTGAGCAAGGCTGGATTGATTGGTGTAATGAAGCGTTAGAACTTTTAGAAACTTGGCATGAGGTCGAAGCTTAATGTAGTGTCTTCCCGCCGAAGGCGGGAAGACACTACATTAAGCCAGACAACGCTTTAAAATTTGTAAAGTATTAAGTACTCCGCCAAAAAATCTAACTGAAATATAAGTAAAAATCAATGAGTGAAAAGATTACATGGACTGCCGAAGCTGAAGCGAAACTCAAGGATATCCCATTTTTTGTGAGACCTTTTGCTTTTAAAAAGATTGAAAAATACGCTCAAGATAACAACTTTCAGCAGATTACACTTGAGGTTTATGAACAGGCTAAGAAACAGTTCAACAAAAAATATAACGAGATGAAGTGAATTGCAAAGGCTCTTACGGATAAAAAATGTCCCACCAAGGTTAGCTGAGCGGAGCCGAAGCTAACCTTGGCTGAGCGGAGCCGAAGCCACAGGTACTTTATAGCAAGTTTCAAAGGACAAGGCAGTGCTTTGTCCTTTTGCAATTTAGAGGAGTGGTAAAGCACTGCTTTGATTTGCTGATAGTATATTGGCAAGTTCTACGATGGGCTAACGGGAATGAGTCAGATAATAGGGCAAGTGGGGCAATCCGTAGGGGAATCAGTTTGGAAAAGGTTGCGTCATGGCAACATTGCCTCCTGTGAAGAGGCTTTGCAATTTCTAATTGATATTCACGGCAACGTACATCTAGATTGGTTAGATAAAGATTTAAATCATCGATTTTTTCGCGAATTTGAAGATCGCAGCATTTTGCCGCCTGTAATCCCATTATTGCTATGGCGCAATTGTTTTTATATCGGTAGCCCCAACAATATCAGTCACGAACAGATCAAGCTAATTAGCGATCGCACGTTAACGGAAATTAAAGTCCTCAGGATTTCAGCCGACAGTTATCGCACATGGTTTCGTCGCCAAAATATTCCTAATCCTAATCAGATTCACTCAGCACAACCGATCAATCCCCTCACAGGTGAAACCGAGCAAGTTGATATTGGTGAAGTCACCGATTTGTACCTATCCCAAGCGGTCGATCAGACGCGACGCATTAATGCCCTAATTTCGATCGCCTTACAACATCGCGCCAGTGACATTCATCTAGAGCCAACCCCCACTGGCTTACGGGTACGCTATCGCATTGATGGCATTTTGCGCGATATCAAAACCTTGCCACTCGAAATTAGTCGCAAAATTATTGTTGCCCTCAAGGTAATGTCCAATATGGATATTGCCGATAGTCGCCGCCCCCAAGATGGACGCATTGGCAAAGAATATACCAGCGATGAAAACCTCAATCTCAATCTCGATATGCGGGTGAGTACCTTGCCCTGCGTCTGTGGAGAAAAAGCGGTAATTCGGCTATTGCCTCGCGATAATCCTTTTTCTAATCATTTGGAATCTTTGGGCTTTAGCGATCACACTCTGAAAATTTATGACAGTTGGTTACGGCAACCTCAAGGACTAATCATCATGACGGGACCAACGGGATCGGGCAAAACCAGTACTCTGTATACCAGCTTGCAAGCGATCGCCCAAGAACATGTCAATGTGATCACCGTGGAAGATCCCGTTGAATATGTTTTGCCGAATATTACGCAAACACAGGTTTGTGAACCCGCAGGCATGACTTTTGCCGCAGGACTACGCGCCATCCTCAGACAAGATCCCGATATTGTCATGGTCGGGGAAGTCCGCGATCCTGAAACGGCGGAAACCGTTGTCCGTGCAGCTCTAACAGGTCACTTAGTTCTCTCAACCATGCACACTAATGATGCGGCTAGTGCGATCCCCCGCCTTAAGGATTTAGGACCTGATCCTGGATTAATTAGTGATGCTCTATTAGGTGTAGTCGCTCAACGTCTTGTCCGTAAAAACTGTCCCTATTGCTCAGTTACCCATCATCCACAAACCTCGGAATTACAAGCCCTAAGGCTGGAACGCGAAGATCTTAATCCCACACAGTGGCGTAAAGGCAAGGGCTGTAAAAAATGCTTTTTCACAGGTTACATTGGGCGGGAAGCAGTTGTGGAACTCATCGATATTGATGATGCCTTTCGCCACATGATTTATGAAGGCACAATTACCCAAATGAATCGTTATCTTAATGAAATTGATTTTAATTCTTTCCGAAAGGCAGCGATCGATAAACTCAATGCTGGAATTACCACCAGTGAAGAAGTTTTACGAGTATTACCACGCAGTGCCTTGCATCGAGTTAATTCCCCTATTTCCCGTCAAGCCCATATCAAAGCCATTAACGTATAAGAGCAAACTACATTAAGTGTAGTTTGCTCTTATGCTGCTTATGCCTGAACTTTTACACCTCGCCAAAAAGCTATATGTCCTTTAATCTGTTTAGCCGCATCCTTTGGTTCAGGATAATACCACGCAGCATCCTTGTTGGTTTCACCATTAACTTCGATGTTGTAGTAGCTTGCTACACCCTTCCAACCACAAGTTGTATGGGTATTGCTAGGCTTAAAATATTCCATATTCAGAGAATCCGCAGGGAAGTACTGATTTCCCTCCACAACTTCACAGCGATCGCTCTCCGCAAGGACAGCACCATTCCAAATAGCCTTTGGCATATATTTTAATATCTTGAAAATCATTTCACTTGCTATTGTAATAGTTCGCATCTAGCAATCTATAATAATTTACGATAGCAGTTTCCAAATTAAGTGAATACTCATTTGCAAACTAAAAATCAATCCTAGTAAGAGTTTTTAGTTTTCATTTTGGTCTATGGCAAAATGAAAACTGCTATAAGAATACGTCGCTTCCAATCCCCAACCCAATCCCTAGAAGATCGTAAATCTCTACAAAGAGAATTGTAATCTTTGGGAATCATTCTACTGACTAAAAATGAGTGGTAATTTAATAGATGCTTGTAAAAGCTTTAATCAAAATGTAAGCTTTTTATAAACTGATAATCCCTTTAATCCTCATCATTATGTATAAAACTAAAATAAATACGATTAACGTATAACTTGCTCTTAAAGCAATGAATTTATTTGGTTTTTAAACATTATTATTAGGTTTATAGAGGAGATTTTATTAGGGATTGCCATTTGCTTGTTTGAGACGTAATAAGGTTTGAGATATGCTTTTAATCACAGTTGGCACAGAACAATATCAGTTTAATGCTTTAATGCAATGGATAGACATACTGATAAAGTACCAACTAGTTAATAATGAAGAAATAGTAGTACAATATGGCTCTTCTAATTATTTACCCGATGGAGCAAGAGCTTATCGGTTTCTGTCTGAGCAAGAATTCTTGAGCTTTGTTGACAGAGCAAGTTTAATTGTTAGTCATTGTGATGAAAGTATTGCTGAACTACTGGAGGATCAAGAAAATCCCTATGTTCTAGTTCCGCGATTACAGAGATTTCGTGAACATATAGACAATCGTCAAATGGAGGTTGCAGAGGATTTTGAACGTCGAGGAGTAGCGATCGCAAGATCCCCAGGAGATCTTGTGAAATTTCTAAAATTACAGCAAACTTCAGATATAACTCCGCAAGTTGATGAAACTGATTTGTGTGAATACCTAAAAGCAAGATATCCATCTCAGAAGTTAATGTTAATTAGCTCTTCAGGTGGTTACTTCCGTTATATGCAAAGCATGAAGCCATTTTGGCAAAAATTTAGTGATCGCTGTTGGATCTCTATCCGTACTGCGATCACGGAAAAACAGATAGAAGATGATCACCGCTATTGGGGATATATACCTGTCAAGGATAACTTGCCAAACATGTTTCGCAACCTACTATTGGCGATAAAGGTTGTACCAAAACAGAAGCCAGATTTAGTTTTTTGCACAGGTTCAGGTTTTGCCATTCCCTATTTGTTAGTTGCGAAATGGATTTGTCATAGCAAGATAGTTTATGTTGAATCTAAGACGCGCCTTCATACTTTAGGTTTACCTGCTTGGCTATTAATGAAGTTAAATGTATTAGATTTACTTGTAGTTAGAAGTAGAGAGATTGCGAATCTTCATCCGAAATCTGTTTACATTCCTGTCCATGATATTAGTCAAGACTCTACTAGTCTCAGGGATTACAAACAAGCATTAATTGTGACCTTTGATGAGGTTGCTTTTATCTACAGTCCTGAAAGATTAGAATTTTCTACTGCTAGAGAATTCCTGAGTGATTTTCAAACTATTTGTAATCCTGATGAGTTTTACAAAAAAATTATCATTGATATGAGCCATACCACTTTTATGGATGGAGCAGGATTAGGTGCATTAACTAATTGTCTGAGATTCGCTAAATTAAACAAGACTGAGTTAGTACTTTGGAGTGTTAGTGAAGCGGTAAGCTCTTTGATATCACTGTCTTCCCTCAGCAATTTATTTATAATTGAGCCAAACACCAATACATTTCGGTTTTCACATTTAATTCAGGAAAATCGAGTCAGTAATATTACACCATTTGGTTTATTCCTATTCCGCACACAGAGATTACTCAAGAAAATCCCTGTCCTAAGAATTTTTTATCCGATATTAAAATTCTGCTTCCCTTCGGTGGATATTGATCCTGGTGTTCCTGTCCATCCCTCTGTAAGAGACCCTTTAAAGAGATTAATTGATATCATCGGAGCACTGATCGGGCTAAGCTTTACAGCTATTCTATTTGCACCGATCGCGATCGCAATTCTCATGGAAAGTAAGGGTAATGTGTTATTTGGGCAAGTCCGTTGTGGACTACTCAGTCGACCATTCAAGATTTGGAAATTCCGCTCAATGGTACAAAATGCTGAACAGCTAAAGATGAAAGTAGAAAATCAAGTGAGTGCTAGTACTGCTAATGCCCAAGGAAGTGAACAATCGAATAGTGCTAATGACAAATTTTTCAAGAATGCCGATGATCCTCGTGTAACTAGGATTGGTAAATTCTTACGAAAGACTAGTCTTGATGAATTTCCCCAATTTTGGAATGTACTAATTGGTGATATGAGCTTAGTTGGTACTCGTCCACCTACCTTTAATGAGATTAACTCCTACGAACTAGAGGTTGAATATCAGGATGAGCGCTACACTGAATGGAACCGCCTTGATGTCAGACCAGGGATTACAGGTGTATGGCAAGTAAATGGGCGTTCTAGTGTAAGGAGTTTTGCAGAAGTAGTGAACTATGACATCGAATACCGTAAAAATTGGAGTATTTGGTACGATCTTCAGCTAATTGTAAAAACAGTTTTAGTTATATTTGATAAAAACAATAAAGCAGTATAGCTACATCATGTTAAGTAGTTAAGTAGTTAAGTAGATAGACACAATTAAATTAAAACCCCCAAACCTGTAGCGCACGCGCAGCGTGCGCTACAGGTTTGGGGGTTTTAATTTGCATAGCTACTTAGGAATCCCGACTAGTAATAGATATACCCTCAACAAGCATGGCGGGAACATATAGCGAACCATGCCAATGCCGATCGCTTGCTACTGCCGTCACTTGATTTAGTACCGTATAGACTTTTCCTGTTAGCATTGTGTCCTTGACGCGCCCGATGATTTTGCCATTTTTGACGCGATAGCCCAAATCGACATTGATTGAGAAATCTCCTGATAAATCTGTATCATCACCGAGAACCTGATCGACAATTAATCCATCTTTTAAAGTAGCCGCAAGTTCTAAAACATCGCCTTGTATCGTTTCACTAGCAGCGATCTCCAAATTGCATAAACCCGGACTAGGATAATTGCCTAAATCACCACGAAATCCGTTACCCGTTGCGGCAATTCCTAACTCTTTACAAGTACGCATATCGCCATAGAATCCTTGCAAGATGCCCCGATCAATCCAAGTTATTTCCTTAGTGGGCGTACCTTCATCATCAAAGGGAGCACTATAAACGCCAAAATTCGGATGTTGACTGACGGTGAAAATAGGGGAAATTACGGGCTGTCCTACTTTTTCGAGCCAAGGTGTTGCCTTTTGTTGAACTTGTCTGCCACTCATCGCGATCGCTACTACGCCCCATAACAAATCTGCTGCCTTGCCTGTAAAAATCACGGGGACTTTACCTGATGGGGCTTTGGCATTTTTCTTAGCCCAGTGAAGGGATTGCAGTACTTTTTGAGCGATCACCTGAGGATTTAAGTTGCCACGTTCCGATTGAGCATACCAAACATTGAGAAAGTCATCGCCTCGCGTCAATTCCACATTCAAAGAGCCATCCACAGTGATATCTGTATAGCCACAGTCCAGCCCTTTACTATTGATAATGCTTACCGACTCTTCGCTACATTCCCAATCAGCACCACAAATTGCTTCGGGGTAATGAGCTAGGACTTCCGTGATCGCTGTTTTCCCCCAATCGATCATTTGCTCAACACTAACTTCTTGACCATAAATTTGCGGATAGTCAGCAATTGTAGAGTTACGCAACAAAATTTCTTCAGGTTCATTCAATGCACTGAGCGCGATCGCCTGTTCCACCAAGTCCTTAGGTTCTACCTCACCATAGGCAGTGACTAAACCGACGCGCCGATCTTTCCAGATTCTTAGTCCTACGCCTTCTGAGTCAATGCTTTCCAGTTGCTTGAGTCGATTAGCTTCAAAAAATACGGGACGGGAAACTGAGCGAGATGCATAGACCTCTGCTGCTTCACAGCCCAATTTGTGCGCCAGATCTAATAATTGTTCAGGTTCAATGGTCATAAATATCGTAGTCCTAAAGTTTTGAGAGAAGACATACCTAAGGCTCTTGCGGATAAAAAATGTCCCACCAAAGTTATTTAGCTTCGACTTCGCTCAGCTAACGTTGGCTGAGCGGAGTCGAAGCCACAGGTACTTTAATTAATAGCAAGTCCCTAAGGGGTACATTCTCTCAAAACTATTGCTCAGCAAGATTATCAATCTTCTCACGAATCGAGAGCTGAATTAGGGCACGAATCAGTGATAAGCCAGTAAAACCTGCACCCACAAAAGTGACGATCGCCCAACTCGCATAAGTACCATTTGTACCGACCAAAAGCACAGCTCCCGCGAGCAATAAAAATCCTGTTAAACAAGCATAAATGAGAGCTTTAACCGCAATATTAATCCGCTTGAGTGTGCGATCGCTTTCCGAAGACTTGACTTGAATCATCAATTCGCCACGTTCAATTCTTTCTTCCAAACGCTCTAGCAGGATTTCCATCCGACTCGGTTTATTCAACTGATAAACCAGAAAATCTTTGGCTTGTTGAGCTAATGCTCCTAAAGTATTACCCCGACCTCTAGTCAACACAATACTTTTGACAAAGGGCTGAGCCGCCGTGGAAAAATTATATTCTGGGTCGAGAATCCTCGCGATGCCATCCAATGTCGTCAGGGATTTGAGAAGATAAGTCATCTGTGGCGGCAATCGGAAGGGCTGCTTCTCAAAAATGGCAACCACTTCACTTTTGATTTGCTCAAATTCGTAAATATTGACAGGTCTTTCCGTAAAGCGATCCAAAACGAACTTTAACATCCGTTTCACAGGACTCATATCGGCGATCGGCTCGATAAAGCCCATACTCATCAAGGTATCAACCACTTCATTCGTATCTTTTCGCAATACGGCAAAGAAGGTTTTGACCATCTGATCCTTTGCCATGGTTTTGACTTCCGCCATCATCCCATAATCATAGAAAATCAAACTACCACTAGGGCTAACAGCTAAATTCCCCGGATGGGGATCGGCGTGAAAGAAGCCATCTTGGAGCAATTGCTTGAGATAGCAGCAGATCCCCAACTGGTTAATTTCCTTGGGATTTAAGCCACAGGCTTCGAGAGCTTGGCGATCGTCCACCTTAATTCCAGGAACATATTCCAAGGTCAAAACCATCGAAGTCGAATATTCCCAATAAACTTTAGGAATAACAATTCTTGGATAGCCTTCAAAATTTTTGCGAAAGCGATCGGCATTGCTCCCCTCGATCGCATAGTCGATTTCTTGATAAAGAATAGTGAAAAATTCGTTATAAATCCCCTCTAAGTTATATTTGCGAGCCCAAGGCAAATATTGCCGAAAAACCTTAAGCAACTTACCAACAGCAAGTAAATCAAGATCGAATAGTCTTTTTAACCCAGGGCGTTGAACCTTGACCACCACATCTTCCCCAGTATGTAGAGTCGCACGATGGACTTGACCCAGACTCGCCGCCGCTAGAGGCACTTCATCAAAATCACGATAGATCGTATAAAGAGACTTGCCAAGTTCGAGTTCAATGATGTCTCTTGCTTCTTTGGCACTAAAAGCAGGGACTTTGTCCTGTAGCTGTGACAAATTACTAATATATTCGGGAGGCAATATATCCACACGGGTGGATAGGGACTGACCGATTTTGATAAAGGTTGGACCAAGCTCGAGCATATTGCGTACTAGCCATTCGGCGCGTTTGCTGCGGGTACGCGATGTGTCGATTTGCCAAAATTTATCCCACCATATAAAAAACAGGAATGTAAAGGCAGCTAAAAATACTTCCCGTTGGCGGGCAAGAGAGGAGCTTTTAATTCTCTGCCAGCGTAGTTTTTTGGGAGGTAATTGGGCGATCGCAGACATATTTTGCTAATAGGAGCCTTGCTAACTAGCATTGCTGTGTTTATATTACCCAATTCCAGCTTAAAAGTAGATGACAATACTTGTTCCTGTGCCTTTCTTTTCTGGGTTTAGCTATACAACAAAAATGACAAGACTTTGCTATGGTTATTTTGTATTGGCGATCGCCAGAATATTCACAGTCCAAAAGCTAAAATTTTGGCTAAAACTTGGCTAAAAATTTATAGCGTTTTCCAGTCTAGTGAAGTAAGGGGGGTATTTCCCCGCCTTTGGCGGGGAAATACCTATCTGTACCTCCGCACTATATATCCGTTACAAACATTCCTAGAGGTAATCCAATGGGTGAAATCACCAGAGATGAAATCCGCGAACGCTTAGGCAATATTGATCAAATTCGCGATATCATTTTCGGCGCACATTTGCGCGAATATACCAGTCGGTTAGATAAGGCAGAATCCGATATTTCGGCAATTCAACAGGATGTCCGCGATCGCCTGAATGATCTAAAACTAACATTAGCTACTGAATTAAGAACTGCCGTTGAGTCAATTGACAAACGCTTAAAAACCATTAGCTCATCAGCCCAAGAAGAAGCCGCTGACCTCCGTCAACAGTTTGATCGCCTAAACCGCAAGTTTACAAGCAACATTGAAAACCTTGATGAAACCGTTGAGGCTCAAAGAATCGCTTTGCGTGATGAACTCGCTCAAACTAGAGATAGTCTGCAAAATGATACCCGTGAATTGCGATCGCTAGTTTTAGAAGAGCTAGATCGTCATTTCTCAATTCTCCGTGAAGATAAGCTGTCCAAAGATGATTTGGCAGAGTTGCTATTTGAGTTAGGGATGAGACTCAAAGGCTCAGAATTTGTACCTGCTTTGCGTGAGGCAGCCGAAGAAAGGGTTGACGAAAAGTATGAGCAAGTCAATATCGAACCTAAAAGCGAACGCCCATCTTCACTAAGTGCTGAAACAACTGCAAGCAGCACAGCTACTAAAGCCTCTCGCACCAAGTCTACATCTTCTAAGCTTTAAATTTTAGCTAATTCGAGAGTTATTAACTCTGTAGGGGGGTAGTGCCTTGAGCCTACCCTATTATTGCTATTTATAATTACAAATTACCGTTGTTATCCCCAATAGTATGTCGGAGAGAAATGGAAATTTCAACGATAATGCTCTCAGCGATGTTGAGAAATTTTTCCTTCTGCTCTCCGAACTTAATATTATTGAATCTGACAAGTCTCAAAGTTCTACTAATCAAGATCCAATCCTGCCTGATGATGACAATAGAGTTGTTAAATCAAGCCCACCCTCTAGTCCTATAGTTCCAATTGAAGAGCCAAAATCTAGAGCAAAACTATTAGATACCCTATCTGAACAGGAATCTCTAAATGAATATGAGAGCAAGCAATCGCCTGCGGTTTATCCATTTCCTAGCCTTTTAGATGAATTACCTTTTTTAAAAGATCTGGAGGCTATTCGTGAAGTCCCTGAAACTAATGGTCACAATAGTTCAGGGAGCTATCAACAGCCTCAAACTCCAGAAATTGCTATCCGCTCAAGTAATCCCAGCACTCCTAACAATCCAGATTATGCATCCCTAGGACAAACCAAAGAAAAAGAAACTGTCAACCGTCTTCAAGATTTGCTACTAGGTGGAGAAATTCTAAATATACTTGATGAACCTTTAGCTCCTGCCCAAGTACAGCTAGAACAGTCACAACTAGCAGTTAGTAATCAAGATGTCTATCCCAAAAGTACAAGGGAATTACCCAAAGTATTACCAAGCGAATCTGCCTACAGCAATTCAGGAGATGTCTTAGCAGATGATCAAGCCCTGCATCTTTTGCAAGATATTCTCGTTGTGCCAGAAATCGAAGATCTAAGAAGTTTCAAAATTTCTGTCGAACAAAAGCTGGGAATTGTCGAAAGTCAGGTCAATAATCCTGAAATTATGAATAAGATTGAGGGCTTAGAAAGCCTCATTCAAAATGCATCGCGTGGGCTCAATAGTCTTGGCTCAAAGCTAACGGAACTTGGGAATGAGCAAGACAATATCCCTACAGAAATTGCTCAGGTGAGAGCGCGGATTACTCAATTAGAACACCGAATTAACGAACCCGATGAACTAGTACAGCTTTTATTGCCAGTAATTGCCGATATCCTAAGTCTCAAAGTGACGGAATCACGCGAGTCAATGTGTCAAGCGATTATGCCCATTATTGCGGAAGTGATTTTTGAGCGATCGCAACTTGATCGGGTCGCCATGGGTCATGCCATTTCCGATATTCTGCCCAGTGCAATTAGTGAGCATATTCAAAGTAGTCCTGAAGGGATTGCCAAAGCGATCGCTCCAGAGATGGGGGCAGCAATTCGTGAACAAATTCGCTTAGATCGAGATGCGATTATCGATGCTCTAGCACCAGAAATGGGATCAGCGATTAAGCGTCAAATTGCCCTCGAACGGGACTCCATGGTAGATGCCCTTTATCCTGTAATCGGCAACACGATCGCGAAATATTTTGCTGAAGCGATTCGGACAATTAATGAAAAGGTTGAGCAAACCTTTAGCGTGGAAGGATTGCGCCGCAAAATTCGAGCAACGATACAGGGTGTTTCCGAAGCAGAACTCATTCTCAAAGAATCAGTTCCCTTTGAGGTACAAGCGATATTTCTGATTCACAACCTTTCGGGACTAGTGATGGTTGACATTCAGCAAAGTGACTTGAATGCACTGATTGCACCGATTGATTCGGATATGTTGGCAGGGATGCTGACCGCCATTCGCAGCTTTGCTAGTGAATGTATGTCACGCTCATCTGAGGACAAGGCTGAAATTGATACAATTAACTACAGTGGCTCAAAAATTTTATTAGAAGTAGCTGGCTATTGCTATCTCGCAGTTATCATTCGTGGTGAGCCTGATCTAGAATTTGTCACGAAAATTCGCGATGTGTTTGGTCAAATTGTCCAAGTCTATGGGGAAAAGCTGAAACAGTTTGACGGAGATGCTAGTACTGTCCCTTTCAAAGTCCATCTTGAACTCAAGTCATTGATGGAAGTACAAGCGGAGAAACCTCAAAAAAAATCATCCAAAGCTCTGATCTTTCTGGGTTTAGCGTTAATGGCGCTCATTTTTGTCCCCATTGGCATTTATCAGCATCAATCTCAACGCGATCGCCAAATCGAAGCCAAAGTCTTAGAAGCCTTTGCCAATACGCCTGAATTAGCGGTCTATCGTCTCAATGTGAACGCCAATGGCAATCATCTCAAGTTATCAGGAAAATTACCTAATCAAAATTTACGCGATCGCGCCCTCCAAGTTGCCAATGAAGCCACCAAAGCAGAAATAGCGATCTCCAATATCAATAACAGTATCTATGCCGTGAATGTACCTCCAGACCCAATCCTCGTTGCGGCTGAGGTGGAACGCCTCACCAAAGTACTGAACTATACCCAAGGTGTGAAGATCGCCACTCAATTCAAAGACGGGCAATTGACGATTACAGGACAAGTTGAGCAGCCCCGACTCATGCCCAAAATCACCCAGACCTATAGCAAAATTTCTGGAATTACAACCGTCACTAATACCGCAACTATCCTGATACCAAAGCTATCAACTCGGATTTATTTCCCCTTTGGAGTGACCACTCTCCAGCCAACGGAACTAGAAAAATTAGTAGAAGTAAAAGCTTTTTTAGACCTATATCCCGACTATAACCTCAAAATTTCTGCGAAGAGTGACAATATTGGCGATCGCAGTATCAATTACCAATTAGGGGTCAAACGCACCCAAGCATTACGCGATGCTCTCACAGAGAAGGGAATCAATGCAAATCGGTTGCATATTTCTGGGATAATAGAGCCATCTATTCAGCAACCTTCTGACCAAATAGCAAGATGGGTAGAGTTTGAACCTACGCTAAAATAAATGTCCGAGATTATCTAATTAAATGCATTCTTCTCCCAAAGTAATTTCTCAAAAAATGTGTCTTGTTGGCGATTTTGGGGTTGGCAAAACTAGCCTCATCCGTCAATTTGTAGATCGTCAATTTAGTGATAAATATCTATCAACCGTTGGCGTGAAAATTTCGCGTAAACTAGTATCTATTTCAGATTCAGTTGTCAATACCACAAATACTTCTTCAGAAGAATTAAAGCAACTCCAGCTAATTATTTGGGATATTGAAGGAAGTACACGCTTTAAGGGAATCACTCCTAGCTATCTACAAGGAGCTAAAGGCGCATTAATTGTTGGTGATGTCACTAGACAAACAAGTATGCAAAATCTGGAAGCTCATGTCCAACTTTTTCGGTCGATTAATCCTCGCTCTCAAGTGATCATTGCTCTAAATAAAGTCGATTTAATCACAGCCCACGAAAGGGATACTCTATTTCAATCTCTTCTGATGGAATTCGCTAAGCTTAAAATCTCTGTATATGTAACATCTGCAAAGACAGGGGAAGGAGTTGATGAAATATTTCAAACTCTAGCACACCAAATCCTAATGTTAGAATAGAGGCACTATTTACCATTCGATACATTCAAAAATATTAACAAAAGCTCTCTAAAAGAACCATAAGATTGATTCTCTGTCCCATCGTTACACTGCTATGAAACAGTCAAAAATCCTCAAAAAACTACTTACTGCTTCAGAGAGATCCTTTGTAATGATTGATCGAGAGTTTGTAATTACGGACACATCCTATGGTGCGGAGAGATTTTCTGAATTTCCCTATGAATCTCTATTATCGAAAGACATTCGCCATGTATTTCCAGAAACAATTGGCTTAGAAGAGATATTTCGCAACATTTGGCTCAATCAAGTAACTAGCTTTGAAATCAAGGGGATTTGCCGTTCTTCCCATAATGCGAATAAGCACCTTTATTTTGATTTTTATATCATTGGCACTAATGAGTTAGAAGAAACAGATAAAAGCATTATTATCTGTATTGAAGATGTTACGGATATCATGGATAGTTCTCAGGTCTTATTACAGAGGATTAATGAATCTGAGTTGCTTACAAATGCCCTCAGTAAATCCAAGGAATATATTGATAAGATTATTTCGTCAATGGCAGATGCCTTAATTGTCACTGATGACCAAGGGATGATTAAAACGGTCAATCCTGCGACTATCAATTTATTTGGGTATTCACAATCTGAGTTGGTTGGTAGCCCGATGAGCATGTTATTTCATAATGCTCATCAGTTTGAAGCGCTCCAATCACAATATGATAATTCCGAGCGTTCTGATGAGCAAATCACCGTAAGCGATCGCAATTTCTATAACATCGAAGTACTCTGTCTCTCTAAGAATAGAGAAGAGGTCTTAATTTCTTTCTCTTGCTCAACCATCTTAAATCATCAGCTTGAATATGATATCGAACCAAGTCATCATTTCGTCTATGTTGGTCGAGATATTACCGAAATTAAGCGCAAAGAACAAGAATTACTAGCTGCCCGACAATTTGCTGAGCAATCGGCTCAAGCCAAAAGCATTTTCCTCGCAAACATGAGTCATGAAATCCGCACTCCCATTAATGGAGTATTGGGGATGACTGACTTATTGCTAAGTACAGAACTCGATGATCGTCAACAGGATTTCGTTGATAATATTCGCTTGAGTGGGAATCTCTTGCTGAACTTAATTAATCGCATTCTCGATTTATCAAAATTAGAAGAAGGGAAACTAGAGTTAGAAAGCTTATCTTTTCATTTAGAGCAATGTTTAGAAGAGACTCTAGAAGTATTTGCTCTACAAGCTCACAATAAAGGATTAGAACTCAATGTTATTTTTGAAGATAATTTACCTAATTTTCTCCTAGGAGATACCGTGAGATTAAGGCAAATGCTTATGAATCTCATCGGTAATGCCATTAAGTTTACGGATCACGGCGAAGTATTTGTCAAGGTTGAGCGCGATCGCCTCTTTGAGGAAACCTTAGCTGATACAGACAACAAATTAGCAAGTATTGCTGATAACTATTTGGAACAAACTCCAATTTACTTAAAATTCTCAATTACTGATACAGGTATTGGCATTAATGAACAAGACTATGACAAATTATTCAAACCTTTTTCGCAAGTCGATGCCACCACAACTCGTCGTTTTGGCGGTACTGGCTTAGGTCTAGCTATTTGTCGGCAGTTAGCAGATTTGATGCAAGGAGAAATTGGAATATCCACTCCAGAGCAGGGAAGCGGCACTTGTTTTTGGTTTCGAGTTCCTTTCTATGTTCAGCCGCCAAGTAGTTCAGCCTCAGTGATGGATGGCAGCGAATCTCTCAAGCATAAATCAGTTTTAGTAATTGATGAAAAGCAACATACCCGTGATGCAATTTGCTATTATCTGAAACATTTTGGTGCAGAGGTCTACGAAGCTATCAATATTGCCAAAGTGAACGCCTATTTAGATGCCGATCAAACGATTGATATAGTCCTACTTGATTGGAAATTAACAGATTTTGATGCTACAAAATTAATCCAACAAATTCATACACAATCCAAGTCGAGAAACTTACCATTTATCGCCATCTTGACCGCTAACCAACAAAGTGAGATCCAGAAAGTTCTTACTCAAGGTTTTCATGGCTATATTACGAAACCCTTTAAAAGACAACGATTGTTGAAAACTATATCTGTAGCCTTAGGTATCGATATCCTCTCTACTATTAATGATTGTCCATTACCTAATTCTGCTCAATATAACGGGAAGCCTTGCAAAGATACTTCTCACATAGAAAATTTAAGTAATTTAAAAATTTTGTTAGCAGAAGATAATATCGTCAATCAAAAAATCATGATGACATACTTATCACAGCTAAATTGCCAAGCAGATCTGGCTGACAATGGGGAAAAGGTACTGCAATTAGTGATATCCAAGCATTATGACATTATCTTGATGGATTGCCAGATGCCTTTATTAGATGGATATGACACCACTCAGGCTATCCGTCAAATGGAAATGGCAAATGAGCTACCGCATCATATTGTGATTTTAGCGATGACTGCGAATGCCTTTAAAGAAGATCGCGATCGCTGTTTAGCGGTTGGTATGGATGATTACCTCAGTAAACCCATCCGCCGTAAACAACTCCAAGAAATGCTCGAACATTGGATGCTCAAAATTAGGGCATAAAACCCAAAAGATGAGTTGCGGCGCTTCGCGCCGCAACTCATCTTTTGGGTTTTAGTTTATCCTAGCTATCTCTTTCGTTGCTATAAAAAACAGAGAATTACTGTTTGTTTTGCGAAAAGTCTCATGTAGTGAGACTTTTATGACAAAATTTATAAGCACAATGTCAAAAAAGTTTTCGTTTAGATAGCCATGCTCAAAGCTGGGATTGTCGGACTACCCAATGTGGGCAAGTCTACGTTATTTAATGCCCTAGTTGCCAACGCCAAAGCCGAAGCAGCCAACTTTCCCTTTTGCACGATCGAACCCAACGTTGGCTCGGTGTCCGTCCCTGATGATCGCCTCAAAACCCTCGCTGAAGTTGGTAAGTCCGCGCAAATCATCCCCACCAGAGTCGAATTTGTCGATATTGCAGGACTGGTCAGAGGTGCTAGTAAGGGTGAAGGTTTAGGAAATCAGTTTTTAGGAAATATTCGAGTTTGCGATGCGATCGTCCATGTGGTGCGATGTTTTGAAAACGATGACATCATCCATGTGGAAGCATCAATCGATCCTGCCCGTGATATTGAGATCATCACCCTTGAACTCGCTCTGTCTGATTTAGCCCAAGTTGAGCGCCGCATTGAGCGCACCCGTAAGGGAGTCCGCAGTAATGACTCTGAAGCAAAAGTCGAAATGGCAGCTTTAGAAAAAGTCCGCGAAGTCCTTGATGCTGGTAAACCTGCGCGTTTAGCTAATCTTACTGATGAAGAGAAAAATGCAATTTCAGTATTGCAGTTGTTAACGCTCAAGCCAACCATTTATGCTGCCAATGTTGCTGAAGATGATTTGGCAACAGGTAATGCTTTTGTCGATAAAGTGAGAGCGATCGCTGATGCGGAAAATGCAGAAGTAACCATTGTCTCCGCCCAAGTGGAGGCAGAGTTACTAGAGCTGCCCGAAGAAGAACGTCAAGATTTTCTAGAATCTCTTGGGGTTAAGGAAGGCGGATTAAAATCCCTAATTCGAGCTACTTATCATCTCTTAGGTTTACGCACCTATTTCACGGTTGGGCCCAAAGAAGCGCGGGCATGGACAATTCATGCAGGCATGAAAGCTCCTCAAGCCGCAGGTGTGATTCACTCTGACTTTGAGAAAGCATTCATTCGTGCCGAAACCGTTGCCTTTAAGGATCTTGTAGAATCAGGATCAATGAGTGCTGCGCGTGCCAAGGGACTACTACGCAGTGAAGGCAAGGAATATGTCGTTCAAGAAGGCGATGTAATTTTATTCCTTACTAGCGCTTAATGCCAATTCACGAAAGTGTGACAACACTTTTATGAATTAAAAAACAAACCAAGTAAGGGTTTTCAAAACTAAAAATGGCGTAGCCATTTTTAGTTTTGGTATAACTAGCTTTATCAAAGGAGTTGAAATCAATGACTCAAGCAATCACTCCGTCAATAACCCTATACGAGCGTGACCTTGACCTATGGTTAGAAACCGCGATCGCCCAGTTAAAAGCAGGTGATTTTCACAATCTTGATGTTGAAAATTTAATAGAGGAGTTAGAGGGCTTGTCGGGTAGTAACAAACGTGAGGTAGAGACTAGGCTAAAAAGGCTAATTGAACATATTCTTAAACGTTGCTATGTCAATATGCCTGAATGCTTTAGAGGATGGGAAGTCACGATCATTAATCAACGCGATGAACTCCAAAAACTTCTTAAGCAATCACCAAGCCTCAAACGTCACTTCTCAAAAATGTTTGATGACTCCTTTGCTACAGCCTTAAAAATAGTACGGACTGAATATCTTGAAACGGCTTTTCCTGAAACATGGCAATTTAACCGCGATATTGACACGATGTTAAATGTTGATTTTTGGGAATAGCGATCGCGCCAATAATAAAGGAGCTAAATCAAAATGACACAAGCAATCCTTAGTAAATCGCTATATGAGTCGGATTTTCTGCTCTGGACTCAAGACACAGTAGCCAAGCTAAAGGCTAAGGACTTTGACCATGTGGACTTGGAAAACTTGATAGAGGAAATCGAAAGTTTGGGTAAATCAGAAAAAAAGGAGATTAAAAGCCGACTAACAACCTTGCTAGAACATTTGATCAAGCGTATATATGTCGATATGCCCCAAGAGTTCAATGGCTGGGAGCGAACTATCAGAAATCAAAGAACTGAAATTGAGTTCTTACTTGATGACTCCCCTAGCTTACAAGCTTTGTGGAATGATACCTTCGATATTGCTTTTCGCGCTGCACTGAGAGATGTGAGAAAGGAATATTCCCAAAAAGGATATCAATTCCCTGATGTATGGCAGTTTGGGCGTGATATCAACACGATGTTAAATGTTGATTTCTGGGAGTAAAACTCTAATAGGTAAGATGCAGTGCTTCGCACTGCATCTTACCTATTAGAGTTCGGGTTAAGCAGAAGGAGGTAAAGCCCAATCCATATGGAGAGAAGGCTTTTTAGGTTGATGACAATAAGCAATCAGTCCACAAATGACATTGAGCATGGCATTGATGGGACTACGGTGTCGAGAGTGTTCAATCTGGGAAATATTTTTGAGTTGGTCGATGACGGTCTCAATAATTGAACGCTTGCGACTTAACAACTTGTCAGTTAAGCGCATCAAACGGTTTTTCATCTTGCGCTTGGGTTTTGCAAAAAACTCAATGCCAAAGTTGTCCAATAATTGTGTTGCCAAAGGTTGAGAAACATAACCTCGATCACCAAACACCTTGCCAAACAATGATTTGAATAATTCAGGAATAGGCTTACGGTCATCGACATTGCCTGGAGTAATCTGAATGTTTAGTAGCTCACCACAGTCATTAACCACCAGATGCAATTTAAAACCGAAGAACCAGTCCACGGAAGTTTTCCCTCTTTCTGCCATCTCTTTAAAGACACGGTGTTGTTTTATGCGTCGATTGTGGCAAACATGCAGGCAGGTAGAGTCAACAAAGCTGATACCTGTACATTTGCCAAAACATTGCTTGAGGTATATGCACAACGGCATCATTGCTGAACCCATAAACTCAACGAACCTGTTATAGCTTAGTAGTTTCGGGAATTCTTTGCGCCAATATTTACAAACATGGTCTTGATAAAAGTGTTTGAAATTGCGGTAGTGGTTTTGATGAAAGCTAATCAGAATCGTCATAATTTCACTCAGGCAAAGACATCGTGACCTTTGTCTTTGCTGTAACCCATTGCTTAACAGTAACTGCCGCCATTTTGGTTCAAATATTTGGCAAAAATCATCGACGTGGCAAAAAAGTTCTTCTAAACTATTAGTCATGGGAGTTACCTCGCTGAACTTGTTTTACTTATTTTCAGCTTATCGGTTTCTCCCTTTTTTGTCCTTATCCTTATCCCGAACTCACGTTAGGTAAGATGCAGTGCTTCGCACTGCATCTTACCTATTAAGCAAAAAGACCGAGCCAATGGCTCGATCTTTTTGTTTCGGAATACTTTAGGATCTTTAGGTCACAGTCAACTGCTGGAAGGATCTCAGGCTTACTAGTAAATCAAACTAGCGAACTAGAGATATTTAACTAGATACCTTACAGAACAGCCCCAGCGCACAGCTCGGAAACCTGAAGACCCATACGTTTACCGTTACTACTATCTGATTGCATGGGCATCACCTCCTGTTGTCTAAATGTTTATTATCAAACGGGGTTTCGATGTCTGACATCGAAAGGTTTATTCAACCTGATAGCTAATATAGCTGACAACTCTAGATTTGACAATATATTCAGCAAAAACAAGCAATGCTCGTTTTTATTCCACATAAAACAGGCGATCGCGTTGAGTATTAGCTAAAAATGCTTCGAGTTTGTCCCATTCTTTGGACTCGATCAAATTGATTACTTGCTGTAAAGATTGCTGATATGTATGGAGCGATCGCAATACTGCCGATTGATTGTACTCCGCCATGAGCCTCCCCAGTTCAGGATTGCCACCACCCACACGGCTAGTATCACGGAAACCCGAACTTGCCAGAGTCTGCGCTAGGTCTAAAACTTTGACATCATCTTCCTGTTGGCAAGCGGCAATTAAACTAGCACTAATCATCACAGGCGCATGGCTAATCATCGCTACCGCCCGATCATGCTCTTCTGGACTACATTCAAGGACTTTCATTCCCACTGCTTGCCAAAGCGATCGCACTTTCTCTAAGGCTTCAAGATCTTCGCTCGGTGTAATTACACAGGGACGATCTTGAAAAAGATTTCTCTCGGCGGCTAAGATGCCTTGAAAAGCTGTGCCTGCCATCGGATGACTACCGATAAACCTTTGCCCAAAATCTGCACAAATTTTAGAGGCAGGTTCAACGATCGCTGCCTTCACCGAACCAACATCCGTAAAAATCACATGGTTTGGTAGCTTGGGCGCGATCGCCGCAATCGTCGGTAATATCGAAGCGATCGGTGTACAGATAACGACTATCTCTGTTTCCGCCAAAACGCGATCGGGAATATTCTCAATATTTGGATTGGCAATATTTACCGCAGCGATCGCTTCTGCTTGTTTACAGGTTTCAGGATTACGACTGATGCCCCATACATAATTATCTTGTTTAGAGTCTTGATTTGCAGCGAGAAGATCTAAACCTAGAGATCCACCAATTAATCCCAGTCCGACTATACCAATTTTCATAGAGGCTCCAATGCGTAAAGGGGTGCTTTGCACCCCTTTACGCATATTAGAATTTACGGAGATCAAGTCCAGCTTCCTTAGCAAATGCAGCAAGCCCTTTCTTTTGCAAAGTCTTGATTGCTTTGGTAGAAATTTGTAATTTTACAAAACGCTTGCCTTCTTCCCACCAAATTCTCTTATCTTGTAAGTTTACGTGTTGTAAGTGCTTATGGCGTTTGTGTGAGAAGGAAATCGATACGGCATTATTGGCTTTTTTGCCTGTTAGTTGGCATACGCGACTCATAGTACTAGTCTCCTATTTTTTCAGTCCAGCTAACCATATTACAACCTCGAACTATTCTTAAGCAATTAATTTTTGAGATTTTCTGCAACGCGCATTAATCTCGCTGAAATTAAAATGATTTTTCAAGGAATGTAGTTAATTCCATGTATCCAATAAGCCAGCTTATCGATTTGGTTATAATGGTTCAACTTTCGCTTTATATTCTGGTTTAGATGGTTTTACTTCAACAATCGGTAGACAAATGGAATTTTCAAACTGAAGCAGAGTTAGAAGAATTTATTTGGACTAACTTAGAGGGGATATTTGATCTTTTACCGCTAAAAAGACAGCATCATATCAATGGTCAATACTGCGATATTGTTGCAGTCAGTAGAAACCGTCAATTAGTTGTCATTGAACTAAAAAATCAAGAAGATCGTTATGTTGTACAGCAACTAACTCGCTACTATCATGCGTTGATAGAAAGTAAGCCCCATGATGACAAAGTTGATTATTCAAAGCCAGTCCGTCTCATAGCTGTCTCTCCATCTTTTCATAGAGACAATCTAATTGATCGGCAATACAACACTCTTTCTATAGAATTTTTAACATTTAAAGTTGTTCATGAAGATCTTAAGTTCAATTTTATTTTGCAAAACTCAGAAAACGGTCAGTTTTCACATTTTGACATTGTTTATAAGCAAGAAGAAGTAAAGCGAATTTTGCCTTCAGTACCAAGAAAACTTTTAAATTGGGCTTTAAGCAATGATGAAAATATTCAAAAAAGGATCTTAGACATCAGAGAAAAGATTTTAAACTTTGATGAAAGATTAAAAGAGATAAATTCAACATCTTCTGTTCTGTATAGTAAAACTAAAAATAGCCCATGTGCTGAATTTCGCTTTGATAAAGCAAGCAATTCTTTCCGTCTTTTCCTATGGTTGCCACATCCTAGCCGCAGGCACATGGCTAGAATGCTTATTTCTACACAAGATTGGCTCTTAGTAAATAGACTAGATTATTGTCCTAAAGGTTTTAGAAAAGGTGACGCATGGGATTGGTCTTACTGGTCAGATCCTATTGACCTAGTTAAATGGTATCAAAAGGATAGAACTGGTTATGCAGCTAAAGGCTATAAAAAACTTCTTGACAACCCTAGTAAAGCAAATTCACTCGATCTAATTATTGAGGTTGCGCTTGACTTGTGGTTAACTAAGATCTCCTAACTAGAAGTTATTCAAAAATTACGTCTAATTAAAATCAAATAAAATATCGTTCTATTACTCATACACTATATTAAATGAAATTTTTTAATAAGCTTTCATAAGGTGATTAGTTTGACAGTTTTTATGTAGATTAATCAGGAAAATTAAGTTTGTAAAGCAAGCAAATTGCACGCACTGTAATACAAATGAGTAATAGCCGAATTTTTGATAGTGCTAAGTTTTTTCAATCAACAAAAGGAGATCCTATTCGCTCAGTCATTACCGAATCTCCAGATACCGTCGTTGTTGCTTGGTATATTAACCCCAATCAAGAAATTGCGCCCCATCTTCATCCTCATGGACAGGACACTTGGACTATTTTGCAGGGCAAAGGCAAATATTATTTAGATCAACAAGGTAGAACTGAAGCGATCGCCGCAGGCGATATCGTAATTGCACCTAAAGGCTTTGTGCATGGAGTATTGAACGATGGCGAAGAACCGTTAGTTTTTATCTCAACCGTTTCACCTGCTACCGCAGGGTATCAACCTGTATTGATAAGTACTTCGACTTCATAAAACCCAAAGAGGCTGTTTTGCTCGCGTAGCGAGCAAAACAGCCTCTTTGGGTTTTATTGTAATTTTTTTGGCATAGAAACTATGAAATGGTTGATGCAATATTTTCGAGAGATCAAACTCAATAAATTAATTTTATGGTGCTATTTAATTTGGTATTTAGTGATCATTACTTTTCATTTTGACCCTACGCCTAAAATATGGATCAATGCGATGGGAATAAGTGTTGTAATTGGTACTGCACTAATCTTAAGTGTTTCTAATAGCAATGACAAAGTGGATTATTGGCAAGTATTTCGACTGTACTTAATGCCCTTTTGTGTATCTAGTTTCTCTTCACTGATCAAAGATCAAGGTTTTATCGTAATTATTTCCCCTAAGCCACAGGAAACAATATTGGCAATCTTAAGCTGTGTGATTTTCCTGTTAATTATTGGCGCGATTAAATTCACGAATAGAGAGATTAAACAAGAAATTGGCTAATACAGAAACTAAAAATGGCATAGCCATTTTTAGCTTTGAAAAGCTTTACTGGGTTTGGTTTTAAATTCACAAAAATGCAGTCACACTTTCGTGAATTGGTATAACTTGTAAGCTAAGCTCGTAAATGCACTGCAACACTTGCTACACTTCCCTGCTTCATGAGGTAAAAATGCCTGCAAAAGATATGTTCCATGACAGCGCTAAAGCAGCATTGCTCAAGGATGGCTGGACAATTACCCATGATCCACTAAGTTTACGCATGGGGAAAAAGGATTTTTTCGTGGATTTAGGCGCAGAGAAACTTTTGGCAGCAGAAAAGGATAATCAGAAAATTGCAGTAGAAATTAAAAGCTTTGTTAGTCAATCTGAGATTCGAGATTTAGAAAACGCTTTAGGTCAGTATGTTTTGTATCACAATATTCTTAGCGTTCTTGAGCCCGATCGCGTTTTATATTTAGCTGTACGCGAGTCAGTTTTTGTTGATTTGTTTGAGGAGACGATTGGTAAGCTTTTGTTAGATAGACAAGTTTTGAAATTGTTAACGTTTGATCCAGAAATGGAGGTATTAAAACGATGGATAAATTAGAAAATTATCGACAAATTATCCGTAATGTCTTACTACCCTACACAAAAATCACCTATGCCAATGTACCTGTACGAAACATTGCAGTTTTTGATGATGAACATGGACAATATCTAATCATGTCTGATGGCTGGGATGGCGTAAGACATTTACATGGTTGCTTGATTCATATTGAAATTATTGGTAATCATCTCTGGGTACAACGTGACGGCACTGAAGACGGCATAACCGATGAACTAGTCGCGTCAGGTATTCCCAAGCAAGATATCGTATTAGGTTTCCAAGAGCCAGCAGTAAGAAAATATACGGGCTATGGTGTAGCTTAGGTAAAAGTAAATAGCGAAGTAGAGAGTTGTTTCTCCACCTTCTGTGGGGAAACAACTCTCTACTTCGCTTGCGGGAAAAGCGCTATATTTAGCCAAAGTGTAGACCTGCCAAATTACTTATTATTTATGACCAATAATGCACAAATTCCTGTTGTTGTCTCTGGGGCGACAGGCAAAATGGGGCGCGAAATTATCAAAGCGATCGCCCAAGCACCAGATATGTATCTTGTAGGGGCGATCGGGCGGAAGCACCTTGGCGAAGATATTGGCGAAGTTGTTGGTATTGGCGAATTAGAAATACCTGTGACCGATAATCTCGAAGTCGTTCTTGCTCAAGCTGCCCAAGAATCACAACTACCCGTCATGGTCGATGTCACCCACCCCAGCATCATCTATGACAATATTCGCTCGGCGATCGCCTATGGTGTGCGTCCCGTCGTCGGCACAACGGGCTTAAGCGAAAAACAAATTGATGATCTTGCCATTTTTGCAGACAAGGCAAGTACAGGCTGTATCATTGCCCCAAATTTCTCCGTTGGCGTAATCCTAATGCAACAAGCAGCGATCGCTGCCGCCAAATATTTCCAGCATGTCGAGATCATCGAACTGCACCACAATCAAAAAGCAGATGCTCCTAGCGGTACGGCAATTAAAACCGCCCAAATGCTCTCAGAACTAGGTCAATCTTTCAATCCTGCTCTTGTCGATGAAAAAGAACATCTCACAGGCGCAAGAGGTGCGACCTATGGCGAAAATATCCGCATTCACAGTGTCCGTGTGCCGGGACTAGTCGCCCGTCAGGAAGTGATTTTTGGCGCAATGGGGGAAACTTTAAAAATTGAGCATAATGCTAGCGATCGCACTTGCTACATGGCAGGAGTCTTGCTTTGTGTCCGCAAAGTGCTTGCTCTCAAGTCACTAATTTATGGACTAGAAAAACTTCTCTAAGCAAAGAAGCCTTCGCAATGCGAAGGCTTCTTTATTAATACCCCCAGGGGAATTCGAATCCCCGTCGCATCCGTGAAAGGGATGTGTCCTAGGCCTCTAGACGATGGGGGCGTATTGTTTGAGTTTATTTTTTAGCTGATTGAGCTAATTTTCTTTTCCGACAAAAAAGCCTTTGCAGTGCAAAGGCTTTTTTGCTTGTCAAGAATACCCCCAGGGGAATTCGAATCCCCGTCGCATCCGTGAAAGGGATGTGTCCTAGGCCTCTAGACGATGGGGGCGTGTTCTTGACCTTTATTAAGATACCTACCTAGTTGTTAGTTTGTCAACACCTGAAGAAAATTTTATTGATTTTTGTGGTGCGGCTTTGCCGCACCACAAAAATCAAATTGCAGGGCGAATGCCATAGGTGCGGTAACGCCAATAGTCTTGCAAAATTTGGGCATGATCAAAACATAACTGGCTTGGCATTTCCCATGCTGCAAAAATTCCCACAGACTTAGCATCATCATCCGCTTTAGGTTCACCGACTGCCTCAGCCATATACACAGTACTGATCGTATGTAATCGTTCATCGCGTCGGGGATCAGAATAAATTCCTAATAAATCGATTAACTCAACCTTTAAGCCAGTTTCTTCTTGAGCCTCTCGCCTCGCCGCATCCTCTAAACGCTCGCCATAGTCCACAAATCCCCCAACGATCGCCCAGCCATGCGGTGGATTAAGACGTTCTATTAACACAATCGGTTGATGGGGGCGATCGCGCAGAGCAATGATGATATCAACTGTAGGAACAGGGTTTCGATAAGTCACTTGATTAGTCATGAGGGTGAAATGAAGTCCCAGAACAAGCTCAACATTATTGTGAACTATAGGGTTTAAAGCAAAGTTTGCTGCACTCGAAGAGAGTAATTACAGCTACAAAATGCAGCTTGACACTAAGTTATCATGCAGATTCATAATCCGAGAGCTATAGGCATTACTCGGCAGGAGAGTATTTCTTTGATTCCGATCAGTATAGAAATTGTAGAAGGTAATCCGAATCTTGCCTCTCTCTTGGGTTGGCATTTACAGCAGATTGGCTATTCGGTATTTCAGGCAGTCAGTGGTCAGCAAGCAAAGTTGGTATTTCAAAAGCAACAGCCAAGCTTGGTGATTTTGAGTACAGATTTGCCTGATGGGGATGGAATTGAGCTATGCCGTTGGTTGCATAAGCAAAGAAGTTCTTTGATCTTTGTCATTTCATCGCGTACGAGCGAGTCTGACATCGTGGAGGGTTTGAAAGCAGGTGCAGACGACTATTTGACGAAACCCTTTGGAATGCAGGAATTTTTGGCAAGGGTAGAAGCGTTAACGCGCAGATTACGCACCTCGGCTCCGCCAGCCTGCCTTGACTATGGCGTATTAAAAATTGATCTAGTGCAACGACAGGTCAGACTCAAGGGCAGTGCGATCGATCTCACGCCGCAGGAGTTTAGCTTGCTCTATGTCCTTGCTCAATCCGAGGGTTTAGCCCTAAGTCGTGCGGAGCTTTTACAACGAGCTTGGCCAGATGAGATTAATAATCCGCGCACTGTGGATACCCATGTTTTATCATTGCGAAAAAAATTAGAAGTTGATCCACAGCAGCCCAATTTAATTCAAACAGTGCGAAATATTGGTTATCGCTTTAATCCAGAGGCATTATCGCGCCCATCGCTACGCCAAAATCCGCAAAATACAAATAACACCAATAGCGATCGCCCACCACAATTCACAGCTCCCCCCAGCCGCTCGTTTGCCAAGTATTAGGGATTTGAGATGGATTGCATCAAGCACAACCTTCGATATAACCTACCTCTGGTAACTTACCAGCCCGATAACGTACAACCTTTTGTCCATCTGTCTCAAAAATCACTCGATAATTACTATCTTCTTCATCCCTCGGAATGAAGACTAGGTAATGTCCTCCAAATCTATTGTAGGGATGCTTTTGAACTTAAATTTGTCCTTGGTAGAGATATTTAATTCGTTCCTCAGAATCGCCGATTTTTGCACCACGAAAAGTTGTAACTCTAGGATTATCTATATCAACTCTTACAATGCGATAGTCAGACACCATGAAGCTAACACCATCTAATCCACTCACAGGTTTGTAGTAAGTACAATATTTAGGATTTCCCCCATAGACTTTCTTCATGTTTAGACCTGAAGCCTTTACAGCCTCATCGATTGTCTGTCCTACCAAAACCGACCCTATACCATTTGTACCCACTTGAGATTCTTCAGTTAAAGTTACCTGAGCAAAACTTGGCAAAGCTCCTGTACTGAAAGTTCCTGTAATGATTGAAACGGAAGCGATAGCTAACCTAATCAAAGGGAAAGAAGTTTTCATGATTCTTTAAGTCCAGTATGGTTTTGATAAGTTTGATAAGTGAGTTGCACTAAACCAGTTTCAAAAGCCTGACAACTCTCCAAACTTAAGGGCAACGTGGGTAATGGAGGTGCGAATAAAGCTATTCCTTTACCTAAAATTATCGGGTGTATTGACAGAATAAATTTATCCACCAGATGCTGCTCTAAACAGGTCTTAGCGATCGCTGCACCACCGACTAACCAGATGTCTTTTCCTTCCTGATTTTTTAGGTCTTTAACAAAACTAACTAAATCGCTAGACACAAAAGTTACATTCTCGTCGCGATCGCCTTGGAGAGTTTGCGAAAAAACAAATCCTACCTTATCTGCGTATGGATACTCGCCCCACGATTGGATCTGCTCATAGGTATTGCGTCCCATAATTAAACGATCGATCGAACTATAAAAATCCTCATAGCCATAATCTTGATCGGTAAAAAGCCAATCTACCTCGCCAGAACTACGCGCAACATAGCCATCCAAGCTAGTGGCAATGTACAAAATTAGCTGTCCCATCACAGAAAATCTAATCGTTTTCAGGAAACCAGCGATCTTTAGATCCCCATTAAATGATATTTTGAGAAGCGGTTAGCTTTATATGTGAGCGCAAAAAGTTAAACAAAAAGTTAAACAAAAAGTTAAGCTTTTATAGTTTGATGTATTGCATTTTCTTGCATATATCTTTTTGCACGTCATTTCATTGCAAATTTTTTAGATTCTGAGTTAAGAGGCTGGAGTAAACAGCAAGCATGGTAACAACCGCAGAGAAAGTATCAGTCGGGCGCATCACCAAGATCATCGGTCCTGTGGTCGATGCCGAATTCCCCAGTGGCAAAATCCCCGAAATTTATAACGCCGTTGTCGTAACTGGCAAAAACTCCGCAGGACAAGACATCAACGTCACCTGCGAAGTACAACAATTACTAGGTGATAACCAAGTACGTGCTGTTGCGATGAGTACCACTGACGGCATCGTTAGAGGTATGGATGTAACAGACACAGGCGCACCGATTAGCGTTCCTGTTGGACCTAACACCCTCGGTCGTATCTTCAACGTATTAGGTGAACCTATTGATGAATTAGGTCCTGTTACTACCGAAGAAAAATTCCCTATTCACCGTCCATCTCCTGCATTTACCTCCTTAGAAACCAAACCTAGCACCTTTGAAACGGGCATTAAGGTAATTGACCTTCTTGCACCCTATCGTCGTGGTGGCAAAATTGGTCTATTCGGTGGTGCTGGTGTAGGCAAAACCGTATTAATCCAAGAATTAATTAACAACATCGCGAAAAAGCACTCTGGTGTGTCGGTGTTTGGTGGTGTAGGCGAACGTACCCGCGAAGGTAATGACCTCTACAACGAAATGAAAGAATCGGGAGTACTTCAGTACCTCGCTCTTGTTTACGGTCAAATGAACGAGCCACCTGGTGCGCGTATGCGTGTCGGTCTAACTGCTTTGACCATGGCTGAATACTTCCGTGATGTGTCCAAGCAAGACGTATTGTTGTTCATCGACAATATTTTCCGCTTTACTCAAGCTGGTTCAGAAGTATCTGCACTACTTGGTCGTATGCCTTCGGCTGTAGGTTATCAACCTACCTTGGCAACCGACATGGGTGCTTTGCAAGAGCGTATTACTTCAACTACTGAAGGTTCTATCACCTCAGTACAAGCGGTATATGTACCTGCGGATGACTTGACTGACCCCGCACCTGCAACCACCTTTGCTCACCTTGATGCAACCACCGTAT
This sequence comes from Pseudanabaena yagii GIHE-NHR1, assembly GCF_012863495.1. NCBI lineage: Bacteria > Bacillati > Cyanobacteriota > Cyanophyceae > Pseudanabaenales > Pseudanabaenaceae > Pseudanabaena > Pseudanabaena yagii. The sequence continues at coordinate 255,693 of NZ_JAAVJL010000001.1, forward strand.
TGTCTCGTGGCTTGGCTTCTAAGGGGATTTATCCTGCGGTTGACCCCCTCGATTCCTCTTCGACCATGTTGCAACCAGGGGTTGTTAGCGATGAGCATTACCGTGTTGCTCGTGGCGTACAGGCAATTCTTCAGCGCTACAAAGAACTTCAAGATATCATCGCCATCTTGGGTCTAGATGAACTTTCTGAAGAAGACAAGTTGGCTGTAGCCCGTGCTCGTAAGATTGAGCGCTTCTTGTCTCAGCCCTTCTTCGTTGCAGAAGTATTTACTGGATCTCCTGGTAAGTATGTCACCCTCGAAGAAAGCATCAGTGGTTTCGATCGCATCCTTAAGGGTGAACTCGATGATCTCCCTGAGCAAGCTTTCTACCTCGTTGGCAACATCGAAGAAGCGATCGCTAAGGCTGAAAAGCTCAAGGCTGGTAATTAGGCATTAGCTATTAGCGTTTAGCTGTTGGCGTTTAGCTCATAAAAAGCTAACAGCTAACAGCTAACGGCTAATAGCCAGCAGCTATAAAGTTAAAACCTATTACCAAATATTTTAAAAAATGACCCTAACTGTAAAAGTAATTTCCCCAGATCACACGATTCTGGATACTGTCGCAGAGGAAGTGATTTTACCTAGTTCCACGGGGCAACTTGGTATTTTAACTGGTCACGCTCCTCTAATTTCCGCACTAGAAACAGGCGTATTACGTTTTCGGAAAGATAAAGCTTGGGCAGCCGTCGCTCTTACAGGTGGTTTTGCTGAAGTTGAAGAAAATGAAGTAACCGTTTTGGTGCGTAATGGCGAACTTGGCAGTGAAATCAATGCTGAAGAAGCTCGTCAGGAATTGGCAAAAGCTGAGCAAGATCTGGCAAATATTAAGCCTGATGATAAGCAAGGCAAAATTCAAGCTGAACAACATCTACGTACTGCTCGCGCTAGAGTGCAAGCAACTACACCGATTTAAGTCAGTTAATTATTTATTTGATTAAAAAAGCACTCATTTAATATGAGTGCTTTTTTAATCTATGGGTGTAGCTAAGATTTTTTTGAGGGCAGTTATGCCTTTTTTGAGTTGTCGTGAAACTGTGACTGCGCTAATGCCTAAGGTTTCCGCAACTTCACGATGCGTAAATTCTTTTAAAAATACAAACTCTACGACTTCGCGGGTGCGATCTTCTAAGAGATCAAGAGCTTGCTGTAAACGAATACTATCTTCTTGGGCAAGTTGAAAGCTTTGATATTTATGATCGGTGACGAGATCGCCGATGGATGTTGAGCTATCTTCACTCTGATCGACTGGAGTATCCAGACTAATAGGAGAACGGTTTTGGCAGGCGAGTTTAATGTCGTACCACTCGCTGACGCTAATACCTAGCTCATCCGCAACTTCTTGGCTAGAAGGCTCACGACCAGTTTCGGTACGTTTGTTGCGAATGATCTTACAGCCTTGATTGTATGTAGTGAGCCAAGCACGCGGCATCCGTACCGTTGGACTCTTATCGCGTAAATAATGCTGAATTTCCCCCTTAATATATGGCACGGCAAATGAACTAAAAGCGTTGCCTTTACTAACATCAAAACGCTCGATCGCATTGATCAGACCAATCGAACCAACCTGCATTAAGTCTTCAAAACTTTCTTGGCATTGATTTTTCCAGTGATAGGCTTCACGACGTACTAAGCCAATATTCAAATTGACAAGCTGATTGCGAAGTTTAGTTGTGGGATTCGCCCGATAGGCTTGCAAAATTTCGAGGGTTTCTTGTTTACGGTTAATCGTGGGCGTGATATCAACATCCTCCTCGTCCTGTGGTTCGTTGCGATTGTCTAGATGTTGTCTCTGCAAAAAATTCTCTAAGTGTTGATAGATCTGCGATCGCGCAAATTCCGAAAAATCAATATCTTTTTCAGGATTAAATTGGACAAGCGCCTTTTTAAATCCCTGCTTTCCGATTTCGAGTAATTCGCGATCGCTTTCCCGACGTTCCGCAGTGCGACGATTAGATACACGACGGTCAGATGTAGCTGGTCGATTTGGCGATCGGCGATCGCCAATCCTTGTTTGATTAATTAAAGATACGGGCAAAGCAGCGATCGTTTCCCGAATTAAGCCCATATAAATCTCGACAATCTGCTCCTGCAAGTTTTCCGATGGCGAAACTCGATAGGCTCTTAACAGAGGCAATATATTCTCATTAGTTGACGGATTTGAATCTAATGGCATACGGCAGACATCCTCAAAGATGTAAGCAGCTCGAAGATATGCCCAACACATAACATGAGAATTTTGCATACATGTGCTTGATACCGATAGTTGTCACTTGCACATAGACATGTAGAAAGGCTTTATTACCTTAGTTTTTGTCAACCCCAAATATCGGTTTAGTGTAAGACCACTTTAGGATATAAGCAATATAAAAACATGAATCTTATACAATCTACATTCTAATGCGCGGTTCCCTGCCCTAGATTATACAAGTATCGTTATCCTAAATCATTGCGAAATCTCAAAAGAGAATTAAGATTACTTTTCTCTAAACATTCTCTCAAACTATCATTATCATCACTTCGTCACCTACAGGCACATAGGTTTGATTGACACGCATGACTGCCAGTGCATTTGTCCCGATCGCACTAATCAAATTGCCAGAGCTATAGTTTTTGATAGGCTGAAAGATTGGGTTCCCTTTATGATAGGTGAGCTGCCCCCAGAGATAGGTTTCGCGTCTACCCTGAGCGTGCAAATCCTCAGTAGTAATGGCTTTGATAAATTGAGGATGCCAATAATTACTGTTCGCTCCATTTAATTTAGCGATCGCACCACGAATAAATCGCCAGAAACTCATCATTGCAGAAACAGGATTTCCGGGAACTCCGAAATAGAGAATAACATCCTCACTTTCATTCACATTGAGAGAGCGAGTGAGGGAAGCAACGGTTAAAGGTTTGCCTGGTTTAATTGCTACTGAACATACATGAATATTCGCTCCCATTTTTTCGAGAATTGCATCGACATAATCATAATCACCAACGGAAGCACCTCCCGAAGAAATTATGATATCTGCTGAGGCGATCGCCTTTTTGATCGTAATTTCTAGTTCTGCTTGATCATCACTTACTATACCAAAGGGAATTGCGATCGCTCCTGCTTGGGTAATTAGAGTAGCTAGGGCATAGAGATTAGAATCAATAATCTGTCCATCTTGAAGAAATTGAGAACGATCAAGGCTCACCAACTCATTACCTGTAGAAATAATGGCGATTTTAGGCTGGCGATAAACTTTCACCTGCTGACATCTTGCTGAGGCTAAAGCACCTATCTCAGTTGCACCTAATTTCGTGCCTGCTCTAACCAGAGTTGTGCCAGCTTTGACAAATTCACCCCTATGTCTTACATATTCACCTTGAGTCGGTTTGACTTTAAGTTGCAAAAAATTATCTATTCGTTCAGTATCTTCTTGCATGATGACCGTATCTGCTCCCTTCGGCAACATTCCTCCCGTAAAGATGCGGACACATTCACCTTGTTTTAACAATTGAGTGATCGCCTTACCTGCGGTGATTTCATAGGGGGCGATCGCTAATTTCAAATTCTGCCAGTCGATTACGTCAGCAATATCGGCATAACGTAGTGCATAGCCATCCATTGCTGAGTTGTCCCAATGGGGAAAGTCCCATTCGCTTGTAATGTCTTCTGCTAAAATTCGGTTGTTAACCTCCAACAGTGGCAAAATTTCACTATCGCCTTCAGGTGCAAAAGGTTTTACCAAATCCAAAATAATTTTTTCGACTTCAGAGACAGGCAGCATATCAATTTACCAATGCTATTACCAATGTTATTTTTGAACAGCTCACCAAGTCAGCTTTTCAAAAAATAGCATTGGTTCGGGTAAAATTTATGTATGCGTATAGATATTGTTACCCTCTTTCCTGAATTTTTTACTTCGCCTTTGCAGACCAGTTTGCTAGGAAAGGCGATCGCTAATCAAATTGCGGAAGTACATCTCACCAATCCTAGAGATTTCACCACCGATAAGCATCATCGAGTCGATGACGAACCCTACGGCGGTGGTGTGGGAATGTTGATGAAACCTGATCCTATTTTTGCGGCGGTGGAGTCTTTGCCAATTTTGCCAAAGCGCGAAATTATCTATATGACTCCGCAGGGGGAGCCAATGAAACAGAATCTATTTAAGGAATTAGCAGATTATGAACAGCTAGTTCTCATTTGTGGCAGCTATGAGGGAATTGATGAACGTGTATGTGAACATCTCGTAACTCGCGAAGTTTCCCTTGGTGATTTTGTACTGACCTGTGGCGAGATTCCTGCATTGGCGCTAATTAATGGAGTAGTACGTTTGCGCCCGGGAACTGTTGGGAAAGAAGAGTCGCTCAAGTTTGAGAGTTTTGAAGATGGATTGTTAGATTATCCGCAATATACGCGCCCACCAATATTTCGGGGTTGGGAAGTTCCCGAAGTTTTGCGATCGGGTAATCATAAGCTGATTGCAGAATGGAGAAAGGAACAACAAATTTTAAGAACAAAACAGCGTCGTCCTGATATGCTCTAGTTTTTCTCACTCTATTTAAATACAAATATTTTAAAGTGTTTCTTAAAATTTCAATCAAGAGTGGGTAGAAGGTTTAACAGCGATCTCGCCACCATGCAACAACAAATGCGTAAATGCCTCGAATATATCGATAACCTTGCCTAGACTGACAAGCGAAAGTAAATTTGTGCTAGCTTTAAAATCAGAATATTTCTCTAGATTATTGCAACTATGTCGTCACCTCAAATTACAACGCTAGTCAAGATAATGGAAACTTTGCCTGATAGTTTACAGGAGAAGGTTACAGAACATTTGAGAGAGTATATTTATGACTTGCAAGATGACATTAAATGGAGCAAGTCATTTGAAAAGACGCAATCTAAACTAGTTATGGCAGCTAGGCGTGCTAAGCAAGAAATCGCTGAGGGAAAAGCTGTTGCTCTTGACTACGAACAGCTATGAAATCGTTTATCTTACCTTCATTTTGGATTGAGTATCGAAAACTTGATGATGATGTCAGACAAAGTGCTAGAAAAGCTTATAGATTGTGGGCAGAAAATTCATTTCATCCTTCTTTACATTTCAAGTGTATAAATAGCGATGAGGCTATCTGGTCTGTGAGGGTGACGAGGAATTATCGAGCGCTTGGAATATTAGAAGGCGATATGGTGACTTGGTTTTGGATTGGAAATCATGATGATTACGAGCGTTTCTTCTCATGATAACGTTGACTATTTATCACTATGAAGAATGTATAGCATCGTAAATTATTGGAGGGAAAAATTATGGCTTCACCGTTAGCCGATTTAGATGAATTAGTTTTGAAATGTCGAGATGAAAAATCCAAGCAATATATTCGAGAGGCTGTATCTTGTTACAAAGCAGGAGCTTTCAGATCGGCAATTGTTTCAACTTGGATTGCAGTAACATTTGACATAATCGATAAAATCAAAGAACTTGCTCTATCTGGCGATAAAGAAGCCGAAAACCAACTCGAAATCTTTGAAAAAGCAAGAAGACAGAATGATATTACAAGTGCATTAAAGTTTGAAAGAGAGCTTTTGGGAATTGCCAAAGATAAGCTTGAATTAATCTCACATATTGAGTGCTTAGACTTGGAACGGTTAAAGCAAGACCGAGATCGGTGCGCTCATCCATCAATGACATCTGAAGGAGAAATATTTAATCCTCCTGCTGAGTTGGCTAGAGTCCATATTAGAAATGCTGTTGAATATTTATTGCAGTATCCACCTGCACAAGGTAAATATGCATTAGATAAACTATTGGCTGAAGTTGATTCTGAATATTTTCCAATTACGACAAAACAGGCTGAAGTTGCTTTTAAGAAGAGTCCTTTATTTAAAGCAAGATACAGTCTTGTAAGGAATTTTATAATCATACTTCTTAAGAAATTAATCAGCAATCTTAATGTAGATAAATTTAAAGAAATACAAAAGTACATTTGTGCTTTACAAGCAACTGAAATAATGTACAAAGACATATATGACGACGTTTTAAATAAAAAGCTGTCAGATTTATTAAGAGAGATAAAAGATAATGAAATGGATAAAATTGAGTTAATAATAATAACTTATAGGGAGATTTGGAACTATATAGATAACGATGTTCAACAAAAAATAGCGCAGTACATTCAAAATTTACCATCTAGAGATATAGGTAGCTTAGGAACTTTTTTGAATTTTAAACCTTTACAAATACAAGCTAAGCAAAGACTTAGAGAGATAAACCAAATTGACCTGTTAAATCAGGTATGTGGCTTTGATCTTCATCCTCTGGTAGCAGATAGGAGTATCGATCTCTACTTAACATCTAATTCGTATGACGCTGCAAACAGATGTAGTAAATTTATAATAGAAAATTATAATGATTATTCACTAGAACAAATTGAACGAATAATCAAAGGTATTGTTACTAATGAACAAATAAAGGGAAGTTTTGAAGTTGGTTCAGTAATTTATAAATTAAAACAGAACAAGAAATTAGATCCTGATACTTTCGATAAACTCCTTAAGGAAAATGATCTTTATCAACATATATCTTCCAGAGATGATAAAGATGATTTCTAATTTGCTAATTAAGGGAAATTTATAACCAATCTCTGAGAAACAGGTAAAACTGTAAATGACAACAGTGATTAACAGCCACATTGAAATTACCGAAGGCGTATGTGGAGGAAGACCTCGCATCGCTGGACATAGGATTAGAGTTGAAGATATTGTCATCTGGCATGAACGCATGGGACTATCACCCGATGAAATAGTTTCACAATATCCCACAATTATATTGGCGGATGTTTATTCTGCCCTGTCCTATTATCACGACCATTTTCGAGAAATTAGACAACAAATTGCTGAAGATGAAGCCTTTGCAATGGAGATGAAAGCAAAAACTCCATCACTTCTACACTCTATTAGGTCAGTATAGTAAGACACAATACCCTTAGCTATATAATGTCCTACGTTGACGGAGATAACCAATAGTTCTTGGCTCCAGTGTATTTTAGATTTTCAACATGACCATTTTTGAAGTTTCCGTTCCTGCGACTACTGCTAATATTGGCCCGGGGTTCGATTGCCTTGGCGCAGCCTTAACACTTTATAACCATTTTGAATTTTCTCTCGCCGATCGCCTCACAATCACAGCATCGGGTGAAGGTGCAGACAAGGTGGAACGGGACGAAACAAACTTGGTATATCGAGCGATCGCTAAGTTTTATCAGCATATTGATCGCCCAATTCCGACGATCGCTTTTCATACAGATACTAAGATTCCCCTATCGCGTGGGTTAGGTAGTTCCGCAACTGCAATTGTAGGCGGTATTGTCGGCGCAAATCTATTGGCAGGTTCACCACTTGAGCGTTTGGAATTGTTGGATTTAGCGATCGCAATGGAAGGTCACCCCGACAATGTTGCGCCTGCGATGTTGGGCGGTTGTCAGTTGATGGCATCTAATCAAGCAGGTGGTTGGGAATATTGCGATTTGCAGTGGCATGAAAGTATTGGGCTAGTTGTGGCAATTCCTGACTTTGAGCTATCGACAGCCAAGGCGAGAGAAGTATTACCTAAGAAATTTTCGATGCATGATGCGGTCTTTAATGCCTCGCACTTAGCCCTGTTAAGTCATGGTATCCAGACAGGGAATGTGAATTGGTTGAAGGCGGGCTTGCAGGATCGACTACATCAAAACTATCGCCAAAGTTTGATTAAAGGCATGGCAGAGGTACAAGCCGCCGCGATCGCCGCAGGAGCCTACGGCTTGGTAATTAGTGGTGCTGGTCCCACCCTACTTTCTTTAGCGCCAATGGGTACAATAGAGGCAGTCGCCCAAGCAATGAGTCAGGCATGGCAAGCAATTGGTGTTAATGCTGTGACAAAATGTTTAGCGATCGCCAAAGATGGTACAACATTCAAAACTCGTTAGGGCGATTGGCTTTTAGCGATTAGCTTTTAGCTGTTAGCGATTGGCTTTTGGATGTAGTTCACTTATTAAGGGTTATCAAATGTAGAATCCATGAAAATTAAGAGAATCCCTAGTTAAGCTAATAGCCAAAAGCTAACGGCTAACAGCTAATAGCTAACAGCCAAAAGCTAACAGCCAAAAGCTAACAGCTAACAACAAAACACTTCAGGAAACCCTATGTCTAAATTTCAATTTTTACTAATCTCGGCGCTAATTTCCTCGATAGTACTTTTATTTGTGGGCAGTCGTGATGGCAATCCCTTTGATACAGTATTTCCCATCGGAGTTGTGATTGGTTTAGCGATCGTGGCTCAAAAATATTTATCAGAAAAAGTCTGGAATCGCTTTGCCCGTTGGGTCAATGAAACCACAGGACGCAAAATTTTCTATGTGCGATCGCCTCGTCCTAAAGTCGTCCAAGAGCGCAAACTATTGCCGCCTTCTAAGTTAAATCGTCTGAAATAAATTATCCGCAATCCCCCGAAATAAATAAGAGAATTCTCACACCATGACCTACGCATCATTAAACCAACCTTTGCGAGTTGGCATCGTTGGTTCGGGCTTTGTTGCCAAGCTACGTGCCGAAATTTTGAGCCAAGATGCAAGGATTAAACTAGTCGCGATCGCTGGTACTCCCGAAAAAGCACAGGCGATCGCCCAAGAGTTTAATATTCCCAAGGTGCATCAATATTGGTCAGAGTTGGTGGTGCGCCCTGATGTGGATTTGGTGGTGGTATGTAATGTCAATCGCGATCATGGAGCCGTAGTTGGGCAAGCTTTGCGATCGGGCAAACACGTAATTGTGGAATATCCACTTTCCTTCAATTTGGCTGAAGCAGAAGAACTTGTAAAGCTAGCTCAACAGCAGAATTTATTGCTCCATGTCGAGCATATTGAGCTATTAGGCGGCGTACATCAATTGGTGATGGAACATTTAGCGAAAGTGGGAACTCCCTTCTATGCGCGATATTCCACCAAAAGCCCACAGCGTCCTGTACCTGACAAATGGACATATAAACCCGACCTGTTTGGCTTTCCTCTAACGGCGGCAGTTTCCCGCCTCAATCGGATTATTGTTTTATTTGGAAAAGTTAAAGCAGTTTCTTGTCAATTACGCTATAGTGGCGCAAATTTGCCTCATCATTTTACTTCCTGTGTCTGCAATGCTCAGCTTCAGTTTGAGAATGGAGTAATTGCGGATATTAGCTATAGCAAGGGTGAGAACTTCTGGCAACCAGAGCGAATTATGGAATTGCAGGGAAGTCAAGGTGCTTTAATTTTCTCTGCTGATAAAGGTAAGCTGATTACTGCCGATGGCGAAATGGAACTGGATGCGGGGACAACAAGAGGATTGTTTAAGAAGGATACAGAGAATGTCCTTTCTCATTTGTTTACAGGTACTCCGCTTTATACCAATCACGAAAGTATTTTGCATTCTCTCGCTGTGGCAAATGCGGCGGAAAAAGCGGCAGCAACTAATCAAATCGTAATGCTCTGATGAATCTCTTGCTAAATCACAAGGCAGGGCAACCACGGGGGATTTGCCCCTACCTGTATAATTTTAGATCTTGTAGGGGCTGTGCCCCCGTGCCAGCCCCCAACCTTGGACATCACAAGAATTCCTTGCATATAACATCAGCAAATAATCAATATGCCAAAGCCTAAGACGAATCTCATCCTGAATTCCAAACCTCAATCACAAATTACCCTCAGCGAATACATCACCGCGATCGCATGGTCGTCTAATAGCAAATATCTAGCGGCGGCGACTGCTTCAGGAGAGATCGTCCTGATCGATGAGGCAAAGGCAGGGAATGACCTTGCTCAGAAACAAACGGAATTACAAGCACCAACGGAAATTTCTGTGGATTGTTTGGGCTTTTCCGCCGATGGGCGTTGGCTGGCGGCTGGGGGACAGGATGGGAAGGTGCGTGTCTGGGACTTGGCAGGAGCGCAACCTGCGATCGCCTCAACGATCGACCTTGGCAAAACATGGATCGAACATCTCGTTTGGCATCCTACCCGTTCCGAATTTGCCTTTGGCTTAGGGAAATATGTGCAGGTCTGGAGTGCAGAAACTCTGGATATTGTGACTACTTTGCATTTTGAGCAATCAACGGTTTTAGCGATCGCATGGCATCCCAGTGGCGACTATCTCTCCGTTGGTGGTGATGGAGGGATTAAGGTTTGGGCGGCACAGGATTGGTATGAAGACCCTATTCTCTTTGAAATGCCCACTGCTGCGGCAAAGATGGTTTGGAATCCCTCAGGAGAATATCTCGTGGCAAGCACCCTTGATAATTTGGTGGTGGTGATGCAGTGGCTCGGTAAGGATTTTGATGCTTCTCCTTGGCGGATGCAGGGCTTTCCAGGCAAGATTCGCTACTTTGACTGGACAGCTAGTAAAACATCCCCCCTATTAGCTTCCTCAAGCGGTTCCGATGTGGTGGTGTGGGAAAAACATGCTGACTTAAATGTTGGTTGGGAAGGTGAGGTCATTAAGGGACATAACAACATTGTGGGCTTTGTTGCCTTTAAGCCTAAGACCGAAACCTTAGCATCCGCCGATGAAAATGGCAGAATCGCCATTTGGAAAGATGCGAAGGACTGGGTACAGGCGCTTGAGACTCCGATGGGTGAGATTACAGCTTTGCAATGGCAACCACAGGGCAAAAAGCTTGCTGCGGCGAATGCTGATGGTCAGCTCATGCTTTGGACAGAATCATCACAGGGTAAGGGGTTTCGCTAAAGCGATCGCTCTGGATGATTATGAAATATCCCCATAGTTCCAAAATCTCTTAGGGGCATTGCATTCTCGCAGAAGTTGATGATTTTACAGATTCCTTCAATTTGGGAATGCTCTGCCCTAAACCTCGCAACGCAGGGGCAAGCGATCGGTGAAGGCGAAGATGGTTAAGCGTTACTCAAGTAAAAAGGTAAAAGTAAAAAGTAAAAAAACATCTATTCCCAAACTTTTTACTTTTACCTTTTTACTTTTTCCTTGGCAACAGCATCGTTGCTTCGATTTCTTCGCGGACTTGTTTGCTGACGTAGCTGCGGTTCATGCACTCGACAAGGAGGAGATTGGCTTTGAAATACTTTGCAAGTAGTTGAACTTGTTCACCAGTAAACTTCCAATTGTGACAAATGTTGCGGTGGTCGATGCATAATTGGCGCAATTCACCTATCCATTCTTGTCCGTTAGTTAGCCACCATTGAACGTTATGATTAGAATTCCTTTGCTTATAGGGTAATCTATCCTTAAGTGATAGTAGCTTTTGTTGCAATACATCGTTACCCATATCACTAGCGAGTTTGAGTATGCCCTCAATATCAGGGGAATGTTCGCCTGATAGTTTGCTTGCGCTAGCCAGTTTGCTGTCAAGGTTGAGGTCGGAGTTAAGTTTGATGGAATCAGAAGTGCTTACTATAGAGGCAAGCCATGTGCCATCGGGGGCACTGACAGCAAGCATGGAATTGTTATCATTCCATGTGCTGCCATTGGGTACTCTGACAACAATAGTGGAATCGCCATTATCATTAAGCACAAGGATGGATTCGGGGGCGTGGAAAGCGCGGCTTTTGGGTCTATTGAACCCACTGCTTTGAGATCTGTTGAAACCGCTATCTTCGGAGCTATTAAAACCGCTATCTTCATGGCTATTGAGTCGCTTGACGAGGGCAACGACACGTTCATGAACAATGGCGAGATTATGGTCGATAGCTAGGATTAGAGCGATGGCATAGTCAATGGCTATGTCTAGGGCATATAACTCAGATTCAAAGTAATAAGCTCTTACAGCAACCGTTTTATAATTTGTCTGAACTGAATCTGCCTTATGTTTTGCCCAAAGTAAAAACTTTTGCAAATTCTCATCTTCGGCTAATATTCCATCAATCTGCTTTTTCAGCAATCGCCAAAAGTCATCTGAGCCTCTCAACATTTCTGCTGTCAATAAGAAAACTTCTTTCCATCGTGGATCGGTGATATGCTACCAGCATCTCCCATTGACATTCCCGCACGATTTCTCGTGCCGTAAAATATTCTTGAAAAGTTAAATGTGAAAAGGAATAAATATTTCTTGCCCGTTCCACTAGCAGCCCATGATGGTGCTCGATTGTTTTTAGCACAACTTCAAGATCAAGGCTATGCGCGTCAGGATCGGATGAGGCTTTGGGAAGATTGCAGATATAGTCTTTAATTTGTTGTTGTAAATCCTCTTGTTGAAATAAATATTCCCCACTTACAAAGGAGCGAAAGGCGATTTTCGCAAGCATGTCTGCTTTGTCCTCAGAAGATAGTTTTTTGTATATTTGCTCCCCTCTAAAGTGCCTTGAAACATCTCTGTCAACATTACGTTTTTTATCCCACTGTTTTAGTAAAAAACTTAAACATTCCTTGAGAAGATCAGATCGTCTTTCAGAAAGATTATTTTTTTCCTCAAAAACAAAACATAAAAACGTCAATAACAAAGGATTTTTCGCTAATTCTTTTACAGATTTATTCTCTTTCAAATTCTTTAACAACCTCGCCGCTTTTGACGGACTTTTCTTCTGAAACCACTTATTTACAAACGTCAATATCTGTTGTTTGTCAAAATCAGCAATTTCCACGTCCGTAAACTTCTCAAACTGATAGTCCCGCGCTGCAATTCGACAAGTGATTACAAATCGATTGTTGAGCCAATCCCTAGAAAATTTATCTATATCTTGCTTAACGCGTTGATCGTCTTCCTTTTTGACTTCATCTAATCCATCCAACAAGATCAAAGCTTTCCCATTTTCTAGCAAGCGTTCTACTGAATCTCGCGTCACCTTGCGCTGTTGCAACTCACTAAAAATATATTCCTGTAACGATGGTTCGCCCCTAGTTTCGGCATAAACTTTCAGAGTCACAAAGATTGGCACAAGCTCCCCATGAAATTTTCCATTGAGGCAAGACATCGCCAAATATTTCATAAATGTAGTTTTCCCCGCCCCCGGTTTGCCTAATACAATCAGCTTTTGCAACTTATTTACCGCATCAAAACTCGTCACCCGTTTTTGATTTGTTCCCACTAAAAAGCGGTCAAAATGTTCGCGAGTACAAACATCCATCACCTCGTCATATCCAATGCGTCGTAGTCCAGTCAGCTCTTTTATGATACTAACATCGGTATAAATACGAGCTAGATCAAGAGGTTGCGTCATATCCAACACTCTCATTGTTCCACAACACTCAGTAACATCCGCCGCGATTTTTTGCTTCACCTCTTGGACTAGGAGATCGAGATTGTCGTCAGGTTGAAGATCAGCTTTTACATTTTGCTTTTTCGCCTCTGTCTCTAACCAATTTCTCAACTTATTCGCCTTATTCGCGCCAGTACCCGTAATACTAAATTTCTTGTAAATACCAGTCTTGCGATTGCGGATTGCCTCAACTGTGACATGTAGTTGTTCCGATATCTCGCGATCTCCCTTACCATTGCCCCACCAAAGCAAAAACACTTCTTCTTGTTCAGGAGACAACTCGTACTTACGAGCCAAATCAGTTAAGAAATTGCGAGGAAACATAGGCAATCTGGCGATTAGATAGGCTTATCTTAACCGAAAATTTAAGATGAACAAAACCTGTAGGGGTTCAGCATTTGCTCCACAATCTCAAAACCCATCACAGAGATATCACTCTGCAAATGCTGAACCCTCTCCGCTTTTACCGATAAATTTTCCCTGCGGTTTGAGAATAATCGATGCATATTCAAGGTTGAGGGCAAAACATTCCCGATTTAAAAAATTGTCCCTGCGATTTGAGATTAAGGGCAAAGCATTCCCGATTTAAAAAGCTCGGTAAATTTGTAAATTATTGCGGGAATGCTTTGCCCCTACAGCCTTTGATCTTTTTTGTGGTAGTGGAGGTAAGTTCTGTAACCCTGACTATGTAAGGAAATATGTAAGGCAATGTAAGGCTTGTAAGGCTATGTATGTGGAGTGACCTCCAAACCTAATTTGAGATTCTTGATATTGTCAAAACAACCAAAGGCAATTCAAAAATATGAATACTCAAAATCAAAAGCAAGTTACAACTCAAGCGATCGCCCAAAACAACAACGCAGATAACCCAAACACCAATCCTGCATTTGTTAACGATCCAACCTTCTGGATTATTATCGCCCTCGCCTTTCTCTTTCGCGTCATCCTCGATCGCCCATCTCCAACCAAAAAGTAAATGCTACTATTCCTATAGCAGTTTTCAAAGGATGCATACTCCTTTGAAAACTGCATTAGCAATCCTCAATCAATTGTGGAGATATGTGGGTGTGAGACAGATAGAAAAAGGCAACAAATCTCAAACTAATAGAAGGCAGTATCTAAATTGCTTAGCAGTCGTCTCATCCACGCTCACCATAGCAACACCGATCGCCTTATGGGATTTAGCAAATCCCCTCACTGCCCAACCACTCACCCATGCGATCGCCTCTAGTTCCAATAACAACTCCGCCATAAATTCAGACATCAATTCCCTAGATGCAATTCAGAAACGCGGCAAACTAATCGTGGGCATTAAGGACAACTTGCCACCATTGGGATTTCGCGATCGCAATGGCAACTTAGCAGGATTAGAAATCGAACTTGCCCGTGAATTAGGTAAAGAGCTAAATATACCCGTCGAATTTGTCCCACTCAAAAATCGCGATCGCCTATCTGCATTAGCCAATAATCAAGTAGATTTAGCGATCGCCCAAATTACCGTCACCACCAATCGCACACGCCTAGTTGATTTCTCCTTGCCCTACTACACCGATAGCACCATCGCGATCGCCAAGCAGGGCAACACCCGTCAAGACCTCAACCAACCCATAGCGATCGCTGTTCTCAAAAATTCCGCATCCATTGCCGTGATCCAATCGCAATTTCCCAAGGCAGCAATTATTGGCGCGAATTCCTACGAGGATGGTCTAGCTGCCCTACAAGCAGGTAAAGTCAAAGCCTTTGTTGGCGATCGCAGCAGTCTCACCCAATGGCTCAAGGAACACCCCGAATATGAAATTATTGGTCAGCCCTTAGCCGTACATAGTTTAGCGATCGCCTTACCGCGTGGACTCCAGCATTTAGACTTGCGCGATCGGGTCTTTGCCATTGTGGACAAATGGCGCAAAAGTAGCTGGCTCACAGACAGAGTAAAATATTGGGGATTGTAGATAAATCCTAAATAGTTTGTGAAAGCGCAACCCTTTGGGTTGCGCTTTCACAAACTATTTAATTAAAAACCAAGCCCAGTAAGGTTTTTCAAATGAAGAAATGGCGTAGCTATTTTTTCATTTGGTATAGATTGGAAACAAGCAAGTATGGCAGCTAGTCTATTTGTCTAGCCGCAAATCGCTAAAGGTATCGACAAAGATGATTGTGTTTGAGGATGGTGCTGTGAAAAAAGGAATAAAAAAAGGTTTTGTAAATTTGGTTGCCTCTAGCCTCGTGCTATGCGGCGGCATGAATGCGATCGCCGCCCTTCCTTTCATGGTATCCACACCCGCACAGGCTCAATCCGACGAAGATACGAATATTCGTGTTTATAAATTAGCTAGCCCTGCGGTCGTCTCGATCCAAACGCAACGGGGTAATGGCAGTGGCTCAATTATTGATCCGACAGGCTTAGTTTTGACCAATGCCCATGTCGTGCGGGGTGTCACCACCGTTAATGTCATCCTCAGTGATAAGCGTCAGTTTCGTGGAACCGTGATCGCCAGTAGCCGTAACCCTGACCTCGCGCTAATTAAACTAGATGGAGTCACCACCAATCTGCCAACTGTTACCATCGCCACTTCCAATGGTATTCAAGTAGGACAGCGTGCCTTTGCGATCGGTAATCCCTTTGGACGCTTTGCAGGCACACTCACCACAGGCATCATCAGTCGCATCGATCGCGATCGCAAATTATTACAAACCGATGCCGCTCTCAATCCCGGAAATTCGGGTGGACCTTTGCTCAATAGTCGTGGGGAATTAGTGGGCGTAAACACCGCAATTTTTACCACCACTTCGACAAATAGTGGCATTGGTTTAGCGATCGAAGCCGATACTGTTAATCAATTTATAGCGGCAGCTCGTCAAGGTAGAGTCCCGAGTTCCGTCGCAAACCTACCTAACCCCAGCACTCTAACCTTAGATGGCAATCCGATTACCTCCACCCTCGGCACAAATGACAATACCTTGCCCGATGGCAGCTACTACAAGGCATATCAGTTTCAGGGTCAAGCAGGACAATCGGTAGTGATCGAGATGCGCGGTAATGGGATTGATCCCTACCTCGTATTATTCGACGCTAAGGGGCGCAAAATTGCCGAGGATGATGATGGTGGCGGCGGCAAAAATGCCCGTATTGCCATTACCTTACCTAGCACAGGCAAATATACTCTCTATGCCAATTCCTATGAAGTCGGCGATACAGGTTCCTTTACCCTCTCAGGTCGCATCAGCAATAACTTCACAGCCGAGACAACAAGCGATCGCGATATCCTCTTACAAAAAAATGGCACTTTAGACGACAAGAGCCGCGTCTTAGCCAGAGATGGCAGTCTATTCGATACCTTTAGCTTTAATGCCCAAGCAGGACAAATCGTCCAAATCGATCTGGTCAGTTCCGACTTTCACCCCTATCTAGTCCTATTTGCCCCCAACAGCAAAGTTTTAAAAGAGAACAATGGCTTGCCAAGTCGTACCAGTGCATCGATTACCGTTGAGTTACCCTTTACAGGAACCTATCGCACCATCGTCAATGCCTTCGATCGCACAGGCAAAGGTACATACAAACTAATCGTAAAGAGACTCAGATAAGCAAAAAGCTTTGCTTATCTGAGTCTCTTTACGAAAGTGTACCAACACTCTTGTGAATTAAAAAACCAACCCAATCAGGATTAAAAACACAAAATGGCAATGCCATTTTGTGTTTTGGTATTAAATTTTAGGTTGGCGCTTGTGCCATTCCGTTGACTGCTCGTAGCCATAGGCGACTTGCAACAGCACATCTTCTCGCAACACGTTAGAGACCAGTTGGAGACCGATGGGCAAACCTTTGGAGTCAAAGCCGCAAGGAATACTAATTCCAGGTAGTCCCGCAAGGTTGACAGGAATAGTCATCAAATCCGATAGATACATCCCAAGTGGATCTTCAGTTTTACTGCCAGCTTGGAAAGCGGTAGTCGGAGCCGTGGGGCATACGAGGACATCGACTTGCTCAAAAGCTTTTTGGAAGTCTTGCACAATCAAAGTTCTGACTTTTTGCGCCTTCAGGTAATAGGCATCGTAATAACCTGCGGACAGTACATATGTCCCAATCATGATCCGTCGCTTGACTTCCGCACCAAAACCTTGCTCGCGAGTATTCTCATACATACTCAGCAAATTATCGGCATTTTCATCCCGCAAGCCATACTTTACGCCATCATAGCGGGCGAGGTTTGCCGATGCCTCAGAGGGAGCAATGATGTAATAGGTAGGTAAGCCATAGCGAAAACGTGGACAGGAAATTTCATAAACCTCTGCACCCATACTCTCGAAATGGGCGATCGCTTTTCTGACCGCAGCTTCCACTTCACTATCTAAACCTTCACCGAAGGTTTCGGTAATTACACCAACTCTTTTGCCCTTGAGGGATTGAGTTAGATCAGGTGTTAATAAAGCAGCATAATCAGGAATTTCTGTCTTAATGCTTGTTGAATCCTTAGGGTCATAACCTGCGATCGCACCCAAGAAAATCGCCGCATCTTCAACGGTGTTAGCAAAAGGACCAATTTGATCGAGGGATGAAGCAAAGGCAACTAGTCCAAATCTGGAAACTAGTCCATAGGTAGGCTTTAGTCCCACCACACCACAATAGGAAGCAGGTTGACGAATCGAGCCACCCGTATCGGAACCTGTCGCAATTACACATTCACCACTAGAAACTGCTGCTGCCGAGCCACCTGACGATCCTCCTGGAACATAGTCTGTATTCCAAGGATTCGTAGTTTGGGCGATTGCTGAGTTTTCCGTTGAGCTACCCATCGCAAACTCATCGAGGTTAGTCTTACCAACCATCACGGCTCCAGCCTCACGCAATTTAGCGGTAATTGTCGCCTCATAGGGGGGCACAAAATTTCTGAGCATATTGGAGCCACAGGTAGTAGGCATTCCCTTGACACACATATTGTCTTTCATGCCAAGGGGGACACCTGCTAATGCTGGTAAGGTCTCACCTGCGGCGATCGCAGCATCAATGACCTTTGCTTGGGCGATCGCCACTTCGGGAGTAACAGTGACAAAACTATGTAATTTCGGTTCTAGCCGATCAATGCGATCTAAAAACTCTTGAGCAATTTCAGTTGCTGATCGCTCTTTATTGATTAAGGTTTGCCGAATTTGGGCGATCGATGACATAAACAATCTGATGGGTTATTGGGCAGAATCCCAATTATAAAACCAAACCAGCTAATGCTAACGATAGGGTAATTTAACAATTTTCTGGACAAGTGCGGACAAAGCAAATACAATATATCCGCAAATTAAGGTACGTTCGCACCGCTTGGAGGTCATTATTCCTGAACCGCTAACCCTGACTGTGAGTTTACGAGGCAGCCGCGAAGTCAAGGACACCTATCAATTGATCCGCCTCACAGGTCTTCTCGACGCTTTTTCTGAGCCAGCCTTTAAGAAGGTAATTGGTAAGTGCGTTGAGGATGGACCTTCTAATGTGATTTTAGATCTGTCAACCATTGATTTTGTCGATAGCTCTGGGCTTGGGGTTTTGGTGCAAATGGCTAAAAAAACTCAGGGGCTGAGTGGCACTCTTCAGATTATTACCAATCCTAGAGTTACCCAAACTGTCAAACTAGTCCGCTTAGACCAATTCCTATCACTCCAGACATCAATTGATGAAGCTCTGGCAAAAATTGATCAGCCCAAGCAAGGCTAGAGAATCCACTCACGATCTACATCACAAAATCACGCTCGACGTAAAACTTTAAAATTAAGTTGAGTCAAAAATGAACAAAACTTAATCACTAGATGTTTAGGGAGATTAATTGGGGCAAATCTTCTTGTTTTGATGTTTGTATTGAATCTACCGACTTTCAAAAACTATTGTCTCGAGATTGTGCTGATTTAGGCAGAATCAACTTATGATGTAAGTAAGACAAAGTTTATAAATACTGATGGGCAAGCAATGCTTGCCCATCAGTGTCTAAAATAAATGTAAATGTTAAATATCTACGTCAGTATCTAAACATTGTTGTCCAAACGTACTTTAAGCAAACTCTTGTGTAACGGCATTATTCCATAATGTCTCTTAGCCGAACTATTGACAATATCGCTGAGATCCCAGTCTCTGCTCTAGCCTATATTGGAGATGCTATTTATGAAATGCAGATGCGATTGCATTACTTGCTACCGCCACGTACTGCTAAGCAATATCACCAACTTGTAGTTAGTCAAGTCAGAGCAGAGCAACAAGCGCAACTCCTCGAAAAACTTGATCTCACAGAATTTGAGTCCGATCTCGTAAGACGCGGGCGCAATGCTGCGGGATCGGCTCCCCGTAAAGTCAATCCTCACATTTATCAAAAAGCAACAGGATTTGAGGTACTGATTGGTTATCTTTACTTAACCGATCGCGATCGCCTCGACCAAATTTTTACTCAGCTACTTAGCCACATCGATCCCCCATCGCCATGACATCGCAACCCAAACTGAAATCGAAGAAGAAAAAGTCCAATAGAGACATAGATAGGAATTTCGAGAGTCGTCCAGAAAAGTCTTTCGATAAATATTCGGACAAACGGACTGACAGCCGTGCTGGTAAGTATTCAGATAAATATGCTGACAAACGCTCGGATAAGCGCCCAGACCGAGCAGAAAAGTCCTTTGATAAACCTTACAAAGCCGCAGACAGCCGCTCTGATTCTAAATATTCAGGCAAATCTGACAGGTATTCAGACAAATATGCAGATCGTCGCCCCGAAAAGAGTTTTGAGAGACGAGCAGATGCACCTGAACCAAGATTCGATCGCAAGTTTGATAAGCCGATCGCCAAAAAGATTGGGGACAAGTTTGCTGAAAAGAAGTTCGGCGATAAAAAATTCGGCGATAAGAAATTTGGCGATAAATTTGGTGACAAGAAGTTTGGCGATCGCAAGTTTGATCGGGATCGCCCTGAGCGCTCTGAGCGTGGCGATCGTGATTTCGGTGATCGTCCTGAACGTAAATTTGATCGCTCTGATCGCGATCGCAATTTTGGTGATCGTCCTGACCGCAAATTTGATCGAGATCGCAACTTTGGAGATCGTCCATCGGTTCCCAACTTTGAAAGGCGATCGCTGCCACCAATTTCGCGCAATCTTGATCCCGATGGCGAACTAGCGATTGTGCCACCCAGCCAAGCTGAAGCAAATCCTGATATTGTCTATGGTCGTCATGCCGTTGAAGCAGTATTAAATAGCGATCGCAGCATTAACCGTATTTGGGTCACACCCAGACTGCGTTACTCCGCTGACTTCTTGCCCCTCATTGATGAAGCTAAGTCAGGCGGAGCCGTAGTTGATGAAGTGGACAATACCCGTCTTGATCGCATCACTGAAAATGGTAGACATCAAGGGATCGCCGTTCAAGTTTCCGCTTATGAATATGCGGATCTTGATGAATTGATTGTGAAGGCAAAAGAGAAATCTACTAATCCTGTGATTGTGATAGCTGATGGAATCACTGATCCCCATAATTTGGGAGCAATTATTCGCAGTGCAGCAGCTCTTGGAGCGCAGGCTCTCGTGATTCCTCAGCGTCGTGCGGCGGGGATCACAGCCACTGTCGCTAAGGTTGCTGCGGGTACATTGGAAATTCTTCCCGTTGCGCGTGTAGTCAATCTCAATCGTGCCCTTGAGAAAATTAAGGAAGCTGGTTTTTGGGTATATGGAACTGTCGCAAGTTCAGGTGATGCCATTCACAAAGCCAAATTTACTGGAGCGATCGCTTTGGTGATTGGAGCGGAAGGAGAAGGATTAAGTCTTTCCATTCAGAAAAATTGCGACTTCCTTGTATCTATTCCTTTAGATGGAAAAGTGGAAAGCTTAAACGCATCAGTAGCGACAGGAATGGCGCTATATGAGATTTTCAGACAACGTTGGGTAAATACGTTAAACCTGAACAATTTGTCTTGAAGTCATGTTTTAAGTTATATAAAGATATAGGAAGAAAGCTTTAAATTTAAGGCTTTGTCATTCACCTAAACCATTCACTTTAGCTATGTAAACTCATGGGTGGTAACTTGTTTAAGAACATTTTTACATCAATTCTCGAAACGTTTGGTTTGGCAGTGTGGGTCGAAATTGTCACCGATTCACCACGTTGTACTTATTATTTTGGACCTTTCAGCAATGAGTCTGAAGCTGAATCTGCCAAAAGTGGTTACATCGAAGATTTAGAGGCTGAAGGGTCTAAGGGTTTGGCTGTAACAGTTAAACGTTGCAGACCAGAAAATCTCACAGTTTATGATGACTCACTGGATTTTAAGTTCGACCGCTTTCCTGCATTTAGCGGTCAGACTCTGTAATCACTAAATTGATCAATGACTACAGGGGCTGATGCCCCTAGTTTTTTATGAGATAAATGCATAAAGAGGATCTTTACAAGATCCATATCTGTGCATATCAGCGATCGCTGGATGTCAGTTTAATTATTAGAAATTTTTGATATAGCAATTCAGCATCAAATGAGGGGACTGCCCTTTTGCCTTACCTCTTATGTGAATGCTAAACATTTTTTATTTTTTTAGTGAGCATTATGTTATTTGGACTTGGCAAAAAACTAACACTTCCAACTGCGGCAAATGCTCTTGCTGGCAGATCTACAGCAATTCCCACAGCGTCACACCATTTTGTCAATGGCAATGCGCTGAAACCGCCTTTTCCTGAAGGAATGGAAACTGCTGTATTTGGTTTGGGATGTTTTTGGGGAGCAGAGCGTCGATTCTGGCAACAAAAGGGGATTTATGTAACGGCTGTCGGTTATGCCGCAGGCTTAACACCTAACCCCACCTACGAAGAGGTTTGCTCTGGCATGACTGGACATAATGAAGTTGTCCTAGTTGTGTACGATCCCAAGGTAATTAGCTACTCCGATTTGCTAAAAGTCTTTTGGGAATCCCATAATCCCACACAGGGAATGCGTCAGGGCAATGATCAGGGAACGCAATATCGTTCAGGTATTTATGTCTACAACGATGTCCAACGCAAGTTAGCTGAGGATTCGCGAGAAGTTTATCAGGATGCACTGAAGGCTTCGGGCATGAAGCAAGGTATTACCACGGAAATTCGTGATGCAGGCGAGTTTTATTATGCTGAGGGCTACCATCAGCAATATCTTGCTAAAAACCCCAATGGCTATTGTGGTCTAGGTGGCACAAATGTTTGCTACCCTGCTGCCACAGTCGCCTAAATTGCAAAAAGAGTTCGCAATGCGAACTCTTTGTTTTACTAACTTCCCAGTGAATAGAGGTGTGCGGCTTTGCCGCACACCTCTATTCACTTTTTTTCGATTGGGAATAGCGTCTAAAAGCCTCGCATTGCGAGGCTTTTAGATTGCGTTGATGACCATTGCGGCAAGTTTGCTGGCCGCACCTGCTTCTCCGCATACTTGTTTTAAGCGATCTCGCACTTTCTCTAGTTCTTCAGGATGCTCCAGATAAACCACAATTTGCTCAGCAATTTGGGTAGGCGTAAGTTCTCCTAAAAACTCTGGCACGATCGCTTCACCTGCCCAGATATTTGGCCAAGCTAGTAATTGACCTTTTTTCTGAATTTGGGAGATGAGAATGGAATTAATGATCTTGGATAGTACCTTCCCTAATAATGGGGCAGCCGCTAGTAACCCCCATATTCCATCCCAGCCAATTTTCATGTCAGTAAAATTTGTTGGCAAAAGGACGATCATCGGTTGATGAAGAGAGGCAAGCTCAGCAGTATTTGCGCCAACAGTAGTAACGCAAAGTTGACTGCTCTTGATGAGGGCATGGGCAGGAAATTCACGATGAATCTTGATAGTTGTTCCTTTTGCGGTTAATAAGTTGCCATCAGCCAAGTTTGCCGTCGATCCCTCACTATCTGCGGTTGGAAAACTGAACTGGGCATAGGTCGCTAAAATTTCGGGTGTCGTCGTAGGCGCAAGGGCGATCGCTAGTTCAATATCAGGATACTTTTGGTGCAAAATATCAGCGATCGCCACAACTAGAGGCACACCAATCCTGAGTTTGTGTCCCTTTGATCCCGGCATAAAACAAATACGCTTCTGGGTGAGTGATTCTGATTGCGGTTGGGAATCTAGGCGATCCACCATTAAGTCCCCAATTACATGCGCTTTGTGTCGGAATGGGCTAGGAATTTTAGTGGAGATCGCCTCATTTCGTACGGCAAACAAATCCACCCAGCGATACCATCTTGCCTCCCACTCAGCATAGATTAGAGTTTTGTAGCCCAGCCGTTTAGCGATCGCTAAGGCAAAAAACTGATCCCCTCCCAAAAATACGACCATGCCCTGTTTAGCCCATTGCCAATCAGGAGTTTTGCCCCATATTAGAAAATCGAAAAATTGTTCCTGCGGCAAGACGCGATCAACATTGGGAAAACTTTTAGCGAGTTGCGCTTCCTGTCCACTGGCATTTTGACAAGGGGCAAGGGCGATCGAGATCCGAGTTTTCGCTGCATCATCTGGAGATCGCCACGCACTTTCCAAAGCTTTCAGAAAAGGATATACCCATGTGGTCAGCTCCCCTGGTCCATTGGACAGGATCAGGATATCCGTAGAAATATCTGTGACAAGAGGAGTGGAGAGCATGAATAATTACCGACTTTTCTTCCCAATCATAAACCCAAAATATAAGCGGCGGCGCTTCGCGCCGCCACTTAATATTTAAAACCTCGTATTCCCATGCGCTCAAGGATTTATCGAGGAAAGCATAATACAGCCTGTTGAGGCTTACTTAAAGTATTACAGAGAAATTTGTGAAAGCACGGCGAAGCCGTGCTTTCACAAATTTCTCTGGGTTTCAAGTCAGCGCAAAGCGCTGTAGCTATTCCCAAAAATCAACATTGAGCATTGTGTCGATATCCCGCCCAAATTGCCATGTATCGGGGAATTGGTAATCAGGGTATTCAATCTTGAGCCGCTTTAAAGAAGTTTCAAAGCAATCATCAAACATTTTCAAAAAGTGACGCTTGAGGCTAGGTGACTGTCTGAGCAGTGATTTTAGTTCATCTCGTTGCTCGAATATTGTTAACAGCCAGCCACGATAACATTCAGGCATATCGACATAGCATCGTTTCAGGATATGTTCGATTAATCTTTTGAGTCTGCTCTCAATCTCACGTTTGTTACTGCCTGACAAGCCCTCTAACTCCTCTATTAAATTTTCGACATCAAGATTGTGAAAATCACCTGCTTTTAATTGGGTGATCACAGTCTCTAACCACAGATCAAGATCGCGCTCGTACAGGGTCAATGGTGGTGCAATTGCTTGAGTCATTTATTTTGCTCCTTTGCTATTGGCGCGATCGCTAAAACTCATTTTCTGTATTATCGCTAGAAATTGAAATGACGGGATCGAATTCACGATAAAATTATGCACTCATAATCGAGTTAAATTAAAAGCTAGTAACTGAGCTTTTTACCCAAATTTTTATAAACATCACGCATGTGGATTTAATTAGTTTATTTGATACATCAAAACCCGTAATAGGGGTCATTCATCTTTTACCATTGCCTACTTCACCGCGTTGGGGGAGCAGCCTTAAAGAGGTCATTGATCGAGCCGAACAAGAAGCCACTGCCCTTGCCGCAGGCGGAGTTCAAGGAATTATCGTAGAGAATTTTTTTGACGCTCCCTTTACTAAAGATCGTGTTGATCCTGCGGTGGTTAGTGCCATGAGTCTGGTTGTGCATCGAGTCAAACAGATGGTGGGTATCCCCGTAGGCATTAATGTTCTGAGGAATGACGGTCATAGCGCGATGGCGATCGCCTCCTGTGTAGGCGCTCAGTTTATCCGTGTCAATGTCCTCATGGGCGTAATGGCAACCGATCAAGGCATTATCGAAGGTGATGCTTATCAACTGCTGCGTTATCGCCGCGAACTCGGTACAGATGTGAAAATCTTTGCTGATGTTTTGGTCAAGCACGCTCAACCCATTTCTGTGCCCCAAATTACTGCGGCGGTTCACGATACGATTCATCGCGGACTTGCCGATGCCGTGATTCTATCAGGATGGGCAACAGGCAATCCACCGACAACTGAGGATCTCAAGGAAGCAAAGCTTGCCTGTGGTGACACGCCTCTATTTGTTGGATCTGGCGCAACATGGGACAATGTGCCGCAACTGATGCAATATGCTGATGGTGTCATTGTTTCCAGTTCTCTCAAGCGAAATGGTCAGATTCAACAGGCGATCGATCCGATTCGGGTCAGCCGTTTTGTTGATGCTGTCCGTTTGGATATTGCTAATCGCAAAAAAAATCTGGCTGAAGAGCAAATATTGCGATCGCCAACAGTGTCAATTGGGTAAAAGTAGATTGAATAAACTCTTATAATTTGGAAATCATGGTGCAATATGCGCTGTGATTTTCAACGGGGCTATTAGCAGGTAGGTACAAATTGTCTGGAACAAATACGCGAAAACGATCTGAGCCTTGGTTGCATCGATGGTCGCACCCTGCGATCATTGCGATCGCTATATTTGGCTTTTCGCTTACAACCTATTTAACCGTCACACACTTCTTTGGGCAAAAAGTTGCTCTTTGTGATGTTCAAGGCAGTGGTTGTGACCTAGTACTAAGTAGTGAATATGCCAAAATCTTTGGTATTCCCCTCACGATTTTTGGAGCTTTAGGCTATCTGACTCTGGGGCTTCTGGCTGGAGTGCCAATGTTGCTAAAACGCGACGACCCTAAAGAGCAAGCCAAAATCAAGGAAGTTGCCAATTTCTTGATGTTTATGGTTTCGTCAGCAACATTTGTGTTTAGTGGTTACTTAATGTATCTACTTGCCTCAGGCAAAGTTGACAGCATTAACGGACAACCACAGTTTTGCCTTTACTGTGTCACCTCCGCGACAAACATGGCTTTGATTTGGTTGCTGACAGTATTTGGCAACTCTTGGAAAGATGTGGGGCAGTTGTTCTTCACAGGTGCGATCGTGGCGATCATCACCTTGACAGCTACTGTTGGTGTTTATGCTAGCCAAACTAAGATTGCTGTGCAAAGTAATTCTTTTGCTGGTAGGCTCGCCCATCACTTGACTGCCACCAATGCCAAGATGTATGGCGCATATTGGTGTCCGCATTGTCAGGATCAGAAAGCAAGATTTGGCGAGGCAAAGAAACTAATTCCTTACGTGGAATGTGCTGCCAATCCTCCTAATGGAGTAAAGTCAGAGGCTCAACTATGCGAGCAAAAAGGCATTAAGGGTTATCCTACTTGGGAAATTAATGGCAAGATGGTTTCAGGCGAGCGCTCTTTAGATGAACTAGCTGATTTATCGGGTTATACAGGCGAGCGTAAATAAAATTATCAATTCATAAAAAAAGGGATGCAATGCATCCCTTTTTTTATTGCATAGGAATGAATCCTAATTTCTGGACAATTTGCTGACCTTGAGGCGAAAGGGCAAACTCGATAAATTGCTTAACAACAGGGCTAGTTGTTTTCTTGGCTCCTAAAAACAAACTCCGACTGATCGGATACTTACCAGATTTAATCGCAGCGATATCAGTAGCATTGATGCCATCAATTGCCACTATTCTGACAATTTCCTGTTTTTCCACTTGAGAAACTGTGGCATAACTAATGCCGTTATCGCCTAAATCCCTTAAAATTGCTGTCGTTTCATCCTGTTTCCAAGTAATGAAGTTAGGGCTATCAGGTGGAAAGTTTTGCCCAAGTAGGACGATATCTTGAAAAGCTTCTCTAGTGCCGCTTGTGGTTGCGCGATTAATTACTTTAATTGGTTGATTTGTGCCACCAACTTGTGACCAATTGGTGATTTTGCCCTGATAAATATCACGAACTTGATCTTTAGTTAAATTGCCTTTAAAGGGATTGTTAATGCCCACTACTACAGCGATCGCATCTTTGGCGATCGGTACTAGTTGGACACCTGCTTGGGCTTCTGCGGCTTTGAGAGGACGTGAGGTTGCAGCGATCGAGATCGAGCCACTTATCAGATTTTGCAAACCTTGACTAGAGCCATTGGGTTTACCATCAGGCAATCCAAATGTGGTGGGGATATTCGGATTAACTTGGCTATAGGCAGTCCGCAATTCTTTAATTAACGTCACCATCGTGGTACTGCCGTCAATTTCCAAAACATTGGGATTGGGCAAAGATGTATCAAAATTTAAGCTAGTTGGAGTTGGCGCACTGGTTTTAGTAGCTGTAGGAGATGTTGCTTCAGGTGTGGCTGTCGAAGTTGGGGATTGAGTTGGTTTACTCTGCTGCGAGAAGAACCAATAGCCACCACCAGCAATCCCTGCTGTGACCAGTAATGACAGAACTAAAACTGTAGTTTCTTTGCCCTGTGACATAAATTTTAAATACCTAGATATCTCGCATAACTTTAGCGTGAATTTAAATAAAGAACCGATTTTTGTAGTGCGGCTTTGCCGCATCACAAAAATTGACTTTTAACCCTTAACGAAGGTCAAGATAAACATATGAGCTAAGATCTAGTCTAGAAGTAGTAATCATTGACGTGACGTGTTTCAACAACTCCGATTTCAGGCAAACCAAATTTGGCGACATCAGGTCGTGGCAGTCCTTGCCAATCTCAAGGTAGCGATCGCCCTTTTATTATTAATTGCCCTGTTTAGCATCCTTGGCACAGTGATCGAACAGGGGCAAACCCTTGATTTCTATCGCGAAAATTATCCTGAACATCCTGCCCTATTTGGTTTCTTGTCGTACAAAGTGATTTTGGCGATCGGATTAGAACATGTTTACGGTAGCTGGTGGTTTCTCACTTTACTAATTTTGTTTGGCACAAGTCTCACTGCTTGCACTTTCAATCGTCAATTGCCAATCCTTAAGGCTTCTAAGCGTTGGTTTTACTACACTAAGCCCCAAAGTTTTGCGAAACTGCCCCTTGCCACGGAAATTGTTGGCGGCAATCTCACCCAGTTAGCACAGTCATTACAGTCCAAAAATTACAAGGTATATCAAGCCGACGATCGCCTTTATGCGCGTAAAGGACTTATTGGCAGAATTGGACCGATCATCGTTCATGCCAGTATGTTATTGGTTTTGATTGGCTCGATCTGGGGTTCGATGACAGGTTTCATCGCGCAGGAAATGGTTCCCAGTGGCGAGACATTTCAAGTAAAAAATATTACGGAAGCAGGGATTTGGTCAGCTTCCCAAGTTCCTAAGGATTGGTCAGTGCGAGTTAATCGCTTTTGGATTGATTACACACCGACAGGAAGAATTGATCAGTTCTATTCCGATTTATCGGTTCTCGATAAAGATGGCAAAGAAGTTGATCGCCAAACGATCCATGTGAACAAGCCCTTGAAATATAAGGGAGTCAGCTTCTATCAAGCAAACTGGGATATTCACGCCATCAAATTTACGCTCAATAATAGTCCTGTTCTCCAATTGCCTGTCAATAAATTGGAATCTCAAAATGGCGGACGGCAAGTTTGGGGAACATGGATTCCGACGAAGCCCGATCTCAGTGCAGGAGTGACACTCATTACGCCAGATTTGCAAGGTACTTTCTTGATTTATGACGAGCAAGGAAATCTGCTCACGACAGTGCGAACTAATGGTAAAGCAGAAGTTAATGGTGTTACCTTTACGCTAAAAGAAGCGATCGGTAGCACAGGCTTACAAATTAAAGCTGACCCCGGAATTCCCATTGTTTACGCAGGATTTGGACTGTTGATGTTGGGTGTAGTGATGAGCTATATCAGTCATTCGCAGGTATGGGCTTTGCAAGTAGGCGATCGCCTTTATGTCGGAGGCAAGACCAATCGTGCCCAAGTCAGTTTTGAGGCAGAATTAATCGATGTTACAAATGTGGTTGATAGTCAGGCGATCGCTTCTGGAGTTGCTGCCTAATTACAGTTAAATAAATTTATGTATAAAAATTCTCAAGATTTTCCTTTTACCAAGATTTTAGAAGACAATTGGCTGACTGTGCGTCGCGAACTCGAACAACTCAGCGATCGCAGTTTTGTGGAATGGCCAGAAAAGCACCTCTATCAAGATGGCTGGGATATTTTCGGTTTGTACGCCTTTGGCATGAAGCTAGACAAAAATTGCCAACTCTGTCCCGAAACCACCAAACTAGTTGAGCAAATTCCTCATCTCGTCACCGCAGGTTTTTCCTCCCTCAAAGTTGGAACTCATATTAAGCCGCATACTGGCTATCCCGATGGCGTACTGCGCTGTCATTTAGGATTAGTTGGTTGTGAAGGATGTGGGCTAAGAGTTGGCGATGAAACTCGCGGTTGGGAAGAGGGAAAGACCTTTGTGTTTGACGACACCACCGAGCATGAGGCATGGAATCGCGGTACACAAACTCGCATCGTTCTACTCTTAGATTTTAAATATCCTGTAGATGAAGAACAGTCTAATAATTTAGAGGATAAGAGTGTAATGGAATTGCTCAAGGGAGCCTTACCATTCTTTAAGAAGAAGTAAATCTATTTGTAATTTGGAGGAGGGGTTAGCGATCAACTAACCTTCCTTGCGATAGAAATTTATTTGCATTACATGGATGCTTCCCATTCTCATGAATATTACCCTAGCTAACATTAAGCCAGTACTTAACGAACTCAAACGAGAGTTGCAAGAGCTATATGGTGATCGCCTTGTGCGATTAATTTTATTTGGCTCCCATGCCAGAGGCGAAGCCAATCCTGACTCAGATATTGACTTACTAGCAGTACTTAAAAGTCCAGTATCTCAATCACAAGAAATATCTCATATGTCAGAACTTTGCGTCAAAATTCTATTAGACTACAATGAGCTTGTCTCTATCATACCAATGAGTGAAGCTCGATTTAATGCTAAAGATGTTGCTTTATTGAGAAATATCCAAAGAGAAGGCATTGAACTATGAACGAGTTTAAGAAGTTATTAGCTTTAGCATTAGAAGAATTAGATATAGCGAAACTTTTACTTGAAAGAGTACATTATCGTACCAGTATTTCCCGTTCTTATTACTCCATGTATTATGCTACCCAAGCACTATTTTTATCTCAAAATATAGATGTATCGACCCATAAAGGACTGATTCGCCTATTTAGTCTACATTTTGTAAAAACAGGACAATTCTCTTCAGAGTGGTCAAATACTTTAAAGGCAGCCTATGATCTTAGACAATTGAGTGACTACGATATAGAGTTTACTGGAACATTAGCTGAAGCAGAAATGCTTTTAGAGAAAGCAACAGCTTTTATTAAAGAAGTTGAACAAATATTGAGGGAAAAATAATATGACTACATATTTAGTCAATAACACTCAGATTCCTATCCACAGATTTGAGGATTTTGTGATCGCTGGCAGAGCGTCGATTTAAATACTGCACAAATAATTTATGTCAACAATGTCAACAAATTAAGATACTGCATCACTAAATCAATAGTAAATTATGATTGCCAATCCGCAATTTAATTATATAACTCCAGAAGAATATCTCGAAATGGAGGAAAACAGCGATATCAAACATGAATATATTGATGGATATATTTATGCAACGGCTGGAGCAAACGATCCCCATGTGACGATCGCTTTAAATATGGCTTTTGTAATCCGCAACCACTTACGCGGTTCTAATTGTCGAGTCTATATGTCAGATATGAAAGCACGGATAGACTCATTAAATCGCTTTTACTATCCTGATGTCATGGTAACTTGCGATCCTAGAGATACTCAAACTCCAAATCATAAAAGCTTTCCTAAACTAATTATCGAAGTTCTCTCAAAATCTACTGAGGGATTTGATCGAGGTGATAAATTTGCTGATTATCAACAATTAGAAAGCCTAGAAGAATATGTTTTAGTTAATACCAAACGTCAACGCCTTGATTGTTTTCGGAAAGAAGCAGGACGCTGGTTTTTAGCAACATATTCCGATGAGCAAGAAATTTTCCGATTATCTAGTATTAACTTTGAAGGTAAGTTTGAGGATCTCTACGAAGATGTTAGTTTTGTGGAACATTTATGAATGCGATCGCCATTGATTTTGGTAGTAGTAATACGGTGATTGCTCGATGGAATATCGCTACTAATCAACCTGAAACTTTAAATTTTGAAAATCTCAATCGTCCAGCACCTTTAAATGCCCTTGTGCCATCATTGCTCTATGTCCAGAATGCTCAAGAGGAAATCGTAGAGATTGGACAATATGTAATCGATAGGGGAAAAGATCGTCCTCAACCACGATTGTTTAATCAAATCAAGCGGCGATTGGTGGCAAATGTTGGCTATAGTCCTAGGCTTGATGATGTAAAAGTAACGCCAGAATGGGTGGGCAATCAGTTCTTGAGGCAACTCCTCAACAAATTGCGATCGCAACAAATCTTTCCATCGGAAGTGATTTTGACGGCTCCTGTCCAAGCTTACGAGAAATATCTACGCTGGCTAGAGGAATGTAGTGTAGAAATATTCGCTTCCAATTTGCCGACTTTAGAAGTACCGCGCATTCGGATTATTGACGAACCAACGGCAGCAGCACTGGGCTATGAGGCGATCGCCCCTAGTGCATTGGTACTAGTAATTGATTTTGGAGGCGGAACCTTAGATTTATCATTGGTGCGCTTGCCTAAGAGTGACAATGTGGTGAAATGGGGTGATCAGATTGGTGTCAATCGTAGTCAATGGACGGAACATAAAGCCGAAGCGATCGCCAAAACTGGTTATACGCTGGGTGGTGAAGATATCGATCAGTGGCTAGTTCAGGATTATTTAGATAGTCGAGAAGATATTGTTGATAGTGATGGATTAAGGAGTTCTAGTATTCTGAAATTATTAATGGAACGGATTAAAATCCAGCTTTCGGAAACAGAAACTGCTTCCGAAATATTTTTTGATATCAATTCTCAATCAGCACTTGAGATTAGCTATACTCGCCAACAGCTAGAACAGTTACTCGATCGCAAAGGTTTTTATCGCATTCTGCAATTAGCGATCAATGAATTAATTAACCGTGCTTTTAATAAAGGAGTTCTCAAAGGTGATATCAAGCATATTCTCTTAGTCGGTGGTTGTACCCTCATTCCCTCAGTGCGTACCTTTGTTGAATCCTATTTCACGATGGGAAAAGTCTATAGCCACAAACCCTTTGAAGCGATCGCTCACGGGGCATTGCTACTTAGTCAGGGTGTAAGTGTGCAGGACTATCTATTCCATTCCTATGCGATTCGTCATTGGGATCGGACTACGGAACAATGGAAATATCAGCCCCTATTTCGGAGAGGTCAGGTCTATCCCACCCGTCGTCCCATTGAGTTAGTACTTAGAGCCACTCACCCCGATCAGTCCGAAATTGCCCTCACCATTGGCGAACTCGAAAGTCGTCCCAAGGGTGCTGCTGAGATTAGCTTTGATGGCGATCGCATCGTGATGCAGTTTAACCAAAAAGAGAAAGAGAATTTTCAACCCTTACAAGCTGATGTTAATGGTGAGGGTATCCCACAAGCAATCGCCATGCTCGATCCACTCGGACAGCCCGACTGCGATCGCCTCAAGGTTTTATTTAGCATTAGTGAAAATCGCGAGTTATTGGTTACAGTGATCGATCTACTCATGCAACGCCAACTATTAACCGATTATCCTGCCGCAAAATTGCATTAAAAAAACAGGTTGTTGCAAAGCAACAACCTGTTTAGTGCTTAAAGTGCCAGCTCTAATAAAAAGCCAACCCGACTGTCATAAATTAAAGGCGATCGCCGCCATTCAATTTTTGTGCCGAGCCGTAAATTATTGGTAATAGCATAGCTAGTGGAGAGCGTCGTTGTACTCATCTCTAGATCACCACTAGGAGAGGTAAAGGTATGGCTCAACCGCAGGTCTGAGCTATGGGGCGATAATATCAAAACTCCTTGCAATCCCACATCTAGCCCTGAAATTTGTGGACGATCTAGTTGATTGAACTGGCGATAACCGACTATTGGCGCTATATTCCAATAGGAACCTAGGGGCAAGATATAGTAGCGGAAATTTGCCTGTAGCTCGCTTTCGCGACCACTAAATTCGGTCTGATAACTACCATTGACGGTTAGGGGTGATTGCCCCACAAACATATCTTCAAATCCCGCCTCAATTCCCAGTGAGTTATTCCGCGATGTAATTCCTAGCTTCAGTTTTTTATCAAAGCTCGGCACGTTATAAATATCGTCTAAAAGATCGGGTGGTTTCTCTAGCCAACGGCGTAATACAGGGCTACTTTCGATCACTTGGCGATCGATTTCGATGTCCTTAGCTTGCCGTGCCATTTTGGTATCGCCATAGGCTGCTGTGCTAATACCAAAATGCAAAAATGCAGCTATAGCGATCGCCAATTTTTTTGCCATAACTTTTGCAAGAGGTTGCTAGAGGTGAGGTAACTCAGATAATTATGCCTTATTGAAAGATTTTCGCCTATGCAATCCTGATATCCCATCCGCAGACTATCTTGTCTTTGGCACAAGAAATGAAACTAGAAACAGCCATATCGAGAATCCCAAGAACTGTGGCGCACTCTGTGTGCTACAGTCCTTGGGATTTTGCTTCTATTTACTATCTGGCTTCTTCGTTACGCTATTAAAATACTGTTTAGCCTTAGTGAAAGCATAATTCAACTTATCACCAATGGTAGGTTCAGGAAGTACGGCAACAGTAATTTCTTCATCGGGAAATTCCTTGAGACGATAGCCATACTCAAGATTTTCCTTA
The DNA here is from genome assembly GCF_012863495.1 of Pseudanabaena yagii GIHE-NHR1. Classification (NCBI taxonomy): domain Bacteria; kingdom Bacillati; phylum Cyanobacteriota; class Cyanophyceae; order Pseudanabaenales; family Pseudanabaenaceae; genus Pseudanabaena; species Pseudanabaena yagii. The sequence goes on from NZ_JAAVJL010000001.1 coordinate 289,638, forward strand.
TACTTCCGTAGAATTGGATAAAGACGAATTGCTCCCTTAAGCAAAGCATCCTCTTGCTGGAAAATAGCACGACTAATCAGATTACTTCTTTCTACTGCCATCGAACCCGCAGGAACCCATTCTTTTCCCTTAATACGGATGTAAATATTGAACTCAGGCAAACCCTTCTCTTTCAACTCGTCATATTTACTAGCAGCAACTTGATGTTTATTAGGAGCTTTTTTCTTTTTCTTAGACTGACCCGAACCTTGAGCAAATCCAGTTGGTTTATTTACAGGCATAGCTTTACCTTTGATTTTTAAAAATAGTTTTGAGGAATTTGATATGTGCTGCGAAGTAGCACATATCAAATCTTTTTAATTATTAAATGCGTTTACAAAAGTTTACTTTAGTGGATGATGTAAACACAATCATTCTTTAAGTAGGTAGTTATATAGCAGTCCTAAATCATTTGTAGATTTTTGGGTTTGTGAAAGCGCACCCCGAAGGGGTGCGCTTTCACAAACCATTTAGGATTGCTATATCTAAATAAGCTGCTTCGCGGACGAAGCAGCTTATTTAGATTTTATATTTACTCGCTAAATCAGGCGGTTGCTACCTACCTTAACAAACGTCAGATATCAAAAAGCCGCCTACAGGCGGCTTTTTGATTAACCTTCTTTCAGTTGGCTAGAGGGTGAATCTAGATCAAATAGGACTTGTAACATTTGCATGGCACGGCGGCGCGACTCGATGTCCTGCTGAGCGCGTAACTGCACCATCGGATCATGCAAGATCTTATTGATGATGCCGCGAGTCATGCTTTCGATCACATCCTGATGCTTATCAGCAAAATCATTGCCAAGGCGAGATAGAGCCTTTTCCATCTCTTGCTCACGGATGATTTCCATTTTTTGACGTAGCTTGCTGATCGTGGGGACCGTTTCGAGCGATCTCCACCACATATCAAACTCAGCTACACAACCTTCGAGTAAAATCTCCGCTTGCATTGCCATTTGCCGACGGCTTTCTTGGTTCTCGGCAACCACTGCTTGGAGATCGTCCACATTGTAGGCTCTAGTATTCGGCAACTCGTTTACATCAGAACTGATGTTGCGGGGTACAGAGATATCAACGAGGGTTAAGCCATTATGATTTGTAGAAATTTCTTCAAGATGCTTACGGCTAATAATCACCTCAGTGGAAGCCGTACTGGTAAACACCAAGTCGGAAACTGCCACACAATCAAACATTTGATCGAGAGGATGAATGTCAAACTGAGCGCCACTCGTTTCAAATTCCTTGAGCATTGCCTCGGCACGCGCACGGGAGCGATTAACGATCGCAATCTTTTGTGCACCTTTAGAAATTAAATGCTTGACCAATAGGCGCGACATCTTGCCAGCACCAATGATGGTTGTGTGCTTATCCGATAAATTTTGCAGCTTAATCTGAGCAAGTTCTACTGCTGCTGAACTAATTGACACCGCACCTGTCCCAATTTCGGTTTCAGTGCGAACTCGTTTACCTGCTGAGAGAGCTTGTTTAAAAAGTTGGTTGAGAATGCGACCTGCACCATTGTGTTGTTGGGCAAGACGATGGGTATTTTTGACCTGTGCAAGAATTTGTCCTTCACCAAGCACGAGACTGTCTAAGCCTGAAGCAACTCGCATCAGGTGAGTCACGGCATCTTGACGGAGCAGAATAAACAGATAGCGACGGAGGAACTGTAGAGGTAGTTGGCTAAATTCCGCAAGAAACTGCATAATTTCGCGAATGCCACCTTCGGCTTCGCTGGTGACTACATACAACTCTAAGCGATTACAAGTGCTTAAAATTGCAGCTTCTTCGATATTCGGATAGCTCATCAGTTGAGCGATCGCAGCTTCCATGCGATCCTCTGGGATACTCAACTTTTCTCTTACTTCCACAGTCGCCGTTTTGTGACTCAAGCCAACAACTGCAATATTCATATCGTAAATGCGTTTCTTATTTAGGAATTGGACTAGAAATAATTATCTTATTGGTAGAGCTTATCAGGAGATAGCTACCACTGTAGTAGGTACTTATTACTCCTTAATGTTCTGTAACGTACACATAAAAACAAGGGGCTTAAGCCCCTTGTTGAAAAGTCCAATACAGTCTGCTGACGGCAGATCATTGTCATACAGAACCAATTTTTTGTGGCGCGGCTTCGCCGCGCCACAAAAAATTGGTTCCTTATTTTCCTGTATGTCCCTTAGCGCAAATTAATAGTTTTAGGGCTATCGCCAGTCAAGTGAATGGTATCAACGAAACGAGCAGTTTTCGATTGAGTAGAGATGACCAAAGACTGAGTACGGCAACCGCCACCAAAGAAGCGGACTCCTTCCATCAAAGTACCGGGGGTGATACCACAACCAGCGAATAATACATCTTTACCACAAGCCAACTCATGAGCATCATAGACCTTATCGCCATCTTCGATACCCATTTCCTTAAGACGAGCCAAGTTACCTTCACGAGTCCACTTAGCGCTTTCAGGAGTATTAACTTCGGCTGGGTCATATACTAGACGACCTTGGAAATGTCCACCTAAGCAACGCATTGCGGCTGCGGAGATTACACCTTCAGGGGCAGCACCAATACCCATCAAAGCATGGATGTTTGTACCAGCGAAACCGCAGCAAATTGCCGCAGATACGTCACCATCACTGATCAAACGTACACGAGCACCCGCAGCACGAATTTCCGAGATTAAGCCTTTATGACGAGGACGATCCATCACAACAACAACCAATTCCTCGATCGAGCGATTGAGACATTCAGACAGAATTTTTAAATTTTCGGTAGGTGTTTTGCGGATATCTACGTGACCCTTTGCAGCAGGAGGTGCAGCTAATTTGTCCATATAAAAGTCAGGAGCGCGGAATAAACCATTACGCTCAGAAATAGCCAAAACAGCCATCGAACCGTTTTGACCATAAGCAACTAGGTTTGTACCTTCGCAAGGGTCAACAGCGATATCGATTTCTTGTAATTCTTCGATTGTGCAAACTTCAGCAGCATTGGGCTGTGTGCAAACACCAACTTCTTCACCGATATATAGCATGGGTGCTTCGTCGCGCTCACCTTCACCGATAACGATGCGTCCACGCATATGAATTTTGTTCATGCGTTCACGCATTGCTTCAACGGCTGCTTCGTCGGCTTCGTCTTTTTTGCCCAAGCCCATCCACTTAGAAGATGCGATCGCAGCCTGTTCAACGACCTCAATAATCTCAAGGCTGATTGTATTATCCATGCGTAGGAATCCCTATATTTATCTAAATTTTGCAACTATTAAGCTTTTGTTATGTTCTAGAAATTTTCTAGAAACCGAAAACAAAGTTAAGTCTAGTTGTGCCTTACTACACAACCTCGTAATCTAGTTTACAGGTCAGACTGACACGAAACTGATAAGAAGACCAAATGGATGGTATTAAGTTTTTATAAGTTTTGATACGATTTAAATGATAAAACCCTATAGAGCGGTACAAAGTGCTGCCTCTGTTAATTGAGAGATAATTCACAGAACTTTTGAAAGCACAAGGTATTCTCAGGTTTTTTGTAAGTTTGGCAGAGGTCTACTTATCAAAAATCTTGGAATTTTAAGTTAACGCCCCACGTTCTCCTATGCTTTGTTTTTGTCTGTAAATAGCTAGTCACAATGAAATGCACAACTCCAAAACCTGTGACATACGCGCAGCGTATGTCACAGGTTTTGTCTCTGTTTTTTTAATTATGTTTAGCTAATTATTATGTAGCAATCCTAAATGGTTTGTGGAAGAGCACCCCTTCGGGGTGCTCTTCCACAAACTCAAAAATCGACAAATAATTTAGGACTGCTATATGGCGTTTCACAGTCTAGTGAAGTACTGGATAGTTTCCTCCCGCCTTCGGCAGGAAACTATCCTGCGTGCCTCGCTTGATTGAAAAGCGCTATATGTGTTTTGAGTGATTGCAATTACTCAAAAATTTTGGATTGCCCGACCTGCTTTACCTCGTTTACTAATTTTGGTTAAGAAATGCTTAACACTGGTACGATCTAAGCATGGGCTTTTCTCCTCTATCCCAATTAACGTACTGCGTATAACTGCTATGCTGCCAGACCATTCTGTTTTTGCTGATGAGATGCCTACCGAATTTCTTAATCACCATGATCTTAATGATCTAGAGACAAATAATAATATCGAGACTGATAAACCACAGGAAGCTTGTGGAGTTTTCGGAGTACTAGCAGCAGAGGGGGATGTTGCCAAACTTGTATATTTTGGACTATATGCTTTACAACATCGTGGACAAGAGTCCGCAGGGATTACGGTCTATGACGATCGCGGTATAACCCATACCTATAAAGCGATGGGCTTAGTCTCACAGATTTTCAATGAGACTATTTTGTCAGAAATGAAAGGGGCTTTGGCGATCGGGCATAATCGCTACTCCACCACAGGTTCGAGTAAGGTGTGCAATGCTCAGCCTATTGTGGTAACTACTCGCCTTGGTGATTTTTCCCTCGCCCATAATGGCAACTTGGTAAATGCTACGGAGTTGCGCGGTGAGCTTTCTGCTCAAGGTCATGCCCTCGAATCAACCACTGACTCCGAAGGTATTGCCTTTGCCGTCGGAGAGGCAGTAGAAGAAGGCAAAGACTGGCAAGAGGCGATTGTTACGGCTTTGCGGCGATGTCATGGAGCTTTTAGCTTGGTGATGGCAATTCCTAATGCAATTGTTGGTGCACGAGATGCCTATGGTGTGCGTCCCCTAGTAATTGGCAAGACTCCCGATGGCTCTTATGTATTGTCGTCAGAGACCTGTGGATTAGATATTATTGGCGCAGAATATGTGCGTGAGGTTCTTCCGGGGGAACTTGTCATTATCACAATGGAAAAAGGGATTCAATCTTTGCAATGGGAAGAATCCAAACCCAAGCTTTGTGTATTTGAGATGATCTATTTTGCAAGACCTGATAGCGTCATGCATGATGAAAGTCTTTATACCTATAGACTGCGAATTGGTCGTGAACTGGCGAAAGAAAATTTCGTGGAAGCGGATATTGTGATCGGTGTGCCTGATTCGGGCATTCCTGCGGCGATTGGGTTTTCCCGCGAGTCAGGGATTCCTTATGGTGAGGCTTTGATCAAAAACCGTTATGTGGGACGTACTTTTATCCAGCCAACTCAGGCAATGCGTGAGTCTGGCATCCGCATGAAGCTGAATACGCTCAAGGATGTTTTGCAGGGTAAACGGGTAATTGTGATCGATGATTCGATCGTAAGAGGAACGACGAGTCGTAAAATAGTAAGAGCACTGCGTGAGGCTGGTGCGACTGAAGTACATATGCGTATTTCTTCACCGCCCGTGACTCACCCTTGTTTTTATGGTATTGATACGGACTCGCAAGATCATTTGATTGCTTCACACAATTCTGTAGAAGCGATCGCCAAACAGATTGAGGTTGATACGCTTGCGTATCTCAGTCACGACGCAATGTTAACAGCGACACAAATTGATACCACGCATTTTTGCACAGCTTGCTTTACAGGAAAATATCCTATTGACGTTCCTGATAAGCTCAAGCGCACCAAACTTATGCTAGAAAATACTGCACCATGACCAAGATCCTCTTTCATCTCGCATTCCCAGTCAAAGATATTCCAAGCACCAAGGCTTTTTATATTGACGGCTTGGGTTGTCTTGCGGGGCGCGAGTCAAATGACTCACTGATCATGAGTTTGTACGGACACCAGTTGGTAGCGCACGTTGTTCACGAATCACTCGAAGTACAACGTGGAATTTATCCTCGTCATTTCGGCTTAGTTTTCTATTCTGAAAGTAACTGGATGGCTTTATTAGAAAAAGTGCATGATAAGCGACTGAAATTTTATCAAAAACCTAAGGTTCGCTTTGTTGATACCCCTTTAGAGCATCGAACTTTTTTCTTAGCTGATCATTCAGGTAATATTTTAGAGTTTAAGCATTACAAGTTTGAGACAGCTATTTTTGGCGAGACTGATTTTCATGAAGTCGGTGATGCAGATTTTGCTCAACAAGTAGCAGTTGGTACTTACAAGTAATAAAAACATTAATAAAAAAGGAGATAGCACTAGCGCTATCTCCTTTTTTGTGTGATTTTAATTTGTTCCGAAGCATCTGAAATTGTTTTCTTTTTTGGCGTTGGCGTGCTGAGCCACCTTTCCCTTTGTTATTACGACCTTCGCTGCGAGGAGATTCCCATCGTTTGAGTCTTTGGTTCATATATGTTCTCTAATTTAGGATGAGACCAATATAAGTTGAGCTACTTCAGAATTACTATCACTCTTTGGAATGAAAGCATAAATATCTAACTAAAGAATTGCTATTAATTAAAGTACCTGTGGCTTCGACTCCGCTCAGCCAAAGTTAGCTGAGCGAAGTCGAAGCTAGATAACTTTGGTGGGACATTTTTTATCCGCAAAAGCCTTAACGCGAGTTCGGGATAATTTGAAACGGTTTTTGAGAGAGGGTTTGCTACGCAAACCCTCTCTCAAAAACAAAAATTTGCCAGCTTTAACCCAAACTGACGTTAGTTAGATATTAGTTTTTGTTTAAGATCTTCAGGATTTCTAAATCCTACAGCGATCGCTTTACCATCTTTGACAAATAAAGGACGTTTTAGCAGCATGGCATCCTTGGCATAGCCTTCAATCCATTGAATATGTGACCATGTTTCTTTTTCAGAACCCAAGGCGCGATAAGACTGCCCTGAGGTATTTCTCATAGATCTTTCCCCTAAAATGCTTACCCATTCAGCGATCGCTGTTCTAGATGGCGGATAGTCTTTGGTATTTATAAATTCATAGGCAATACCTTGAGCTTCTAGCCAAGCGATCGCCTTTTTGCAAGTTCCACAACTAGGAATGCCATAGACTTGAATAGACATGAATTTTCTCGGTATAAATGGTGGCTTTTCTCTATACAACAATAGTGTTATGCATCGCTATTGTAAGTGAGAGAGGCAATCTTTTGCCTAATCAACCTTGAATCGTCGTATAGTCTGATTCGTCACCAAAATCCCTCAGATTTGATACGGAATAATTGGGTATGGAAATAGTGTGTCTATGACTATGGAGAATTTCCTGTGCTTCAGGGGAATTGATATGAATTAAGGCTCTCTCCACCGCTTTGCGTACAGAGCGATCGCGATCTTTGAGGAATTGCGAAAGATAAAATACGGCATCATGAGTACCAATTTCCCCCAATGCTGAAGCCGCATCACAACGTACATAGGCATAATCATCCTCTTTTAGGACTTTAGCCAGTAGTGGGACAACTTCCTCCATCCCAATTTGTCCTAGAGTACGGGCAGCAACGCTGCGGGTATGACTAGAAGAATTTTTGAGCATTTGGGCGACAGGTGCGATCGCAGGAACACCAATATTTTTCAGAGCTTGCACAGCTTGCGATTGCACACTGATATCATTCTCGGTTAATAGGCTAGCAAGAGGATGGGCTGATAGCGGTGATTTAATCTGTCCTAAGGCCCAAGCTGCTTCAAACCTTACGGACTTACTACCATGTTTGAGCGCTTCGATCAGGGTAGTCACTGCTAGGGGTGAGCTAATCTGACCTAGGGAGTGGGCTGCATGGACTTTGACAATATCATCGCTGTACTTGAGGGCATCTACTAGAGGTGATACCGCAGGTAGACTTGCGCGCCCTAAGGCTTTGGCTACAGCCGCTTGCACTTGGATCGATGGGTGACGCAATAAACTGATTAAGGCATTAATGGCTTCAGCACTGCCGATCCAGCTCAGTGCCGAGGCTGCCTGCCAAATAATTTGTCGATTAGGATTTTTAGTTGCTTCGATGAGGGGATTAATAGCTAAAGGCGATCGCAAATATCCTAGGGCGATCGCTGCTTTTTTGGAGATGGAAACTTCGTCGCTCTCTAAGCGATCAAGCAATGCAGGAACAACATTTTCACGACAGCGAATAATTTTTTGAAGTGCGATCGAAAAATGATCAGAACGAGCAGCCGCATCAAACTCAGCAAGAATTGCTGACTCCCCCCCTAATTCAGGAGCAGACAGAATATGACGATTGTCGGAAACTGCATACCCCGGAGATACAGGAATCCGATAATCTTCAAGCTTTGGTGGAATAAATTTTGAATTCGGCGGGATTTTGGGTATTTCAGGTGGTTCTTGAGCATTCATATCGGCTGTCCTAATTAAGCATTAATTATGTTGTTTAGTCCCGTTACCCATTACAACAAGCCAAAGGTTCGCTATATTTAACATTACATTTTACGAGCAGAGTCCGCAACACTGGTTACAAAAATCATCTTGCTTTAGGTTGGGTAGTTATCAATTTTTTGCAAAGCTAGATTTTGAGTTCTTTGGGCTCTAAATCGTTGTATATCCCACAAAATGGCTTTATAACAGTGATTTAAACTCAAAATCCTCCAAAAAGTTTTCTAACGTCTAAGCATCTATAATTGTTGAAAGATTACTATGATTAGCTACTTATTTGTGAATCAACGGCAAGTAAATATGTATATGTAACTTAAATGCAAATTATCCATTAATATAGCAATCCCCATAAGTCTAAGAAATTATTTAAGAATTTGAGGGACACAAAAGAAAATAAGAAACTAACTTTTTGGGCAAAGCTTTACCAGAAAAATCGGTTTCTCCATTAACTTGTTGCATTCCAATATATAGATTTTTGTTTAACATTCTAGAAATCTATCTCCCAAAATCTCCCATTATTTGAGAACTTCATGCGGTTTTTAGATTGTACTGAAAGCCTGCAAAATAATGCTAATAGCTAATCTATGAACCAACTTCTGAGCGCCTTTACTTTATTTTTAAGTCTCCTTGTTGAAGCAATTCCCTTTTTGCTGATGGGCGTTTTGCTGTCTGGGGCTTTATTAATATTTGTAGATGAACGCAAGCTTATTAAGATCTTACCCAAAAATCCTTTTTTAGGTGCTTTGGCAGGGAGCCTCCTCGGTTTTATGTTTCCTGTGTGCGAATGTGGCAACGTGCCTGTGGCAAGGCGATTGATTTCTCAAGGTGCGCCGATTTCGGTAGCGGTAAGTTTTTTGTTGGCGGCTCCGACGATTAATCCTGTCGTAATTTGGGCAACTTGGACAGCATTTCGCGACCAGCCTGAAATTGCCGTGCTGCGAGTAGTTTTATCCCTAGCAAATGCGGCGATTGTATCAATGATATTTAGCGCTCAAAAAGATTTACGTCCGATTTTGCAGCCAAATATTGCGATCGCCTTGCCTGCCCCCAAAGTTAAAGTTGGTGCTGTGCCTACAGGTACATTTTTCTTAGGGGAAGATCGCAGTCAGCCTTTAGATTTATCAGGCTATAACACTGAAAGTAATCAAATTATTACGAAATCTTTGCCCGATCGCTTAAATCTATTGTTAGACAATACCCTTGCAGAAATGCGCGAATTAGGCGCAATTTTGGTGTTTGGGAGTGCGATCGCGGCGATCATTCAGGTATGGGTTCCTCGCGATATTATTCTCAATTTGGGGCAGGGACCAGTTAGCTCGATCGTGTCCATGATGATTTTGGCGGCGATCGTTTCCATTTGCTCAACGGTGGATGCATTTTTTGCCCTATCCTTTGCGTCAACTTTTACAGGTGGATCGTTGCTAGCCTTTTTGGTGTTTGGCCCGACGATCGATCTTAAAGCGATCGGTTTGATCTTAACGATTTTCCAAAAACGCGCCGTTATCTATATGTTTTTGCTAACTGCCCAACTCACCTTTTTAAGTTGTCTGTTTATCAATTTCCAAATTCGTTAAGCTACTAAAACCCAGAAAAATTTTTGAAAGCATCGCTTCGCAATGCTTTCAAAAATTTTTTTGGGTTTTAAGTCAGCGCAAAGCGCTGTATGCTGATCAAAAGCTATTCTCCGTTACTAAATTGAAAGGTTGCCCGTGTCTGTTAGTGAATCTGTGCTCGAATCTATCTCTGTCGAATCCATTACTAATGAATCCTTAACCAATATCGATCCCACAGATTTTTCGTTATCTTTACCTGATCCAAATGATGAAGGTTTAGCGGAAGGGCAATTTCTTGCAGAAGTTGATCAAGCATGGCAAGTATGCGATCGCTTTGATTTACAAACAGATATTTGGCGTGGCAGAATTTTGCGAACTGTGCGCGATCGCGAAAAGGCAAATGGGGAAGGTCGTGGCACGGGCTTTTTGAAATGGCTACAAGAACGCGAAATCAGTAAATCTCAAGCCTATTCATGGATTCAACTAGCGAATAGTGCAGATACGCTCATGGCGGATGGGCAGCTAGATGCCGATGATATTCGTCAGTTTAGTAAACGCGCCTTTCTGGAAACTTCCCAAGCGGCTCCTGAAGTGCAGCAACTAATTGTCGATGCGGCTCGAAATGGCGAAAAGATTACCCGTCGTGAAGTGCGCCAACTTTCCGATGAATGGACTGCCATGAGTTCTGATCATCTTCCCGATGATTTAAAAGAGAAGGTTGCTGCTCATACAATCCCCACAAGATATGTGGCTCCATTGGTGCGCGAAATTGATAAATTGCCTGAAGCTTATCAAGTACCGATCAAACAGGCGATCGCGGATGGTTCTGATCTGGACAATATCAAACTCGTCACTGCTGATGCTCAAAGGTTGACTAAATATCTATCGAATACCAGTCAAGTCCAAGCAATTACGCAGCGTTCGGTAAATATCGATCTTGCCCTCGAAGAAGCCCTACGCATCGGATGTCTCAAGCTTGCCTCGGATCTCGTTAGCCAAGCCTCACAACTCGAACAGGCGATCGCGAAACTCTACAGCACATGGAAACGAGTCTCAATGTCCGCCGATCAGCTATATGTAGAAGCAGGTGCAAGTACTCCCAATTTAATTGATTTACTCAATTCTCTTGATTCTCTTGCTAGTCCTAATGTGGCAGTGCAAATTGGGAATGATCAATCAGGACGAACGATTCGCTTACAAATTACAGAAGAGTCTTAAAAAATGTGGGGTGGTGCATTTGCACCACCCCATACTGGTTTAGCAACCACAGAGAAATTACTCTAGGAATTTCATGAATGTGGGTAAGGCTCTTGCGGATAAAAAATGTCCCATCAAAGTTATCTAGCTTCGACTTCGCTCAGCTAACGTTGGCTGATAGGTAAGGCTCTTGCGGATAAAAAATGTCCCATCAAAGTTATCTAGCTTCGACTTCGCTCAGCTAACGTTGGCTGATAGGTAAGGCTCTTGCGGATAAAAAATGTCCTATCAAAGTTATCTAGCTTCGACTTCGCTCAGCTAACGTTGGCTGAGCGGAGTCGAAGCCACAGGTACTTTAGTTAATAGCAAGTCCCTAATGCCAAAATCTATGCACCTTCGCGCAGTTTGTCTAAAATCGAACGATCTTCTAAAGTGGAAGTGTCGCTGGTGATTTCTTGACCAGAGGCTAGCGATCGCAATAAGCGCCGCATAATTTTGCCAGATCGCGTTTTTGGTAATGCCTCGGCAAAGCGAATCTCACTCGGACGTGCGATCGCGCCAATTTCTGAGACAACGTGCTTTTTAAGTTCCTTCGCCAGTTCCTCGCTAGGTTGGCGATCGCCTTCAAGAATTACAAAGGCAAAGATATCCTCACCCTTGACCTCATCGGGCTTACCGACTACGGCAGCTTCCGCCACCGCAGGATGGGAAACGAGCGCTGATTCAATTTCCATTGTGCCTAAACGGTGTCCTGCCACATTGATCACATCATCCACACGACCCATCACCCAGTAATAGCCATCCTCATCCTTGCGAGCGCCATCACCCGCAAAGTAGACATACTTACCATCCTTGGGCGGAATATGTTCCCAATAGCTCTTACGGAATCTCTCTGGATCGCCGTAAACCGTTCGCATCATCCCCGGCCAAGGATGACGCACGACTAGATAGCCGCCTTCGTTATCATTAGCAGGATTGCCATCAAGATCGACAATATCGGGAATGATGCCAGGGAATGGAAGAGTTGCTGAACCGGGTTTGGTGGGAATTGCCCCCGGTAAAGCCGTAATCATGATTCCACCCGTTTCCGTTTGCCACCATGTATCGACAATTGGGCAACGGCTACCGCCGATCACACGGTGATACCACATCCAAGCTTCGGGATTAATTGGTTCGCCCACAGTTCCCAATAGACGCAGGGAAGTTAAATCGCGAGTATTAGGATGATGTTCACCCATTTTGATAAAGGAACGAATCGCAGTCGGTGCAGTATAGAAGACTGTGACCTGATACTTCTCAATCACATCCCAGAAACAACCGAGATTAGAAGCTCTCGGTGCGCCTTCGTACATTAAGGTCGTTGCCCCATTGGAGAGAGGACCATAGACAATGTAGCTATGTCCTGTAATCCAGCCCACATCCGCAGTACACCAATAGACATCGGTATCCTTAAGATCGAAAATCCATTTGGTGGTCATGTGGCTATAGAGGTTATAGCCTGCGGTGGTATGCACGACTCCCTTCGGTTTGCCTGTGCTTCCTGAAGTATAGAGAACGAACAACATATCTTCGCTTTCCATTGGCTCGGCTTCGCATTTAGCGGAAACGCCTTGCTGGAGGTCATGCCACCAATGATCGCGACCTGCGCTCATGGGGATATGCTGTCCTGTCCGCTTCACGACCAGTACATCGGTAACGGAAGGAACTGCGCCATTAGCGATCGCTTTATCCACTTGATCTTTTAATGGCACGATGACATCCTTGCGCCATCCCCCATCGGCGGTGATGACTAGTTTGGCTTCAGCATCCACAAGGCGATCGCGCAAAGCTTCCGCACTGAAGCCGCCAAATACTACCCCATGCACTGCGCCGATTCTGGCACAGGCAAGCATGGCGATCGCGGCTTCAGGAATCATCGGCATATAAATACCTACGCGATCGCCTTTTTTAATTCCTAATTGCTTGAGAGCATTGGCAAACTGGCAGACTTCGCGATGGAGTTGGGCATAGGTGAGGGTGCGCGAATCGCCATTTTCCCCTTCCCAAATTAACGCCGCTTTATTTTTGCGCCATGTGGTCAAGTGGCGATCGAGGCAGTTATAGGAAATATTGATTTTGCCGCCATCAAACCATTTCACCGATGGGGGCTGCCAATCGAGAACGGTGTGCCATTTCTCAAACCAATGCAATTCTTTATCCGCGAGGTCTGCCCAGAAGGCAGCAGGATCGGCGGCGGCACGGTCATATATTTGTTTATATTCTTCTAGACTCTTAATGTGAGCAGCTTGTGAGAACTCAGCCGATGGCTCAAATAAGCGCCTTTCTTGTAAAACTGATTCAATCGTGGGTTGAGACATAGGTATTGCAAGATCTATAGTTAAATCAATTTATAGCGTTTCCCAGTCTAGTGAAGTACGGGGGTGTTTCCTCGCTTGTGTGAAAAGCGCTATAAATCAGGAAAAATTTGATAGTTAATCTAATAAGGTGATGGTTATAACCCTAGTTTAATTTACGCAGATTATTTAATCGAGAAATACTAAGATTCCGCAATAATCGGCAACATCAGCGATTATTTCTGGGTTGATCTTGGGTAAAAGGTTGGTACAGAAAATATGGCGAACAGCAATACCGATTATCTATTTCTCCAAATAAATGCTGTCTTTGATGGCTACAGATGATTGCAAAATAGATTCCTGCGTTTGTGTAGTCATATCCTTGCAAACGGATAGAATGTCGATGACGAAGGTCAGGGGCATTGCATAAATAAAAGATGAATTAGTAAATATAAAGACAATGAGTTTAAGCAATGAAAAAAAATGAAATGTCCAAGGTGTGGTTCAACACATATTCGTAAAAATGGGAAACGAGGAGACAAACAAAATCATATTTGTGCTGATTGTGGTGGTCAGTTCATTGATAACTACTCAGAGCTTGGATATTCGCAAGATGTCAAAAAAATATGCCTAAAAATGTACTGCAACGGCATGGGATTTAGACAGATTGAGAGATGTACCGATGTTAGTCACAACGCAGTAATCAACTGGGTTAATGAAGCAGCAAAGCAATTACCAGAACATCCACCGATTGAGACTATTCCTGATGTTGGTGAACTGGATGAACTCCAGACTTTTGTTGGGTCAAAAAAAACTTGATTTGGTTATGGACTGCGATGAATCATTTTAGTCAAGGCATATTGGCTTGGGTCTTAGGGGATAGGAGTAGTACTTCGACAGGCTCAGTAACCATCAAACCTTTGAAAACTTGTGGACATTGATTAAAGTTTGGCAATGCTATTTCTGGGTTACTGATGGTTACTGCGTCTACAAAATGTTTATCAACTCAGAAGACCAAATTATCAGCAAAACCTACATGACTAGAGTTGAGTGTGAAAATACGAGACTGAGACATTATTTAGCTCGATTGCACAGAAAAACTTTATGTTATTCAAAATCGGAACAAATGTTGAGACATTCAATTCGTCTGTTAATTCACTATCTTAAGTACAAATCATTTCCTTCCTTTACTTGATTCATCTTTTATTTGTGCAACGCCACTTAACTACACTATTATCAAAATCAATATGCTTCCATTGCAGCCCGATCACCTCACTCGGTCTACAACCAGTAAAAAAGCAAAACTGGACATAGGCTGTGTAGTAGCAATAGTGAGGATGCTTTGCAAAAGCCTCAATGATTAGATCTCTTTCCTCTCTGTTAAATGGAGAGATTTCGTTATCTTCACCACGCTGATTTTTAGGCAACTTGATTTCAGATGCCATATCAACAAATGGGTTTTCAGGGATTAGTCCTGATTTCACGCCCCATTTACAGCAAGCATTCAGTTGCACAATCAAACGCTTAGCTGCGTTAGGTGGCTTATTAGCGACGATCCAATCTCGAATCAGTATAGAGTCTTTTAAATTTTGTGATGGCAAAAGCGCGATCACACGGGTAAATCCTGCGTATTGATTGCCAATAGTACTAGGAGAAGCGATTGGCTTTTTAAACTCCATATACTTATCCCACAATGCCCCAATATTTAAAGCCTGTTGACTATAATTCATAGTCACAGTTTTTAAGTGGGTGGGACGATATTTATCTAGTGTGTAGTCAAATCGCTCCAGAACAATATCAGTCTGGATCTCTTGAGCTTTTGCTTCAGCAATTTTGAGATTGATTTTAGTATCTGACAGCCCAAGCGTTAAGTATTTCTGCTTGCCATCAAATAGCTGTCTTGGCAATCTCAGCCAGTCGTCATTGAAACACCTCGACGCTGACTGTGCCTTTGCTTTGACGCTCTTTAGATGCATACATATATTTGACTATGAACTCGTTTGCTTATGACTATGACAACAGAATTCATAGTCATATCATAGTCAAAACTAGGCTAAATGTGTCCAAAAGTGTCTAACGTGTAAGTATTTACACGGTGTAATTTAGTTGTAGTGGCTTGTGCGTCTTATCCAAGGTGTCGGAATTGAACCGACATATCAACGATTATGAGTCGTTTGCTTTACCAGTCAGCCAACCTTGGTAATATTGTGATTATAACCGTAAGTATTATATGCTATCAGCAAGCTACCTTGTAGGTTGCCCAAGGGAAATTTTAGCTAAACAAGTTTGTGATGGCAACAACCCGCCCCGAAAAGCCAGAAAAGCGTCTCCGTAAGAGAAAAAAAACACCTAAAAAGTTTAGGTTTAGTTATAGCCTTCTGCTGCTATTAGCAATGGTAGTTGTAGGTTCTGTAGCTGGTATTGTTGCTTATAGATTTGGGAAACAAGCCTTAGAGGGAGTTAATCCATCGCCTGCGGGGATTAAACTACCAAAGGTGAGTCCGTCCCCATCTGCTAAGCCTAAGGATGCACCAAAATCATCAACCTCTAGCCAAGATAGCAAAACTTCATTTTTGTTAGATGAAGCTGATATACTTGCCGAAATAAAAGCCCGATCGCAGCAGGAATTAGGTGGACTGACTCGCCCAGCCTATGTGGCAAAAGCCAATATTAGCGATCGCAAAAGGATCTATACCAGAGTTGATCGAGCCTATAACTCAATCCGTGAGCCATTAGCCATCTCTGCAAATGCCGATGAGCGAATTGCCGAGAGAATTGCCTTATTGCGCCAAACCGTCTATAGCCGTAGTCGTACTTATGAAAATGATTTTGAGCTAAATCGCCCGATCTCCAATAAGGCAAGCACGATGCCTGTATTATCGACATCTGTAGACATAGCACCAATACGCAGTCGATGGGAAGATCGTGATACGGCTTTAGTGAACTCCCAAAGAGTTAGCGATGTCGAAATCTTGACTAAACCAACCAGTAGTTTTTTTATTCCTGAACAACAACCTTCTCGTACTGAGATAAATCGACCTTAAAACAACAAAGGCGGTGCAAAGCACCGCCTTTGTTGTTTAGACTGTGCGAAGCACAGCACAGAAAGCTCATGTTGTTTTATATCGCTGCGAGTAGAGCTTCGCCCATGGCGATACATCCTAATTTTTCGCAACCATCCGCCATAATGTCGCCTGTACGCTTACCTGAATCAAGAACTTTATTGACTGCTGACTCGATCGCATCGGCTGCTGCACCTTCATTAAAGGCATAGCGCAACATCATTGCTGCACTCAAAACCTGTGCTAATGGATTGGCTAAATCTTTACCTGCAATGTCAGGAGCAGAACCATGCACAGGTTCAAATACCCCCGGTGCACCTGCCACCCCAAGGCTAGCTGAGGGCAACATACCAATACTACCCGTGAGCATCGCTGCCGCATCGGAGAGAATATCGCCAAAGAGATTACTAGTCAGAATTACGTCAAATTGCTTAGGATTGCGGATAATCTGCATCGTGGCATTATCCACATACATATGCGATAGCTTCACGTCAGGATAATCACTAGAAATTGCGGTTACACGCTCACGCCATAGCTGCGACACATCTAAAACATTGGACTTATCAACAGAGACAACGGAACCACGTCGTTTTTGAGCTGCTTCAAACCCAACTTTGGCAATGCGATCGATTTCTGGCTCGGTATACACCATCGTATTGAAGCCGCGACGCACACCATTCTCATCAGCAACAATTCCCTTAGGTTTACCAAAATAGATACCACCCGTAAGTTCGCGCACTACTAAAATATCTACGCCTTCGACAACTTCACGTTTTAAGGTGGAGGCATCAATTAATTGGGGCAAAATCTGAGCAGGACGTAAATTTGCAAATAGTTCCATCCCACCACGCAAGCCTAATAATGCTTGTTCAGGACGCAAATGTGATGGCATTGAGTCCCACTTGTCGCCTCCCACAGCAGCTAATAAAACCGCATCGCTATTTTTACATGATTGCAAAGTTTCATCGGGTAGGGGATGTCCCGTTGCATCGATCGCTGCTCCACCGATTAAAGCCGTCTCAAAAGCAAAGGTGAGATCAAATTTGGGAGCGATCGCCTGAAGTACCGCTACCGCCACTTTCATAATTTCAGGACCAATGCCATCACCAGGGAGGAGCGTAATTTTATAGTTTTTAGACATTACAAGATTAAATTCAAAATTGAATACAAAGACAGATTTCCTAACATAGCATTTTGAGTTTCTGATCACCACAAAGTGGCGACAGTCATCTCTGTGAGGATTTTGAGTTTTTATTTTGCCCTAGGCAAAATAAAAACTCTACACAGTCTATTGAGGGGTTATGTAACCCAAATAAATTTTGAAAAAGCTTGCTTCGCAAGCTTTTTCAAAATTTATTTGGGTTTTGAGAAAGCGCAAAGCGCTGTAAGGTAAAGTAGTCAGTACTTAAAAGTTAACGTCAGATTGGCGAGGGTGTTTACTAATGACGGCTGTATTGATCGATTTGAAGGCAAAATCTCCTCTTTATGTCGGTTTGTTATTTGGTGGACAGTCAGGCGAACATGATGTCTCGATCACATCGGCAAGAGCGATCGCCTCAGCCCTCAATCAAAACTCTCGTTACAAACTACAGCCTTTTTATATTCAACGCGATGGCACATGGCGCAGTCCCGATGTATCGCAACAAGTTTTAGATTCTAGCAAGGCTTTACAGGATGCAGAACTATTAACTAATGCGGCTTTTTTCTTGCCTACGGAAGTGCAACAAGTTGATCTTTGGTTCCCTGTTCTTCATGGACCAAATGGTGAAGATGGTACGGTGCAGGGGCTTTTACAACTAATGCATAAGCCCTATGTCGGGAATGGCGTGCTTGCCTCATCGGTCGGTATGGATAAAATCGCGATGAAGGCAATTTTCGCGAATGCGGGCTTGCCTCAGGTCAAATATGTGGCGCTAAATCGCTGGCAATGGCAACAGGATGAACTAGCTTGGAGTGAGCATATTGAAGCAACTCTCGGTTATCCCTGTTTTGTAAAGCCTTCTAATCTTGGTTCATCAGTGGGGATTTCTAAGGTGCGCGATCGCCAACAGTTAAAAGAAGCGATCGCCAGTGCTACTAGCTACGATCCAAGGATCATCATTGAGCAAGGTGTAACAGCCCGTGAAATCGAATGTGCGGTGCTCGGTAATGAGCAACCTCAAGCTTCGGCGATCGGTGAAATCACCTTCACCAGTGACTTCTATGATTATGAAACTAAGTACACCGCGGGGAAAGCCGATCTGATTATCCCCAGTCAATTGCCCGACAATGTGACTCAAGCAGTGCAGTCAATGGCAGTGAAAGCTTTCCAAACAGTAGCAGGTTCAGGTTTAGCCAGAGTCGATTTCTTTTATGTAGAAGCAACGGGAACGGTTTTAATCAATGAAATTAATACTTTCCCCGGATTTACTTCGCTGAGCATGTATCCTAAGCTATGGGAATATTCAGGAATTCCATTTACAGAACTATGCGATCGACTGGTAGATTTAGCTCTTGAGAAGTACTACTAAACCATACGGAAGGTGATTCAGGATGAGAATATCCCAACTTCCATCAAGTATTAATCCTTCGCAAAAGGTGCAAGTCATTGCTCCTAGTGGAGCCTTACGAGAATGGGAGCGCTTTGAACAGGGTGTAAAAATTTGGCGCGATCGCGGTTATGAATTGGGCATTCCTGAAGACTTAAGCCAACCTTGGGGCTATCTCGCAGGAACCGATGAGCAACGCTGTCAACAATTAATCGCCGCATGGAATGACCCTAAATCTGTGGCGATCGTTTGTGCGCGAGGAGGTTACGGCTCCATGCGGCTCATGGAAAAATTAGATTGGCAACAACTCCACGATCACCCGAAATGGCTAATTGGCTTCTCTGATATCACGGCTTTACTCTGGGGATTTGCTCAACATAAGGGTATTGGCGGCTTACATGCACCAGTGCTAACAACGTTAGGCAATGAACCTGCGCGATCGCAACAGCAGTTATTTGATTGGCTAGAGGGCAAGGTAAATGCGATTACTCTATCTGGCGAAGGGTGGAGTAATGGTAAAGCAACAGGTGTGCTTTTACCCGCAAATTTAACGCTCGCGACACATATCATCGGTACTGCGATTTGTCCCGATCTAGAGAATGTGATTTTAGCGATCGAGGATGTGGGGGAAGCACCCTATCGGGTTGATCGGATGTTAACCCATTGGCGCTGGTCTGGGCATTTACAAAAGCTCAAAGGCATTGCGATTGGTCGGTTTAGCCAAGCGGAAGTATCAACACCTAGTTTTCCAATGGAGGATGTATGGCGCGATCGCCTATCTGATTTAGGCATTCCCATTGTCAGTAATTTACCCTTTGGGCATGATGGTGAGAATGCCCCCTTACCAGTTGGTTGCATGGCTGAAATAGATAGCGATAATGGAACTCTTCGCTATAGTAGATAGAGAGGGATGATGCTTCGCATCATCCCTCTCTTCGCAGTTAAAATTAACTTCTAACTTCATTAATCACCTTTATGACTTGGCAATGGTTCAATCTTGCATTTAAACTTCAAGGATCGGTCGCACCGATTGTTTTGCCAAGAACACTTGTTTTTGTAGGATTTGCCCTTTGCGTTTCTCTAGTTGACTGTTACATGCCAGAGATATCGCTCAATGCTTTAGGAGATCTTACAAATAATGTGGTTTTCAATCTAGTTTTAGGTTTGCTGTTAGTCTTTCGGACAAATACTGCCTATGATCGCTACTGGGAAGGTCGCAAAGCATGGGGAACCTTAGTAGTCAATATTCGGAATTTGTCGAGGTTAATGCAAATTGCCATTAAATGCCCTGAAGGCGAACCAAAGCAACAAAAAGAGCAATCGATCAAGTTATTAACAGCTTTTGCGATCGCGACAAAATTACATCTTCGTAATGAGGAAATTAATCAAGATTTAGATGCAATTCTCACCGAAGCCGAAACTCAAAAATTAAAGGAGTCAAAGCATGTACCGCTAGAGTTAACTCTCTGGTTGGGCAACTATCTCCAACAACAAGTGCAAAGCGATCGCATAGATACTAATTATTTTGTGGCGATGAATAATAACCTTAATGCCCTAGTGGAAGGTTTAACCAGTTGCGAACGGATTCTCAAAACGCCATTACCCATTGCCTACAGTATCTATTTAAAGCGCCTAATTTTAATTTATTGCATCGGTTTACCATTCCATTTAGTGATCGATATCCATTGGCTCACAGCGATCGCAGTTGGCTTAGTTAGCTTTATTCTGATGGGAGTAGAGCAAATTGGCAATGAAATTGAGAATCCGTTTGGGCATGATTTTAATGACTTACCTATCGATGCAATTTGTGAAGGGATCACAGCCAATGTGGAACAGGCGATCGCTTTGCAGGATATAATTTAATCACTTAACTTAAATGATTATGAATTTATGCCCACATTATTGAGTCCTGCAATGATTTCTCTATCTACAGTATTCCCTTACCTCTTCCCTACGACAATCATCATTATTGCAGGAATCCTGAGCTGGCAATATTGGGCAAAAAGAAAACGCTATCAATCTCTTAAAGCATTACCTTCTCCGTTAGGACACTGGTTATTAGGCAATATTCCACAAGTATTGGCAGCAGTAAAGAAAAAACAATTTTTTCAACTACTGTTTGATTGGAGTAAGCAATATGGTTCTATCTATGTTTATTGGGCAGGTACGCCTGTTGTCATTTTAAGTAAGCCTTCAGTCATTGAAAGTACAGTTATTAATGGCATGAGAGATGGTAGTTTAATTCGGTCTCAAAATGCAACTCGTGCTTGGAATGATATTAGTGGCGAGATTTTACTCGGACAAAGTGGAGCAGAGTGGCAATGGCGACGCAAGGCTTGGAATCCAGAATTTAGTCCAGTGGGAATTTCGGCATATATTGGTGTTGTGGAGCAAGCCTGTTCGCAAATCACCAACAAAATTAAAGCCGATGTCTCTTCAGATGCAATTCCTGTTGATCGCTTGTTTGTGGAATTGACGATGCGGGTAATTGCTAGCTTATTGTTAGGCATTCCTGTAGATAGCAAAGTTGTTAGTCCTGAAGGAGCGCCCCTCGATGTTCCCAAAGTCTACGAAGCAATGTCAGTGCTGGGCTATCGATTTCTGCGCGTCGCCACCAGTGAAAATCCTTGGATGAAATATTTGCCTACCCAATCGTCCCGTGATTATTGGGCAGCCCGACGATATATTGAACAATTTCTCACTCCTCGTGTAGACCTTGCTCTGCAACTCAGAGATCAACAGGTTAAAGATTCCAGTTCAATTTCTACTCTATTCCAAGAGTCAATGCTGGTCAAAATTACCTCTAAGGAACCTCGCTACACAAGGGAGACATTAATTGCCGAAGTAATTGAGTTAATGATTGCTGGGACTGATACCACAGCGCATACTCTATCCTTTGCTGTTGGTGAATTAGCCGCCCACCCAGAGGTTTTCCAGAAGGCACAGGCGATCGCCGATCAGGTATGGCAAAAGCATGGAGCAATCTCTATCGAAAGTCTAAAAGAACTTAACTATATCCGCGCCATTGTTAAAGAAACCCTTCGCCTTTATTCCGTTGCATCTGGTTCTACATCGTTACAAGCGATCAAACAAACCACCATTGAGGGAATTACTATTCCTGTAGGCACAAAAATATTTTGGTCGATGTTAGCTGCTGGCAGGGATGCTGAAACCTATGCCCAGCCTGACAAATTTTTACCAGAGCGTTGGCTCGAAGAAGGGCATGGAAGTCTTTCGCTACCGATGATTGATTTTGGATCAGGTTCTCATCGTTGTCTCGGTGAACATTTAGCAATGTTAGAAGCAACGATTATGTTGGTGCAACTGTTACGGCAATTTGATTGGGAGTTGGTCAACGGTCGTGCATCCCTAGAAAATCTCCAACAGAACCTACTGATTTACCCTTCAGATGGTATGCCTTTGCGATTTCGCTTGAGGGAATCTATAAGCATTTAGACTTTGTCCTTTACTTCAAAAATAATGCGATTGCTTTGCAAAATATTATTGATTTGATTGAGAACTGCAAAATCTTCTTCAGGCAGATTTGGACTATATGATAGTTGCGGATTCTTTTCTAAAAAGCTAAAGGCTCGGCGAAAATCAGTAGGTGTTGCTGCGATCGCATTATCAAAGTGGCAAGGAACAATCCGCACAAAATTCCAGCTAGCAACCTGATCCGCCCATGCAATTACCGTTTGCGGATCGCGATTGAGAATAAGAGTTTGCAAGATTGGCGCGACGAAAATACGTCCATTGCCGCGTAGAGCCTCAAAGGACTGATACCAGTTATATTTCCAGCGAAAAGGAAATAGACCGAAAAAGGCTTTGCGCGATCGCTCTGGGGCTTTGGTAATATCTAGTAAAGCTTGGAAAAAGGAAACAGTTTCCAAAACTTGGGGACGGAAATAGAATAGAAATAGAGCCGTTCTTTGCCAACCGCGAATCCGATTCACTTCTGTATCGACAATGGGTTCATCCGCACCATCTCTAGCATGAAATAGTAATGGATAGGGATCGATTTGTAATATTTCTGGTGGCTTTTCAGGAACAGACACGATCGTATCCGTCACTAAAAGAGTCTGCGATCGCTTATCAAATAGCGCTACTTCCGCAAATTTTCCTAAGCCCAGTTCGATCGAACCTAAAACTGCATAGTCAAACTGATCGGCAAAGGGAACCTTTGAGCTATCTTCAGGCAACAGCGATGTGCGTCCCCAAGGTAAACCTAACCAACTAAGCGGCAAATTGAATGGGAAGCTCCATTGGTGCGGCGAGACATAAACGTGAGCCTTGGGAAACTGCCGTGCAAAGGGACCCACAAACACCTTATGCTCAATTCCTGACACTGTTGGCAAAATGATGTATTTGACCTCGCCATGCTCGTTGACTAACTCATTAACGAGGCGAATACATTCAGGAGTCGGAGCAACGGGCGCATATACCAGCAGTCCCCCAGCCGACAACTTTACTACCGTCATTCTGATCGGTACGACTACATAAAAAATCCCCTGAATCTGCTCGAAAGACCAGATCGCATCCTTGACAATTTCTTTGCGAATAGTGCGTCTCTGACCATAGGGATAAAGCGGCACAACCTGCCAAAATTTCCACGACCAGTCCTTTGGGCTGCTTGGCTCATGCTCAGACTTGTGATGTGTTGCTTGGGCAGTCATTAACCTCGCTCTCAGTACGCATACTATTTACAGTGCAAATATCATAATGCGATCGCTATCCCCAATCAAACTTTCATTAAATAATCGCATGTTTTGCGTGAGCTGTAAGTACGTCAGTTTAATAAATCCAAAAGAAGCTGATTTGACCGCTTTGCGGTCAAATCAGCTTCTTTTGGGTTTTACAGGAATGGTAGGACTCGAACCTACACAGATCGATTTAGAAGATCGATGCCCCTCCATTAGGCGACATTCCCAAATAAGAATAGAGAGTGGGCTTTGCCCACTCTCTATTCTTAAAGTAAGCGCTTTGCTTCGCATAGCAACCCTGTTTCAGGATGAACATAAAATTCGTCATACCTTCTACCAAAACATCCATCACCAAGGTAGCGAGGTTGATATGGCTTACGGCAGGGCTTACCATCGACGATTTCGACATAGCGTTCCACATACTGCCAGAGATGCGTAACCACATGCTGTCCAGTCACAGTTCTTTGGTCAAGGCGATCACATAGTTTGCTATACACCAGATCCCAAGGTTGACTAACATGCGATCGCAAAAATCGCCGTAATGGAGCCAGATGATCGGAGAAGTATTTGGTTTTCTGTCTCACCTTGATTAAGTAGGGACTGAGTAAACCATCTTCGCTAGCTTCAAGGGTTAGGAGATCGAGTTTCTTGCGCTCACCTTTTAATCTGCGGGAGCTTTGTCTCATACCACCACGCGGACGTTCGATCACAATTTCTTCTAGGCGATGTTCGCTCATAGTCTCAAATAGGCTTTGTTGCATGAATAAAAAGAAGCCAAAAGATGGAGGATCTTAGAAAATTAACGAACAACAGGAGAGGAGAGAGGTTTAGCCAGTTGAATCATGCGATTAAGAGCAGCACATTTGATGAACAACTCAACCGCCTGATTGTCAAATTTACGAGAACATAAAGTAGCACCAAAGATTTTTTTGAAACGAAACATCGTAGTTTCTGCCAAAGAGCGCCGATGATAACCTGAGTCACGTTTCCATTTTTTACGCCCATGTTTACGGATATAACGGAGATTTTGGTCACGCGGATGTGGTGGAGCATTGGTATTGCCATGCTGCCAGATTTTGGCATCTTTGCGCGGAGGAATCACGGCTTTAGCACCATGTTGGGCAATCTCGTCATAACAATGACGATGGTCATAAGCTCCATCTGCGGAAACTTGAGCAATTTCAGCATCAATCGCATCGAGAATATCGGCGAGTACTTCTCCATCGTGGCAATCATTCGTGGTGACGACCGCAGCCAGTATTTCTCCTGTTGATTCATCGGCTCCTAGGTGTAATTTGCGCCATGTCCGTCTCTTACTAATTCCATGCTGCCGTGTTTTCCATTCCCCTTCGCCGTATACTTTGATCCCTGTCGAATCAACTACTACATGCACTGCTCCCTGTTTCGGGATTACTGGTAAGGTCACACTTAAACTTGCTGTCCGTCTTGACACGGTGCTGTGGTCTGGTACTGGTAAATCTATTCCCATCAAGGCAAATATTGACTCTAACAGTCCTTGCGTTTGTCTTCCTGCTTGCTGATATACCGCTTTGACCGTGATAAATGTCGCTATTGCTATATCACTGTAATCTTTGGAAGCTCCCCGTTTGCCACTTAATGTTTGATTTAACCATCCTTCAATTACTTCTTCGCTCATCCAAAAAGTCAGGCTTCCTCTTTGTTTTAGCCCTGCGTTATACTCTGTCCAGTTGCGGATCTCATGTTTCTGTGTCATTTGCTGGGACTCCATCTCCTGATTTTTATCTAATTTACCTTCTCTTCCCCTTTTTATGCAACAACGCCTCTCAAATATCTAATAACGGAATTCTGAAAGCTGATAATGAAGTAAAAAAATTTCAAGAAATCTGGTGAGTAAAAATGCAACATGATCGTTCTCCTTAATTTGTTAGGTAATAGAAGTCTTCTACGGAGACTTCTATTACAGTTTTAAGCTGATGACAGGAATTGAACCTGTAACATTCTGTTTACAAGACAGATGCTCTGCCAGTTGAGCTACACCAGCAAAAGTATTTTGAGATTAAGCGTGCTTTGCACGCTTAATCTCAGTGATATTTGGTTGCAGAGGCAGGAGTTGAACCTGCCGATTTTGAGGTTATGAGTCTCAAGAGCCTCCCTTGCTCCATCCCTGCATAGCTTTCCCAATTCAAGAAAAAATTACTTTGCAATTTTTTCTTGAATTACTCTCAGCGCTAATACCAAATCCAGTATGGGTTTTGAATAAAGAAATGGCGTAGCCATTTCTTTATTTGGTATAAGCGCTGTATCCAAGTGATAGGGATTGAACCTATGACCTTCTGCTCCCAAAGCAGCCGCGCTACCTCTGCGCCACACTCGGTTTAATGCCACATATCCCTAAGCTGCTGTAAATGTTATGTGGCAACTGCCTTGGTAGGGATTGAACCTACGACCTCTCGCTTAACAGGCGATCGCTACTACCACTGAGCTACAAGGCAACACTGATAGTTGAAGAAATTTGCTTAGCAAATTTTTTCAACTAAAACCCCTTAGGTCAGAATTGAACTGACGACCTCCTGTTCTTCAGACAGGCGCTACTACCAACTGAGCTACCAAGGGAAGTTTGAGCAAAGTTCATTTTATCTTTGACAAAATCAAACTTGCTGCGGATTTATCTAATGCAAATATTCAGTTGCAAATATTCAGTTTTCAAGGTGCAGAAGCTTTTGTAATTGCTTTGTAGTATATTTGTATTATATATACTACATAATTGTCAAGAGATTTCTCAAAATGTTTTTAATTGTCTAGAAAGGAAGCGCCAAGCGCTTCCTTTCTAGAAGTTCGCGAATGTTAAAGCGGACTCGCTGAGTTTCCAGAGCTTATGCAAATAGAACTCGACGCGATCTCCTAAAGCGGTAACGAGAGTCCCTTCTTCAGCACAGAGATCGTTAGCGATCCAAGTACCACTAAAGCAGACCTCAACATAGCGATCGTCAACCTTATCCACGCTCAGCTTGCTCGCGATCTGATCGGACATGACGGACTTGAGTAATAACAAATCAACAACATCCGCAGTCAAGAGAAAAGCAGCGCGACTGGATTCGATATGGATCGATGAGCCAGAACGCAAACTGAGCAACATCCGATTGGTGACGAATTCCTCTAAGGAGATATCTAATTTCTCCAAGTGCAATCCAGCTTCGGTATAAGTGAGTTTCAACATGGTGATTGATGCTCCAGAATATATCAATCTAAGTAGGGGAGCGATTTTCAAGCTGCCGTAGGTAACTTGAAAATCGCGAGGATCGCTATCCACTGTTTATTTCTTGTTGCGATCGCCAGAATTGTTCCGCAAAAGCAACGGTGGGATGAACGGGTGCTTTCGGCTTAGTCCTCAAAGTCATATTTGCTTCCTGAGGAGTGCGATTGCCCTTGCGTTGATTGCAGGATTCGCAAGCAATGACAACGTTTTCCCAAGTATTCAGACCACCCTTAGAGCGAGGAATGACGTGATCGATCGTTAGTTTTTTGGTGCTACCACAATATTGGCAAGTGTGATTGTCACGGCGCAGGATTTCTCTACGGGCAACGGGTGGAACTCGCCAAAATCGTTCTGATTTCGTCAGCGTCAGACGGATATGTTCTGGCACTTGCAGGACTAGTCTGGGGGAAACAACTTGCCATGTTTGTTGGCTCATTAGTTCCAAGGGTTCGGCGCGACCTGTGACTAGCAAAGCGATCGCCCGTTTGATATTGATACGGCTCACTGGCAGATAGTTTTGCGAAAACA
The DNA here is from genome assembly GCF_012863495.1 of Pseudanabaena yagii GIHE-NHR1. Taxonomy (NCBI): domain Bacteria; kingdom Bacillati; phylum Cyanobacteriota; class Cyanophyceae; order Pseudanabaenales; family Pseudanabaenaceae; genus Pseudanabaena; species Pseudanabaena yagii. The sequence continues at coordinate 317,008 of NZ_JAAVJL010000001.1, forward strand.
CGACTACCGATTGCCTCAATACATCTGGTTCATACTGGTTAATAAGCTGCATTGGCTTCTCCTCACGATATAGCTGGTTTCTTATTGCCTACGGCAAAAAGAAACCTCAAAACTCTTACTAGGATTGATTTTTGGTTTTCCAATGAGTATGCACTCATTGGAAAACCACTATAAAAAAATGCCCCCGCTTTCTTAGGTGTGAAAGCGGGGGCGAAAGACTTAATGTCTAATCGTTATGTGGGTACGGCGACCTGCCGATACCTCCCGCTTGGGTATGTCTCTGGATTAATTACACTAATAAATCTGCTAACGCTGGTGAGAGCATCTCTCCGCGAGCCTTTTTGGGTTGAATGTTCGGGGGATTCTAAGTTCCCGCGATCGCCAAAAATATCACCATAAATATCGCCACAAATCCTGATCGCATCTCTGTCCGAAATGGTCATTGCAAAGCCAGATATTGCCAAGGAATTGGCTCGCTGCCAAACTTGGTGATATCCGATCTGATGCTGACCGATGGACAAATAGAATTTCATGGGAATGTACTTGGAATTTCTTAGATAGTCATACTACACTTGTAGTATAAACATAGATATCGAACTTTGTAAACTAACTAGGAGAAAAATTATGCAGACACTACACCAAATGCCTGCGACCACAGACATGGAAGTTACCAGCATTCGCCTAGAGCGGGAACTAAAGGAAAAGCTCAAAGAATTGGCGGGTGGGCAAGGCTATCAGGCTCTAATCCGTGGTGTTCTTTGGGATTACATTGAAAATAGGCAACCCTCACCGATGCAAAAGCGGATTTCCCTAGAACAAATTCGTGCCAGTGTCACCGCAACGGCTCAGCGAGATGAATCTTGCGCCCTCACTGGCAAATCGATCCGATCGCAAGAATCGATGTTTTTAGGCTTAACCACCAATGGCGATTGGGTTCCCCTAAGCGTGGGCAGTTTCTAGTACTAAAAAAGATGCGCTTCGCGCATCTTTTTTAGTCAAGTAGTTAATTCTTGGAGAACTTTTTGATATTTCTCTAAACGCTGAAAATCCTTTTCTGTAGGATTGGCAATCCGACTGATATCCATATTGTGTGTCAGATCAGCAATCTTGACTTTACGGGCGATCGCATTAGACTTTACCCGCAAAATGTAATCTTCATACGCCTCACCATCTAGCTTAGTAATAGCGGCGATCGCTTTAACGATAAAGTCGGGAAATCCTTGCTGTACTAGGTCTGTAATCTTCAGATCAGAATCTTCGATCGCATCGTGCAAAACCGCCACAATCTTACTTTCGAGGGTGTCCATCTGCGCCATCACCGTTAAGGGATGCGAAATATAGGGCTTACCTGCTTTATCAAATTGACCATCATGGGCTTTAGTAGCGATCGCGATCGCTAAAGCAAGAAGTTTTTCATCTACAGGATGAATCGTAGTTTTTAAATTTGCTTCAAAATTTGGCATAGAAACGGATACAGGTAAGAGCGATCGCTACTTCATCAGCGCATTGCTGAATTGCAGTAACATCGCCAGAGCTAATAGCATTTGGAGATAACCATCTCATCGAAAATATGCCTAAAACTTCTTCCCGAAAAGTAATTGCGATCGCGATGTTAGTTTTATATTGTTGATCAGGATCGTCTACATTCAAGCAAATTTGTGACTGTCCTGTGGCGATTGCTGTCTGTACTAGAGGATCGGTTGCTAAATCCCAATAGGAATTGCCACATATTGCTTGAGTATCAATTAGAGCGCTATGCTCAACTAACTGCAAAATCACTGCATCTGCACCAAAATTTTGCCAAAAGGCACTCGCAAAGGGCAGTACACAATTCGATAGTTGGTGAGAACTTTGAGTGATTTCTATAATTACTGACAACAAAGCATTCTGAGCTTGCGATCGGCTCAACTCCTCAGAACGTTGCTTCAGCAGATCGTAATTTTGGGTTGCCTCTACCACTACTGACTTCAGTTGGTCTGGCTCCCAAGGCTTAGTAATATATTTATGAACTTGTCCTGAATTGATGGCATCAATCAAATCTGTAATATCGGTATAACCAGTCAGTACGATTCTCATGGTGTCAGGAAAATCTGACACAGTCCGCCGCAGAAATTCTGTCCCCTTCATTTCAGGCATCCGTTGATCAGAAATAATCGCCGCCATTTCTCCCTCTTTTGCAAGAATTTCAAGCGCCTTCAGACCACTATCTGCGCGAAACACCACAAATTCTCTACGAAAAGTGCGATATAGCAAATCAAGATTATCTTGCTCATCATCAACCACCAAAATCTTTGGTTTTGGGAGTGGATTAGCTTTATTTAGCTTATTAGCAGAAAACAAAGGTGAACTCATGAGCAAAATCTAGTTAATACTGACTGCAAATATAGCAGTTTGTGGAAGATTGCCCCGAATAGTCCAGCACAAACCACTGAGAATGGATTTATAGTACGTCGCAACGCGCTGTACTATAAATCAAAGAAATTTTTGACTAATAAAAAATAAGGGACGCAATGCGCCCCTTATTTTTTCTAACAATTAGACTGACTCAAGCTTGGCTCAGTAAATCTATATTTGTGTAATAACTAAGCCTTAACAGCTTGGCGGCTTACTTGCTTCAATTCGCCTGTAGCATACTTAGGAACGAAATCATAAATGCTAACTTGCTTGATCTTGCTAGCTTGACCAGCAGCTTCAAACTGAACATAGCGATCGGCACATACTTTTTGCATGTACTTGATCGATGGCTTCAAGAAATGACGAGGATCAAATTCCTTAGGATTCTTCGCCATAGCTTCACGCACCGCAGCAGTGATCGCAAGACGACAGTCAGTGTCAATATTAACCTTGCGTACACCACTCTTGATACCCTTTTGAATTTCTTCAACAGGTACACCATAGGTTTCAGGAATTGCACCACCATACTCGTTGATCAATGCAAGTAGATCTTCAGGAACTGAAGAAGAACCATGCATGACGAGGTGAGTATTAGGTAGACGGTTATGAATTTCTTCAATGCGGCTAATAGCCAAGATTTCGCCAGTAGGCTTGCGAGTGAACTTATAAGCACCGTGGCTAGTACCGATCGCTACAGCCAAAGCGTCAACTTGAGTACGCTCAACGAAGTCAGCAGCTTCATCAGGATCGGTCAAAAGTTGGGAATGATCTAAAGCACCTTCAAAACCATGTCCATCTTCTGCTTCGCCCTTACCAGTTTCAAGGGAACCTAAGCAACCTAATTCGCCTTCGACGCTTGCGCCAAATGCATGGGCAACTTTGACTACTTCTGAGGTAACAGCTACGTTGTACTCATAGCTAGCAGGAGTCTTAGCATCAGCTTCCAAAGAGCCATCCATCATGACACTAGTAAAGCCATTTTGGATTGCTGAGTAGCAAGTCGAAGGGGCATTACCATGATCTTGGTGCATCACGATAGGGAGATGAGGATAAGTTTCGGTAGCAGCCAAAATCAAGTGACGTAGGAAATTTTCACCTGCGTAATTGCGCGCACCACGAGAAGCTTGTAGGATTACAGGGCTGTTGGTTTCATTAGCAGCCTGCATGATCGCTTGGATCTGCTCCATGTTGTTGACGTTAAATGCAGGGATGCCATATCCATTTTCAGCCGCATGATCGAGCAGCAGGCGCATTGGTACTAAAGCCATATATAAAATCTCTCCTAGACAAAATCGAGCTTATGCGATTATTAACAATCTTAAATCATTTTGAAGATTAAATAAATCAAAAAAGGGGGCGTGCTTAGCACACCCCCTTTTTTGATCTAGCGATCGCTATAAGTAGTTGAGCATAATTAAAAACCAGAGTCAAAACCTACGGCGCACGCTGCGCGTGCGCCGTAGGTTTTTGGGTTTTATATTTAATTGCGCCGAGGTACTTAGAGAAATCTATAGATTGTTTTCGCCCAATTCACTAGCCATATATTCAAAAGGTGCGCCGAGCCAATCAGCACTTTCACCTACTAAATCAAAAACTAGCTCCTTCAGAATTTGGATACCACGGACAGTAGGTCCAATGGCTACGCCTAGAGAGCTATAGGTATCACGCAAGCCCTGTAATACTCTTTCGTCGAGGACATCATTGTTACCAGCGACTAGAGCATAGGAGGCATAACGTAGGTAATAGTCCAAATCACGTAAGCAAGCAGCAAAACGACGGGTGGTGTAAGCGTTGCCACCGGGACGGATCAGATCGGGAACTTCTTCAAATAACTGAGAGCCAGCTTTACGGACAATCGATGCAGCATTAGCGGTGATTGCTGCCGAAGCCGCTAGACGAGCGTTACCTGTAGCAAAGTAGGATTTGAGGGTATCCAAGGCATCGCGATCAAAATATTTACCAGTGGCATCGTAAGTACTGATCAGGCTAGTGATTGCATCCTGTGGCATATAGTTTTCTCCGTTGATTTAGTTGTAATAAATGTATCTGTAAATGGATTTGTAAAGTTTGTAAACTATATATAACTTAAACTTAACAGCGCTTTGCGCTTGAATCCGAATCAAGAATTTTTTATAAAAACTTTCTTGCGGTTCATTTGAGCGGAAATTACTGCAATAACTTAATCCTTGGGACATCCTTGGGATAGTTACCGCAATTATTTTACTGTGGTTTCAGCGTCTCACCAAATCTTGGTTTACCAAACGCCACATTAAATAACATTACCAGAAAGTCGATTCGGGGCGAATTTGCTAAATCTATTGAGAAAATTTTCTCTAGGTAACGCACTGTAAGTAGCTGGTGCAATATTTTTTGTGGCGCGGCGAAGCCGCGCCACAAAAAATCGGTTCCTTATTTTCGTCTCCTAGCTACTTAACGTCAGGTCGAGTTAAGCTTGCAAATTTTATAAGCCAGAAATCAAAAGCCTTGCTAAGCAAGGCTTTTGATTTCTGGCTTTGAGAGAGGGTTTGCGTAGCAAACCCTCTCTCAAAGCCAGTTTTAAATTATCTCGAACTCTCGTTAATTTAGGGAGAATTACGACGCAACGCTGTAGGAAATGTCGGAAAGATCTCACTGCGATGTAAGCTTAGATACTAAGCTAGATATAGATGGTTTTATTGAACCTTTTCGAGCAGTTTATAAGGAAATGTCTGGAAATGAAATTGATGTGGGGCTAGGTATATGAAGTGGGTTACTAGTCTTTCGACAAAAATATCGTTAGAAGCTGCGGTGCAAGATTTGTCTCAGCAAGTGCTGGCTGCACTCGGTGAGCAATCCCTTGATTTAGGTTTTTTATTTATATCTACGGCATTTTCCAGTGACTATCCACGCTTGCTACCTTTGCTTGCCGAAAAACTACCAATCAAAAAATTAGTTGGTTGCTCTGGTGGTGGGATCGTCGGCAATGGTCGTGAGTTTGAAGATAAGCCTGCGATCGCTCTTTTAGTCGGTCATTTGCCAAATACGGAAGCGAAAGTATTTCATCTCGATGATAGTGAGCTACCAGATCTTGATAGTTCTCCTGATCGATGGGAAAAACTGACGGATGTTAGTCCCTCTCTTGCACCTAGCTTTGTATTAGTTGGTGATCCTTTTTCCTTCCCGATTAATGACCTGATTCAAGGTCTAGACTTTGCCTATCCAAATGCGGTTAAGGTTGGTGGATTGGCTAGTAGTGGTGGTATGGGAGCTAATGCCCTATTTTGTTTTCATGAAGAAAATCAATATAAGCTTTATCGCACAGGTTTACTTGGTGTCGCACTATGGGGTGATGTAACCATTGATCCTGTGGTTGCTCAGGGTTGCCGTCCTATCGGTAAGATCATGCAGGTTTCGGAATGCGAGCGCAATTTGATTTTGGGACTAGAAGGTAAACCACCATTATCTTTATTGCAAGATACCGTTGGAGATTTGAGCCAAAGCGATCGCGAACTTGCTCAGCATTCATTATTTATCGGTGTAGTAATGAATGAGTTTAAGGCAAATCCATCACAGGGAGATTTCTTAATTCGCAATATTATTGGTGTCGATCCACGCTCTGGAGCGATCGCTGTTGGCGATCGGATGCGTCCGGGGCAAAGAATTCAGTTGCATTTACGAGATGGCAAGGCATCGGCTGAAGATTTAGAGGAAGCTCTGATCAACTACATGAATCAGTTAAATCTAGAGGCTCCTAATGTAACCCCTACGGCAGCCCTGATGTTTTCCTGTATGGGACGTGGTGAGCGTCTCTATGGCAAACCCAATTTTGATTCAGAGTTATTACAAAAGCACATTGGCTTAATTCCCTTTAGTGGCTTTTTCTGTTCTGGAGAAATTGGACCTGTTGGCGGTACAACTTTTTTGCATGGCTATACCTCAGTTTTTGGTATTGTCAGACCCAAAAGTTAAACAAAAAGAGCGCAAAGCGCTCTTTTTGTTTGCGATTAGTTACAAATACTCATGGGCTGAGATTGCCATGCTACCGTATATGCAGTTTTAACAATGGATTTACTCATCTATAGCAATCCTAAATGATTTGTGGAAGCGCACCCCTTCGGGGTGCGCTTCCACAAACTCAAAAATCTACAAATGATTTAGGACTGCTCTATATATTTTGAGAACTCCTTGAGGGAATAGATAAGGATTAATTGAATGTTCGATTTGCATTGCTTAGGTAGTGTTGTGGGAGATTTTTCGCGATCGCATTGTGTAGCTATTTGTGCATTCCTCGTACCCGCTAACTTAATCGCCACCTCACAAACAATTTTATTGACGATCTTGAATCGATCGCCTGTTGAGATTTTCACAATTAGCGCTAGTGCAATTATTTACGCATTACTCATGATTGCACATGTAATTAGTTGGTACATCATCGGCGTAGTGATGGCTCCCACGTTTATTTTGATGTTTTTAGGAATTACCTGTTTAGCAGTTAATCTCACCGCAATTTGGCTAAAAATTAAGCAGATTGAAATTGATTATTTAGGGATTTTAGTCAAGTTCCTTCAGAGATTTATGCAGATTGAAAAATCATCTAACGTTGTCCTTAATTCATTACAGTAGCTAGAAGAGTTAGCGGTAGTCCTAAAAAGGGAAGGATTTATTGTGGTAAGGATGGGCGGCGTTTCGCGCCGTCCATCCTTACCTATTTAGCACTACCGAATTAGCATTGCTAATTCTATTTTGATTTTTGAATTGATATAATTCAGATTAAGCATTTTGGCGAAAATAACGACTGTCCTCAACGCTAGTACCTTGACTTTAGATCAGGTTTATCATTACCTGAAATTTCAAAAACTATCCTATAACTCTTTTAAATCGTTACTTCAATTAGAACCATTGTCTGACTTTGAGATTACTAAACTTACTCAAATTCGGAATGATTTTTGAAAATTATTTGACAGATGGAAAAGTCTTAGAAGGCACGGTCAAGGCACTATCAATTTTGCCATTGTTAAGATTAGCAGGCTTTTATCGTGCGCCGATCAAGATGCAAATGGAGCAGGAAATAGATCGGATTAATATTGAAGATGAGGATATAAGTATTACGGGGCGATTAGATCTGATCTGTGTTAATAAAGATCGCCCCAAAATGAGTGATATTGCCTTTTGGGTTTTAGCGATCGAATCAAAGAATACGAGTATCAGCGCTTCGGAAGGATTACCGCAACTATTGACCTATGCCTATAAAAGTTTAGAAAATCAAAAAACGGTATGGGGTTTAACCACCAATGGTGTGTATTACGAGTTTGTGTATATCCAACAAAGTGTTGATCAAGACTCCTACTCCACTTATCAGCCGTTACCATCGTTGCATTTAATGGAACCTGAGTCTTCTGAAAAACTATTGCAAGTCTTAAAAGCAATTTGCAAAGTTCAAAATGGTCTTCTTTAGAAAAAGTCTATGCAAATGGCAGCATTAAGATCCCAAGAATCTTATCAACATTACCGATAAAATATTCAGGCTGGTCAATATAAACAATATTATCTTTTAGTATCAGAAAGCGCCATAAACTGCCTGTGGTAACTGCACCATAAATGCGATCGCATGGTTGCCCATGACGTTGATTAAAGATTTGGGCAGCAAACATCTCTGCTATACATTGACCTAAACCACTACGAATACTTTCATTTTTGGCTTCAGCGATCGCAATTACAGGAGCCGTAATATCTATCTGTTCCGATGATTTGCTCAAAATAAAATCACAAAAGCCCTGCAATCCGAGCGATACATCAACATTAAACTCAGTTCCAGAAAATAAGCTAACCGATGGTTGCAATTGCGCTCTCACTTCTCCTAAAACTGGCGCGATCAAAAATTCTGAGCGTACTTTCTCAGTATTGACTAAAGTTACAAAGGATTCTGCACGTTTCAAAGTTTCGCGAAGATAATCAGATGGTGTTACTGGCTCAACTTCTGCAAATAAACTTTCACCTTCCTTGATCAATAAACCTAGGTCTTCTTTAACTCGCGCTAATGTAAAGTCACTGTAAGCCATGATGATAAGCCATGATGAATTGTCTTTTTCTTGATATAAAAAATTATAGACAAGGAGATTAATCTCCTTGTCTATACAATCGAAGTCTGGCTAGACAAATTTTGTAGACTTAACTAGCACTTGCCGCAGTTTGCTTATTAAAGGCAAACTGGTTGAGAATGCGATCGCAGATTTGACCGCTAGACATACCAAGAGAATTGAAAGACTGCTCTGGGGAAGCATGTTCAACGAGAATATCGGGAACCCCGATGCGGTAAACGGGAGCCAATACATTCGCATCATTCATCGCTTCTAAAACAGCACTACCAAATCCACCCATTAAGCAACCTTCTTCAAGGGTGACCACCTTACCGATTTTTTGAGCAAGGGGCAGGATTAGCTCGGTATCTAGGGGCTTCGCAAAGCGAGCATTCACAACTGTGGCGCTAACTCCATGCTCATTGAGAAGTTCCGCAACCTGTAGCGAAGGATAAACCATTGAGCCATAGGCAAGTAACAAGACATCCTTACCTTCGCGCAAAACTTCCGCTTTGCCGATTGGTAATGGCTCGATGTCCTCATCCTGTAATGGTGCGCCTACGCCATTACCGCGAGGATAACGCATGGCGATCGCGCCATTGTGAGTTAAGCCCGTAACGATCATGCTTTGCATTTCGGCTTCGTCCTTGGGAGCCATCAGCACGATGTTAGGGATACAGCGCAGATAGGAAATGTCATACATTCCTTGGTGAGTAGGACCATCGGCTCCGACAATACCTGCGCGATCGAGACAAAAGAAAACGGGCAAATTCTGGATACAGACATCATGGATGATCTGATCGTAGGCGCGTTGGAGGAATGTGGAATAAATTGCAGCAACGGGGCGCATTCCTTCACAAGCCATCCCTGCGGCGACAGTAACAGCATGTTGTTCCGCAATGCCAACATCAATAAACTGATTGGGGAGAGCCGCTTGGAACTTGTCTAAACCTGTACCAGTGGACATGGCGGCGGTAATGGCAACGATACGCTTGTCATGCTCAGCAAGTTTAATCAGCGTATCCGCAAAAACCTTGGAGTAGCTAGGAGGTTTGGGCTTGCTAGAAGTTGATGGTTTTGCTTTACCTGTGGCGAGGTCAAAGGAGTTTTGAGCGTGGTATCCCACGCGATCGGCTTCAGCGTAGCTGTAACCCTTGCCCTTAGTGGTGCTAACGTGAACCATGACGGGACCTGTGAGCGTATGCGCCATCTTGAAGGTATCGATCAATTCCTTGAGATTGTGACCATCGACGGGACCAATGTAAGTAAAGCCGAGTTCTTCAAATACGGCTCCCACTTTGTTTTGTACCATCGTCACAATCTTGAGATTGTCCTTAATGCGCTCAATCTCAGGACTGATTTGTTCGCCGACAAAGGGGATATTGCGGATCTGTCCCTCAAGGTTGTTGGTGATAAATTTCATCGGGGGGCTGAGGCGCATTTTATTCAAATACTTAGGAATTGCGCCCACGTTGGGAGAAATCGACATTTCATTGTCATTGAGGACAACTAATAAATTCGTTTTGGGAAGATGTCCTGCGTGGTTGATCGCTTCTAGCGCCATGCCACCTGTCAAGGAGCCATCACCGATGATCGCTACTGTTTTGTAATTATCGCCTTGTAAATCACGGGCGATCGCCATACCCAAAGCCGCCGAAATACTAGTCGATGCGTGACCTGCCCCGAAATGGTCAAATTCACTTTCGCGACGGTTGAGGTAGCCTGCAATCCCATCCTTTTGACGCAAGGTATGGAAATTTTTGTAGCGTCCTGTGATCAATTTATGGGGATAGGCTTGATGCCCCACATCCCACACCACCTTGTCGCGATCCAAGTCAAGGGTTTGGTATAGGGCGAGGGTTAGCTCGACTACGCCTAGCCCCGGACCGAGGTGTCCGCCTGTAGCCGCGATCGTTTCTAAATGTTTTTGCCGAATTTCCTTTGCGATTGACTCCAATTGCGAGATTGTTAAACCATGCAACTGGTTAGGGTGGGTAACTTCACTTAGCCGCATATATACTTATTTTTTATAAAATGACTTCCTTTAGTTTAACTGAAGCGCACCCCACAAACGTTCATCGCGATCACAGTTCTTAAAACCTAACTATGTCACTCAGGGTATAAAAGCCAAAATAACAGTGACGACGCTTTGCTCCACCACTGTTATTTTGGCTATTTTGGCTTTTGATTTGTCAGAGATTACAATATTTAATCTCTGGCAGGGAAGTAACCTTGCAAGGCAATGTAATAAGCTAAATCACCACCACGGTCGTTACCGCTCTCATCAACATTTTCTGTTTTAATTGGAGGCATTTTGGGGAGTGCAAAACTATTTTTGCCATCTCCACCAAACTCAGTCCCAATCAATGCGAATAAGGCACAGTTTTGAGAAATAGGAAGAAGTTGTCCATCACATTTTGCCCAATGTTTCGGTGCCCAATTCCAAGGGAAAATGGCAATCTGACCAATTAGTGGATCCATAGATTGTATACTCTCGTTGTTAGTTAAGTGGTTAGTATTCTTAGGCAGATTAACGAAATCCATCAATATCTAGACACCTCAAGTAATGTGCTGAGATAGGAAAGCAGCACCTACAAAAAGATATGTTTGTACAAAACTTCTAAGCCCCCCTAGAGTTGTCGTAGCTGATATTTTTTGTTGACAGTAATTTCGTTTTTCTAATCTTACGCAATATTGATTGCTTAGATATAATTAAATAATAAAGTTATAGTATTTTATCTGTCAATTAGAATAATAGCGTATGTCCTTTTGTGATTAAAAGTGATAAAGGACATAATTTACTCATTCGTTAGAATTTTCCCTATATAGCAATCCTCAATTTATGGAAGCGAACCCAAAAATTTACAACTGATTTAGGACTGCTATACAGAGATTTGCGCTTTCTCAAAATCCAGATAAATTTTAAAAAAGCTTGCGAAGCAAGCTTTTTTAAAATTTATCTGACCTAAACAGGCTGTATATATCTATCTAGGTGTACAGTGACCAATTTTTGAGATTCGGTGTCAAAGAACAAAAAATCTTGTTTTTTATTATTTTGATAATAAGGACAATGTTGCTTGACGACATCCCATACAATCGCACCCAAACTTCTGAACTGCCAAATCACCTATGCGATCGCTAGTTAAACCATCAGAACGATCATTGCGATCGCTAAGGGATTGATTGTTTGACTCAGTAGTTGTTTTGGTAATTACGACTGACTCTGTATAAGTATCAGGATCTTTGTTTGTACTAGAGCTAATGCTGGTATTTGCCAAAGCAGGAGTACCTGAGGCTAAAAAAGTTGCCAATAGAGCAGGACTGCTCACAAGAGCTAAGGATGATTTTTTCATAGGGCAAAGGAATGTCCAATCACATTCATGAATTGCTACAGATACTAGCATCAACTCATTGGAGAGTTATACTGAGATTTACATAGTTTTTACTTTTCCATGCTCTCCGCAAGTCCCGATCTCATAGCCCTAGCCCGATCGCAAATTATTTTACTGACCCAGAGTTTGGGGGCAGTAGCTAGCGCTATGTATATCACTGAAAATGTGGCAGATGGGATGCCGCCCAACTTGATCGAAGTTGCCGTGTTTCCAGAGGAGGGGGCGATCGCTTTACCTGAGACTTTTTCGGCTGAGGCTTTGCCAACTTTATCGATGGGGACTGGTGGTTTAGTCAGACAACGTCGCTTTATTTTGCCCTTAATTTATGAAGAGGCAATTTTAGGTTTTTTGATGACGGGACGGGAAGATCGGGACTGGTTTGATTATGAACAATCACAAATTCAACAAATTGCCAATACTTTAGCGATCGCCTGTGCGCTTGATCGCCGCAATCAATGGTTGGCGGCTAATCAACAGCGTAATTACGAAGAACAAAGTAACTTTTTAGCCTCACTGCTGCATCAACTCCGCAATCCTCTCACCGCAATTCGCACCTTTGCCCAGCTATTATCACGGCGAATTGTTGCTGACGATCCTAATCAAAAGTTTGTAACGGGAATTTTGCGCGAAACTCAGCATATTCAAGACTTGCTCAGTGAAGCCGATCGCCCTGCGCCACTCTTACTATCGGAAGCCGAACATGAAAAAGCGCTCTTACCTGCGGCAACAATGGAGCTAACCGAGATTGATCTGAGTGAAATTTTAGATGGAATTACTAACTTTGCTAGTGCGATCGCCCAAGAACGGAATATTCAGTTTCTATCAAATATCCCTTCCCATTTACCCAAAGTTTTGGGTAACGAGTCTGCACTTAGAGAAGCGATCGGAAATCTTGCCGAGAATGCACTCAAATACACGCCTAAAGGTGGCTATGTATTACTAGGTGCGGATGTCAAACCTGACACAGTTTATATCTATGTCCAAGATACGGGTGTGGGCATTCCTGATGCAGATTTGCCGCGCTTATTTGAACGTAATTTCCGTGGTAGACAAGCGGAAAGTGAGATCGCAGGTACGGGTTTAGGACTAGCGATCGCTAATGAGTTAGTCCAAAAAATGGAAGGCAGTATCCATGTGATCAGTCAAGTTGGTAAAGGTAGTACTTTTGCTGTGACACTCAAGCGATCGCTATAGGATTATGGGCTTAGTTATGTCTAAGGCAATCGCTCTTAATCAATTTACTAGATACTTCTGTATTTATACAGTTGCGAGTCTATTCGTTTATCTGCTGACTTCCTTCACTTCTCCTGCTGGTATTATTGTCGTCTTTGTCCTTTTACCTTTCTATAGCCTTTGTGTTGCTTCCATAGTTAGCACTAATATGAAAAATCGTCATGCTACGGTTAGGTATAACAAATATCTACTTAGATGTGTTTTGATATTTCAAGGTGTCAAAATCTTGGCTAGTCCTGCTAGTTGCTATGGTTGGCATCAAGGGAGAAGCTGTTACTCCTTTATTCAAGAACTTTTAAGCAACGAAAATCTTAGGGATTTTGCTAATAAAACTCCTCATTGGGAAATAGTAGAAACGTCATTTTCCATAGCTTTAGTGCTATATCTGGTTGCCATAGTAATTTTCCTAGCAACGCTTCGTATCCATAAAGTTGCTGAATAACTATCCTGCTAATTGCGCTAATGCTGCACCCGTAACCCGACAAATGCGCCAATCAGGCAGGATTTCCGCACCAATGCGAGTATAAAAGGCGATCGCAGGTGCATTCCAATCTAAAACTGACCACTCAAAGCGACCATAGTCTCTGGATACTGCAATCTGAGCAAGGTTAGTAATTAGAGCTTTACCAATGCCAATGCCGCGATATTCCGATAGTACAAATAAATCTTCGAGATAGATGCCGCGACGGGTGAGGAAGGTGGAATAGCTGGTAAAAAACAGGGCAAATCCTACAATTTGATTCGGTTCTATCTCCGCAACGATCGCTTCAATACAAGGATTTTCGCCAAATAGATCTGCTTGGAGAGTTTGACTGTCGCCTGTGACCTGATCCGAGAGTTTCTCATAGTCAGCAAGGGCAAGAATTAGCGAAAAAATGGCTGGAACATCCTGAATTGTGGCGGGACGAATCTTAAATTGCGGTTGAGTCATTTTTAGAGGTAAGTCGATTTTTCCTGTAGGATAAGCTTAACAAAAGTTAACTTTATTGATCGCATATTTCGACAAACTGCTATGAACCTGACTTTAACTCCATCACAAATACTGCTCTATGGAATTGCGATCGCTGGGGGACTGATCTACTTGCCTTACATCGTTGTCGCCTACGGACGGGTGAGTGTTGGCTATGACGTAAATGCACCGAGAGCAATGTTTGATCGCTTACCTGACTATGCCAAACGCGCTACATGGGCGCACCAAAATTCCTTTGAAGTATTTGCTTTATTTGCGGCTGCTGCCCTCACGGCATATGTCAGTAACTCTGCCTCTGATAAGACTTCCCTCGATATATTGATATTTTTAGCAGCAAGGGTTTTGTTTACCTTGTTCTATATTCTTGATTTACCTTGGTTGCGATCGCCGATGTGGGCAATCAGTATGGTCTGCATTGGTGGACTATTTTCTGCAAGTCTTTTCTAAAAAAGCTATTTCATGAAGGAGGCGCGAAGCGCCTCCTTCATGAAATAGCTTTTGTTTACTTTTGAGACTCTTGCGAAGTTTCATGATTCAGTGGCATTTACTTTGGGAATATTTTTAGGGAAGGATAAGCGCCGCTTATCCTTCCTGATCGTCACCGAAAAGGCTGTCCACTAGGTAGCTTTTTTATTTTTGGAAAGCAGAAAGATCCAATCCGTCAATGGGTTGTAAGAAAGCGAATAACCGATTCGCAATCTTGGCAACGCCACCTTGAATATTCGATTCAATATTTAAAGGCATCACAGGATCATGTAATGAGAGCCGTAGTAGAAACCAGCCATTCTCATCATCAGCAGTACAGGAAACGCGGATACCTTCATAATTATTCGGTACAATTTGCCAATCGGTTTGGTTTGAGGAAAAGTCTTGTAAATTGTTAATGACCTTCTCTCCTAAAGTTTTAAAATCCTCTACCAGCATTTTGATACGAAACTCTTCACTTTCGGCTGGTTCTTGTAAGTTGGCAATTAAATCGGTGAGCGATTTTCCCGCTAATTTGGATTTGGCTAATTCAATCAAGAGCTTACTTACCAAATAAGCGCCATCATCAAGGAAATAGTTCTCCTTCATCGCGCCATGTCCCGAAGTCTCGATCGCTAGCCAAGACTCTTGCCCTGATTGATTAAGACGGATTGACTCGTTGATTACATTTTTGTAACCACGCTTGAAACGATGATGTACACCTTGCAAATCCTCAGTAATGAATTTCGCCAGCCCATCGGAGGTAATCGAATCAGTGACAATGGCTGAATTGGGATGCTCCTTGAGGACGATCGCCGAAATTAAGGCGATCAATCGATTCCGATTTAGCTCTTTGCCAAATTGATCGACCGCCGCACTGCGATCGACATCAGTATCAAAAATAATCCCAAAATCTGCTTGATGTTTAACAACTGCTTCACAAATGGAAGCCATTGCTACTTTATCTTCAGGATTGGGAACGTGATTGGGAAATGTGCCATCGGGATCGAGAAATTGGCTGCCTGTAATATCTGCACCGAGAGGCTCTAAGACTTTACTAGCATAGAATCCACCAGCACCATTACCCGCATCGACGATGATTTTTAATCCCTGAAGTGGTTGTTCGTAATGGTCGGGATGATTGACTGCTTCACGAATTTTGGTGACAAATTGATTCGCATAGACTGAGATAAAATCATGCTTGGTGATATTTCCTTGAGAAGCGGAAATTACAAATTCGTTCTTCTCGGCAAGATTGAGAATATCCGTAATATCTTTTTTCTCTAAGCCACCCTGAGCCGTAAAAAACTTTAAACCATTGCGATTAAATGGTAAATGACTTGCTGTGAGCATAATTGCGCCATCACAGTTAAAGCCATCGGTAACTGTACTCATAAACATCGCTGGAGTCGATGCGATCGCAAAGTCATATACCTGACTGCCGAGGGAAGTTATTCCTTCCATTACTGCTTGCATTAACTCCAAGCCCGATAGCCGACTATCGCGTCCTACGGAAATAAGTAGGTCTGAGGTAGGTTTGTCTAGTTTCTGAGATAGCCAAATTGCAAAAGATTGTCCGAGGATTTTGGCAATGGCAGGAGTTAGGTTTACATCTTCATTGGGTACGCCTGCGATCGCTACGCCACGAATATCTGAGCCATTTTGCAGCTTTTTCCAATTGAAATCTTGCATCGTTATCTTGCTTTCATACGCTACTACTAAGTAGTCTAAGGTTCTAATCCAAGACTTCTATAGATCAATATTATTTATCCATATTTCGAGCTAGCTTTAGCACTATGGGATTGTGTACCCGCCTTGGGAATGTATCTAAGCCCCCTAAATCCGCCAATTCTGCAGGGTGGTTTCATTTTCGGAAAAGCAAGCAGGAAGGGAGAAGCAGAAAATTTAGAAGGAGGAAATCAGTAAGAATAAGAGCAGGAGAGAATATCAAAAACTTGATGAACCTGATTCGCGAGAACCCGTTGCCCCTGAGGAATCGTCCGAAAGCCAAGGCGACGAACAGTGGTCATGATAAAACAGTGAATAATTGCCCAAATAGTAGGAGCATTACCACCACGACGTAACCCCGTATCCTCTTGAAAAAGGACATCGCGCACCCAATGTAAGCGATTTTCAATGCCCCAGTGTAGGCGAATCGGGTCAAGAAACTGAGCCGCCTTGAGAGACAAGTCAGAAATATAACCAACTGATTCGACAAAAGGCTTGTCATCACGCCAGCCCTCGCGTTCCACATAAATCAAAGACTGTAGAGACGACCATTGTTTACGTAGGTGAGTCGGCGCAGGATAAACCCAAACGCGACGGCGCACTTGACGGCTATGAGATTTGTCAAACTCTTCAGCATAGCTAAGGGCTTCCGTGGTTTGATGTAAGTTATCCAAAATCTTGAGCAAATTCGGTTGATTATTTTTGAGCGCAATCAAATAATGCTGTTCCTGTTCAACAATTAATTTCACCGTATCTTTTTGGCAATGTAAGGCATCTAGGGTGAAAGAGGCTTTCTGCCCTTGTAAAGAGGTAATCACTTGTTTAACGACTTCGATTTCACTAATTTGTTTGTTTTCGGATACGGCAAGGGCTATTACTTCTCCCGTTTCATGGGTAAAGGCTGATACGGTACTGGTAAAGTTTTGCCTAGAATCAGTCTGATTGGAGACAGTACATTTGATGCTTTTTCCGTCCATCGCCAGCCATTGCCCTGATTCGCCTGTATAGCTATTTCTACACCACTCGTTAAATAGTTTAACTATTGGCTCAATTTCTACTCCTTGAATGACACGACGAAAGGTCGAATATGACGGGATTCGACTCTCTGGTGCTAGCTCTAGCCTTGTTTGTAGGGTTTGCCAATGTTTCTCACAGAAATCTGCTAAGGGTCGATATCCGTGATAATTACACAATACTCCCAGCAAGGTTAAGCACATGACTAGCCATAGTGGATGTCGCTTACCTTTACTTTTCCGATGGTCTGGGATCTGCTTTAATTGTTCTATAAAGTTCATGGTCTGGTTTTGCTTTTTGTTTAGCTCTTAACAGACCATTTTTTACTATTTTGGCTTTGCTGTTTTTCTGTAATCCCTTCTCACTATCACTTCCCGAAAATGAAACCACCCTGCCTAAATCCGCCAATTCTGGGGGACTTTGAAAATTCTTGTTCCCCCAGAATTGGGGGCTAGGGGACGATTAATTATTGACTTAGTTAGGTTTTATGACTTGTGTGTACATGAAATCTCCCTTGATAGAGGTGGGAATGTGGTTTCCACGTAACGTCAGTAGGAATTGTAGTGCGATCCGCTGCCATTCCTTAATTATAATATTACTAATCAAAATAGTTCTAATGGCAATCAAATGGCCTCAACACAGAATAAATCTGTCCAAGCTGCCCGTGAAGCCTTTATCCCAACAATGCGCGAATTAGTCAGAACCTATCAAGCATTGTCGGCTTGCTCCGAAACCCATGTCCGCCAATTTGATCTTACACCTGCTCAGTTTGATGTCATTGCCTCCCTTGGTAATACCAATGGCATGAACATGGGGGAGTTAGGCGAAAAAACTTTAATTACTAAAGGGACTTTGACTGGGGTAATTGATCGCCTAATTCAAAAAGAATTAGTAACCAGAGAAACTCCCTTAGATAATCGTCGCTGCGTGAATGTTCAATTAACGCCAAAGGGACAAGAGGTTTTCGAGCAGGTCTTTCCAGTCCATATTGCTCATATTAAAGAACGGTTCGAGAAACTTGAACCTTCAGAACTAGAGTTACTTAAGGTTTTACTCAGTCGTCTTAGACAGGCTTTTTAAAGATGAGTTGCTGCGCTTCGCGCAGCAACTCATCTTTCTGAGCTATTGACAACCTAAATTACAGGTACTAATCTATGAATATAGTTCTAATTAGAACTATTCTATATAAAACAAATATATGGATAGCCTACCCACAATTTTCTTATCCCACGGTGCGCCAGATTTACCGATTCGAGATGGTGCTGTTAGTGATTTTTTGCGATCGCTACATCAGCAATTTCCAAAGCCCAAAGCAATTTTGGTGATCTCAGCACATTGGCACTCTGATCCCCCAATGGTGAGCGCTGCGACTCATCCCAGAACTATCTATGACTTTTCAGGATTTCCCAGTCAACTCTATGAACTGAGCTTTCCTGCATTGGGATCATCAGAACTTAGCGATCGCGTAGTTACATTACTGACGCAAGCAGGCATTCCCTGTGAAACGCATCCTACAAGAGGCTTTGATCATGGAGCTTGGACTCCTTTGCTTCTTGCCTATCCAGCCGCTGATATTCCTGTGACGCAGTTATCAATGCAGTACTACCGCGATCCCCTCCATCATTGGCAAATAGGAAAAGCCCTAGAACCATTACGCCATGACGGTGTTCTTATTATCGGCAGTGGTAGCGCCACTCACAATATGTATGCTTTTGGTGAGTCTTATAATGCCGAACCTCCCGATTGGGTGCGCGTTTTTGATCAATGGCTTGCCCAAAATATTGCTGAAGGTAATCAGGAAGCACTATTGCAATACCGACAACGCGCTCCCTATGCCAAAGAAAACCACCCGACAGATGAGCATCTAATGCCTTTATTTGTAGCTATGGGCGCAGGAGGTGCGAAAGGAAAGCAACTGCATAGTAGCTATATCTATGGCGTTTTTAGTATGGCAGCTTACGCATTCACGAGTTGAAATGGGCGCAAAGATTTTGCATCTCGGACTTACGCAAAACAACCAAGAACTCAAGTTCTTGGCTCAAAGCTAAAGTCAGCTAAAGCAGACTAAAGAACTTCTATGATCAACCTGTTTCAACGGGTTTAAGCTTTCAGCCCGCAATTTATTACAGGGCTATTGCGTAAGTCCTAACATCAATAAAATCCAAATAAAATTTAGGAGTAAATAAAATGGCACTTGGTCAATTAGTCAATGGTAAATGGACAACAGAATGGACAGAACGCAATGAGAAGGGGCAATTTCAGCGTATGTCCACGCAGTTCCATCAATGGATTACAGCAGATGGCTCTAGCGTCTTTAAGGCAGAATCTGGACGCTATCATCTCTACATTTCCTTGGGATGTCCTTGGGCGCATCGCACAGTGCTGCTATGGAAGTTAAAGGGATTAGAGAATATCATTAGTCTCTCGATAGTCGATCCAGTGATTAGCGAGCAAGGTTGGCAATTTTCCGACTATGCAGGATCTATTCGCGATACTGTGAATAATGCCGATTATTTATGGCAAGTGTATGTCAAGTCTAATCCGAACTACACGGGACGGGTGACAGTGCCTGTATTGTGGGATAAGCAGACCAATCAGATTGTCAACAATGAATCGCGGCAAATCATCAAAATGTTTAATTCTGAGTTCAACAAATTCTTAGATGCAGAATTTCAGAACATCGATTTTTATCCGCCACATCTGCGCGATGAGATCGATCGCATTATTGATGATATCTATCAGCCCATCAACAATGGTGTATATCGTTGCGGATTTGCCACTTCGCAAGTAGCCTATGATGAAGCAGTTATTGAGTTGTTTCAAGCCTTAGAAAAATATGAAACCCTCCTCGGACAACAAAAATATGTATGTGGCACGCAAATAACCCTTGCAGATTGGTGTTTATTTACAACGCTATTTCGATTTGACTTGGCTTATTATGGACTGTTCAAGTG
This sequence comes from Pseudanabaena yagii GIHE-NHR1, assembly GCF_012863495.1. Taxonomy (NCBI): domain Bacteria; kingdom Bacillati; phylum Cyanobacteriota; class Cyanophyceae; order Pseudanabaenales; family Pseudanabaenaceae; genus Pseudanabaena; species Pseudanabaena yagii. The sequence continues at coordinate 337,214 of NZ_JAAVJL010000001.1, forward strand.
CAATCTTAAGCGCTTAGTAGATTTCCCAAATCTATGGAACTATTGCCGTGAGTTATATCAATATGCCGAGGCTCAATCCGTTTGCAGTATCGACCATGTGAAGCGTCTCTATTATGCGGGGCTACCCGAACTCAATCCATCTCGCATTGTTCCTAAAGGACCTGCGATCGCTTTTGGACTAAATACTCATCATTTGTAGCCTGCTGCTTGCAAAGAAAAAAGATGGGCATAGCGTCCATCGGTAGCCAATAACTGCTCATGACTGCCCTGCTCGATAATTTTGCCATCAGCCATCACGATGATTTTATCTGCCATGCGGACAGTGGAAAATCGATGGGAAATGAGAACTACCATCTGATCCTTGGTGAGCGAACGGAAATGATTAAAAATGTTCATCTCAGCTTCAGCGTCCATTGCCGCAGTTGGTTCATCGAGGACGAGAATATCCGCTTGCGATCGCATAAAAGCTCTTGACAGAGCAATCTTTTGCCATTGACCACCCGATAGCTCTTGACCACCCTTAAACCATTTACCTAGCTGGGTACTAAACCCTTTGGGCATATTGTTAATAAATGGTTTTGCCATCCCTTTTTCGGTGGCGACTTCCCATTCTTGATATTCATTTAAGCGTTCCACATCCCCAACACCGACATTCTCTCCGACTGTAAATTGATACTGCACAAAGTTTTGAAAAATTACACCGATTCTCTTTCGTAAAACATCGATATCCCAATCATTGAGATCAACGCCATCCAGTAAAATCCTGCCACTCGTGGGAACGTATAACCGCGTCAGGAGCTTAATCAAAGTAGTTTTGCCCGAGCCATTTTCGCCGACGATCGCTAGTTTTTCGCCATGCTTGAGATGTAGGGAAATATCCTTTAAAACTGGCTCTGTACTTTCGGGATAGCAAAATGAAACATTTTCAAATCTAATTCCATCAGGCTCAATACCTCTAGTGATATAGCCTTCGGATTTAGGAATTGGTTGTTCGAGAAATTCGTAAAGATTCGCTAAATAGAGATTGTCTTCATACATACCACCGATGGAAGTTAGCGCCGCCGCAAAAGTAGCTTGACCTTGGCGGAAGACAACTAGATACATCGTCATTTCCCCTAAGCTGATTTTGCCTGCTATCGCCTCGATCACAATCCATGCGTAGGCGGCATAAAATGCACCTGTACTCAGCAATCCCAGTAAATAGCCCCAAATCCCCTTTTGAATCGTGAGATTGCGATCTTCGTCATACAAGCGATCAAAAATATCGCGATAGCGCCGCAATAACATTCCACCTAATTGATAAAGCTGCACTTCCTTCGCATAGTCTTCTCGCGCTAGTAAAGTCTCTAGATAATGCTGCTGTCGTGTTTCAGGGGATCGCCATTTGAAGAGACGGAATGAATGCTCGGAGAACTTAGTTTCTGCAATAAAAGAAGGAATGGCAGCTAGTACCAAAACAATTACTGCCCAAACCGAAAACTGTAATAGCAATCCGCTAAAGGTTAAGAGTGTTAGTGCCGACTGACCTAAGCCAAAAATGCGGCTAATTAAGGATAATGGACGACTAGAAGCTTGCGATCGCGCCTGTGTCATTTTGTCATAAAATTCCGAATCCTCGAAATGGGCTAGCTCTAAAGTGAGCGCCTTCTCCAAAATCAAGACATTCACTTGCTGACCCAATAGCACTCTGAGCAAAGATTGCGATACATTCAATCCCTTTTGAGCAGCCGCCAAAATCACAATTAATAGCGCCTCAAATCCTACATAACTAAGCGCCAAATTGCGATCGCTAATTAAACCACTCCGAGAAGCTAGCACCACGCCATCCACGATCAACTTACCCACATAAGCGATCGCCGCAGGGAGCAGTCCACTCATCAGCGTAAAAATAGCGATCGCCACAGTTAATACGGCGCTAGTTTGCCACACTAGTCCTAAAGCTTTAATGCCATAGCGGAAGATCGACAAAGACTTTCGCATTGTCTTGCCAATCAGTTTCCATCCCTTCAATTCACTTTTTTTCTTTTTTGCCATGCAGTCTATGTTATCTCAATCATCTTAAATTAACGTCAGTTTGACAAAAGCTAGGAATGGTAAGAATCCGCTAAGCGGATTCTTACCATTCCTAGCCATTTGCGCCTTGCGAAGCAAGGCGCAAATGGCTAGATTGAACTCTCGTTAAATTAAGTGGAAGGCAACTCCACTTAGTTGAATTAAAAACAATACCCAGTCAAACTCTTGAATTTTTAAAATGGCTTTGCCATTTTAAAAATTGTTGTAATTCTCCGCCAATAGGCTTGAAATGGAAACTGGACATAATCTTGGGTAATTGATAACAACACAAATAGATGACCAAAAAATGTTGCGATCGCCCAAAACTTCGGAAACCATGCCAATGGAACATCAGGTTCGGTTGGGAACAAATAAACAGCAAGTGAGGCGATCGCTGTTGGCACTAATACTAATAAAATTCCCACTACGACTAACCAACGACTGGTATATACCTGAACTTCATTGGCATTTTCCCAACCCTTACCATTCCAAACCCAGCGCAATGTCGAGATAGTATCCGCCATTCGCAAAATTTGGCGCATGGAGTTTGATTCTTTTTCAATAACGAAAATGTGATTACAAAAATTGCAGCCCAGTGAGTCCATCATGGGCATTTCCGCGATCGCTCCATGCCTACAGATGGGGCAAGGGGCAGACATAAAGGAAACAGGCGATCGCGAACTAAAGTAATCCATTGTTTAAGTAATTTTACAGAATTCTCAAATATCTTGGCAGTTGCCACCAAACCACATATAATTTACATAATCCTGATAATAATCATATTAATATCGGTTATAACTCGGAAAGTGTTTGTACCAAGATTAAGTGGGGGAGCTGCTGGCACAGACATTTTAATGTTCATACAGGGTGTAAGGAATATCATGCTTCATAGATTTACAAGGCTATCATTATCATCAACATTGTTAGTTGCTGCTCTAGCATCAGCTACCTACTTTCGTGAATCGGCTCAAGCTGAAACCACAACATTACCATCTAATCAATCTGAGTTTTCATCTTTAGGTAAGGAGATTGCTAGCGATCCAATGCAGGTGAGATCGCAGTCAACAGTTAATCCTGCACCAGCCAAATCGACAGATACTGCGATCGTGCAGAAAATTAATCAAGATGTTCTAGCAGAACCTCTGTCCGCCGATAAAACTGCACAGAATGTCACTTCCGTTTCTCAATTAAGTGACGTGAAGCCGACTGACTGGGCTTTTACCGCATTGCAATCTTTGGTTGAACGCTATGGTTGTATTGCAGGATATCCTGATCGCAGCTTTCGGGGTAAACAAGCCACTAGTCGCTATGAATTTGCGGCTGGCTTAAACGCTTGTCTCGACAAGATCAACGAGATTATTTCCACAGGGCTAGCGGATAAGGTCAGCAAAGAAGATCTTGCCACTTTGAAAAAATTGCAAGAAGAATTTGCCGCAGAACTTGCTACGTTACGTGGGCGTGTCGATGCCCTTGATGCCAAAGTTACCAAACTTGAAGCCCAACAGTTTTCCACAACTACAAAGTTATTCGGTCAAGCAATTTTTGGCTTACAAGGACGCTTTAGTAATTCTCCTAGCATCTTTGGTGCAAAAACTGCTGACACAGGCACTAACCTTACTTTTGGCGGCACGGTTCAGCTTAGTTTGCTCACTGAGTTTACCCCTCGCAGTGTTTTGCTGACAGGACTTAGTATTGGCAATATCTCTACAGCCTCAACTGGCAACAGTGGATTTACTAATACATTCACCCGTTTAGGTTACGAATCCCTCACAGGAGACTCAGGTAATACTGTTGTCCTTAGCGATCTTACCTATCGATCTCTTATTACTAATAATTTAGCCCTCATTGTTGGTCCTGTGGGAGTCAGTCCAGTTTCCGTTTTTCGCGGACCCGATCGCTATCAGAGTGCTGGACAAGGTGCAATTTCCCTATTTGCTCAGCGCAACCCAATTTTAAACCTTGGCAATACTACAGGTGGTATAGGTTTAGACTGGCAAATTGCTAAGAGAACTAGTTTACAGGCTATATATTCCGCAGGTACACCTCAGACAGCCTCAGGAAATGGCGGCTTGTTTGGTGGTAACTACACCCTAGGTGCACAATTCCTCTTTGCTCCAGTAGAGCCTGTAGATGTAGCTTTGTATTACCTCCGCTCCTACTCAAATAACTCCACAACCACCAACCCTCAGTATGCAAGATTACTTACAGGTGTGGGAGACGATATCGTTGCTATTAACGCAACTGGAGGCGCACTGCCACTCAGTACTGATGCTTTTGGCAGTACAGTCAATTGGAAAATTACACCTAAACTTAATCTAGGTGGATGGGTTGGCTTTACGACTTCAACAGTGAGTGGATTGACGGGTAGTGTTCAGACTTTTAACTGGATGTCTTATCTAACTTTCCCCGACCTCTTTAAGGAAGGTAATTTGGGTGGACTCTATGTTGGTCAACTTCCTAAAATTACAGGTAGTAGCTTGAGTGGTAATAGTAACGTCCCTGACTATCTCAATAATTTAGTATCAGCTACATCTGGAGCTAATTCTGGCGGTCAAAACACCTCGGCTACCCACGTTGAGCTATTCTATCGCCATCGTATTTCCAAGAACATTAGCATTACCCCTGGTTTGATTTTCCTATTTAATAATGGCAATCGGACAGGTAGTGATACCGTCACAATTGGTGTTTTAAGGACTACTTTCTCTTTCTAAGTTGCATTTTGCATTTCAAAGGATTACAGCACTTTGCGCTGACTTGAAACCCAGAGAAATTTTTGAAAGCTCGGCGAAGCCGAGCTTTCAAAAATTTCTCTGTACTACTTCAAACTTCAACAGGCTGTAAACACTTATTTGAAATACAACATAAACCAATAGCCTGTAAATAATAGGTATTCCTAGGGTATTAATCTTACTAAACATAGCAATGGAGTTTTCTATGCCTAAAAATTTATTACCAACTATTTGTCTAATTGGCTGTAGTTTTACATCTTCTCTGCTGGCATTTACCTCACCTGTAAAAGCAAATACAGAGGTGATCTACGAAAGACTGAAACCTAGTAATGAAGTGCCTAGTCAAATCATTAATTTAATTGTTGATGATCAGGGTAATGAAGGAATTGAAGTTCCAACTACAAGCCCCAACTCCAGTTTTAATGTCACACTACCACCAGTGCCAGTAATAACACCACCACCAGCAGTTGCAGTGGGTTGTATAAACTTTAGTGAAAAACTTGTTGAAGTGAATGTCTAAAAATTTATTTGTAGCGATCGCCTTTACTGGCGTTAGTTTTATACCTTCATTTCTAACTTTACCTTCTGCTACATTTGCGGCATGTGCAACTACTGTTGCAAACGACAACTATAATGATGATAGTGGAGAGCCTCTCAGTAGAATCATTAATATGTCTCCTGAAGGAGATCTATCGATAATACGGGTACAAACTCCTTCTGATATCCCACCACTTCCATTACCTGTATTTGTTCCCCCAACAAGTGGTTGTTCATTTAAATAAAGTTTTTTGGAGTCAATTATGTCTAAAAATTTATTTGTACCTATTTCCCTGATAGGTTGTAGTTTTGCATCCTCACTGATCACATTCGCCACACCTGCTAAGGCGATAGATGTAATCTATGAAAGACAAAAGCCTAGTGATGAAGTGCCTAGTCAAATCATTAATTTGATCATTGATAATCAAGGTAAGGAAACACTGGAAGTACCAACAACAAGCCCAAACTCTAATTTTGATGCAACACTACCGAAAGCACCTGTATTCGTTGCCCCAACACGTGTTAGTACCTAATGGTAAAGTAAGAGTAAGCTGGGCAAATTACAGTCTAATCTTACCTCTTCTAAAACTTTCCTTTTAAGAATATTAATATGAATAAACCCATAGTTTAAATGTACTAGCACATAGTATTCATTAATCTATGGGTTTTATTATTTTCAAAATTGTATTGATCTCCAAAGTTACAGCACTTTACGATGACTTGAAACACAGAGAAATTTTTGAAGGCGCGGCTTCGCCGCGCCTTCAAAAATTTCTCTGTACGACTTTAAGCCTCAATAGGCTGTAATTATTTATCAGTAGGTCGATAAATGCGATTAATTGCTTCTAGCATTTGACTGTTAGAAACTATTTGGCGACGTTGATCTAATTTAAACTTTTCAACGCGATCGCCCATAGTTTTCTCCGATGGTAAGCCCGTATCGTCAGAAATCTGCCAATTAAATAATCGATCTAGTCCCTCTAAAGGCGCAAAAGAGACATTGGTATCGGTGAAGCGGAGCAACTGCATACTACCGCCCCCAACAGCAGGTGCATTGGTTTGCTGCATCTCTAATAAAATTTCCTGAGCAGGTGATAGGCTATTGGACTGCCCTCTGCCAATGCTGACTTGCGCGTTAGTATCCCCCACATTGATAGCAAACATACTGCTAGCGATCGCCAGCAACCCCAAAATTTTGTACGAAGCCATATGAACCTTCCTAAGACTTTACATGGTGAACTACAACACGACATTACTTAGCCAGCTTTATTAAAGCTAACATTAGCCGCAAATATTTACCGCCAAATGTCAGAAAGTTCACATAACATAATTAACGTCAGTTCTGGCTAAGCTGGCAAATTTTAAGAATCCAAAAGTAAAAGCCTTGCTATGCAAGGCTTTTACTTTTGGACTTTGAGAGAGGATTTGCTACGCAAACCCTCTCTCAAAGTCAGTTTCAAATTATCTCGAACTCGCGTTAATTTGGGGACATCCTCGAAGGGTACGACTCTAAAATGCTTTTGGTTGCTATAGTATCGATAAGACTTCGATTATTTGATAGTTTGTTAAGCAATCGGGTGAAGTGATCGATAAGTAGATTTTAGTAATGACACCATGCTAGAGACGGTAAGTGAAGCAGACCAACCCAAGGATTTTACAGACACAGCAACCATTGAGGATGTAAGTGAGACAGCGATCGCTATTGCCGATCAACCATCTGATGATGACGCGCTTGACGAAATCGATGATGTAGAGATGTCTCTGTTTGATCACCTCGAAGAATTGCGATCGCGGGTTTTTTATGCCCTGATTGCCGTTATCATCGGCGTGATTGGTTGCTTTGCAGTAGTTAACAAGATTGTTGCCTTACTGGAAATTCCTGCACAGGGAGTGAAATTTCTCCAGCTTGCTCCAGGGGAATATTTCTTTGTATCAATTAAGGTTGCAGGCTATAGCGGACTTCTTGTTTCTAGTCCTGCCATCTTGTACCAAATTGTGCGCTTTATCTTGCCTGGACTGACGCGCAAGGAAAAACGAGCGATCGCGCCAATCGTATTTGGTTCCAGTATTTTATTTGTCCTAGGCATAGTTTTTGCTTATCAGTTATTGATTCCTGCTGCACTCAACTTTTTTATTAGCTATGGCGGTGATGTTGTTGAGCAGTTTTGGTCAATTGATCGCTATTTTGAGTTTGTATTGTTATTGCTATTTAGCACAGGTTTAGCCTTTCAAATTCCCGTTATTCAGGCATTGTTGGCACTTACAGGTATTGTCAACTCAGCGAGGATGCTGGCAGGTTGGCGTTATGTAGTGCTTGGGGCAGTTATCCTTGGTGCTGTGTTAACGCCTTCAACTGATCCGATGACACAGAGTTTACTTGCGGGTGCAGTTGGTATCCTATATTTTGGTGGTATTTTCTTAGTCAAAGCAATGGGAAAATAACATCTTGGTTAGCTAGATAAATCTCGCTATCTAAAAAAAAGGAGCGCATAGCGCTCCTTTTTTTTAGATAGCGTTACTTCAAAATTAGCATCGAAGAAAAGAGGAGCAGTGCATAGCACCGCTCCTCTTTTCTTCGACTTAACAACTATACAAACTCAGCTTCGATGGTTTCGGGTTGTTGCTTAGGGCGAGGATCAAACTCAAATAGTGAGTAGACCACATCGCGGCGGATTTGGGTCATCATATCAAGGAAGATTTCGTAACCTTCACTCTTGTATTCGATCAAAGGATCTTTTTGTCCATAGCCACGTAGACCAACAGACTCTCGTAAAGCTTCCATCGCTTGGAGGTGATCGCGCCAGAGTGAGTCAATCCGTTGCAAGATAAAGAATCGTTCGGCTTGGCGCATTAAACCTGCTTGTAATGCTTCTACCTGTGCTTCTTTGATTTCGTAAGCACGACGGACTTCTTCTCGGAGGAAGGCTTGCATTTCAGGCAAGAACATATCATCTAGTTGCTCTGGCTCAAGGTCTTGGAGGAGATTTACAAATTCTCTGACCTTTTTTACCATAGCTGTAAGGTTCCATTCTTCGGGAGGAAGCTCTGGGTTGACGTAGGCATTGACGATATCATCCATCGTGCGCTCAGCATACTCGATTACGCGATCGCGTAGGTTTTCACCCTCTAGCACCCGACGACGCTCGGCGTAAATCGCACGACGCTGATTGTTCATCACTTCATCGTACTCAAACACTTGCTTCCGAATGTCGTAGTAGTAAGTTTCGACTTTCTTCTGAGCATTTTCGAGAGCGCTGGTGAGCATTCCTGAACTGATGGGCATATCTTCTTCGACGCGGAAGGCATTCATCAAACCTGCCACGCGATCGCCTGCAAAAATCCGCATCAAGTTGTCTTCGAGGCTGAGGAAAAATCTCGTTGAGCCGGGGTCACCTTGGCGACCACAACGACCGCGCAATTGGTTATCAACACGACGGGATTCATGGCGTTCAGTACCGATCACATGTAAGCCACCAAGTTTAGTTACCTCTTCATGTTCAGCATCGGTGACAGCTTCGTATTCACGCTTAATTAACGTAAAGGCATCACGCAGCTTTTGAATGACTGGATCATCGGTAGGTGCTTTTTCAGAAGCTACGGCTAGCATATCTTCAGCTTCTAACTCGGACTGACTCATTCTGCCTAATTTCTCGACAGCAAATTCGACCGCGTCCTTGAGTTGGGCTTGGGCATCCTTAGAAAGTTCACAGGGGAATAGACTATCGGAAACTTTCCAAGTCTTCTTCTTTTTACCTTCGCTCGTACTACCAAAACCTTGACCCTTTTGAGGGCGATCGCTAAACATGCGTTGACCTTCATTGGTAAAGTCGTCATCATCTTCAGGACGTACAATCTGCGGCATGAAATTTTCCCGCACCTTCAAACGCGCCATATAGTCAGCATTACCACCAAGAATGATGTCTGTACCACGACCAGCCATGTTCGTGGCGATCGTCACCGATCCTTTACGACCTGCCTGAGCCACGATTTCTGCTTCCCGTTCCACATTTTCAGGCTTCGCATTCAGCAAGTTGTGAGGAATTTCTTTCTCACTTAACAGACGCGAGAGAACTTCCGATTTCTCAACACTAGTAGTTCCCACAAGAACAGGTCGCCCTGTTTCATGCATTTCACGACATTCTTCAGCAACGGCGCGCCATTTTGCTGCTTCGGTTTTGTAAACCACGTCCGACCAGTCACCCCGTCCACTCTTTCGATTAGTGGGCATAGTAGTCACTTCGAGGTTATAGATTTTGCCAAGCTCGGCTTCTTCAGTTTTCGCAGTACCTGTCATTCCCCCCAATTTGGGATAAAGCAGGAAGAAGTTTTGATAGGTGATGGTCGCGAGGGTTTGGGTTTCATTTTCGATCGGTACGCCTTCCTTAGCTTCGATCGCTTGATGCAAACCATCACTCCAACGACGACCGGGCATGACGCGCCCTGTGAACTCGTCCACAATAATTACTTCCCCGTCACGAACAATGTAATTTACGTCCCGCAGGAATAGTTCCTTAGCTTTAAGTGCATTAAATACATAGTGTGCCCAAGGATCTTGCTGGTCAAATAAATCCTTAACCCCTAGTAAATTTTCAGCAAGTTCAAACCCTTCATCGGTCATGACTACGTTACGTTGCTTTTCATCAACTTCGTAGTGGGTTTCCTTTTCTAATTGTGCAGCGATCGTCACCGCGCCCAAATATTTCTCGGTAGGACGCTCTACCATACCCGAAATAATCAGTGGTGTACGGGCTTCGTCAATCAGGATTGAGTCTACTTCGTCAATAACACAAAAGTTAAAGGGACGTTGCACCACTTCTTCGATGCTGGTTGCCATGTTATCGCGCAGGTAGTCAAAGCCCAATTCGCTATTGGTGGCGTAGGTGATATCACAGTTATAGTTTTTGCGACGCTCGATTGGCTCCATTGAGTTTTGGATCAAGCCAACTGACATTCCCAAAAATCGATGGACTTGTCCCATCCATTCCGCGTCACGACGTGCAAGGTAGTCATTAACTGTAACGACATGGACACCCTTACCTGTAAGGGCATTAAGATAGCTAGGCAATGTTGCCACAAGGGTTTTACCTTCCCCTGTTTTCATTTCCGCGATTTCACCACGGTGCAAAACCATGCCACCAAGCATTTGTACATCGTAATGCCGCAATCCTAAAACGCGCGTAGCAGCTTCACGCACGACAGCAAAGGCTTCGGGCAATAAATCGTCAAGGGTTTCACCTTTTTCTATGCGTTGTTTAAACTCTCCCGTTTTTGCTTGCAATTCGCGATCACTTAGCGCCGCTAACTCTGGGGCAAGGGAGTTGATGAGTGCCACGTCGGGACGGAGTTTGTCGAGTTTGCGCTTGTTAGGATCGCCAATCAGGTTTTTTAGGTTAAACATAGCTACCGAATGCAGTTAAAACGGGGATTTAAAAACGGGGAATTGCGCCAAATGTGATATTTAATCTGATTTTGGACTACCAGTATATATTACCCGACTGTTGAGAATACAAGCTTCGGTTATCCGAAGCGATCACTAAAGCAGTAACAAATTCTACCTAAAGCTAGACTATTGCCCCACTTAGCGATCGCATTTTTTTCAAAAAATCACATTTCTTATCGTTTAATGGCTACTTAGGTTTTTGCGGATAAAAATGTCCCCCGAAGTTATCTAGCTTCGACTCCGCTCAGCTATAGTTGTTTTAAATAATTTGCAGAGGGGCTTCGACTCCGCTCAGCCATCGGTGTAAGCTAGCTGAGCAAAGTCGAAGCTGTAGTTCTTATTTGAATTATCTATAACGTTCGACTTCGCTCAGCTAACGTTGGCTGAGCGAAGTCGAAGCCACAGGTACTTTAATTAATAGCAAGTCCCTTAACAAAGGCGATCAAACATTTGCAGATTGAAATTTTTTTGAGGGGGGTTAAACACTGTGGCGCAAATGATTGTCCCCTAATCAAACTTCACCACTAATTGAGGTACTTAGCAACCTCATCAACTGTGATTGGTTCATTGGATGTACTGGGGACATCGACAACGATCAGAAATCCTTCAACTTTACCTTTGCCGACGGTATTTAAAGCATCAAGAATCTTGGGCATATCTGCCTTGATCAAACTTCCGCGCTGATCATAAAGTTCTAGAGCCGAGAGACAGCCTAAAGTCGCATTCCAATCAAAATATTTTGCCTTGACCACTTTATCTTTATTACGGAAGAAGTCGATCGCTGCACCACTGCCATGAATGCGAAATAGCGATCGCCCGACATTACCTGCCCAATAGCTTTGGAGAATGGGTTGATAGTTGCGCCATGTGGGAGGGAGGAGTGCTTGATAGGATTGGAGATTACCCGTGAATTTTCCTTTTTGATTGGGTAAAAAAGCCTGTACCCCATCCTCAAAAGGCATAAATAGATTCACCAATGAAAATTGTCCATAGGCGTGAAACAATTCATCATCGGGTTGCAAGGAGACTCCTTCCATGCGATAAATACCCTGCGGTGTGCGTCCATTGGTAAAGTACCAATCGAGATTTCGCAAGGATTGCAGTAATAGAGGAACTGACCAAAGTTGTTTACCTCGTTTTAGGAATTTCCCATTGCTATCCTTGACTATTGCTAAACATAAAACCTCGCGATTGGGACGGCAAAGAACATACATATGGGACTGTTGTGGCGCAATTTGCCATTTCAACAAATCCGCAAGATTGGGCATTGTGGAGCCTTGATTAGAGTTATCATTGCGGGCAGTTTGGATGGTTGCTCGTAAATGTAAGTCCTGCTGCCAATTGGGAAAACGTTGCTGAATTTTGAGAATGAGTTTGTCAAGCTGTGCCTTGCTAAGACTTTGAGCAGGATCGGTGGATTTAGCTAAAGCTGATAGTGATAGTGCTATCCATTGGGAATCGCTACTTTCATTGACTGTGCGGACAAAGTAGGGTTTGAGCTTGCCATATACCGCAGGTTTGAGGGTATATAGCTGCATCCCTACCTGCATTGCCGTATCGATGATGCCCTTTTGCGGATCGGTGAGATTCGGAGCCGTTGTCATCTGCAAAACATTGGCTAAGGCTTGTAAGGCATAGGTTTCTTCAGGTGCTAATACACCGATCGCCCATAGCGAGTCTTGCCAATGCTCAGAGTTACTGTCAATAATCGGATATTTTTTGAGATCAAATCTACTAGGATGCGCCTTTTGCTGTTGGTCTTGAATTTGGGCATTTCTGGCTGTCTCAGTGGCTTTGGGCTGATAGGAACGGATCGGCGGAGTCTGCGCCTTCGCCATTTGAGGTGAGGTAGAGGCGACAAAAAAGGCGATCGCTGCCAAAGCACTAGACATGAATTGATACATAGTTTCTCGAACCGCGCAATGTTCGTGTAATGTATCACAAACTTTTTTTCTAAAAAATAAAGAGATTACTTAATAGATGATTTTGCCTACGGCAAAATCAAATCCCAAAATCTTGAATATGTCTTGCTTTAGAAATGAGTATGTACTCATTTCTAAAATGTTATGTTGAGTATGGAGCTAAGGGAACTTGAATCCCTGCCCCCCTCAATTCCATTTAGTAATTGTTTGCAATCCTAATTTATGAAAATGCCTTAAAGCCATCACACAGTAAGCTTTATAGCTCTGTAATCATATAACCAATAAGTAGGCTAAATCAACTTTAGCATAGGTATTAGGCTAAATTTATCTCCTATCACGAATTAAATCTTCTGCTACCTTTTCCCATACCCATTGTTCACTTTTACCTTTATTTCGATTAGCTTCACCATCAAATAGTCTAAGTGCTAGATCCCTATTCCCATTTACTAAACTAGACACCTGAATAGGTATATACGTTGGTGAAACTATATTTGTGCTTACAGTTAGCTCTAAATGTCTTTTTCCTAGATCTCTAGCCATTGATACATAATTACCCTCTTGCACCTCTACTTTTTCTTGCACAGATGCAAAAGGAGGAGGGTTAAACGGTTTAGGCTTTACTGGACTAGGATTTAGATCTGTACCTGATTCAGGATTGTTATTGCTGTTATTGCTGCCTTTTCTCTGTAGCTGTATTCCGTAGCTAGCAGCTAGCTGTAGAGCCATTGCACTTAATAGCCTATCCCATTCAAATTTGTATCCCCTAATCCCTAAAGCTATTAACAGGACTACAGCACCTGACGCTAATCCTAAAAGGATCGATAAAAGCAAAAGCCTAAAGCTAAAAGCCTTTTGCTTTGTCTTACCTCTATTTCTTTTCACTTGATTATTTTTAAAAACTCACTTAACTATCACTATATCTAGTTTTGTGCTGATTTATGTTTATCAATTATTTCTTTGATAAATGGTTCTAAAGAAATAGGGTCACAGATACCTACCAGTATCCTTATCGCGATTATTGCGTCTATAAGTCGTTTTAGGTGGACTAGGTATAAACCAGCATCTAACCTGTCTTCTTTGTTTAGGAGTCAGAACTAAGTACACGCTTATAGCTATTAGCAACAAGCTTACAAAAAATACGGTTAATCCAGTGATCATTTATCCAATCCCTTGCTAGTTCTGTAGCTATCAATAATTTCTTTTTCGGTAAGAGTCAGAAAGTATTTGTATTCTCTCTTTTCACCGTCAAGTGGTTTCATACCAGCGTTTTCACGCTTACCACCTCTAGTATTTACCTTTTCACTCATAATTAACTGAAAGTGAAATATAAGCAAATAGCTCCATTGTTGTTTTTGATAGTCATAATCTAGAGATAGTCGTATGGTTTAACAACTACTCACTGATTAAGGCTAATTAAGGGCTAATTGCTTTACTTAAAAGCTGCAACCTATGGAGCTAAGGGAACTCGAATCCCTGACCCCCTCAATGCCATTGAGGTGCGCTACCAACTGCGCTATAGCCCCGAAATTTGATTTAGATGCTAATCAATTTATTAGCTTGTCTATAATCGCTCAAATTGGATTTTATGTCAAATGCGATCGCCTAAAAATTGCAAATCAAACCCCAAATAAGTGAAAGCGGCACTTCGTGCCGCCTTCACTTATTTGGGGTTTATGTCCTAAGCAATCCTTACATTGCTATAGCAGTCCTAAATCATTCGTAGATTTTTGGGTTTGTGGAAGCGCACCCCTTCGGGGTGCGCTTCCACAAACCATTTAGGATTGCTATATTGCCAAAATGATTGGCATTGTTAAGGGACATACAGGAAAATAAGGAACCGATTTTTGTGGCATGGCTTCGCCGAGCCATATAAATCGGTTCCTTGCGAACTAAACCTAAATAAAATAAAAAAACAAACATATGTCAGATCCCGTAAGCAAACCCCTCACTACCTATGAGCGCTACCTTATTTTCGTTGAGCGGATAATTCTCAACATAAATAATGGCAAATTGCTATCTAAAGAACATGTCTATCGCATTCTCAGTGACAGCTTAGAATCTGGCACAGGGGAAATTTTTGAGCGATCGCTTGCCGAACATAGCAATCTGTTGCAAGCAAATTTTGATGCTCAGACTGATACGGTCAAGCAAGCTAAGGCAACCCAAAGCCTGCGTGCCATGAAAATTCTCAAAGATGCTTGGGAGCAGTGGCAAACCAACTATCAAGTTCAGGATACCTGCACTAGGGGTTTACAGAGGATATTGGACGCTGAGGCGCAAGATCGCTTATTGGCTTTAATCCAAGTTCTTGACCCCAATCACACACCTGTCTTTGAACGTCAGCATCTTCAAATCCTTACGGAATTGTTGCAAAAAACTGCGGAGACATTAGCCGATGATTCGGAAGCTTTTCAATTGCGACAATTTGCGATCGGAATAACTCGCGGCTTAGCATCCTTTGACCTATTGGAAGGATTTCTCGTCAGTTGGCTCTATGAGTCACAGCGACAGGTGGGCTTTGAAAGGACAAAGGTAGCTGGTCCTTGGCAGATCTGGTCGCAACAGATTAATAGTCCATTACCCAAGGAGCTATTTGCAGGACAGGCTCTCAATCAGTCAGCAGCAGCGATCGCCCAATCGCAACGGAGCATCGATATTAGTGCTTGGGTGGAGTTATCAATTCTCTTGCGATATTTACAGAATGGGCTAGTGCGCTGGTTTGATCAGCAACCCTATGATGCAAAAGCAGGATTGCATATGACAGGTATTACCTTTGTTGCCTTTGCGATGATTTGGGGTGAACTCAGCAGTGGCTTCCAAAATGCTCAGAATTTATTAGAACGCGATCGCCAATATTTTGCCAAAATCTGCTTCCGTCTGAGTCTCCAAACTTTGCGAACCTTTGCTCAGCGTGAAAACTTTCCCCTCTATGGTGGTGTATTTGCGTCATTCTCAGGAGAAAGCTTCCGCGAAACGATTAACTATCTCGATCAACCTCTTAAGGAAGCAGAAAATACTCAAGAGAAAGCCCGTATCCTCACAGTATTAGGCTATTCCCAAGCTTGGATGGGGCAGCATAATCAGGCGATCGCACTGCATCAAGAGGCGCTAGCCCTTGCCCGTGAAGTTGGTGATCAACGCTGCGAAATTGCTAATCTCAATCATCTGAGTCGGATTAGCCTCATTCAAAAGGATTTCAGTAATAGTGAATCTCAAGCTCAGCGAGCGGTGATTTTAGCGCGGCAAAATGGAGATCGCCAAGGAGAGGCTAATGCTCTAGCAAATTTAGGCTATAGCGAAGTGATGCTGGCGCGGCAACAGGAATATGTGACTCCCGAAGAGATGGAAACACCAATCAATCATTTAGAACGTGGGCAAAAGCTATCTGAGAAATTGAATGATTTGCAAAATCAAGCTCTTTGCTGGGTAGGTTTGGGAACTGCCTATGTGGCGATCGAGCAACCACAGCAAGCTCAAATTCATTTAGAACAAGGCTTAGCCATCACTCAACAAATCGGCGATCGCGATTTACAAGCTCTCAGTCATGCCTATCTCGGTGAAACTTTCTATCAACTTAATCAACTAGAATATGCTACTTATCACGCTTGTTTAGGAATGTATTTGCTAGAGCAACGGCATAGCAAAGCATGGCAACAGTCCGCAGCTTTGGTCGTGATTTTGCAAGGGAAATTAGGCTCTGAGGCATTCTCTAATATTCTGCAACAAATGCGATCGCAGTTTATTGCTCTCATTGGTATTGATGGATTTGATCATTTGCCAAATTTAATTGAACGTTATCGACAAGGAGATATAAAAACATCTTAAAATCTTTTACAAAAGCAGAAACCGTCATAGTTGAATAGCTATGACGGTTTCTGCTTTTAAAATTCTATAGAAGATGCGATCGCTAAGCGTTGATACAAGGCTTCTAGTTATTTGTAAAGCAATGAGTTTTGTAAAAATCAGGTGATATTATGATGTTGTTGACTCAATCATACTTACCTAAGTATTAGCTCATGTCTTTGTCTCTGGTGGCTTTGAAGATTTTTGCTCCTGCGATCGCTAAAACTCTATTAGAGTCGTTTCATATTGAAACTAAACTATTGAATGCGGTATTGGAAGAGGTAATTGACAATACGAGTGAGGGTGTTTTGAGTTCTGTAGAGGCAAAGAAAGCTAATATCGATCAAATTGCGAAACAGCTTGCCAATGATATCAAGCCCTTATTTGAGCGAGAGGCTCAGAATTTACAGAGAGAGACTAAAAACGCCATTGTGATTTCGGTGGCAGAAACTTTGATTAAGGCGAGATTGTCGGCGGATACTTTGGCGGAGATGAATTTTGATGAGGAACGGCTTAAGGATTATTTGTTGGTGGTCTATCCAGAGGTATTAATAGGGTTTTCTGATAATGCAAAGTCTTTGTATCGGCAGGTAGTTGATTTAGCGAGCAAAAGATTGATTGCTTCGGCTGCCCAGATGCAAGGCTTTGCTTTGAGTGCGGCGGCGGTGACTTTACAGAGACTTGATGAGGTGTTGAGGCAGTTGGCGATCGCTCGCGAATTGGCGAATCAGGCGGCGGATGCGTATGCGAAGAATTATCGGCGCAAGGTTCAGGAGAAATTGGATAAATTAGAGGTGTTTGGATTAGATAGAATCGATAGTCTATCTAGACAGCAAAGCCTGAGTATGGCTTATATCAATCTATCGGCTAATTGTCCTCATGATGAGGATGAAGATGAAAAATCGCCTTTAATGCTGATGGGAGATGATCGCCTTGAGCATGAGTTAGGAAATCGGTCGAGAAGGGTTGATGAGGCTATTTATAATTGTCGGAGGTTGGTGATTCGTGGTAGTGCAGGGGCGGGGAAAAGTACGCTGTTACAATGGATTGCAGTACGGGCAGCAACTCAGACTTTTCCTGAAAACTTGCATCATTGGAATTGTAAGATTCCTTTCTTTATTCGCTTACGGGACTTAGTAGATGAGAAAGTCTCTGTTTCAGGGGAGGTTGCTAAACTTGAATTTCCTACACCAGAGGAGTTTACTAAATTTATTGCTAAGAATTATGCTGATGAGATGCCTAAAAGCTGGGTGCATCAATATCTCAAACGCGGACAGGCTCTAGTTTTAATTGATGGTGTAGATGAGTTGCCCCGACTACAGAGACAAGATTTTTTTGAGGCTCTGAAGGATTTAGTCAGCGATTTTGAGGAAGCTACTTTTATCGTTACATCCCGTCCTTCAGGATTAAAAAATATGCAGGGTGATGAATGGGAGGAATGGGAAGAGTGGGTTAGGTCGAATGGCTTCGCTACTTGGACATTGGAACCAATGAGCATCGCTAATATTGAGGAATTTGTGAAGCGGTGGCATGAGTCTTTGTCTCCTCATCGTGATGAAGATCTGACTCAACTCGCGACAAATTTAAAAACTCAGTTGCGCCAGCGTCCTGAATTGCGAAGACTGGCGGCGACTCCTTTGCTCTGTGCGATGATTTGCGCTTTACATCGCGATCGCCAAGAAAATTTACCAAATGCAAGACTTGTACTTTATCGCGATTGTATTGATATGCTGCTCAATCGGCGTGATCGCGGTCGCAGAATCCCTTTGGATGATACCTATCCACTAGGATTAGATGAAGAGGAAAAAATTGAGTTGCTTCAGGGGCTTGCTTTGAAGTTAATGCGGCTAAATCTCTCGACTTTAGAAGCGGAGCGCGTGGATCGCCATTTTCAGGGTGAATTGAGTAAGACAAGGTTATCTAAAAATATTACAGGTAGGCAGATTCGTGATCTTTTTGTGGATCGATCTGGTCTATTGCGGGAGCCATCGGTTAATCAAATTGATTTTGCCCATCGTACTTTTCAGGAATATTTAGCAGGGAAGGAGGCTCTAGCGGATGAAAGTTTAGAGGAACTATTGGGGCGTGCTACAGATGACCAATGGCGAGAGACGATTATTTTGACTGCGGGTTTAGCGCGTCCCAAGGAACGGGGGATGCTGTTAGATTCATTGATTAATCGCGGTAATAGCGAACCTGACAAACAGCAATATTTGCATTTATTAGCTGTTGCCTGTCTAGAAACCGCTACAACTGTTGATCCAGCAATACGCGAAAAGGTTTTAAGCTGTGCGAAAGCTATACTGCCTCCTAAAGATGATGATGAAGTCCCAATGTTTGCCGCGGTGGGTAATGAGATCATCCCGCTACTCAAATATGAATCTCATTATTCGGCTGAAGAAGCTTGTCGATGTATTAATGTTTTGGTTCAGATTGGTAATAGTGCTGCAATGTTAATGTTGGTGGACTATGCCAAAGCTCGATTTCAAGACGATTATGATAATTATTTGATAGGTCAAGAGATCAGTGAGGGATTTGATGTATTTGAGCAAAGCGCCTATATTTCTGAAGTGCTTACTCAGGTAAGTTTTTTGATGCTGAGCAATCCGCAAGTAACAGACTTATCTTTCTTGCGAGAATTGACTCAGCTAAATTTTTTGATGTTGAGCAACACACAAGTAACGGACGTATCTCCCTTGAGAGAATTGACTCAGCTAAATATTTTGATGTTGAGCAACACACAAGTAACGGACTTATCTCCCTTAAGAGATCTCACTCAGCTAAAAGACTTGTTGTTGGGCAACACGCAAGTAACGGACTTATCTTCCTTGAGTGTTATGACTCAGCTAAAAAGCTTGTATTTGAACCATATGCAAGTAACGGACTTATCTTCCTTGAGAGATCTCACTCAGCTAAATCGTTTGGATTTGAGCAACACGCAAGTAACGGACTTATCTCCCTTGAGAGATCTCACTCAGCTAAATCATTTGGATTTAAGAAATACGCAAGTAACGGACTTATCTTCCTTGAGTGTTATGACTCAGCTAAAAAGCTTGTATTTGAACCATATGCAAGTAACGGACTTATCTTCCTTGAGAGATCTCACTCAGCTAAATCGTTTGGATTTGAGCAACACGCAAGTAACGGACTTATCTCCCTTGAGAGATCTCACTCAGCTAAATCATTTGGATTTAAGAAATACGCAAGTAACGGACTTATCTCCCTTGAGTGTTCTCACTCAGCTAAATCGTTTGGATTTGAGCTACACGCAAGTAACGGACTTATCTCCCTTAAGTGTTCTCACTCAGCTAAATCGTTTGGATTTGAGCTACACGCAAGTAACGGACTTATCTCCCTTGAGTGTTCTCACTCAGCTAAAAGAATTGTATTTGAGCTACACGCAAATAACTGAGGTTCTACCTCTAAAAAATTTAACTAACCTTACAATTTACACGGGTAGTCGGGAAAAAATAGATCTTTGGAAATCTCAGGGTTTAAAAGTAGAAGACGATTATAGCGATATACCATTTTGAAATCTATATAGATTGGTGGACTTCCCGCGAGATAAGCGATCACCCATTTCTGTCTTGCTCAAATTTTGATGTTTGAGTCGATTACTTTTATCTACAATGTTCTGTTAGCGATCGCGATTGATGATGA
Organism: Pseudanabaena yagii GIHE-NHR1; assembly: GCF_012863495.1. Taxonomy (NCBI): domain Bacteria; kingdom Bacillati; phylum Cyanobacteriota; class Cyanophyceae; order Pseudanabaenales; family Pseudanabaenaceae; genus Pseudanabaena; species Pseudanabaena yagii. The sequence goes on from NZ_JAAVJL010000001.1 coordinate 357,397, forward strand.
CAAAAGGCGATCGGCTTGCTAATTCGTAATGATAAATTTAAGTGAGCGATTTCTTTTATTGAGTAGCGATCTCTACTCACATGACAAGCATTGACTTATCATAAAGATAACAAAAAGGCTAAAGGATATGACAGCAACCATTATTGATATTGGCACATTCATCGTTCGCTCTCCTGACATTTGTGGTGATCGTCCTCGCATCGCAGGTACGCGCATTACAGTTGGACGCATCGCGACATTGTGGAAACAAGGTTTAACCCCTGAAGAAATAGCTGAAAACTGGGGATATCTCAGTATGGCGCAGGTCTATGCTGCACTCACTTACTATCATGCAAACCGTGAAGAAATCGAGCAAGCATTACGACGCGATCGGGAAGATTATGATCGCCTATATGCCGAACATCTTGCGACAAAGGTAATTGCATAATGGCTTCCATTCGCTTCTATCTAGATGAAGACAGCATGAATCGCTCATTACTAATAGCATTACGTCAAAGAGAAATTGATGTAACAACAGTAAGCGAAGTAAAAAGGGAAGGATTTTCTGATGAAGAACAATTACTATGGTCTACTCAAAACAATCGAGTTATTTGTACCTATAACATTCGCGACTTTAGCAAACTCCACAAGCAGACTTTAGCTAAAAATCAAGCTCATGCAGGGATAGTACTCATGCATCAAGACTTTTCGATTGGCGAAAGACTGTATGGATTATCTGTACTTGCTGCTTCATTTACCGCAGAAGAAATGCTAAATCAAATGACATTCTTAAGTAATTATCTAAAAAATAATGTCTGATAAGCGATAAGGGTCTGTTAGCGATCACACTTAAATTAATCATTTAACTAATATTTAGAACCTCTGAGATTAAGCCAATATTCCAATTTTGAATCCCTAATAGGGAAGGATCTTCAGGATGGATTGTATTAATTAAAGTGACTCTAGGATCTAGTTTTGCCCAAGTCATAGCAGATTGAGAAAAGCCATCTTCAATCCAGACGATTTTTGGAGTATTACCAGAATGATAGAGAACAGCGATAGTCTTGCTATCCTCGATTTCATCAAGATTAAGCTGTTTGCCATAGCGTCCCATCACATATCTCGCCTTCGCGAAATCAATCGGATAGCCCACAGTCCAAGGCGCAATCCCAGCCCAGCGATTCCAAATATTGGAATGCTCTCGCCAACCTGATGACATCCAAAACGGCTTGATATGTTCTGCGCGATCTACAGCATGGAGAAAAGGCTGCACATAGGGCGATGGGGAACCCCGCAAATCTCTACCTTGATATGTCCCAAGAAACTGCGAGTCAGCATTAACGCTTGTATTCACTACGCCATCAATATCTAGGAAGAGAAAGACAGTTTCCATAGGTTCATATCCATTGTTAATTAATGCGAGATTGCTTTAGCAATAAAGAAAGCTGCTGCCGCCGCAATTCCCCCAATTAACACAGTCTGAATGGCACTGCGGATCGGCGTTGTCCCTGTAAATCTGCCCTTCACATAGCCAAAGGCAGCCAGAGCAATATGCGTGATCACAATCGAACCAATAAAAGCAGTATGCAGATCACGATTTAAAAAGTAAGGCAATAAGGGAATTAGACCGCCAACCAAATAGGCACTAGCGATCGTCATCGCACTAGTGACAGCCCGCTTAGGATGGGGTTTTTCTAATCCCAACTCAAAGCGCATCATGAAATTGACAAAGCTTTCGGGATTATTGAGTAGAGCTTTGCTAATGACTGCACTCTCTGATTCTGAAACTCCGTAGGACTGGAAGATTTCCATAACCTCGGCAACTTCAGTCATCGGGACTTCCTTCACTTCGAGATATTCGCGCTCCAGTTCACTTTCATAATGTTCCGCTTCTGTTCTTGCCGCGAGATAGCCCCCTAACCCCATCGCGATCGCCCCTGCGACGATTTCGGCTAAACCTGCTGTAACCACAATTGATGTGGAGGCAACTGAGCCAGATAAGCCCGCCGCTAATGCAAAGGGTACGGTCAAGCCATCCGACATGCCAATGACAATATCACGGACAAACTCGCTAGATGAAAAGTGGTACTCATAGTGGGGTTTTGTTTTCATGACGCTCGGAAAGTGTTTATAGGCGATCGCTTCTAGAACCTAGTCTGATAGCCAAGTGGTTCATGATTCTTAAAAAATAACGAATCTATCATCCTATTTTATCACTACAGAATCTACAGGCTTTGACATAACCAGAACAAAAAGTGGGGCGCACGCGCAGCGTGCGCCCCACTTTTGTTTTTTGTCTAGATGAATTTTTAAAGATCTTGCGAAGCGCGCTTTTTGGATACAATCTAAAAATTAAAGGCGACGCATTGCGTCGCCTTTAATTTTTAGATTGTGGTAATTTCTTTTTCTTTTTCGGCAGTTACTTTATCGATATTCTTAACGAACTTTTCTGTTAACTTATCCACTTGCTCTTGTTGGCTTTTGGAATCATCTTCAGAAATTTCTTTTGCCTTTTCTAGCTTGCGAATTGAGTCGATCGCATCACGTCGCACATTCCGAATCGCAACTTTGCCTTCCTCGGCGAGCTTGGCAACCATCTTTACCAACTCCTTACGGCGATCGGTAGTTAAAGGCGGAATATTTAAGCGAATGCTTGTGCCGTCATTGTTTGGGGTTAGCCCAATATCAGACTCAGAAATTGCCTTTTCGATCGCCCGCATCGTCGAACGATCAAAGGGCTGAATTTGTAGGGTGCTGGCATCAGGCGAAGAGATACTTGCCAACGCCTTGAGATGTGTTTCTGCACCGTAATATTCCACCGTAATCCGATCCAACAGCGAAGCATTTGCACGCCCCGTTCGCACAGTATTGAAATTGTGCTGGGTCGCTTCTACAGCTTTCTGCATTCGCGCCTCAACATCAGTTAATTTCACAGGAACCTCCAACATAAGTACCAATCGATTCTCCCATGACGACGCGACGAATGTTACCTGTTACACCCAGATCAAACACAATAATTGGGATGCCATTTTCTTTACAGAGGGCAAAGGCTGTGGCATCCATGACACGTAGATCATTGATGAGAGCATGATCAAAACTGACCGACTGAAAACGTTTTGCCTTAGGATTTTTCTTGGGATCGCTGTCATAAATCCCATCAACCTTAGTTGCTTTTAGGATGACATCGGCATTAATTTCAGCTCCCCGTAAAGCGGCAGTTGTGTCAGTGGTGAAATAGGGATTACCTGAGCCTGCGCCAAAAATAACCACCCGATTGTTTTCAAGGTGGCGAATAGCGCGGCGGCGAATATAGGGTTCGGCGATCTCTTGCATGGCGATCGCGGACATTACTCTGGTGGGAATCGGCTCATCTAAATGTTCAAAGGCATCCTGTAAGGTTAGGGCGTTCATCACGGTGGCGATCATGCCAATATAGTCAGCCGTGGCTCGATCCATACCCTTATCCGCCCCGTTAATACCCCTAAAGATATTACCACCACCGACAACGATCGCTACCTCGATGCCATCGCGGACAATTTCCGCAACCTGTAAAGCAATGTCTTGGACAACCTCAGGATCAATCCCAAAACTGCGATCGCCCATCAGCGCTTCGCCACTGAGTTTTAATAAAATACGTTTGTATTTTGGCACTTCTTGCTGGGTATTTACTGCGTTCATGTTTCATTCCTAATCGTTAATTTGCTGAGCATTCTTATGAGCGATCGCTTTTGATAGTTTGCTCTCTACTAGATTCAGACGTATCTACATACGTTTGCGGTTTCTACGGCAAATGGCGTAACTTAAATAACTTTATGTAATTTGCTTAATCTGCTGCATATTCGGGACGATGATCAACATCATCTTCAATGGCTTGCAGAGATGCATTGGCAAAATCTGTGCAATTTAAGTTAGTACCATTGAGATTAGTTCTTAGTAAAAATGCACCTTTAAAATTAGCTTTATAGCAATTAGATTTACTAAGGTTTGCGCCTTCAAGATTTGCCCTACCTAACTGAGTATCGATCAGAAATGCTCCATTAAGATCAGCATCCTGAAGATTGGCATCATTAAGATTCGCGCCACTTAGATTTGCTCCACTAAGATCCGCTTTTGACAACAAAGCATCACTGAGATTAGCTGCATACAAATTTGCATGGGAAAGATCAGATGCAGAGAAATTTGCATGACTAAGATTCGTTTCACTAAAACTTGCCCCACTTAGATTAGCGCCTTGAAGATTCGCTCCGTTTAATTTTGCCCCATCTAAGTTCGCTCCTTTCAAAAATGCTTCCGTGAGATTTGCACCTTCTAGATTGGCTCCAACAAGAGACACACAACTTAAATTTGCTCCCGTCAAGTCAGCATTTACTAAACTTGCAGCATTGAGATTAGCACCAGTTAAATCAGCATCTTTTAGATTTGTCCTTTCCAAACTAGCACCATGCAAATCAGCCTTAATCAGACTAGCACCATTTAGATCCGCCTCACAGAGATTTGCATCACTCAAACTTGCCCGATATAGAACCGCTGTATGCAATTTTGCGCCATACAAATTGGCTTCATTTAAAGTGCTTGCCGATAGGTTTGTGTCACTCAAATCAGCATTATTTAGATCGATCGCGGTTAAACCTGCACCACTGAGATTTTCACCACTGAGATCTATTTCACTAAAATCTCGAAAACCCTTGTTATAGCGATCGACTAGTTCTCTAGCTTTCATGTTACTTATCCGTCGGTAAAATCGCACCAGTCATATTTGCTCCGTCTAAATTTGTCCACAGCATGAAAGCTCCTTTCAAATTTGTCCACAGCATAAATGCTCCTTTAAGATTTGCCCCTGTCAAGCTAGCTCTCGTGAGATTAGCGCGATTGAGATTAGCGCGATTTAAACTAGCTCCGTTGAGGACAGCTTCATCAAGGTTTGCACCAGTTAGATTTGCCTCATTTAGAATCGCATTATGTAAATTGGTACGAATTAAATAAGCACCTCGTAGATCGACATTGCTCAGATCTGCGCCGCTTAAGCTCGCCCCCATCAAGTTTGCACCGCTCAAATTTGCGCCACTGAGGTTGGCATTAGACAGATTGACCCCATTGAGATTTGCGCCACTGAGGTTGGCTTTCATCAAAAAAGCCCCCGTGAGATTTGTCCAACTCAAGTCCGCATCGACTAGATTTGCCTCGTTCAGATTTGCCCAGCTCAGATCAGAACCAACGAGATTGGCTTTTTCTAGGTTTGTACCTTGCAAATTTGCCCAACCTAAGTTGGCGCGACTTAGCGATCCGCCACTCAAATTCGCATGGACAAGATCGACCGCATTGAGGTTAGCCTCGTTGAGAATTGCGCCACATAAATCAACGTCATGCAACTCTGCCCCTGTGAGATTAGCTTCAGTAAGATCGACATTCATCAAGCAAGCTTGGCTGAGATTTGCACCACTGAGATTTGCCTTGATCATCAATGCGCCCGTAAAGTCTGAACTGCTGAGATCTGCTCCCAATAGATTGGCTTCGATAAAAAATGTACCATTCAGTTTCGCTTGACTCAAATTTGCACCATTGAGACAGGCTCCCGTTAAGGTAGCAAGACTGAGATCGGCATTCACTAAAGAGGCGCTAGTGAGATTTGCACCATTAAGATTTGCTGCAACTAAATATGCATCATTGAGGCAAGCTCGTTGTAGATCCGCCTTGATTAGCAATGCAGAAGTTAGATTTGCTTCGGTCAGATTCGATTCGATAAGATGTGCGTGATTGAGATCGGCTCCATGCAGGAATGCGCCTGTCAGATTCGCTTTGGAAAGCATCGCATCTGCAAGTTTGGCATTGCTGAGATTCACGCGCTTAAGATCCGCCCCCTTGAGGTTGATTCCTTCTAGACTAGATTTGGTAAGATTTGCTTTGGTAAAGTCGGTAAGATTCACGCCTGCCTCATTTTGATTCGTTGTACTCGTTACATTTCAAGAAGAGCTTTAAGCATATAAATATTTCATGACGAGATTGCATGACAAGATTAACCAGAAGTTCCATCAGGATTCCTGAAATAGTTTCTTCTCCTTGATCTGGCTTGACAAGATGGCTGCGTCTCAACCTAATACAATTAGAATACATGAGGAAAATGGTGATGAGATCGCCTTGCAATATTTGGCTTAGATATCCAGCATTCTTGAGAATCACATCTGTAGGGTTGGCTAAGTAAGATTGCCTCGCTATATATAAAATGCTCACGATGGTAGATACAGATATAAATACAGATCAGTCTTTGGTAGAAGAATTCCAGCCACCTACTTTGGGTAAGGTCTATTTAGTTGGGGCGGGACCTGGAGATGCGGGTTTGATGACGCTAAAGGGGAAAGCACTTTTAGAGACCTGTGATGTGGTGCTATACGATGCTTTGGTCAGTGATGAAATTCTTGCCATGATTAATCCGATCGCTGAAAAAATCCATGCAGGGAAGCGACGTGGTAATCATTCGTTATTACAGGAGGAAACTACGCAGCTATTAATCGAAAAGGCTCAAAGTCATGCGAGTGTCGTGCGGCTGAAGGGGGGCGATCCATTCATTTTTGGGCGCGGTGGGGAAGAGTTGGCAGATTTGCGAGCAGCAGGGATTGAGGTGGAGATTGTCCCTGGGATTACCTCAGGGATTGCGGCTCCCGCCTATGCAGGGATTCCCCTCACCCATCGCGATTTTAGTTCGTCAGTAATTTTTGTCACGGGGCATGAGTCCGCAGGAAAATATCGTCCACAGGTACAGTGGACAGCGATCGCACAAGCTGCCGAAACGATTGTGGTCTATATGGGGCTACATAATTTGGCGGAAATTGTGACCAAATTAAACTTAGCTGGTTTACCTGATTTCACGCCTGTAGCCTTAATTCGACAGGGGACGCGCACCGATCAGTCAGAGTTAATTGGCTGTTTGGGTAACATTGTCGGATTGGTACAGGAGGCAAAATTTGCGCCACCTGCGATCGCAGTTATAGGCAATATTGTCAATTTTCGGGATTGCTGCTGAATGTTAAACTAGTTTTTTTAAAGGAAAAAAGCTAATGGCAACCAGTGAAGTGAGTATTCCTGCTGAAATAGATAACAACAAACATCGTCTTGAAGTTCAAATACACGACATCTTAGAGGCACTTACAGCAACTGAGTCGTTTGTAGCGGGGATAGATTTTCTAGACTTTAGTCGCGATCAAAAGACAATTTTTGCAGTAGAACGGGCAATCAGCATCATCGGGGCAACATCAAGGCGTTTACCAATTAGTTTTATGGATCGATATCCCGAAATTAATTGGCGCAGCTTGACTAGCATCGGTGATAGTTTGATGTTTGGCTATTTAGAAGTTGACTTGAATACTTTGTGGAAGTTAGCGCAGCAGGATGTCCCTTTTATCAAAGAACAGATGAAAAAGGCGATCGCTAATTTGTAGAATTAGAGAGAATGCACCCCAAAGGGTCGTGCTCTCTCTAATTCTATAGCTTGCCGCAAATCCATCCCTCAAGGCGATCGCAATTATTAGGAATGCCATAATTTGGCTGTCGAGATGTCCATGCTGTTTGAATTGCGGCAAGTACAGCATCTAATGTGTCACCAGATGGATCGTGATCGCATTCCCATGCGAGCTGATCATTGATATTTAGGCTCAATCCATAGGTCTCGGCAAAGTTTGGCGATCGCAAGTAATTCATAATTGCTTGGCGACCTAATTGCATTTCTCTAGTTTGCTTGTGCTTATCATCGGATTTATAGCTTTGTTTACCAATGATCGCTTTTGCCATGAGGGCGGGATAAATCTCGATAACGATATGTGGATCATCCGTGGGATGGCAAGGCAAAATGCTAAAACCTGCTGCGAGCATCCTCGGCGCACCTTCAAAAAACATCTTGCCCACAGGCACGCCATAGACCTTCATCGGACTAATTGCGCCTGCGAGGCGGTCAGTTTGCCTTAAATGTTCGCGATCGCCATTGGCACGACCTTGCCGATATTGATTTAAAGTTTCTACAAATTCTGGTTTAGACATCCGTCCTACGAACTTGACATATTCTGCCCAAGTTTTGCCCCATTGCAGATTTTCTACCAGTTTGCGTGGTTGACCAAGGGGGAAATCGACACCTGCAATCCAAGATGGCGATCGCTGTAAAAATTCCATCCAAGTAGGAAAGTTGGTAAAGCGCTCAATCCTCTCAACTTGCAAAACTATATCATCGAGCCAAGCCTCCGCACAGACAATCGTCTTAGCTTTACTAGGTGCACTCGTAAAATCAATTCCATATATTTTCATGTATACAGTCCATTTTTGAAAGCACAGCTTTGCCGTACTTTCAAAATTTTCTCTAGGCTGGATGTTCTATCTATTCCTAACTTTAATTTCTATTTGTGCTGGTGCTTGGGATGGCGTTGCGGATGGCGTAGGTGGCGTAGGTGCACCTGTAGCTGGAGTAGGTACACCTGATGGAGATGCAAGGGGAGTAGGAGGTGCTGCGATCGCCTTATCCTTTAGTGCGACTTTTAACTGATAGGGAGTCTCAGGCGCACCTGCAATAACTCTTAGCTGAACCAAATATGTACCATCCGCTGGGATATCTAATTCTGTACTTGGCACATTGACCGTACCAGGTATCCCCACTCCCTGCTCATTCAAGATACTCAGTAATACTCCATTCCCTGTAACTGTCGCACTCAGCAATTGTCCAGCCTTAGCCGTAATCTTGTAGGCATGAACTGCATTCCCCGATATTTTGTTAGGAATCACTAACGATTCCTTATTTGCCTCCACTGTAAGTACCTGATTCACCGCTTCTGGATTGGGGTTAGTAGTAGCAATAGGATTTGTTGGTTCGGTAGAAATTGGCTTAGGGATAGGAGGCGCATTATTGACAATTACCGATTGCTGATTATTCCGCATCATTGCTGGCAGGGCAAATGCAGCAATTACGGCAACTAAAGCTAAAAGCCCCCCAAACAAAAATAGGACTCCAGAGTTAGAACTAGATGATGGAGATGCTGATACAGTGCGGCGCGTTGATGGGCGATCGCTAATGGACTTGGAACCATTATTAGAGAGGGCTAGGCGACTGGACTCAGTAAGAATGGTTGATCTGACGATCTTGCTGGTAGTAGCTTGGCGCTCAACTTCAGTCATCGTCGCAAATGTAGTAATACCTTGATTGACTTCACGCACCGACTGATAGCGTTGAGTGTAGTGATAGCGCACCATTCTTGTTAAAACCATAGCTAAGCCATTGCTCACCTTCGCTTTGTCCCGCCACACTAATTCGCCTGTAGATGGATCTGTGGGTAAGTCCGTGGGGGCATAGCCCGTGAGCGCCTTAATCGCTACCATGCCTAATGCGTAGATGTCACTACTGTAATTCGGGCGACCTGCACATTGCTCACTAGGCATATAGCCAGGTGTCCCAATCGTTACAGTGAAGCGTGACTCGCCTTTTTCATCGGCTGTCAATTTTGTATTAGCATCCTGCATCGCTCTGACTGCGCCAAAGTCAATGAGGACAATTTTTTGATCTTTCTTACGGCGAATTAAATTATCTGGCTTGATGTCGCGGTGAATTACGCCTTCAGAATGAACAAACTCTAAAACTTCCAGAACATCTTTTAAGATCTTGAGGACTTCAACTTCACCAAGCTGCTTATCTCTGGGGGGAGCATCAATATTTTGTAGTTCCTCAAGAATCTGTTCTTGGGTCTGATGATCGAGGTCGGATACTTCGGGCAGAGGGGCTTTTAATTCGTCATAGAGCGATCGCCCTTCGATAAATTCCTGAACCAAGAAAAACTGTTTATCTTCCTCAAAATAGGCAAGCAACTGCGGAATTTGATCATGCTTTCCTAGTTTTTCGAGGGTTTCGGCTTCAGTGTTAAATAGCCGCCTTGCTTCACGAATAAAGTTAGGATCATCACTAGCAGGCTTGAGTTGTTTGACGACACAGGGGGGCGAACCCGGACGACGCATATCCCTAGCGATGAAGGTCTGCCCGAAACCTCCCGCACCGATTTTTTTAATTAATTTATAACGTCCGTCGAGTACTTTGGCTGGCATGGCGATCGCCTCTTTAGTTATGAGCTAAGGATATATGAGGGCATCTTACTAATTTTATAATTTCTAATCTTATAATTTTACGGTTCTACGTTTCATTCTTTCGTAGACTGGAAAAGCTGTAAGAAACTGATAATGAGAATTCTGGATTTGATAGTTGTCATATTATAAATAGCTATATTAAGTCGTATCATGGGGATCTAAACAAAATATTTTCAAGCCTCAAAGTGAATGAATCTGATTGTGGAAACGGATGTACTTACAAAAAAAGTCCAGAAAATTGACGATGAACTGTCCAAGCGATCGCTAGCCCTTGATCCTAGCGGCTACTTTATAATTTATGTTGATCGCCAGCAAAATTTAATTTGTGCGAAACACTATAGCAACTTCATTAATGAACAGGGCTTAGCCGTTGATCCTGAAACTGGCAAACCAATTCCTGCAAGAGGCAAAGTAGATCGTCAAGCGGTGCAATTGTTTACAGGTCGAACTGCTAAGGAACTCTGTGTGGAAATCTTTGAAAAAACACAACCTTGTCCTGTTACACTATTCGACCATGCCGCTTATTTGGGGCGAGAAGCACAACGCGCAGAATTAGCGTTATTGCAGCAGCAGGAATATATCCAAGACTGAATCCTGAAATATTACGATGAAAGGCGCTTGCTGCTGGGTATCGTGATCCTCTAAATATAGTCATAGAATAATCATTAAATTTAGTCATAAGCGCCAGATGTCACCTTCGAGCATCACCTCAATCAATAATTGGTGGGAAATCCAAGTTCTTGCTGAACAGGCATTAGAAGAACAAATTTTTTGGCGATTACAAAGTTTTGGTTGCCAAGGTATGGTGACACAAAAAAAAGATGGACAGATTCGCGTTAATAGCTATCTGCCTATTGAGAAAGGGCAGGTTTTAGATTTAGCAGCTCTGGCGCTATTGCTCAAACAAGATGCGATCGCCTGCAATTACGAGGCTCCGATTACGCAGTGGACAGTCATCAGCGATGAGGACTGGTCATCAAGCTGGAAGCAACATTGGAGTCCACAGGAAATCGGCGATATGTTGGTAATTTATCCTGCTTGGATTGATCCACCGACAGATAGCGATCGCAAAATTTTACGACTTGATCCTGGTAGTGCCTTTGGTACAGGTGCTCATGCAACGACACAGTTATGTTTAGAAGCTCTAGAAATGCGCCTTTGGGGAGTAAAGCCAGAAGATAATATTGTCGTGGCGGATGTCGGATGCGGTTCAGGAATTCTCAGTATTGGGGCTTTGTTAATTGGTGCAAGCCAAACCTATGCGATCGACAATGATATTTTGGCGATCAAAGCAACTAATCACAATCGCCAACTTAACGACATCCCTGAAGAAAAAATCTGGGTACAGGAAGGCAGTATTCAAGATTTGATTGCGAATATGCCTGCTCCTGCCAATGGATTTACTTGCAACATTCTCGCCGATATCATTGTTGATATGGTTCCCTATTTCGATCAGTTAGTCGATGAGAATGGCTGGGGAATTTTGAGTGGTATTTTAATCGAACAAGTCCCCAAGGTCGCGGATGCCCTAGATGCCCACAAGTGGGTGGTTGCCACTTTTTGGAAGCGTCAGGAATGGGCTTGTTTAACAATTAGGCGATCAGAATATTAAAAAGGAAAGCGCTATGCGCTTTCCTTTTTAATATTAAATTGGACGGGCAACCATAATACCGATCGCATGATCGACACGCTCGACATAACGCTGTAAATCAGGAGAGATTTTGACCTTTCCTGATGGGGAAGCATGGATGAAGCTGGTATTTTTTGGCGTGAGATAAACTAATCCTGTATGAGTAGTATCTAAACCTTTGATATCTGTCACTACAGCAATAATATCGCCAGATTTTAATGAGGGATAAATCGAATGGATTTTATGAGAGGGAATATAGCGCAATGGCTGCGATCGCATTTCCAGTTCCATTCTCTTTTCCGTTGCCAAAATACATTGATAATTGGCTTCACTATTCTTGAGACGAGGATATTTTTGCCAATGGCTACTCATAAAGTTTAGGGATTTGTTAAGCGGAATGCCACCTAGCTCCTCAGTGCGATCGCTTACAATACCTCGTTTCTGATTATCACGTATCCATTCCGAGAAGTAATGCAAACGGCTGCAATAGCCATCTAGCTTACCATCTGCATAACGTACTTCTTGAATATTCTGGACGAAGTTCTCATAGGAGGGATTCGCGGCTAATAAATTGCGTGAGAAGGCTAAAACTGTCTCTACAAATAGCACACAGTCAAATTCTGTAAATGAGACAAATAGTTTTTCTGTTTCCCCTTGATCTAATAATCCTTCGCGATAGCTTGTGCCAATGAACTGATTCGCAACAGATTTCAGAACTTCACTAAATGATGATTTTGATAATTGGCGATCGCCAAATAATTGCATTAATCGCTGATATTCTTTTCTATCTTTTGCAGAGTCTGTAGATAAATTTTGGGAAGAGTTTGGAGGTGAAGTTTTACGCTCAGTCTGTGTATTTGTTGCTGTGACAATAATCTGATCCCTTTGATCATTTTTAAAATTGGGAATGAAATAATCGCTAAAAGATAGTCCTAATAAAGTGCTTAGCAAAAATGGTTTGATAACTTGGGACATGAATTCCTAACTCGTTGCTGAGGCGTTATAAATCTCTTGAGAGATATTTATAACAAGAGAATACAAATAGCGTCGCAAAGCGACGCTATTTGTATTCTCTTGTTATATAACGCATGGTGACTAAATGATCGAAAAATAGATGCAAGATCACAGATGATTGTGCCACCCATTGGGCGGCACAATCATCTGTGATCTGCTTAAGTGGGAACAAGTTCGCCAGGACGCAATTTCATCCATTTCCCCATTTCTGAAACAAAGCTCTCACAACCGACAACATCCCATTCCATTTGAATATCGTCAGTTGATTCTGTACGGATATTAACGTTAATTGTTGGAGAAATTGCTTCAAAATCTGGATGATCGGTTAAATGGGGTTGCAGATGTAAAGCTTCGACGGAGTGGTAAGTTGTGCAGCGATCGACATAGGTGCAATTGATGCAGATACACATGGCAGTTATACCTAATTCATGGGGCTATCCTAACAAAAAAATCCCTAAGATGTTTACTGAAAGCCTATAGTAGCTATAGGGCATAAGAATAGATTCAAAACCATATGAAGCAGGACTTTAAAGCTATTCTTAGCTAGTAGAAATTTGGGAGATATTGAGAATTTTCAATTGATTTCATAACTATAAATTACTGGGAGAGCTTGTTGCAGCAGTTTTGGATTCAAAGCCCCAAGGAAATTTTGAAAAGCGTTGCAAAGCAACGCTTTTCAAAATTTGCTCGGGTCGAGATTGACCACAAAGCCCTGTATGAGGTTTAACCTGTGCTATGTATCTCTCACATCGGATTGCTATACAATACCTACTAGCAGTTTTAATTTCTTAATAATTTGTTGCATTAAATCCTATGGCACTAAAGAAAGGCACACTTGTTCGCGCAATTCGTGAAAAGCTCGAAAATAGCATTGAAGCAACGGCTAATGATACTCGCTGGTCGTCCTATATTTTTGAGACATGGGGCGAAGTATTGGAGTTTCGTGGTGATTATGTCCAAGTCAAGTTTAGTAAAGTGCCAACCCCTGTAATTTGGCTCCATAAGGATCAGTTGGAAGAGCAAGCCGCATAGTTTACAAAAAGCTCATCCTAAGGATGAGCTTTTTAATATGTGTAGAGTCTTTCATTCTCACTAAAAGCTCTGAGAATGAAAGACTTGTCATCTTTAACATTAATAATTACAGATATAGCGCTTTGCGCTTTCTCGAAACCCAAATAAATTTTGAAAAAGCTTGCTTCGCAAGCTTTTTCAAAATTTATTTGTATTACACAAACCCTAAATAGGCTATATTCGTAAGTTCATGACTATTATTTTGACTAATGATGATGGCATTGATGCAGAGGGAATTTGGTCTTTGCAAAAAGCTACAGAATTAGTATTTGGAACTAAGGGGGCGATCGCAGCACCAATACGTCAATATTCAGGCTGTGGTCATCAAGTCACGACCCATGCGCCGATCGCGATTCAGCAAAGAGCAGAACTGGGCAAGGATACCTATGCCATTGATGGATCGCCTGCGGACTGTGTAAGGGTGGCGATCGCACATTTATATAGTGATGTGAAATTGGTGCTATCAGGCATCAATCATGGTGGCAATATGGGCGTGGATGTCTATATGTCGGGGACTGTGGCGGCGGTACGCGAGGCAGCTTTTCATAATATTCCTGCGATCGCTATTTCCCATTATCGCGATCGGCGTAGAGAGTTTGACTGGAATTGGGCTGCCGAGACTTCCGCTAGGGTAATTAAGCAACTGTTAGAAATTCAACTTCCGCCGCAGTCCTATTGGAATGTGAATTTGCCTCATTTAGAGATGGCAGATCTTGATACCATTCCTGAAATTGTATTTTGCGAAAAGTCGAGTCAGCCGTTGCCGTTAGGTTTTAAAGTCGATGGCGATCGCGTAACCTATGCGGGTCGTTACAATCTTCGAGATCGCGCTCCCAATACCGATGTCGATGTCTGCTTCTCAGGCAAAATTGCAGTTACACAAATGGGGGTTTAGAACATCTGTAGTTCTTTCTCTTGAAATTAACTGTAAAGACTTGGAGCGTAGAGAACGACATTTTCTTGTTCATTGGGATCATTGCGGGACACGATCGCGTGGGCTGCCTCCGTATCACTGAGGTTATAAGGCTGATGCGGCACACCTGCGGGAATGAAGATAAAATCACCAGCCTCATTAATCACTGATTGGCTCAAACCCTTGCCATAGCGAGTTTCCACTCTTCCCTTGACTAGATAAATTGCAGTTTCATAGTCCCGATGAAAGTGAGGCTCCGCTTTGCCTCCTGCGGGAATGATCACCAGATTCATCGAAATTCCCTTTGCACCCGCAGTAGTGCCAGATATACCAACAAAATAGGGCAGCTTTTGCAGAGTGGCGGTTTCACTGTCTGGACGAACTGTGATGATTTGGCTGGAATGGTCAGGTAATTGCTCAGAAACAGAATTAACCATAGCAATTTCAAGTAAGTTTGGTAGATAGCATTAGCATAGTCACGACAAATGCTAATTACATCATAATAACCAAAAAAATATAGTAGAGGGTATTAGTGAAGCCAGATAAATATTTAAAAGCGCGGCTTCGCCGCGCTTTTAAATATTTATCTGGCTTTTAATTCAACGCAACGCTCTGTAATTCAACCTTTTACACAGATAATCTGCTTCAAAGTCGCGACTACTTCTACGAGATCGGATTGCTGATTCATCACTTGCTCAATCGGTTTATAAGCCGCAGGAATCTCATCAATGATGCCTGTGTCCTTACGACATTCAATTCCTTTAGTCTGCTGAATCAAATCATCTAAAGTGAACTGATCCTTCGCTTTACTGCGAGAGCTTAGTACAGGACAAAAAGTTGCAAAAGTAGGCAGGGAGGGGTTTTATAAAAGATAACCACATCGTAAATAAAACCCCTATGAAAGAGATTAACCTATTCCGAGAAAAGTTGCAGCAACATCTGCAATGGAATAGAGCAAGACTAGCCTTTGTGTCCATGTTCTTGATCGCGCTAATGCGAGTAAAGACAGTAAACCTAGCTGAAATTGCCACAGGATTTAGTGGTTATGCCAAAGTCGAATCACACTATAAGAGGTTACAGAGATTTTTTCGAGACTTTGAAGTGGACTATGAAAAGATCGCACTCATGGTCGTCAAAGTCATGCAAATCCCCGAACCTTGGGTAATTTCTATCGACCGCACCGATTGGGAATTCGGTAAAACCGTGTTTAATGTGCTGACATTGGGAATAGTGCATTACGGTATTGCATTCCCGTTGGTATGGATGATGCTGGACAAAAAAGGTAACTCAAACACCCGTGAGCGCTGTGAATTGTGTAATCGATTTCTGGAAATATTTGGAGACCGCAAAATCGACTTTTTGAGTGCAGACCGAGAGTTTGTCGGTGAGGATTGGTTAGATTACTTGTTGTGTGAACCATGTAACCGTTTTCGTATCCGCCGTAAAAATACTTTGCTCAATGACGGGCAGAAAAAACTGCGTGCCGACATTTGTTTTCAAGACCTCCAAGTTGGTCAGTCCAAAGTATTGTCCAAGCCCAGAAAGGTTTGGAACCATTGGCTTCGTATAGCCGCTATGCGTCTTGATGATGGCGATTTATTAATTGTCGCGACGACTCATGACCCTGATACGGCTATTGCTGACTATGCTAAGCGTTGGGCTATTGAGACTTTATTCGGGTGCTTTAAAACCCGTGGCTTTTGTTTGGAGTCCACTCATCTTCAAGATCCTGAACGTCTTTCCAAACTAATTGCTTTGCTTACTCTGGCTTTATGTTGGGCTTTTTCTTCTGGGCTTTGGTTGGCTCAACTAAATCCCCTCAAGCCTAAAAAACACGGTCGTCTTCCTAAAAGCATTTTTCGCCTTGGTTTTGATTTCCTTCGTCACATCATCTTTGACTTACATCTCAATTCTCAAGCCTTCTTTAACTCCATTAAATTTTTGTCCTGTACTTAGCTGCGAGAGAGTAACCGTCCTGCGCCATGCGAACAGGAACAATAACTTTCAGCATTTCCTTTCCCTTTGACAATGAAAGATTTTGCTCCCATTGAACCGGGGATAATGCCATAGTCTTCTGTTCTCGCTCTCACTGCACCCTTGCGCGTGACATACACATCTTCACCAAAATGAGTTTCCTTCTCAGCGTAGTTGTGATGACAATTGACCGTTAGCAGAGGCTTACATGGTTTACCACCACTAGCATACTTCTCGATAATCTTCTTAAATCGCGCCATCATGACATCACGATTGAAATGTGCATATGCTTGCGCCCATTGCAAATCACGCCAGTAAGCAGCGAATTCAGAAGTACCTGCCACAAAATAGGCGAGGTCTTTATCGGGTAGAGAAGTTCCTGCTAGTTTTGCTAAATCCTTTGCCGTCTCAATATGTCTTTGCGCTAGCATATTGCCGATATTTCGAGAACCAGAATGTAGCATTAGCCATATTTGATGATCGGTATCTATGCAGACTTCGATGAAGTGATTTCCGCCACCGAGGGAACCCATTTGCTTCATCGCTTTACTTTCTAGATGCTGAACGCCACTATGCAAATCGCGGAAGTCGCGCCATCCTTGCCAATTGAGGACAGGCTTTTCTACTTCTTTATTGTCATTAAAACCGACAGGAATCGCGGCTTCAATTTCTAAACGAATTTGCTTGAGTTTTCCCTCTAAGTGGTCATAGTGAAATGGAGTTTTGATCGCAGCCATACCGCAACCAATGTCAACGCCCACAGCCGCAGGTACGATCGCTTCTTTGGTGGCAACGACAGAACCGACGAGTGCACCTTTACCGAGATGAACATCGGGCATGAGGGCAACATGTTTGAACACAAAGGGCAAGGAGGCAACATTTTTCGCCATTTGGGTTTCCGCATGACCAAGGTCATGATCTGCCCAAGACAAGACTGGCTTGGGTGTGGAAATATCTAATTTTTGAAAAGGCATAATTTTAATGATGTTTCAATATGTAGTATATATACTACATATTGAAACATGATCATGCAATGTTCCTTACGAGGGAATGATCTTGCAGGGTAATGCTTTGCGCTGCAAAACCAAGAGAAATGTTTGAAAGCACCGCTTCGCAGTGCTTTCAAACATTTTGATTACTTTAATAGCGATCGCATTTGTTTTGCCACCAGATCAGGATGTTCAGCCTTCATCAAGGAACGTACTACAGCAACTCGCTTTGCACCTGCGGCGATCGCTTCTTCTAAGTTATGTTCATCGATACCGCCGATCGCAAACCAAGGTATCTGGATATTTTGTGCCGCGTAATTGACATACTCATAACCTGCGGCTGCTTTATTGGGTTTAGTGGGTGTGGCATGGACAGGCCCCACACCGACATAATCCACTTGATTATTCAGGGCAATCGCTAATTCTTGAGGATTAGTGGTGGATTGCCCGATGATGTATTGGGAAGCATCACCACCATTAGCATTGAGGATTTGGCTCACTGCGGCAACTGGCAAATCCGTTTGTCCCACATGGATGCCATCGGCTCCGACGGCGATCGCAATATCCACGCGATCATTTACAAGAAATAACGCATCGTATTTATGGCAAATGTCACAAAGCTGCTGGGCAAGCTGTAAACGAGTGCCGTCTTCTCCTTCCTTTTGGCGATACTGCACAATCTGCACCCCACCTTGCAGTGCTGACTCCACCACGGAGACAATGTTATCCACGGGCATAGTCACCAGATATAAACTCGCAGCTTGTAACTTTTGGCGGCGCATCTGTCCAATATTGGTTGCTTCATAACTTAGTAATTGGCTCTCTAAGGTATAGACCTGATAGCGCAATTGCTTCATTGCTGCGCCCAAATTGGGATCAACAATTTTGCCATATTCCTCTAAAACCCTGAGCGCCTCCTGCAAGCGTCCCATATTCGCTCGCAATACCGATTGCACATCCGCACGACTTACCTCATTTGCGTGACTTAATCCCGTGGCAGGGTCATCTGGGGTATTACGGGCGCGACGAAATTCTTCTCGATGCCATTGGGCGAGTTCTTGGCGCATCTGTTTACAGCGATCGCATAGGTCGAGATCTTCTAAACCAAAGCGACACCATTCTTCGATGGTGCGAATTGCCTCACGGGCGCGATCGAGATTGGCATCAAGGATGCGATAAATAATTTGTTGAGACATGGGGCAAAAAGGAAAGTTTTTCTAACTTAAGAGGAGTGTGCTTCGCACACTCCTCTTAGTTTAAAAGTCAAAATCAAAGTCAAAGGCTGGTTCGGCGCGTAATTTGCCTAAACCTAACTCTTTATCATCCATCAGCTTGATTTCGTAATAGCCCAAGATATGATGGGGCGCAGGATTGCCTCGTGAACCGCCTGTAATGCCCATGGCAATAATGACGCAGATATTACCTTTAGTATTTTTGGCCCGTTGCTTCCAACGTTTGTGATGATCACTATTGAGCGCTTTCCTGTCAAATTCGCCAAAGAGATGGAGATCATCGTTGTTCATCACCATTAAGCCCAGTTGGCAGGTATTACCGAGGATATCCTCCGCAGGATTGAAGCATAAAGCGTGGATACCACCAAAGTTATTAATTCTTTCGATTAATTCTAAGGCTTTGGGGCGGGAGGTCTGAATCATCAGTCCTGCTAAGCCTTCACTTTTTTGAGCAGATGTCGCTATAGGTTTGTCCGCAAGCTGACGATGGATATTTGTGCTGCGTAAAAACTCCACCTGTGCCCAAGGAATGGTCATCATATGGATCAGGGCATTTTCTGGCCAAAGATCCTCTTTGATCAATGGGGAATCGTCATCATCATCGTCATCTTCAACCAAGTTATGTAATTCATCTGCCAGATCGGGCATGGTCTGGACAACTACTTCAATACTTTCCTCGACATCACTATCGAGACTGGGGGCATAAATAGTGTAAGTCCCCGTTAAATTACCAAAACTAGATTTCAGGCGATTACTGTACTGTTCCCAGAATTTATTTAAGGCTTCGAGCGCCACGGTCAGCGCGATCGCTTCTTCATCGTATAGGTAGGGTCTACCACCTTCGAGAGGATGCAATGTGCCATAGATCGGCTTCATGGGTGTAGAGGCGACAGGCAATGCCCTCACCTTGCCACGAAATGGAAATGGCGGAAAATCATCTTCCATTTCCAACTCTGGAGTTTCAAACAAATTAAACAGACAGTCTTGATGTAGGAAGGTTTCTTCGATTTCATCCTCAGAACTGCCTGCAACGATCCGATGGCGAAACTTGACTAGGGATTCTTCGGTGCGGTAAAAGATCACCCCTTGCTCTAGCCCCATTTTGCCCATGACGATCGCATAGAGGGTTTCTAGATCCCATGCATCCAGCTTGATGGAAATTACCTGATGATCCCAGAGAGAGTTCCAAGGAGCATTGTGCCATAGCTGTTCAGACTGTCTATGTAGGGCTTCGGCAAATCGCTCTGGTACTACGGGAGGGTTGGCGGAAAAACTTTCTAAAATATGCGAAAAAATTTCATCAATTAAGGGGAGTCGCTCGATATATTCAACGGAAATTCCTAAATCTTGGAGTACGCCACGTAGATAAAATTGCAGTTCGCGATCGCATACCAAAATCTTTTGTGGCAAGGAGGGTTGGGCAGGACTTTGGGGATGTTCGATCGCTTGCAATAAGGCGCGGACAAAAGCCTCTTGCCCCACTGCCGAATCGACTACATCCATCGACCGTACCATGCCCATTGAGCCATCTACCCACAAAATACAGTGGGGCTTGGACTCTTCATCAGGGGCATGAAGCGGAATAATGTTAGAAGAGTCTTGTGGTTGACGGATCTTGGCAGGTAAAGCACGGCGATCGCCTTCCCAAACCGCAGATGTCTGCTTGAGTTTTTTGAGGCGACGAAGAGTGGATCGGTTTAACGTGGTCATCGAAAATGTTCTCTAGATTAGCCACTCTCAGGAAATTCGTAAGAGTGCATTGATCGATTTAACTACGATATGGCTAGAAATTGTTAGGGAAGATCAGAAATTGTAGCAATCATCTAGTCAGAAAGTAGTTATGGGTGCTTAGAATAGCTTCATATTGAGTTTTTATGCCTAGAATGCAGATTCATAGGCACAATTCCATAGACCCAAGAACTGATTTTGGGGTGACGTGACTTCGCCACGCCGCAAAAGATCAGTTCCTTATTTTACTGCACGTCCCTTATGTGATTGCGATACAATCGTAATAAGTAATTCTTACAGCCCTTGGCATAGTTACTAGTATTTCTAAATATTTCTATTATCTAACCCAAATTACAATTTCTACACTTATGGACGAGCTAAAACCGATTCTCAATGAGTTCTTAGGGCAACCCGTTGCATTTTTTGGTGGACTCGTTTCGGGCTTTCTCAAGCTCGATCTCCAACAAGATCCGTTAAAGGGTTGGCTAGAGAAGCAAGGAGCAACACCAGCTAAGACATCCTCTGCTAGTAACAGTGGCAAAAGTGATGGGCCACAATCAATTTCGATTGACTGATACAGCACCAAGTGCTGACTTGAGAAAAATTTTTGAAAGTGTGGCAAAGCCACACTTTCAAAAATAAAATTTTAAGGCTCGCTTAGCGAGCCTTAAAATTTATGTAGCTTCACGTTTGTAAACCTACTTTCAAATAATTTCAAATACAGCTTATGTGGTTTCCTTATCTCTTGCTGGCGATCGCCTATCTTTTAGGATCTTTCCCGACGGGTTATCTGGTGGGACGGATGGCAGGTATCGATATTCGTGAACATGGCTCAGGCTCGACTGGGGCAACGAATGTCTGGCGCAATGTCGGTAAGTTTGCAGGAATTAGTGTATTTGCGGTGGACTTTGCGAAAGGGGCGATCGCTATTTATGTAATGCAGCAAGCGAATTGGTTGCTCACCAGTTTTGGGTTAACGGCAAATATAGCGATCGACAATCTGTCGCTGTTTGTAATTGGCGCAGGGATGCTGGCTTTAATTGGTCATAGTCGCCCTGTCTGGCTCGGCTTTAAGGGTGGTAAGTCTGTAGCAACGGGTGTGGGGATTTTATTTATGTTGAACTGGATTGTGGCAATCGCTGCCTTTAGCGTGTGGCTAGCCACGATGGCAATTTGGCGCACGGTTTCTATTAGCTCCATTGCGGCGGCAACTGCTGCCCCCATCTTCATGTGGACTTTACAGGGCAATATTGTTTATTCCAGCTTTGTTACGGTAGGTTGTATGTTTGTAATTTGGTTACATCGCTCCAATATCGAGCGTATCCTCAATGGCACTGAGCTAACCTTCAAATCAGATTCTAAGGCATAAAAAAGGCTCCCTTTCGGGAGCCTTTTTTATGCCTTAGAAAGCTTTAAGCTTCTTCTTTTTCTTCGCCTTGGAGCTTGAGCAAAAAGTATCCAAATGCAATACCGACGGGAATCAGTACTATGCACAAGACCATCGCGTTAACCATTTCTCCCATAATTTTCTCTTTAAAATAAATAATATTGCTTAATATTGCTTTAGGAATTTTACAGTAAAAGATAGCTCACATATAGCACTAAGTAGATCAGCATAGTTTTAAACAAAACCCAAATTGCTGTTTCGCACGCATAGCGTGCGAAACAGCAATTTGGGTTCTAATGAGCCTAAGTCAAAATCTCCACATCGATCGCATCGGCGTAGTCTTCTTCATGAGGATGGGATGGTGGCTCCTGCTGTTTTTCTGTATTTTCGACTTTTTGATAGGAACCATTGAGTTCGGCTTCATCTAGCAAAACAGGACGAATCTCATAGTGCACTCGCAAATTGGGCGGCGTACTCCGTTCGGCTTCACGGACAAACCGATTCGCTTCCCATTCGGCATGAAAGGTATTGATTAGCTTGAGAGTCTTTACCCTTTGCCGTTCTAGATAAGTCCATACTTCCCAAGCATTGTATTCAGGTTCCTTAGGTATCTCAGGAGTTTCTTCTGTTGGAGAATTACTTACCGAGCTATCTGAATTATTAGGAATTTTTTGATCGGAATTTTCGCGATCGCCAGTTGCTATTTCAACTTCAGGGGAATTTGTTTCTGCACTGGCTTCAGAGTTACCTGTATATGGGGACTGCTCAGTTTCTGGAGTTGTTTGCTTGTTTGTTGATGGCGCATGTCTAGAAATATCTTCTGGCGATCGCGCCAAACTTTTGATCTCTTTAGCACGAATTTGCTTGACCTGAGCCGCCTCATCAGAGAGAGACTTTACTTCAATTGCTGTTTGCGATTGATCGACCCACCCTTTAAAAATTAACTCTTCACCGTTAATGACGAGGCGATCGCCAACCTCTAAGGCAAAGCCTGCTAAAGAACTAAATAAAGGCTTGGGATTGCCTGATGATGACCAAACCCCATGATTTTGATTAGACTGAGCGCTGTAACTAGATGCATTTGGGACAGATTCCGAAGCCTGACTAGATTTCCCATTGTCAATCAGGCGTTGGACTCCCCCAATTGTGTCCTCAACTCCACAACTTGCGACTGGAGTGGCGCTAAACAACTCTCCACATATGCGGCTAGTTCATGATGTAATACAAAGGGAGCAGGTTCAGGGGGAGCAGCTTCAGGTTTTGCGTCGGTGGTAGGTTCTGGCGCAAACTCACGGCTCACTACCGCTAAAATCCAATCAGCGATCGCCTGTTGCTTGGCATCGGCTTGGGATTTGATTTGGCTCAATAAAGGCAAAGGAAAACGAAGATTTACCTGTTTTGTCCTGTGGGGAGTCGCCATTATTTGCCCTTAAATTAAAAAATTTATTAAAAAATCTCAGATTTTGATTATAGCAACCGCTAGCACGCAAAGTTTGAAAAGTAGAGGTCGCGTTTAGCCCATTCTTTACTTTTGGCAATCATTCCGACAAAGTTATGGTAAATTTTATAATAGAATAAAAACAAGAAAATTATTCAAAAAATTATTTGAATTCTAATGGAGATTTGCCTAAAGAAATGGCAACCATTACCCATAAAAACAAGCTGGAGCAAGCAAAAGCGGAGAATACCCCCAAGAAAAAACTATTCCATACAATAACCATTGCCCCTATCTCCTGAACTCACTGTTTAGCCGTATCTACATGTCTACATACATATAGCTTATTAGCTACGACATGATAAAAAACAAAAATTAATAACTATTTACAGATTTTGCACCCCCGATAACCATAGTTATTTCCGAACAAGCAAACCCAAAAACCTATTAAAAGCGTTACTTTGCAACGCTTTTAATAGGTTTTTGAGGACATTTTTGAGTGCAAAGCGCTGTAGGTTACATCACAAACTACTTTTTGTGATGTGATTTTGATAAAATCTGTCCCTGTACTATCCATATTCAAAACCCATGACCGACTGGCAACTCGCCGCCGAATTTGAAGACATTCTCTATCACAAAGCCGATGGAATGGCAAAAATTACGATCAATCGTCCTCAAGTTCGTAATGCTTTTCGCCCCAAGACAATTACGGAAATGATCGCTGCCTTCGCTGATGCGCGGGAGGATGTGGAGATTGGGGTGGTGTTGTTAACTGGTGCGGGGCCTGCTCCCGATGGCAAATATGCCTTCTGTGCTGGTGGGGATCAGAAAGTACGTGGTGATGGTGGCTATATTTCGGAATCAGGTGTACCGCGTTTAAATGTGCTTGATTTGCAACGATTGATTCGCACGATGCCTCAACCTGTGATTGCTTTAGTGGCTGGCTATGCGATCGGTGGTGGTCATGTTTTGCATGTAGTTTGTGACCTCACGATCGCTGCTGACAATGCTATCTTTGGGCAGACTGGTCCTATGGTTGGTAGTTTCGATGGTGGCTTTGGTGCTTCCTATTTAGCGCGATTGGTGGGACAGAAGAAGGCTCGCGAAATTTGGTATCTCTGTCGTCAATATGATGCTCAGGAAGCTCTGGAAATGGGCTTGGTGAATAAGGTTGTACCTGTGGAGCAATTGGAAGCGGAAGGTATTCAATGGGCGCAGGAAATTTTGGATAAGAGTCCCTTGGCGATTCGCTGTCTCAAGTCGGCTTTTAATGCTGATTGTGATGGTCAGGCAGGTATTCAGGAACTCGCGGGTAATGCGACGTTATTGTTCTATATGACGCAGGAGGCTCAAGAGGGTAAGCAAGCTTTTCTCGAAAAGCGCAAACCCAATTTCCGTCAATATCCTAAGCTTCCATAGATGAGTTTAAGCTTCTTGATTAGTGACAACACGGCGATAAATTTCAGTCAGAGGTACTTCGGTAGTCAGGCTAGTTAATGTGATTTTTTGTTCTAGGCGATCGCTAATTTGCATTTGATGTTAAAACACCACTGGGCTTTACTGTCAGGACAACAGACGAATATTGGTAAAAACTTTTAGTCAAACATCCCGATCTCGCAGATTTAGAGGAATTGGTAGAAACTGCTTTACAGCTACCTGACGAGATTCGAGAAAGTAATCGGGACTCTGATGTGTTTTTGTTTTATTTGCAAAGACGGGAAAGACGTTGGGTAGTAGCAGTAGCCCGTAAATTAAATGGAGATGGTTTTCTAATTACGGCTTATCAAACTGATGCAATTAAGGAAGGTAGACAGCTATGGCACAGATAAAAGTTTTTTATGAACCTAAAATGGAATTGCTAACCGTATTTTGGCAATCTCCTCGCAAGAATCAAATTTGTTCTGAACTGGGTGATGGAATTATTCTGATAAAGGATGCTGATACTGATGAGGCGATCGGGATTGAGTTGCTTTCTTATCACCCTAATGACAATCGCTTTGATGGCGTGTCGGTGGAATTAGGTCAAGCGAATTTTGATATTTCGTAATTTATACATACTTGAGATATCGGTTTATACTGACTAAAATGCGATCGCCTTAAGCACCATGACTCAAGAACCAGAATCAAAACCAAAATTAACTTGGGAAGAAAAAATTACTGATATCTTACTCAAGGCAATCATGACGGGCGGGATCGGTGTTGGTGGTGCAAATGCCTTTTGGGAATTGTTTATCAAAAGTGACATCCCCAAAGCGATCGCCTCGGCGGTGATTGGTGCAGGGATTTCCTATGGGGCAAAGATGCTGATGCCAATCCATAAGCGCAATGAAGAACGGGCTGAGCAGTTGGGTAAAGCAGTTAATCAGGGAATGGATCGCTTCGGTGAGGCTGTAGCGGCAAAAGTTACCGCCGTAGAAGATCGCTATTTTGAAGCACAGGCGGCGGACTGTGAACTTTGTAAGACTGAGGGATTTGGAAAGATTGAAGGCATCGCGACACTAATGCTAGAGGATGTGTTTGTCCGATTGCGCCTCAATTTTAATATGGGTATGGCAGGTTTTCGTAATGAGCAGAGGATAGCCAAAAGACTCTTAAACGATCAGGATTTTAATCCAGAAGACTTTACGGTTGATATTTGGCAATTGTTAGCAAAGGCGAAAAGCGATCCCATATATCGACAAATAGCAATTTTGGCTTGGGGCGGCTATGGAAAAACAACGCTATTACGTCATGTTGCCTATCGTTTGAGTAGAAACAAACAGGGCCAGAATGTACCACGTTTTGTACCTGTGTTATTGCTATTGAGGAAATATCGAGATTTACTCACTCAAGAAAATCCTGAAGATCTGCCCACAATTATCGAAAAATATCATATTCCTAGTCTCAATAATAGTTTGCAGATGCCGACAAATTGGGTGCATGATTTGCTGAATAAAGGCAAGATGCTGATTATGTTGGATGGATTTGATGAGGTTCCTAAATTACAGCGTCCATTGGTGGCGAAGTGGCTGAATACGCAAATGCGGAACTATCCTAAATCAGTTTTTATCTTAACGTCTCGTCCCAAAGCCTATACTGAGCAAGGATTTGCTGATTCACTTGATTTGAAGTCTGTATTTAATTTACAACCCTTTACGCCTGAGCAGATTAGAGAATTTGTGGGGAAATGGTATTGGTCGCAAGAATTTTATAGTTTTGGCAAAACGGATTCACCAGCTATTCGGAGAGAAGCGGAACTCTCGGCAAAGGATCTCTTGCAACAAATATCTAAGCGTGATGAATTGCAAAAATTAGCTAGTAATCCCCTATTGCTGACGATGATTGCTCGGTTTCATCGTCGCTATCCTAGTGCAGAATTACCAAAACGCAAGGCGGATCTGTATGAGGAGATCTGTAAGTTGCAACTCAAGGATCGCGTTGAGGCACGTCAATTGCAAACAGTATTAACGGACGAAGCACAAATAATTTTGCAGATGTTGGCGCTAGAAATGATGCTTCAAAAAGAAGAAAGAATTGATCGCGAAACTTTGCTAGAAAGATTTGAGGTTTACTTGTCAGAACAAGAAGATGCAATTAATGCGACAGAATTTCTGATTCAAATAGAACAAATTAGCGAATTGCTAGTACAAAGGGAAGTTGATGAGTTTGAGTTTTCCCATTTAAGTTTCCAAGAGTTTCTAGCAGCGATGGAAATTATTCGTACAAATCAAGAAAGCATTTTATACGAGCATTTTACTGAAGATTGGTGGAAGCAGGTGATTTTGTTGTATGTGAGTAAGTTTAAGAAGCCTAGCAATCTCATTAAAAAAGCGCTAGATGCAGGGGCAATCGATTTGGCTTTGGCTTGCACTCAGGAAACGAGAAAGCAGATTGATGCAAATGTCAAAAAGGATTTGCAAGCCCTAGAAGAACAGCGCCTGTTGCAAGCTGTGGAAACTGAGGTGAAAAATTCTCTCTATCAACAATTAGAGGAGTATCTCAAAAATCAGCAATGGTATGAAGCGGATCAGGAAACTTGGAAGTTGATGCTCAAGGTGACAAATCGGGAAGAAGAGGGAAATTTAGAGTTAGATAATATTAGAAATTTTCCTTGCGAGGATTTATTAACACTAGATCGCCTGTGGGTGGAATATAGTAAAAAGCATGGATTTGAGTTTGGCTTTAGTGTCCAGAAACAGATTTATGTCGAGTGTGATGGTAAGCTAGAGGTTAGCAATCCTAGTTCTAAAACTTGGAATGAGTTTTGTGATCGCACTGCATGGGCGAGCGAAGGCAAGATGGTGGCATATCCAGACTCATTTTTTAAGAATAATTTTATGTGTGTGAAGGGTCACCTCCCGTCACCGAGTATGTGGGGGGTATTTATTGGTGGGGTGAGTTGGGTAGGTATGGGAGGTATTACTTCTTTTCTCGCATCGAGACTTGTGAAGTGTAACCTATAAGGATTTTACACTTCTATCAACTTTTGTAAACCGTCCATTAGCTACGACATAATGCGCTTTTCCAAGATCCGTTACCTGTCTGCTCAAGGAAAAAGGAAAAAGTAGAAAGGAAAAAATAAGATGTAGATAGATTTAGATTGTTTCGGTATTGGTCGTTAACATAAACAGAAATTTTTACTTTTTACTTTCTACTTTTTCCTTGAAATGCAAAGCATTCCTGATCGCACCTTCCAATTCGCCGTCCGTATCGTCAAACTCTGCCAACATCTCGAAGAATCAGGCGGCGTAGCGCGAACAATTGGTAAACAACTACTGCGATCTGGAACATCCATTGGCGCAAATGTCCAAGAAGGGCAAGCAGGGCAAAGCAAAGCCGACTTTATCAACAAAAATTACATCGCACTCAAAGAAGCAAGAGAAACCCTCTACTGGCTAAAACTTCTCGCCGCCACCGAAATCCTCCCCGAAAACCGACTCACTCCAATCGCCCAAGAAGCCCAAGATATCACCCGAATCTTAGGAGCAACGATTGTCAAGGCAAAAGGAAAAAATGAAAAGGAAAAAACAGATTGAAATTTTTACTTTTTACTTTCTACTTTTTCCTTCCCCCATACTGTGATATCGCTTCTCCCAGAAATGCCCCGTTTGAGGAGAGGAAGTTTTAGAGGTAGGAAGAGCAACTTCAAAGTTATAAATGGCAGCAATCAAATTACAACGTAAACCAAAACGACGACGACGGTTACGATAAGGCAAAGAAAGAATTTTAAAAATCTTCAGCCGACGATTAACATGCTCAATCGCAATACGTTGACGAGCAAGTTGGCGATTAAACTACTTATCTTCCTTGGATAAAGAGCCATTTTTAGGCTTTTTGATAGGAACTAGCGAGTTAGGATGCAAATTTTGTAAACCTTGATAACCCTTATCCGCTAAACCTTGTGTCTACTCGTGAACCCGAACTCCACTGGCTTTGAATAATGAAAAATCGTGCTGCTTACCATTACCGTAAGCAGTACAAATAATCTTGAGATTTGTCAGATCAACCACCAGTTGAGCTTTGAGGGCATGGTGCTGTTAACCGAAACTTCTTGGATTTAATTAAGTCATTTTCTACTTTTTTGACAGTGCGGCAGATCGTTGATTCTGATACCTCCCAATCGTTAGCGATATGAAAATAGGTGCGATATTCACACCAATACTGCAAAGTAACTAAGAGTTGACATGTCGGTTCAATTGCGACACCTTGGATACGATAAAGGATAGACGGTACGCCGCCTATCCTTTGCCTTTTAGTACTAGAGATTTGCTTAGCGAGAAGGACCTAAACCAACAGCGCCAGCGTATACTGCTTGGCTGCCAAGTTCTGCTTCAATTCTGAGTAAACGGTTGTACTTAGCAACGCGCTCACTACGACAGAGAGAACCTGTTTTGATTTGACCTGCGCGTGTGGCAACAGCAAGATCAGCGATCGTGGTGTCTTCAGTTTCGCCAGAACGGTGACTGATCACCGATCGATAACCATTACGGTCTGCGGTAGCGATCGCTTCTAGAGTCTCGGTCAAGCTACCGATTTGATTGAGCTTAATCAAGATGGCGCTAGCACAACCTTCACGAATACCACGCTCTAGACGGGTCTTATTGGTTACAAATAGGTCATCACCGACTAATTGCGTATTAGTAAGTTGATCGGTCATAGCTTTCCAGCTAGCCCATTGATCTTCTTCTAATCCATCTTCGATAGAGACGATAGGATATTTGGAGATCAAACCTTCGTAATAGTTAACGAACTCTTGGGGACTGAGGGTCTTGCCATCGATCGCATAGTTACCATCTTTGAATAGCTCATTAGATGCTACGTCTAGCGCTAGTGCCACTTGTTCCCCAGGTTTATAACCTGCTTTGGTGATTGCATCGATTAGCAATTCTAGAGCTGCTTGATTGGACTCAAGGTTGGGGGCAAATCCACCTTCATCACCCACGGCAGTTGATAAGCCCTTTTCATGGAGTACGGAGCTAAGAGCTGCGAATACTTCTGCACCGTAGCGCAAAGCTTCCTTAAAGGTGGGTGCGCCTACGGGCACAATCATAAACTCTTGGATATCAACGTTATTATCAGCGTGAGCGCCACCATTAAGAACGTTCATTAGAGGCACAGGCAACACATTCGAGAGAGGATTGCCTAGATAGCGATACAAAGGTTGTCCGATCGCTTTGGAGGCTGCCTTTGCTGTAGCAAGAGAAACCGCCAAGATCGCATTTGCTCCAATGTCAGATTTGTTAGGTGTGCCATCACGTTTGATCATGATGCGATCGACTAATTCTTGATTCAGCGCATCGACCCCCTTGAGTTCGGGTAGAAGTTTTTCGTGAATATTGCGAACTGCGATTAAAACTCCTTTGCCACCATAGCGTTTTTTATCTCCGTCCCGTAGTTCGTGGGCTTCAAAACTACCTGTAGATGCACCACTGGGAACCTGTGCGAGACCGATTGCGCCGTTGGCAAGTTTGACTTCCGCTTCAACGGTTGGTTTACCACGCGAATCGAGGATTTCTCGTGCAGCGATCGCAATGATTTCTGTTCCTTTAGTCACTGTGAACTATTCCTTGTAATGATTAAGTGAAACTATTCGCAATAATCTTACAGTTTTGCGATGCCCCATTTCTCAAATGTTAGGTTTTGATTAAAAAAATTGACAAATTTGGCATTTACTCAGTTGATTTGTAGCCTTTAAATCACCCTTATTGCTACGAAATTATCATAAAGTTATTCAATTCCCAAAACTAGAGCATCAAGCTTTCTAATTCTTTCAACCATTATCTTCATCACGCTAAGCGCAAAATATGGAGTTTGTTGCACTAAAAAAGTAAAGCGTTTCTCATCAATCGGAACCAACTTACATTCTGTTTTGGCGATCGCTGTAGCACTTCTTGGGGATGCGCTGATGAGAGCCATTTCTCCAACAATGCCACCAGCACCAGTGAGATCTAGCAATTTACCATCTATAGAAATTTCTACTTCACCTTCAAGCACTACATACATGCGATCAGCGATCCCACCTTTTTGGAAAATCACTTCACCCGCTGGAATTGTAATGAAGTTTTTTTCGTTTTTAAATAAATCAATCGTTGTCAAAATGTAGCTCCGTTTTATTATTGCTTTATCTGAAAATGAATAAACACAAAGTTCATTTACTTATCATGATATGAGATGGTCGAAGCAAAGTTAAGGAACAGTTAACTTACAGCGCTTTGTGCTCAAACCCAAACCAAGAAAATTTTTAAAAGCGTTGCTTCGCAACGCTTTTAAAAATTTTCTTATAGTTCTTTTGATCGAAAGCTACTTAGCATATTTACCAATTATCTCCGCCAAATCTGGAACCGCGTCTTCAACATGTTTCTTGGCAGAATCACGAAATTTCTCATAGACTCCTCTCACCAGTTGAATCTTAGTATTTTTTGCTTTTGTATCAGTAACAGCTAACAATGCATCTGCGGTGCGTGACTTATTCGCTTTCAGATATTCTACAGGTTCACCTTGTTGGAGTCCCTCTGCCCAAATGGGATCAATTTCGTTAAAGCATGGTTGCGAGAGTGAATCAACTACACTATAGATATAATTGGGCTTAAGCCCCTTGAGCGCAGCAAAGGCTGTTTTGAGAGCGATCCCACTCATGCCTGTTTTGCTAGCTAGTTGTGCATCGATCATCTCGCAGCATTCTTGGACAATTAAGGCTTTGTTATCAGGGGTTAACAGATTTTCACTTAGTCCCATTACAATTCTTCTAAATATTAAAATTCGCGATTTATCATCTCATAATTGCAGCAATCAGAGTCGCGATCGCTGCACCGATGGTCGTATTGATACCATTAACGAGTTCATTGGTGAGCCAGTCATATTTTTCTTGCAAAGTTGCCCCGATCAGGCTTTCGATATTTGTGGCAATGAAGGCAGCGATCGCACACCAAAGCAAATCCCAAGGACTCGTTAATAAACTCACTGCCCAGCCAATTGCCGCGATTAAGAGTGAACCAATGATCCCTGCAATAGTCCCTTCGAGGCTGACAGCGCCCTCAGTCCCTGCGGGGACAGGTTTAAGCGTGGTAATCAAAAATGTACTTTTGCCATATGCCTTGCCAATCTCGCTGGCGGTTGTGTCGGCAAGCTTAGTACTGAGGCTAGCAACATAGGCAAGTAGCCACAGAGGACTTGGCGCGATCGCATAGCCAATTGCACAAACTGCACCTGTCGCCGCCGAACCCCATAAATTTTCGGGACCTCTTGCCCCGTCGCGTTTTTCGGCAATGCCTTTTGCTTCTTTGATGTCCTTACCGATGCGAGTTACCCCAGAACCCACGATCAGATAGCTTAAAATAACTACATAACCTTGCCATCCTAAACAGCCCCAGATCACAATCCCTAAAATCCATGCATGGTAAATTCCTGCTGTGGTTAAAACTTTGCGAGGTAAGAGTAGGGCGATCGCTCCCAGACAAGTATTTAGGGCGATCGCGATCAACCAGCCCTGTGAAATGGGGAAACTATTTATCATGGCAGTCAATCTTAGAAAAATGAATAAGTAATAATTGGCGCTAAAAGCAAATGTTTATTTCCAAGCCTTTGGCTTGGAAATAAACACAACCCTATATTCAACATACTACGGAGTAAAAATAATGACAGAAGCATTTGAACAGTTTTTAGGAAATTTTCGGTGGATGGGGTGGAACTTATTTTTGGCAATAATTCCTTGTGTACTTAGCTTTATCTTATTTACGAAGCGATCGCCAAAGCGCTTACCTCAAAATTTTATGTGGTGGTTAGGGCTAATAACTTTTATCCTATTTCTGCCTAATGCCCCTTACATAATTACCGATATTATTCATTTTGTGGATGATGCACGTACACCTGAGATTTCCGATAATGGTGTGATTTTTCTGATCATCCCTCAATATACTATCTTCATCCTATTGGGCTTCCAATGTTATGCGCTCTCTTTGATCAAACTTGTGCAGTACCTAGGATGGCTGAAGCTGATTAGAAATATTACGTTCATGGAAATCAGCATGAACTTTATCTGTGCCGTTGGCGTGTATTGGGGAAGATTCAATCGCTTAAATAGTTGGCATGTACTGACACAACCAAGGAGAGTTTTGGAAACAGCCATTAGCAATCTCGAAAATCCTAACTTCTTCTTTGGCACAATCTTATTTTTTATAATCTTTACAAGCCTCTACTACATTTTTAAATGGATTAATTTGGCGATCGCTTTCTATTGGCACAATCGTTCCAATCAAGTTTCTGTATAAAAAAAGGGACGCAAAGCGTCCCTTTTTTTATTTGATTAATGATTCCCCAAAAGTCCGAATTGTCGGTAATGTATCTGTAAACCATCCCAACCCTAAACCTGCTCCAGCAATTAGGGCAAGTACAAAGAAATTCCAACCACGATTATTCATAAATGCGCGTAGTTCAGTTCTCGCTACATACATCAACATTGCCCAGACCACGCTAATGCCAAGGGATAATAAAAATTGCTCTTTTTTGATAAATACAAAAATTACTGCCGCGATCGCCCAACCGACTGAAAATATCCACTCTGCACCAAAAGCGATCGCTCCAGCAGGAATCCAGATCCGCCAGTCAGCTTTATGAATCGATAGCAACCACCCGTAAGCAATATAACCAACTAATACAAGAGCTAGCGACAATATTGGCAGTTTTCGTAAAGTACGCATATCTTATATCTCCAGAGTAAGAAATTTCGCAGTTTTAAAATGAACGCTTTAGTTAAAAAGGAGCTACCCCTAATCCTTGACGTAACACGCTTGGATTGAGATCATCGGTTAAATCGAGGATGGTGGAGACTTCGTAGCTATGATCGGAGCCATCATCAACGATGAAATCTACTAGTTTAGAAAAGCGATCGAATAGTTCCATCTTTGGCAATTCGCACACATTACGTTGCTTAGCATTTTTGGACTGATGGCTAAAATCCTCTTCATCGATATCATCTTCCGTCAGGTTTGCCGATGTGGAGATAATGGGATTTCCCAATGCTTCGATAATGGTTTGAGATACACCATGATCGGGAACTCGAATCCCTGTGGTTTTACGTTTAGGATTTAATACCAACTTCGGCACAAGTTTGGTGGCTGGCAAAATGAAGGTATAGGGACCGGGAACCAGACTTTTCATGGTGCGATAGTTGGCATTAGAAACGATCGCATATTCTGAGATATTCGATAAAGAAGAACAGAGAAATGTCAGTGGCTTATCGTTTGACATTTGCTTGAGTTTGCGAACACGTTCTATTGCCGACTTAGACATCAAATCGCAACCGATCGCATAGACTGTATCCGTCGGATAGAGCATAATCGCGCCATCGCGTAAAGCATTCACGATCTGAGCGATCGTCCTTGCTTGGGGATTGTCTGGATGCAGTCGATGAATGGTTGCCATAGTTGAGCCTTGGATAGTTCTCTAGAAAAACACGCTATGCTTTCTCTAGAGGTATTGTCTGTTAAGTAGAGGTTGTAGCACTTCAGGAATTAAGACGCTTCCGTCAGGTTGCTGATAGTTTTCCAGAATTGCGGACATGGTGCGTCCGACTGCCAATCCTGAACCATTAAGGGTATGTAGAAACTCCGTTCCCTTTTTGCCCTTACTCTTAAAGCGAATATTGGCGCGACGGGCTTGGAAATCAAGGAAGTTCGAGCAGCTAGAAATCTCGCGATAGGTATTTGCAGAAGGGAGCCATACCTCAAGGTCATAGCATTTGGCAGCGCTAAAACCTATGTCACCAGTACAGAGTTCCAGCACGCGATAGGGAAGTTTTAAAGCTTGCAAAATTGATTCTGCATCACGCACCAATTTTTCATGCTCTTCCGCCGATTTTTCAGGATGCACGAATTTAACCAGTTCCACCTTATTGAACTGGTGTAAACGAATCAGACCTCTAGTATCACGTCCATAACTTCCTGCTTCTCGACGGAAACAGGGGGTATAAGCGCAATGATGAACTGGTAAATTTTCTTCATCAAGGATTTCATCCCGATACAGATTAGTAACTGGAACTTCGGCAGTTGGAATAAGCCACAGTTCATCTTCTGCACATTTGAATAAATCTTCTGCGAATTTAGGCAATTGTCCTGTGCCTGTCATGCTTGCTGTATTCACCAAAAGTGGCGGCGCAAC
This sequence comes from Pseudanabaena yagii GIHE-NHR1, assembly GCF_012863495.1. Classification (NCBI taxonomy): domain Bacteria; kingdom Bacillati; phylum Cyanobacteriota; class Cyanophyceae; order Pseudanabaenales; family Pseudanabaenaceae; genus Pseudanabaena; species Pseudanabaena yagii. Next base: position 392,490 of record NZ_JAAVJL010000001.1, read on the forward strand.
TTCCACATAGCCATTGGCAGTGTGGGTATTCAACATGAATTGAATTAGTGCCCGTTCGAGGGCGGCTCCTGCACCCATAAGATTCACAAAACGGGTTTGAGCGATTTTAACGGCGCGTTCAAAGTTGAGAATACCTAGCTTTTCGCCAATTTCCCAATGGGGCAGAATATCGGTGCGTGTAGTCTTATATTCATCACCCCAACGTCGGATTTCCACATTTTCGGTTTCATTTGCACCGATAGGAGTAGTTTCGCTCGGCAAATTGGGCAAGGTCATCAAGATGACATTGCTTTCTTCACGCAACGCTCTTTCCTTAGGTTCTAGCTCTGCGAGTTGTTGTTTGATTTCGGGCGATCGCGCTTTTAGTGCTTCAATTTCGGCGGCGGGCGCACCAGCTTTCATTTTGATACCAACTTGCTTGCCGATGTCGTTGCTTTCGGCTTGCAAATGCGATCGCTGAGTTTCTAATGCACGAACTTCCTGCTCTAGTTCGACCAATCTACTAATGTCGTAACCTTTGCCTCGACTGTTGAGGCGAGCTTGCACCTGTTCGGGCTGCGATCGCACGAGCTTAATGTCTAACACGGACTTTTATTTACCTAAACGCACTCAAAGCATCATAACCCACAGCGAAGCACAATCAAGTAACATCAGTTTGCGATAAGTATCTAAACCCAAATCCAAAACCTGTGGCGCACGCTGCGCGTGCGCCACAGGTTTTGGGGTTTTATATTTAATTGCACCCAGCTACTTATATAGCAGTCCTAAATCATTTGTAGATTTTTGGGATTTGTGGAAGCACACCCCTTCGGGGTGTGCTTCCACAAACCATTTAGGATTGCTATATGATTTAGATCATGACGGAGCCATTACTGCAAAATCCTGAAAAATTACAGGCAAGGTTAAAAGAAATCCCTCTGGAAGCAGGGGTTTACTTTATGCGCGATCGCCATGATGGGGTCATCTATATTGGCAAATCAAAGGCGCTACGCAATCGCGTGCGATCGTACTTTCGTAGTAGTCAGGACTTGTCACCACGCATTGCCATGATGGTGCAGTTGGTGCATGAGATTGAGTTTATTGTCACTGACTCCGAAGCAGAAGCCCTTGCCCTCGAAGCAAATTTAATTAAGCAATATCAGCCCTACTACAACGTTCTCTTAAAGGATGACAAGAAATATCCTTATGTTTGCATTACTTGGTCAGAGGACTATCCACGCATTTTTATTACGCGCAAACGGAGAATGGGCAACACAAAGGATAAATACTATGGACCTTATGTAGATGTCTTTAATCTCAAACGGACTTTAGGAATCATTAAAAGAGCTTTTCCATTGCGACAGAGACCTGTACCCATGTTTAAGGATCGTCCCTGCTTAAACTATGACATGGGCTTATGTCCGGGAGTCTGTCAGGAGAAGATTTCACCAGAAGAATATCGCAAAACAATGTTACGAGTAGCGATGGTATTTCAGGGGCGCTCTAGTGAATTAGTGGAATCCTTTACGGAAAAGATGGAAGCGGCAGCGGAAAATTTAGAATTTGAGAAGGCTGCCGATCTTCGCGATCGCATTCAAGTGCTGAAAAATCTTGGCTCCGATCAAAAGGTTTCCCTACCTGATGATACGATTTCTCGCGATGCGATCGCTTTAGCCTATGACGATCAACATACCTGTATTCAGCTATTCCAGATTAGGGCAGGACGCTTGGTCGGTCGATTAGCATTTGTCGCGGATAGTCAGAGCAATACACCAGAAGCGATTTTGCAACGTACTCTCGAATCCCATTATCAAAATTGCGATCCTGTAGAAATTCCCAATGAAATTCATACCCAATTGGAACTGCCTGAAGTAGAAATTTTGCAAGCATGGCTCAGCGATCGCAAAGGGCGTAAAGTCGCGATCGCTACTCCCCAGAGACAGCTTAAAGCCGAGTTAATTGAGATGGTGGAACGCAATGCCCAATATGAGTTAGCAAGGATTCAAAAACAAAGCGATCGTAATTTACAAGGCTTAGAAGACTTAGCTGAACTCCTCAATCTTGATAGTTTACCGCACCGTATAGAAGGTTACGATATTTCCCATATCCAAGGTTCTGACGCAGTGGCAAGCCAAGTCGTTTTTATCGATGGAATTCCTGCTAAGCAACATTATCGCCATTATAAAATCCGTAACCCTGATATCAAGTCAGGACATTCCGACGACTTCGCCAGCCTTGCGGAAGTCATCGCCCGAAGATTCAAAAATCATGCCAATCACCAATCATCAATCACCAATTCTCCAGAACCCGATTTCCCTGATGTGGTGATGATCGATGGTGGCAAAGGACAATTATCATCGGTGATGAAAATCATCGATAAGTTAGGCTTACGCGATCGCCTAACCGTCATTAGCCTTGCCAAAAAACGTGAGGAAATTTTCTTGCCTGAGCAGTCGGAACCTTTGATAAGTGGCGATCCAGAGCGGGCTGGGGTGCAGGTATTGAGGCGATTACGAGATGAAGCCCACCGTTTTGCAATTACGTTTCATCGCCAAAAACGCAGTCAGAGGATGCAGCGATCGCACCTCGATCAAATTACAGGTTTAGGACATCATCGCCAAAAAGTCCTGCTGGAGAAGTTCCATTCAGTTGAATATATCCGTCAAGCTACAGTTGAACAAATCGCCGAAACTGATGGCATTGGCAAGAAGTTAGCTCAACATATTTATAATCATTTTCATCCAACAAGTAGTTAACCAACTCAATCCTTTGTACTGACTTGAAATCCATTAACAACAATTGGAAGCAAAACTTTATAAATGGAATAGATGAGAAGTAATACCTAAATCGCATATTCTATCACTTCTAAAATAGAGCTTGATAATATATGATAAAACCGCGAAACTTGGTCATATATAATCAAGTTATTAGAACCTAACAGAAAAACGAATTCTAGTTAATCACTTAGCTTAGTTAATGCGTTTCAGGTCAATCGTTAGGTTGTCATCAATGGGTATCGCAATAATACTCATGACCAATAGTACGCTCAATGTCAAAGAATAATACAGGGTAATACAGAGAAAAAGTGCAGAACAGATTCTGTGACGTTGCCATATATTGTTTATACCTTATGGAGGTGTAATATGATCAGTTGGAAGAGATTGAGTATATTTGTATCGGGAGTCTTGCTAAGTGTGATGCTTTGGGCTGGCTCTTTTCAAGCTCAGGATCTCGTTGAGGTCTATCGGTGGTGGCAACCAAACGATAGGGACTGGATTTCGTTAGCAGAATATGAAATTCCTGATGCGAAACTTGAAGAGTGGGGCTATCAAAATAAAATGTTTCAATTTTACGCTTCAAAAACACCTGTCTCCAATGGAGTAGCCGTGTATCGATGGTGGCAGCCGAACGATAGGGACTGGATTTCGTTGGCAGAGAATGAGAATTCTGATGCAAAACTTGAGGAGTGGGGCTATCAAAATAAAATGTTTCAATTTTACGCTTCAAAAACACCAGTTCCCAATGGAGTAGCTGTATATCGGTGGTGGCAGCCGAATGATAGAGACTGGATCTCTGTAGCGAGTAACGAAGTTTCTGATAGCCAAATGAAACAGTGGGGTTATCAACACAAGCAATTTCAATTTTACGCTTGGAGGAAAAAATAACTGTCGCAGTCCTAAATCATTTGTAGATTTTTGGGTTTGAGGAAGCGCCCCCCTGCGGGGTGCGCTTCCTCAAACCCTTTAGGATTGCTATATGACAAAAGAAATGATGGAAATATCAGTTACTTACTCATAATTAGGCACTTGCTATTTATTAAAGTACCTGTTGGCTTCGACTCCGCTCAGCCAACGTTAGCTGAGCGAAGTCGAAGCTAGATAACTTTGGTGGGACATTTTTTATCCGCAAGCGCCTTAACAGACACTGCAAGTTCAAAATAGGGAAAGTTGAGTAACCCAAAAGATTTCTAAATGAGTTTCCCGAGCTACCATTTAGGCTTGGTTATCTTGAAAATTAAAGGGATTTAGCGATCTCCAATCTTGTAGTGTAACCTAACGAAATGTAACGCACCTTAGCTGATTCAGAAACTTTTGTTGGATTGTCATTGATGCAAGGCAATTAACTCACAGTTCAATTATTTGAAGAAGGCAGTGTAAAAATCCACAAAATAAACATGGTCTAGACACTGAGTCGGATCTGACCTCTCAAAAGAGATATTTAAAAGCTAAAAATTATTTTAGGCTTTATTCCTAGCGTAGGTCAGTGCGATCGCCGATCTCGTAGGGTGCGTTAATGGAATGTAACGCACTTTTTTAATGCTAAACTCAGCTTTTGAAGTAAAGTAACAAGTATGGTTTAGATGCAATTTGAATGGAATCCAAACAAAGCAAACTCAAACTTGAAGAAGCATGGTATTTCATTCAATGAGGCATCTACTATTTTCAACGATCCTTTATCTGTGACATTTCCTGATCCAGACCACTCTTACGGTGAGGAGCGTTACGTTATCATTGGATTATCCAATAATAATCGTATCCTGATAGTCAACCATACAGATCGAGCAGATCGTATTCGGATTATTAGTGCACGAGAAGCAACCCGAAATGAGAAGAGGTTTTATGAAGATGGAGAGTAACAACGAGCTAGAAGACGACTTAAGACCTGAGTATGACTTTAGTAAGATGCAGGGTGGCGTTAGAGGAAAATACGCTGAACGCTACAGGACAGGAACGAATGTAGTATTACTTGATCCTGATGTTGCTCAAGCATTTCCAACAAGCGACTCAGTTAATGAAGCACTTCGGCTGCTCATGCAAATTGCTCAAAGACAGAAGCTTAACACCTCGTTGGAGCCAACCTCTTAAAAGCGCGATCGCCTATTTAGGTTGCATTAATGCAATGTAATGCAAAACAAAAAAACGTAAGAATCACTAAGTGATTCTTACGTTTTTTTGTTTTGGTCAAACTGATGTTACTTAATGAATAACATCTCTTGATAGGTAGGCAATGGCCATAGATCATCAGCAACTTCAGCTTCTAGGGCATCGACATATCCACGGATTGTATCCATCAAAGGACGCACAGTTTGAGCCGTGAACTGCATATGCTCTTCAGTAGAAGCAAAGTCATGCTTAGCCAAAGCATCACTCAACTTGCTAACACCATCGATCGCCAATTTGGCGAGTGAAGAAACCTTGTCAATGGTTTCTTTATCAAAATCAACACCAACTTCCTTGAGGCTCAGGGCAGTATTTGCCAATTCTGACAAGTAACGAGTTGCCGCAGGGTAAATCAAAGTCTTCACAATGCTCACAACCAGCTTTGCTTCTACCGCAATAGAGTTAATGTATTGCTCAGCATAAGTCTCAAAGCGGCTAGCCATCTCTACAGGAGAGAGGACATTCAACTTGCCAAACAAATCAATGATTTCAGGTTCCTTGAGCACAGGTAAAGCATCAGCAGTGGTACGGAGATTGCGTAAACCACGCTTCTCAACTGCTTCCTTGTGCCATTCTTCAGAGTAGCCATTGCCATTGAAGACAATCGCGCCATGTAACTCCATCACCTGCTTGAGCACAGAACCAATAGCAGCATTCAAATCAATACCCTTAGAGATTTCAGCCTCTAATTGATCTGCCATCCAGTTGAGGGAGTCTGCCAAGATGGTATTCATGGCAACGAGAGGACCAGCTACCGATTGACCAGAACCGACAGCACGGAACTCAAAGCGGTTGCCAGTAAATGCAAAAGGAGAAGTACGGTTGCGATCGCCGGGGTCAGTAGGTAGAACAGGCAAGGTATCTACACCAATATGCATCTGACCTTTGCCAGTGGAACTCTTAAGATCGCCTTGGCGGATTTGCTCAAATACATCCTCAAGCTGTGAACCGAGGTATACCGAGATGATCGCAGGAGGAGCTTCGTTAGCACCTAAGCGGTGGTCGTTGCTCGCAGTTGCCACCACTGAGCGGAGTAGAGGTCCATACTTGTGAATACCACGGATGACTGCACCACAGAACACCAAGAACTGAGCATTGGAGTGAGGGGTGTCACCGGGGTCGAGCAGGTTGCCTTGAGTTGCGTTACCAACGGACCAGTTAACGTGCTTACCAGAACCGTTAATACCTGCAAAGGGTTTTTCATGGAGCAAGCAAACAAAGCCATGCTTCTTAGCAGTGAAGCGCAGCATGGTCATGATCATTTGTTGGTGATCGGTAGCTACGTTAGCTGCTTCAAATACAGGAGCAATTTCAAACTGTCCAGGGGCAACTTCGTTGTGACGAGTCTTAGCAGGAATACCGAGACGATATAGACGCTCTTCAACATCTTGCATGAAAACCTGTACACGCTCTGGGATTGCACCAAAGTAATGGTCATCAAACTGTTGACCCTTAGCCGAAGGCTTACCAAATAAGGTACGACCTGCGAGCAACAAGTCAGGACGAGCATTAGCAAAGTTGGCATCAACGAGGAAGTACTCTTGCTCAGCACCGCAGCTAGAGTTAACAGGGGCAATTTCCTTTTCACCCAAGATTTTTAAAACTCTAGTTGCAGCCTTGTTCATTGCTGCGTTGGAGCGGAGGAGAGGGGTTTTCTTGTCAAGAGCTTCACCAGTCCAAGACACGAAAACTGTAGGAATACATAGGGTAGAACCATTGTCGGTTTCCATGATGTATGCAGGGCTGGTGACATCCCATGCAGTGTAACCACGGGCTTCAAAGGTGGAGCGGATACCGCCATTGGGGAAGGAAGAACCGTCTGGTTCACCTTGGACTAATAATTTTCCTGCAAATTCTGAGATTGCCGATCCATCGCTTTGGACTGAAATGAATCCATCATGCTTTTCGGCAGTAGCATTGGTTAAGGGGTAAAAGACGTGGGCATAGTACAGAGCGCCCTTAGAGATTGCCCAATCTTTCATTGCTAGGGCGATCGCGTCAGCTACTGAGCTATCAAGGGGTTCACCAGTTTGAATGGTTTTCTTAATGGATTTAAAAACTGGCTTAGGCAGGCATTCCTGCATTTTGCTCAGAGTAAACACATCGGTCGCCCACAATTCTTCCAATCGCTTGGGAGCTTTTTTGGGCTGTGGCTCGCGATTGGTAATTTGAAAAATGGCTTGAAGGCGCGACTCGTTTCCGCTCATGGTTGTTCGTAGGGGATATTGTCAAGTTTTTCTAATCATACTCAAGATATATTTATCAAATAGATAAAAAAGATACCGATTTGATCGCACTTGATTGGTATAAACGCGCACACAAAATTTTGAAGAAAAGATTGATGCCTACATATTTTTATTTTTAAGTCACACATATATCAAGAATACGATTTTTATATATGCACCTAGAATACTCAGTGATTAAAAAACTGCGCGTTGGGGATAACTCAAAATAGTTTTTAAGAGAGGTTCGGCTACGCGAAACCTCTCTTAACAGAAAACCTTGCTACACGAGGTTTTCTGCTCTTGATAAATAAAAAAGAGGATTTGCTAAGCAAACCCTCTTTTTTATTATTTACACTTTAGTTAGCCAGTGATGATAGTCAGGCAAGAGACCTTGAACAGCCTTACTGTATAAATCACGGAGTTTCTTAGTGATTTCGCCAATAGTGCCATCGCCAACAGGACGATGATCAAAACTAGTGATCGGTGCAAGCTCAGTCGCAGTACCAACAAAAAATGCCTCGTCGGCAATATATAACTCAGTGCGATCGATTGTGCGCGATACAGTTTCTAGTCCTAATTCTTTTGCAGCTAGCTCAATGATCGAACTACGGGTAATACCTTCGAGAATATTGTCAGTAATAGAACTAGTAATCAGCTTTCCTTCTCTTACTAAAAAGAGATTCATCGCACTTCCTTCTGCAACATGACCTTCATTTGTCAAAACGACAACGTCATCAAAGCCAGAAGCATAGCCATCAGTCTTAGCAAGGGCAGTATTTACATAAGCACCATTAACTTTTGCTCTCGCAGGAATAGCGTTGTCATCTAAACGCCGCCATGAAGACACACCGACTTTAATACCGTTGCTAGTATCGAGGTAGCCATCCATCGGCACACTGAACAAACAGAAATCATCATGGGTATGAGGAACTTTGAGAATTGGTCCAATACGAAGGTCAGCTTTGTAGATAATTGGGCGGATATATGTCGCAGAGTTACATTGATTGCGATGTAATAACTCGGTAGTAAGGCTGATCATTGTGTCAACATCAAGAGGATGTTGCAAACCAATAATGCGGCAGCTTTGGATTAAGCGTTGATAATGCTCTTTTAGGCGAAATGCCGCCATGCGGTTTTCTTCAGGTAGCCAATACGCCTTAATCCCTTCAAAAACAGCCGTACCATATAGAAATGCGTGAGTGCGGACATTGATTGTGGCATCTTCGAGAGGGACAAATGTTCCGCGTATATAGGCGTACTGTGAGGTCATGGTTTAACACATCTGGATCAATTATTTTTCTATCATATAGCTATGACAAATTAAAACCCAGAAATTAATTTTGACGCGAAGCCTCAAAGTTAATTTCTTAAATGCAAGCCATGAGGACAAAACTCTGTGAACAATGTTGACTACCTTCGCATCAGTTTGATCGATCGCTGCAATTTTCGCTGTACTTACTGTATGCCAGAAGGCTCGGAAGTCGATTATATCCAAGCACAGGAAAGCCTTACCAATACTGAATTAATTAACCTGTTGCGAGAGGTATTTATTCCATTAGGGTTTAAAAAATTTCGCCTGACGGGGGGAGAGCCTTTATTGCGGCGCGATTTGGTGCAACTAGTAGAAGCGATCGCCAATCTTCAAGGTGTGGAAGATCTGTCAATGACCACTAATGGCTTTTTATTAAGTGATTTAGCAAAACCCTTATACGAAGCAGGTTTGAGACGGATTAATATTAGTCTGGACTCCCTAGATCGCGATGTATTTCGCCAAATCACAGGACGTAACCTCTGGGAAAAGGTGTGGGCGGGAATCTTGGCGGCTTATGAAGTAGGCTTCGATCCGCTTAAATTAAATGTGGTAGTTGTGCCAGATGTGAACGATCGCGAAATATTAGATTTAGCAGCCCTCAGCATTGATCGCCGTTGGCATATTCGCTTTATTGAGTTTATGCCTATTGGTAATGACAGCCTATTTACCCATAAGGGCTGGGTGGATTCGGCAACCTTGCGGCAACAAATTAGCGATCGCTATGGTTTAGATACTGGCAACTGTAAGGGCAACGGACCCGCCGATGTTTTTCAAATCCCCAATGCGAAAGGGACTTTAGGCTTTATTAGCCAAATGTCGGAATGTTTTTGCGATCGCTGCAATCGGATGCGGCTCTCGGCGGATGGCTTATTGCGACCATGTTTATTAAATGAGTTAGGACAGATCGATCTCAAAACTGCCTTGCGTCAGGGTCAACATTTTGCCGAATTACGGATGGCGGTGCGCGATTTACTTAATTTAAAAGAGGAAATTAATTTTAAAGAACGTGATCGGGGCATTGGTGAGCAAAAAAGTTATTTCCGCACCATGTCCCAAATTGGTGGCTAACAGAGAGTGGCGGCGCAAAGCGCCGCCACTCTCTTACAACTAAATAAACAAATAAGGCTCGCATAGCGAGCCTTATTTGTTTATTTAGTTGTAAGAGTACAAAATATCCCTTCGGCATCAGTAGCCACCATACCGTATGTGTAGCGGATAGCTCTAGGTCTACTGATTTGCGCTTACCCCTTTCGGAAGTAATTGCCATTTCGGGGATACTAGACCCACACGGGGGGGAATAGGATGGGTCTGCTAATAATGTACAGTAATCGAGATATATTTGCAAGAGTTTATCAAAAAATTTTTGATGCCCTGCTCAATGAGACATTTTGGAACTAGCACTAAAGTGAGTCTCATTAAAATGAAACTTTTAGGGACTTGCTATTAATTAAATTATCTAGATTCGACTTCGCTCAGCCAACGTTAGCTGAGCGAAGTCGAATCTAGATAATTTTGGTGGGACATTTTTTATCCGCAAGAGCCTTAGGGATAATTTCAGTATTGCCAATTATCAAGAGATCATAACTTTTACAAGGAGTTGAGGCATAACGTATTCGGTATCATTAAAGGTTGGGAGCTTCACCATTGTTTGGTAATTTTTGGGATCTCCCACCGAAGCATGAGCTAAGTTTCGCATTTTCTCTCAACTATTTATTGATATTTATGACTTCCTCGTTGAATTATCTGATGTGTGCCCCTGATCACTACGATGTAGACTATGTGATCAATCCTTGGATGGAAGGCAACGTCCACAAATCTAGCCGTGATCGCGCTGTGGAGCAATGGCAAAAACTATATGGAGTCCTTAAGGGTTTAGTTAATGTAGAGCTAGTGCCCCCTGCTAAGGGATGGCCAGACATGGTATTTACGGCAAATGCAGGATTGGTACTAGGTGACAAAGCCGTATTAAGCCGTTTCCTCCATAAAGAGCGTCAGGGCGAAGAACCCTATTTCAAAGCATGGTTTGAGTCGAAGGGTTTCACGGTGTATGAGCTGCCCAAGGACTTACCCTTTGAGGGCGCAGGTGACGCTCTATTCGATCGCGCAGGCGGTTGGCTATGGGCTGGTTATGGCTTCCGTTCAGAACTAGATGCTCATCCTTATCTAGCAAAATGGTTAGATGTAGAAGTCCTATCTTTACGCCTCATTGATAATCGCTTCTATCATTTAGATACCTGCTTCTGCCCATTAACTGATGGCTATTTACTGTATTATCCCCCTGCCTTTGATTCCTATTCCAATCGTTTGATTGAGATGCGGATTCCTGCGGAAAAGCGGATTGCCATTGAGGAAGCTGATGCGGTTAATTTTGCTTGTAATGCGGTGAATGTTGATCGCAATGTTGTCATGAACAAAATTAGCGATGGCTTAAAACAGCGCATTACGAAGGCTGGCTTTAATGTGATCGAAACACCGCTTACGGAATTCCTCAAAGCAGGTGGAGCTGCTAAATGCTTAACCCTCAGAACTTTTGAAGTTCCCATTACCAGTGAACAGGCTGCTCTTGAGCCTAGTGGTGTTGAGGCAAGAATTGTGGAATTAACAGGACATCTACTGGATTCTGGAATTATCAATCGGGCGCTCGATCTAGTTACTGACAATGGTGGTAGCTTCCAAGTTTTAGAATTTAATCTCGGTGAACAGAGACAAAGTACATCCTTAGCAAGGATTCGCATTTCTGCACCATCCCATGACCTCATGGAAACCATCATGGGCGAATTGATTGAAATTGGTGCAGTCCTACAGGATCGCGATACCTCCGATGCCAATCTTGAGCCAGTCCTCCAAGATGGCGTTGCACCCGATGACTTCTATGTCACCACCATCTATCCCACCGATGCCTGTGTCGATGGTGAATGGATTCGTTGCACCAATCAACGGATGGATGCAGCGATCGCGATTAGTCCCGATGGCAAAACGGCAACCTGCAAGCTCTTGCGTGATTTAGTTGTTGGCGATCGCGTTGTAGTTGGTTACGATGGCGTGCGGACAGTGCGTAAACCTGAAGCCAGAGACAATGCCAAGAAAGAAGAATTTTCCTTCATGGGTGCAGGTGTATCTAGCGAACGTCGTGTCGAACTTGTGGTCGAACAGATTGCATGGGAACTGCGCCAAATTCGCGATCGCGGCGGCAAGTTAGTTGTCTCCTGTGGTCCCGTAGTTGTACACACGGGTGGTGCTCCTCACCTTGCCTACTTGATTCGTGAAGGTTATGTGCAGTCGATGCTCGGTGGTAATGCGATCGCTGTTCATGATATGGAACAGTCCTCCATGGGAACTTCCCTCGGTGTTGACCTTAAGCGTGGTGTCAGCGTCAAGGGTGGACATCGCCATCACCTCAAAGTGATTAACTCTGTCCGTCGCTATGGCAGCATCCACAAAGCAGTGGAAGCAGGCTTTGTGAAGACAGGCGTAATGTACGAATGTGTCAAGAATAATGTTCCGTTTGTTCTAGCTGGTTCCATTCGCGATGATGGACCTTTGCCTGACACGGTGATGGATTTGCTAGAAGCTCAACGCCTCTACAGCGAACAAATTCGCAATGCCGATATGATCTTGATGTTGTCATCAATGCTGCATTCTATCGGTGTGGGCAATATGACTCCCGCAGGTGTGAAGATGGTTTGCGTAGATATTAACCCTGCCGTTGTGACGAAACTCTCCGATCGCGGTTCTGTAGAGTCCGTCGGCGTAGTCACCGATGTCGGTCTCTTCCTCAGTCTCCTCGTTCAGCAATTGAAAAAGCTCGATAGCCCTGTAGCGATCGCTGCCTAATTCAAAATAAAAGCCCTGCAATTGCAGGGCTTTTATTTTATGAGTGAATAGCAGAGACTAGTGCATCCAGTTGACCATCGCCACCTTGATTTAGAAAATCATTCGCCACCTCTACCAGACTTACTAAATTAGTAGGATCAGCTTGGAAAGTCGAAATGTGTTTGTTTTTGGGAACTAGAGGCTGATAGCGATTATATTGATCCTTCAGCAATTGGGCAGAGATGTAATCAATCAAATCTGCGGAACCATCAGCATATACTTCAAGGAGTGGAATGCCCTTTTTAATATTCAGCCAATCTAGTACGCCCCACGTCTTGACTGAATCAGCACTAATCCGATCTTCCATCTGTCCTGTTCCAAAGGATGCGACTAGAATATTCTCTAGACTCACGGGTTCGCTACTCCTTTTTAAATTTAGACATTCGGCGATCGCGCAAAGTGATGGATTATTAGCAACCACGCCGCCATCAATTAAGGGGACACCATTGCTTTCTGGTGGGATTTGAATTCTTAGAGGGTTTTTAATAATTGAATGGTCGGGATTTTGTCTGAGGCTAGCAATGTAGGTGGGGTCGCTTAAGATATGCCCTGAAAAAGCAGTAGGAGCAGCCGAGGAAGATCGGCAAACTTCCCAAATTGGAATTTGCGAAAACTCAGGTTGATTACTCTTGAAAACTACCGCAGTACGATTGTAGGCATCATAGGAAACTACCAGAGTTGGTTTTGGTAATCCACCAAATAGAATGTCACCAAAAATATCTTTGTCTTGCAAAACTCTATCTAGTCCATCACCAGGAAATAGAGGAAGGGACAAATCTCCAGTTTTAATCCTGTCAAGCAGGCTGTTCCACAAAAAACTAAGACTTTTCAAATCAGGAAAGATATCTTTGCCCCTATCCTCATAAAACTTACGCAGATCTTTTGCCGACATCCCTTTAGCGATCGCGCAAGCAATGATACTACCTGTCGAAGTACCTGCGAACATATCAAAATGCTGGTTTAGAGGAGAACCCAGTTTCTGTTCTAATCGCTCTAAAATTACTGTTGTCAGTAAGCCACGAATACCACCACCATCACAAGCCAGAATTTTGAACTTGGAAGCCATGAATGTTACCTCTCACTTAGTCTAAATATTAATCTGATGCAGCAGCTTGCATAACCAGAAATAGCGAACCGATGAAAGTAGTGACTTACATTACTTTCATAAATTTCACTGGTTTTTATGACAATACAAGTCACTGTAATGTTTCGTAGTTTTGTAGATGTAGGATGACTAGCCCTAATAGGAAAACAATACAAAGATGATTTTTAGACACTAATTATCTAACAAAATAGCGATGATCAACTAAATATGTACCACTAGTTAATTATTTGGATCTAATAATCTAGAGAATAAGCGGTGCAAAACATCACTTATTCTCTAGAGCAGTCCTAAATCATTTGTAAATTCTGGGGTTTGTGGAAGCGCACCCCGAAGGAGGACGTTTCCACAAACTCTTTAGTCTTGCTCTAGAGCACTAAACAATTATTGAAGGGATAAAATAGTTGTAAATTATGAATTCTAGAAACACGTCGCTAAATATTTAATATGGAAAATCCTGCAATTACCAATCACGAAATTCATCCCTTAATCGCTCAACGTTGGAGTCCTCGTGCCTTTGATAGCAAACTTGTAGAACCTGAAAAACTTGCCCAGTTGTTTGAAGCCGCACGCTGGGCTTCCTCTTGCTTTAACGATCAGCCTTGGGCATTTATCGTAGCGACCAAAGACGATACGGTGAACTATCAGAAAATGCTGGATTGCCTTGTGCCTTTTAATGCATCGTGGGCGCAAGTGGCTCCAGTATTAGGATTAGTGATTGCTCAGAAAAACTTTAAACACAATGACAAGCCCAATGCTTGGGGTGAATATGATGCAGGTCAAGCAGCAGCAACTCTAGTATTGCAAGCTACAGCTTTAGATCTAGTCGCGCACCAAATGGGAGGTTTTGACGCTGATAAGGCGATCGCTACTTTCAATATCCCTGAAACTGCCAAACCAATTGCCGCGATCGCGATCGGTTATGCAGGAGAACCTAGTAATTTGCCAGCAGAATTGCAAGAGCGAGAAACTGCTCCTCGTTCGCGTAATCCCCTATCAAGCATCGTCTTTACAGGCGAATGGGGAAATTCGGCTACGTTTATTTAGTATTGTTGACTTCGGCTTCGCTCAGCCAACAATACTAAAAAAAGAGAGTTCGCTGTGCGAACTCTCTTTTTTTAGCTTATAGCAAACCTGCTTGAGACAAGCCCAAAATCCAACCTGCACCGAGGATATGTCCTAGGCAAGTTACACCAAGCAATTCAGGAACACCAAAGCCTTCAAACAAACCAGGTAGTTCTATAGGCAAGTTGGGACCAACACCTTTGACTTTGATGCCGTAGCGAGCAACAACTAATGCAAACAAGTTAGCGGTTACCATGATCAAACCAACACCAGCAGACCATGTTGGGGTAGCGGGAACTGCGGCAAGTAAGTTAAGAGTTAGATGTGTCATAAATTTGATTTCCTGAGTTTAATTACCTATTAAAATTTTTTTTAACTGCCATAATCCTAAAGTTAAGTACAGACATCAGGAAATTGTTCTTAAGTTAAATTCATTAAACTTAGTAATCGTTTACAGTCAATCAAGAAATTCACTTTGTGAATTTCTTGATTCTCTTGATTCTATTTAGATTTCTTCTAGTACTTTAAAGCGAACATGATTGAGAGCTAATTCACCAATGGAATAGGGCTGAGGTTGAATCGTTTCAAAAAAGATACCTTTGCCAATTTCCACATGATACCAAGGAAGTCCCATAAACCAGCGCGTAGGATAGGGGCGATCGCCTGTATCATCAGGATTTGATTCCATTGGCAACCAACCGATACTAGGAATATAGAATTCAATCCAGACGTGGTTATAGTATTGGTGTAAGGGAACGTTCAACATCAAGTCGCCATCATGGGGACATTTATAGCGTCCGACGGTGCGACAGGCAATTCCATTCAATCTTGCAAGAGCGAGCAGTAGCCCGACATATTCCCCGCAGGAACCTGTACCTCTAAGCAAAACTTCTTCTGGAGCCGCAATATATGGTGTGACACGATAGGACAGTTTATCATACACATAATCGCGAATTAGCAACATTTTTCGCAAAATATTAGTCTCATCACCGACGGCTTCCTTGGCGGCGGCTTGAATGATCGGATTGTCCATGCTCAAGCCATCATCATCAATGAGATAGAGCTTCTGCATTTCAGGAGATAGATCTGGTACAAATTCCACTTCACTATCCTTGAGTTCATATTTGATACCATGCAGTTCCAAAGTCGCTTTCCACCCAAACATACGTGATTCTTCGGGTTTGAGATTGCCAAGTTTAAACGCAGCAACCTTCTGTCCATCGACAATTTCTTCCTCAAAGGGAATGCCAATTGGCTCGATCGCTAATAGCTTTTGGCGATAGGTATCAGTAGGATAGGCAACTCGCCATGTGAGGTTATAGACAGAAGTCGGTTCCTCAGAAGAGAGTTCTTCGAGATAGATCATTTCCACCTTGTAACCAGAGGTGAGCGTGTAATTTAACTTCCCATCTTGGTACTGATCAAACCTCAATCGATGAATAAAGGTTTTTTCACGGGCTGCCACGGAAAATGGCTCATCTAAATCGTTAGGACTTTCGCGAATGTAATTCTCATCGCCTGAGTAAACCACATATAAATCATCTCCTAGAAATCCTAATCCCATCGGATTGGGGAAAGGTGTCAAGCCACGTTGCAAAATTTCGCCAGACTTTGCCTTGAGACGATAGACAGTTTCTTCTGTGCGATCGCTTACCCATAATTCTTCACCAACCAAGGTAAGAGCCTCAAAGCCTGCTCCGGGAGCATCCATAATTCGCAGTAAGGTGCGGGTAGCACGCCCAAATACAAAGATCTTGCCAACTTCGCTAGAACTTACATACACACCACCTTCGGATACGGCAATACCATCAACCCGATTTGGTAATTCCATAAATGGCTGTAGATCAAAGTCAACTAGATCGCAATAATAAATCCCATTGTCCTTAGTAATCCACAGGGTATCTCCTGCGATCGCTAAACCTGTTGCGTCTCGAAACTGTGCTGCCGTGTAATTATTCATTACCGTTGCGCCTTCGGAAAATGGATCGATTTTGAGGAGATGTCCTTGATAGGCATCAACACAAATTGCGTAGGGTTTGCCCTGATTTGTATTATTATTCGCATCGGTTTGCCACACTAAACCGTGAAGGTTATAAGCGCCAATGGGATAAATCGTGCTTGGTAAGCTAGGCATAGGGTATTAGGCAGGTGGTTTGACTGGTGATTTAGAAAGATGCTGGACTTTCCACAAATTTTGATCTGACTTCAAAAGCAACATTACTTCCGTAGCGAAGGTAACAGTAGTTAGAATTGCACGCTGAGTGTGTAATTTCTGAAAGCACAATAATTTTTTAAAATTGTCTTTTCATCTGATACAAAACGAGAGCTTATGCCAACTGTATATCGGGCATATCGGGCGGCACAAGCTCCTGTTTTAGTTTTGAGGAAGCACACCCCGAAGTGGTGCACTTCCTTAAAACATTTAGGATTGCTATATTTTAGTCGCAGCTATACCTAACTCAGGACAATTAACGATCTTTTGTCCTGACCAATCAGTAAATGTAGTTTCATTAAGATAATGGCGGGGTGTTTGCAGGAGCAGTTTCCATGCATGCTTAGCATCTATCAGATTAAAGCGATCAGGATAATGCGTCAGCAATAACTTTTGTACCATCGGATAATAATCTGGATTCATGCCAGGGAAAATATGATGCTCCGTGTGATAGGAAAAGTTGACATGGAGGATATCCAAAATTTTGGGTACACGAATAGAAACAGTGTTGACTAAAACATCATTGACACTAGTCATACGGCACAACAAATGATGGGTCAAAATATAGAAAATGGCGATCGCATATCCTATCCAAATTGGTAAGAAGTAACCAAATAGTATCTTCAGAGGAGAAAGATGTAAGCTAGCTAAAACCGCTATATGGATACCAAAGATTACTAAAGTTTCACCAGCGATCGCAATTCTATCTTTATCACTAACACTGAATGTTGCTACAGGGTATGTGGCAGCACGATTATTAAAAAATAAGATCGAAGTTAGATGGCGAAACACGTACATTCCCCAAATATGCCCTAATCCGATTACTAATAGAATTGGATTAACTTCCGATGATGGAAGAAACACATTTTGCAGCCATTTGCCCCAAGTATTCGGTTGTGAATGTGAATAGTTGCGATCGGGATCTTGTTCAGAATTAGTTTTATTATGATGTTCGCGATTATGCACAGCTTTCCATAAAGTTGGAGACATCCATAGCATCGCAAAGCCTAAGAGACTAAGGGTTTGACGTAGCCAAGGTGCAGTAATTATAGAACTATGTAGTAACCCGTGGGAACTAAATCCCAAAGTCGCAATGCTATTCCCCATAACGATCGCAATTGGTAAATATAGCCAGAGATATTGCCAAGCCCACCGATCTAGATAAGATGCGATCGCCCACCCCACGATCAAGAGCATCAAATTAATTAATAAAATCCAAACTTTGTTGGAATCTGGGAGAAAAGCCTCTGCGGGAAGAAATGGACGCAATTTTTTGGCATAGTCAGCCTGTGTGATCAAGACTGATTGATCGACAAGATTATTATTCATTATTCACTGTGTAAAGTTCTCACAGATCGCTATGTTGAAAAATTTTGCCAAGCAAAATTTTTCAACATAGCGAGCCATAGGGTCTCAAAAATCCCCATTAATAGACTTACCATATGAACTAAAGTTATATTTCACGATATATTCCAGATTTCGCTTAAATATCTGTAATTTCTAGCTAAATTTACTGAGAAGTTTTAAAATAGTCTGAGTACGTGGCGTAAGCAAAGTTTTTCGATAGGCATCAGCAGCTTTTTTAATGGCATCGGCTTGGGTGGGATAGGAATGGATCACACCAGAGAGAGTATTTAATCCCTGTTTTGAGGCGATCGCTAAAGTAATTTCGCTAATCATTTCCCCTGCATGACGTGCCACAATTGTTGCCCCAAGAATGCGATCGGAGCCGCGTTGATGCAAGATTTTGACAAAGCCTTCAGTCTCGCCATCATAAATTGCGCGATCGACGGAACTAAAAGGAATCTTAATTTCATCGGTTTCTAAGCCTTGTGCTTTGGCTTCCTTAGCGTATAGACCCACATGAGCAATTTCGGGATCGGTATAGGTCACCCAAGGCATGACTAAATCACTGAGCTTACTTTTGCCCAAACCAAAGGGAGAAAAGAGCGTGTTTTTAATTACGATTCTAGCCGCAGAATCCGCAGCATGGGTAAACTTCCAATTCATACAAATGTCCCCTGCGGCGAAAATTCGGGGATTGGTCGTTTGCAGATAGTCATTGACGACTACACCACGCTGTTTGCTGTATTCCACACCCACAGCTTCTAAATTTAGTCCTTCCACATTTGGCGATCGCCCTGCACCGACGAGAATTTCATCGACTTCTATTTGATGGTTAATTCCATTTTGTTGATAATGGATGATTTTGCCAGTGCTAGTTTTGGTGATTTGAGCGATCGCACAGTCCAAAAGCAAATGCACACCTTCACGCAGAAACACCTGTTGCACAATTTCAGCAGCATCCGCATCTTCGCGATCGAATAAATGCGAATTTTTGTGCAGTAATGTCACTTCGCAACCTAAGCGTTGAAAAGCCTGTGCTAATTCACAACCAATTGCGCCGCCACCAATGACTGCTAGTCTTTTGGGTCGTTCAGTGAGTGAAAATACATTTTCATTGGTTAAATATCCTGCTTCGGTAAGTCCTACTATTTGTGGATCAGAGGCTCTTGCACCTGTGGCAATTACCGCTTTTTTAAAATTTAATTTGATGTTTAATTTGATGTTATTAACAGCGATCGCATTACCATCAATAAAACTGGCGGAACCAAGAAATACATCAACACCAAGATTCCGAAATCGCTCCGCCGAGTCATGGTGACTAATGCCAGCACGGATTTTTCGCATCCTCTCCATTACGGCAGCAAAATCGATATCAATATTCTGAGGTGAGTTAATGCCAAATCTTGTAGCATCACGGATGTCGGCTACCACTCGCGATGAACGAATTACGCATTTAGAAGGAACGCAACCAACATTGAGACAATCCCCTCCCATGAGATTCTTCTCAATTAGCGCCACTTTCAAACCTAAACCTAATCCCGCCGCTCCTGCTGCGACAACCAATCCCGCCGTTCCTGCGCCAATTACGACCAAATCATAAAGCGCCGCAGGTTGAGGATTGACCCAATCTAAAGGATGCACATTTGCAATCAAATCACGATTATATGCATCCACTGGCTGAATGAATTCTGCATAGCGATCACTGGAATTTTCTGAGGATTGAGTCATGACTTGATATTAGGGAGATAATGATAAATAATTGTTGAGATAACTGAAATCTTGCACCCTTCTAAAAAGGGGTTGTGAAAAGACGAGAGATGTGAACAAAAGGGCATATTTAAATAACGATATGGAAACCATCGTTGCTATAGTACTTACGCAAAAATGCCCCGAAAGTCTAATTTTACCGTAGAGGCAATTCATGAATTGCCTCTAGATCTCGTTTTTTTGAGTAAGTCCTAATATAACGTCAGTTCGCCGCAAATGGAAAATGGTAAGAATCACTAAGCGATTCTTACCATTTTCCATTTGCGTTGTGCTTCGCATGATGCAAATTGCTATATCGAATTCACGTTAATATACAAGAAGGCGGATTAGGACACTTCAATCAATTATGGCTAGTAGCGATCGCTTTCTCCCAATTCAAGGCTATCAACTAGAGCAGCAAATTTATGCAGGTAGCAGAACAATTGTCTATCGAGGCATAAGCATCGCAGACAGACAGCCTGTCGTGCTGAAAATATTGAGAAGCGATCGCCCGACCCATCAAGATTTGCTACGGCTGCGAAACCATTACACAATCGCCCAAAGACTTAACTCCCAAGGCATCGCTAAACCTATAGGCTTAGAAAACTATGGCAATGGCTATGTATTAGTAATGCCTGATGAGGGATATATATCTCTTTCAGATTACATCTCAGGTAATCCTCTGGATCTAACCGAAGTTTTAGCGATCGCGATCCAACTGGCAACAATTTTGGACGATCTCCATCATCAGTGCGTGATCCACAAAGATATCAACCCCAGCAATATTCTGATTGAACCGATTACGAAACAGATTAAAGTAACTGATTTTGGACTAGCGACATTACTGCCCCACCAGACGCAGATCCTAGTTAGTACAAATATCTTAGAAGGTACACTCGCTTATATGGCTCCCTGCCAAACAGGACGGATGAATCGGGGAATCGACTATCGCTGTGACTTTTATGCTCTAGGCGTAACTTTGTTTGAGCTATTGACAGGACAATTGCCATTTCAGTCAGACGATCCCTTGGAAATAGTGCATTGTCATCTTGCTAAGCCCGCACCACTTGTCAGCGAATTGAAACCAGAGATCCCAGAAGCGATCGCCCAAATCGTCTTTAAACTAATGGCAAAAGATGCAGAGGCACGTTACCAGAGCGCATTGGGTTTAAAGCACGATCTCGAAGTTTGTCTAAATCAGCTTAACCAAACTGGAAGCATCACTGAATTTACAATTGGCGCAAAGGATCTCAGCGATCGCTTCACGATCCCCGAAAAACTCTATGGAAGGGAAGCCGAAGTAGGGAGTCTCTTAGCCACCTTTGATCGAGTTTCCGAAGGTAATAGCGAACTAATGCTAGTAGCGGGATCATCGGGCATCGGCAAAACCGTAGTCATAAATGAAATCCATAAACCCATAGTGCAGAAACATGGTTACTTCATCAAAGGTAAATTTGAGCAATACAATCGCAACATCCCTTTTTCCGCCTTTGTACAAGCTTTTCGCAACTTAATCGGACAACTGATGAGTGAAAGCGACCATCAACTGAAAGTATGGAAAACCAAAATCCTTGACGCAGTGGGAGAGAACGGGCAGGTCATCGTTGAGGTGATCCCAGAACTAGAAGGAATTATCGGCAGTCAACCCAACGTTATAGAACTATCAGGAAATGCGGCTCAAAATCGCTTCAACTTACTGATGCAAAAATTCATTCAAGTTTTTGCCACGCCTGAACATCCCCTTGTGATGTTTTTGGACGACTTACAATGGGCTGATTTATCTTCATTAAGGTTAATGCAACTATTGATGCAAGATGCAAGATATCTATTGATGGTGGGAGCCTATCGAGATAACGAAGTATCGCCAGTTCATCCATTGATGATGACAATATCAGAAATGATCAAGACAGGCGTAACCGTGAACACAATTACTCTGCAAGCATTGAGCCAAGCCAATATACATCAATGGATTGCTGATACCTTGATTTGTGATTTGCCCAGCGCTTTACCTTTGACAGAATTGGTATATCAAAAGACCGCAGGAAATCCCTTTTTCTCAATGCAGTTGCTCAAAGCTTTATATGAAGAACAGAGTATTACTTTTAATTGGGATTTGCAAAATTGGCATTGCGATATTGCTCAAGCTAGACTGACTCATGCCGATGATGTGGTTGAATTTATGGCAAGCCAATTACAGAAGTTGCCTTTAGAAACTCAGGATGTCCTCAAAGTGGCTGCTTGCATTGGCGCTCAGTTTGATTTGCAGACCCTAGCGATCGCCTCTCAACAATCTCTAGAAAGTGCAGCACAAGCACTATGGCAAGCTTTAGAAGAAGGTTTTATTATTCCTACGACGGAAGACTATAAGTTCTTTACGCAGACTGATACGAATGTTGATACGCCAACTGATGCGAATGCAACTTATAAATTTCTGCACGATCGCGTTCAGCAAGCTGCTTATTCGCTGATTCCAGAGGAGCGCGAAGCAGAAATCCATTTAAAAATTGGTAAATTAATTCAACAAAGTTACTCAAAAATAGAACTTGAAGAAAGGCTGTTTGATCTAGTTGGACACTTAAATCAAGGTCAATCATTAATTACTGAAGCAATGGAGCGAGAAGCCTTGGCAAAATTAAATCTTAAAGCCGCAAAGAGGGCGAGAATGTCTACAGCCTACGCCGCCGCAAGGATTTATCTTGAAAAAGGAATTGGTCTGCTACAGGAGAATAGCTGGCAGTATCAGTATGAATTGACTGTGGATTTGTATCTTACATCCGTTGAGGCAAGTTATTTGAGTGGAGACTTTGCAGGGATGGAACAACAAGCGGATTTGGTATTACAGAAGGCGCAAACTATTGTTGATGAAGTAAAAATCTACGAAATCCAAATTGCGGCAAAAACCCTACAAAGTCATGTCTTAGAAGCCATTGAAATTGGTAGAAAAGCATTACTCCTATTGGGGATTAATCTCCCGAATGAATCCAATGAAGTTGAAGTTGCTCAAGCGATGCAAACTCTGGCTAAGCAACTTGAAAACATCCAAATTGCAGACTTGGTTGATCTACCCTCTACAAACGATGCCCAAACTCAATTTGCTATGCGAATTATGGGAATCTTGTTTTCCCCAATCATTCAAGGGATGCCGAGCTTATTACCTTGGCTTGGCGCAACAATGGTAAGTCTTTCTATCCAATCTGGTAACACGATAGCCTCAGCGATCGGATATGCCATTCATGGTCTAGTAATGTCGGCATTTCTGACAGAAACAGTTATAGGTTACGCTTTTGGAAAGGTAGCTCTAAATTTACTTGAAAAATTTAATAGCACCGAGATTAAGTCGGTTGTGATGTTTCTATTTGGGAACTTTGTTCAGCCTCACAACGAGCCATTGCTAGCGACAATTCCAATGTTGAAAGCTGCTTACAATGCTGGGATCGAAATTGGCGATTTTATGCACGCTGGATTTTCTCTGGCTACCTACAGTAATTCAATATTTTTTAGTGGTGGAGAACTGGAACTTTTTGTTCAAGACATGGCTACCTACAGCGTGAAATTGGCTCAGATCAAACAATCTTCTGCACAAGCCTATATTAATTTAGGAAAACAAACAGCCGAAAATTTGATTAAACCAGTCAATCATCCCCATATCTTAATCGGCGATACTTACAATGAAGCGGTAATGCTGCCTAAACAGCAACTGGATAATGATCAAACCGCGATCGCTGAAACCTATATTTATAAACTGCTATTAGCTTACTATTTTGGTAATTATACGGATGCCATTCACTACGTTAAGCAAGCAGAGCAATGTCTCATCGCCGTGTCAGGATCATTCTTTGTTCCTATTTTTCATTTTTTTGCAGCCCTAACGCATCTAAGACAGTTTCCTGCTCAAATGGAAGTAGAGCAATCGGAAATTCTTTTAATGGTGCAGAAACATCAAGACTTTCTCAAGAAAATGTCTCTTAATGCGCCAATGAACTATTTGCATAAATGGCATTTAGTGGAAGCAGAGCGATATCGCATTTTGGGCAATAAAATAGAGGCTATTGAATATTACGATCGCGCGATCGCTGGCGCAAGAACTAACGGCTACATCCAAGAAGAAGCGCTTGCCAACGAACTCGCCGCGAAGTTTTATCTTGAGTGGGGCAAAGAAAAAATCGCTCAAGTCTATATGACTGAGGCTTATTACGGCTATGTGCATTGGGGTGCATCCGCCAAAGTCACCGACCTCGAAAATCGCTATCCCCAACTACTCGCGCCGATTCTTCGAGACTCCCTTGGCGCTTTCCAGAAAAAATCTATAAGCTCTTCTGGCAATACCTCTGAAGCAATCGATTTAACGACTCTGCTAAAAGCATCACAAGCAATTTCTGAAGAGATAGAGCTTTCAAAACTTTTAGATGCGCTCCTAAATATTGCCAATATTAATTCTGGAGCTGATAAATGTGTCTTACTCTTGCAATCAGAACAAGAGTTGCAAATTGTCGCGCTCGTGGAATCTGGAAAACCTTCGCAAATCTTCTCATCCCCCCTATCCTTAGAACACAGTGAAGATATGGCGATTGGTATCGTCAATCAGGTCAAGCATAGTTTAGAACCCATAGTTTTGAGTGATGCCCGACAAGATGTCCAATTTGCAAGCGATCGCTACATCCTCAAATATCGACCAAAAAGCGTTCTATGTATGCCCATTCTCAAACAAGGCAAGTTAATCGGGATTTTATATTTAGAAAATAGCTTGACCATAGGAGCATTTACCAGCGATCGCCTTGAATTGCTAAACCTAATTTGTTCTCAAGCTGCAATTTCCTTAGAAAATGCCCAACTCTATCAAACACTGTATGAGAGCGAAAATAAATTCAGAACGCTAGTGGAAGGAGCCAATGACATGATCTGGGCTGCAAATTCTGATAGCATATTTACCTATCTGTCTCCCCAATTTCAGACCATGTTTGGTTTACCCATTGATGAATGGATAGGACAGTCCGTAATGAAATTGATTCATCCTGATGACTTAGACAAGGCTATTGCGCCTGCTAGATTGGCACTAGAGCAAGGAGAGAAGCATCAAAACATAGAATTCCGTCACCTATGCCAAGATGGTAGTTATCTATGGGTAACACTAAATATGTCCCCCATCTTTGATGTCAATGGAAGTGTGATCGGGCTGCAAGGGATTTTGCATGATATCAGCGATCGCAAAAATTTAGAAAAAGAACAAACACGTTTGTTAAAAATTCTAGAAGCATCTTCAGACTATATTGGTACTGCTAGTCCAGATGGTGAAATTACTTGGACAAATCAAAGATTACGCCAACTTCTAAAACTGGAGGAAAACGAAGCTCTAGCATGTCATCGGATACAAGATTTCCATCCTCAATGGGCTTTAGATCTAATCTATCAAAAAGCAATCCCTCAAGCAGTTCAACAAGGTTATTGGACTGGAGAGACAGCAATATTGACTCCAGAAGGACAAGAGATTCCTGTATCGCAAGTTTTGATGGTACATAAAGCTCCATCAGGCGAACTGGAATACCTCTCAACGATTATGCGTGATATCAGTGAGCAAAAAAGAACAGAGGCAGCTTTACAAGCATCT
Source organism: Pseudanabaena yagii GIHE-NHR1 (assembly GCF_012863495.1). Classification (NCBI taxonomy): domain Bacteria; kingdom Bacillati; phylum Cyanobacteriota; class Cyanophyceae; order Pseudanabaenales; family Pseudanabaenaceae; genus Pseudanabaena; species Pseudanabaena yagii. The sequence continues at coordinate 417,896 of NZ_JAAVJL010000001.1, forward strand.
GAATTAGAACTACGCAGCTTGTTTTTGGGAATGGATGATGTTGTCTTTGTGGTAGATCGAACTGGAACATATCTCAAGGTCGCCCCAACTAATGCAGACAAGCTCTACCTATCTCCTGATAGACTCATTGGCAAAAGTATTCAAGAGATTTTTCCACCCGAACAATCTGAGCAATTTCTATCAGTAATCAGGAACACTCTAGACAAGCAAAAAACTCAAGAATATGAATATAGCCTGTTGATCCAAGATACAGAATTCTGGTTTAGTGCAAGATGTTCTCCCTTGAGTGAGCAATCGGTCATTTGGGTGGCTCGCGATATCAGCGATCGCAAAAAAGCAGAAGAAGATATGCGAGATAGCGAAGAACGCCTGCGTCTAGCACTAATGGCTGCGAATCAGGGACTATACGATCTCAATCTGCAAACTGGCGAAACGATCGTCAGCCCTGAATATGCCACCATGTTGGGGTACGAGCCAGCCGAATTTCATGAAACAAACGCCAAGTGGATCGAACGGCTGCACCCAGACGATCTAGAGCGAGTTGCTGATAATTATCGAGCATATGTGAATGGAGAAATTACTAATTACATCGTAGAATTTCGACAACGCACTAAAAATGGTGACTGGAAATGGATTCTTTCCTTAGGCAAAGTTGTCGAATGGGACGGGCTTGGGCAACCTTTACGGATGTTGGGAACTCACACAGACATCGGCGATCGCAAAGCTGCGGAAGCCCAACTCCAACAACAAGCCAAACAACTCGAAGAATATACTCAGACTCTAGAACAGAGAGTAGAAGAGCGCACCCAAGAACTTTCGCAGGCTCTATCCAATCTTCAGTCCACCCAAGCAGGACTAATTCAATCTGAAAAGATGGCCGCCTTGGGACAAATCACTGCTAGCGTCGCCCATGAGGTCAATACTCCTCTAGGCGTAATTCGTGCAGCAACGGGCAATATCATCGAGGCAAGCAATGCCTCCCTTCAGCAACTGCCCCAAATTATGCAAAGCTTAACTTCTCAACAGCAAGTAGAATTTATCGCTCTAGTCAAGGCAGCAATTCAGAAACCTCAATCCCTATCTACCAAAGAAGAACGACAATTGCGACGACAACTGCAAAGCGAACTAGACAGCCAAGGTATTGCTGATGCTAGAGGCATTGCTAATCAACTTAGTCAGATGCAATTAGGTTCCGATCTACATCTTTATCAATCTATTCTGCAATCTCCGAAATGTTATGAAATTTTACAGGCGGCTTACAAACTGTTTTTGCAACATCAGAGTATTAGCAGCATTCAGCAGGAAGTTGATCGCGCCGCAAAGATTGTTTTTGCACTCAAAACATACAGCCATTGCAGCAGTGACGCTGAAGAGAAAAGTCTGATCCAAATCAGCGATGGCATCGAAATCGTCTTAACGTTATATCAAAATCGTTTGAAACAAGGAATAGAGGTGATTCGTAAATATGCGCCAGTCCCCGATCTCCTATGTAATCCAGATGCGCTTACACAGGTGTGGGTTAATTTAATTGACAATGCTATCTATGCGATCGGTAAAACGGGGACTTTAGAAATAGCGATCGCCTCTCAAGATGGAAAAGTAATAGTTGAAATTACAAATTCGGGCGCTGCAATTCCCGAAGAAATAATGCCGCGACTGTTTGAGCCATTTTTTACAACCAAGCCGAGAGGAGAAGGCAGTGGACTGGGCTTGGATATAGTGCGCCAAATTGTGCAGAAACATGGTGGTAGTATTTATGTCAGAAATCAGTGCGGAGGGGTCACATTTTCAGTTGTTATTCCTGTATCTGAATATACAAACTAGCGATCAGGAATTAATCCCACTGCAAATCTAAATTAAACAACTAACGGATTTTTAATTTCCGAGTAATATCAATTCCAACCGTAGAAACTGATGACGAATAAACTGACTATTATTTGTGTTGATGATGAACGCAATGTCCTACTGATGCTGAGAAATCAGTTAATGCATTTTTTCTCGGATTGCAAGATTGAAATTGCTGAAAGTGGAGATGAAGCTCTAGAAGTTATTGAGGAGATATTATCTAACGGGGGGGATGTTGCTCTAGTAATTGCCGACCAGATTATGCCGAAGATGAAAGGGGATGAATTTTTAATCGAACTCCATCACCGCTATCCTCAGATCCTCAAGGTGATGCTGACAGGACAAGCCAATGTTGAAGATATAGGCAATGTCGTCAATCGCGGAAATCTCTATCGTTTTATATCTAAACCTTGGGACGAAACTGATTTGAGGCTAACAGTAGTGGAGGCTTTGCGGAGATTTGAACAAGATAAACAACTTGCCAAGCATCAGTTAGCCCTTGAGCAAAATAATCTAGAACTAATCGAGCTAAATGCAAATCTTGAGAGAGCTTATGTGGAACTCAAGAGCGTTTCTAAATTAAAAGACGAGTTTCTTGCCATGATGAGTCACGAATTACGGACACCATTCAACTCGATTTTAGGCGTGTCAGAATGTTTGCTTGAAGAAATTTATGGTCAGATCAACCCCCGTCAAAAAGAGGCGATCTCCATCATTGAAAGTAGTGGTAACCATCTTCTGAAATTGATTAATGACATTTTATATTTCTCAAAACTTACAACAGATTTAGTGAAACTGGATATCGAATCGGTAGCGATCGCCGATTTATGCAATTCTAGTCTAGAATTTGTGAAACAACAGTCTCTCAAAAAGAAAATTCAAATTACGATAAACATATCCCCAGAAGTAGAAGTCTTTAAAGCCGATCCACTTCGGATGAGACAAGTATTAGTCGAATTACTCAATAACGCAGTCAAATTTACTCCCATCGGCGGTAAAGTCAGTTTGAATGTAAAGACAGCTCCTCCACTTGGTGAGCTTGTAACCTCTTCTAATGTAGCTAAGACATCAGATTCGTTAAATCAGATAGCTGATAATCAGGAAGTTTTGAATACTCACTCTTGGATTTACTTTGAAGTTACTGATACTGGGCTTGGCATCGCACCTAGCGATCAAAACAGCCTATTTCAACCATTTATCCAGATTGACAGTGGGCTTAGCCGCAGTTACGAAGGTATAGGAATTGGGCTAGCAATAGTAAAGAAAATCGTTGAATTGCACAGGGGGGATATAGAACTGAGCAGTCAGATCGGTCGAGGAAGTTGCTTTACTGTGAGCATACCATTTAGGAATTGACTCACTATCAATTGCAATTCTAATAAAGGAAATTTAAAAGAGGGTTAATTGTTGAGGTGGCGGAGTGAGAGCATCCCAAGGCAATGCTGGTACTGGCACATTTGCTTTTTCTAACATTTCCTGAAAGTACCTTGCATTATGGGGCGATTGCTCTTCGATCGGGCAGTGCATAAAGAAGTATATTTGCGTCCCCTGTGTGAGCCATGCTCGTAAATAAGTTTCCCATTCTTGCCAAAAGCGAATATTCAGATCGCGATCAGGATGACTGATAAATCGCACAATACTAAAAGGTGCTGTCACCACAGGTTGCAAAGGCAAATTGGGTTTGCGCGCTCCTGTTGGACTGGGATCGATAAAGCAGGATCAATCTCATCACCAAAGGGCAAATCATATATGGGGCGCGAATCTAGTAATACCCGTCCGATCCCTAAACTTTGTAATAACTGATTGAGGCGATCGCTATGATTTGGTTTAAACCAATCGGCATGACGTACTTCTAAAGCGATTTGATAATCCTGTGTTGGTAATGCTTTGAGGAAGTTTTCGAGATCAGTAAAATTTGCAGGGCTATAGCTGGGCGGTAACTGGATAAATGACACACCTAATCGATCGCCAAAACCCGATATCAAATCTAAAAACTGGAAGGCTTGCTCGATATAAGGCATCAGCAAACCATTATGGGTGAAATGTTTCGGAAACTTTGGACAAAAGCGAAATTCTGTGGGTGTATCCTTTGCCCAACGCTGGATGGTTTGGCGATCGGGGATCACATAAAAAGTGGAATTTACCTCCACCGTCATCAGGCGATCGCTATAAAGTGGCAAAAATTCCGTTGAACGGCTTCCTTTTGGATAAAAATCACCAACCCAACCCTTAAAAGCCCAAACCGCACAACCTAGATAAAATATGTTAGACATTATAAAAACTAATGAAATTATGATTGTGTTATAAATACAGCCTATGTTAATTTGAGTCCATGTTTTTTAGTGGATGAAATCTAGATATGCAACAGTTAAATAAACTCATTGATGCTCCTGTTGATGAACAAATCAATCCCAATCAAGACAAAAATACTTTACGTTATCGGATTGTCCACACTTTAGAGCTAGTCCAAGACGCGATCGCTATTTCTCTATGTATTGGGCTATTCTGCGTCATGGTGTTGCAACTTAAGGAGATTTTCTTATCATTAATTACAACCTTACGCTTTCATGAAATTACCGCTGATATTTTATTTATTCTCATCTTAGTAGAACTATTTCGGCTATTAATTATTTACCTTCAAGAACAACGAGTATCGATAGGGGTTTCTGTCGAAGTAACCATCGTATCGGTATTGCGGGAAGTAATTGTTAAAGGGTTGCTAGAAGTTGAATGGAAACAGGTATTAGCAACTTGCGCCTTTTTAGTTGCCCTAGCGTTACTCTTGATCGTCCGAGTTTGGCTGCCCCCCACATTTGAAGGGATCGATCCCGAACAAAAAGCATCACTACGCTTCAAGGGGCGTAAATAAAAAAGGGGGGCTAGCCCCCCTTTTTTATATCTATTTGACCTGACTAAGTAACTGCTTAATAGTTTTGATTAATTCAGGTGGATGATAAGGCTTAGTTAAGTAAGCATCTGCCCCCTGTTTCATACCCCAGTACTTATCAAATTCCTCACTTTTGGTTGTACACATAATTACGGGTACATCTTTCGTAGAGGCATTATTTTTGATCCAACGGCATAACTCGTAGCCATTCATCCGAGGCATAACCACATCGGTGACAACGAGATCGGGAGTAACAACCTTAAGTTTTTCAACTGCGTCAGCACCATCATGGGCTTCTATAACTTCTAGACCATGCTGTTTTAAATGTGCCGAGACCATCTCCAACACCATCGAACTATCGTCCACTACGAGGACTTTTACCATAACTGCCTTCCTGCTTTTCCAGTTGTGCATTAGCCAAGATCTTTGCTAGCATTCAACTCCCAAAAGAATTAATGCAATTTCCAAAGATCAATCACTATTGCAATCATAAAATTTCTAAAACCTTAAAAATGAGATAAGGTTAAGAATATTAGCTAATCAACATTAACTGTTTTTTGATTGCGTCTTTACAGAATTGTTGACCCAACTCTAGCTGATCAATGAACAATATCAATGAAAAGCATCGTTATTGTTGACAGTATATCAGAATGCATCTTGGTTAGAGTGCTATGGCGATGGTTACGGTTGAAGGTTTGAGCAAAATTTACAATATTGCGGTCAAGGATTCAGGACTGTTTGGTACTCTTAAGCATTTTTGGCATCGTCAATATCGCGAGATCGCTGCTGTTAAAGATATCTCCTTTGCGATCGCCTCTGGCGAAATGGTGGGATTTTTAGGGCCAAATGGTGCAGGCAAAACCACAACGCTAAAAATGCTAACGGGGTTAATTCATCCATCATCGGGCAATGTGCAAGTCGCAGGGCATATCCCCTTTCGGCGTGATGCAGGCTTTCTTCAAAAAATCACCTTGGTGATGGGGCAGAAACAACAACTAATTTGGGATTTGCCAGCTCTGGACTCATTACGCATGAATGCGGCGGTGTATGACATTCCCGACAAAATATTTAAGCATCGTGTTGGCGAATTGACCGAGATGCTATCTCTCGAAGGGAAACTGTCGCAACCAATGCGGAAACTTTCCCTCGGTGAGCGCATGAAGGCAGAATTACTAGCGGCGCTATTGCATCAACCGCAGGTTTTGTTTTTGGATGAGCCGACCTTGGGGCTAGATGTCAATGCTCAAGCAAGTGTACGTGAATTTTTGCGGGAGTATAATCAGCGCTATCAGGCCACAATTTTGTTAACCAGTCACTACATGGCAGACATTACGGCTTTGTGTAAACGAGTATTGCTGATCCATCAAGGGGGACTGATCTATGATGGCAGTCTGGATGGCTTGCATAATAACTTTGCGCCCTACCGAGAAGTGCGGGTGGAGTTAGCTCAACCAATAGGAGATCGCAATGATTTACAGAAATATGGTCAAATCCTGAATATCGATGGTCAAGCGGTTTGCTTTTTAGTGCCACGCGAAAATTTGACAAAGGCAGTTTCTCAGATTCTTGCCGAGTTAGAAATCTTGGATTTATCGGTAAATGAACCTGCGATCGAGGAAGTCATCGGTAGTGTTTTTCGGGCTGGTACTGTCCATTAAGACACAGAGGGTGCTAAGCGCCCTCTGTGTCTTAATTCTCAAGCATTGCTATAGATTTTTGTGAGGATATCATGATGTTTAGGAGATTGTAACTTTTGTGTAACCAATAAGTAACTTTCAGGTCTATCCAAAATTTATATGCAGTATTAATGTCGTATTCAGCAGTTGGGTTGGCGCGGTTGATTGATTACACGAAAAAACTACGTTTCCACGAGAAAGATACCAAATGATTTCTATCTGTAGTGTTACTACTAAAAGACTATGTTAAACACTTCTCACTTATTTCCAAGATCTCGACAGTACGGGGAGGCGAACAATGAAAACCTTATGTTTAATACAGTTTTGAAAGAGTTTTCTTTGCGGGTCAGCATTATTTACAATCTTCAAACTAATGGAGAAATTTCGTCAAAAGAAGCTTACTCGCAGTTAGCAGAACTATGGCAACAGCTAGAAAAATCTGCTAAATCTTCAATAGTTTAACTGGGTTTCCCAATGCGATTGAAACTGTATTTCCCAAGACACAGGTACAGATATGCATTATCCATATGGTGCGTAACTCAGTCGCTTTTGGTTACTAGCAACAACAGTTTTAAGCATGGTAGTTCGCTAACTATTCATAAATAGTCTCATCTTCCTTTCGCCAAGCAGGATCGACGATGCAGATAAATACAATTGGTTCATCGCCAATATTTTTGAGAAATTGCTTTGCATTGGGGGGAATATATACGGCATCACCTGATGCGATCGCACATACTTCCCCATCAATATACATTTCGCCAATACCGCTCAGGATGTAATATACCTCAGAAGTAGTAAGAGAATGTGGTTGCGAAGTTTCTCCTACTGGCAAAATTGCATGGGCAAGACTATAGCGAAGATCGATCGCTTGTTTATCAGGGTGTAATAATTCGCGCAATATAGTCGAGTCACCCGCAATAAACTCTGGACAATCAAGCAATTTTTGGATCAGCATAAATAGATTCTCTTAATTTGTGATTAAAGCAGCACTGAGCGCTGCTTTAATGGAAATGCAAATAAGGAGCCGATTTTTTGTGGTGCGGTGAAGCCGCACCACAAAAAATTTGGTTCCTTATTAAATCCCTAATCTTAGTTAATTGCTTGGACATCCTTGGGAGCAAAACCATGGGCGGTTAATTCTTTGTTGAGAGCAACTGCATTTTTGACGCGATCGACAAATAATACACCATTCAAATGATCCATCTCATGTTGAATTACTCTTGCTAGCAAACCACTTGCTACAAGCTTTTGAGGTCTACCATCTTCATCGCGATAGGAAACTTCTACTTGATCAGGACGGACAACATCAAGAAACACTTCAGGAATGCTCAAACATCCCTCTTCACCAGTGATCAAGTCTCCACCCGAACCCTTAATTTCAGGATTGATCATCACTAAAGGTGGTTTGCTCTCATCCTTGAGTTCGATATCAATCACGAGTAGTTGTTTGTTAATCCCCACCTGAGGTGCAGCTAGTCCGATTCCATCGTTGCTATACATGGTGATCAGCATATCGACAATGATCTGCCGAATTTCGTCGTTGACTTTACTAATGCGTTTAGCGGGCTGACGTAATACGCGATCGCCCAGAGTATGCACCTGTAAAGGAGGGTTACTGACTTTTTGCTTGGGGACTTTGATAGAAATTGCAGACATTGCCAATTAGCTTGTAAATATAAGCTTGTAGTTAACTATTAATATTTTGACATAGATCGCGATTTGCTCTGTCTTGTTGATAGTTTTGCTTGTCCGATTGTGACAGTTGAGCAGTTTTTCGCAATTTGACTTATTCAGGTAGAAAATCAGGATTTAGAGTTTCTTCTTGGCTAAGAGGCGATCGCATTGGGAAAGTAGAGATATTTAATCCTGTTTCAATAGCGGCTTTTCTGCGACCTTCTTGATAGCAGTCATCAAAGACTTGTTTTAGGTATGGTTTTAGACTGGGACTTACTTTTAGGGCTTTGAGAATGCGGCTACGATGTTCATCAATGGTATATCGCCAACTCGAAGTACGTTTATTGACTTGATATTGATATTTGAGTAAGTGCATCAATAAAACTTCTAAGTTACTTTCTAAAGCAACTTTTTCCTTTCGCGCCATTGATTCAATTTCTTCTAAAAGGTTCTCAATGTCTAGATTTTCTAATTTCCCTGTGCGGAGTTGTTCGCTAGTCATTTCTAACCACATTAGGTAGTCTTGTTCGTAGACTGTATTTAAAGGGGAGGGAGTAGTTATGACTGTCATTGTGGTTGCTCCTTTGACAATATTTCTATATCTATAATCGATATTGAGAGTTTTTTTACAATTACTTAATCACATCAAATATTTTCAACTGGCGTTAAGATTAAAGTAGATCAGCTCAAAGAAAAACCTATGAACTTAAAACATAGTCTACTAAATCGTATCACCCAAATTGCTGGGCAATGCGGTGGTCGTCCTTGTATTCGTGGGATGCGAATTCGGGTAACTGATATTTTGGAAATGCTATCGGAAAATGTAAGTATTACTGAAATTCTAGAAGATTTTCCTGATTTAGAGCTTGCTGATATTCAAGCTTGTTTAGTTTTTGCGGCGCGGCGTACTGATTTTCCTAGGCTCACTGCATGATTATTTGGATTGATGCTCAGTGGCGTTGCACAAATGAAGGATGAATCAAGAAAAGGTGGGAATCGATTTGTACTTGAGATAATGAATTAACAGACGAATTGAATACCGCAACATTTGTTCAGATTTTGAATAACATAAAGTTTTGCGATGCAATCTGGCAAGATAATGTCTCAGTCTCGTATTTTCACCCTCAACTCTGGTCATGTAGGTTTTGCTAATAATTTGATCTTCCGAGTTGATAAACATTTTGTAGACACAGTAGCCATCGGTAACCCAGAAATAGCATTGCCAAACCTTAATCAATGTCCATAGAGGTTCAAAGGTTTTGCTACTCCTATCCCCTAATACCCAAGCCAAGATACCTTGGCTAAAATGATTCACCGCAGTCCATAGCCAAATCAAGTTTTTTTTGACCCAACAAAAGTCTGGAGTTCATCCAGTTCACCAACATCAGGAATAGTCTCAATCGGTGGATGTTCTGGTAATTGCTTGGCTGCTTCCTTAACCCAGTTGATGACTGAGTTGTGACTAACATCGGTACATCTCTCAATTTGTCTAAATCCCATGCCGTTGCAGTACATTTTTAGGCATATTTTTTTGACATCTTGGGAATATCCCAGCACTGAGTAATGATCAATGAACTGACGACCGCAATCAGCGCAAATATGATTTTGTTTGTCTCCTCGTTTCCCATTTTTACGAATATGTGTTGAACCACACTTTGGACATTTCATTGTTTTTCATTGCTTAAACTCGTTATCTTTAATATTTACTCATTCATCCCTCATTTATGCAACGCCCCTAAATGAGTTGAGAGAGACTTCGACTTCGCTCAGCCATCGGGATACGATGGCTGAGCGAAGTCGAAGCCCTATTTTTCTCATAAATGATTTAGGACTGCTATATACTCAATTATTTCAAAATTATATCAGGTAGAAACTTTATATTTTCAGAATTGAAGTCTCTTCAGTTAATCACACCATCTATCAAACATTGCGTTAAAGTTAAACTTAATGCTCAAAGCCCGATCGCATATATCTATGAATATTACCGTCAAGCTTCACCGCCAACCATCACGTACTAGCGAACCTACCTATCAAACCTTTGAAATTGAAGCCGATCCAACTCGCACTACAGTATTAGATGTATTGATTAGGATTCAAAGTGAACAGGATGGCTCCGTTGGTTTTCGGCGTAACTGTCGCAATGCGATCTGTGGTTCCTGTGCAATGCGAATTAATGGGCGATCAGGCTTGGCTTGTCAGAAACATATTAGTGAAGTGATGGGAGAGCATGATACGGAATTGGTAATTGAGCCGATGCAAAATCTGCCTGTGATTAAGGACTTAATCGTGGACATGACCAAGTTTTGGGATAACCTCCACAAAGTCGATCCCTATGTCTCCACCGCATCACGACAAATTAGCAAAACTGAATATCTGCAAACCCCTGCTCAACGCGCCAAACTCCAAGCCGCCGCTAACTGTATTCTCTGCGGTTCCTGCTATTCCGAATGTAACTCCGCAGCAGTCAGCGATCGCTTTGTGGGTCCCCATGCCCTAGCTAAGGCATATCGCGTCATGGCAGATAATCGTGACGATCGCACTGAGGAACGAGTCGAAAAATATAATGAGTCGGGCTTTGTTTGGGACTGCACGCGCTGCTATAACTGCAATGAAGTTTGTCCAGTAGAAGTGCAACCCCTAGATCGGATTTCCCAAATCAAGCATGAGATTCTCGCTAATCGTGATCTACCAGAATCCATGCCACAGCGTCATCGCCACACTCTGCTCGATTTAGTCAAAGAAGATGGTTGGATCGATGAAAGTAAATTTGCGGTACGACTAGTCAGTGACGATTTCAAAGATTTAAAAGCATTGCTGGGTATTTTTCCCGTCGGTATTCGGATGTTGCTAAGTGGCAAAATCCCCTATCCTTGGCAATTCAAAAAGTCGGAAGGAGCTGCCGAAACCAAGGCTCTAATTGAGGCGATCGCTTCTGCAAAAAATAAATAAGAGGGATTGTGCTATGCACAATCCCTCTTAATAACCTGTGGGACTCAAATATGAAAAGTACATTCCCAGCCAATCAGTCACAACTCACGCTACAGGATTTTTTACAACTGCCTGAGACTAAGCCTGCTAGTGAATATATTGACAATCAAATCATCCAAAAGCCAAGGCAACAGGGAAAACATAGTACATTGCAAGGCGAACTTGTCCCAGAGATTAATCGAATCTTGAAACCGCATCGGATTGGTCGTGCTTATCCTGAATTGCGTTGTACCTTTGGTGGTCGTTCAACAGTGCCCGATATTACTGTTTTCAAATGGGAGAGAATTCCCCGTGAAGCTAATGGTGAGGTCTCTAATACTTTTGCGATCGCACCAGATTGGACAATAGAAATCCTCTCACCCGATCAAAGTCAAACTAAAGTAACCAAAAATATTCTGCATTGCCTAAAGCACGGCACACAAATGGGTTGGCTAATCGATCCAGATGAAAAAACGGTATTTGTCTATCAGCAAAAACAAGAAATCGAAGTTTTTGACGAACCAGAGGCAATTCTTCCCGTTCCAGATTTTGCTAATGGCTTACAACTTACAGTCAAAGATTTATTTGCATGGCTATTAGATTGAGTAGGGTTTTCTTAAACCACATCTTGCAACCATTGCCGACAAGCTCTCATAGCGACACTTCGACCTTGGTGAAGAGCGATCGCTACAAACTGGGGAATTGCTTCGGTAATTTTTAGATTTGGGAAGGTGGGACTCATTGCGGTGGCGATGTAGCGATCACCTTGCAAAATGTAAATCAATAATTGGCTATCGCTGTAGCACCATAGCTCTTTAACTTGTAAAGCTTCATAAGCTTTTAACTGAGTAATCGAAGTTACATCTATTTCTATAGATAAGTCAGGTGGTGGATCGACATTTAGATCGAGTCTCCGTTTACCTACCATTTTGTAATGATTGGCGATATAGAAGCAGGTATCAGGCTCAATACCACTTTTCATATCCTGACGTTTAAATGTAGTTTAGCCAAAGCATTCAAACTCGACACCAAGAGTATCTAAAATCAGTTTGACAATATCCCCAATCAACTCTTTGTCAACTTCATGCTCTGGTAAAGGCATCCTTACCTCTAATATTCCATCAAAATAAGCTATTCGAGAAGCACGATGTTCGCCAAGCTCTCCCAGAATTGATTCAAATTCTTGCCAGCTAAGATCGTGTAGGCGTAATCTTTGACCTTCAGGAATCTCTAGCTGCCGTACCGCTAATTGAACTGTCATATAAGTCCGTAAATGCGTACATCAATCTTATCGCTGTAGCCTAACATTTTAGATATAGCTACCACCAAAAGTATATCAGGACATAAAATCCCAAAGAGAGTTGCGGTGCAGAGCACCGCAACTCTCTTTGGGCAATTAGAAAATGCCTGCAGATTCATAGAGACGACGAATGAGGGCGAGGATTTTGCGATCGTAGAGAGGATCGATCGCCCAGCGTCCTGTGAGTTGACTTAAGACTGGGGCAACGCCTCGCGCCACTAAATGGAATCTCGGTGCAACAACAGGTTGAAATAGAGGAGCATTGCTCGCATAGGCTTTGAGATGTTGGATATGCGCTCTTACACCTGTGCGCTGATCGGCAAAACTCGCTCCTGATATTTTAGCCGTTGCACTTGCTGAAGGTGCAGCACCAAGACTCGCGAAGTTATTTTGTTCAGGTTCAATACCTCTACCAAATCGGAGAAATCCTGTCTCAATACACATTTGACAAAAGGCAATATCATGATTTACGCCTTCAATCTCTGCTTCCTCACGATATATATGTGGTAAATCGCCATAGTTTGTGAGGGCAGTCTCATTATTATTTTTTAGGAACATCAGCAACTGCACTTCAGAGGCATTACCCACACCCATGATCTGATCAATTTGCCCCGTGAATACCTTAAAAATCGTTTTTAGATAGAGGGTGCGGGTGGTGCTATCCCAAGATACAGAAGTATTCAGTTCACGTAGGGCGATCGCCTGTACATAGACAATACTTTGATAGCGCAGACGACAGGTTAAAGGAATTTGACTCAGATCGAAACCGAGGCGATCGACTAAATCGGCTGGAACTAAGACATTGCCTGCAACTAAAATCCCCTTTTCTTCATAACTCTGTCCATTGAGATTGATATTAATTTCTGGATAGGTAACAGGCTTAGTGACGGGGATACGGTTTGCGGGAGTGAATACAGGAATCGTAGTTGCCGTTTCATTAATCCATGCCTGTAAGCCATCGGCAATACCGATCGCATAGTCCCGCCGCCTTGTTTGCATTAGTAGGCGATCCTGTGAAGTATTTGCAAAAACTAATTCCAACAAAATTGAAGGAATGACAATTTGGCGACAAAAGCTCAAATTGCCAATACTAGCGATCGTGTCCGCTTTTGCGCCTCGATTAGTAATTTCAGGAACACGCTTTGTTAAGGCATTGGTAATAATTTCCGCTTGACGTTTGCGAATCGTATTATTGGCGATGTAATAGGTTGTGGCTCCTCGTAATTCTGGTGAAGTAACTGTATCGAGATTGAGGGATAGAGCCACATCTTGACTAGTTGCCCTTGAATTAATCCATGCGATCGTCTCTTCTAAGGTCAGGTCATCACTAGGTACAGCGATCGCAATCCCCCGCGATCGTAATTCAGCAATTAATAGATCTCTAGTAGCTACCAATTCAGCCATTTCGATTATGCCGCCAACTCCTTCACTGAGATCGCGGAACGAACCTTCAAAAACGCTATGACCTGCGGAAATAAATATTTTGCCCATATCCCTATCTGCTAGTCCATTTCAGCAAGCAAAAAAGTCTCCGTGAGTTTATCAGCTTTTGTCCTGTTTGACTATTTATTTATCAACTAGAGAAGCGGTGCTTCGCACCGCCTCTCTAGTATTTGTTTCCAGACCTTCAGGCGGGAAACAGATCCTTTCGATATTTTCGATGATAAAAATCCCAGCATTAGTTTCATAATTAGTATTGCTGATTGATTAGGGCGGGTAATACCCCAAAAATACCAACTATGAAAAAAAGAGTTAATCTCACCTTCCCTAAACGGGCGATCAACATTCCCCTCACCTATCGGCTTGCCAAAGATTTTAATATTGCAGCAAATATCATCCGCGCTCAAGTGGCTCCCAATAAAGTCGGCAAGATGGTACTAGAGCTATCAGGGGATATCGACCAGCTCGAAGAAGCCATCGAATGGATGCGATCGCAAGATATCGAGGTTTCATTACATGGGCGCGAAATTGTAATTGACGATACTGCCTGTGTTGACTGTGGCTTATGCACTGGTGTATGCCCCACTGAAGCTCTGACCCTCGATCCTAAGAGCTTTCAACTCACCTTTACGCGATCGCGATGTGTAGTTTGCGAACAATGTATAGCGGCTTGTCCTGTAAACGCCATCTCGATTAATCTATAGTTAGTAGTATCTTTACCTGCGCTAGCTGAAAATCCAGTCTAAGGGCTGACGTATAGGTCTGTTTTTTGACGGACAAGCGCCTATAATGATACAAAAAGTAACAATTTTTTATATACAAATTTAGCCCACTAGACTTTGAGTTACAACTCATGCATTTTGAGTTTTTTTCGCTAGAAATTATTCAAGAATGGACGCAACAGTATGGATACTGGATCGTTTTCTTGGGCATTATGCTTGAGAATGCTGGCATCCCATTACCGGGGGAAACGATTACGCTGGTAGGCGGCTTCCTAGCAGGAAATGGTGAATTGCGCTATCCATTAGTTTTGCTATGTACTGTAGCAGGAGCAATCCTCGGAGATAGTGCAGGCTATTGGTTAGGTCGTTGGGGTGGTTTACCAGTTCTAGAAAAAATCGGTAAATTATTTCGGATGCCCACCGATGAGATTGCGATCGCCCGTGAAAAATTCCGTGGTAGTGCCGATCGCGCAGTTTTCTTTGGAAGGTTTATCGCCATCTTGAGGATTTTTGCAGGTCCAATGGCAGGGCTGTCGGGGATGTCCTACTCAAGGTTCCTCTTTTTTAACGCTACAGGTGCTTTGGTTTGGGGTGTAGTTACTACAGGTGTTGCCTACTATGCAGGCACGCTAATTCCCCTTGAAACCCTAGTATCTGGAGTTGTGAAAATTAGCTCTATCATTTTAAGTGCAGTTGTCCTGTGGTTTGGCGCACCACCCGCATTTCGTTTCCTAAAAGCCAAGTTCATTGATTGGCGCACTTCCCGTAAGCCTCAAAATGCTAACCCTAGTCATCCACATCTACAAGCAGGGCAAGAGTCACCTGTATTATTACCGATCGCTGAGGATAAGGTAATGGTTAAACAAGCGATCGAAAATGACTAAAACAAAAGGGCATTCCTAGCAATACTTCATTACAAAAAAAGCTACCTGACGGTAGCTTTTTTTGTTTATTTACGGAGAGAGAGGGATTCGAACCCTCGGTTGCTTTCACAACATTCGATTTCAAGTCGAACGCATTCGACCACTCTGCCATCTCTCCCGTTGGATATTCTAAAGCATCAATACGCACAATACAAGCAAAAAAGCTCGCAAAGAGAGCTTTTTTATAATTAACGCAAGTTCGAGATAATTTGAAACTTTGAGAGAGGGTTTGCTACGCAAACCCTCTCTCAAAGCCCAAAAGTAAAAGCCTTGCTTAGCAAGGCTTTTACTTTTGGGCTTTGAAAATTTGCCAGCTTAACCAGAAATGACATTAAAAAACAGCTTCCAATAAATAAAGGCAACGCGATGCGTTGCCTTTATTTGGGTTTAAGCAAAATTTATATTGCTATCTCTGGATAAAGGTTTTATGCCTTAACCGCAGACATCGACAAGGTGTAATAACCTAGCTGATTAGGAACTCTTTCCCACTTACCATCTAGCTTGCCCTTAGACAGGTTTTTGGTAACACGATCCTTGGCTTGGCGGAAATTCTCAACCGAAAGATCGCCATACAAAGCCTTGACGACGCTATCAGCATTAACGAACTCACCCTTACGCTCTTGTAAAACCTTCTCAATCGCATCGGTTAAAGTATTACCTTGATAAAGAGGACGGAAAGCCAAGGAGCTAGAACGACCAGATTTTTTGGGCTGAGCAGCTTTGGATGCCGCAGCCTCAGACTTTTTTGCTTTAGCAGGAGTCTTAGGTGCAGCAGCTTTAGCAGTAGCTTTAGGAGCCTTGGTAGCCTTGGCAGCAGCTTTAGGAGCCTTGGCAGCAGCTTTAGGAGCCTTGGCAGCAGCTTTAGGAGCTTTCTCTACCTTAGCCGCAGGAGCCGCAGCCTTAGCCGCACCTCTACCTCTCTTGATGGTTGATGTAGGAACTGTTTTCAAACTTTCGAGGGAAAGTGTGTAGTAACCGAGCTGATTAGGAACACGCTTCCATCTATTTTCACCTTTACCCTTCGATAGGTTCTTAGTGACACGTTCTTTGGCTACACGGAAAACAGTTTCAGGGAGATCTCCATAAAGGATATTGACTACATCATCTGCATTAACTGCTTGTCCTTGGCGCTCATTCAAAATCTTTTCGATCGATTCTGTCAGGGTTAGTCCTTCGTAAGCAGGACGAGTTGTCAATGAACCCCGACGATGTCCTCTTCCTTTTCCTTTAGCAGCAGGTGTGGCGGCAGGAGCTGCTTCAGGTTTAGCGGCGGCTTTGGGTTTACGACCTTTGGTAGGGGCGGCTTTGGGAACTTCAGCAATTACGGGAGCAACTACAACAGGAGGAGCAACTACAGCTTCTTTCTTTTTACCTTTGGCTTTAGGAGCTTCGGCAGGGAGGCTGCCAAGGAGGGCTTCAACGTGAGCGAGTTGAGCGCGGGCTTGAGCGACTTTATCTTCATATTCTGCGAGGAAACCTTGCAAATGGGATTGCAAAGCTTGTAAAGACGCGCCAAAACCATCTGGCTGTAGACTTACAGGTAGATCTATACTCATATTATGGGAACCAAAGAGATAATAATGATTGATTGATTTGATTAGTTTGTTTCCTCATACATTTGCTTATGATGGAATAAACTCATCATTTCGTTCTATCACGTTTTGAGAGAACTCGCAATAGTTTAGAAAGAATTCTCACCATTATCTGTTTTTCTAAAAGAGAGAGGGTGGCTGAGCCACCCTCTCTTTATTTCTTTAGGTCTAACAGAAATCTGGCTTCAGCAGCGCGATCGCTGTTAGGATATCTCTCTAGTAGCCTTTGTAAATAGCTGGGTTGCTCACTGAGAAAGAAGCTAGAAAATAGTAAATCATCGATATAAGGACTTTGAGGAAATTTGACCTGTAACTCGGTGATAATGCTATCGATTCGTCGCTGGTAGTCAGAGAGCATACTCTTTTCCCGTTGTTCGTAATCTTGATAAGAGTAGCTACGTCTACGGCGTTGTTGCATAAAAAGGGGAAGAGAAGGTAAATTAGATAAAAATCAGGAGATGGAGTCCCAGCAAATGACACAGAAACATGAGATCCGCAACTGGACAGAGTATAACGCAGGGCTAAAACAAAGAGGAAGCCTGACTTTTTGGATGAGCGAAGAAGTAATTGAAGGATGGTTAAATCAAACATTAAGTGGCAAACGGGGAGCTTCCAAAGATTACAGTGATATAGCAATAGCGACATTTATCACGGTCAAAGCGGTATATCAGCAAGCAGGAAGACAAACGCAAGGACTGTTAGAGTCAATATTTGCCTTGATGGGAATAGATTTACCAGTACCAGACCACAGCACCGTGTCAAGACGGACAGCAAGTTTAAGTGTGACCTTACCAGTAATCCCGAAACAGGGAGCAGTGCATGTAGTAGTTGATTCGACAGGGATCAAAGTATACGGCGAAGGGGAATGGAAAACACGGCAGCATGGAATTAGTAAGAGACGGACATGGCGCAAATTACACCTAGGAGCCGATGAATCAACAGGAGAAATACTGGCTGCGGTCGTCACCACGAATGATTGCCACGATGGAGAAGTACTCGCCGATATTCTCGATGCGATTGATGCTGAAATTGCTCAAGTTTCCGCAGATGGAGCTTATGACCATCGTCATTGTTATGACGAGATTGCCCAACATGGTGCTAAAGCCGTGATTCCTCCGCGCAAAGATGCCAAAATCTGGCAGCATGGCAATACCAATGCTCCACCACATCCGCGTGACCAAAATCTCCGTTATATCCGTAAACATGGGCGTAAAAAATGGAAACGTGACTCAGGTTATCATCGGCGCTCTTTGGCAGAAACTACGATGTTTCGTTTCAAAAAAATCTTTGGTGCTACTTTATGTTCTCGTAAATTTGACAATCAGGCGGTTGAGTTGTTCATCAAATGTGCTGCTCTTAATCGCATGATTCAACTGGCTAAACCTCTCTCCTCTCCTGTTGTTCGTTAATTTTCTAAGATCCTCCATCTTTTGGCTTCTTTTTATTCATGCAACAAAGCCTACGTCTACTGCTGAGTTGGCGATATTGTCCACTAGCACTCAATCCTGCGGGGGGATGGATACGTTGGGTTTCTGCGAAAGTGTGGTTTTCCCACTGGGCAAGTAGGGTCATGGCAAGCATATACAAAGATTTTTCACGAATCGCAGGAGAGAGATTTTTGTCGTCGAGTAAATTTTGATAGAGGGAAAGGGCGATCGCATTTTGACTACCGCCTTGATATTTAGCCAAAATCTCAGAGCTACTGCGTTTGGATTCATCGCATACCCACCACTTATCACATTCCCAGTCCGTAGGGATGCGATAGGCGCGAAATCCATCCCAGATTGGTAGATAGCCATTTTTCCATCCGCCCATTCCTGCCCAATCCGAAGCGATTTGGTAGCGAGATTCGGGAGTATTTTCGATTTGCCATTGGCGCAGTTTTTGCCAGCGTAGTTTTTGTTCACTCAGGAGTGATTGCGCTTCTTTCTTAAAATCAACCACTCGATTATCCTCACGCCACCAGCGACCTTGAGGATAATAGTATTCTTCGAGGATGCGGTCGGGAATTGTATCTAAATTTAAGTTGGCAGTGGTTTCTAAGGCTTTCGCATAATTGTGCGATCGCGCATATTGAATGGCGATCGCATATTGCAGCAGTGGTGCAAGGGGTTGATTATCTGGTTCTTGCAAGAGGGTTTGCATTTGTTCGATAGACAGTCCCACATCGAGGAGAGTCCGCACATGGGGGAAAGCGAGATAGAGAGCATCGCGATCGCCCATGGATTGCACCATGATTTTGATCCACAGTCTCATTGCTCCCACAATGTCATTGTTGTTTTGGAGACTGAGGGCGAGGAAATAGTTAGCATCATCGGCTCCAGAATGATTAGGATATTTCTTGAGCCAGTCCTGCCATGCGTTGAGGCGTTCTTTCTCTGTGCGGTTAGCATTACGCGAGAGGATGTCTTGACTACGCGGCTCACCATCAAAATAGGAGCGTCCTGTTAAATCTCCATACTCACGACAGGCGATCACAAATTTGGATTGCGGATATTTTGTCACCATCCCTAAGAGTAGGTAATAAGCATAATCACCTTTACTCGCGAAATTCTCATAACTAACGATCTTGGAGAGGGAATGAAGCTGGGATAGGTCGTTGTTCAAAATATTTTGAAGGAGTTCTGTCCCTTGAGCATCCCCATGACGATCTAGTTCAGAGATCGCCCAAATCCGATCATTAGAATTTGGTTCATTAATCAAAGAACGGAAGAAGGCACGACCAAAGGGACTAATTTCTCCCGCTTTAATCGCTCCAAGTCGCTCGACCAAGATATATTCCTGAGCATCACTCGGTAGTTTTTGATAGAGTGCGATCGCCGCCTTGATTTGACTATCTGTCGGTTTTGATAACTGCTCATAGTTTACCCATTCCGATAAACCTGCGAAGTTCTTATCTTTTTCGTATGGGGATTTACCATATACGGCTTCATAGCCTAGGAGTCTCGTCAAAAACTCCAAGTTGAATTGACTATAATATTGCGGAGAATTTTTGGGTTCGAGATTAGCTTTGGCGAGACTGATTAGCTCTTTGCGGACTTGAGGATCATCTAATCCGAAATCTTTCTCCCAGTCTTTACTTTTATCCTCGGAGACATAGGGAGCGATTTCGTACAAACTAGGATAGGTCAAGCGGCGTTGAATTTGTTCACGGAGCCATATGGTCGTATAGGGTTTACCAAGATTGCGAATACCTTCAATACCATACTTCTGTCTAGTTTCATCACGGGAACGCGCATAATAGCTCAGCAATGGATATGCTTTAGCTCCGTACTTTTTCCATGCGGGATTGGCGACAGGATCTTTTCCCCATTTGGCAACGATAATATCTTGGCGGATAGCTTGAACGATTTCTTGCCACTGTGGATCGAAGCGGAGGCGATCGCGAAGGACATCATCGATTTCCAGTTGGGAAATTTCTTGGGCACTGAAGGAGTCCGCTAGTTTTGACATTTCCGCAGGACTAGGTATTTTGACGGTGCGTGATTGAAATACTTCTGCTGCTTTGATTGCTGCACCACAGGAGGCGATCGTGATGAATATCGTTAATATATATAGATGTCGCTTTTTCATTTTGCTCTCCAAACTCCAAGCTATAGGACTGGTTTCCCCAGAAAAAGTGGCTATCTATCATTAAATGTGATTTAGGCGAGATAGAAATACTTCTCAGCAATTTGCAACAAATATCCCCTTAAGAAAGAATCGGCGCATTGCACCAATTCTTTCTTAAGGGGATTTCGAGAAACAGGATGTGAGAGAGGGTTGGCATAGCTAACGCTCTCTCAAGTAAAAGCCTTGCTTAGCAAGACTTTTACTTATGGGATTGTAAAATTTATAAGCTTAAGAACTGACGTGTTTAAAAGAATAAATGACTTTCAGGTTGAATATTGATTTCCATCGGTACAGCTTGAGGATCTGCCGAGAGGGCAAACATAATTGCATTTGCCGCAGTTTCGGGAGTCAGCATTTTGCTGCGATCGACTTTGAGACTGACATTATCCCAAAATGGCGAATCAATTCCCCCAAAATAAAACAGAGTTACCTTAATTCCAAAGCGACGTAACTCATCCGCCATACATTTGCTAAAGCCAACGGCTCCAAATTTAGAAGCACAATAGGCGGCTGCCATTGCCATCGGATGTTTACCCAAAATGCCAATCACATTACAGATATGTCCAATCTTGCGATCCTTCATCGCATTAGCAACTAACTGACTCGTATAAAAATTCCCTTTGAGATTGAGATCGAGTAGGTAATCAAGTTCCTGTGGCTCAATGCGATTGAATTGTTTGAGAATACCTGCACCTGCGGCATTAACTAAGACATCAATCTGTCCAAACTGCGCGATCGCCTGTCGCACCATTCCTTCAACTTGAGCATATTTCGTAATATCTGTAGGAATAGCGATCGCTTCAGCATCGTAATCATCTTCGAGATTGTTAACGAGTTCCTCTAATTTATGGATATCTCTGGCTACGAGAACTAATTTTGCACCTGCTTCTGCTAATTTCGGTACAAGCGCTGAACCAATCCCACCTGTTGCACCGACAACGACAACAACTTTGTTTTGCATCTGAAAATTACAATTTGTTTACAATACTTTATATTCCTTTACATAATATAGCGCTTTTCAAGTAGGCGAGTTACATAGGGTTGTACCCAAGCCTATGGCTTGGGTACAACCCCGTACTTCACGAGATTTGTATATGCGATAAGACTTTCTCGTAATTAGAGACTTGCTATTACTTAAAGTACCTGTGGCTTCGACTCCGCTCAGCCAACGTTAGCTGAGCGAAGTCGAAGCTAGATCAACTTTGGTGGAACATTTTTTATCCGCAAGAGCCGTACAGCTAGTTGGCATAAAAAAAGAACGCATAGCGTTCTTTTTTTATGCCAAGTCTGGTTAAGCTTATAAATTTTACAAAGTCCAGAAGTAGGGCTTTTACTTCTAAAGTTTGATAGAGAATTGGCTACGCCAATCCTCTATGCACATTTAAACTCCGTTTTTCTTAAACCAAGCTTTCAATCGTTTCCAGCCATCTTCGGCTTCTTTTTGGCGGTAGGAGGGGCGATAATCAGCATTAAAAGCATGGGGAGCTTCAGGATAGACAACGATTTCGGAGGTAACACTGCAACCCTTAAGTTGCTCGCGCATTTGCTCAACTGTCTCTAGGGGAATACCTGTATCCTTACCACCATAAAGTCCTAAAATTGGCACTTGTAAATTTTTGGCGATATCAATCGGATGCTTTGGTGTGAGTTCTGTCGATTCACCCACCAGTTTGCCATACCAAGCTACACCAGCCTTGACCTTAGGATTATGGGCTGCATAGAGCCATGTAATCCTGCCACCCCAGCAGAATCCTGTAATCCCCAACTTTTGAATATCGCCCTGTGCAGATTTGGCTGCCCATTCTACGGTTGCGTCAAGGTCAGCAAATACCTGAGCATCAGGAACCTTGCTCACAATCGGTCTAATTTGAGCAATATCGGCGAGTTTTGATACGTCGCCTTGGCGATAAAACAATTCGGGGGCGATCGCTAAATATCCTAATTTGGCTAGACGACGACATACATCTTGAATATGAGCATGAACACCAAAAATTTCTTGGATTACTAAAATTACGGGGAAATTTTTTCCTCTGGCGGGTTGTGCTCGATAGGCGGGAATCGTGCCATCACTGACAGGGATTTTCACTTCTCCTGCAATTAGCCCCTTACTAGTGGTGGTAATTACTTTCGCGGAAATGGGCTGAACAGCGATCGCAAATCCAGCAGTTAGGCTACTAACGGCGATAAACTCGCGCCTTGTAAGTTTTGACATTGCTGTAATCCCTTGAAATATCCTTAAAAACAACGTGAGTTTGATATAGCCATGTGCGCGTGTGTCACGCACATGGTGTAAAACGAAAAAATCGCTTTATAATTTTTTCCGTTTTACGCTTGCTTAGAAAATTCGTTAAAAACAAATAAGACGATCAGCCATGCTCATCGCCTCTTAATATTCTGCATCCTAAAAATGAAAATAGATGTATTGCAGCTTTCGCCTTCTTATATATGTGGAAGCGCAACCCTTCGGGTTGCGCTTCCACATACCATTTAGGATTGCTATAGTTGCCAAATAACAAACAAGGGGCAATTTGTGCCCCTTGTTTGTTATTTACCGATTTTTACTGGTGTTTTGAGTTTTTTGACTTCATAATTGGCTGGCTCCAAGAGAGACAATCCAGTCATTTCTGGAGGTTTGGGAATTTGGAGGATTTCTAGAATAGTTGGTGCAATGTCCGCAAGGCGACCACCTGTGGGCTTGAGCTTGACATCTGCACCATGACCATGAATCTTGCGTCCTTCGCCCTCAACCAGAATAAATGGTACAGGGTTGCTGGAATGGGCTGTCCAAGGATTGCCATCTTCATCCCACATACATTCCGCATTACCATGATCGGCGGTAATCAGAGCTGTGCCACCTGCATTCGCGATACTAGACAGGAGATTGCCCAAACATCGATCTACATGTTCCAGAGCCTTGATGGTTGCTTCAAAGTTACCAGTATGTCCAACCATGTCAGGATTCGCGTAATTGATCACGATCAGCGAATAAATCCGCTTGGCGATCGCCTCTGAAGCAATTCTGGTTACTTCAGTTGCCGACATAGCTGGCTCTTGGTCATAGGTCGATACCCTTGGACTATTGACCAATATACGATCATCACCTTCGCTGGCTTCTTCCATACCACCATCAAAGAAATATGTGACATGGGCATATTTTTCAGTTTCGGCTAGACGTAATTGCTTAAGTCCATGACTGGCTACAACTGGACCTAGGAGATTAGTCAAGTTTTGGGGCAAGAAGGCAACAGGGATCGATAGTGAACTGTCGTACTGGGTGAAGGTGGCATAGGCAAGAGGCTCTATGCGCTCACGTTCAAATCCCGTGAAGTTTGGAGATACAAATGCTTGAGTGATCTCACGGGAGCGATCGGGTCGGAAATTAAAGCAAATGACACCATCACCTGCAGCGACCGCACCATGAGCAATTCTTGTTGGCGGCAAAAACTCATCGGTGATTTTTTCCTGATAAGCCGCAGCTAGCACATCGACTGCTGAAGTTAGCTCAGTTGTGATTTGATCATTAGTCAAGACTTCATAGGCTTTTTGGACTCGATCCCAACGCTTGTCACGATCCATCACAAAATAGCGACCGCTAATAGTAACGATGCGCCCAGTGCCAGTTTTATGAAGATATGCTTGCAATAACTTAATAAAGTTAATTCCAGACTGGGGCAAGGTGTCGCGACCATCAGTAATGGCATGGATACAGACATCTTGGATACCCTGAGCCTTTGCTAAGTCGATCAAACCTAATAAATGCTCGATATGAGAATGTACACCACCGTCAGAGCAAAGCCCAATTAGGTGTAACTTGCCATTATTAGCTTTGACTTGGTCGCAAACATTGACTAGTGCAGGATTGGCTAATAGTGAGCCATCATCTACAGCATCAGAAATTCTAACTAATTCTTGGGGGACGACTCGACCTGCGCCAATATTCAAATGACCAACTTCTGAGTTGCCCATTTGACCTTTGGGTAAGCCGACATCCTTGCCAGAGGCTTGGAGGAGAGTTTTGGGGTAAGTACTCCACAGACTATCTATGACAGGAGTATTTGCTGCGGCGATCGCATTGCCCTCGGTTTCTTCTCTATATCCCCAGCCGTCCAAAATGATCAGAACCAGTGGAGAAACAGACCCCGTTTGCATAAAAGACAGTTCCTTGTTAAGTACACGTTCACTCCTGACTTGGCAATAATACCATCAGAGCAAATTTACGGATTATCTTAACAATACTTGGCAATTAGCGCGATCGCAATGTATCGCAAAAAACTTTTAACAATGTCCCAAATGTATAGATTGCTACTTTGAAAAAAGTAATCAGCCCAAAAGATAAGTGGCGGTGCAAAACACCGTCACTTATCTTTTAGGTAAAGACCTTGTATGGCGATCGCCTAGATGAAATGTATTATAGATAAGCTGTAATGCTTTGACTTGAATTAGTTAACTTGAGTGAGTTGACTGGACTTCGGTTATTGGGCAGAACATCTTCAGAAATTCTCTCAGGTTTACAAAATTTCCCCACGAATGGCGCTAATAGTTCAAAAATATGGTGGCTCCTCCGTAGCCGATGCCGATCGCATTAAAGCAGTACGCGATCGCATTAAGCGGACAGTTGATGCGGGTAATCAAGTCGTAGTTGTAGTGTCGGCGATGGGCAAAACCACGGATGGTCTGGTTGCCCTTGCGGAATCTGTATCCGCAACCCATGCCCAAACCCTTGAAGAAATTGCTGCTAAAGAGCGTGAGACTGATCTGCTCTTGGCAACGGGTGAACAGGTAACGATCGCTTTGTTGAGTATGGCTCTGCAAGCAGTGGGTCAACCTGCGATCGCCATGAACGGTTCGCAAGTACGGGTAGTCACCGAGCCAAACCATACTCGCGCCAGAATTTTGTATGTAGAACCCGACCAAATTAAATCAGAGTTGGCTCGGGGTAAGGTTGTGGTGATCGCAGGTTTCCAAGGGGTGGCGATTGATGCAGCAACAGGTTTACCAAGTACAGAAATCACGACCTTAGGACGGGGTGGCTCGGATACTTCAGCAGTGGCGATCGCGGCGGCGATTGAGGCAGATGTTTGTGAGATTTATACCGATGTTCCGGGAATTCTCACCACCGATCCCCGCATTGTCCCCAAGGCGCAAATGCTCGATGAGATTACTTGCGATGAAATGTTAGAGCTGGCTAGCTTAGGTGCAAAGGTCTTGCATCCGCGATCGGTCGAAATTGCGCGGAACTTTGGCGTAAAAATGTGTGTGCGATCGAGTTGGCTCGATGATCCCGGGACAGTAATTACCTCACCCCGCATTGGGACAGGCGATTTGAAAACATTAGAAGTAAATCGTTTTGTGGAAAACGTTTCCATTGATTACGATCAAGTCAAAATTGCCCTCTTGCAAATCCCTGATCGTCCGGGGATCGCCTCGCAATTGTTCAAGCCCCTTGCTGAGCAAGGCGTAAATGTGGACTTGATCATCCAAGCGGTGCAAGAAACTGAGGGTGTTAATGATATAGCCTTTACGATTCCTCAAAATCAATTGCAGCTAGCGGAATTAGTCACCCGTAGCCTAGAGATTGGCGCAAGCTCAGTTACTATTGACTCCAATGTTGCCAAAATCAGCATTATTGGAGTTGGGATGATCGGTCGTCCGGGAGTTGCGGCCAAAATGTTCTCGGCACTGGCTGAGGCTGGAGTTAATATTCAGATGATCTCTACCTCGGAAATTAAAATTAGCTGTGTGATTGCCGCAACCGATGGCGAAGCGGCGATCGCTGCTCTCCAAAAAGCCTTTGATGTGCCTGTACAGACAGAAACCTCCCAAGAAAAAAACATCGGTAATGCCAATAACCCACCAGTGAGAGGCGTTGCCCTCGATCGCAATCGCGCCAGAATCGCTGTCCAAAAAGTACCTGATCGTCCGGGGATGGCGGCGCAGATCCTTGAGCAATTAGCTGAGCAAAATATTAGCTTAGACATGATCGTGCAGTCCCAGTCCGATCGCGATGTCAATGAGATTGCCTTTACAGTAGCAATTACGGATCTGGCTAAAGCAGAAACCGCACTGAAGCAGGTCGCGACCGATCTCGGTTATGGCGAAGTATCCTGTGATGACGATATTAGTAAAGTCAGCATCGTGGGGTCAGGGATGATCAATCAGTCTGGTATTGCTGCACGGATGTTTGGAGCATTAGCAGATGCAGGCATTAATATTGAGATGATCGCCACATCTGAAATTAAAGTTAGCTGTGTAGTACGCGATAATCAAGCGGAACAAGCACTAAAACTAATTCATCAAGAATTTAACCTTTCTGGCGATCGCGCGATCGAAGTTCCCAGTGTCTTGAAAAAGTAGTAAGTGGGCGCTTTGCGCCACACTTACTAAAGACGCTTTAAGATAAGTACATATTCCGCGAGCATTTCTATGTCATCTGATAATTCTAGCGATCGCCCAGATCAGTCTCCAGTAAATCCGCCATCTGATCCGAAACAAGTGCCACCAGCACAGGAACGTTCGCTCAAAACTATTTTGGCGGACAATTTACCGACGGTGACAGTTGCGATCTTATTAGCGGTCGGAGTCCGAATATTTGTGGCAGAACCACGCTATATTCCCTCCAGCTCAATGGAGCCAACCTTATTAATTGACGATCGCCTAATTATTGATAAACTTTCCTTTCGCTGGCGCAAACCTGAACGTGGCGAAATCATTGTCTTTAATCCACCCAATGTTCCTGTAGTGCCTGATGCCACTAAGGTTTATATCAAGCGCGTCATTGGCTTACCAGGCGATCGCATTAGCATTCATGATGGCAAAGTCTTTATAAATGATGCGCCTCTAAATGAGCCATACATTGCTGCTCCACCAAATTACACCTTGCCGACCCAAGATGATGCCCTCTGTCCTAATTGCTTCCGTCCCTCTAATGTGCAATCAGGAAAGGATTATCCATATTTCACTGTCCCCAATGGTAAATATTGGGTGATGGGTGATAACCGCAATAACAGTTTGGATTCCCATGCGTGGGGCTTCATGCCAGAGGAAAATATCGTTGGGCGTGCGATGTTTCGCTACTGGCCCTTTGATAGTCGTGCGGGTAACTTGACTGTTCCTAAATATTAAAACTATGGGCAGGTCGCGCACATAGTTTTAGTTAGCTCAAATATATATAGATATTGATTCATGTCCACAGAAAATAAGCTCGATTCGCAAGTGACCGTCAAACCTTGGTGGCAACAACATGGTGAAACGATTCGGATTTTTGCTGTTGCCCTTGCGATCGCTATTTTCCTCCGTGCTTTTATCGTTGAGCCACGCTTCATTCCCTCTGGCTCAATGGAGCCGACTTTGCAAGTGGGCGATCGCATTTTAGTAGACAAAATTTCGCAACGTTGGCAAGAACCTCAATACGGCGATATTTTAATTTTCTATCCGCCTGCTACACCTGCAACCAGTGATACGAGCAAGGCTTACATTAAGCGATTGATCGGTGTGGAAGGCGATCGCATTGCGGTTAAGAATGGCAAGGTCTATCGCAATGGTGAAGCTCTTGATGAGTCCTATATTGCAGAAGCTCCAAAATATACGATGCGTGAAGTAGTCGTTCCCAAAGGTCATTACTGGATGATGGGCGACAATCGCAATCACAGTAATGATTCGCATATTTGGGGATTTTTACCAAAAGAAAATGTCATTGGTAAAGCAACTATTAGATTCTTTCCTTTTGGCGATCGGTTAGGTGCAATTACAACAAGTAAGTAATATCTAAAACAACAAGAGATAGGACAGGATAGATTTATGTCAACTAATGAATCCTTGTTATCAAGAATTACTTTTGACCGCAATATTTTGGGTGGTAAGCCCACAATTCGCGGTATGAGAATTTCTGTGGCGATGATTTTAGAGCTTTTGTCTAAGGGATCGGCAATGCAGGAAATTTTGGAGGATTATCCAGATTTAGAAATTGCTGATATTTATGCAGCATTACTCTATGCCTATCGTCTAGTAGCTAATGAGGAAATTTTTGAAAGGTCGGTTGCATCATAGTCATGAGATTTTTACTTGATATGAATGCAAGTGGAGCTTTATTGAGTTTATTGCTGGATTCTGGTCATGATGTTGTTTGTGTACGCGATGTTGATCGCAAAATGAGTGATAGTGAGATTCTGAATTGGGCGGTAAGAGAAAGACGCATTATCATTACGACGGATTCTGATTTTGAGCAAATGATTTGGCTACA
The DNA here is from genome assembly GCF_012863495.1 of Pseudanabaena yagii GIHE-NHR1. NCBI lineage: Bacteria > Bacillati > Cyanobacteriota > Cyanophyceae > Pseudanabaenales > Pseudanabaenaceae > Pseudanabaena > Pseudanabaena yagii. The sequence continues at coordinate 446,773 of NZ_JAAVJL010000001.1, forward strand.
GGCAAGACAACATTGTGGAGTTTTAAGATTGGAAAATTTGCCTCGCTCAGAAAGAATGTCACTATTTGAAGAAGTACTGTCTAGTTATGGTCAAGATTTAGAAGCTGGAGCCGTTGTGATTGCTTCAAAACAAAAAATTCGGATTCGTAGAAGCTAAAATTAATGAATAATCATCAATCGATGCGCTACACAATTCTCATTCAATGGTCTGATGAAGATAACTGCTTTGTTGTCTTTTTACCTGAATTTACAGATGTGATGCAACCTTGCAGAGAATACTTACTTAGAAGCAATTCAAAATGCTCAAGAAGTGATTGAACTGCTAGTAGAATCTGCTATAGAAAAAGGTGAACCATTGCCCAAGCGCCAAAAGTTTCAAACAATTCCAATTTTGCAAGCTGCATAAAATCGAAGGATGCTCAACCTTGGGGATTGGGATTGGACATTGAGTCGTCTTTTGTTCTGGCGATCGCAGTTTGAGCAAGCCTGCATGATGTTTGGGTATGGTCAATAACAATCGTCACTTCAGATTGCATAATCTATAGATGTAACCAATTTTTTCAATGGCAATCATGAGCAACTCTCTCAAGCGCACCCCTTTGTATGATCTTCATGTTAGCTCTGGTGCGCGATTAGTAGAATTTGGTGGGTGGGAGATGCCCGTGCAGTACAAAGGCATCATTGCCGAACATAATGCCGTGCGATCGCAGGTGGGGATGTTTGATGTGTCCCACATGGGTAAATTTGCCATTTCTGGGGAAGGCGTTCTCGAAACCTTAAACAAACTTGTGCCATCGAACTTAGGTCGAGTCAAGGTAGGACAGGCTCTATATACAGTCTTACTCAATGAGCAAGGTGGGATTATCGATGATGTGATTTTTTATCACCATGAGCCAGATGGCGATCGCGAAAATTGGTCAGTAATTGTCAATGCTTCCACCACCGAAAAGGATAAGGCATGGTTACAACAACATTTAGGCGATCGCTTAGTTGATAACTCCGCATCTCAAACATTAATTGCTGTACAGGGAAAAACTGCGATCGCCACTTTGCAGGAGCTAGTCGGTGCGGACTTGATGAAATTACCCAGACTGCGCTTTGGGCATACCTATACAGAAGTACTAGGCGTTCGTAGCTTCGTAGCACGCACAGGCTACACAGGCGAAGATGGCTGCGAAATTATGACCGATATCGAAACTGGTAAGGCACTTTGGCAAAAACTTCTCAACCTCGGTGTTGTTCCTTGCGGATTAGGTTGTCGCGATACCCTGCGACTCGAAGCAGGAATGCACCTTTATGGGCAGGACATGAACGATAGCACTACACCTTGGGAAGCGGATATCAATTGGATTATTCATCTCAAAGAGAAGGGAGAATTCTACGGACGTGCTGTTCTTGAAGATCAAAAACAGAATGGAGTGCCTCGTAAATTAGTTGGTTTGGAATTGGAAGGTCGCAATATTGCTCGTCATGATTATCCGATTCGCTTTGAAGGCGAAACTGTGGGGATCGTCACCAGTGGCACGATGTCACCAACATTAGGAAAGGCGATCGCCTTTGGTTATGTACCACCCCATCTCGCCAAGATGGGGCAAATCGTCCAAGTCCAAATCCGTGACAAAGAATTTCCTGCCAAGGTAGTTAAGCGTAACTTTTTGTAATCTCAACCAAGGGCAGTGCCAAGCACTGCCCTTGGTTGATTCTATGAATTGGCGATTGACCCATAATTTACGTTTAAAGGTAGAATCTAAAAGATTTTCTTACCTTTACCTAAAAGAAATTTTCCTATGTACGACTGCATTGTTGTGGGAGCAGGTCCATCTGGTGGTTCAGCATCCTATCATTTGGCAAAACGAGGACGTTCGGTTTTGTTACTCGAAAAAGAAAGCCTGCCTCGATACAAGCCTTGTGGTGGTGGCGTTTCGCCGATGGTACAAGAGTGGTTTGACTTTGACTTTTCGCCAGCAGTTGCATTGACCGTCAGCAATATTCGCTACACATGGCAAATGGGCGATCCTGAACTGGTGGAACTAACTACCAAAGAACCAGTGTGGATGGTGCGCCGCGATGTCTTTGATCATTATCTCGTCCAGCAAGCCCAAAAATTAGGCGTAGAACTCCGCGACAATACTGGCGTTACAGGAATTGAATGGAAAAGCGATCGCTGGTTAGTCAAAACTGAAAATGATGTCTTTGAAGCTAAGTATGTAATTGCTGCCGATGGAGCAAAAGGCACAATGGCGAAATGGCTAGGATTTAAAGAAAGAAAACGCCGCATGGGAGCCGCCCTCGAAGTCGAAGCGCCTCACTCTGCGCCCGATGTGAGTGCCGCCCATTTTGATTTTGGTTCTGTCCAAAATGGTTATATCTGGAACTTCCCTAAACCTGACGGTTATTCCATTGGTGCAGGTACATTCCTTGGTGGTGAGAAGCAAAATCTTAAAGAGCTTGGTGCTGCCTACGCGGAAAAGTTTGGCATTGATATCACTTCCATTAAGCAATATGGGCATCCTCTCTGTTTATGGGATGGAAACCAACCGCTACACACCCAAAATGCTCTCCTCACTGGTGAATCGGCATGTATTGTCGATCCCTTTACTGCCGAAGGAATCCGTCCTTCCTTGTTAACAGGCATGTTTGCAGGGCAAGCGATCGATGAAGCGATCGGCGGTAATAATGATGCTCTAAAGCAATATACCCAGAGAGTCCATGAAGAATGGGGTGAAGATATGGTGTGGGCACAGCGCATTGCCAATATTTTCTATCGCATTCCCAGTTTCGGTTACAAAATGGGAGTGAAGCGCCCCAGTGCTAGTCAACGTATGGGTAAGATTCTCTGTGGTGAGTTGCGTTATCGCGATGTTGCAGGGGCTGCGGTGAAGCGCCTCACGAAAGGATTAATGGGTATAAAATAAAATAAGGGTCGCGCTTTGCGCGACTCTTATTTTATGGCGCAAAGAAATTTTTAAAAGCGTTGCTTCGCAACGCTTTTAAAAATTTCTTTGCGGTTATTACTGTAAGAATAAAGAGATGAATAAAAAATATCGGTTACTGTTTTTATCTACTCCCGTAGGTGCATTAGGTTCTGGAATTGGGGGCGGCGTAGAATTAACTCTTCAGAATGCAGCTAAGGCACTCATGGCAAAAGGTCATGAAGTGGAAATAGTTGCTCCTGAAGGTTCTGTTACCAATGTCACGAAACTAACCCCAATAGCAGGCAATAGCCAAGTTTCCGCCCAAACTCAAGTCGGAACAGATATGGTCGTATTGCCCCAAGATTCTGTTCTCGAAAATATGTGGAGTTACGCGAGAGAAGTCCAAGATCAGTTTGATTTATTATTCAATTTTGCCTACGATTGGCTACCTCTATATCTCACACCATTCTTCCATCGCCCGATCGCCCATTGGATTAGTATGTCATCCCTCTCGCCTGTGATCGATGCGATGGTCAGCAAAACAGTCAAGCTTTGTCCTCAGGCGATCGCTGTCAATACTCGAGCCTGCGCTAATACCTTTAGCGATGGCGATCGCTTGATGATTATGGGCAAAGGCATTGATGTCACCCAATACAATTTTGTGGCAAAGCCTGAACAACCTAGTCTGGCATGGGTAGGACGCATCTCTCCTGAAAAGGGACTAGAGGATGCCGCCGAAACTGCTCAAGCGACAGGTTTACCACTACGAGTATTTGGACTCATTCAAGATCAAGCCTATTGGCAACAGATTCAAACCGATTTCCCGAAGGCAGAAATCCATTATGAAGGATTTTTATCTACCCATGAGTTACAGCAAAAACTAGGTCAATCGAGTGCTTTGTTAATGACACCACGCTGGATCGAGGCTTTTGGTAATGCGGCGATCGAGGCGTTTGCCTGTGGAGTACCTGTGATTTCCTATCGTAGCGGTGGACTGACGGAAATTGTGCGCCACGGTAAGACAGGATTTCTTGTGGATATGGGAAGTGTCGCAGGATTGATTAAGGCAGTTTCTCAGTTAGATCAAATCGATCGCTTAGTCTGTCGTCAGCAATTAGAAGCGGAATATTCCCTAGAAGTCTGGGGTGATCGCTTAGAGAAATGGTTTGAGCAACTCATCACCAACTACAAAATTTAGTCAAAGTCTAAAACTTCGCTTTGAATAGATGGTGCAGCCGATAAACCTTGAGAATATAAACGCATGGAGGTAATGTCCGAATGCTCCCATTTTTTCACGTCTTGGCAATGATGGGCTACCAATAGCCCCCATAGCTTGCCATTATTAAGCACAGGGGCTACTAAATTGGAGCGGACTTGCAAACTTCTTAAGAAATCACGGTGGCAATCACTGATAGGAGCAATTTCAATATCATCTGCCCAATAAATACGCCCAGCTATATACAAATCCGCATACTCTCGTTTAAAACATTCATCAGCACCCGTTGAACAAATGATCGAATACTTATGATCGCTCAAAGCTTCAAAGGTTACCTGTCCCTTCCAATGAGAATAGAAATAATACAAAGCCACGCGATCAACATCTAAGCACTCCCGCAGTTCATGTAAGGCATCATGAACCAAGGAGTCTTGTTGTAATTTATTGGTAATTCGAGTTAAAACCGAATTCAAACCGCGATTGGCAGGATTCATCATTGCAAGAGATAACAAATAAAGCTGAAAAAGGTTAAAAATCCGAAAATTGCTGAATAAGACATCCTTTGTGCTTTCTTAAGTCCCAAATAAATTCTCAAAAAGCTTGCGAGGTAATCTCTTGGAAAATTTATTTGTACTATACAAAACCCTAAAAGTCTGTATTTATTTAATATCAAGGACACTGAATAGTTGTCGCAGGTTCTGCCATATCTTTTAATAGTTTCTAATTTTAATCTTGTGTGCAGTACATATAACAATGCTTACTAAAAAAATAGCAAGATATGGATACCAAGAAATATTCTTTATACTTATATCTGTTGTGGATATGGCGCAACAGAGTCTAAAACACCTTTCTAGTAAGGCTTTTAAGATTTAAGTCTCTTTATTCCTATTAAAAAAAGCTATACTTTAGATATGAGTTTTTTTACTTAGTAGCGAGTCAAAATCTTGCCAAAAGAATATCAAGCTACAGGAATTAATCTTAAGGGAATGCCCTTGGGTGAGCACGATCGCCTATTGACGATCCTTACTAAGGAATATGGCTTGATCAAAGCAGTAGCTACTGGGGCACGTAAACATCGCTCGGCAATGGCAGGACGCTCTGGTTTATTTGTCGTCAATGATCTGCAAATTTCCGTGGGGCGATCGATGGATCGGATTAAAAATGCGGAAATGGTGCAATCTTTTGTAGGTTTGGGGAAAACTCTGGCTAAGCTCACGGCTGCTCAATATTTATCGGAACTGGCTCTGATGCAGGCGCTATCAGCACAACCTCAAGAGGAATTATTTTTAGTACTAGTTGAGCATCTCAATCGCATTCAGGATGCCGAAAATAACCATGTCTTGGCTTGCTTGGCGCATGGTACTTATCACTTGCTCGCGATCGCAGGTTTTGCCCCGCAGGTACATAGCTGCTGCATTTCGCAACGTCCTGTAATTGCCAATCGCGAAATTCCGAAATGGAAGGCTGGATTTAGTATCGTTGGTGGTGGGGTGATTAATCTGGAAATAACCGATCCTCCTAGTGACGGTAATCCGAATAGCGATCGCCCTATCAATGGCATGGAGATCATCGGCAATGACGCGATCCATAATCGGATTAGCCATTACCTAAATGCTCCTGAACTCTTGGCGATTCAGGAACTTGCACAAACCGATTTAACCGATAATATTTTAAAGTCACAGACAACAGATTGGCTTACAGTCGAAAGATTGTTACGAGCCTACGCACAGTATCATTTTGATAGACCAATCCAGTCTTCGGCACTGATTGACAACTGCTTTTTTAATATATGACCCATTTATTCGATCCGCCCACACCGAATTTCCCTGAACATCACGATCCCCACCACGTTGATCCACATCATGCCGATCACCAGCAGACCATAGAAACCAGCGATTCGCAGATTGATACTACTAGTGTCGATCCCGTTGATTCCCAATCTGTCCTTCGCAATCCTAACTTTTTATCACTGTGGAGTGGTCAAGTTTTTTCCCAGATTGCCGATAAGATTTTTCTCGTACTCGTCATTGCGATCGTCTCTACACAATTTCAGCATGAAGGCGAGACTATTAGCGGTTGGGTTTCCGCAGTTATGGTGGCATTTACAATTCCTGCGATTCTATTTGGGTCGATCGCAGGTGTATATGTCGATCGCTGGAAGAAAAAAACAGTTTTAGTTAGCTCCAATATTCTGCGCGGAGCCTTGGTGCTGAGCATTCCGCTATTACTCTGGATCACCAAAAATAGTGTGTTACCTTGGGGCGCACCGACTGGATTTTGGGGATTATTATGTATTACGTTTTTAGTCTCTACTTTTACGCAGTTCTTTACACCTGCGGAACAGTCTGCGATTACACTCGTAGTCGAGAAGCCAAAGCTATTATCTGCAAATTCGCTCTACACAACGACGATTATGGCAGCGCTAATTTTAGGCTTTGCTCTCGGTGAACCCCTCCTCGCTCTATCCGATCATCTGTGGCACAATTTTGGGCAAGAAGTGCTTGTAGGTGGTAGTTACTTAATCGCAGGGATCATCTTAATCCTCTTAAAAACGGGTGAAACGAAAGAGGATCTGCACCGTGATAGCTTTCATCTCTGGAATGACATTAAAGAGGGTTTACAATATCTCAAGGATAAAAAAACTTCGCTATCAGCTTTGATTCAGTTGATTTGTACCTTTTCGATTATTGCGGCGTTAACCGTACTGGCTGTGCGTTTAGCGGAGGTCATGCCCGAAATTAAGTCTGAGCAGTTTGGCTTTTTATTGGCAGTGGCTAGTTTAGGGATGGCGATCGGTGCTGGCATTGTGGCAAAACTAGGCGATCGCTGTAGTCGCCAAACCCTTGCTCTCGTTGGCTCGATTGGTATGGCTGTATTTTTAACAATGCTAGGATTTTTTAGCGATCGCTTTGGATTAGGACTAATCGCGATCGCAGGTACAGGGATTTTTGCAGGTCTATGCGTGATCCCTATGCAAACAGTAATTCAAGAAGAAACTCCTGAAGATGTACGCGGTAAAGTCTTCGGCTTACAAAATAATGCTGTAAATATTGCCCTCAGTTTGCCCCTATCGGTCGCAGGCATCGCCGAGTCCTATTTCGGATTGCAGCAAGTAATCTTTGCTCTCAGTGCGATCGCGCTATTTACAGGCATCCTCACTTGGTACATTGCCCGTCAACTGATCGAGTCCTAAAGAAAGCGAGTTCGGGATAATTTGAAACGGGCTTTTGAGAGAGGGTTTTCTCCGCAAACCCTCTCTCAAAAGCCCTAATTCAACAAGTGTCGCGCTTCGCGCGACACTTGTTGAATTAGGGCTAACTTTTATGATGTGTGATTTGTAACGCTAAGCCTACAGACAATCAGGTAATATTGCATCAATCGGGCAAAGCCTGATTCTATGCAATTACTCACTTCTCAAGATGCCAAAACTAACACCTAACCCTAGCTTTAGCTTGACCTTCCGTGTGCAACTCCTCAACCGCGCAGGAATGCTGTCTTCTGTGATCAGCGCTCTAGCTGAAGCGGGCGGGAATCTAGGACAGATTGATTTAATCCAACAGACTCGCAAAATTTCGGTGCGTGACATTACGGTCAATGCCTATAGCACTGAACATATGGATAAGTTAATTGCCGTTGTCAAAGCAGTTCCCGAAATTCGCGTACTCGATGTTTACGATCGCACTTTCCAAGTTCACCAAGGTGGCAAAATCCATCTCGAAGCCAAAGTTGCTGTTAAAGGTCAAGATGACCTCGCCATGGTCTATACTCCCGGGGTGGGACGAGTCTGTATGGCGATCGCTGAAGATAAGCGTAAAGTTTATGACTACACGATTAAATGCAATACGATTGCTGTTGTCACCGATGGCACAGCAGTTTTAGGACTCGGTGACATTGGACCTGAAGCTGCCATGCCTGTAATGGAAGGTAAGGCAATGCTCTTCAAACAATTTGCAGGATTGGATGCGTTCCCAATTTGCCTCAACACCAAAGATGTTGATGAAATTGTGGAAACAGTTAAACGGATTGCACCAACATTTGGCGGTGTGAATCTAGAAGACATTAGCGCCCCACGCTGTTTTGAAATCGAAAAGCGCCTCAAAGAGGAATTAGATATTCCTGTTTATCACGACGACCAACATGGCACAGCAATTGTCGTAGTTGCTGCCACCATCAATGCCCTCAAGGTCGTTGGTAAACCCATCGATACAGTTCGGATCGTGATGAACGGTGCAGGAGCTTCAGGTATTGCCGTAGCCCGACTCTTGCGTGAAGCAGGTGTAAAGCAAATTTCGATGTGTGACTCTAAAGGATGTCTCAACAAAGAGCGCACCGATCTGACTGCGGAGAAATTAGAATTTGTCAGTGATTTCTCTGGTTCCTTAGCTGATGTAATTAAGGGAGCCGATATGTTTATTGGCTTAAGTGTCAAGGGAGCATTGACCCCTGAAATGGTCAGAAGTATGGCTCCTGCGCCAATTGTGTTCGCAATGGCAAACCCTAACCCTGAAATTCAACCTGAACTGGTGGTCAATGATGTTGCCGTAATTGCCACAGGTCGTAGTGACTACGCAAACCAAATCAATAATGTCCTTGCCTTCCCTGGAATTTTCCGAGGAGCACTTGATGCCCGAGTCCATCAAATTACTACTCAAATGAATTTAGGTGCTGCTCAAGCGATCGCCTCTTTAGTCAGCGCCAGCGATCTTGCTCCTGATTTCATCATTCCGTCCGTATTTGATCCGCGCGTTTCCCATGCTGTCGCTGCCGCCGTTCAGGCAGTTGCTCGCCAGCAAGGTTTAGCTAACGATTAGTAAATTAGAGAGGGAATGCTAAGCATTCCCTCTCTAATGCTTTTCAGCAGCAATAAATTCATCTACTAAATTTAAAAGCTTTTCAATTGCCTCATTGAGATTGACAGACTTCACAGGAAATCCATGGGCGACACGATTTCTAATTTCATTTAAAGCGATCGCTCTCTCAAATTGATCCCCAGAAATTTCTGACTGAGCATAGAGATGTTGAATCATCAAAATCGTTGGCATACGATCAATCGGAATTGAGACCTGTCGAGCATGTCTTCGCATCAATACTTCCGCAAAAATCCAAAGAGCCAAAAAAGCTGGTTCATGCTCACCAATCGAGATCAATTTAGCGATGCGTTCTTTGCGATGCAAAATTTGCGATCGCGTCAATTTCGGATCGGCAATATCTTCTTCAGCAATCGGGGTAGCATCTTCACCCGTAATTAATAAAAATCGCCAACCACTATGTTCAGCGATCGCTCTTGCGATTTTGCAATAACTAGAGATCGGTAAATTCGTCGCGAAATCAGCGATCGTAATTACCAACCCATGTTGGTCAGATATTTTCACCAGTAGATCTGGAGCGTATGAACTTAAATCAAGGCTCAAAGCAAAAGGCAATTGATGAATATGAGGATGTTGAATCACCTCATATCCTTGAGAAATATAGCATTCAGAAACTTTTTGTTTGAGCAAGCTATTAATACTGATCCTATCTACACACATTTATCATTTATATTTTACTAAGCTTAATTTAGATATAGCAATCCTAAATAGTTTATAGAAGTAAACCCACTCAAGTTGGGCTTTGACAACCCCAAAAATCTACAAATGATTGAGACTTATCATATATTTTTAAGTTTATTAAACAAATATTGAAAGTTATATAAAAACATATCTGGTATTCATCACTGAGAATTCCCACAATAGCCTTAACAATTAGCCATAGAGATGGTGATATACAAAGCACAATCTCTTCTCTAATGATAACGTTTTCTAAATTTGTAAAGTCATTAGACTTAACTACTCAAATACAGCACAAATTACCAACAAAAATATGGGAAATATCTAAAAAACATGACATCACAAATTTTTTAAGATATTTCTGTTGCTACTTTATATTAGAACGCATCAAAAACAAGAAGCGAGTGGCGGTACTTTGTGATACTACTCAAATTCTTGATTTGTGTTCTAAAAAGTATGGTGACAGTAATATCTCTTACTTCTTTATGTAATTAACACAAAACAGGATTTGAGAGAGGGTTTGCATAGCAAACCTTCTCTCAAATCCCGAAATCAAAAGCCTTGCATAGCAAGGCTTTTGATTTCGGGATTATAAAACTTGCACGCTTAACCCGAACTGACGTTACTTACTAAAAGTTGTAAGTTAAATAGAACTTATATTGCGCTTTTCAAGCAAGCTAGGTAAGAGTTTGCTTCCTCACCTTCGGCAAGAAAGCAAACCTAGACTGGAAAATGCTATAGAAAATCACGAGGATCGGTAATATGACCTGTTAAGGCAGATGCAGCAGCAGTATAAGGCGAAGCAAGATAAATTTGCGCTTGCTTATTACCCATCCGTCCAGGGAAATTACGGTTAGTGGTGGAAACGCAAACCTCAGCTTCATTCACTCGTCCAAAGGTATCTTGTGGTCCGCCCAAACAAGCAGCACAGGAAGGTGATGCTGGCTCAATGCAACCCGCTTGCAAGAAAATCTCAGAAAGGGTTAATCCATCAATCTTGATGCTAAATAGATCGTTGTAAACCTTCTGCGTCGCAGGTACAAGATAGGTAGGAACCTTAACCTGTTGTCCCTTCAGCAATTTGGCAGCATGGTAGAAGTCTTCAGTTTTACCACCAGTGCAAGAACCGATGTAAACGCGATCGATTTTGACATCTGTCACCTCACGGACAAGGGCACGGTTGTCAGGAGAGTGAGGCTTAGCAACTACAGGCTCTAGCTTAGATACATCGTAATGCTTGACGTAATAGTAGGGGGCATCAGCGTCAGCATAGAGCGATTCAAATGGCTTATCGGTACGCGATCGCACATAGTCAAAGGTAGTTTGATCAGGCGCAATCACGCCATTTTTACCGCCCGCCTCGATCGCCATATTGCAAAGAGTCATCCGCTCTTCCATCGTCAGCTTAGAAATTGCCTCACCGCTAATTTCCAAGGCTCGATAGTTTGCCCCACTAACGCTGATATCACCGATGACATGCAAGATCAAGTCTTTTGCCAAGAGATAAGGAGGCATTTCGCCATCAAAGACAAACTTCATTGATGCAGGTACTTTGATCAACAATTTGCCAGTACCCATCACAAAGGCAGCGTCAGTATTACCAATACCCGTAGCAAACTGCCCAAAGGCTCCCGCATTGCAGGTATGGGAATCAGTACCGAATAGAACTTCTCCAGGTCTGGTGTGACCTTCTTGAGCTAGGGCAACATGGCACACCCCTTTGTAATCAGGGTTAGCTTTAAAGTTGGAAAGATCGGTGATGTCGTAGAAATATTTAATGTCCTGTTCTTTGGCAAAATCTCGCAAAATATCGACGTTGCGGTTCGCCCTTGCATCCTTAGTGAAAATATAGTGATCAGGAATTAAAACGATTTTTTCTCTGTCCCAAACCTTCGCATCACTACCAAATTCTTTTTTAAAGATGCCAATTGTACCCGGACCACAGACATCATGGGTCATCAGCAGGTCAGCATTCACCCAAATATTTTCGCCTGGACTAACGTAGCTTTTTCCCGAAGCTTTTGCCAAAATCTTTTCGGTGAGTGTCATTCCCATAATTGTGATGTCCTTACGTAGATGCTGATTCCTACTTATTTGTTAATCTAAATATTAGTTATATTATTTAGAATTATAGTCCGAGATCAGAAATTTTTGATACCTCCTACTCTAATTAACAATCTCGATAAAAGTCTATAAAGATCATTCATATATAGCAGTCCTAAATCATTTATGAGAAAAATAGGGCTTCGACTTCGCTTAGCCATCAGGATACGATGGCTGAGCGAAGTCGAAGCCTCTCTCAACTCATTTAGGATTGCTATAGCTGTGTAGCTACTTTAAAACCCAGAAGGGAGTTGCGGCGCTTCGCGCCGCAACTCCCTTCTGGGTTTTATGTCTTAATCTATGGTTGATTGCTAAATTCAGAATTACTGACGATTTCTTGCGATCGCAAATCAATTTCGGCGACTTTAAGTTTATTGGAAGAGGTATATAAAACCGACAACCGATTATTTTTAATTGCGGAATAACCGTTAAATCGATCCACCTGATCGACTAACACTTTAAAAGTCGTACCTGCGGCGTTAGCGATTGCAATTTGTTTCTGATCGCTATCATTGATACGTTTATCGTTGTTGGTGTCTTTATCCACTAACACATACAGAAAGGCAACTACAGGAACTTGCTTCTCTTCAGTATTAATATTCACAATAGGATTATTGACAATGGGAGTGCCATTTGCAGCTAAGGCGATCGCGGATAGGAATAGTCCTTCATTTTTGGGTCGCAACCAATAGGAGCGCTTTTGATTAGGGTCAAAGAACATATAGTTTTGAATGGAACTAGATTCTTTAGAACCCGCCCTGTAGTCATAGTCTTGAATTAGATATATTGGCGCTTGTAGGATTTCTGAGCCTGCGATCGGTGTAAATGTGCCAATTTCCGTCTTTGCTTTAACTTGCTCATTTTTCGCGATGTTAATGACACTATCAACTTCTCTGGTTCTCGTAGCTTGTACGATGACATAAATTGCTGAGGCTGATAATGAGAGCATTGCCAGAAGTCCTGCCATCAAAATAATGACAGCATTAACGCGCCAAATATAGTGAAAGATTCGCCGTGATTTCATATTTGCTTATGGTTTAACTGAGGTATGCGGCAGGAGCGCTAAACCTAATAATTTCCACAAAGACTTGCAATGCAAGCCTTTGAAACAACTAAGTAATAACTAGGGCGCAACGTAGCCTTGAATATTCTCAGGACGTAAGGGACGCATAATTTGATTCGCACGGACTACCTGTTGATCTGTACCTTGGACAACGATCAGATATTTGCCTTCATCAAGACGATTGCGGAGAGGCACAGAATCACTACTAGTAGCAACACCAACACCGCCGCCGATAAATATGCTGCCCATCGCACCACCAAATGCACCGAGCAAACCACCGACTAGATGATTACCGATGCTGCCAGCCCAAGCAAAGGTATGTAAATCGGTAACAAGGCTAAACCCGATGCCTGCTAAAAAGCCAAAGGGAACTAGCCAATAGGACATAAAAAAGGCTTGTTTGCGACCTTGGACAAGGGGATCGATAAAACCAAATTCTTCGGCACTTTTGTAGCCTTTACCCAAAATCGAAATTGCTTCCATCGGAAAATTAGCCGCTTCTAGCTGGGTATATACTTCCTCAGCCTTCAAGCGATCGCTCCAAACACTAACCAAATAATTCATATACTCTTAATATTTTTAGATGTTATTAAAATCGATTAACTGCTGAGCAATATCGTAATCTTAATTTTGCCCTTATTAGCCTTACTCAGCTAGATTAGGAAAATAGAGTTGGGGCGCAAAGTGCCTCAACTCTATTTTGAATATCATCTTTTTGAACTATGACCTTGCCAATTCTTTATTCTTTTCGACGCTGCCCCTATGCAATTCGGGCAAGAATGGCGCTTGCCTATGCAGGGATTGCTTACGAACTGAGGGAAGTTTCGCTCAAAAACAAACCCAAGGAAATGCTAGAGATTTCGCCTAAGGGGACAACCCCAGTAATGCAGATTTTTCAGGATGTTGAGAACTCTGCTCAAGATTTCGATCAAAGTTTTTTAATTCTTGAAGAGAGCTTAGACATTATGAATTGGGCTGTCCAGCAAAATGATCCCTGTAATTGGCAAAATCTATCGGATGCAGATTTGGCGATCGCTCAACAATTAATTAAAACTAATGATGGCGAGTTTAAGAAGGCTTTAGATCGCTACAAATATCCCAATCGCTTTCCTGAGCAATCACAGGAGTTTTATCGTCAACAAGCTGAAGAAGTTCTGCAAGTATTAGAGAATCAACTTCAGCAAAATAATTTCTTGATTAGCGATCGCCAAACCCTTGCAGATATGGCAATTTTCCCTTTTGTGAGACAGTTTGCCTATGTAAATATCGATTGGTTTCATTCCAGCCCTTATACCTATCTCCAAAAGTGGCTCCATTGGCATGAAACCAGCGAAATCTTTGAGTTTGTCATGCAGAAATTTCCTGTATGGACACCAGAACAAGAAAAAGTCATTATCAGCCAAGATTTTTGTTAAAAGTACTGCTTTGCAGTACTTTTAACAAAAATCTTGGCTCTCGCCTCAGCGCAAAGCGCTGTAGGTATAAAATAAAGTTGAATGAATATGGAGCTAATCGAATGAAACCCCTTGCCCTTTTGAGTGTTTCTGATAAAACAGGACTACTCGACCTTGCCCGTGAGCTATCCACCACCTACAATTTTCAGCTAATCAGTAGCGGTGGCACAGCAAAGGCAATCAAGGCGGCAGAGCTTGAAGTTACTAAGGTTTCTGACTATACGGGAGCACCCGAAATTTTGGGCGGACGGGTCAAGACTTTGCACCCGCGCATTCATGGTGGCATTTTAGCGAGACTCGACCTGCCCGAACATCAGCAAGACTTGAATGATAACGCCATCCAGCCAATTCGGATTGTGGTCGTGAACCTCTATCCATTTGAAGAAACGATCGCGAAGCCTAATGTCACCCTCGAAGATGCGATCGAAAATATTGATATTGGGGGACCCACTCTGATCCGCGCTTCGGCAAAAAATTATAAACATGTGGCGGTACTGTCTAATCCTAGCCAATATGCCGAGTTGCTTGAAGAACTCAAAGCAAACAATGGTGAAACGACCCTAGAATTCCGTAAAAAATTAGCAGTTGCCGCCTTTAAACATACCCAGTCCTACGACACGGCGATCGCTAAATACTTGAGTGGTGATTTAGTATCTAATCTTGAGAGTTTAGAAGAGAAGTCTACCAATACCCTTTCTTCTTCCTATACCTTACTGTGTAACAATCCAAAGCCCTTGCGCTATGGTGAGAATCCTCATCAACCTGCCACATGGTATCAAGTGGGAGCAACTCCTAAAGGTTGGTCAGCCGCTCAGCAATTGCAAGGAAAGGAACTCAGCTTTAATAACCTCCTCGATCTCGAAGCAGCTCGCAGCATTATTGCCGAATTTGGTGATGATCAGCCTGCTGCCGTGATCATCAAACACAATAACCCCTGTGGCGTAGCGATCGGCTCAACCATTGCCGAAGCCTACCAAAAAGCCTTTGAAGCCGATTCCACTTCCGCTTTTGGTGGTATCGTTGCCCTCAATCGCCCCATTGATGAAGAGACAGCCCAACTTCTCAACAAAACCTTTTTGGAATGTGTAGTTGCGCCTGCCTGTGTGCCTAGTGTGGCAAGCATTCTCAGCAAAAAACAAAATCTGCGGGTACTAGTTCTATCCGATTTCCATCAAGGTTCCCATGAGACCGTAAAAACGATCGCAGGGGGAATGCTCGTCCAAAGATCCGATGATGAATCGGTCAAGCCTGACACATGGAAAGTCGTTACCCAAAAGCAACCTACCCCCGAACAGTTACAGGAACTAATTTTCGCTTGGAAAGTGAGCCGTCATGTCAAGTCCAATGCGATCGTCATTACCAAAGACTCCACCACGATCGGTATCGGCGCAGGGCAAATGAATCGCGTCGGTTCTGCGAAAATTGCCCTAGAGCAAGCAGGCGAAAAGGCTCAAGGTGCATTTCTCGCTAGCGATGGCTTCTTCCCCTTTGATGACTCGGTGCGGACTGCGGCGGCAGCAGGTATCACTGCGATCGTGCAACCGGGGGGCAGCTTACGCGATGCTGACTCGATCAAGGCGGCCGATGAACTTGGCTTAGTGATGGTACTTACAGGCATTCGCCACTTCTTACACTAAACACCTTAAAAAAGCGCCCTTTGGGCGCTTTTTTTATTTCAAGAATCGAACTAATGCTTCCGCCTTATCCCATGCTGCGCCACTTTGGATGATCTGTGAGGCAATTTCCACACCTTCGTTCCAACTATTTGCAGCACCACCAATCCGCAAAGCTAAACCACTATTGAGAGCTACACAATCCGCTTGAGCGCGATCGCCTTTTCCTTGCAAAACAGCTTTTAAAATATCTGCATTTTCTTGGACATTCCCACCCTTGAGACTCGCTAATGGTGCAGGAGTTAATCCTAAAGATTGAGGATTAATTGCCTCCTCTGTCACCTGACCATTACTCAAAAATGAAATATCCGTAAGATCACCTAAACCTGCTTCATCTAGACCTTCGCGGCTATGCAAAACTACCGCTTGTTGGCGATCGAGCAACCGCAACGCCTCAGCTACGGTATGGGTTAAGCTTTTATTGTAAACTCCTAAAACCTGACCCGTGGGATGGAGTGGATTCACTAAAGGTCCTATTAAATTGAAAACAGTACGCACTCCTAAACTCTTGCGAATTGCACCTACGGATCTCATTGCTGGATGCCAATTCGGAGCAAATAGAAATGTAATGCCTACTGCCGAGAGTGCTTCATAAATTTTTTCGATGGGAGAGGCGAGATGAATGCCGATCGCTTCTAAAACATCTGCGGAACCCGAACGACTGGAAACCGCACGATTTCCATGTTTAGCGACAGGTATCCCTGCTGCTGCTACCACAAAAGCAACTGAAGTGGAAATATTAAAAGTAGAAGCGCCATCACCACCTGTCCCACAGGTATCAATTAAAGGTTTTGAGCGATCAACAATATGACCAAACTGATCATGGGATTTCTGCCCTTCACTTTGAGATTGCAGCACATTCGCCATCGCTGCTAATTCTGAAGCCTCAACTCCTTTTAATTGCAAAGCGATCAAAATTGCTCCCGATAACTCTGGAGCGATCGCACCTTCTAGCCAGCCCTGCATCAGAGATGTTGCTTGTTCACTAGTTAAGGACTGTCGATCAATAAGCTGTTTTAATAGTTGGGACCAATTTTGTTCCATAATTTTCTTGTTAGCTAAATATCTTAGGAAGGACTGCACTTCCTAAAGGATAAGAATACACTGGTTTTTGTAGTACAGAGAAATTTTTGAAAGTGCGGCGAATCTATGCCTTCAAAAATTTCTCTGTACTCTAATTACCAGATTTTCCAGTCACTCCAATTGAGATTGAAAATAGAAGTGTCTGGGAAAGCGATCGCATTATCATTCTGCACTAGAGTTTGCTGTAATTTGGTGAGTAGTGGGTTAACTCTCGGCAAGCTCTCAACTAATTGATAGGGTAAAATACCTTCTGTCAGGGCAAAAGATGCAGTTGTGCCTGCGGCGGCTCCCACTGACCATTCGTAGGAATGGACGCGATAACCTGCGGCGACGATGTAGCTATAGGCAATATTTTTGCCAGAGACGATTAAATTATCGA
Organism: Pseudanabaena yagii GIHE-NHR1; assembly: GCF_012863495.1. Classification (NCBI taxonomy): domain Bacteria; kingdom Bacillati; phylum Cyanobacteriota; class Cyanophyceae; order Pseudanabaenales; family Pseudanabaenaceae; genus Pseudanabaena; species Pseudanabaena yagii. Next base: position 464,205 of record NZ_JAAVJL010000001.1, read on the forward strand.
TCTTTTGGGGAATGAGCGATCGCAAAGGGATTTGTCCGGGGAATGCGGCTCCATGACCATTACGAACTCCTGCGCGTTCCGTATTGCCTGATTTTTCGACGGGATATTCACTGAGGCAGGGATGGAAGTCGAGATAATATTGGGCAATGCCGATCGCATCGGGATAAATGGTCGAACGGGTGCGGCGGGAGATTTTTTGTGGCTCCGTATTATTCCGAATCGCACTAGCTGCCTCTAAACCTGCTAAAGCTTTCCATAAATTGCGATAGGCTTCCTGTGAGAGGTTTTGGCGATAGGTTTCCGTACTAAAGTCCACCTGTGACACATCGATTTCAGACATACTGAAGCCTTCAGAATAGCCATAGGAAGGACGACCGATAATTCTTCTTGATTCACGAATATAGGGATATTTGGATAGTCCATGCAGAGTTCCCATTGGCGAGTCAAAGCCCGTCAGTAAGCGATGATTTGGGAAAGGCTTTTTCCAATTAGTTTTTTGTTGGGAGTCGGTTGTGCCAGCCACTAGCCAATAGTAAAAACCGATGGCAATTTCTTCACCACTTTTGAGGGTTGATTGCCTCAAGCCGCCCATCCAGCCATTGGGTTCCAATTGCCCCGATCGCCATAATTGCTCTCTGGAATAAATCAAATTATCTTTGTCCGTGCCGGGGCGATAGTCATTGCCCCAGACCCAGTTCTGCATGGAGATATCACCTGCCTTCATCGATGAAACGCCAAAGGCATTCTTTTTGGGCTGATCAGTTGCAGTACTCCAAATGCGGCGATAGGTAAAAATATTGTCAAAATTGGCGAGACTTGGTTTCGGGTCAGAGCCGTAATAGGGCAAATAGCGATCGTAAAAACTAGGCTTTTGTTGAGGTTGTGCCTCGCTTGACTGCTCCATTGCAAAGGTGTAGGTAAAGCCCTGTGTACAGTAAGCATCATTTTCGGTGACAGGGGATGATGGATTCAGGTGCGATCGCGGATCGATACCGAGACGATAGGGCACATCTGCTAAAGCAATAATTTCACCCGTTTCTGTGGAATCGATCACAAACCAATCACTAGGACGCTTTTGAGAATTTGGGATTGAAGAATTGGTTAAAGGCACAAAACGAATAATTTGTTTTTGTAATCGCGATGAATTTTCGTAGCGATAGGCATCGTCGATGATTTGCGAAAGTGGCTCACTATTTAATGGGGCAGTGTTTGGTGCAGGTCGATGTTGAATGGCGATCGCACTATCAATTAATTTGCCATCAGCGCTAATTTCTAACTTTTTAATAACTGTATTGGGAAACCATTTTAATTTGCCATTACCTTTACGTTCCGCCTCCTGCAACATTTCCACTAATATTTGCTGTGCAGTATTAGGAATAAAACAGGAAACACTTACCCAACAGTCTCCTGCATTTAATTTGCCATATTTCTGTTCGATCCTCTGACGAAATTCGGTATAGCCCTTAGGGAAGTACCAGAGACTACGCTGTTTCTTCGCTTCATCCAGAGCCGAAGTACCTTGAGATGTAATCTGTCCACCGATCCAATCGGTAATCTCTGTCATGCAAACAGTTCGCCCTGCGAGTAATCCCTCATAGGTGGCGGCTGTACCTGCTACACCTCCACCCACAATCAGGATTTCACAATCTTCAGTCTGATCGACTTTGCGAGGAATAGAAGTTTGGTTTGGGGTATTAGCGATCGCATGAGGAACTAGTGCGATCGCTAATGCGATTCCCGTAAAAATCGTGTAATAAGAGAAACGAATTTTAGAAATAATCTTCTTCAAGGGTTTTAGCTGTATTAAATGGGTGATTGCTAAAGCTATCAGGATTGAATTATAGCAATCCTAAGTAAGTTGAGAGAGGCTTCGACTTCGCTCAGCCATCGTATCCTGATGGCTGAGCGAAGTCGAAGCCCTATTTTTCTCATAAATGATTTAGGACTGCTATAGATGCTAATTTGCTTTATCTATCTAAATATAATGAAAAGACAACAAAAAGTATGGCATGTAGCAGTCCTAAATCAGTTGCCAAAAGCATTGGCTTCGGCTTCGCTCAGCCAGCAATAATGAAGCTTTAGCTGAGCGAAGTCGAGACCACTCATATCTCATTAGGGTTGCTATATCTAACATTTGCTCCTTGTGATTCTTTTGCAAAAGCATAAACGAAGCTTAACCGTAAGTTAAATTATAGAAGCAAATTGGAACGTATGATGACCTTCAGTGTGAGAAATAGGCATCATGGTTTACATTAAAAAGTCAGTAACACAACCACTCGTAGCAACATCAGTTCTACTAGCAATCTTCAATATTGGGAACGCCAATGCAGTTGAACTAAAATCAAGTTCAACTTCCCAAAATGCAAGCAATGCAGCCAATATCCTGCAAAAAATCGAAAAAGATACTCTTGTTGAAACTCCAACCTTAGAGTCTGATAAAAACGCTCAAAATGTTACATCTGTATCTCAACTTACAGATGTCAAGCCCACCGATTGGTCATTTACCGCTTTACAATCTTTAGTAGAAAGATATGGATGTATCGCTGGCTATCCTGATCGCACCTATCGTGGCAAAAAAGCCCTATCTCGTTATGAGTTTGCAGCAGGTCTCAACGCTTGTCTAGACAAAATCAACGAAATTATTTCTGCTGGTTTAGCTGACAAAGTTAGCAAGGATGACCTAGCAGCTATTAAAAAACTTCAAGAAGAGTTTGCTGCTGAGCTTGCTACCTTGCGAGGAAGGGTAGATGCTCTGGATGCCAAAGTAACTAAACTGGAAGCTCAGCAATTCTCGACAACTACCAAACTCAATGCCACAGTAATTTTTGCCCTTGCTGATACCTTTGGCGGTGTAGGAACAGGAACTAACGCTCAAAATCCTCAAAAAACTACTGATGCGACTAACCTCAATTTCTCCTATCGTGCGAGATTGAACTTTGACACCAGCTTTACAGGGAAAGATTTACTGCGTACCCGTTTACAAGCTGGTAACAATCCAAACTTGGGTAATGCAACTAATACCCAAATGGCGCGTTTAGCCTTTGCCCAAGATACAGTTAATGTATTTCAGATTGATAAGTTCTACTACAGATTCCCAATTGGCAATAGCGCAACTGCTTACGCTGGTGTCAGCAAATTAGATCCAGATGATATCGCCGATACTCTCAATCCATATTATGAGAGTAGTGACAAAGGTGCTTTATCAAGATTTGGTCGTTATGATCCATTGATTTTCCGTGGTCCTTCAGGAGCAGGTATTGGATTCTCCTATAAAGTTGCACCAGAATTTACAGTTGCAGCTAGCTATTTAGCTAATTCTGACACTGCTGCTAATGCGACTGGACAGGCTGGCTTATTTGGTGGTGGCTACATTGCTAACTTGCAAATGGTTTATGCTCCAACATCAAATTTGAAATTTGGATTGGCATATGCCCGTAGTTTTGAGCCTGGAAGTAACGTCAATTTTGCTCAAAACACTGGCAGTAACTTTGGCAACAAGCCATTTGCTACTGGTACTGGTAATGGTACTGGATTTGATACATCTGCTGATCGCTATGGTGCTCAATTTAATTGGCTAGCATCCAAAAGCTTTAACTTAGGCGGCTGGGTTAGTTTTGCTAATGCTCGCCAAGAATCAGGCGCAGGTGTAGGTAACACTGCTAATTTATTTAACTGGGGAGTTACCCTTGCATTCCCAGACCTATTTGCTACTGGCAATACAGGCGGTATCATTTTTGGACAGCCTCCCAAGGTAACTTCTAACACGAATGCCGCACGGATTGATCCAGATACTTCATACATTTTGGAATTGCAATACAACTTCCGTGTTAGCAAAAATATCTCGATTACCCCTGGCATCTTTGCGGTATTTAACCCCAATCAAAATGCTTTAAACCCTACCACTTGGGTAGCAACTGTTAGAACTCTATTCAGTTTCTAACCGATGTTACGTGGAACCCTCATCCCCCACCCCCTTCTCCCGCAGGAGAAGGGGAGCAGAACCCATATTATTTTCTTGTTCCCCTCTCCTGCAGGAGAGGGGCTAGGCGATGCACTGAGCCAGTCGAAGTGGGTGAGGGCTGTAGAAACTTCTACGTAACAACAATTTCTAACTTAACGGTTTTCATTTTGCCTACGGCAAAAAACAAAAACCTTATTGAAATTGATTGTTTTGTTTTCAAATGAGCCTAGGCTCATTTGAAAACAGCTATATCTTCTAGCTTGAGCTTCTAAATCCATGAAAATTCAGCGCCTTCTTAATTCCTCTTTATTTCGATTTATTGTCTTTGCGATCGCTAGTTGTAGTCTGATTGTTTTATTGACAAACCAGCCTGTTTTCTCAAAAAACGATGAGTCAGTATTTTCTGATAAAGATGTGGACTTTTCGTTTGTTGTCGTTGGCTGTAACCGTGTCGATAAAGCAGATATTGCTAAAACTAGTCCTAGCACTGCCAATATCGAACAACTCAAGCGGACTTTTAAGGAGGTGTCTGAATTATCGCCTCCCCCGAAATTTCTGTTTTTCGCGGGGGATCTCGTCATGGGTTATACCTCTGATGTGAAGACCCTTGAATCCCAATTAAAAGGTTGGCGCGATCTCTATGAGAATTCGCCCTTGGCATCGAGTAAAACTACCTTGATTCCAATTACAGGCAACCATGAAACCCAAAACGAGAAGAAGGCATCCTATGAAGGTGCAGAAAAAGCTTGGTTAAAGGTCATGGCTCCCTACTTGAAGTATGCGGGAAATGGTCCTCACGCTGGTGGTAAAGATAATCTCAAAACTGATCAAAGTAAGTTGACCTATTCCTTTGATTACAAAGGAACCCATTTCGTTGTTCTTAATACTGACCCCGTTGGTCGTGATTGGAGCGTGCCAAAGGAATGGATTGCCAAGGATCTGGCGACAGCTAAGTCTCGTTTTGCTAAGCATATTTTTGCGATCGGACATAAGCCCGCCTATGCCTATCCCAACAATCTGTACAGTCAGCCAGAAGATAAGGAAGATGGATTAGGCAGGTTATATCCTGAGGATCGGGATCAGTTTTGGACAAGTCTGGTCGCTAATAAAGCAGAAGCTATGCTGGCGGCGCATAATCATGTTTATTCTCGCGCCAAGCCTAAGGGCAATACTTGGCAAATCATCGCTGGTAACGGTGGCAGCAAGCTCGACAAGTTAATTGACCAATCAAAAAATAATGCCTTTGGTTTTACGGTCATCAGTGTGATGAAAGACAATCACATAATGGTGACAAGTTATGGGCGTGATGTTCCCAAAGAAGGCTACCTTGCACCTAGCGAAAAATACCCTACAACCATTCGCGATCGCGGCGACATTACTTGGAATAACTAATCCGCAGGATATGCCCTACTTTGCAGGGCATATGCCCATCTAAAAAAATCTTTAATCATTACTCAAAAATATGACGATCAAACGTAGAGACTTCCTAACTTTCTTAGGTGGTATGGGCGGAGCGATGCTATTTGATGCAGTGCCTCGCAATCCTAATATCCCTAGATTCTCCATGCCCTTTATGGGTTCTGAGTCAAGCAATCAAGCATTTGCGGCAAACTCCTCACAACTGAGCTTCAAACCAATTAAGGGTGTGATGCCATTAGTCACAGATGCGATCGCGCCATCACGGCAGAGTCAAGCTTACAAAAATGTGGAAGTGGTTGACGATCTCGTTTTGCCTGAGGGCTTTGTTTACGATGTAATTGCGGCATGGGGCGATCGCGTTGGCGATTCACGTTTTGGCTATAACAATGACTATCTCTCCCTCGTTGAAACCAGCAATAACGAAGGTTATTTAACCGTCAATTTTGAATATATTAGTCGCACTCCTTGGGAACAAGCCTATGAGAAGGTAATTGGCAAGTCTTTGCCTTTTAAGGAAGTCGATGCAGCACTTAAGGCGGCAGATAAACAGGAGATTGATGTATGGTCACTTGCAGATAGCGATCCTCTCAAATCTCAAATTGCCTTAATTGCGAAGGAAGCTTTAACTGATGTGGGTATTGGTGTGATTTCGGTACGCCGTAATCCTGATGGTAAATGGGTACGTACAAATTCCTCTGCGGATCGACGTATTACAGGACTCTCTGGATTAGAAGATGGTCGCTATCTCAAATCAACTGGCCCCGCCGTCGCTATTTTCCGCAAAGAGAAAGGATTGGGCTATACCGATCAACTAGGCGATCGCATTATTGGGACATTTCATAACTGTGCAGGGGGAACTAGCCCTTGGGGAACAGTATTTAGTGCTGAAGAAAATTATCAAGAGTTCGTACCAGAGGCGGTGATGGCTGATGGAACCTCTTTATCCCCTAGCAAAAAGAAATTTTCTCAAGATAATGTTGATCTATTTGGTGTTGCTAGTGTATTTGGCTTGGCAGGTAATAAGTATGGATGGATGGTCGAAATCGATCCCGCCAATCCCAATGACTACGGTACTAAGCACACATGGTTAGGACGTTTCCGCCATGAAGCAGTGGGTATTCGCGCCGAAGCAGGTAAACCCTTAGTGTTTTATTCTGGTTGCGATCGCCGAGGTGGACATCTCTATAAATTTGTCAGCACAGGTATTGTCAAAGATCCTAAAGATAAAGCGAACTCTAAACTTTTGGAATCAGGAATGCTCTATGCCGCCAAGTTTAATGCTGATGGCAGTGGTAGCTGGATTGCGCTGAAAACTTCGACAGCGATTAATCCTCATAAATTGGATGTTCTGGGTGGCAAGATGTTACCGCTTCCCCAACGTCCTGAAGGTGGAGTTTTTAAAGCCACTAAAGAAGAAGAGATTGCGGAATTTAAGTCTAAGTTTAAGACTTTAGGTGATCTTTATACGGGTAGCGATCGCGAAAAGCAAGGGGCAATCCTGATCGATGCTCACTATGCTGCTAATGCTGTTGGTGCAACCTGTACCGCTCGTCCCGAAGATACCGAAATCGCTCCTGATGGTTCTCTATTTATTGCCTTTACCTCTGGTTCTACAAGTTCCAGTGATGGTAGTCCCGATCTACGCATCTTTAAGGGAGCCGATGGCAAGGCATATGAATATGGCTGGATCATGCGCCTCAATGAAGATGCGAATAAACCTGAAGCCATGAATTTTAAATGGTCGATGGTTGCCACAGGTGGCGAACCTGCCGAGGGTGGTCTGGGCTTTACCAATCCTGATAACTTAGCGATCGATCGTGGTGGCAATATCTGGATGGTCACAGATATCTCTAGCGATAAGTACAATCTTGCCATCCCCAATCGCAAGGATAAGTCTGACAAGCCTGTTAGTCAGTCTAATCTACGTGGTCTCTATGGCAACAGTTCGATTTGGGTTATGCCAACATCTGGCAAAGATATGGGCAAGGCTTATCTATTCGGCTTTGGCCCAATGGAATGTGAAACGACGGGACCATTTTTCTCTCGCGATCAGCAGACGCTTTTCCTCTCGGTACAACACCCTGGGGAAGTGACAGGCGTTCGTAAGGACATGGCATTTGAGTCGCGAAAATTTGCGATGCGAACCACAAATGGTAAGGAGTTTATGCAAACTCGCAAAGTCCCCATCGGTTCCAACTGGCCATCACGCAAGCCTAATGATTCACCAAAACCTGCGGTAGTTGCCATTCGCAAGATTGATAATACTGCGATCTAATAAGTAGCTCAGCTCGACAAATGCTGCCAAATGGGAGGATTCACTTTGCGATTCTTTCCGTTTGGCAGCATTGTTGCTATCTAGTGAGTTTTAGAATACTTTTAGCTTTAGTTTGGTAAAAATCAGTATTAAAAGCGATCGCATCAAATAATCTCTGCAAAAGGCGATCGCTATTCGATGAGTGCTACCATCAGTAGTATTGTGAGTAGTATAAAATAGTTGTGAAAGTATCTATTTCTCTGCCAGATGAGTTAGTTCACTACGTTGATGATCGCGTAGAAAATCGCAGTCGGCTCATTGAGGGGTTACTACAAGCATGGCGGAAGCAGCAGGAAAAGCAGGCGATGGTTGAGGCTTGTTTGTTGTTAGATGAGTTGTCAAATGATGAGGAAGCGACATGGCAGCAAGCGGCGATTATCGATTGGGAAGTATCTGGCTAGTAAGTTTCGATCCTTCGATTGGTACAGAAATTCGCAAAACTCGTCCTGCGGTGATTATTTCTGGAACTGCTTTTAATCAGCGTAGTAAGTTAACTGTGTTACCGATTACTTCTGCTAATCCTAGCGATCGCCTACTGCCAGTGATTGTGCCTTTGATTCCTTCTGTTACGAATAGGCTTAGCAGTAATAGTTTTGTGGTCAGTGTCAATCCGATGACTTTTGATAAACGTAGATTGATTCAATGTCTTGGACAGGTAGAACCGAATCAATTGGAAGAAATACAACAGATTTTGGTTAGGTATTTAGAAATTTAACTAGAAACGATATTTTAAAAAGCGATCACACTTTTACTAAAAAGACGAAATAACTTTTGTATATTGAACCTTTGCTCTCTGTTTAAAACTAGCAAAGTCAATAACTTCTGAAGTTCTTGCGGCTTCCCAAATTTCGTTGACGATCTCAGTCAATGCTGGTATTACAAGTAAAATATATTGCCCCACGCCTTTGTCACTTCTGCCTCCAACCTTCATCGCAGAAGGCATTTTTTCTGAAAAATCTTGCCAGTCTTGTTGAATCCAAAATACTTCATCATCTATTACGACAAGCTGTTTATCCCTTAAATTATCGTCAAATCCACTCTTGTTCAGAAATTCCACTATTTTGCGGACGGTCTGAAGTGATATTTCTTGCCGAAGGTGCTTGATTGCACGAATTTCAAGAATTTGTTCCCAAGTATAAATAACGGTAGGTTTGCGAGACTTGCCAATCCTTTGAGGTATCACAAGCTCTTTCATTTCTAAATACTGAAGCCGATTTGATGTAGTTTCGGTAAGAGCTAGAGTTTCTGATCGTGTAAAACCTTCTATAAGAACCATAAGTTGAAGGGCAGTATTAATGTATTACCTTTTGACAAGTTTATAATACATTTGATTAGAATTTACATTTGAAGTGATATTATCTTTGTAAAGTAGCTTTAATCTAGATAGCTAAACTAAATCTAGATTTTTCAAGAAATAGCTCATTGATTATTTAATTTAAATTGATCTTGAGTGCAATTGGTTTGGAATTATGTCGCAGTCTGGGATGCTAGAACTAGCTCACAAAAAACTTTATTGGCCGAAACCTGAGCAGATCTGGGAACCTAGTGGCTCTGGTCCAAAGGTTTATGCTCAATTGGCTAAAGAAAAAATTGAAGAAAAAATCACGAGAGACAAGCAAAAATTCCCAGATGCAAAAGGTGCAAAAGTTAGTGTCTTGGCGGCTAACCCAGAAGGTGATGAAACAGAATCACCGATTGCAATTATATGTCAATTTACTAGATCTGTCTCTTCAGTAACAATTAAAGAAGTACATAGATTAGCATGGAGCTTTAGTCGGGCGCGATCACTAATCACAATAGAACCGAGCTTAATTCGAGTTTGGTCTTGCTGTGAACCACCTACAGAAGAAGAGGAACTTAAAGAGGTTGCAAGTGTAACTAAGGCTCATCTTTCTGAACAAGCTGATCTTTCTGAGCAAGCAGCAAATGCTCTGCAATGGGTTGAGTTAGTCTCTGGGAATTTTTTCCAAAACCATGAGAATCGGTTTAAAAGAAGTGGTGCTGCCGACCAAATGCTATTGGACAATCTCAAGGAAGTTAGACAACAGCTTGAGGTTGATGGTTTGGATGTTGAAACTATCCATGACCTACTAGCAAGAATTATTTTTATTCAGTTCTTATTTCAGAAGCAAGATTCTAAAGGTGAACCTGCTCTGAATGAAAGGATTTTGCAAGATTTGCATTCACAAGAAGTTTTATCTAAATCTTATAGGAAATTATCTGAGATTCTTGATAACTTTGATGATACTTACAGTCTTTTTCGTTGGTTGAATGACAAGTTTAATGGAGATTTATTTCCAGGGAAAGGTGAAACAGAAGAAGAACGTGAATCTGAATGGCAAGAAGAAATACAAAAAGTTAGAGTAGAAGAAAACCGATATCTAAAAAAGCTTGCAGATTTTGTCAGAGGAGATCTAAAGATGCAAGATGGACAATTTTGCTTGTGGAAATATTATTCTTTTGATGTTATTCCGCTTGACTTCATTAGCAGTATTTATGAAGAGTTTGTTAATAAAAAAGCAGGAGAAGGTGTTCACTATACCCCAGAATATATTGTTGATTTTATCTTGGATGGCGTTCTTCCTTGGGAGCAAACAGAATGGGATCTCAAAATCTTAGATCCTGCTTGTGGTTCTGGAATCTTTTTGGTAAAAGCTTTCCAGAGATTGATTTACCGATGGGAATTAGCTCATGATAATGAAAGAATTTCAGCAAATGTTTTAAGATATTTGCTTGAGAATAATATCTTTGGTGTTGATATTGATAAAGAAGCGGTTAGGGTTGCATCTTTTAGTCTCTATATGACGATGGTAGATAGTATTGATCCTCTAAAATATTGGGAAAACCAAGTTCGGTTTCCTCGATTAAGGAACCAAAGACTAATTCATTCAGATTTTTTTGCAGAAGATAAAGAAGGATTTCGTACCGATCAAGATGCTGAGACTTATGACTTGGTGTTGGGTAATGCGCCTTGGGGCGATGGGACACTTACACCCTTAGCGTCTGAATGGCAAAAGAGAGATAAAGGTCGGTGGTTTGTTCCTGATAAAAATATTGGTCCGCTATTTTTACCCAAAGCGGCTGTTTTGACCAAACCAGGTGGGCAGATATCGATGATGCAACCTGTATTCATACTAATTTTGAGTCAACTAGGTACTGCAAAGGAGTTTAGAAATAATTTATTTTCAGAATATTGTGTTGAAGAGATTATTAATCTAGCAATTTTACGATTTGAGATTTTTAAAAATGCAATTTCTCCAGCTTGTATTATTACTCTTTCTGTACAAAAGCCTAATATTGAACATTTAATTGTTTATATATGCCCTAAACCTAGTTGCAGCAATGAAGATAACTACTACATAAAAATTGAGCCGCAAGATATTAACACCATATATTTACAAGAAGCTATATGTCAACCTTTGGTATGGACTGTTTTAATGTGGGGAGGTAGACGAGATTTAAATCTGATACAACATTTAGCTAGACATGAAAGCTTATCTAAATATGAGGAAAAAGGTCTTGTGAAAACGCGACAAGGCGTAATTCCAGGAGATAGGAAAAAGCATCAAGAAGAACTACTTGGAAGAAGAAGAATATGGCAAGCCAAGTTCCCTCAAAATACTTTTCTAAAGCTAAATGCTAAAGATCTACCTATTAATAAAGATCCAATGACTCACTCAAGAGATTCAACGAATTTCTCAGCGTTTGAAATTCCGCAGCTTATTCTTAAGCAAAGTTGGCAGGCTTCAAGTAAGCGATTTCGAGCTGCTATTATTGAACCTGATGAAGATAGTCATCAAGGTGTTATTTGTTCTGAAACTTGTGTGAGCGTTCATATACCTGACGATTATGCTGATCTTCTTAAGACTGCATGTCTAATTTACAACAGTAGAATAGCAGTATATTACTTATTTCTATTAAATGCTTCTTTTGCTTCTGAGCGCCCAAAAGTTACTGTGGGAAACTTGTTAAGTGTGCCAATTGTACAAAGAGAAGGATTAAATTTAGATGTTGTCAAAACTTATGATGATGTTGACAGAATTGCAGGTGAATTATTTGCTCTTAAAGATAGTGAATATGTACTAATTAATGATCTTATAAACTATACACTAGCAGATTTCAAAGGGGATAAATTTTCTCCAGGAAGACTGAAAACTCAGCGTTTTGGTCAAACTTTACTTGATAATAACGAAGAACCAGAACTTAAAGAATATTGTGACTATTTTTTGCGTGTAATTAAGGGTGGATTTGGACAGGATAAGAAGGTATGTGCAGATATCTTTCAGGAAGAAACAAATCATCGTCTCCCTGTTAGGTTAGTAGCAATATATCTAAACAAGTCAATTCATGATGGAATCAAGATAGAACCTATTAACTCTCAAGACTTACTCAATCGATTGGAGCAATTGAATAAATTATTTATGGCACAACCTAGTTCTGATAATGGAGGAATTTTTTATCAGCGTGTAGCCAGAATATATACCTCGACTATTTGGAATGGTGAGCAAGTACCAACAGTGTATTTGGTTAAACCAGACAAAATTCGTTATTGGACTCGTTCTATGGCTTTGCGCGATGCGGATGAAGTTTCCGCAGATATCATGCTGGGAAAAGCAAATTTAAACCAAGAGTCGGGGGCGTTACCTTAGTAGTATGGTTAAACGAAGGCAAACAATACCCGAAGCTAGATGGTCTCAAACGGAAGATTTTGTGGAATTGGCTTTAGCTTGGAAGAATGATGCAACTAAAACTCTTTGGGAATATGTTTGGCAAGGCTGGGACTGTTACTCTACAGAAATCCTATCAAAAATCGATTTGTTAGAAGCTGACGAGCAGATTGAAAGGATGATTACACAAGATCTGGAACTAGATATTCGTCGTGTAATGTCAGGATATGAACCTTTTACAATTCAACATGAGAGATTTGAAGGAGAATTAAGAACTGTAGCTCCAGCAAGACCAAAACAATGTGATTTGTCCTTTGTATGGCTTGATAATCGTAGGATTACTTATCCTATCGAAGCGAAAGTATTAAAATCTGATAGTAATACTGGGGTTAAAGCCTATGTCGAAGAAATTGCTGAAAATTTTTTAAAGTTTAGATACGCTCCATTCTCAAGTGAAGGAGGATTGCTTGGCTATCTTCTTCAAGGAAGTTCTAAAATAGCTTTTAAAAATATTGAAATAGCAATTTCCTGTACTTTATCCGATCATCCAGATTTTGTGGAACGCGATCACAAGATTTCAGATCATCAGCGTGTAGTTCCAGAAGATAAAACATATCCAGACAAATTTCGCTGTCATCATTTGCTTTTACAATTGAACAAGGAACCCAATGTCAAACAAGCACCTAGAAAAAGAAAAAGCTCCAAAAAATTGAGCGATTAGTTTTACTTGTAAGGCTTGCTTGATAGCGATCGCTAGATGTAAAAATTTAGCGATCATATTAAAAATATAAAAGTTACAATACAGCTATAACTAACTCTCACGAAGGAACGTAGCAATTATGACAGAGTTACTCGATCGCACAATTACTAAACTAAAAACACTATCTGTCGAGCAACAAGACGCGATCGCCATGATAATTTTAGAAGAACTCGAAGATGAAATTCAATGGAATAATTCATTTGAAAGTTCCCAAGACCTACTCGCAAAACTAGCTAAAGAAGCAATATCTGAATACAATGCAGGCAAACCTCAAGAAGATGAACGAAGCCGATCACAACTCACCACAGATTAATTCAGATATCCAAGAAACAGCACAAAAACTCTTTAGCGAAATTAGTCAGCTTATTGACGCAGCTAAACAACGCGCCGCCATTGATCTTATTAGAAATGCCGAACTTGTACACAAATCTGAAGACCCCATTCGGCATCATTTAGAACAACTGCGTCAAGAGCAGCAAATATCCACAGACTTACTGCTAAAAGATCCCTACATCCTAGACTTTTTAGATATAAGCGATCGCTACTATGAAAAAGACCTCGAAGATGCCATCCTGCGCGATATTGAGAAATTCTTATTAGAACTTGGAGCAGGATTTACCTTTATCGCAAGGCAAAAACGTATCCAAATCGATAACGATGACTTTTATATTGACCTGCTGTTCTATAACCGCAAACTCAAACGCCTTGTTGCGATCGACCTCAAACTCGGCAACTTTCGCCACGAATATAAAAGCCAAATGGAACTTTATTTACGTTGGCTTGCCAAATATGACCAAGAGAGCGATGAACTTCCACCATTGGGAATCATTTTATGTGCAGGTAAAAAACAAGAACAGATTGAACTACTCGAACTAGACAAAAGCGGTATCCATGTTGCTGAATACCTCACCGTATTACCACCAAAAGAACTACTCCAAGCAAAGCTTCAACAAGCGATCGCCTCAGCACGTCGGCGATTACCTTCATCGGAACAGGATTGATATGTTTTGCAGCGATCGCTAGATGTAAAAATTTAGCGATCGCTAGCAAGCAAACCGTTGCTCCGATCGCTACGCAGTCGAAACAACAATCTACTTAGTACAAACTAGCAACATAGGACGCATAGCCGTTATACATTTGCGTAGCATAGCGATCGCCTGTTCCTAACATTTTTTCACTCGCCTGAGACCAGCGTGGATGCGGGATATTCGGATTGACATTCGCAGCAAAATCATATTCTTCGGGAATACGAGTGTTCCAAAATGTTGCGGGCTGGCGATCGCTAAATTCGATTTTCTCAATGGACTTGATACTCTTGTAACCATATTTCCAAGGCAAAACTAATCGAATCGGAGCACCATGCTGTTTCGGTAATTCATGACCGTAAATACCCACAGCCATAAAAGCCAATTCATTCATCGCTTCTTTGATCGTTAATCCTTCCGTATAGGGCCAAGGCTGATTGTGCAAAATCTGTCTGCTTGCCTGTTCAGTACGCAAAAATGTGGTGAACTTGACATGAGTAGCATTTGCTTTCGGTTCCACTAACTCGATTAATCGCTTTAAAGGGAAGCCCAGCCAAGGTACTGCCATTGCCCAAGCCTCCACACAGCGATGGCGATAGAGCCTCTCCTCGATGGGCATTTTGGCGATTAAGTCCTCGATCGCAAATTTCTGAGGTTTCGCTACCAGTCCTGTGACTTCTATCGTCCAAGGATGGGGCTGAAATTTATCCACATATTTCCATACATCTTTATCACCACTGAACTCATAGAAATTGGTATAGACAGCCGCACTATATTCTTCCGTAATTGGGCGATCGAGGGTAAAGGCAAGATTGCGAGAGGCAGTAATTGCTTTCAGTCGTTCATTAGATATCTGTTGCTTGACGATCGCTTTTTTCTCTTCGAGGGTTTGACAACCTGCCAGCAAACCGATCATGCTCAGGCTCCCTAGACCAGCATTCTTTAAAAATCGGCGGCGATTCAGGTACACCGATTCTGACGTGGCTTGACTTTCGGGCAGAAACCAATCAGGAAGAATTTTGATCAAGGTCATGGTTATAATTCCTAAAGCAATTTGCGATGAAACCTGCCATAGCGTATACCAATCGGTATTCCCGCCAAAGGCGGGAATACCGATTGCTTGCTGTAAAAGCGCTATATTTACCATTATGAACCGAGAAGATTTGCGATCGCTAGAAATTGCCAACTATCCAGTTGCAGGAGTTGATGAAGTTGGTCGAGGTTGCCTTTTTGGTGAAGTGGTCGCCGCAGCAGTAATTTTGCCTATCGAGAAAATGGCATATTTAGCAGATTTAGGTGTAACTGATAGCAAAAAACTGTCGGCATCAAAGCGTGATCAGTTAGACAAGATCATTCGTGAAATAGCGATCGCCTATGCAATTGGGACTGCCTCGGTTGCAGAAATCGATCAAATCAATATTCTCGCCGCCAGTTTATTAGCAATGGAAAGGGCAATTTCTCAACTCAATCCACAGCCGAAGCATTGCTTAGTTGATGGTAATCAGCCTTTACGCTTTCAACTCATTAAGCCTATTCCCCAAACAACCGTAGTTCAGGGTGATTCCTTATCGATTTCCATTGCGGCGGCGAGTATTGTGGCAAAGGTATGGCGCGATCGCCAAATGATCGAACTTGCCAAAACCTATACAGGATATGACATTGCCACTAATAAAGGCTATGGAACTCCTAAACATCGAGAAGCGATTAAGAACCTTGGTTACACCGACCTCCATCGTCAAACATTTAAAATCCGTGCAGCAGAATAATTTATAGATTTTTAGGAGTTGCTTAGCAACTCCTAAAAATCTATAAATTATTCTCACATTCCTGAAAAGCTAAACGTAAAGCTCCCAAAGTCTTAGCAATATCATTAGAACTATACATTCCTGTTTCATAGACTTCGTTGGTAAGGGTAAGTTTATAAAATATCCATCCTTGCCCATTAGTAACAATTCCCAAAACATCAATCTCTTTTCCTGCTTGCCGATTTTCCCATTGACAAGCTTGCATTTCTACTAAGCATTGAGCTAAACCCTGCTCAAAGTCATCGCGTTTAGCTTCGACAATACATAGGAATGGTGTATCTAAATAGTCTTGCCTAGCGGCAATTAAATAGTCAGCATTGCCAATTAAAATATCACTTTCTATTTTGCCGCCTTTCCATATTTTGAGTTTGTCAATACTATCCATTGCTTCTTCGCAAAAAGCATCGATCAGCAGCTTTTTAGATTCCTCATAACTCCGCAAATCGAAATTTCGATGCAAGCGCTCCAATCTTTTGATAAAAAATTCGCTAGGAGCGATCGCTAAATCTGGTAATTCCCAATGGGTTAAAGTTTTGATACCTAATTGCTTATAAGCAGATGCTAGATCAAAGCTAGAGAAGCTCTTTTTTTTAGATTTTGATGGTTTAGTCTGTTTCATCAGATATAACTTGCTATCTTAAGGTTTGCCTACATCCTAACTAAACTAATGTGAATGATGGCAAGTCGTAGCTTTGCCCAAATTATGCTTAGTCTCAAGTTTTTGGTGTAAGTTTTGGTGCAAGATTTACGCTTTGTAAAGTTATAATTGAGCGTTAGCCCCAATAACTATGTAAATAATAAATAGATAAATATGGCAGAGGTTACTTTTTTTAACGCCCTCAGAGAGGCGATCGATGAGGAAATGGAGCGCGATCCAGCCGTTTATGTTCTAGGCGAAGACGTGGGGCATTATGGCGGCTCCTACAAAGTAACCAAAGACCTTTACAAGAAATACGGTGACTTGCGCCTCCTCGATACCCCGATCGCCGAAAACAGTTTTACAGGCTTAGCGATCGGCTCAGCCATGACAGGCTTGCGCCCCATCGTTGAAGGCATGAACATGGGCTTCTTGCTCCTTGCCTTTAACCAAATTTCTAACAACGCAGGGATGTTGCGCTATACCTCTGGTGGTAACTTCAAAATCCCCATCGTCATTCGTGGTCCTGGTGGTGTCGGTCGCAACCTCGGTGCAGAACATTCTCAACGTCTTGAAACCTATTTCCAAGCAGTTCCGGGGATTAAGATGGTGGCTTGCTCCACACCTTACAATGCTAAAGGTTTACTAAAATCGGCGATTCGCAACGATAATCCGATCCTATTCTTCGAGCATGTGTTGCTATATAACCTCAAGGAAGATATTCCCGATGAGGAGTATTTACTGCCCCTAGATAAGGCGGAAATCGTGCGCGAAGGCAGCGATGTGACGATTCTCACCTATTCGAGAATGCGCTATCACGTTCTCAAGGCTGTTGAGACCCTCGTTGATAAGGGCTACGATCCTGAAGTAATTGACTTGATTTCCTTGAAGCCTCTCGATCTGGAAACCATCGTCACCTCCTTACGGAAAACCCATCGCATTGTCATCGTTGAAGAAGGAATGCGTTGCGCCAGTATCGGTTCCGAAATCATCGCTTCGATCAATGACCATTACTTTGATGAGTTGGATGCGCCAATTGTCCGTCTTGCCGCTTTGGATGTACCTACTCCCTATAATGGCGGATTGGAGAACCTAACAATTCCTCAACCTGAAGATGTAATTGCAGCAGTTGAGAAGTTACTAGCCTAATGACAACTCAAAAAAAAGCGGCACTTCGTGCCGCTTTTTTTTGAGTTGTGCGTTAAATTAAAACCCAAATAAGTGAAGGCGGCACTTCGTGCCGCCTTCACTTATTTGGATTTTATGTCCTAAGCAAAACTTACTGGAGTTTAGACTAAAAGATGTAAGAAAGGCAGAGTAAAAGAGATACAAACTGCCTAAAGTAGATGAAAAGTAAAGAGACATCTACAGCCATGATTATTGATAAACTACAGGAATTTCGTCAACAGGCATATAAATTTTTAGGGAACGGAAGAGATGCCATATTAGACTTGATGGATGCAGTATTGACGAGTCCAAGAGTGAAATCATTTGCAGAATTATCATTATCAGCAGTGTATCGACGGAAATGGTCAAGCCTGTATGAATCATTAAAAGACAGTCGTCCAAACCGAGGAAAGCTGAGACGATTATGTGTGGAACAAATCCCGAAAGCCATCCGCCCATTACTAGCAGGAGACCATACAGGATGGGGAAGACCGCATGCCAAAACGCTAAGAGACAGGATTTTTGTGCATCAACCGAATTTGGTAGAAGGGAACAAACCAATTGTGTTAGGGCACGACTACAGCACCTTGGCATGGATACCAGAAATGTCAGGGAGTTGGGCGATTCCGTTATGTCATGAACGCATCAGTAGTTTTGAGACAGCAGCCCAAAGAGGTGCATTCCAACTGAGGCAAGTATGTCGCGATTTGACAGCAAGACCGATCGCCACGTACGACAGTGAATATGGCAGTGCCACCTTCATAAATTTGACCGAGGATATCCCCGTAGATTTACTACTGCGACTACGCCCGAATCGATGCTTATACAAAGCTCCTGCCCCCTATAGTGGCTGTGGTCGTCCCCGCAAGCATGGGGATAAATTCCAACTTGCCAATGCTGATAGTTGGGGAGAGCCATCGGCAACTTTTAGCTTAGAGGATGAGACTGTCGGACAAGTGCTAATCCAGCAATGGTCTGATTTACACTTTAAAAAAGCATCCCAACGACATTTCCAAGTTATGCGAGTTACCCATCCCCATTGCTCTGGTTTGTGGTTAGCTTGGGTGGGTGAGC
Source organism: Pseudanabaena yagii GIHE-NHR1 (assembly GCF_012863495.1). Classification (NCBI taxonomy): domain Bacteria; kingdom Bacillati; phylum Cyanobacteriota; class Cyanophyceae; order Pseudanabaenales; family Pseudanabaenaceae; genus Pseudanabaena; species Pseudanabaena yagii. The sequence goes on from NZ_JAAVJL010000001.1 coordinate 483,034, forward strand.
AAATGCCATCTTTAGAGCAGATTTGGAGACTGTACTTACGCCGTTTTGCCATCGACCATTGGTATCGCTTTGCCAAACAACGTTTACATTGGACTCTGCCTCAATTACTGACTCCTCAACAGGCTTTGCGCTGGAGTGACCTCATGCCTCTATTGTCTTGGCAGTTATGGTTGGCGCGTCAACTGGTTATTGATACTCCTTTGCCTTGGCAAAAAACTCAAACCAATCTTACTCTTGGTCGTGTTGCTCAGGGCTTTGCTGCACTTTTAGTTAGGATTGGCTCTCCTGCTTGTTCTCCCAAACCTCGTGGTAAGTCTCTTGGCTGGAATTCTGGGCGTAAGCGGTCTCCTTTTCCTCGCTTTCCTGTCATCAAAAAACACGCCTCCCGTCCGAAAAAGGTCAATAAAGACAACCTTAATTCCTAACCTTCAATATTCTCCTTTTCTCTCTCTTCGTTTTGCTCAGTTCTCCATTTTATGGGTTACTTTTTCCTGCTCTTTTTCTGTTTCTCTTAATCAACTTAGTCTAAATTCCAGGCTCTCAAGATAGGACTAGAATAAATCTGAGTAATCTGCAAACCAGACAATTGATCGGCTAATAATTTAGCTTGATTAATTCCATTCTCAGTTAGAGGATGTTTGCAGCCAGTGTTAGAAAACTCATGGAGCAGGTTAGCAATACTTTCACCATGACGGACAAAATAGAGTTTTAGCATCACACTTTCTAGCAGACATATCACCATATCAATATCAATCCCCATAATAAGCTGCCAATTATGGTGAAAACTGCTAGGATAATATTGTCGTTATTACAATTTGTATTAACATCTATGGGTTCCAAAACCTACTCACTTGCTCCTGCGAAAATTGGCAATTCTCTTGGCTTTAGGTTGCCAGTATCGTTTTATCGCGATCATCCTCGGTTTGCTAATGCAACAGGATGGGTAGAGGTTCTAACTGACGATACGCTTTTGGTTAAGTTGGAACCAGTTACAAATGAGTCAGAAAGTAATGAAGAAAATAACGAATTAATGCTTAGTTTGTTTTTGGACTTTATCACTAAGGATGCTCTCAAAAATAGTGATCGCCTTGAAGCTTATACAGAAGTGATGGCTCAAGATGATGATGAACTCCTTGAAGGGGTTGAAATCGATTGATGAGTGCAATCATTCGCAATGGTTGGGAAATTACTTCCATCGAAATTTTTTTGGTGAACAAAGACGGCAACTAAAGGAACAGGTCAGACAATTAAAGGCGAATCTACCGCCTGAAGTGTTTGTTAAACATCCTACGGTTAAATTGCTTGCTGCTGTAATGGTGGGGATTAAGGAAAAAATAGTTATCGATCCGTTTGCACCTCAATTTGCACTCAAGGGTGCGCTGAAGCATTATGGACGATTGAAGGGAATGGGGCTAAGCGATCGCTATCGGCTCTTTTTTCGAGCTTTTGAGGCAGAAAATCGAAAGGTTTTGATTGTTCTCTGGTTGGGATTTCCGCGTAAGGAAGGTGATAAAAATGATTGTTATGAAGTTTTTTCGCGGATGGTGCATAATGGCGATTTCCCTGAGAATTTAGAACAACTCCTTGCGGAAACTGATGTTATTTAATCTCTCGGTTTGTATTTAACGCCCCAAGTGCAGAAGAGTTCGACGGCGATCGCAACAATAATCTCTACAAATGGCGATCGCAATTCGACGTGTGTGCTACCATCAGTAGCATTATGAGTAGTATAAAATAGCTATGAAAATATCTATTTCTCTTCCAGATGAGTTAGTCCACTACGTTGACGATCGCGTAGAAAATCGCAGTCGGCTCATTGAGGGGTTACTGCAAGCATGGCGGAAGCAGCAGGAAAAGCAGGCGATGGTTGAAGCTTGTTTGTTATTAGATGAGTTGTCAAATGATGAGGATGCGGCATGGCAGCAAGCGGCGATTATCGATTGGGAAGTATCTGGTTAGTAAGTTTCGATCCTTCGATTGGTACAGAAATTCGCAAAACTCGTCCTGCGGTGATTATCTCTGGAACTGCTTTTAATCAGCGTAGTAAGGTAACTGTGTTACCGATTACTTCTGCTAATCCTAGCGATCGATTACTGCCAGTGATTGTGCCTTTGATTCCTTCTATTAATAATGGTCTTAGCAGTAATAGTTTTGTTGTCTGTATCGATCCGATGACTTTTGATAAACGTAGGTTGATTCAATGTCTTGGTCAAGTAGAAGCGAATCAATTGCAAGAGATACAACAGATTTTAGTTAGGTATTTGGAACTTTAATCAGGTTCTATTATTTGTTGAAGTGCCTTAGCGATCGCTTCATATTGTTGAGGTGTGAAGATGCCGCGATAAATTTAACGGGTAGCCCTTCTTGTAGTTCTCCTTCTTGCCATTCATAGGATTCATAATTATCTAAACCTGACAGGTCGCTCTCTAGCCAGTCTGTATCTTCTTGAGTGCGTGAGTTTTCAGTTTGCCATACGAGATAGTTTAAAAAGCTAAGCACTTCTCGCAGTTTGTCATCAGGGATAATTTCTAAGCGTTGCACTATCTCGTTTTTAATTGTGTTCATACTACTTTTCTCGATCCACGTTCAAGTTAGTTTTAGTTTAGCAAAACCCTAGTAGTAAAGACGATCGCTAAATCCATCACCCAAAATTGCAATCGCTTTGATTTGGATGCAAAAATGCTAGAATTATCCGAAAGTTTCAGTAGATGTTATGGATGACCGCGATCGCACGAATATTCAAGCATTTTTAGCTAAATGGCAAGGCTCACAGGGAAATGAGCGAGCTAATTATCAGACTTTTTTTGATGATTTGTGTGGGGCGTTGGGGGTGGAGCGTCCGATTCCGAAGGGGACTATGCAGGGTGATCCTTACTGTTTTGATAAGGAGATTAAAGTTTTTCATAAGGAGGGAATTAAGACAAATTTTGTGGATTTCCATCGGGAGGGGCATTTCTTAATTGAGGCAAAACAGGGGAGTGATAAGCCTAAACAAAGTTCGCCGAAGCGCGGGACTGAGAGCTATTTGCGGATGATGGAGAAGGCTTTTTATCAGGCTTTGAGCTATACGCCGTTTTTAAATAGCAAGCCGCCGTTTTTGATGACTTGCGATATTGGTTCGCATTTTGAGCTTTGGATGAGTTTTAGTGGCAACTATGGTGGCTATGGGGCGCGGGAAGTAATTCCCCTTGAGGATCTTCTTAAAGAGAAGGTTTTCGATCGCTTTGTGGCGATTTTTAGCGATCCGCAAAGTCTGAATCCTGAGAAGTATCGGGCGCGGGTGACGCGAGAGGTGGCGGGGACTTTGGCAAAGTTGGCGAAGTGGCTAGAGGAGCAGGGTAAGGAACCGCAGGAGGTAGCGAATTTTTTGATGCGCTGCATTTTTACGATGTTTGCGGAGGATGTGCGGTTGTTGCAGGGGGAGATTTTTACGAGGGCGTTACAGGAGCGTTGGATTCCTGAACCGAGCCGATTTAAGGCTGAGATTGAGGATCTGTGGAAGGTGATGAATACGGGTGGGAAGTTCAATTTTGATGCGATTCCGCAGTTTAATGGCAGTTTCTTTGCGAATGCGATCGCCTTTGATTTGCCGAAGGAGCAGCTAGAGGTGTTGTATGATGCTGCCCAAAAGGATTGGCGCGAGGTGGAACCTGCGATTTTTGGGACTTTGTTGGAACGGGCGTTAGAGAAGAAGGAGCGCAGTCGATTGGGGGCGCACTATACGCCGCGATCCTATGTGGAGAGGTTGGTGCGTCCTGTGGTGATGGAACCTTTGCGCGAGGAGTGGCTTTTAGTTGAGACTGAGGTTAATCGGCTTTTGGTGCTGAAGGATGGACAGGAGGAACCAACGAAGTCGCAAAGAGATAAGGCGGCGGTAGAGATTCGGGCGTTTTTGGAGCGTTTGCAACAGGTGCGGATTCTTGACCCTGCTTGCGGTTCGGGTAATTTCTTGTATGTGACGTTGGATTTGATCAAGACGTTGGAGCAGGAGGTGCAGATGCGGTTGTTGGATGTGTTGGGGAAGGTGACGACAGATTTGTTGGAGGAGTTCGATCCCCGTTTGGCGGGACGGAAGCAGGTGAATCCTTCGCAGTTTTTGGGTATTGAGATTAATCCAAGGGCGGCGGCGATCGCGGAGTTAGTAATCTGGATTGGTTATTTGCAGTGGCATTTTAAGCGTTATGGCACTACGCCACCGCCTGAGCCAATCTTGCAGGATTTCCATAATATCGAGTTTCGGGATGCGGTGTTGGCTTATGATGGGCGGGAGCTTGATGTTGATGCGAAGACGGGTAAGGTGCGGAGTCGTTGGGGTGGGCGGACGATGAGGCATCCTGTGACGGGTGAGGATGTGCCTGATCCGTCGGATCAGGTTCCCATCTATCGCTACATTAATCCGCGTCCTGCGGTGTGGCAAGAGGCTGATTACATTGTTTCTAACCCTCCTTTTATTGGGAATAAACGAATGAGAGATAGATTAGGTGATGGCTATGTTGACGCGCTACGGGCAACTCATGGCGATATTTCAGATACGGTTGATTTTGTAATGTATTGGTGGAATCAGTCAGCCAAATTGGTGATTGATAATAAACTAAAGAGCTTTGGGTTAATTACGACTAATAGCATTACTCAAACTTTCAACAGAAAAGTGTTACATGAATATCTATCAGGAACTAATCCAATATCTTTGACATTTGCCATTCCAGATCATCCTTGGATAGACAGCGCAGATGGAGCCGCAGTTAGAATTGCTATAACTGTAGGCAAACTTGGAAAACATGAGGGGAATCTAATAAAAGTAGCAAAAGAAATAGAAGGTGAGAATGAAATCTCTCTCATATTCACACCTTCGTCAAGGGGATTAATTAATTCTGATTTAAGTGTTGGTGCAGATGTTGCATCAGCAAAGAAATTGAGAGCAAATTCTATACTTAGTGGACAAGGTGTTATCGTCTTAGGAGAAGGCTTTCAGTTAAATGAAGAAGAATATCTAAAACTGTTGAAGCAAGAACCTCAAGGCGTTCATTTAGTTAAACGATATCGTAATGGTAAAGATATCACTGACAAACCCCGTAATCTAAGGATCATAGATTTGTATGGTTTAACAGAATTGCAAGTTAAGCAATATCCATACATATATCAAAGAATTTATGAGCTTGTAAGACCAAAACGCTTAGAAATGAAAGACAAAGCTCGCCGTGAGCAATGGTGGCTTTTTGGGAGATCTAACCAAGAAATCCGTAATGCAATCAATGAACTTGACCGATATATTATTACCTGCCGAACTGCAAAGCATCGTGTTTTTGTATTTGCAGAAGGTGATATTTTGCCTGATGCGAAATTAATTGCTTTCGGTTTAAATGATGCTTTTTATCTTGGGATTCTTTCATCTAGCTGTCATCTAATATGGGCTTCAAAAAGTGGTGCATGGCTTGGAGTTGGTAATGATTCTAACTACAATCATTCCGAGTGCTTTGGAAAGTTTCCTTTCCCAGATGCAACATTAGAACAAAAAGAAAAAATTCGACAACTAGGGGAAAGACTCGATCGCCATCGCAAACAAGTACAAGCCCAACATCCCGAAATCACGATTACAGGAATGTATAACCTCCTCGAAAAACTCCGCAAAGGCGAAGACTTCACCGACAAAGACAGAGAATACAACAACAAAGCCCTAGTCTCCACCCTCAAACAAATCCACGACGACCTAGACAACGCCGTACTAGAAGCCTACGGATGGGAAGACTTGAAGCCATCTTCTCTCCATCAGACCACTGATAGCCCCCCTAGCCCCCCAATTCTGGGGGGAACCGAACAGTCTAATCAGTCAAAGTCCCCCAGTATTGGGGGATTTAGGGGGCTTGATAAACTATCGGGTGAAAGTCTCACCGAAATCATCCTCGATCGCCTCGTCACCCTCAACGCCCAACGCGCCGAAGAAGAACGGAACGGACACATACGCTGGCTACGTCCCGAATACCAAGCACCTAACGAAGTCCGCACTCAAACCATCATCGAAGGTGTTGGCGAAAGTGAAGAAGTAGCGATCGCCCCAGCCGAAGTCAAAACCTTCCCCAAACAACCAAAAGACCAACTCGCCGCCATCCGCGACCTCCTCCGCACCAGCAACAACCCTTGGACGATCGCCCAAATCGCCGCCCAATTCAAAAACGGTGGTAGATATAAAAATGCAATTTCCGAAAACCTCGAACGCCTAGAATGGTTCGGCATCCTGCACTGCCATCAAGACGGTCAAATCAAATACTGGCAACACATCGAAACACAGCAAGCAAGTTAAATATAAAACGTGCTATCGTATAGATAGCCCTTCCTTTCGCGAAGTCTCAAGTTCCACTTGGGATACGTCTAAAAACAATCCCTAAAAAGATTAGTCCAATGACATAGCAAAGGCGGGGCTTTTGATTGTCTAAATTACTTAGTTTTCGATACATCAATTTCATGTTCTCTCGGCTTAAATAGCCAATGACGATAGGGATGCAACCAAGTATTTCTCACATCACTTCTAGCCGTACTTACCCCAATATTAAAGTTTGGATATATTTTACGGATGCGCTGACTAATGTACTTATATAGCTTCTCCTTGTCAATGGTTCTCTTACCCCGAAACCTTGAACCTTCTGGCTTTTCCTTATGCTTATCATTTAGCCGAAACTGCATTGAACCTAAAACTATATCTAAACACTGCATAATTGCGTGATCGTGAGACTTTACTTCCGCTATTTGATCCAACGAGATTTTAATATTTGCATCCTCGAATTGGCGGAAATGATTCAGCCCAGCAATATACGCCTTAAAACTTGCAACCTTCTCTCTAGTGTCAGGTAAATCATCAAAATAGAGCCTAACTTGAATAGGTAAATTTGTTGGATTAGAATATTGCAAACCAAAAGCGTGTTTTACAAACTGATAATACAGCAAAAAATATTCATTCTCTAATTGTTCAGAACGTAAGCTTTTAGCAACAATGCTATTTTGCGTAAACATAATCCTAGTCTTAATTTTATCCGCTTCCACTAGGTCAAAAAATGTTTCCATCAGCCCCAGATATTTACTTAAATATTGATCTGTAACCTTTGACCATTTTGCTTCTTTCAATAAATTTAGTTCTATTTTTCGATCCTGCAAAATTTTTCGCACTTGATCCAAGTCCGAAGAACGTACTAAGACACCACCATAAAAATTAGAGAAATATTTGCCATTATCAATTGATTCATCGCAATAGATTAAATATTCTTGAGACAAGCGAATTATCCTATCTTTTACTGAAAATTTGAGTATATTGTACCAAATGCTAAAGCATATTAACTAGTAGCAACAATGAACGAAGCCGATCGCAACTCACCACAGATTAATCCAGATATCCAAGAAACAGCACAAAAACTATTTAGCGAAATAAGTCGGCTTATTGACGCAGCTAAACAACGCGCCGCCATTGATCTTATTAGAAATGCCGAACTTGTACACAAATCTGAAGACCCCATTCGGCATCATTTAGAACAACTGCGTCAAGAGCAGCAAATATCCACAGACTTACTGCTAAAAGATCCCTACATCCTAGACTTTTTAGATATAAGCGATCGCTACTATGAAAAAGACCTCGAAGATGCCATCCTGCGCGATATCGAGAAATTGTTATTAGAACTTGGAGCTGGATTTACCTTTATCGCAAGACAAAAACGCATCCAAATTGATAACGATGACTTTTATATTGACCTGCTGTTCTATAACCGCAAGCTCAAACGCCTTGTTGTGATCGACCTCAAACTCGGCAACTTTCGCCACGAATATAAAAGTCAAATGGAACTTTATTTACGTTGGCTTGCCAAATATGACCAAGAGAGCGATGAACTTCCACCATTGGGAATCATTTTATGTGCAGGTAAAAAACAAGAACAGATTGAACTGCTCGAACTAGACAAAAGCGGTATCCATGTTGCTGAATACCTCACCGTATTACCACCCAAAGAACTACTCCAAGCAAAACTCCAACAAGCGATCGCCTCAGCACGTCGGCGATTACCTTCATCGGAACAGGATTGATATGTTTTTCTGCGATCGCTAGATGCAAAAAATTAGCGATCGCAGCCAAAATATCTTCTATCCGCTTTTTCAAATCTCTAAATGGCACGAATTAACTCCCTTAGCACAGGCTCACGAAGATGTTGACGAAGTGCCGACTTAGTTCCTAAATCCACTTTGCATTGCAAAATATCTTCTAAGTAACGCCGCACACGAAACAAATCAAATAATGTCGCTTCGATCGCAAATTCTACTAACAGATCTACATCACTATCAGGACGCGCTTCATCTCTTGCAACAGATCCAAATAAATCAAGAGATACAACTCCTAAACCTTTGATTTGGTCTCTATGTTTTGCCAAAATTCCTAAAACTTCTACTCGCTTCATATCAGCACTTGAGTTTTACGATTGCTTCTAATTCTTACATGAATGTTTAAAGACGTTAACAGCACAATGTAATCAAGGCAGACAAATCAAATACTGCTGCAAATATATCTCAATCTAGCAAGCAAGTTAAAAAGCGATCGCTTAATATCGGCAAGCATTCACGGTAGGATAAAAGGCGAAGACTGAGAGAATTGTATGGTGCATCAACTGCCGACTGGCGCAAAAGACTTACTTCCCCTAGACGTTGCTCAAAAGCGTTGGATCGAGAGCCGCATTCAACAAGTTTTTCAGTCATGGGGCTATCAACGCATCATTACCCCAACTGTAGAACATTTGCGATCGCTAACCGCAGGCGGAGCCGTCGATCCCAAATCCGTAATCCAACTGCATAGCAACAGCATCGATATTTTAGGATTACGTCCTGAATTTACCGCCTCGATCGCCCGTGCCTATGCTGCCCGATTGGGTAGTCATGTGGCAACCTGTCCGCAGCGACTTTATTACAATGCCAATGTATTTCGGCGGCGAGCCAATAGCACCTCCGAGGAATCCTTTCAGGCTGGCGTAGAATTACTGGGCGCTTCAGGATTGTTAGCCGATGGCGAAATTTTATTGCTTTTAGCCGAAAGCCTCGATCGCGTAGAACTACCAGATTGGCAAATCATCCTCGGCGATGCCAGACTCACAGGTGCATTGCTCGATCTATTGCCAGAACAATATCGCGCCAAAGTCCGCCAAAGCCTTGCCAAACTTGATCGCATTGCCATCACCGAAATGGACTTACCCGAAGATGTCAAAGGCTATGCCCTTGAATTGGTTGACCTACGTGGCAAGCCCAAGGATGTCTTGAGCCGTCTCTCCACAAGCAAATGGACATCAGGACTGACAGGAGAAATTAGTTACCTCAAATCCTTGATAGATCTTTGGGAAAGTACCAATCAAAATGCTAGCGATCGCCTCATCCTCGATCTCAGCTTTATGCAAACCTTCGACTATTACACAGGGATTGTGTTTGATGTTGCCTGTAATAACTATGTCGTTGCCCAAGGCGGACGCTACGATCGCCTGCTCGGTGTCTACCATCCACAAAATGTCAGTTATCCCAGTATCGGCTTTTGCATTAATCTCGAAGACCTGCAACAAGCTCTGCAAAAACAATTACCACAAACCCTCACCACATCAAGCTGGTTAGTTGTCGCCAAAACTCCCGATGCGATGCAAGCCGCCTTTGCCCATGCCGCAAAATTGCGCCAAGAGCCACAAATAGAGGCGATCGAGCTAGAGCTAGAGTTTCGTGATGCTGATGTTGTGCGTGACCATGCGCGATCGCGTGGTATTCCCCAGATTGCATGGGTAAGTAGTGATGGAGCGATCGCTTCAGAAACAACAGCTATTTAAATAAAAAAGAGAGGTGCTGCTAAGCAGCACCTCTCTTTTTTATTTAAAAATATTGGTCAAATTTGGAGAACTTAAGGTAATCTATTCAACCAATCATCAAATTTGCGTAGATAGAGATTTACTAAATGAAGATCACTAAGTGATCTTCATTTAGTAAATCTCTCATCCATTTTGCTAGTGATTTTTGATAGAGATAGGTGTGCCTGAATGAGATTTCCCGAAACTGCAAAATCGAGTACAAGTTTAGCTTTTAGCCTAGGGATAATTGTGGCGATCGTGGCGACAGGCTGGTATTACGTCATTTTGCCATTTCAGAAACATCCCCAAAGACCTGTATTTTCCAATGATCTAAAGTCGGTTCCAGCACCAGCACCACCGATCGCTGCAATTAAAGTTGCGCCTATGCCTCAACCTACGGTCAAGGCAAAACCTAAAACTAATGATGCTAAGTATCAAGGTAAGGTTAACGCTAGCATTGGTCTAGTATTTCGTGCTGATCCAAGCCAAGCCTCTAAGAGCGTTGGTGGTGCGGACTTTAATACTAAAGTTTCTGTAATTCGAGAAGCCCCCGATCGCGAATGGGTATATGTTCGTAACGAAAACACCAAAGAAGAAGGTTGGGTTAGATCTGGCAATATCACCAAAGAATAAAAAATGGCTATGTCATTTTTTATTCAATAGATACATCCTATTTAGGATTTGTGTAATACAGATAAATTTTGAAAAAGCTTGCTTCGCAAGCTTTTTCAAAATTTATCTAGGTCGAGAAAGCGCAAAGCGCTGTAAGTGCGGCGTAAAGATCCGCACTTACTCCATATAAACAAGAACACTCATGATTCGGTCACTATTTTTATTCTTCTTAGCAGGACTCTGTGAAATTGGTGGTGGCTATTTATTTTGGCTATGGTTGCGAGAAGGCAAAAGCTTTTGGTTAGCGATAATTGGGATGGTGATCTTGGGGCTATATGGAGTTCTGCCAACCCTTCAAACAGCTAACTTTGGCAGAGCCTATGCCGCTTACGGAGGCATCTTCATTGTGTTATCGATCGCTTGGGGATGGTTAGTGGATCGAGTTATTCCTGATAAATTTGATCTAATTGGGGCTGGGATCGCCTTCTTGGGGGTATTAGTAATTATGTATGCGCCAAGATCATAGTAATCATCCACAAACCCAAACAAGAATAATTTTGAAAGCGTTACTTTCAAAATTATTCTTGTTTGGGTGATCTGGTAATTGCTGCATCAAAAGTTAAGACTGCTAAGATCAACAAAAGCGCAACCTCTAAAGGCTATGGTTATTGCCAACTATCCATCACCACTAACCATCCTCGAAAATGGCGATCGCCTCAGTCGAAATGATATGGCAGTAGTTCTCAAGACTTTGCAGACTGGGCGATCGCGTCATAGCTAATACAATACCAAATGAAGAAACGGCTTTGCCATTTCTTCATTGAAAAACCCTCACTGGGTTTGGTTTTCAAATCACAAAAGTGTTGTCACACTTTCGTGATTTGGTATAAAAGTTTAATATTGGAGGTTTTGCCACAATGCCCCATCAGCATTCCCATAAACACCATGACCACTCGCATAAAGGGCATAGTCACTCCCATCATGGGCATGATCATGCGGTTCCAACTAACTATAGTCAAGCCTTCATCATCGGCTTTATTCTGAATGTGGGGTTTGTGGTTACGGAGTTTGGATTTGGCTTTTTCTCTAACTCCGTATCATTGATTGCCGATGCTGCCCATAATCTCAGCGATGTCCTGGGGCTAGTCATTTCATGGGTAGCAATTTTAGTATCGCGCCGCCAACCCTCTAGCCGCTATACCTATGGCTGGCGCAAGTCATCGATTTTGGCTACTTTTCTCAATGCCATTTTTTTGCTAGTCACTACAGGGGGGATTGTCTGGGAGGCAATTCAGCGATTGTTGGAGCCATCAAGCAAGGTTGAAGGTGGTGTGATTATCGCTGTGGCGGCGATCGGGATTGTGATTAATACGGCAACGGCTCTCTTGTTTGCCTCTGGTAGTAAAGGCGATCTGAATATTAGGGCTGTATTTCTGCACATGGCAGCCGATGCCTTAGTTTCTCTTGGAGTCGTCCTTGCGGGGATCGCGATTATATTCACCAAATGGTTTTGGCTTGATCCCGTTTTTAGCTTAGTGATTAGCGCTCTGATTATTTTCAGTACTTGGGAGCTATTAAAGGATTCATTTAACTTAGCGATCGATGGCGTGCCTAATGATATTGATGAGCGAGCAGTGCGGACTTATCTATCGGAACTGGATGGGGTAATAGGAGTTCATGATTTGCATATCTGGAATATGAGTACTGTGGAAACGGCTCTAACTGCACATTTAGTGATGCCCACAGGCAATAGTGATGAATTTCTTGCTCAGATCAGTCGAGATTTACAACAGCACTTTGCGATCGCCCATAGCACTTTGCAAATCGAAACAGGCGATCGCGATCATCCTTGTGTTCTCGAAACCAAATGCCAAGCCCAAACTATCCAAGAATCCAAGTAGCATAGGTTGGGGCTTTGCGCCATGCTGTTCAAGCGACGATCTAAATCAGGCTCAGGAGGAACCATGTCAGACTGTGGATGCCACATGGAGGCTAAAAATGCCGCAGAAAGAAAAACTCTGCGAATACTCCTCATTATTAATGGCACGATGTTTGTAGTTGGTTGTATTGCGGGGATTTTGGCACATTCTACAGCCCTGATTGCTGACTCACTGGATATGTTTGCTGATGCATCGGTGTATATGCTGTCTCTCTATGCTGTTGGCAAATCTGCTCATTCCAAAAACCGTGCTGCAATGTTGAGTGGGATTTTGCAAATCACCTTAGCTGCCATGATTTTGATTGATGTCATTCAAAAATTTATCTGGGGAAGCGCCCCTGAATCCCATTGGATGATGGGCATCGCTTTTTTAGCCTTGATCGCAAATAGTTATGGGTTGTACCTACTAGCTAAGCATCGTCAAGGGGAAGTTCATATGAGAGCAAGTTGGATTTTTACGCAAAATGATGTGATCGCCAATATCAGTGTGATCCTTGCAGGCTTTCTAGTTTCTTGGTTAAGCTCTCGCATTCCCGATTTAGTTGCTGGTTTTGGGATTGCAATTTTAGTGATTTGGGGAGGAATTAGGATTATTCGAGATGCTCGAACAGTCTAGAAGAGAGGTCGCGCAAAGCGCGACCTCTCTCTTTTGTTTTTTACACTTTGTCAAGGCATATATTGTGGAAGTGCACCCCTTCGGGGTGCACTTCCACAAACTCAAAAATCTACAAATGATTTAGGACTGCTATAGCATAATAGATATAAAACTAAATAAAGATAACGCTGCAAGTAAATTGCGTTATCTTGCTTAGCGCTTTGCGCTTACTTAAAAACCCAAGGAAAGTTTAGAAAGGATGGCTGCCATCCTTTCTAAACTTTCCTTGAACTCCTCAGAGCAATTAATCGGATTAGCAATGCATTTTATCGATCACGTTACGATACAAGTAAAGTCAGGAAATGGTGGAGATGGGCTAGTTGCCTTTCGCCGTGAAAAATATGTACCTGCGGGTGGTCCTGCAGGTGGTAATGGCGGTAATGGTGGCTCGGTGATTTTACAGGCAACTACCGATCTGCAAACCCTTCTAGACTTTCGCTTCGAGAATATTTTTAAAGCAGAAGATGGCGAACGTGGTGGTCCTAGCAACATGACTGGCAAACGCGGCAGCGATCGCATTATCAAAGTGCCATTGGGTACGGTGGTAATGAATGCGGAAACAGGAGAAGTTTTGGGTGATCTCACTGATACTGATCAAACCTTGGTAGTAGCTAGAGGCGGTAAAGGCGGCTTAGGTAATAAATATTTCTTGAGCAATCAAAATCGTGCCCCTGACTATGCTTTACCTGGATTACCCGGAGAGGAGCTATCTCTTTATCTAGAACTAAAACTTATTGCTGAGGTGGGGATTATTGGGTTGCCAAATGCAGGTAAATCAACGCTGATCTCAGTCGTTTCGGCAGCCCGTCCCAAAATTGCAGATTATCCTTTCACCACACTAGTACCAAATTTAGGTGTAGTGTCTAAGCCTTCAGGTGATGGTATTGTCTTTGCGGATATTCCTGGCCTTATTGAAGGTGCATCCGATGGCATTGGCTTGGGACATGACTTTTTGCGCCATGTGGAACGCACTAAGCTCTTAATTCACTTAATAGATGTGACTCAAGATGATCCTTTAGCGGCTTACCATACGATTCAAGAAGAGTTAGCTGCCTATGGTCATGGCTTAGACGAAAAGCCTCAGATTCTAGTTCTCAATAAAATCGATGCAATGTTGCCTGAAGATGTTGAGGCAATTTCCTCACAGTTTGATATCCCGATTCTCGCGATTTCGGCTGCCTCGAAAAAGGGGCTAGACAAGCTCTTGCAATCAGTCTGGAAACTATTGGAGCAGTTTGATCAAGACAATCCTTAGTAAACAAGGGGCTTAAGCCCCTTGTTTTTATTTGAGCATATGAAAATTACCAAAGGCTGCGATCGTCGTTACTTTTTTATTCGGTAGATCAGTTTCGTAAAGGCTGAACAATACATAATTTTGCTGCTTTGTGGAGTTGTTAACAATTCTCTTGATTACACCTTTGCCTTGAGAGATCACAAATTTACAGGATTGTTGAGCAGCGATCGGCATATTCTCACCAGCACAAATTGAGGTTTTACCTGTTTCCGAAAACTGCTCCGTTGCATATTCGATGTAGCGATCTTTACTGGGATTAGTGATTGCCATACCGACAGCAACTACGGCAATCCCAATTAAAACTATTTGTAATTTCATACTCCCTTCTCACTGAAAGAATCATTGGTGCGCGGCAAAGCCACGCACCAATAATTCTTTCACTTTTTGATTGGCGCGATCGCATCTTGGCTAATTTGACAAATCTGATCATGACAATGACCATTGCTAGCTACGATGGTTCCCCATTGCCGCAATTCGAGATTGTTGTAGGACAGTGGCGATAGGTCTGCGTGGGTAAGCTGTCCCCCTGCCTCAGTCAAGATAATTTCAGGAGCGCAATAGTCCCAGTCCTTGGGGGCAGACTTACCTGAAACAGAGATATAAACATCAGCATTACCTGAAGCGATCGCCGCAAATTTGCCACCGATACTACCCACCGCAATTTCTGCTGCCTTGGGCAATTGTTGAAGAATACTTTCTAACTGGTAATTGCGATGGCTACGACTTGCCACCACCACCATTTTTTCGAGATTAACCTTATCAGAGACATGGATACGTTGCTTTGTGCCATCTCTTGTTTCCATATATGCACCATTGCCCAAAACCCCTTGAAATAGGCGATCTTGAGCAGGAGTTGCCACCAATCCCAGTACAGGACGTTGGCGATAGCTCAGCCCAATATGTACAGCAAACTCATTAGTCCGCCGAATAAAGTCGCTCGTACCATCCATCGGATCAATGATCCATACCCATTCATGATCGAGGCGATCGGTACTGTCTTCGGTTTCTTCGCTGAGATAGGCAAAATTTTCTGTGCCGAAGGTCTGCTTTAACTGCCCCAAGATAAAATCATTAGCGGCTAAATCGGCGGATGTGACGTTACCATCTTCAACACCCTTAAATGTGATCTTTAAATCCTGTGGCGCTTGATAATACTTCATCAGAATGTCCCCTGCGCCCCAAGCGATCGGGCGAGCCAGTGACATAATTTCGTTTAAATTCAGCATCTTGAATTTTGGTGAAGCTAATGATCTGTACTATACCGCAACCAAAAGCCAAAAAGAAGAAGACAAGTGTTACTAGCCTTCTTCTTCCTCCTTAAGAATGAGTGGCGCGGGCTTTGCCCCACACCACTCATTCTGGAATTTATATTTGTTACGTTTTTGAACGTGCAGCTTCGCTGCACATTCAAAAACTAGGGAGTGCAACTACTCCAAGGCGCTCTTGTGTCTTATTAAGAACATCGCAGGGATATAGTGTATTTGCCATTTACTGGCTGAAGTTCAACTTTTTTCATTGGTAAAGTCCCATAACCCTCAATAGAAAAGTTGTCATTACCAATCCAAGAAGCACTTCTGTCAGCGGTTTCAGCAATATAGTAAAACACCCCATTCATAGATGTAGCATTTCTACCGCTGCGTTGCTCAAGTTGAGTCGTTTTCAAAGCAGGCAAGTTATACCTTGGAAAACCAGCAATTTGCCAATTACCATTAGGTCTTTGATAGCGAACCAAAATTCTTAAAGGTTGGTTACAACGATTTTCGATGAAAATCGGTAATGCCGAATTAGTCGTAGTTGGGAAACCAGAATTATTAGTTGGTAGCTGGGCGCTAGTAGTCGGCAAAGCGGCATTATTTGTAGTGGTCGGCAAATCTGAATTAGCGATCGCTGAAGTAGTGGTCGGTAAAACGGAATTAGTAGACGGGAGGATTGAACTAGTAGTAGGCACAGGCGCAATGCTATTAGCCAAGATTTTTGATTGATCTACTAATTTAGTTGTCTGCTCTGTAATTTTACTAGCATCACCTAGATAACGCTGTCTGAGCAAAATCCTGATATCTGCACTCGCAGCAGGTGATTTGGTATAGCTAAACGAAATCTTTTCGTTCCCGCCGCTTGCAACTACTTCACTCTTGTATTTAGCGATCCTGCCAAGCAACTCATCAATCGAGCTGATTTGATTTTGCAGTGATGTGCAGACAGAAGGGCTACAAATTGCTCCTTTAACTTGCAATTCCGCTTTCGCATCGGTTAAGCGCTGGGTCTCACGTTGCAGAAGATCGATTATTGCCGCATTGCCAGAGGAACTAATGATCTTGGCTGTCAATGGGGAAACATTACCAATCACCTTATCCCGAAACTCTTGGTAGTCAAGGATGACATGATTTGGTGATGCTCGATCAACTACAAGGCTTTGGGTTTTACTACCACTTCCAAGAATCTCACCAAGGACATCCCCTAATCCGATCTGATCATTATTTGGGAATTTATGCTCTGTGTAGCAGATTTCCCCAGCTTTTTGGTTAGGATCTCCACATATTGGGCTATCAGCCTCTGCTGCTGCTACAGCAACTATTAATGAGGGGAGAATCAATACATACTTTGTCAATGCTTTTAATTTCATAGCTCTTAAACCTAGTTGGTTAGTTTATGGCGTTTCCCAGTCTAGTGAAGTAATAGCCTCAAAAAAATCATAAATATAATCATCGTACCTAAGTAGCGCCAAACCCTGTGGCGCACGCTCAGTGTGCACCATAGGGTTTAGGGTTTTATATTCAATTGCGCCCAGCTACTTACTCTATTGTGATTATTTCTATAACAGAAATTTAAATAATATTTGAATTTCTATTACGATTCAGTGAAGCTTTTTGTTTAAGACTAATTATAAAATATAGCAGTCCTAAATCATTTGTAGATTTTTGGATTTATGGAATCACATCCCTTCGGGATGTGATTCCATAAACCATTTAGGATTGCTATATGTAAAACATTTGAAAATAAATTGCAAGCATCTAATAATCTCGCGAAAATAAAAAACTGAGTTAAAAGATTGAGTTAAATTATTTAGCAAAAATACTGATGCTTTTTAATTGAATTTATGGTGCACAACATCATCAAATAAACTTTATCATTTAATTTAAAGCTATTAGATTTAATTCAGGAGTGTGTTTGAAATAATGTATATGTAAATGGTTGAGTTGTGGGATTAGCATGAAAACGTATTAAGGATCAACAAGCAAATTAATTAAAAGCCATTGTAATGGATTTGTAAAAACTAGTTTTAAATATTTAGTTGACTTAAATTACAACATTAATACGTTTTGTAATGTAATTAATCAACTAACTGATTAAATCAATCATGCATCTTCATATAGTAGTGAAGTAAGAGGAAAAGCTCATCTCATCGAAACTATATATTTGGAGATTTTAACTCATGCAAAAACTACTTATAAATTGCTTAATTACTGGTTGTTCGATCGCGATCACAGCAACTACAGCCGTAGCATCTATCGAAGCTCAATCTGCTGATGAATATCTAGACAGCACTTCACCTCAAGTCATCCAGAAGATTGATGGTAATATCGTTACCTTTAAAAATTCATTAGGAGAGGCACACAACTACTATGTTCCTAATTGGATGTTTTCTAAATACAATCTCCAAGTAGGGACTTCGGCAAATCTCTACAATCGCAATATAGTTCAGGGAATCTATCACGATCGCTATATTGATGGGGCAAGCTCCAGTTTACTTAATACGGATGCTTTTTCACTTAACGATTCTCGAAGTGATTGTCTAATTTCCTCACGCTATGCAACTGAAGGCTTGGCATCGGGCAAACGAGTTTGGTTTAAAACAAAAGATTGTCCATCGACTATTCCTATCGTCGGTTCGATGTCATTTTATCAACCGAAAACAGTCGCTTCTGTAACGCCGATTGATAGCAGCGCATCTCTTCCTGCCACAACTCCAACATCAGTTCCGAATACAATAGAAACACCTATTGAACAAACTCCAGTTCAGGGTCTATGGTAAGAATATTTATTTTTAAAAGTGCTGTTTGGTAGCACTTTTAAAAATAAATATATCAATACTTCTTTAGATTCTGTTGAAGCTTTAAAGTATTCCATAGAAAATTTTGAAAGCATGGCTTAGCCGCACTTTCAAAATTTTCTATAGCTTTTAATTCAACGTCAGTTCGGGTTAAGCTAGCAAATTTTATAGTTGTTTTAAATAATTTGCAGAGGGGCTTCGACTCCGCTCAGCCATCGGTGTAAGCTAGCTGAGCGAAGTCGAAGCTGTAGTTCTTATTTGAATTATCTCTCAAAGCCCGTTTCAAATTATCCAGAACTCGCGTTACTTAGTAAATTTTCTCGGCAATATATTTAGCAATACTTGCCGATGCTCCAGCTTGCCCCATTCTTTCCAAACCATTGCGACTAACTTCTTGAAAATAGTCGGGATCTTGCAGAATGCTATTGAGGACATCGGCAACTTGTGCAGGTTTATCGATCAGGTTTACTGAGCATCCTAATAAATCAGCCTGTTCTTCTGCGAACTTGCGCGTAAATTGAGGACCATTTCCTGCGATCGTGATTACTGGCTTGCCTAAGCCCACTAGTTGCTCCGTTGCTGTACCTGCCATTGCCAAACCCAAATGACATTGATGCAAGCAATCGCTAAACCCCTCACGCAATAAAATTAGCCGCGCATTTTGGACTTTAAAAGTAGTTTCATCAATGCGTAGCCAACCTTTTTGAATGATGCTCTGTCCGATTATTTCTAGATCTAAATCTGGGGCTATCGCTACTAAAAAATGCACATCATGGGGAATTGTTCTTGCTACAACCTGAGCGCAAAGCATCAGGGTCATCCAATTTTCATAGGCTTCTGGCGATCTCGAACCAGGTAAAATCGCCACAGCCCAGTCATTTTCGCCAATGCCAAAATCAATTCCCTTTGGTTCTAGCCCATCCATCATCGAATTTGCAAGATAAATCGCAGGCAATTTAAACTCTTTATTCAGTATTTCCGCAGTGAGCAAATCACGGACAAATACAGCCTTGCAATGACTGCTGCTCATTAGAGTGCGTTCCCAAGGGAAAAAATTGGAGCCGCCGAAGGGCTTTTTGACATGGGGCAAATAGCCTTGGCGATCGCGCCAAAAATATTCAGACTTGGCGGTGGCGACAAAGACAAAATCGCACCCACCCAACTTGGCTGGTAACCATGCAAATAGCAATGGCACAATATCACCCACCGCTAAAATCAATCTCTTGCCCCTGCGTCCTCCCCGTGACCATTTCCATGCAAAGCCTAATTGTTTACTAGTTAGTCCCACTAATCCACTTTTGACATCACGGGCGAGTTGACGGCTATCCATGCGGACAAATCCCCCCGATGGCATTGCCTGAGTAACTTGATCGGCAATTGGGATATTGGCTTTAGTATAGGCATGACCCACGCCCACAAGTGGCAAAGCGATCGCTGAAAATCCTAATTTTTCCAGTTCAATGCAAATACGGGCAGCGATGAGATCTTCACCATGTCCGTTACTAATACATAAAATTTCCACGTTTTACCAAAAAAATCTAATCTAGGATCTGGATACTGGGAATAGCTCCTCTAATGTAACTTTAGTAGAAACCGCGACATTATGCTTACTGGTTGTCTATGCTAAGACAGAAAATCAGCTTTTATCTTGATGACCTTGCCACCCCGATTGGCAAATTAATTAACATTGCGATCGCCTTGCTCGTTCTTGCCTCCGCCACCAGCTTTGTCGCTCAAACTTACCCAATTCCTGATGTTACGCGCTATCGACTCAATTTACTAGATGACATCATTCTGGGGATCTTTGTCTTTGAATATTTTCTGCGCCTGTGGTGCGCCGAAGAAAAGCTGAAATATTTATTTAGTCTCTATGCAATCGTCGATCTTTTAGCGATTTTGCCATTCTTTTTAGGCGCGATCGATGTGACCTTCATTCGGCTTCTGCGGTGGTTTCGGATTTTGCGTCTCATTCGCTTAGTGGAGTCACGATCGCTATTTGTCAACAAGACCGAAGATATCGCGATTTTATTGAGAATACTGTTTACGCTATTTGCGATCGTCTTTGTCTTTTCAGGATTGATTTACCAGATCGAGCATCCGACTAATCCCAAATTTCATAACTTCCTTGATGCCTTTTATTTCTCCATTTTTACAATGACAACCGTGGGCTATAGTGATGTGATGCCCAAATCCGATGCAGGGAAACTTACAACTGTAATCATGGTACTTACGGGGATTGCCCTCATTCCTGTACAGTTAGGGGAACTGTTTAAGCGCTTGATTAAAACTGCTAATCAAAGCGATCGCTTTGGTGAAATGAAGGATATTACCTGCTCTGGTTGTGGCTTATCTTTACACGATGCCGATGCTCAGTTTTGCAAGGTATGTGGGACTAAGATTTAATTTGCTATGATGGAAGTCTAGAGGCGCAGTATGAGTTCAATCTTTGCAATAGAGAAATTTGAGATAGTCCTATTTATCTTTACTATTTACCATTATTTATGCAATTACTATGCGTAAGCCAAGCTTCCATTTTTTAGCTACTACATTACTGACATTTGCGACAATTCAGGCGATCGCTCTGGGGTATAGAGATCGCCAGCTAGATGCATTGCTTCAGCAAGATCAACAAGCCTACGCTAAAAGTAGTGCGGGACGCAGTAGTGGCGGCTCTTTTACTCGTTCAGCACCTTCGAGCTCTAGCAGTAAGTCATCCTCGTCTTCCAGTTCCAGTAGTACCTCTAAACCTTCCAGTCCCAGCAATTCATCTAGTTCATCATCTCCATCAAGCCCTAGCAGTTCATCTGATAAAGACTCCTTTAGCTCAAATCAGCGACCATCATCAGGTAATACCATCGTTGCTCCTGTAATTATTGATAATGGTTATTCTCGTCCTAACTATTCCAACCCTAATTCCTATTACGCACCCTATAGCTCTAGTTCAACTGGCACGCCTTGGTATGTCTGGCTAATTCTGTTACTAATTGGCGGCACGATTACTTACTTTATTATTCGAGCGCTATTTTTTGGATCTAAGCCTAGTGTTGCCAAAGAGTTAGAGAATGACACTGTTACCGTTACTAAGCTCCAAGTTGCACTCCTGTCTCAAGCGCGTGAAGTCCAATCTCGGTTAACTGAGTTAAGCCTAGAAGTGGATACGGATACTTCCGAAGGCTTACTGACTCTATTACAAGAATCTGCCCTCGCATTGATTCGCACGCCCGAAAATTGGACGCATGTTTGCAGTAGTTCTCAATCGGTAAAGCGCGATCAAGCTGAAGGAGTTTTTCAAAAACTTTCTCTCGCCGAACGTAGCAAATTTAGCCATGAATCTTTAGTTAATGTCGGCGGTAGGGTTTCCCAACGCCAAGCCCCGATCGCTTCTCCTGATAAAGACCCATCGGCATATATTGTCGTCACCTTGCTGATCGGCACAGAACATGACAAGCCACTCTTTGGCGAAATTAGAAATACTCAAGAGCTACGCACCGCTTTAGAAGCGATCGCTGCTATACCTGACACGCATTTACTAGTATTTGAGCTGCTCTGGTCTCCCCAAGCGGATTCTGACAGTCTCACCTATGACGAGCTACTCACTGAATACACCGACATGATTCAGATCTAATAACTTGCTCGCAATGCGAGCAAGTTATTAGCAATTTATTAGGGTGACTGATTTCTTGCCCATTTAAGCCATTGCAGCACCGAACTCCATCCATTGAGATGCTGTAACTGGGGAGCGTGAGCTTTTACCAAATTATCAACCGATCGCAAAGCTGCAAACTGTAAACCCAAGAAGCTATCAACAGCCGCATAGGAACCTCCTAAAGTTGCGGCTCCTGCGGCATATACCCTTCCCTCGTTATTCCGCAATTCCGCAATTTCAAAATCATTAGTCACACTCAAGCGCCCCAAAGCATTGGTAGAAATGTTATAGCAATCGAGCAAATCAGCGAATAGAGGATTAGTCTGCACCTTCGCATCTAAACCCGTCGCATCAATAATGAAATCTGCCGTTAATTGCAAGATTCCTTCCATTTGACGCGGACGAATGTATGTGGCTGTGCGGCGATCGCTCAGTTGTTCCACCTTCTCCACATCACCAAAGGTAATCTGATACCAACCCTCATTCAGCCCTGTTTGGACGATCCTTTTCCAGTCATGGCGATCGGCTGTTGTCGTTCCACCCCAATCCTTGAGCAAAGCTTGCCTTGTCTGTGGATCAGCTTCCTCTAATACTGCGCGTAAATCTCCACCCCAACAAGCTTTAGGCCAGTTGAAGGGCTGAAATTCGTAATGATTTTTCACGGTGCGGTGGGCGCTTCCGTAGCTATTGCCTTGGGCTTTGGGCGATCGCATTAAATGTAAGAGATTAATTTTTTGCTGTGGCGATCGCTGTCGTACTTCATAAATGCGCTGCACAATCCGCGAAGCAACTATTCCACGTCCACGAATCAACACCGTACCGCCATGATTTTGTAAATGCTCATAAATATGCTCATGTTCCTCATAGCCATTCACCACCGCTCGAAAATCCTCAGTTTCACTGCGATAGGTTTGGAGATCGGGCAAAAACTGAATCGCCGCATAGCCCATCGCCAAATGGAGATATTTGGCGACTAAAAAAGCATGGTTCCCCCGTCCTAGGGAATAGGCGATCGCATAGCGTCCATCGGTAGTTTTGCGAATGGAACGGACTCTTCCATAGCGATAGATTTTATCCCACCCAATACGGCTCGCTTCGCGATCGATGGAATCAAACACATTGCCCGATCTCGGTGTATAGGTTTCGGCTAAATCAGGCTCAGCAAAGACTTGCCAGAGATATCTACAAGCTGCACTAACCTTGCCGTGAGTGAAGTCATGCCATGCCTCGCGCCATGCGTAACTCGGAAATCCCCAAATATTATCGGGACAGGAATCAGAATTAGAGCGCAGTCTTTCATGTAAAGGAATTTGGGAATTAAGGCAGAGTCTCTTATATCGAGCATAGGGTTGTGGTTCTAAACCAAGGGCAACAATCTGATCCGCCGCCACACCAAAAATCCTGAGATAGTCAGTCCAGATATAACTTCCTAATCCGCCACCGAGCGCTCCGTAGGTTGTCTCATGCACTGGTAGCCCCAAACTATACAAAGATTGAACTTCTACATTCGGTAATTGAAAGAAATCGGGAGGGAATGTTTGAGTAGATTCTAGGCTTTGTCCAGTATTAACAGGCTGTGAAATAGCTGGACTTGTTTCAGACTTGAGCAATCCCGTTTCAGGATGAAAGAGAATTGTAGGAACAGAAGAAGAGAGCTTAACGGTATTACTTGATGAATTATGGGGCGATCCCGTAATAATTGTTTGACTCGTTGATGGCAAATCAAAGGCGATCGCAATTTCATAGCGTCCAATCGTTAAGAGATCGCCACTCGCTAGCACTCTCCGTAATCCCATCCCCTGTTCAATTAATGCCCCATTTACCAAAATCCCATTGGTACTATTTTGGTCAATTACTACTACGTTACCCTGCTCGAATACCAGCAAAGCATGGTATCGCGACACCGAGCGATCGCTTAGCACTAATGGCGATACCTGATTCCCATCAAGGTCATTTGGTAAAGAAGTTTGCTCCTTGCCAATCGCGATTGGTAAACTCAACTGTAAGCTCTGCTGCTGATTTGTATTGATTTCCAGCCAACTTAACTGAACAAAAATTTGCATGTTATTCAAAATCATGTGTTAAGAGATTTACAGCGCAATTCTTTACCTAAGGGTTCTGCAATTTAATAAAGAACCAGATTTTTTGTGGCGCGGCTTCGCCGCGCCACAAAAAATCGGTTCCTTATTTCCCTGTATGTCCCTAAGCAAGAGGCAAAATACTACTGGCAGCACCAGCTAAGGAAGTACCACACCAAGGACATACGAGGGTTATCTTCTCATAGCTAGAAATCTTAGCGCATTTGAGATTTGGACATTGCAATCCATAGGCTTGGTTGGGATTATTGCTATGAGGATTTGGTACAGATTTGGGGGGGGATTGAGTGACGATTTCCGTAATTTGCAAAATTTGATGTCCCAATGCGATCGCGCTATTTTGCTGAAGTTCGATTTCTCCCTGCACTAACCGCTTACCGTCAACAACTGGCGGATTGGATTCACGCATATTCCTAAGCCAAAATTTTCGCTTCTGCGGGTCAAAATAAATCACCACATGCAAGCCTGACACTGTGGGATCGGATAAAACTAAATCACACCTTGCAGGGTCACGCCCAACCCGCACCATCGTGAGACCAATTTTATATTGTTTCGTAATGTCAGATTCCACCCAAGTTAGTGTTAATTCAGACATAATTGTCCTTAATGCTTGATTCTAAATATAGCGTTTTCCCGATAGGATGTTTGTATTCTTGCCGAAGGTAAGAATACAAACATCCTAAAAAGACCTAACATTAATTTCCATGACTCCGACATTACTTGGACGATGGCAAACTCGCCTCTTACTTTTGGGAACCTTGGGAGTACTCATTACCATTCCCTTTTCTCTGATCAATGGTGACGCGATTTACTTTCAAGTTTTACTATGTATTGCAGTTCTAGGATGTATTTGGGATATTGTCTACAATCTACTTCAGCAAATACGTTGGGATCATGATTGGTCAGCATTGTGGCAATTAGCCGCAGGGATTTGGGAAGCTTTTTTCTTTTATGTTCCCTTTAAATTTCTACTCGGTAATGTCTTGAAATTACCTTGGCTCAACTCAGACCTTCCCTTCGACAAATTTTTATTACATTACATATGTATATGGCTAGCTGTCTTTACTGCCTCTCAAACGATCATGCGAGTCATCTTTCCCCGTTGGCGATTTCATGGAGGAGAATGGCTATGAATCAAACAGGGGATGTATCACACACACTCTGTTCTTAAGTAACTGGGTGCAATTAAATATAAATCCCCAAAACCTGTAGCTCACACGCAGCGTGAGCTACAGGTTTTGGGTTTTAATTACGCTCAGCTACTTAGATAAGCTATTTTGCTGATGCAATAATCAGATTTTTTTGAGAAACTAAACACAGCAACATAGATGTTTCGTTAAGCCCATTTGCAGCGAGATTTAGACTGAAAGGTTTGAGTCTCGCTATTTTTGTGTTTTGTTTTAGGAATATCAGTTTGCAATCAACATCAATAACCTGATTACTAGCGCCCTACTAGTTTTTAAGATTATTTATTGCAAGTCAATATAGTAACATAAGTTGAGAGATCTGGTCAGAAATTTTTTGCTTTTATGGATGCAACCCTTATTCGTCAACTTGTATGGCTAGACTATCGATTAGCTCTGCTATTTGTTGTTTTTGTCCCTTTTGGATTGTTATGCTGGGCTTTTCGCAGTGGCAGTGAGGCAGTAAAGCGATCGCTACTTTTATATTGGCGCGTCGCCAGCCTCTTTCTCATTACGATCTATTTAGCGATCGGTAGTTTACCAATATCCTTTATTTCAGGTATCGTTGCGGAGATTCTCATTGTCTTAGCACTGTGGTTTTGGCAAGATCTTAATGAAGATATTGAAGCTTCTCGCCAAAGTCTGAGACCAGTTTATTTAGGATGGCGTTGGGCAACCACTATTTATTGTGGTGTAAGTATTGTATTAAGAGCATTATTTGCTAACTGTGCCTTTACCTCAATTGATAAACTTAGCGATACTTGCAAAATTTGGTTCGAGCCACCTCTAAGTTTTAGCGCTACATTTCATCATGGAATGCCTGTAGAAAACTTGGCATTTTTTGGAGCAGTTGGGGGAATTGTTTATGGTCTATACCTATTCTCCTTTCTCGCCTTTAGTCTGCCAAAAACAGGCAGAATCGCATTTCGTGACTAATTTGTATTACAGCGCTTTGCGCTCACTTAAATTTTTGAAAGTGCGGCTTTGCCTGTCGTACTTTCAAAAATCCCTCTCGGTTTTAAGCCTCAACAGACTGTAAAGAAAGGTGGCGATTTGTAACACATTCTTGATAAGAAAAGCCTCGCAATGCGAGGCTTTTCTTATGGTCTATATTGATTGGGATAACGAACCCTTGCTCCTGTCCATAAAAGCTTTTGACGTAGCGCCTGATAATAGGAATATTCTTCACGTAAAACGATAAACTGCGCCTGACAATCTGACATCCGAATATCAACTCTCTGTCCGGGGAACACTGAAGTAGCGATCACTCCGTCTGTCCATAATTTCAAACTAAAATCATCGGTAGTTAGTGACCAAATGCTCACCGTTAGTTTTGGCGGAATCACGATCGCCCGACTCGATAGGCTCAAGGGACAAATTGGTGTAATCGCGATCGCATGCATTCCTGAATGCACAATGGGACCATTTGCCGCCACCGTGTAGGAAGTCGAGCCAGTAGGTGTCGCCACAATCAGCCCATCACCATGATATTGATCGACCACTTCACCATCGATCTCTAGTTCTAAAGATGCTGTCACCATGCGATCAGGAGAAGCAGGCTTAACACACATTTCATTGAGACATAAAAAAGGACCGCAGGGCTGCCCCATTCTGCTCCCTAAACCTTCATCAACATTGATGACCCGCGCTTCGAGCATCATCCGCCGCTCGATCGCAAAGCGATCGGATAATAGCCTTTCCCAGATTTCCTTGGTATTGCCACATTCCTCGATCGAGTGGGTCAGAAAGCCCAAATGTCCACCGACATTAATCGCTAAAATCGGTACTTCCAATCTTGCCAAATATCTCGCCGCCCCCAAAGTTGCCCCATCACCACCCAAGACAACGGCTAGATCAATTTCTTGGTGCATGGATTCCAGAAACACAGGATAGGGATTATCGGTAGCTCCCGTTGGACCAATTAAGACTTTGACACCAAGTTCTTCTAGCTCACAGCTACATCGCTCCGCCCACATTTTGCCAATTTGACTACCCGACTTATAGGCGATTATTGCTTTACGAATCTTCACGAATATCTCTCAAGTGGGAACGTAATGATTAGCAAGATAGGCAGCACTAAGCGCTGTAAATCTCTGGATGGAATGCCTTCATGTTATATCAATTGTCATTTTTAAAGATGGGACAAAGAGCACATTGGCATCTTTTCTCTACTCAGTGGCTGGGCACAATCACAAAACCTGTGGTTTGCCCTGTGCGTGAGCCACAGGTTTATGGTTACAGTCTGTTGAAGTTTAAGAGAAATTGTTGAAAGTGAGGCTTAGCAACGCTTTCAACAATTTCTCTACAAAGCTTTGTATCTTGCTATTAGAGGTAAATGGCAGAATTTGTCTTATTTTTTGTTGGTTCTTGCTGCTATTGTCATAATCTTTGTTTAATTAATGAAAATTAATGATACAAAAAACAAATTTTTGAGATAAGATTTGACACTAAGTAAAATTCTTTGTGTGAAGGGTAAGTCATGAGTCAGGCAGGATTTAGCGATTCATCATCACAAGAGAGCATCAATCCATTGATCACGGAACCGCAATCCCAATCTCAGAGTTTGTCTTCTAATGTACTCGGAGATTCGTCTACTCTGCTTAATACCTTGCCCCGTCAAGTTTTAGAGCAAGAGCTACAGTTTTGCAACGAGCGCAGTCAACAGGCTCAGGTTTTGTTGCGTCAGGCTCAAGAGCAATTACAGCTTTCACAATTAGTAATCCAACGACAGGAAACTTTAACTCAAACTCTCCAAGCAAGGATTGACCAGCTAGAGCGTGAGTTACAAGATGTGCATACTAATTGCGATGAGTTGCGCGATCGCCTCAAGCGTCAACAGCACCACACATCACAGTTAAAGGCTGCCCTCGAACGTTGCCTCGATACATCGACCCCTGCCCCCAAGGATATGGCACTGTCGGCATTAGAGTCTTGGTCGATCGCCAAGATGGCTGATGAAAAAATTGCACCAGTAGAAGCTGCTAGTAATTCTCCTTTGCAAAATGTAGTCAAAATTGTGCCTACTCCCCAGCCTATTGCTGTACCTGAAACCCCAGAGTTAGTTACTCCGATTAAGCAATCTGAAGAACCTGAAGCTATTGAAGAACCACTGAGATTATCCATTCCTGCTAAAAATCAGCCAATTTCACCTCTAATTGTTAGACCTCACAAGGCTTCTCAAGGTTCACCGATCGCCCCAAATTTACCCAAGTGGCAGCCAAGCATTGTGCCTGACGTGAAATCTGAAGTTAAAAATATAGATGATCGCTCAGTTGATGTGGCAAATAGCCACAGTATCTACCAATCAGAGCAAGAAAGCTCCTTCAATGAAGAAAGCAATGTTGCCAATGATTCAGCAATTTCTTCAGCACCAACATTAAAAACTTCGACAGTAATGTCTACAGTAGCTGCACCTAAGTTTATGCAGGCTTTGTACGGCAATGCTAACCATGAAGAGGAAGAGCCACCGCAACTAGCGATCGCCAATTCAGCTTCTCGTAAAGCCGTGACATCGTTAGCCGCAGTGCAGCTTCCCCAGTTCCCTCCCTTGCCGCGCCGATGATTGGGTTTTTACGTGGTGCGATCGCTGCCTGCAAAGCTGCTGACAGTTCTCGCAAAAATACGCCTAGCTATTGGCTCACCCTTGATGTTCAGGGTGTTGGTTATGATATTCAAATTACAGCTAGTGCAGCGGGTAAGTTACCGCCTGTAGGCGAAGAAACACAGGTATTCACCCATTTGCTTGTCCGTGAGGATCAAATGGTGCTGTTTGGATTTCCCACTCTCGCCGAGCGTGAGCTATTTCGCCAATTAATCAGTGTTTCAGGGATTGGCACACAAGTGGGCTTAGCTCTATTAAATAGTTTAGGAATTCAAGATCTGGTTAAAGCGATCGTTTCGGGCAATACCAGAGTTTTGAGTTTAACGCCAGGGGTAGGGACAAAGACTGCTGAGAGACTTGCATTAGAACTAAAAACGAAACTTGCGGATGGTCGCCTAGCTCAGGTTGGCTCAACGCGATCGCCAAGCAGTATTTTAAGTGTGGCGCTCCAAGAAGAATTAGAGATGACTTTGCTAGCTCTAGGCTATACACCTACGGAAATTAGTAATGCGCTCAATGCGATCGTCAGTTTACCAATTCTTGCGAAAACTCAAGATATCGAAGCATGGATTAAAGAGGCGATCGCATGGCTATCTCGATAAATTGACATTTCAAGATTGACTATGATTTAAAAGTTTCGCCTGACAATCCGCAAATAAATAATTTAAAATTCCGAGAATATCGGCTAATTGGGTTTCTGAATAGGCAAGACTTTCATAGCATTCTTGTTTGCTTAATTGATAAAATCGCCATATCGTAGCATTAGTGACAATGCCATATATAGGAAATGAATATTGCGGTTGATTTAATGTGAGACAGGCATACATTTCCATTAAGCATTGCGCTAATCCTTGTTCAAAATCATCTTTTTTAGCTTCGACAATACATAATAAAGGTGATTGGTATACCTTCCCCTGTCCAGCAATTAAATAATCAACTACACCTGTTAATTGTTCAGTTTGTAATTTCGCTTCTTTCCAGATTTTCAAGGTCGAATAACTATCAATTGCTTCGAGTAAAATAGCATCAATTAATAATGATTTAGCTGATTCAGATAAGGACAAATCAAAATGTGCTTTGAGTTTTTGTGTACTTGTCAAATAATATTCCGAAGCTTGTTTAGGCGTAAAGTTTATTTGCCATTCTTTTAATTCATTAATCCCGATAATTTGCAAAGCACTACGCAAATCAATTTGGGAAAAACGTTGTTTTTTGCTAGCCATAAGGTTACCTTGAATTTGTTAAATAATGTCAGTTCAGGTTAATCTTACAAAGAGAGATTCTAGACTTGTCCCTACAAATCTTGCATAAGAATTGATTCTACAAAAGCGATCGCCTCTGCTCTAGAGCTAATTTTGCCTTCTACCTGAGCAATTTTCACACTTTCGAGAAACTCTCCAATTTGTGGACTAGGCGGTATTCCTAAATCCTTACGAAGATCATCACCTGTAATTAATGTAATCGGATAGGCAATCGCATCATTCGGATTGAGCCAACGCTCTAACCAAGGGCTAATCCGCTCTAACTCATAACCACTTGCGAGAGTTAAAGTAGCGATCGCTGGAAAAAACTCTAGAGTTGATTGAAAAAATTTATATTGCTCCTTAGGGGTAGCTTGATCTAGCAAGTTAATAAATTGAGGCAAATATCTCAAAATACCTACTAACCAGCGTTGCTCAGCACGACTTAAGCCCAGAGACTCAAGAGCAGTTGCACTATTGCTTAAAGCTGCCAATTTGACGATCACAATGGCATAGCGATCGCCTGATAAATGTTTACTAAAAAATAATTCTAAATTAGGAAACTGGGCTAGCAAACTGGAGATTACTCTCTCGATCTCTGCAAATCTGGGCAAATTTAAATGCTGACTTGGTAGCCAATCCTCTAAAATGCGATCACTAATTGCTTCCATCATCCATTGGCTACCGTTGTTAATTGACAATAGATAACCTAATTCTGTGCGTACTCGTTCTGCTGCCACAGACTTTAATCTTGGCGCAAGTTTAATCAAAACCTGTCGCGTTAAATCTTCGATCGCAAAGCCCAATTGTGCTGATTGACGATACCCCCGCAAAATCCGTAAAGGATCTTCCGCCAAGTTCTCAGGAGCAACCATCCTAATTCTCTTCGCTTTTAAATCCCCAATTCCATCAAAAGGATCTATAAAATCTTCTCCTGCCAACCGATCACCAATAGACCGATCACCAATTAATTGATGACATTCCATTGCGATCGCATTCATACAGAAATCACGCCGCCCCAGATCTTCCTCCAAACTACTGCCCATCTGCTGAGCAAAATCCGCCGTACCATTCTTAAAAACAACCCTCGCAATTTTGCGCTCAGCATCTAGAACGACAAAGCCTGCTTTATATTTACGAGCAATCTCTTGGGCTGTCTCCACAGCATTCTCAGGTAATACAAAATCCAGATCAAGATATTTACCTTGACGCTTTAATAGGCGATCGCGCACCCATCCCCCCACGAGATAAGTTGGTGTAGGCAAATCATTAAAATCAAAAGGAAACTGCTGCAAAATCGATTTATATTCCGCTTTTTATAAGGTTTTGATGACTTAAGCTATGTTATCCGATCATTGCACTGACAATATAAGCGATCGTACTTCGTTTGAATTTCTTAAGTCACAGATCTGACCCTAAAACAAATCGAAAAACTATAGAAACATTCTCTGATAAGGATTATAAGATTTAATAAGGAAACGATTTTCTGTGACGCGGCTTCGCCGTGCCACAGAAAATCGTTTCCTTATTTTCCTGCATGCCCCTAGTCCAAAGTTAAAAAGCACCCTAAATCTAAAAAGTGCGCGTGCAATAACTAAGGTTTTATTTAACTCAAAATTTCCTTCACTCTGAGACTTGGTTAGAGGTTTCTGAAGATTCCTCAGAGTCTGTCAAATTGAACGATAGCTCTAATTGATCGCTTGCTTGTTCTTCTAATTGTTCAGGCTCATTAATAATAGAACTTTCTACTAAATCACTAGCATTACTTGTAACTTGCTCCTTAGGTATATCAGCAATAGGAGCATCTATTTCTAAATTTTGTTTTTGTGATTTATTTGCCGCGTTCCTTAATTTGTTCGCTACTTCAGTAGTCCGCTCAGCAAGTTCTGTAGTGTTTTCTAAACTCGAATTTTCTGGAGCTAATTTGGTATTTTCTTTTGCTGCGATCGCATCAAGTGCCTCGTCGGCAAATTGATCCATCTCTAAAGCTAATGGGTCAGTTTGCTCAGAATTTGTTTCTTGGCTAGTCTCATCAAAAAGCGCGACCAGATCTGGTAGCTCTTCGCGCACCATCCTAATGGGCAAATTGGCAATTAATGCGGTCATCCGCTTATCGGACTCTAGGCGAATATCTAAAGAACCCTCATCAAGCTCAACATATTTAGAGACAACGCGCATAATTTCGTGGCGCATATTATCAAACACCTGTGGCTCGATCGCTGCCCGATCATGGGCGAGGATAAACTTCAAACGCTGTTTGACTTGCGTTCCGCTAGTAACATTTTGGCGTTGAAAAAGGCGATCGAGCAGTGTTGAAATCATCTCAAACCTCAGGAGTTCCCACTAATCCAGCTTGACAGACGGGCAAAGATTCCTTTAGGCGGGACTTCGAGTTGCAAAAACTCAACCTCTTTACCTTCCAGTCGTTTTGCCACATTCATATATGCAGTGCCTGCGAGTGAAGCTTTATCTGACAACACCAATGGTTCCCCTTTATTGGTGGAAACGATCACCTGTTCGTCATCGGGTATTACGCCAATTAATTTAACTGACAAAATATCCAGCACATCTTCGACACTCATCATGTCGTTATTTTTTACCATAGCTGGGCGAATACGGTTCAAAATTAACTTAATATCCGTAATTCGATTAGCTTCTAAAAGCCCAACGACGCGATCGGCATCACGTACCGCCGAGATTTCGGGAGTTGTGACAATAATTGCTTCTTTTGCACCAGCGATCGCATTTTGAAATCCTGACTCAATCCCTGCGGGGCAATCGATCAAGACATAATCAAAATAGCGGCTTAAAACTTCCACCAAAGCCTTCATATGCGCGGCAGTAATCGCCGTTTTATTACGAGTTTGCGGTGCTGCTAATAAAGATAGATTCGGTTGGCGTTTATCTTTGACTAGGGCTTGGTCGAGTTTACACTCACGCGCAATCACCTCTAGGGCTGTATACACGATGCGATTTTCTAATCCCAATAACAGATCGAGATTTCGCAAGCCAAAGTCAGCATCCACTAAAACCACTTTGCGTCCGAGCTTAGCGATCGCCATGCCGAGATTTGCGGAAGATGTGGTCTTGCCGACACCACCTTTACCAGAGGTAACAACGATAATGCGACTCATGTTTACAGGTTACTATAGGTTACTATTTGACGATTAATAGCGCTTTGCGCGACTAAATACTTATTTCTTAGAATAATCAACAGCTTGGACAATTTGGATCGCAGGTACACCTTGCGTACTTACAAAGGCAACTTCTGGACAAAAATAAGTACTCGGACTCTCAACACGGGCGATCAAACTGGCAATTCTAATTTGGGTAGCATCGAGGTGCAAAGCCATAACCACCGCTTGGGCATTGCCTTTAACACCTGCATGAGCCATGCCCTTCAGCTTGCCCCATACAATAATGTCACCTTCAGAGATTAGCTCTGCACCAGCATTGACATCACCGAAGATAATAATACTGCCAGAATGCCGAATTTCTGTACCAGATCTTACGGTCGCCTTAATATATAGGGGATCATCTAGAGGCGCATCAGGAATCGGATTGAAACCTAATATTTCACGAAAGATGGTTCCCTGCTCTACACAGAAGCCCATGCTCGCAGCATTAATTGCCGTCTGGCGGCGATTTGTCACCACACAATGTAACAGCAATTGATGATTTTGTAATGACTCGGATAATTCTTGGAGTTGGCGCGTATCTAATAAGCGATCGCCTGCTTGCAAATATACCTGTGTGCGGGGCTTCCAGTCATGTCCACTTGCCGCCATTCTTTGTTCTAGCTGGGCGAGTAGCTCTTGCCAAGTTAGACTTAATAATGGAGTTGCCGAGGCATTAACATTGCCATCGTTACCAGCATTCGCAACTGCTTGATCCGCACTGGTAGATACTTTGTCAAGCGTGATACTTGTCTTGTTTTCTGTCGGCAATAGCAGATTTAGCTTGCCATCTAAGGTTTTAAATCTGACTTGAAAAACCTCAGGATCGCTACTCGGTTCAGATTGCGGTTGCTTAGATGGTTTGATCGGAATCGGCTTAAGCTCCCCACCCTCGACATCCGCAAGAGTTAAAGGTGCAGGAATGTTGCCCACAGGTTCCTGATTGTCAGGGATAACAATCACTTCAGGCATCTCCGCAGATGACAAATCCCCTGCACCTGACTGGAGTTTGCTAGGCGACAGAGGATTAGTTCTCACGGCTATATTACGCTCGTTTACATTCATGAAGCTTTGGTCAAGCTGAAAAATCTAAATATCACGAAACAAGGGGCTTAAGCCCCTTGTTTATTCTAGGCTGAAGGCAGTAACTGAAGGTTGTTATCAGAACCACTTAAAGCTTCTTGTTCAATGACTTTGACCTTGCCATCGTCATCGACATCTACCTGTACCGATGCGCCTTCACGGACTTTGCCCGTCAAGATCTCTTCAGCAAGAGAATCTTCGAGCAAGCGCATGATCGCTCGACGTAATGGACGTGCACCGTAGCTAGGGTTATAGCCTTCTTGGACTAACAGATCCTTAAAGCGCTCAGTCACGGTCAGAACAATGTTCTTATCGAGCATCCGCTTGAAGAATTCGTTGAGCATGAGATCGGCGATCTCCTTGACTTCGGGCTTGGTCAATTGACGGAAGACGATGATTTCATCAAGACGGTTGAGGAATTCTGGACGGAAGTACTGCTTCAGTTCTTCGTTAACTAGAGAGCGAATGCGGGTATAGAGCGCATCCTCTTGACTAGCAGCGAAGTCAAAGCCGAGTCCACCACCACCCTTTTCAATGACCTTAGAACCAACGTTGGAGGTCATAATCAGCAGAGTATTCTTGAAGTCAACGGTACGCCCCTTCGAGTCAGTCAAGCGACCATCTTCAAGGACTTGTAAGAGCAAGTTGAAGACATCGGGGTGAGCTTTTTCGATTTCGTCGAATAGTACCACCGTGTAAGGACGGCGACGGACGGCTTCGGTAAGCTGACCACCTTCGTTGTAGCCGACATATCCTGGAGGTGAACCGATCAGCTTAGATACGGTGTGACGCTCCATGTATTCAGACATGTCAAGGCGAATCATCGCATCTTCGGAACCGAAGAAGTAGGACGCAAGTGCCTTGGTTAGCTCAGTCTTACCAACGCCTGTAGGTCCAGAGAAGATAAAGCTTGCGATCGGACGGTTAGGACTCTTCAGACCGACACGGGCACGACGGATCGCACGGGAAATCGCTTTAACGGCTTCATCCTGACCGATTACGCGGCTATGCAGAGTTTCTTCCATCTGCATGAGCTTAACGGACTCGGATTCGGTGATCTTGAGGACAGGTACGCCAGTCCAAGAACTGACGATATAGGCGATGTCCTCTTCGGTAACGCGAATTTCGGGAGCATCCTCGGTGGGGGCTTCGGCTTTTTTAGTTTGGCTAAGGGCGCGAATTTGTTGCTTGAGGTCGATTTCCTTGTCGCGCAATTCCGCAGCCTTGTCAAAGTCTTGCTTGCGAACGGCATCATCCTTATCTTTGAGGGTTTGACGCAATTCTTTGTCAAGTTCTTTGGCGGCAGGGGGCAACTGCGAGTTAATCAAGCGTACGCGAGAACCAGCTTCGTCGATCAGGTCGATCGCTTTGTCTGGCAAGAAGCGATCGCTAATGTAGCGATCGGACAATCTTGCGGCGGCAACAAGGGCTTCGTCATCGATCTTCAGCTTGTGGTGTTCTTCGTAGCGCTGACGCAAACCGATCAAGATTTCGATGGTTTCTTCAACGCTAGGTTCACCGACCATGACGGGTTGGAAGCGACGCTCAAGGGCTGCATCTCGCTCAATATGCTTACGATATTCATCGAGAGTAGTTGCGCCGATGCATTGCAATTCGCCACGAGCAAGGGCTGGTTTCAAGATATTCGCGGCATCGATCGCGCCTTCGGCAGCACCAGCACCGATCAAGGTATGGACTTCATCAATTACCAAGATCACGTTACCAGCCGTACGGATTTCTTCCATGATTTTCTTGAGGCGTTCCTCAAATTCACCACGGTACTTTGTACCCGCTACGAGCAAGCCGATATCGAGGGTGACAACCCGCTTTTCTTGTAAAATGTCGGGGATGTCACTGTTAGAGATGCGCTGAGCTAAACCTTCAGCGATCGCGGTTTTACCTACGCCAGGTTCACCGATCAAAACAGGGTTGTTTTTGGTACGGCGACCGAGGATCTGGATTACTCGTTCAATTTCTTTTTCACGACCCACAACAGGATCAAGTTTGCCATCTTGGGCTAGCTGAGTCAGATTTGAGCCAAATTCGTCAAGGGTAGGTGTTTTGGTGCGTCCCGATGAACCGCCACCTGCGGATACTTCGGCAGTCTCACCGAGCATTCTGATTACTTGTGTGCGAACCTTGGAGAGATCCACGCCGAGATTTTCTAAAACTCTAGCGGCAACGCCTTCGCCTTCGCGAATTAGTCCTAGCAATAGATGCTCAGTCCCGATATAGTTATGTCCCAACTGGCGAGCTTCTTCTAACGACAACTCTAGGACTCTTTTGGCGCGAGGCGTGAAAGGTATTTCAACTGCGACAAAACCAGAGCCGCGTCCGATGATTTTCTCAACCTCGATGCGGGCATCTTTGAGGTTTACACCCATGGACTTAAGTACTTTGGCGGCAACGCCAGTTCCTTCTCCGATTAGACCCAATAGGATTTGCTCTGTGCCGACAAAGTTATGACCGAGGCGGCGAGCTTCCTCTTGAGCCAGCATGATGACTTTAATTGCTTTTTCTGTAAAGCGTTCAAACATGGCGTTTCCCCATACTTTGCTGCGTTCTGGTTAAAGTTAATACTAGCACAGCATTAGCAGCATTCTGTGTGTACGGCTTTCACTCCTTTTTACCCAAATTGTTAAGATCTCTCTTAGGGATTATGTTGGTTTTTTATAGGGCGTTTTAACTCAATATTTTTAGCTTTTTGTTGCCTGTGCAACCGATTAAAGAGCCTCTTTGATGTAGCAAAATGTTTTTAGCAATACTTTGAGTAAATCTTACAACTGGATTATTTGATTAAGGCGATCGCATACTTGATCAAACAAATCATTATTCAACTTTCCTAAAGGATGGGGTTTTGCACCACGTAATCGCCAATCAAAAGATTTGGGCTGATGACAGAGAACATAACTAGTTTTACTGGCTTTACGTCCTGAAACTTTTCCTACGGAGATTGCAAAAGGATTGTCGGCATTGTATGCGGCTGTTGTCATCGGTAAGCCAATTACGATCGCTGTTTTATCATTAAAAATGCTTGGTGATAGCACTAGGAAAGGATGAACGTCTTTCATTTCTTGTCCAACCTGTGGATTGCAGTCGATCCAGATAATGTCTTGGCGATCAGGTATCCATAGTTTTTTTACCATCGCTCTGCGCCAAGTCTTTGCGATGTTGCCATCACTTCGCCACCATGTCGGACTGGATCAAATTTAGCTAGCCGTTCTTCAAGAGTTAACGGCTCATCTACAGGTGTGATAACGACTTGATTATCAATAACAGACAGTTTTACTCGTTGGTTGACGTGGAGATGGGCAGCACGAGCGATCGCTGCGGGTAGCCGAACACCTAAGTTATTGCCCCATGTTTTGATATCGAGTATTACTTCAGCCATAGTAGTATTTCAAAAGAGAAATGTTTAAACACTAGTATAAACGTTATGCCTTTTTGATAGAAATTTCAAGGATCTAGAAACATAAAAATTAGTATTTTGCAGAAGCAGATACTCTTTACATCATTCTTTTCTCAAAAAACGCCTGCGAAAACGCGAGATTTAGATGAGAATACCTTATTGGATTTAGATGAGGATGGTCAACTTTGCAGTATGACGATTGAACACGCTAAAGAAAAGTAGGAGTTTTAGAGATAAATTATCAATAAATTACTACATGTACTCTGTGCAGCTTCGTTTATAAAATTTGGAGAAATTTGTTGTGAGATGGCTTATTGCAATAGAGGGAGTTTCTGAAAACCAATATTTAGAAGACTTACTCAAGAAACTTGATATTTCAATACATATTGAAGCTGATGAAACTTACATAACTAGTAATCAATGGGACTCGTTAGAATCTTGGCAAGCTTGGCAGAAAGCTGCGTTCCTCCAGAACCTTATACCCGAAATAAATAATAGCCTAAGCTTTACTTTGAAATCCATTTGTGAATACAAAGAAAATCGCTTATGTCTTCCTGTTGTATTTGGTCATATTGTTGCACAAGCACAGCCCGCGAGAGCTTATGGAAGTATTACTGTCACTGAACAGATTCCTACTTCAGAAGAAGAGATCTCAATATTAAAACTAGAACAAGAAAAATTAGAAGATGCATATCAAGATAAGTTAGTTCAAGATTCATCTCGTATATTACTTATTCTCCAAGATGAACGTGCAAGAAAAATTCACCAATTCTTACATCAAGAATTAAACGCTTATCATATGTATAACATTATTCAACTAATTGAAGAAGAGCTTGAGATAAGTGAGGGACTCCATGGTAGAGGAAGATCTCTTTTGACCAAGATCTTGAGTATTAATAAGACAAAATTAACAAGATTTTATGAGTCAGTTAATCATCCATATGTCTTTGGGAATGATGCTAGACACATAGCAAAAAAAGATAAGCCTCCTGAAAATGAACCTATGTATTTAGATGAGGCTAGGCTTTTTACATTACAAGTTGCTAACTCATGGTTTGAGAAAAAATGTAGTGAGAATTATCAATCATTTATAAGACATTCAGAACCTTAGATTACAGAGTTTTAAAACATTTGTGTTTATATGAATAACTTAAATGTTGATGAGGTGATCGTCTTGCTTTAAATTTTCCATAAATAAGCGATCTATATTTAGTGATTTGAATGATATGGCGAGCACCTTATTTTGATTTTTAGTGAATAGGCGATCGCTGTTTTGTAATGTCCAATGGTGGGTCGATCGCATTTGATCAAGTAAGCTAGAAACACAAGATCTCAGATTATGGAGCGACTGACATGACATTAGCCGAAGTAATTCCAGCAGCACGGCGACTCAGTGCGATCGAAAAGCTCAAACTAATTCGTGTTCTGGTAGAAGACTTAGACATAGCTGAAGATATTGCACCAATAGAACCATTTAAAACCTATGACCTGCTGACTCCTTACGATATGTTTGGTGCTGGTGCAATTTTAATGGAAACACTCAAACAGGCAGACACAAATCATCAATAATCTATGCGCTTTCAGTATTCCACCACTAGCCCAAATCAAAACGAATTTGATAGTCTTCCGAGAGTTTCACTAACACTACAACTTTGAAATTAAACCCAAATCTTGAATTGTCAAGATCGCCTTATTTGGTTTTTGGTAAATAGGCGATCGCTGTTTGGTGAGTTGAATGATGTGGCGATCGCATTGTTTTAATTTTTGTGAATAGATAATGAGGCAGGTATTATGAATTAAATTGCTATTATTTAGCTAGATTAGCGATCGCAACTAGCAAGTGCCACCAAACGACATTTACCGCATCAGAGAAAAAATTCGCCTCTGTCAGTATGATATGACCGCCCATGCAATGGAAGAAATGGCGGAAGATCTACTAACTATCTTGGATATTGAGGAAGCAGTTTTAAGTGGTCGTATTATTCGAGCAGAAAAAGATGATCCAAGAGGCACAAAATATGTCGTAGCTGGCACTGCACTAGATCAACAAACACCTGTCGGAGTAGTTGGACGGTTTCTTGGTAACGGACGCTATCTAATCATCACAGTTTATGAAATTACTGAACTTGAGGTCTAAATCTTATGTATGGATATCAATGTGAGTATTGTCAAGGAACAGTCCAACCCCGAACCGTTAAACAACAGGTTTTCAAACATAGAGATGGATTTGTTATCCTCGAAGATGTAACGATTGGTGTGTGTGATAACTGCCGTAATCGCTACTATTCAGCCGATATCCTTCATGCTGTACATGCCGTTGCAACTGGAAAAAGTTCTCCTGAAAGAACTGAGCAAATTCCAGTCACTCACCTAAAATCAGCTTAAATAGTAATGTTTGATGGATAGGCGATCGCCTTATTTTGGTTTTGGTGAATAGGCGATCGCCTCAAGACTTAGCTCTAACTACAGAATATTTAAAAACAGACTTCTTTGTTGCCATAGCATCCAGGAGCCACCAAGTGCCATAAAAGCAAGCACCACTTGGCGGAACTGTTGAGGACTCATGCGATTGAGAAGATATTTACCAATGAGATTTGCAGGTATTGCGGCTAAGCCGATCGCTAATCCTGCCACAATTTGCTCCTTCGACATTACTGCTAGCGCTCCGTAGGTGATGATTTTCACGACATGGATAATCGTCATGTGAGTTGCTTTGGTTGCTAGCATTTTCTCCTTGACTAAGCCATAGCCCAGATAAAAGGGATTTAAGACAGGACCAGTTGTGCCGACTAAACCCGATACATATGCTTTTAGGAAACCCGCAGGCATAATGTGCCAAGCCTGAAGTTTAAATTTGGGCTTTACTTCTTGAGGAATTAAATCTGATTTTTCTAGAGCGCTTAACTCACTTAATTCACCTAGCTGATTGATCTCGATGAGTTCTTCAATCTCTTCTAACTCCTTGGAATCATTGACCAGTTTGATCTGTTTTGCTTGATCCTGAGCAACGTTTTTTTCGGGACTTTTTTCTAGTTCAAATAAAACAGCACTCACAATTAGGAAAATTGCAATCACGATTTGCAACCAATCGAGATGGATTTGGGTAAAGGTATAGGCTCCCAAAATTGCCCCTGCGATCGCCCCCGGTGCATACCAAGCGGTCAATACCCAATCAATATCTCGCCAAAACAGGAAAACTCGGTGGGCATTGCCAAAAAACATGCCGATTGTGATTACAGGTGGTACGGCATTGGCTCCCATGAGCAGGTTAACTAATGGAATTAAGATGAATGGACTACCACCACCCGCTAGAGTGCTAACAATCCAAGCAAAAAAGCTAACCACACTGAGATATACAATTGGCATGAGTTCTGACATTGATCGATAATCCGTTGGTATCAGGCTAGTTACGGCGCTTTGTGCCGCAAATCCTATGAATGTTTAGATAATTACAACACATGAGCCTATCGACCCGAATCTATCTAAGTGAGATTGATCAAAAATTTTTAGCGCAGTTAAGGGCTATTGACTGTGCGTGCCTAGGTGATTTTTGGAGTTTAGAGGCTTATCAACGTGAAATCGATAACCCTAGTAGTTGCGTACTCGGCTTAACAACGGAAAATCATGAATTACTGGGGTTTGGTTGCCTTTGGGCTGTTATGGAAGAAGCACATATTACGGTTTTAGCGGTACGTCCTGAATATCAAGGTCAAGGGTTGGGTAAAGCTATTGTTTGGGGCTTACTCAAAAAAGCTCGCGATCGCCATTTGGAATGGGCAACCCTCGAAGTCCGTGAGTCTAACCACGTAGCGATCGCCCTGTATCAAAGCTTTGGATTTCAAGAAATTGGGAGAAGACCTAATTACTACGAGGTTACAAATGAAGATGCCCTCATGCTATGGCGCAAAGGCATCCATACGCCAGAATTTGGAATTTTGCTAGAGCATTGGCATGAGTCAATATCTCTAAATTTATTAGTTAAGGGATGGAATTTGTAAAAGTATTACGAGTTGTCGCACTAAGGGGGCTGCGATTTAATAAGGAAACGATTTTTTGTGGCGCGGCTTCGCCGCGCCACAAAAAATCGTTTCCTTATTTTGCTGCATGTCCCTTAGTGCGACAACTCGTAATATGGGGTGAAAAAATAATCAAGGGATTGCTATAGAATTAATTTAGGTTTCAGAACAATTAAGTTGCTTTAGGGTTAAAGGGTTAAAAATGATGAAAATGCCCGACTGGACAAAGAAAGCTATGGGCTTCGCGATCGCTAGCTTAGGATCATGGAACTTGGCGATCGCTAGCGCCAATGCCCAACTAGGAAATATTCTTGTTTATGTCGCAGGCAATAATCCTGTAACTCTAAATATCGCAAGGCAAGTTGTCACAAATCCTGTAGTTGCCTCAGTCAATGGACAAACTGCGATTGTTGCAGGTGCTTTTGATGCTCCCACCGCAGATTATGTCACTAGAGAGCTACAACGGCGTGGTGTCGTGGCTCAACAAACTTATCAAACAGCCCAAAATGTACAACCGCTTCCTACGCCTAATTCACCCTATGTGAACTTGCCAAGCTATCTCCCTACAAATCTCTCCAATGGGGATAACTTGGCACAATATCGCTACGTGACAGCAGTACCAATGAGTTCAGGAGGTTTGAGCGCTTTAGCGCAAGTACAGCGATTGATCCCGCAAGCCTTTGTTTCTAAATCAGTTCGAGGTGACTACATTTATGCTGGTGGGTATAACAACCGTGATGCGGCTGAATCCTTGAAACATTTCTTGCGATCTCAGGGACTAGATGCCCGTGTGCTTTATTTTTAAACACAACCGCGAACTATTAATTTGAGAAAATTAGGCTAATTATGGACGCAACATTAAGACAAGGTAGCAAGGGTAATGCGGTAGTTGAATTGCAGCAACTACTCCAAGCTAAGGGATTCTATACTGGCAAAATTGATGGTGATTTTGGTGCTGGTACTGCCAATGCAGTTTTAAAATTTCAAAAAGCTAATGGGCTAACTGCTGACGGCATTGTGGGCAATGCTAGTTGGTCAAAACTGCGAGAAGCCAGCCCATCACCAAGTAACCCACAAACTACTCCATCAACCCAAGCCTTACCAACTCTATTGCCCGGCTCTCAGGGACAAGCTGTGGCTCAAGCTCAACAACTTCTCAAAGCAAAGGGCTATTATCAAGGACGCATTGATGGTGATTTTGGCGTGGGCACAAGGGATGCGATCGCTGCTTTTCAAAGGGCGAATGGTTTAACTGTCGATGGCAAGGTAGGGGCACAAACATGGCAAAAATTACAAGCACCTGCGATCGCGGATGTTACTTCCCAACCTTCAGTCACACCGCCAACTGATGTCGTGATTGTGCGCCCACCAGTGGCAACGCCAACGCCAACGCCTACTCCATCAGTAACACCAACACCGACACCCCCATCTTCAGTTTTTGTACCTGCTCCAACTGGCACTACTAGTACTGACACAACACCTGTTACCTCAATCCCTCCAGCTAGTGCGATTAGTTTAGTGGATGCAGCTAATAGTTATAGTCGCGCGAGGTTGCCCAATCAGACTGTGGCGCTTAATAACTTACAAGCAAATATCTCCCCTGAAATCTTGCAGCAATTTCTGCAACGTTGGCAAATCGCCTCTGGCCAGGCAAATACAGCTCCATCATTACAGGATGCGCTCAGTACCTATAACAGCAGCCAAATGCTTAACCAAAATTTGGCTTTGCAATGGTTACAGAACCAACTACTCCCTCAAACCCTAGATCAGTTCCGTCAGGATTGGTCAAATCTCAACGTAGCTGTGGGTATAAGCACAGGTACACCCTTTACTCC
This sequence comes from Pseudanabaena yagii GIHE-NHR1, assembly GCF_012863495.1. Classification (NCBI taxonomy): domain Bacteria; kingdom Bacillati; phylum Cyanobacteriota; class Cyanophyceae; order Pseudanabaenales; family Pseudanabaenaceae; genus Pseudanabaena; species Pseudanabaena yagii. The sequence continues at coordinate 526,717 of NZ_JAAVJL010000001.1, forward strand.
ATCTCAGCCTGCGCCAACCACAACTCCTCCAACGCTACAGTTGATTAATCTCACTGATGCTGTCAAAGTTTACAAACGTACACCTAGTCAAGTAACTGCTCTCGAAAATCTGCAATCATCTGTGCCTGACCTAACCTTGCAGCAGTTTTTCCAACGCTGGTCAACGGCTTCCGATCAAAGTGCGATCGCTATTTCGTTGCTAGATGTTTTTCAAGACTACAACAGCCAGCAATTTCCGAGTCAAGTTACTGCCTTGCAATGGCTAGAAAAGGAATTGACCTCTGCTCAGTTAGCGCAGTTTTCACGCGATTGGCAAGCCTAAAAAAAGGTGACGCTAAGCGTCACCTTTTTAAAACTTGATTGCCCCTTGCCGACGAACCAACCAATTTTCTGCTGTCCATTCCACGACCGTTGACGGCAAACCACTTCCTATTGGCTCATCAATATCAAGACCATCGCCTAAAGTCCATACATTTGGGAAATTAGTAGATATATCTCGCATTTTCCTGAGTGGTGGCTGATTACTTTTGTTAGCGCTAGTAGTCAGCATTGCTCCTGTTTGCTGCAAAATCGCGATCGCAATTTTACTATCAGGAATTCTGATCCCTAAAGTTGTAAAACCTTGATTTAAATTTGCGCCGCGATCGCTAGCAGGCAAAACCAAAGTTACGGCTCCTGCAAAATATTTCGCAGCAGTTTGTTCCCAAATTTCTAAAGCAGGATTCCCAATATCAATAAATGGTAAAAACTCCTGCCAACTCGATGCCATCAAAATCAATGGCTTATCAGGCGATCGCTGCTTGAGGGTAAAAATATCAGCACTGCGATCGGGTCGTACTGCTAAAGCAGGCACAGTATCAGTCGGAAAGCTAACCAATTGCCCCGATCTTGCACCTGCTACTAAAGCGGCTAAAGACACTAAACTCATGGCTATGATTGCATTTTTGTAATTGTTAATATGGATTTCTAAAAGCTAATAGCTAACAGCTATTAGCTCTAACTTGCTGCGTTCTGGGAGATGAGACGCAGGTCAACTTCCTTATTTGCTAACTCAGTGACAACAGCAACAATTCCAGGTCCAAAAAATCTCGTTAACTTGTCTTGTTTTTGTTGCCAAACATCAAAGCCCATCAAGGGAGATTGAAACCGCAAAACTAGACTGTAAGCCCCCTTAGTTTCTTCAGCCTGAGAAATCTCTTCATAGATGCCGATTAAAAGGGGGCGCTCCTCATCAGTGGGACGCATTCCTAATTTTTCTAAAACTTCATCTAAATGAGCCTTAATTCCGTAACGATAGCGAGTGACATCTCTGCGTAATTGCTTCTGGGTTGATGTCTCTTGTAATTTGCGGAGCGCTACAACCTCTTCAGATTCAGGCACAATTACAGGTACTGGTGCGACCTCTGATGATTTAAAAGCAAACCCCCCTAAGAGAATCGGAAACCCGTAGAAAAAGCCAACTAGATTTAAGGTCGAGTTTCCCTTGGCATAAGCCCAAAAACCAACTAAAAAGAGAATTCCACCAACAAACAAGCCAATTGAAGCAAGTGATATTTTATTAAGCTTAAGCATAATCAAAAATTAATAATACTTAATAAATGTATCCGCTTTTTCGCAAAATATTGTGATCCCTAGGAAATAAGTAGTTGAGCATACAGCGCGTTGCGCTGAATTAAAAAACAGAGAAATTTTTGAAAGCGGTGCTTCGCCACGCTTTCAAAAATCTTTAAGCTTCAACAGGCTGTAATTAAAGCCCCATGACCATAAATTTATTTGCTAATGACTAAAATTCTTTCAAAAGTAAGCAGAGCATCGTTAGACTATAAATATATAAGTAGGAATTACACCAGTCGGACAACTTTCAAGTATTAGGGATTTGCAGTAGAATAAAGAGCCAATTTTTTGTGCTGCGGCGAAGCTACACCACAAAAAATCGGGTTCTTTATTAAATGGCAGCACCCCTATTAACTAACTTTTAGAAGTTGTTTTCATGATTCTGAGTAGCTACAATCACCATTTTTGTGTTTGTCAAGCTACAATCATCTAGGTGTAAATCCCCGTAGACACAAGTTTTAGACAGTACGGATCTGAGGAATCTGGCATGAGCAAAGCAGCCATCGACCTACCTATTGACATCAAGTTGCCTATTGGCAAACTTGGCGGAAATCTTGATGAAATTGAAGAAGACCTTGAAGATTTAGATGATGATATTGATCTTGACAAGGATGACTTACTTGATGATTCAGATGAAGATCCAGACCTTGACGATGATCCCGATAAAGCTGGCAAATTAAAGGGGGCTAAAGCAAAACGAGCCAGTCAAACTAAGAAAAAGCATTTTACCGAAGACTCAATTCGTCTCTATTTGCAAGAGATTGGTCGTATCCGTCTGCTCAGGGCTGATGAAGAAATTGAGCTAGCACGTAAGATTGCTGATCTTCTGGAGTTAGAGCTAAAGCGTGAAGAAATAGCGAATGAAATCGACTGCCATCCCGATGATGTCAGAGAGCCAGATTGGGCTGTCAAAATGGGGATGCCCCTTGGTGAGTTTCGCAAGCGTCTTCATTCTGGTCGCCGAGCCAAAGACAAAATGGTGCAGTCGAACCTCCGTCTAGTGGTATCGATCGCCAAAAAATATATGAATCGGGGCTTGTCCTTCCAAGACTTGATCCAAGAGGGCAGTTTAGGTTTAATCCGTGCCGCCGAGAAGTTTGACCATGAAAAGGGTTACAAATTCTCGACCTATGCGACATGGTGGATTCGTCAGGCAATTACCCGTGCGATCGCCGATCAATCGCGTACTATTCGTCTTCCCGTCCACCTTTACGAAACTATTTCCCGAATTAAGAAAACAACTAAGTTGCTTTCTCAAGAAATGGGGCGTAAGCCTACCGAGGAAGAAATTGCTACTCGTATGGAGATGACGATCGAAAAGCTCCGCTTTATCGCCAAATCTGCACAGTTGCCAATTTCCCTCGAAACTCCTATCGGTAAGGAAGAAGATTCTCGCCTTGGTGACTTCATCGAGTCTGAAGGTGAAACCCCTGACGATCAAGTTGCTAAGAGCCTCTTGCGCGAAGATCTTGAAAGCGTATTGGGAACTCTCAGCCCTAGAGAGCGTGATGTATTACGGCTTCGCTATGGCTTAGATGATGGTCGGATGAAGACTCTCGAAGAAATTGGACAAATCTTTAACGTTACCCGTGAACGTATCCGCCAAATCGAAGCTAAAGCTCTCCGCAAGTTGCGCCATCCAAACCGCAATAGTGTTTTAAAAGAGTACATTCGTTAAAAAGTAAAGGGAATGCTATGCATTCCCTTTACTTTTTGGGATTTAAATCTTAATATCTTCTGGCAAAAAATATTTTCAAATATTCATGCTTGTATTTCTAATTCACGGTGTCGCAACTCAAGATGCTGGTTACGGGGATCAGTTTAAGAGAAAAGTTAAAGAAAACTTGACTAACAAGAATGTTGCCTCACCTGTTTTTTATTCAAGTTTTTGGGGGCATACATTTAAGAACAAAACCGATCAATTATTTAATTGGGTTCGTGCTGATGTAAAAGATTTGTCTGATAAGTGCAAGGAACTTCGAGGCAGTGAGAAAGATATTTATCGCTATCAAGAAGCTCGCGAAGATTTTATCGCTAAGTTTTTCGGTGATTTTTTAACTTATTTGAATGTTAGTACAGGTGCAGCAATTCGCAGAGAAATCCCAGCAATTCTCATTATGAACGAAGGCTAGTCAAACCGTTGATATAGGGATATTGTAAATAACATGATGATTGATTTAGGGGAAGAGCTTTGAAAGCACAAGGCTCATTCGACAGAATTGTAGAAATTTTCCGACAACAACTAGAATCATTGCCAGACAAGCGGACAGGCAAAAATAGTCGCTATGGCATGGAAGATGCAGCCATGAGTGCATTCAGTGTATTTTTCACTCAAAGTCCATCATTCTTGTCTTACCAGCGGACAATGGAGCAGACAAAAGGGCGAAGCAACGCCCAAAGTTTATTTGGGGTGCATAAAATACCAACGGATAACCATATCCGAGACTTGCTAGACCCAGTGCAACCTAAAGAAATGTTTCCAGTGTTCGAGACAATCTTGGAGACGATAGAGCAAAAGGGGAAACTGCAAGGATTTCGAGGATTCGCCAACAATCTATTAATGGCGCTAGATGGGACAGAGTACTTTAGTTCAAAACAAATACACTGTCACCATTGTTCGAGTAGGAAAATGAAATCAGGAGAAATTCATTATTTTCATAGCGTAGTTACGCCAGTTATCGTCAGTCCACATCAATCGCAAGTGATTCCCCTAGTACCAGAATTTATTGTGCCGCAGGATGGAAATGACAAGCAAGACTGTGAGAATACAGCCGCCAAAAGATGGTTGTTACAACATGGCAGTAAGTACAGTGCATTCAAGGTAACTGTTTTGGGTGATGACCTTTATTCTCGCCAACCCCTCTGCCAAATGCTATTAGAGCAACAGTTCAACTTCATCTTAGTCTGCCGCCCCGAATCTCACCCCACTATCTATGAGCATATAGAAGGGATTGCTTTGCCAACGGTGGTTGTCAATAAGTGGACAGGGAAAGTTCAAGAGACCTATACCTACCAATATGTCAATGGGCTACCTATCAAAGATGGTGACGATGCTTTGCTGGTTAACTGGTGTGAACTAACTGTGACTAGACCTGATGGCAAGGTAGTTTACAAAAACTCTTTTGCCACCAATCACCTGATTACTGAGCAAACAGTGGTGGAAATCGTGCTGGCTGGTCGTACTCGTTGGAAAGTGGAAAATGAGAATAACAATACTCTCAAAACTAAGGGCTACAACCTAGAACACAACTTTGGACATGGCAAGGAGCATCTTGCTTCATTCCTAGCCACCCTCAATATTTTGTCCCTACTATTTCACACGTTATTGGAATTGGTCGATGACAAGTACCAGTTATTGCGCTCTCATTTGCCAACCCGCAAAACCTTTTTTAACGATTTACGCGCCTTGACTCGATATCTTGTTTTTGATAGTTGGGATCATCTTTTGACTTTTATGATTCAAGGTTTGGAGTTAGATCTCCCTCCCAACAGTAGTTAATTTTTCATAATGAGAATTGCTGGAGAAATCCTGAGCCAATTTCAAAATTTTATTAAAAGCCATCCTGAAGACAAGGAAATAGCAATAGTTTCACATTCTCTTGGCACAATAGTCTTATGGGATCTCCTCTTTGCTAAAGATTTACCTGAAGATGATCCTGCTCATGAATTTCGTGAATTTTTTAATTCTAATAAATTTGCTTTGAAATTGTGTGGCATCGTAACGATGGGTTCACCACTTTTATTTATGCGATTAAGGCAAAATATTGACTTTTCCTATGTTGACGATTTTGTGGAAACAAGTAATAAAAACCTCATTTGGTTAAATATAATCCATGCCTCAGACCTAATTGCTTATCCTTTAGGTAACGCAATTGAGCATGACAAATCTGATAATTATTTTCTATTCACCGATCAATTCCTGTGGATGCACGCTAATGGAGCAGAATCAGGGGCTTTGCGTTTTGGGCAGGCTCATGCTGGCATGGCTTTAGCAATGGCAGATGCTCATGGTGGTTATTGGAGTAATGATGTTGTTGCTGATTTGATGGCATCTCTTGTCATAGGAGATTTAAAAACATTAACCACAAAGAGAGTTCACACAGGCTGGCGAAGCTATAGTGAAGATACTCACTCCTAATGTTCTAAATTATTGCAACTAAATATGTGCAATTCCCGCATTGGAAGCGCTTTTGTGAAATTGAAATAGGTTTTATTTCAATTCAGTTTTTTACCTTGAATGGAGTAGTCTAAAAGCTGCATTGGATGCATGAGCAGAACATTCTTATTTTGGAGCTTTAGATGTTTGCGAATTTGGGTAATACATCCCACATTTGCTGATGCAATCACCTCAGCGCCAGTATCAGTCAGATTTGTCACCTTCATTTCTCCCAACTCATGCCCAACCTCTGGCTGCAAAATATTATAAATTCCTGCACTACCACAGCAGAGCGAAGCATCAATAGACTCTCTTAACTGGACATTGGGAATTTGGCGCAAGAGGCGGCGAGGTTCAAGACTGATCTTTTGTCCATGCAGCATATGACAAGCATCTTGATAGGCGATCGCTAAAGGTTGATCTTGCAATGGTGACAACTTAGCAGTTAAGCCCACATGATCGAGAAATTCCTGTACATCCTTAACCTTGCTAGAGAACTCCTTCGCCTTTGCAGCATATTGGCGATCATCTTTGAGAATATGTCCATATTCCTTGAGCGTATGACCACAACCTGAAGCATTAATGAGTACTGCATCCAAATTGAGATGGGCAAAGGTATCAATAGTTTGCTTCGCTAGCTCTAGGGTTTGGGCTTCCTGTCCTTGATGGTGAGTCAAAGCACCACAACAGCCTTGCAATTTAGGAATGACAACTTCACAACCATTTGCCGTTAATACACGCACAGTCGCATTATTCACCTCTGGCAAAAATACACGCTGCACACAGCCTAGGATCATGCCAACGCGATAGCGCTTCTCTCCCTTAGCAGGAATTACTTCTGGTAGCTGATCTTTAAAGGATTCGGGCGTAAGATCGGGTAGTACTGACTCCATTGCCTTTAGCTGTTGAGGCAGGAATTTCTCTAGCCAACCCGTCGATCGCAATAGTTTTTGCAACCCTAATTTCTGATAAGCCAATAGGGGCGCAAGCAAGACTCGCAGGCGGTTAGGATAGGGAAATGTCGCAAAGATAAATTGGCGTAATAATTTCTCAGGTAGCGATCGCGGATGGTTTCGTTCAACTTGGGCGCGAGTTGCCTCAATCAACTGGTCGTACTGCACACCAGAGGGACAAGTGGTCACGCAGGCGAGACAACCCAAACAAGTATCGAAATGCTGAGCGATCGCAGGAGATAAGGGAATATCACCTTCATTAATTCCATCCATCAAGTAGATTCTTCCCCTTGGCGAATCCGTCTCTTTGCCGATAATGCGATAACTGGGACAAGTGGATAGACAGAAGCCGCAATGCACACAGGCATCAATGAGTTCAGGGCTAGGAGGATTCTTGCTGTCAAATGTTTCTGAACCTATTGGGGTTAGGGAAGTAAGCAAATTAGGAACGAGGTTATTAGAGTTAGGCTGATCAGAAACTTGCATATTGATGGTGATGAAAAGATTGATGGAAAATTTCTAGAAAATGGACAAAAGGAATTTGAGATGGGAACTAAACAAGTCGCTCAGGACTGAGTAAACCTCGCGGATCAAACTGTTGTTGAATTTTGACCATAAGATCACGGACATTACCTGTATATCCCCAAACATTTCCGAAAACTTTGTTATTAAATTTCAACTCTTGAGGCGATTCGAGAAGGCTTAGAAATCCACTCTGGGCTTCGGCAATACTTCTCACCTTCGCTAACTGCTCTGCAATTTGAGGGGCGGTTCCATTTTCTATTCGCAAGATACCTAAACCGCTACCAGCATGAATTTGTAAGAAATAGGATTGCTGACTAAAAATTTGTTGGCATTGCTGCGTGAGGGAAACGCTGGCTGAGGGCAAGATACCTAATTTACAGATAACAGGATGATTAGTGGATGCTGATGATGCATTACGCAGTTCATTTTGCCAAAGTAAATTTTCTAGCGATCGCCAAAAATCTGTCACTGCATCAACAACCTGCACTTGTAAATTCAGTTCTTTTGCAAGTACTGCAAGGCGATCGCATTGTTCGAGAACGCTAATTTTGAGGCTAGAGAATTGCACCGCTAAGCCAAGGCTATCGCCTAATCCCAACTTGGTAATTAATGAAGCCGACAATAAATCGCAAGCTGTGGGAGTCAACACCGATGTACTAAGTTTTTGTTGTAATTGAGCGATCACTTCGGCTGCCCCTGTTGCTATTACAATTTGCGTGAATTCAGGTAAAGGATAGAGTCTAAAGGTAATGCTGGAGGCAATGCCCAAAGTTCCATAGGAACCCGTTAATAGTTTCATCAGGTCATAGCCAGCCACATTTTTCACAACGCGCCCACCAGCCTTGACTACTTTCCCATCGGCGCGAACAAATTCAATACCTAAGCACATATCGCGGACACTGTTATAGCGATGTCGCAACGAACCCGCACTTCCCGTTGCTAAAATGCCGCCAATGGTTGCATTGGGATAGGGGGGATCGATCGCTAAAAATTGCCCTTGTTTGGATAAGACTGCTTGTAAATCCTGATATGTCACTCCCGCTTGCACTGTCACAGTCAGATCGCCAATACAATGCTCGATGATTTGGTTTAGCCGTGAGGTACTAATCACCACATCAGCTCGACTAACTAAACCACCCCAATCCAACTTTGTAGCATTACCGCAGGGGAGTACTCGCAATCGCTGTTCATAGGCTAAAGCGATCGCCTTAGATAACTCATCAATAGTTTGTGGATAGATTACGCAAGCTGGTGACAGACTATCAGGTGTGAGACTCTGCACAATTCGATCATGCAAATGGGAATTGAGGCTTGCAAATGCAAGAACGCGATCGGCTCCCAAAAGCTCTGTAAATAGTGCAACTAATTGATGATCTGTAAGTCTCACAAAGTTAACATCCGTACATAAATATACTAAACACCAATTCTATAGCAAACCCTTAAGATTGAGAGGCAGCGCTGTGCGCCGCCTCTCAATCCAATTAGTAATTTGAAAGTACTATGAAGGAGCACTTTTAAAAATTTCTTAATTGTTATAAAAACCGCTTACTGCCATCGGGGCGAATTGTACCCCAATTGGTTTTTGCTTGAGATAATTGTTCATCAGAAATCTTAGCTCCTTTCAAATCCGCATTACAAAGATTTGTTCCCTTGAGATTAGCTTGACTCAAGTAAGCTCCCTTTAAATTTGCCCCACTTAAATTAGCACCCGCTAGATCGGCTTTACTCATATAGGCTGACTGAAGATTTGCCTCACGCAAGTCCGCAGATATCATCGAAGCACTACCTAGATCAGCCTTAACTAGAACTGCACGCTGCATTTTGGCATCTCGCAAATTAGCACTATTTAACTTTGCTTGAGACAGATTTGCACCTTGAAAACTTGCCCCAACTAAATCACTATGACAAAAATCTGCTTCAACTAATTTCGAGCGACTCATCACAATTCCTGAAAGAGTCGCGCTACCAAAGGCAGCTTTAGAATAGTCTTGGTTGGCAAAATTACGTTTACCTTGACTGTACTCAACAATAACTTTGCGCCCACCTTTAAGTTCACCTCCAAGCCGACTCGTCGCACCAGCACGGGTATTGCCAGCTGTCAGCATTCCACTATCCCATCCTTGGGTACTGCTATATTTTTGTGCTTGAATACGCGAGTTTGGTGGCTGAGTATTCGCGGCTTTGATCGTCACAGATGAAGGTGTTGATGGTACTTGACCATTAATTTTAGGAATAGCAGTAGCTTTAGGGGCTTCCTCAGATATACCACCAGATTCTAAAGCCTTTAAAGCTTCTTCGGCAGAACGAAAGCGCTGTGATACGGACTGCTGAAGCAATTTCTCAAAGACAACTCTCATGCGATCGCTGAATTTAACACCCGCTTTCCAGTTAATCTCCCCTGTATAGGGATCATGGGGTAAATCCTTGGGCGATCGTCCTGTCATCAAGTACAGACAACTCATCGCCGTGGCATACAAATCACTGGAATATACAGGACGCATCGCCATCTGTTCTGGTGGTGCGAATCCAGGCGTGCCGATCGCAAAATTTGTTAAGAGACCACTTGGATCATCATCGGCAGAAGGCTTATTAAGCTGACTAGAAACCGCACCAAAGTCAATTAAGACCAATTGACCATCTTGTTTGCGGCGCATGATGTTCGCAGGCTTAATGTCACGGTGAATCACCCCATTTTGGTGCATGAAGCCAAGGGCGGGAAAGATTTCCGCCAAAATTTTACGAATCTCAATTTCACTGAAAGGACCACGCCTCTCAAACTCTTGCTTTAACGTTTCCCCATCAACAAATTCTTGGACTAGGTAAAAATTACCATCCTCTTCAAAATAATCTAATAAGCGAGGAATCTGAGGATGACTACCAATCTTGCCTAGGGTATAAGCTTCACGCTCAAATAATTCCCTTGCCATTTTCATCACACTAGGCGATTGGGTATTTGGGCGTAATTGCTTAACGACACAAGATGGAAACCCCGGTAGTCCTTCGTCGGCAGCAAGAAATGTTGCTCCAAATCCACCCTTTCCCAGTGGACGACTTGCCCGATAACGGTTTCTCAGCTTCAAACTAGAACCACAGCTAGCACAATTAGTAGCAAATGGTTCGTTATTTGGATTAGCACAGTTCGGATTAACGCAATAACTCACGGTTGATCGAAAGCCCAAGTAATGGTTGATCAAATTAAATAGCAAGGCTTTGATGACATTTGGGATTGTCTTTTGCCTAGACTTAATATCGTAAACTACCCCAACCTCCTTAAGTAAGGCTAAGGTTTCCTGTCTCAATGGGCTTTACTCTTATCTGCAAAAAGATAACTAGCTTGTCCCTCCACAGGCAGGAGTCCTAGTTCCTAAGACCCATACTTTTTCTTCCTCCCCATTCAGCTTGATTTTTGGCTGTGGGGAAACGGTCAAGACTTCTTGATCGTAGCATTGATTCGTAATCGCTCAAGTTTATTTGCTGGTAGCTTTTTTCCGTTTCGGCTGCCCTAGAGAGACGATTCAGGTGATTTTGCTCCATACATTAAAGCAATAATTTTAAGATATTGCCTTAAAACAAACACTTTAATATTAACTTTAGCAAATAAATCTAAAAATCGTCAGTGTCAGGGATTTCATTGTTTGGATATGATGGGCGAGTTGATGGTCTCCTTCTTCTTCCCGAAGCAAAATTGTCCTTGCTAGATCCATCGCCATTGTTAAACCCATCGGATTCACTATTACGATTTCTGGGGCGATCGCCATTGCTACCATCACTGCTAGGACGTGGACGACGCTTAGGGCTTACAGGACGAATATCATTTTCGTCGATATCGATTACTGAATCATTGTTGCTGGTGCTAGTGCCTCTCTTAGGGCGACGTGACGACCGACGTTCATCGGTAGTATCTCCTCTTAGCTCACTGGCTTCTGCTCCACTAGGAACTGCTCCACGCATCCGACGGGCTGAATCGCGAGTGGGACGGGGCGCAATTTCGCGAGTGGGATCAATTTCCACCCGATAGTCTGAACCAATTGGTTCTTCGTCATCGACTAATGGACTTGATGGCGCTCTGCGTGCTTGATTGGCAAGGGCTTGACGCAGTACTAAAGACTCGACAGCAAACCAACCTGCAAATCCCACAACTAGTACCTGTGCTAGCTGTGTGGTAATTTCCATCCGAAAATTAAAGGCTAGCAGGATGATGCCATAGACCAAGGCGATCGCGGAGAAAAATATATCGTGGTCGCGGGCTAATTCAGGTCGAAAGTTTCGCACAAAATATAAACCCACACCTCCTAAAGCGGCAACGATTGCCAAAAGAATCATTAGCGGGTTGCCACCGATGTTGATCATGGTTCTATATTTCTCCTAAAGACTTGAATTTTGGTTGCTATTAAGTAGCTATTAATTGGTCGCTATTTTGCCACTAAAGTATAGTGATTTTCATTCTGGCATAGGCAAAATAAAAAAATAAAACTTTGCCGTGATTGATTTCGTATTTTGTAAATGAGTAACTCACTTAACAAAATGCTGATAATAGTGAGCTAGACAAGCTTTATCAACCAGTATAGCAATACAGCGCTATCGGCTGAGTCAAACAAACCACAAAAAAGAACCCCGCAAGGCGAGGCTCTTTTTGTCTATAAGCTTATATTAACCGCGACGAACAATTTTGTCCTTTTGGCTAACGAAATACAATGCTCCGAAGATGAGTCCAAGAACTACGCCGCCTGCGACAAGGCTGCCTAGAAAGTTTGTTAATGATTGTGTCATATAGCTTCGTAGGTAAGTTTTTTATATTACAGACTAAATACTTAGCATAATTTTAACATCTGGCAGCATCAGGAGATCGCAACTCCGCAAACCACATATAGCAAAGCAAGTTATAAAACCAGAAGAAGATTTGCGGCGCTTCGCGCCGCAAATCTTCTTCTTCGGTTTTGGTTTGTACTAGCTAACTCTTTTGGATTAGTGCTTCCTCGATTGATTTTGACTGCGGACGATCCAGTAACTAATGGAGAGGGATAGAACGGCGATCGCTAAACCAGTTAAATCTCCATCGGATTTGCTATCAAAAATCACGATCTTACGGGCAACCGCCGTCAGTGCCGTAATTATGACTAGTTCTAGCTGCACTACATGTTGACGTAGATAAGCTGTGACATTTTCCATCAGTTCCAAAGCAATGAGCACATTGAGGAACATCCCAAATATCTTTAGAAGTGGTGCAGTAAAGAATCCTTTGGGATCAGTGAAGAATAAGTCAATCGTCAAAAGTTTAAGTAGATCAAATAGAGCAATGAAGATCACAAATACTAGAGCGATCGCTAACACCTTAGAGACAATGTTTTCGATAGTGCTAATAGCTTTTAAAAAACTGTCATCTTTTGCAGCGATCGCCAGATAACGCCATAAATTTGTAATCCGTTGCCTAAATCTCATTGTGATCCTACTTTTAAAGCCTTATATAACGTTTTTCTTTTTACCTACGGCAAAAAGAAACCTCAAAATGTCTTCCTTAAGAAGACATTTTGCATATTCCTTAAATGATTATATAAACCAAATACATAGAATAAAAATATATATTGGTGCTAAAATCATAGAATATAGTCTATGATTTTGCAGCTTACTATGACTTACCGCCTATCAGATTCGCAATTAGCAAGCCACATTACGCTACACCAGTTACAGGTTTTTGAAGTAGCGGCTCGACATGGTAGCTATACCCGTGCTGCTGAGGAGCTATTTCTCACCCAACCCACCGTCTCTATGCAAATTAAGCATTTGACAAAAGCAATTGGAATGCCTTTATTTGAGCAAGTTGGAAAAAGACTATTTCTCACTCAGGCGGGGCATGAATTATTTGCCACCTGTCAAGAAATTTTTGGACGCATATCACAATTTGAAATGAGCGTTGCGGATATGAAGGGCTTGAAGCAGGGATATTTAAAAATTACGGTAGTAACAACTGCAAAATATGTGATCCCACGTTTGCTAGGACCATTTTGTCAGCGCTATCCTGGTGTAGAAATATCTCTGAAAGTGACAAATCATAGTGGCATTTTAGAAAGATTGTCTGAGAACAAAGATGATTTATATATTCTCAGCCAAGTTCCCGATGAGCCAGATGTTAAAGCTCATCCATTCCTGGCAAATCCTTTAGTTGTACTTGCCAATCATGATCATCCTTTGGCAAATGAAAAAAATATTCCGATTCAGAAGTTAGCCGATCAGCCTTTTATCACTAGAGAGTCTGGTTCGGGGACAAGAGGATATGTCCAAAAATTGTTTGATGACCATAAAATTACGCCCAAAGTCAAGATGGAACTATCAAGTAATGAGGCAATTAAGCAAGCGATCGCAGGTGGTTTAGGGATTTCTATCCTATCGCGCCACACGATCGCTTTAGAGGGAGCTTCAGGACAGATTGCAGTATTAGATGTTGAGCATTTCCCGATTCCCTGCAATTGGTATGTGATCCACCTTGCGGGCAAACAACTATCAGTCGTTGCCCAAGCTTTTTTGGAATATTTGCAAACTGAAGGCAAACAAATTGCGGAAGAAACATCAGCTTGGTAAAAAAAAGACTGATTGCATTGCAATCAGTCTTTTTTTAAGGCGGCACCCAGATTCGAACTGGGGGTGAGAGTTTTGCAGACTCCTGCCTTACCACTTGGCTATGCCGCCGAACGAACGGATACCTAATATAACAAATTAGGTAACTAGTTGCAAACAAACTGAGGATTTTTTGCATTATGTCTTGAGCCAAGCTCCCATATAATGGCAATTATCCTTTTAGCTACAAACCTGTATTGGAGTCATGTTTATCTTCCCAAATCTCAATATCGAGGTCGTTAAGATAGGCGATCGCATTTTGAATTTGGGCATGAGTACCTTTGAGGCTAAGGTGAAACCATCCACTACCAGCATTTACACCTAGAGTTGCCGATACGATATTGACAACCAATCCATAGCGGGAGGTCAACTGCGAAATTACAGGCTCACCATGAAGATCTTCAGGAATCCGAAGTCGAATATCTTGAATTATAGAACGAGTATCAATAGTCATTTAGAGAAACTCCTTACTAGTCTTTATTGTTTAGGAATTACGCATTGAGGCGATGTAGTGCAAGATTCTCCCGCACCACTCAAAACCCCGTAAACTCGTTAGCATTGCGTAAGTCCTAATTGTCACTTCCATTTAACACGATTTACGAAATTTTCAAGGATTCGTAGACTACAATTCTTTATGCCATCATGGTTTTGATGGCAAGGATGATGACTGTCACTAAAAAAATTCGGCGTAACCAGAGGTTATTGAGCTTGAGGGCAATCTTAGAGCCGATAATTCCACCAACAAACATAGTGATACTCAAGACAATTCCCAAGGGATAGTCAATAATCCCGCTTAGGGTAAAGAGGCAAGTTGCGAATAAAGAAGAGAAAATATTTACCAGTTTGGTTGTGGCGATCGCTTCTACATAGGTCATCTGAAATAATCCAACGTAGGCAGCCGTAAGCATAGTTACATAGCCACCACTAAAAAATCCTCCATAGATGCCAAGGATAAGTGTTGCCACATAGCCCATAAACTTTTTAATTTTAGATGGATGGCCTTTAGATATAACTCCAGCACGATGATTGAGCAAGGAGAAAATCACAATTGCAATCATAAATACGGAGACTAACTGCGGCAGCACTTTTGATGGCACGAATAACAGTAAGGCGGCTCCCAATCCTGATCCCACCAAAGTTAGTAATATCAATAGGGGTAAGCGACTAAGGTTAATCGTCTTTTGCTTGAGGAAAGGTAAAGTTGCACCAATGCTCATAAATGTGAGTGCCATCATATTTGTGGCTAAAGCGGTGCGCGGTTCAATTCCTGTTTGCAACATCACAGGTACGGTGATTAGGGAAGTACTACCTGTAATCACACTGATAATACTGGTAACAAGGAAAGCAGCGATGAGGGTAAGTAATTGGATAGAGGGCAAAATTGGATTATGACTTTGCATTGGTAATAATCTTTGTGTTGCCATTCGCGCAACACAAAGATTATTTTTCGCTATTCCCGTTCATTAGGATTATGGGTTTTGCGTTCCAAGATTTCCTTGAGAACTAGAGTTACTACTGCTAACAACGCTAGTAATACCGCCGCCGAATAGGCGACTTCATTCTCATAGTTCTTATATGACTCTTCTACAAATAGAGGTAAGCTCTGAGTTTTGGCAGCAATATTGCCTGATACAACAGATACAGCACCAAATTCACCCATGGCTCTAGCGTTAGTCAAAACCAAGCCATAGAGCAGCCCCCAACGGATATTAGGAACGACCACTTTCCAGAAAATTTGCCAGTCGTTAGCGCCAAGGGTACGGGCGGCTTCTTCCTGCTCGGTTCCCATTTCATCTAATACAGGAATTACTTCACGGGCAATGAAGGGCATACTGACAAAGATGGTAGCCATCAGCATTCCTGGGAAAGCAAAGATAATTTTGATATCATTTGCTTCGAGCCATGAACCAAACCAACCGAGGCGACCATAGAGTAGAACGATCATTAAACCTGCAACTACGGGCGAGATCGAGAAGGGCAAATCGATGATGCTGAGTAATAAGGCTTTACCAGGGAATTTATTACGGGCGATCGCCCAAGCCGCACTCAAGCCAAAGATCGTATTTAGCGGTAAGGCGATCGCTGCTAGACCTGCGGTTAACTTAATCGCTACCCATAAATCCTCCCGCTTAAACGCATCGATCAATGGAGTCAGTCCTTTATGAAAGGCTTCATAAAATACGTTGGCGGCGGGTATGAGTAATACTAAGGAGAGATAAGTAATAGCGATCGTAATTAAGATTGCAGGGGCAAAGCTTTTTTTCTCTTTGATCTGGGTTGGTTCGGGAGCGCTTTGAGGATATTTGCTGGCAGAAGAATTTAAATTAGCCATATCGCTTGCTCCATGCTTGTAATAGATTAATCGCCAATAGACTCGCAAAGGAAATAGCCAGCATTACCACGCCGATCACAGTTGCGCCAACATAGTCATACTGTTCTAGGCGTTGAAAGATCAAAACTGGTGTAATTAAATCCTTAAAAGGAGTATTGGACGCAATGATTACGGTTGAGCCATACTCACCAACAGCACGGGAAAAACCCAAGGCAACCCCTGTCAAGATCGAAGGTGTAAGTGGTGGCAAAATTACTTGGATAAAGGTTTGGAATTGAGAAGCACCTAATGACCATGCGGCTTCTTCGATTTCCTTTTCTAATTCTTTAAGGACGGGCTGAACCGTTCTGACAATAAAGGGTAATGAGATAAAGGTCATCGCTATAAATACACCGATGCGACTAAAGGCAATTTTGATGCCAAAGGGAGCAAAATATGCACCAATAAAACCTTTATTACTATACATTGTGGCTAGGGTTAAACCTGCGACTGCTGTCGGGAGTGCGAAGGGTAAGTCAACAACAGCTTCGACAAAGCGCTTGCCCCAAAAGTTGTAACGCACGATTACCCAAGCGATCAATGTGCCGAATATGCCATTAATCGCGGCAGCAGCAAAGGCAGTCACAAAGGTAACTTCGTAACTAGAGAGGGCAATGGGTGATGTCGCAGTTGCCCAAAACTTTTCAAAAGGCTCTTGAGAAGCTTTGACAATCATAGCGATGATTGGCAAAATTAGCAGGAATGCGAGATAGACAAAAGTAATTACCCATGTCCAAGGAATTTTGCCAAGGAATTTTAAAACAGGATTAGATTGGCGCTTTCTGTCAGGCAGAGGTGTTGTCGTGACCATATTGTCTTTAAATTTTCAAAAAGCTTGGGCATTTAGCCTAAATTCTATAAAACCGCAGCAAAGCTACGATTTTATAGAATTTAGTTATTAATTTAGGCAAGGGGCTTAAGCCACTTGTTGATGACTTGATTAATTAGCTATAGCTAAGCTCTAGCGCTTGATTTTGGATTGAACTTGGTCAAAGATTCCACCATCGGCAAAGAACTTCTTATCGGCATTTGGCCAACCACCAAAATCTTTATTAATGGTTGCAAGCTCTTTAACTGCGGGGTAAAGTTCAGTAAACTGCTTCTCTTTGGCAACAGCTTCATCGACAGGACGGAAACCGATCTTGGCAAATTCGGTTTGTGCTTCAGTGGAGTAGAGGTACTTTACAAATGCTTCGGCTACTTCCTTAGTGCCATGCTTAGCAACGTTTTTGTCAACAACTGCAATCGGATTGTCGATGGAGAGGTTCACATCGGGAATTACATAGCTGACTTTTTCGCCCTTCTGAGTAGCAAGAATTACTTCGTTTTCGTAATTAACCAAGACATCGCCCTGCCCTTGCTTAAGGAAAGCGTCGCTGGCTTCCCTAGCGTCTTTAGTCAAGATTGGCACATTGGTAAATACTTTCACTAAGGTATCGATGCTCTTGGCTTCATCCTTATTATTTGCCTTGAGAGCCGCATTCCAGATTGCCAAGAAATTCCATTTAGCAACACCTGAAGTTTTAGGGTCAGCAGTGATTAGCGCAACCCCTGGTTTTTCGAGATCAGACCAAGTTTTAATATTTTTGGGATTGCCTTCACGAACGATAATTGCTGGTACGGACTTCGAGACAATTCCATCATTAGGATATTCTTTTTCCCAACCTGACTCAATTAGTCCTGCTTTTTCTAGTTTGAAAGTGTCAGCACTAAGGGCGAGGTGGACAACATCAGCTTCGAGTCCGTCAATAACGGCGCGAGTTTGCGAACCTGAGCCACCATAGCTCTGTTTAAAGGTAACTTTTTGATTTTGTTCCTTTTGCCATTTTTCCACAAACTTAGGAATGATCTTCTCGTGAGCTTGCTTGGTAACAGCAAAAGACACAAGGGTTAATTCAACATCTTTTTTAGGTGCGCCTGCGGCAGGTGTGGTTTGAGCGGCGGGGCTGCCACCTGTAGTTGGGGTTGTTGCTGTGGGTTTAGTGTCAGTCGTTGCAGTGCAAGCTGCCATCGTGACACTAATCAATGCACCTGCCAAAAAGAAGGAGACAAATTTGCGTCCCCATTTATGGCTGAATATGTTTTTAAATGTATTGCTAAATAATTGGGCGATCGCCTTGACCGCTGATTGTGAACGTTTTAAGGGATGTTGTCCTAAACTCATGAGATATCTCCAAGAAAGTAATCTACGATATCTTGATGGGAATACCGTGTTTAAATACCATACAATACTTTCCTTTGAGATACAAATAAAATCTGTCTAGTTTTATTTAGACATTCAGAGATTTAGCAGAAATGTTAGAGAAGCTAATATTCTCTTTGTCTAACATCTTTTTAATCTGGCTAACGCAAGTTCAGGATAATTTAAAACGATCTGAGATAGAGGGTTTGCGTAACAAACCCTCTATCTCAGACCAAAAGTAAAAGCCTTGCTATGTAAGGTTTTTACTTTTGGTCTGAGAATACACCGTGCTAAGCATGGTGCATTTATCTAGGGTTATCTATTTTTTAAATTACCCTTAGGTTCTTCATCTAGAGGTAATAATGGGGACAAATTAATTAGCACTTTATCTACTCGATTTCCATCCATATCAACTACTTCAAAACGGATTCTTTGCCAAGTAAAGTGCTCACCAACCATCGGAATATGTCGGAGATAAGTCATCATCAATCCCCCCAGCGTATGGTAATTGCGCTCTTCTTCATAGGGTAAATCTTCAATTTCGAGAATCTCTTTGAGCCGATCGCTAGAAATCATCCCATCAATTAGCCAAGACCCATCTTCTCTCTGAATTGCATCGGGATCACCTTGGCGATCGCTTGATGGCAAATCACCAACGATCGCCTCAAGTAGGTCAGTGAGAGTTACCATTCCCTCGACACCACCATACTCATCAGTCACCATAGCAACGCGATCGCCTGATTGTTTAAATTGCTCTAATACGCTCAAAGCACTGGCAGTTTCCGCAACATATAGGGGAGGACTACTAACTTTTAATAAATCTATAGGTACACCATGAATACTGGCGTTGAGAAATTCTCGAATATCGACAATTCCCACACAATCATCCAGATTTTCCCTAGCTACTGGAAATCTTGAATGACCACTCTCTAGAACTTCGCGTTGCGTTTCTTCAAATGGAGAATCGATGTCAATCCAATCAATCTCAGTGCGGGGAGTCATGAGGGCTTTAATAGGGCGATCGCCTAGACGAAATACTCGTTCTACCATGTCTTGTTCAGCTTCTTCAAACATCCCCGACTCTGCACCCTGAGCAATCATCACCTTAATTTCTTCTTCAGTAACCTGCGCCTCTTCATTGGCTTGAATTCCTAACATACTCAGCAATGCTTCGGTAGAGGCGCTAAGTAAGTACACAATCGGTGTGCCAATATTGGCAAGAAATCGCATCGGTGGGGCAACATTACAGGCAATCTGTTCAGCATTACTCATCGCCAATCGCTTGGGCACAAGCTCTCCGACAACGAGAGATAAATAAGTGATAATTCCAACAACAATCGAAAAGCTGAGGGATTCGCTGTAGGGCTTGATAATTGCGATCGTATCCAACAACTCTTTCAAACTTTTTGCTACGGTTGTACCACCCAAAGCGCCACTCAAAATTCCGATTAAAGTAATGCCAATTTGGGTGGTTGACAAAAAATTGTTGGGTGAGCTGATTAGCCTTAAAGCAGCTCTAGCTTTAGCATTTCCTTCTTTTGCCCATTGTTCTAGGCGTACTTTTCGAGCTGAGACAATGGCTAGCTCAGACATCGAAAATACACCATTGGCAATAATCAGCAAAATAATGAATAAAGCTTCAAAAGCGAGGGAAGACATTGTTTTTAGAGCAGAACGACCTTATGGGAATCGTTTGAGAAATTTGTTTAATGATAGTTATATATTCTCATACCAAATTTTGTGTCAAGTTTCCTAAGACTCAAAAAAAGGTGTGACCAGAAGTGTCACACCTTTTTTTTAACGGCTATAGAGTTGGGTCACATCCAACAAGCGATCGCTCAAATCTTGGTTGAGTAAATCGGGATCGCTATAGCGCCAGCCCCAATTGCCTGTGGCAGTTCCGGGGACATTCATCCGCGCACTATTGTCTAAACCAAGAACATCCTGTAGCGGAACGATCGCAATTACAGCTACTGATGCCATTGCTATGCGGATTAGCGCCCAGTTAATTGGCTCTCCTGAGGCAAAACCAACTACATATTTATAAAACAGTTGCTTTTCATAATTGCTGGAACGCTGCCACCAACCCACTGCGGTGTCATTATCGTGAGTCCCAGTGTACACAACACTATTGTGTCTGTAGTGGTGGGGCAAATGAAAATTGCCAGAGTCACCACCAAAAGCAAACAGTAGTACCTGCATTCCTGGAAAGCCAAAATCATCCCGTAATTTGATGACTTCAGGAGTGATTACCCCAAGATCTTCGGCAAGAATTGGCAGATCACCCATTACTTCCTTGAGCTTCGTAAACAGCTCATCTCCCAAGGCAAGCTTCCACTCACCTTTGATGGCATTCTCCTCACCTGCGGGAACTTGCCAAAATGATTCAAAACCTCGAAAGTGATCGATGCGGATAATATCTACATAACGATTTAAAAATCGGAAGCGATCGATCCACCAAGCAAAATTAGTTTCTTGAAGATAATCCCAGTTATAGACAGGATTTCCCCAGAGCTGACCTGTTTCGCTGAAATAGTCGGGTGGGACTCCCGCCATCTGTGTGACTTCGTAGGTTTCAGGATCGAGCGCAAAGTTTTCAGGATTTGCCCAAACATCAGCACTGTTATGAGAGACATAGATGGGAATATCGCCAATAATCCGAATATTTCGCATATTGGCATATTGCTTGAGTTTCAACCATTGATCGAAAAAGAGAAACTGCACAAATCTCTGAAACTCGATTTGCTCATGTAACTCTTCGCGTTTTTGTTGTAATGCTTGGGGTTCCCGTTTGGCGATCGCAGGTTCCCACTGATTCCAAAGGATTTCGGGATTTTCTTCATGCAATGCAACAAACAGCACATAGTCTTCGAGCCAATCGGCTTCTTCGTAGCAAAACTTTTTGAACTGCTCTTGGATTAAATACAAATCATGATGATGTTGGGGATCTTGATCCGCATAACCCTGTTTGAATCTTGTATAGGCAATCTCTAGTAACTTGCGTTTGTAAGGTATCACCGCTTCAAAATCAACACGATTTTGATCAAAATCAGGAATATCTTCCCAATCTTCTTCTTTAAGTAAATATTGCTTCGCTAAAAGCTCTGGACTAATGAGATAGGGATTACCTGCGATCGCACTAAAACTCATGTAGGGAGAATTACCATATCCTGTAGGTCCAAGGGGCAGGACTTGCCAAAGCTTCTGACCACTACGGGATAAAAACTCAATAAACTGATAAGCCGTTTCTCCTAAATCCCCAATCCCAAATTTGCTGGGTAATGAGGTTGGATGCAGCAAAACGCCACTAGCACGTTGAAAAGCCATACACAAAATACAAAAGCTTTTAGATCTGGCTCTACTTTACCGCCTTATGTATCGTCTTACAGAGTTTTGTTTCCCCACCTTTGGCGGGGAAACAAAAACATACTTCACCAGACTGGGAAATACTATTTGAGTAGCTGGACGCATTTAAATAGTATTTGGTGCACGCTGCGCGTGCACCAAAGTCTTTAGGGGGGTGAGGCAAAATGAAAACTGCTATCAGATAATTCCATCTGCTGCCATTTCTTCACGGGTGTAATTAACAGAAAAATCTAAGAAAGACGAATGAAGTTCAATTTCAGCAACCGCAGGAAAAAGTCGCAATGTACTAATTCCTAAGTTTTTAGGATTATCCGCAAGCCATCCAAAAGCTTCGCGAGTATGGGTTTGGATGATTAAAATTTCGCCTTCAGGAGTTTGATTTAACGATAATTCCGCATCCCCCGGTTTCAAATACATTTCGCTATAAATTTGTCCTAGCATCCGCCACTGCTGCCGCCAATAGGTCATCCCCTGTCGCTCATGGGCGATCGCATATTCTGCAAGGATGGCAATATTTCGCCATGTAATATCATCCCGTTGAAAAATGAGGCGTAACTCTTTAATTGCCTGTTCGCAATCCTCTTCAAACTTGAGCAATGGAAGTGGATCGGCAAGACGACGAGGCGTTTTACTTAATGTCATCATTGCTTGGATCACCGTTGACTCAATTTGACTTGCTATTTGCTCTTTTGCCTTTTGGGTTTGCCAAGCTACCCCTTGCTCAGTCGTGGCATACATCGGTGGTAACCGATTGAGAACATAGGCAGATACATCATCAATACCGACCTTGCGCGGCAACACATTTGCCATATGTACTAATTGATTTTTTACTTCCTGCTGTACTAAATCTTCGAGAACATTAGTGAGGGAATAAGAAGCAGAAATAATATAGGAATTTAGCTCAGGATCAGGTATTTCAGTATTTTGCTGATGCCAGTTTTCATGGTCATGATAATGCCCCTTACGCTGTAAATAACCTTTGATTTCCCGAATGCGATTGCGATCGTAGATGCTCAATCCCGCATATTCTGGGGAGTGCGTCACTAAGGTTAGCGTTTCTTGAAAAGCTTGTGGGACATCTTGCCATACCAGAGATGGCTTACTAAAAAGTTGTTGGAGTTTGGCTAAAACATGGGCAGGGGTTTCAACTTTGCTAGCCGCAATCTGAGTAGCTTTTCGGAGTGGATCACGCTTTACCCCCAATAATGCATGTTGAACAGCACTTACAACTTGATTTTTCAATTCATTGTGGGCACGTTTGCGCTGTTGCAACCAACCTCGGCTAGTACTAGCGTATAGCGCTGGCAAACGATTCAGAGCAAAGGCAGTTACTTCACTAAGGTTAATTGTTTCACGTGATGCCTTGTTCAGTTGCTTTAGTTGCTCCTGTACTTCTACGACAACGATTTCCTCAAGGGCATTTTTGAGGCTAGTCATAAGTTTGTGCTACGAGAAATTCTATGTGTATAAGCCTTGTTAAATATTACTGTCAATTACTATCAATTCAATGAGAATACTCACTAGGTTTGTGCTTTTGACAGGCTAGTTACCAAAAATGATATTACATTCTTCAGGATTTATAATGTTATATGGTTAGCGTTTTGCACCAAGCATATGACACTGTTTTTATAAATACTTGGCGATAAAAGCCGTTAGAAAAACTATGGACACAAATGGACTCGAACCATCGCCCCCCACGATGTCAACGTGGTATCGTTATTTGCTGGAAAATTTGTAGAGTAAGGCTTTTGGGTATTGTCAACAAGGTGACGGGGTAAAAATCGGGGTAATTGATTTTTCCTTATAAGCAATTATACATTTGCAAATCAGGGATTAATCGGGCATTAAAGTGAAATAAAAATAGTATTAGATATATGCCGATCGCCTCTGATTGATTAACTCAAACCGCCTGTAGTTGTGTAAGATCAAGAATCTTCATAATTTTTTCGTTGGCTATGGACTACACCATCAATAATAAAATCGTCTCCTTTATCTGGTCGATCGCGGATGATTGTTTGCGGGATGTGTATGTGCGGGGCAAGTATCGCGATGTGATTTTACCGATGTTTGTGTTGCGTCGTCTGGATTGCCTGTTGGAGAAAAGCAAGGCGGCGGTTTTAGAAGAGGTGCGGTTTCAGCGAGAGGATGCAGGATTAACTGATCTGGATCAGCAAGGTTTGCAGGAGGCAAGCGGCTATGTTTTTTACAATATTTCTGACTGGACGCTGACGAAGTTAGTCAAGACGGCTACGAATAATCGTCAGATTTTGGAGGCAAATTTTAAGGCTTATCTGGATGGTTTCAGTGAGAACGTTAAGGAGATTATTGAGAAGTTTGAGCTACGCAACCAGATCAAGCGGATGGTGGAGGCGGATGTATTGTTGGGGGTGTTGGAGAAGTTTATCGATCCGCGTATTAACTTGAGTCCTGATGAGGCGATCGATCCTGATGGGCGTAGGTTGCCACCTTTGACCAATTTGGGTATGGGTTATGTGTTTGAGGAGTTGATTCGGAAGTTTAACGAAGAGAACAACGAAGAGGCGGGTGAACACTTTACGCCTCGTGAAGTAATTGATTTGATGACACATATTTTGTTTGAGCCTGTGAAGGAGCGTTTACCGCCTGTAATTACGGTCTATGATGGCGCTTGTGGATCGGGAGGGATGCTGACGGAATCGCAGAATTTTATGATCGATCCTGATGGGAAAATCAGATCTAAGGCGGCGGTTTATCTCTATGGGAAAGAGGTGAATGGAGAAACCTATGCGATTTGCAAATCGGACATGATGATTAAAGGGAATGATCCTGCAAATATTAAGTTTGGTTCGACTTTGGCGACTGATGAGTTTGCGGGGATGCGCTTTGATTTTATGTTGTCGAATCCTCCCTATGGGAAGTCTTGGAAGCAGGGTGGTTTCATTTTCGGAAAAGCAAGCAGGAAGGGAGAAGCAGAAAATTTAGAAGGAGGAAATCAGTAAGAATAAGAGCAGGAGAGAATATCAAAAACTTGATGAACCTGATTCGCGAGAACCCGTTGCCCCTGAGGAATCGTCCGAAAGCCAAGGCGACGAACAGTGGTCATGATAAAACAGTGAATAATTGCCCAAATAGTAGGAGCATTACCACCACGACGTAACCCCGTATCCTCTTGAAAAAGGACATCGCGCACCCAATGTAAGCGATTTTCAATGCCCCAGTGTAGGCGAATCGGGTCAAGAAACTGAGCCGCCTTGAGAGACAAGTCAGAAATATAACCAACTGATTCGACAAAAGGCTTGTCATCACGCCAGCCCTCGCGTTCCACATAAATCAAAGACTGTAGAGACGACCATTGTTTACGTAGGTGAGTCGGCGCAGGATAAACCCAAACGCGACGGCGCACTTGACGGCTATGAGATTTGTCAAACTCTTCAGCATAGCTAAGGGCTTCCGTGGTTTGATGTAAGTTATCCAAAATCTTGAGCAAATTCGGTTGATTATTTTTGAGCGCAATCAAATAATGCTGTTCCTGTTCAACAATTAATTTCACCGTATCTTTTTGGCAATGTAAGGCATCTAGGGTGAAAGAGGCTTTCTGCCCTTGTAAAGAGGTAATCACTTGTTTAACGACTTCGATTTCACTAATTTGTTTGTTTTCGGATACGGCAAGGGCTATTACTTCTCCCGTTTCATGGGTAAAGGCTGATACGGTACTGGTAAAGTTTTGCCTAGAATCAGTCTGATTGGAGACAGTACATTTGATGCTTTTTCCGTCCATCGCCAGCCATTGCCCTGATTCGCCTGTATAGCTATTTCTACACCACTCGTTAAATAGTTTAACTATTGGCTCAATTTCTACTCCTTGAATGACACGACGAAAGGTCGAATATGACGGGATTCGACTCTCTGGTGCTAGCTCTAGCCTTGTTTGTAGGGTTTGCCAATGTTTCTCACAGAAATCTGCTAAGGGTCGATATCCGTGATAATTACACAATACTCCCAGCAAGGTTAAGCACATGACTAGCCATAGTGGATGTCGCTTACCTTTACTTTTCCGATGGTCTGGGATCTGCTTTAATTGTTCTATAAAGTTCATGGTCTGGTTTTGCTTTTTGTTTAGCTCTTAACAGACCATTTTTTACTATTTTGGCTTTGCTGTTTTTCTGTAATCCCTTCTCACTATCACTTCCCGAAAATGAAACCACCCTGCTATGGGAAGTCTTGGAAGGGGGAACAGAAATCGATTTTGGATGGCAAGGATGTTATCGATCCACGTTTCCAAGTATCGTTACCCAATTTTAAAGGAGTTGCGGAAATAGTTCCTGCGATTCCGCGATCTTCGGATGGACAGCTATTGTTTTTGATGGATATGGTCAGCAAGATGAAGCGGCTAGATGATAGTCCTCTGGGTTCACGGATTGCGTCAGTGCATAATGGATCGTCTTTGTTTACGGGGGATGCTGGTAGTGGTGAGAGTAATATTCGCCGCTACATTATCGAAAATGATTGGTTAGAGGCAATTATTCAACTGCCGAATAATTTGTTTTACAACACAGGGATTACTACTTATATTTGGGTTTTGGCGAATCATAAAGCGCCCCAGCGTCGGGGTAAGGTGCAGTTGATTGATGCTTCGGAGATGTATCGCAAGTTGCGTAAAAATTTGGGTGCGAAGAATTGTGAGTTTGCGCCTGAACATATTGAGAAGATTACGGAAATATATTTAGGAATGCGATCACAATTCGCTAAATATGACTCAGAGGGAGAGGGGAGTAAGAGAGAGATTTCTAAGGTTTTTGATAATCGGGATTTTGGCTATTACAAAGTAACGGTGGAGCGTCCTTTGCGGTTGGCGGCTCAGTTTACGGCGGAACGGGTGGAGAGTTTGCGGTTTGTCCCTGCTTTGCGGGAGGTGATGGAATGGGCTTATGGTGAATGGGGCGATCGCCTATATGCTGAGTTGGAGACAGATGCTAAGTACAAAAAAGCGATCGAGGAATATATCGATAAAGAAGAGCTTGCTATATCTCCTAAGAATCGTAAGGATTTGCTATCGGTGAAGACTTGGGAGACTCAAAGAGATTTGATGCGATCGGCTGAGAAGTTAATGGGGCATATTGGCGGGGAGCTATATCTAGACTTTAATCAGTTTGCGATTATGTTTGATGAGGCTTTGAAAAAGTTAGAAATCAAGCTGTCATCGAGTGAGAAGAATCAAGTTTTAAATGTGATTAGTTGGCGCGATGAGTCGGCAGCTAAGGTGGTGAAGAAGTTGCATAAACTCAAGGGGGATAAGCTCAATGAGTTGCTTGAGTCTTTGGGAACGGTGCAGGAGCATTTACAGGATTATGGCTTTTGGGCTACAGGGGTTAGTGGTGAGTGGGTTGAGTATGAGTCGGATAGTGAGTTACGGGATAATGAGAATGTGCCGTTAAATTATGCCCTCACCCCCAGCACCTCTCCCAGTGGGAGAGGGGAGCAGAAGAACCTCACCCCCAGCCCCTCTCCCACTGGGAGAGGGGAGCAGAAGATCCACGCTTATTTTGTGCGGGAGGTGCGTCCTCATGTGGCGGATGCTTGGATTGCTTTGGATAAGACGCAGATCGGCTATGAGATTAGTTTTAACAAGTATTTTTATCAACATAAGCCTTTGCGAAGTTTGGAGGAGGTGACCTCGGAGATTTTGCAGTTAGAGCAGGAGACTGAGGGTTTGTTAAAGCGGTTGGTTAGTTTTGGTGAGGTAGGATAATGTCAGCGAAGGATACTTTTCATGATGCGGTTAGAAATGGTTTAGAAAAGGATGGTTGGACTATTACATCTGATCCATTACGGTTTGATTATGGTGATGTTACCTTTCAGGTTGACTTGGGCGCAGAGCGTTTACTGGTGGCAGATCGAGGTAATGAGAAAATAGCGGTTGAGGTCAAGAGCTTTTTAAGACCTTCGGCGATAACAGATTTTTATGCAGCTTTGGGGCAGTTTATAAGTTATCGTTTGGCGTTGCAGCAAGTGGAGCCAGATCGGTTACTCTATTTAGCAGTACCAAATGATGCTTTCAATAGTTTTTTTCAGACTGAGTTTGCCAAGGTTGTTGTCGATCAATATGCGGTTTTGCTAGTTGTTTATGAACCTATTGAGGAGGTAATTGTAAAATGGATAAACTAAGTATTTATCGTAAATATATTCAAGATATTTTGACCACTTACGCTTCTTGGGGTAATCCTAAAGATGGTTTGGAAACACAGTTGATTTTTGATTGCGATCGCGATCATTATCAATGGCTAGATATTGGTTGGGAGGGGGCGGTAAGGGTCTATTCTTGTGTGATGCATTTTGATATTCGGGATGGCAAAATCTGGCTACAACGCAATATGACGGATCTCGATCCTGCTGAGGAATTGGTGGAGTTGGGTGTGCCGAAGGAGGATATTATTTTGGGTTTACAGCCGCCTTATAAACGCAAATATACTGATTATGGTGTGGCTTGAGGTCAAGATTTCTGATAATATTTAGGTTGGGACAGTCAAAGCTGTTAATTTTATGGAAACTTCAATGTTAGAAAAACTGATTTTATTCTTTGTGTGCAAGAGCAAGGGATACATTACCAAAACTCAGTTGGTGAAGTTTCTGTATCTTGCTGATTTGTATTCGGTGAAGTGGACAAAGAAACAACTTACAAATTTAGATTGGCGTTATTATCGCTTTGGTCCTTGGAGTGAGGATATTGATAGCTGTTTGACGGCTCTCTATACGCAGGGCGTTTTAGGTGAGGTTCAAAATAATCAAGCTGTTTTGATTGAACCTCGTGAAAATTGCCCAGATGTTAATGATTTGAGATTTTCTAAGGGGCTGGAGTTGATGTTGAGAAATATCCGTAAGGAATGGATTGGGGCTAAGTTAGATGATCTATTAGCTTATGTTTATCAAACTGAGCCAATGCTAGAGGCTAAAAAACATTATCAACCTGAAGAGAAGGCGCATTTAAATCTTTTTTTAGAGCATGAAAAAGTAGTTGCTGAGTTAGGTGTGTAGAATGGCGGGTCAGCGTCCCCGACAGGGTTGGATCTATATGATTAACCCTTATCGAGTTTCTTTGTCTTGTGGTAGAAGGCATCAGTATTTTTATGATTTGACTGAACCCGATGAGGTTAGTT
The DNA here is from genome assembly GCF_012863495.1 of Pseudanabaena yagii GIHE-NHR1. Taxonomy (NCBI): domain Bacteria; kingdom Bacillati; phylum Cyanobacteriota; class Cyanophyceae; order Pseudanabaenales; family Pseudanabaenaceae; genus Pseudanabaena; species Pseudanabaena yagii. Next base: position 555,629 of record NZ_JAAVJL010000001.1, read on the forward strand.
GCAAACATTCAGGTTGCGATGAGGTTATTAATTCTAGTCGAGTTTTTAGAGGAGCGCATCCGTATATTATTTGGTCAAGTGATGAGTTTCAGGATGATACGGACTACATCAAGACTTTTACAGTAATTCCTTTAACTTCTAAACAGACTTCTGCGGGGTTGCCGAGTGTTTATCCAATTACAAAGACAAAGGCTAATGGTTTAACAGCTAATTCTTATGCTTTGGTGCATCAAATTTGTACGGTTGATGGTAATTGTTTTAAGGATGGTAATGGGGATTGGTTAGTAAGAATGGGGCAGTTGTCTTTGGATGATAAGGAAGAGATTAATCAAACTTTAATTTATTATTTCGATCTTTCTGGAGATCCGACTGATGATTGGTTTCGAGAAAATGCTTCTCCTGATTTGGTGCAAAAGGTGTATGGTTTGCTGTCTGATGTTGATAAGGAGATGGTTTTAGAAAAGTTATTAGATAATTATGGTAAGGGGGACAAATAAATGGTTATGGCTTTTCCTAAGTATGAGAGTTATAAAAATAGTGGTGTGGAATGGTTAGGAGAGATTCCTAGTCATTGGGAAGCTAAGAGAAATCTTGGTTTATTTGATGAAAGAAAAGAAACTAATCGCCCAGATATGGAGCTGTTATCAGTAACCATCGATCAAGGTGTTATTAGACAAAGTGAGATTTCAATCAAAAAGGATTCGTCAAACGAAGATAAGGCTAAATACAAGGTAGTGTATCGAGGCGATTTAGCTTATAACAAAATGAGAATGTGGCAGGGTGCGATCGGTATGTCAGATTTTACTGGTATCGTCAGTCCAGCTTATATCATTCTGAATACGCGCAACAAAAATTACGCTAAATTCTTCCATTATCTCTACCGTACAGAACTATTTATTAAAGAAGCTAATCGACATTCTTATGGACTATGTAGTGATATGAATAGTTTGCGGTATGAAGATTTTAAAACCCTTTATTCACCAGTACCACCTCATGATGAAGTCAATAGAATTGTTGATTTTCTCGATCGCACCACTACCTCCATAGACCAAGCGATCGCCAAAAAACAACGCCTAATCGAACTCCTCAACGAACAAAAAGCCATCCTCATCAATCGCGCTGTCACTAAAGGGCTAAACCCTAATGTCCCTATGCGTGATAGTGGTATTGAGTGGATAGGCGAAATTCCTGAGCATTGGGGAGTCTCTCGAATTAGTTTTATCGGTAAGATAGGAAATGGAAGTACGCCTAACAGATCAAATGCTTCTTATTGGAATAATGGGGCAATTCCTTGGCTTAATAGCTCAAAAGTAAATGACATTATTATCAAATCAGCTGAACAGTTTGTCACCCCAAAAGCTGTTCGTGAGTGTCATCTTCCTTTAGTTAAGCCAAATAGTATTGTCATAGCAATCACTGGCGAAGGAAAAACTAGAGGGAATTCAGCAATATGCAAAATAGAAACAACTATTAATCAACACCTTGCTTATATAGAAATATTGGATAAAGACATCCTGCCAGAATTTCTTCATCTTTATCTTCAAGGAATGTATGAATTGATAAGGCTTAGTTCTTCGGGAAATGGCAGTACAAAAGGAGCTATAACTTGTGATGACATTAAAAAATATAAAATTCCAGTTCCTCCATTAGAGGAGCAGAAAAACATTTTAAATGTGACTTCTAATCGGATTAAAGATATAGAAGAAGTTAGCCAAAAGACATTGGAAGGTATTGAAAAGCTTAATTCTCTAAAACAAGTTTTTATTAGTGAAGCAGTTACAGGCAAAATCAAAGTATAAGTAAAGTAAAGGCGAGCCTTCGTTAAACATATAATAAAAATTAGAAAAATTTAAGTTGCGTAAATATGCCTGCAAAAGACATTTACCATGATGCGGTCAAAAACGCGCTTATTCAAGACGGATGGGAAATTACCGCCGATCCTTACTTCATTAAGTACGAAGACGCTGAACTTTATGCAGACCTCGCCGCCCAAAAGCCGATCGCCGCACAACGTCAAGAACAGAAAATCGTTGTCGAGATCAAAAGCTTTATTGGTAGATCTCCCATGTATGACTTTCACAACGCTATCGGGCAGTACATCGTTTACCGTAACCTCATCCAGATCACTGAACCTGAATATAATCTTTATCTAGCGATCGACGACCTCACCTACGAAAACTTTTTTCAACGTGCCTCAATTCAATTAATCACCAAACAAAACAACTTAAAAATTATCGTTGTAGATACTCAACAGGAGCGCATACAGTTATGGATAAATTGACCTACTATCGCGACACAATCCAAACCCTGCTCATCGACTACTACAACCTTAACCAACAGCAAAACCAAAACAATCCAATTTGCGATCGCCTAGCCCTCGACCCAGAACGAGATCAATACCTATGGCTTCGCACTGGATGGGATGGCAAAAAACGAGTTCAACATATCATCCTTTATTTACAAATCCAAAACGGTAAAATCTGGATAGAAGAAGACAGTACCAACTTTTGTATTGCTGACGATCTGCTCAACGCCGACATACCTAAACAAGACATCATCCTCGGCTTTCAACATCCCAGCAAAAGACACCTCACCGAATTTGCAACCAATAGCGAAAACGAAATTTTACTCATAAGGTAATCAAAATGGTTCAACTTGCCCCAAAACTACTCAGCACCGATACCTTTATCGCCAAATATGGCGACACAACGCAATACGAACTAATTGATGGAGAACTAATTGATTTGGAACCAACAGGACTACATGAACAAGTAGCCGCCCTCATCGGACGGAAACTCAACATCGCGATCGATCAGCAAAACGCACCATTTTTTATTCCCTATCGCTGCTTGATCAAACTATTAGGCACAGAAACCGCCTTTCGTCCTGATGTCATCGTCCTTGACCAAAGCCAACTCCACCAAGAACCATTGTGGCAACAAGAACCGATCATTTGCTTAGGTCAATCGATCAAACTGATCGTTGAAGTTGTCAGCACCAACTGGCAAAATGACTATGCTCGTAAAGCCGAAGACTACGCTCAACTAGGCATCCCCGAATATTGGATCGCTGACTATCTTGGACTTGGTGGCAGAGAATATATCGGCACACCCAAACAACCCACCCTCACGATCTGCACATTGCAAGGCGATCGCTACCATCGACAACTATTTAGAAATAGCGATCGGCTGCAATCTCCCACATTCCCAAGCCTAGAACTCACCGCCGATCAAATCTTTGCAGCAGGAAAACCGTAAAGATAGGCGGCGCGTTGCGCCGCTTATCTTTGCCATCATAAATTTTAGAAATATCAAATTATGGTCAGCCAAACCAACGAAAAAAAACTAGAAGACCTCATCGAGAGATCGCTAATTACCAACTCACGCTATGAAAAAGGGGATTCGGCTGACTACGATCGCGAATTTGCGATCGACAAACAAAAATTTTGGCAATTTCTTGAAACCACTCAATCACAACAACTCGACAAACTACGCGATCGCCCCAATTGGCAACGCCTGATCCTCGAACGCCTTCATCGCAAAATTCAAAAAGATGGCATTATCTCAGTTTTGAAAAAAGGACTAGCGATCGATGATGCACACCTCACCCTGCTCTATAGCCTTCCCCACAACGACAACAACCCCGAAATTCAAGCCAATTTTGATCGCAACATCTTCTCCCTAACGCGCCAAGTCTACTATTCCGAAAGTAACCCCCAACTCTCCATTGATATCGTTCTATTTATCAATGGCATTGCGATCGCCACCCTCGAATTAAAAAATCCTTGGACAGGTCAAACCACTTACCACGCTAAACAACAATATTGCAGCGATCGCGACCCTAAAGAACCGCTATTTCAATTTGCCTGTTGCCTCGTTCACTTTGCCGTTGATACCGATGAAGTTTGGATGACTACCAAACTCGATCGCCAAAGCACCTATTTCTTACCCTTCAACAAAGGCGACAACTATGGTAAAGGCAATCCAGTTAACCCCAACGGACACAAATCCGCCTACCTCTGGCAAGAAACCCTCACCCGTGAAAGCCTATCCAAAATCATCGAGCATTTCGCCACCCTCTCCACCAAATCGAAAACCCTACTTTTTCCCCGTTACCATCAACTCGATGTTGTCCGCCAAATCCTCAGCCATGCCCAACAAAACGGCGTAGGACATAAATATCTGATCCAGCATTCCGCAGGTTCAGGCAAATCCAACTCGATCACATGGACAGCCTATCAACTGATCGAACTCTATGCCCAAGGTGCATCCACACCCCTCTTTGATTCCGTCATCGTCGTCACCGATCGCCGCATTCTCGACAAACAACTAAAGGACACCATCCAAGGTTTTGCCGCCGTTAAAAACATCATCGCCCATGCCAGCAACTCCCAAGAACTCAAAACCGCTTTAGAAACTGGCAAAAAAATTATTATCACCACGATCCAGAAATTCCCCTTCATCGTTGATGGTATTGAAAATCTTAGCGATCGTAACTTTGCCGTGATTATCGATGAGGCGCACTCCTCTCAAAGCGGACAAGCTGCCGATAAACTCAGCATGACGATCGGCATGGATGAAGAAGATCCAGAGGATAACCAAGACAAAATCCTGAAGGTCATGGAAGGACGCAAGTTAAGTAAAAACGCATCCTATCTCGCCTTCACCGCCACACCAAAACCAGCTACCCTCGAAAAATTTGGCATTAAACTCCCCGATGGTAAATTTCAGCCATTTCACCTCTACTCCATGAAACAGGCGATCGAAGAAGGCTTTATTCTCGATGTCTTAGCCAACTACACCACCTACAAAAGCTATTACGAAATCCAGAAATCCATTCAAGATAATCCCCTTTTTGATACCGCCAAAGCTCAGAAAAAACTCCGCGCCTATGTAGAAGGTCACAAGGAAACGATCGCTACCAAATCCGATATTATGCTCAACCATTTTATCGAACAGGTTTGGCAACCGAAAAAGCTCAAGGGCAAAGCCAAAGCCATGATCGTCAGTCGGAATATTGAAACTGCGATTCGTTATTTCTTTGCGATTCGTGACGCTCTCACTGCCGCTAATATGCCATTTAAAGCGATCGTCGCCTTTTCTGGCGAAAAAACTGTCGATGGTATCAAATATACCGAAGACATCCTTAACGGATTTCCTAGCAAAGATATCCCCACAGAATTTGCGAAGGATGACTACAAAATTTTAGTGGTTGCCAATAAGTTCCTCACAGGTTTTGACGAACCCTTACTGCACACAATGTATGTCGATAAAAAGCTGCAATCCGTTCAAGCCGTCCAAACCCTATCGCGCCTGAATCGTTGCAATGCATCCGTAGCCAAAAACGATACCTTCATCCTTGATTTCTTCAATACCATTGATGAAATTAAAAAAGCCTTTGACCCTTTCTATACTTCTACAACCCTCAGTCAACCCACTGATATCAATATTCTCCACGACCTCAAAGAAGCATTAGACGGTGTTGGCGTATATGAATGGAATGAAGTTCAGCAATTTAACCAACTCTTTTTTAATAAGGCTGAAGCCGATCAGCTTAGCCCTTTAATTGACACTGCCGCCCATAGATTCGATCTCGAACTAGAAATAGACAACGAAGCCAAAATCGACTTCAAAATCAAAGCCAAACAATTTGTCAAAATATACGCTCAAGTCGCTTGTATCATTCCCTTCAATAATATGCAATGGGAAATGTTGCACTGGTTTCTCAAATTCCTTATTCCTAAACTGATAGTCAAAGATCCTACACAAGAACATCTCGATCAGCTACTAGAAAGCATCGATCTATCTACCTATGGCTTAGAGCGCGTGAAACTAAATCATGCAATTACCCTAGATGCAAACGCATCAGAACTCGATCCGCAAAACCCTAACCTGCGAGGTTTTCACGATGAAATCCAAAAAGATCCCCTCGATGAAATTATTGCCGCCTTTAATACCCGATTCTTTACAGGATGGAATGCAGTCAAGTTTATGAACATTGTGCGTCATATAACCCAAAGTCCTAATTACGAATCTCAAGTAGTCAACAACCAAGATGAGCAGAACCGTCATCTAGCCTTCGAGCAGTTAATCAGAGAAGCTATGAATAAAGAACGAAAACAAGATTTGGAGACATATAAACGCTATGTCTCCGATCCCGATTTTAAGCGAGCCTTTGATGCCAGTATTATGACGCTACTTCCCAAAGCGAGTGGACATCAGATAGCACTTTGAAAGCGCTGCTAAGCCGTGCTTTCAAAAAAAACAAAGAAGCAGATTTTTAATGTTACGGTGAAGCCGCAACATTAAAAATCTGCTTCTTTATCAAAATATGAACACAAGTGGACTCGAACCACCGACCCCCACGATGTCAACGTGGTGCTCTAACCAACTGAGCTATGCGTTCTGACGGATTAATAATATAACATAGTGGAGTTATATTCAACAAAAAATCTATGAAACTAATTTTGTATAGCAAGCAGGGATGCTGCCTATGTGAAGGTTTGCTGACAAAATTACAACAGGTAAAGCAAGTTGCCTTCGAGCTAGAAATTAGAGATATCACTAGTAACCCAGACTGGTTCGATCGCTACCAGTATGAAATTCCTGTCCTGTGTGTACTTAACGATCGCCAACAGGAACAGGAATTACCAAGATTTCCCCCGCGATCGCCTGTGACGAAACTTGAGGAATTACTTCAGCGTTATCAATAAGATCTGGCAATTTTTATAGTTTTGTCACGCTCTGCGGGGCAAAACTATAAAAATTGCTGAATTACATTGGTTAAGTTCTTAAGTTTGACTGGTTTAGTTAGGTATTCATTCGCGCCTGCTTCTAAACACCTCTCGCGATCGCCGACCATCACACAACCCGTCAGAGCAATCACAGGGATCTTTGCCAATTCAGAATTAGCCCGAATATGTTTAATTGCCGTAAGTCCATCCATTTGGGGCATTTGAATATCCATCAAAATGATATCGGGGTGATCAGCGATCGCTGCATCTAATGCTTCTTGTCCATTACTAGCCAATGACAACTGATATCCTCTACTTTCTAGATAGTCCCAAATGCTCTGGACGTTACTGGGGTTATCCTCGGCAATTAAAATTTTGGGAGGACTTGTGCGCGGCGGCGATCGCAACTCTCGAGACTCTGCGTTTAGAACATTGACCTGTGCAATATCTGCTTGATTTGCTGATTGGGAATGCTCTAGATGATTTGCTTGGCTCGAATTCCCTTGATTATCATTTAACAGAGCCACAGCAACTTGCTGACAAGGCAGCTTAATCTTAAAACAACTACCATGATGCAGTTCGCTCTCAATACTGACGCTGCCACCATGCATTTCGGCAATTTTTTTGACTAAAGATAAACCTAATCCTGTACCTGTATATTGGCGATTGACCGCACTATCGATTTGGATAAAAGGCTGAAATAGCTTGGTAATATTCTCTGGAGCAATACCAATACCATTATCTATGACGGCGAAACATACTGCGGGTATTTGATTACTATCATTTTCAACTGAAACTTCTAGTGTGATGCTACCGCCTTCAGGGGTAAACTTGACGGCATTAGACAGTAAGTTAATTAAGGCTTGACGCATTCTTAGTTCATCAACGCGAATTTGAGAACTTTGTGGACTGTTAAAGCGATCGCTTACTAGCGATATTAGTTTAATATTCTTTTTAAGTGCAATCTGCTTCACAAAGGTCATACTGTCTTCGCAGAGACTCCTCACAGAAGCATTTTCAATATGCAGTTCCAATTTGCCTGATTCAATTTTGGCAATATCGAGAATGTCATTAATCAGTTGGAGTAAATGTTGACCACTACTTTCGATTGTATGTAGAGATTGCTTTTGGCGATCGCTTAATTCACCAAGGGAGCCATCTTGCAAAGCCTCGGACAGTCCTAAAATTGCATTGAGAGGAGTGCGTAACTCATGACTCATATTTGCGAGAAACTCATCCTTAAGCCTTGTCGCACGGGCTAAATCAAGATTGGTAAGCATGAGCTGCTCATTAGTTTGCTGCAATTGCTTTTCACTTTGTTGCAGAGCTTCTGTTCTGCGTTGTACGCGCTCTTCTAACTCTTGGTTTAGCTCCCTTAGGGCTTGCTCTGCCAACTTCCGTTGCGTGATATTTTCCTTAACTGCTACATAATGAGTAATTTCACCTTCACTGTTCTTAATCCCCGAAATAGAGGCAAATTCCCAATATAGTTCGCCATTCTTTTTCCTGTTTTGGAACTCGCCATACCATTTCTCGCCTGCTGCTAGCCTCTCCCACATAGATGTATATTCTTCGGGTAAGGTATAGCCTGTTTTCAGGATACGTGGATTTTGACCTCTAGCTTCTGCTAAGGTGTAACCTGTGATTTCCTCAAATTTGGGATTAACATATTCAATTTCACCATTTACATTGGCTTTGTTGCATGAATAAAAAGAAGCCAAAAGATGGAGGATCTTAGAAAATTAACGAACAACAGGAGAGGAGAGAGGTTTAGCCAGTTGAATCATGCGATTAAGAGCAGCACATTTGATGAACAACTCAACCGCCTGATTGTCAAATTTACGAGAACATAAAGTAGCACCAAAGATTTTTTTGAAACGAAACATCGTAGTTTCTGCCAAAGAGCGCCGATGATAACCTGAGTCACGTTTCCATTTTTTACGCCCATGTTTACGGATATAACGGAGATTTTGGTCACGCGGATGTGGTGGAGCATTGGTATTGCCATGCTGCCAGATTTTGGCATCTTTGCGCGGAGGAATCACGGCTTTAGCACCATGTTGGGCAATCTCGTCATAACAATGACGATGGTCATAAGCTCCATCTGCGGAAACTTGAGCAATTTCAGCATCAATCGCATCGAGAATATCGGCGAGTACTTCTCCATCGTGGCAATCATTCGTGGTGACGACCGCAGCCAGTATTTCTCCTGTTGATTCATCGGCTCCTAGGTGTAATTTGCGCCATGTCCGTCTCTTACTAATTCCATGCTGCCGTGTTTTCCATTCCCCTTCGCCGTATACTTTGATCCCTGTCGAATCAACTACTACATGCACTGCTCCCTGTTTCGGGATTACTGGTAAGGTCACACTTAAACTTGCTGTCCGTCTTGACACGGTGCTGTGGTCTGGTACTGGTAAATCTATTCCCATCAAGGCAAATATTGACTCTAACAGTCCTTGCGTTTGTCTTCCTGCTTGCTGATATACCGCTTTGACCGTGATAAATGTCGCTATTGCTATATCACTGTAATCTTTGGAAGCTCCCCGTTTGCCACTTAATGTTTGATTTAACCATCCTTCAATTACTTCTTCGCTCATCCAAAAAGTCAGGCTTCCTCTTTGTTTTAGCCCTGCGTTATACTCTGTCCAGTTGCGGATCTCATGTTTCTGTGTCATTTGCTGGGACTCCATCTCCTGATTTTTATCTAATTTACCTTCTCTTCCCCTTTTTATGCAACAACGCCATTTACATTAGTAATCACAATAGAAGAAGGACTTTGTTCCGTAGCTCTAGAGAGAATTTTCAAATGTTCTTCTACTTTTTGGCGTTGATTGATTTCTGCTTTCAGTTGTTGATTCTGTTCAGCAAGAGTCTGAGTCAGTCTGCGTAATTTTAAATGTAGTTCAATCCTTGCAATTACTTCTTCTTGTTGAAAAGGTTTAGTGATATAGTCAACCGCCCCCAAACTTAGTCCCTTTACTTTATCTCCAGAACTAGCTAAAGCAGTCATAAAGATCACTGGGATATCACGGGTTTTTTCTGAGTCTTTGAGTTGTCTGCAAGTTTCAAACCCATCAATCCCCGGCATCATGATATCTAACAAAATCAAGTCAGGCAAAGCTTTATGAATCCTGTGAAGCCCACTTGTACCATCCATCGCAATCAAAATCTTATAACCAGACATCTCTAGCACCTGTGACAGTACTTTGAGGTTGGCAGGATTGTCATCGATAATAAAAATAACTGCTGATTGACTACCGTTCATGACTTTTCCTGCCCATTATTCGAGTTGATAAGCTGCAAAATGCTCATTTCGTCAAAATCCTGTGCCAAAGTTACTAGGTGATTAACAAACCACTGGTATTGAGTGTCTAGTTGAACAATTCGCTGGGCTTCTTGCTCGATCGCCTTAAAATCTCCAACCTCTAAGGCATCACGAATGATCGTGAGTTCTCTATCTGGAGGAATAGTCTGACGGATAGGATCTGCATTATACAAATCAAGAGATGGAGGAGAAGGCAGAGATTCGGCATAAATCCAAGATAGATTCAGATGCTGAGCTAGTTTGTTGAGTAAAGTTGTTGCTTCAATTGGCTTCACTAAAAAGTCACTACAGCCTGCTTCTAGGCTTTTTGCTTGATCTTGGGGCAAGATACTAGCAGAAATTGCCAGAATAGGAATACGTGGAAATTGTGGCATCCCTCTAAGCATCTGAGCCATTTTAAATCCATCCAGCACAGGCATAATTAAATCGGTAATGATGGCATCAATGGAGTTAGAGGTTGCCATGGTAATACCATGATGTCCGTTGACCGCTTCGATCACATTAAAGTCCCATGACTCTAGCAACTTAGCGATGACGCTACGGTTTACCCATTTGTCATCTACAACTAAAATCGTCCGTTTTTGCCCCACATAGCCAATTACGCGATTATTTGTCAAATTAGATGTCCCTTGAGTAAAGATCGTAGCACTAGTTTCAGGTAATTCCAAGTCAAACCAGAAACGACTGCCCTTCTCCAGTTCACTTTCAACACAGAGCTTACCTCCCATCATTGTTACTAATTTCTGAGAGATGGCTAGTCCTAAACCTGTACCATCGGGACGATCATGGCGATCGCCAACCTGCTCAAAGGGTAGAAAAATCTGAGTAAGGTTATCAGCAGCAATACCTCGACCTGTATCGCTAATCGTGAATCGAATTTTTCCTGTAACCACTGATTCGTCTTTTAAGGTGTCTGGTAACATCTCTGGAGATGGAGATGCGGTTTCACCTTCGGTAGATTCTTTGGCGATCGCCTCGACTTTCATGGTTACACTGCCAAAGTCAGTGAACTTAATCGCATTGCCTAACAGGTTAAGTAGGACTTGGCGTAAGCGTTGTTCATCCACTAATACAAAAAAAGGTAAGCGATCAGAAATTTCAGAATGAAATAGTAAATTTTTTTCTTCCGCTTTAATTTGACACATTTGGGCTACGCCAGTTAAGAAATTGGGAAATTCTACTTCTGTGGGACTAAGCTCTAGCTTGCGTGCCTCTATTTTCGATAGATCAAGGATCTCAGAAATCAAGTCAAGCAAATGACTACCACATTGGTAAATGATCTGAAAACCTTCTTTTTGCTTGAGAGAAAAGTCAGGATCAGTTAAATAAATCTGAGCATAGCCAAGGATGCCATTGAGGGGAGTCCGCAATTCATGGCTCATGTTGGCGAGGAAAGCACTTTTCGCATGGTTGGCTTCTTCGGCGAGTTCTTTCGCTTTTTGTAAGGCTAATTCGTTGGCTTTGCGCTCAGTTACATCTGTAGCGATCGAAATTAAGGTTTTGCGCCCATCGGCAATTCGTCCCAAGTTTGCCGAGCCAAAGTCCCAAATCCGACTAGAGCCATCTTTAGTAATTATAGAAAATTCCCCATTGTTTTGAATGCCCTCAGTTTCATAAAGGTGACTAATCACATCTTGCATCTGTAGATGGCGATCGCTATAGGCTTTTTTTGTCCATTCCTCAATCGTAGGAATATCGTTAAGTTCGTAGCCACTCAGTTCTGTCCAAGCGCGATTAATTGCTAATACCTCTCCGTCTTCTGCATGAAGCATGATCGGCAAAGGCGCATTGATGATTGCGTGCCGAAATCTTTTTTCATTCTGTTTTAACGCTACTTCTATTAACCTTTGTTCTGTAATATCCACTGCCATTGCAATAGCGGCAGATTTACCATCTGTGTGGTTGGGTAATAGTGCTGAGCCAAATCGCCAAATACGCTGTGAGCCATCGGCAATAGTCAATGTAATTTCCTGATCTAGATAGCGATCGCTATCCAGGTTCGGTTGTGGTCTAATTAGTGGTAAATAGTCACGACAAAATTGCTCTGTCCATTGATTAATCTCTTGAATATCGCAATCAGCATGACCAGATTGATTAATCCAAGCACGATTGATCTGCAAGATCGCATTCTCCTCTGTATAGAGAATGATCGGGAAGGGAGCATTAATCAGTGCTAAGCGAAACCGCTCCTCACTTTTTTTGAGAGAGCTTTCAGCTTGTTGCCGTAATCTTTCAGAATCAGCTAAGGCTAGAGCAAGTTCCACATCTTCGGCTAATTCTTTCAGTAAAGCGATGACATCATCAGTAAAGTAGTTGATTACTGACGAGTAAAACATAATCGCGCTAATAGTGTGTCTGTCAATTCGTAGGGGAAAGGTAGCACTAGCTTTAATGCCATGACTAAGGGCGATTTCATGCCAAGGGGCAGTAATTGAATTTGCTAAAAAATCATTGATAATTATAGGGCGGATTTCGCGGATAGCTTTACCTGTGGGGCCATGAGCAATTTCTAGCTCAGGATCTATGGAGATTTGGATATTTTCGAGATAATAGGTTGCTGAACCTGCCGCCGCCGTGACTTTGACCATTTTCGTAGCAGGATTAGGAATACCCACCCAAGCCAATCGAAATCCTCCATACTCGATCGCAATTTCACAAATTTTTTGTAATAACTCCTGTGGATTGCGAGTTCTCACGATCGCTTCATTGGCTCGACTCAAAAAAGTATGTAGTTGTGTAGATTGCTCAAGTTGCCTTTGAGTCTTCAGGCTATTAGTGATGTCCTGTACAAAAATAAAAAATTGACCTTCACCTTCGGTAAAATAGGAAATGCCAATTTCAACATCAATGATTTGTTTGTCTTGGCGCTGCCATTTTTGCGTAAGTCTTTGCTTTTGGGTTGCGTCAGAGTTAGCGATAAAGTTTGTGATCTCAAAGGAATCATCTACTGCTAGATCAAAAACACTGAGATTTAGTAGTTCTTCGGTGCTGTAACCCGTAATTTTGGCTAGAGAATCATTGGTCTGGATAAACTTGCCTTGGCGATCGAATAGAGCATAACCATCAATGGAAGTTTCGATCGCAGTGCTATAACGCTTCGCATTATGCTCAATAATGGCTGCATGATCGATAGCAGATTGCTGCTGTGAAGCAAGTAGCGCTAATTCACTATTTCTCCATAGTTGTCTCGCAATATAGAGCACGCTCGCAATGAATAAGAACGTTAGAGCACTAATAACAGTCGCCAGTTGGTTCAACGGAGCATCAGCTTCTATTTGATCCATTTTAGAGATCATGATCCAAGGAGTTCCCTTGACCAAATATGAGGCTCCGATGACTTTATTACCTCGGTAATCAATCCCTTGCAATAATGATTGATGGGTTTGAACTGCTTGAATCGCTAATACTTCTTGATTGTCAAATGATTTGATAAGTTCTAGGGGGGCATTGTTTTTGTATCGAAGAGGAGTCAAGTACCTTATAAAGTTTTGTTCTTGGCGCACCAATAATGTTTCTGTGGTCAAATTAGAATTTGGCCATGTCTGGAGGAGTGGAAATAGATATTTGGAAGCATCAAACTCCATGTAAACAGCCCCTAACAATGGCAATGATGCATTGGAATGATCATATATAGGCGCAATTACTCCATGCACAATCGATTTCCCTGTTGGAGTTTCTCGCCAATAGAGGTCTATTAATTCTGCTTTACCCAAATAGTATGGTGATGGAATTAGTTTCTGCCGAAAAACAGACAAAACTTCAGGAGCTAAGTCTGAGTCTTGATTAAGAACTGGGGCAACTATATTACCTGTGAGATCTATCACAATAATGCGGCTATAGCCATATTCTTCTTTAGTCTTGTTGATTGCCTCTTGCAAAGCGTTTTGATGAACAGCTAGAGCTTTATCCCGATTCTGAATTGCTTTGAGAACTTGTTCTAACGAATGGATGCCTGCAAATATTTGTGCATCAGCTTTGCGTTCAGATAGCCACTGTTGGATCTGCTTAGATTTTAAATCGGCGATCGCCAAAAGAGCTTCTTTTGTATTTTGGTTGATGCGTTGTCCAAACCATTGAAATGCTAACCACCCACCACCAAGAATACTCACTATTGCGATCGCTAGAGAAAGAAACAATACTTTCGCAAGAAATTGATGCTTTTGAGGATTTACCTGTAAATACTTTGGGTGGTGATGATGAAGCATATGCTTAAACTCAACAAGCTGGCTACTCGCATACTAGAAGAAATTATTCTTCATATTCCTATTTTTGCTCAAACTACGGATATATTAGTGACTTTTTAAATATCTTATTTGTTATAGAGATTACCGTAACCTTCCTGAATCTAAAGTTACCACGAATTTATGACTTTGCTTTTAGAGCAATAATTACAAAAAGCATATGATTGTAAATCTACGCGAAGCAAGGCTTGATGTTATCTGAGGTGATGGCATACTAACCTAAGGGACTTGCTATTAAAGTACCTGTGGCTTCGACTCCGCTCAGCCAACGTTAGCTGAGCGAAGGCGAAGCTAGATCAACGTGGGACATTTTTTATCTGCAAGAGCCTGAGTCCTAAACAATATCAAAATCAATACATCAAACAAAGCTATGCCAGAATCTGATTATTTTGAAGGTTTAACTTGGACAGCAGAAGCCAAGGTCAAATATAAAAACATTCCCTACTTTGTGCGATCGCAAGCTCGCCAAAGAATTGAGCAACTTGCACAGGCGGCAGGGAGTGATACGATTACTGCTGAAATTGTCGAAAAAGCTAGAGTTGAGTTTGGGCAATAGAAGGAACAAGGTAGAGGATATAAGGAAAGGAAAGTTTTGATGGCTAGTGAATCAGCTGTGGGATTGCAGGACAATGGGCTAGGGAGTCAAAATCGCGATCGCGGTTATTTGTTAACAGAGCAGGCAAATCCCCATAGCCAAAATTTGGATCGGCTCAGTCCTCTAGAAATCGTGGAACTGTTTAATCAAGAAGATCTCAAGGCAGTTGAGGCAGTTGGGAAAGAAAAAGAGGCGATCGCCCAAGCGATTACGGTAATTGCTGAAGCAATTACCAATGGCGGCAGGTTGTTTTACATTGGGGCAGGAACGAGTGGAAGGCTTAGTGTCCTCGATGCGGCGGAATGTCCTCCCACATTTTGCAGCGATCCTGAGTTAATCCAAGGGATTTTGGCGGGTGGAATGAATGCGATGGTACGCAGTTCCGAAGCTCTCGAAGATCGTGAGGATGATGGAGCCGCCGCCATCCAAGAGAGAAATATTAGCGATCGCGATGTTGTCTTTGGGATCACCGCAGGGGGCACAACTCCCTATGTGCATGGAGCCTTAAAAGAAGCGAAACAACGGGGGGCAAAGACGATCTTTTTTTGCTGCGTCCCTGCCGAGCAATTTCCGATACAGTACGATATCGAGATTCGTCCCCTTGTCGGTGCAGAGATTTTGGCTGGCTCGACCCGCCTCAAGGCTGGGACAGCCACCAAACTAGTCCTAAACACCATCTCGACAGGTGTAATGGTGCAACTAGGCAAAGTTTACGGTAATCGGATGATTGATGTCTCTGTCACCAATAGCAAACTTGAAGATCGCGCCATTCGGATCATCCGTGACCTCACATCCCTCAGCCGTGCAGAGGCAGCAGAGTTATTAGAGCGATCGGGTAGAAGTGTGAAACTAGCCTTATTAATGCATTGGAAAGGTGTAGATGCAAGCATTGCCACGCAAATGCTCCAAGCTACTAATGGGCATCTAGGTCAAGCGATCGCTTAGGGACTTGCTATTGATTAAAGTACCTGTGGCTTCGACTCCGCTCAGCCAAAGTTAGCTGAGCGGAGTCGAACGTTAGCTGAGCGGAGTCGAACGTTAGCTGAGCGGAGTCGAAGCTAGATAACTTTGGTGGGACATTTTTTATCCGCAAGAGCCTTAACTATACAAACTAAAGACCTGTGGTGATCGCAGCGCGATCACCACAGGTCTTTTTGAAATGGTTTGAGCACCAAGCGCTGTAGGTTATAAATTACAGTTGAGATAAGATGTGTTAAGCAAAAAATGTAGAGACTATGACAGGCATACAACTCCGTCAAGCGATCGCGAATAAATGGAATTTTTCCTATGATGTACAATTACGAAAAACTCAAGGCAAAATCTTTTTGCAAGTAATGTGGCGCTATCAAGAGCAGCAGTCCTTTTCGATGAGTGAAGTCGAATTTCTGCAACATCTCGATACCATCGCTTCTTACTTAAGCGATTGGGGTGTAGTCGATCAGGTACAAACATTTATTGCTAATACCAAAGAACGCCCACGCCTTGGTAAAGCTGTAAGTATCCCTCTCCAAATTGGTGAGCGATCGCTAGAATGGCTAGTCGAGTAGCTTGAAAGTACCTAACATTACGTCTCATTTCGATGAAGAATGCTATAAAAGTTAATCAAAAGTCGATCAAAGTGTGGAAAAAGTATGACCTGTTGCTGACTTTCTGGGCTAAAGATTGTACGCTTATGATGAAAAGTCATTTGTAAATATATTTCCATAAATCACATTCAGGAAACTGAAACTTTTCTACGGTACGCCGCTAACCATACCTAAGTCAAAAACGTCAGGGCAAAAATATGAGTCAAGCAGGAGCTAACCCATGGGATCGCCAGTTTGTTAACCTTGGGCGAATCATGCAGTTCTTGCGTGATGAAGATAGTATCGACAATCTATTAACTGCTACTCTCGATTATCTTCGGGACAATTTTGATTACAAACTGATCTGGATTGGGCTGTATGACCAAGAAAACCATCGCCTCACAGGAAAAGGTGGTACTACTCCTGCGGGAGAAATTAAGTTTTTAAAAGATCGCTTTCCCCTCAATGCGGGAGATTTACTCGATCAGGTGATTTTGCAACGACGACCTGTCCCGATCGCCGATCTGCGCCAAGAGAAACGTAGTGGTGAATGGCAAAAAGTCGCTCAAAAATTTGATATTCAAGGTACTTTGCTTTGGCCGATCTATCATCGCGATCGCAGCTTTGGTGTTGTGTTACTCGGCTCAACACAGTGGAATGTGACTCCTCGCAATGAAGAACGAGCAAGGCTATCGGTCGTCTTAGGCACTCTTGGCTCGACCCTCAGCCGTCTTGATGCCGAATGGCACTACCACAACGCCAAACGCCCCGACGAACCCCTACTGCAAATTCTTGGCAAAATCCGCAATATTCCGACCTTGACCGAGCGCCTTGAAGAGATTGTGCAGGAAACCCATAGTTTTGTGATGCCCGATCACACCAATATCTATTGGTTTGAGCGCGAACATCAATATTTTTGGCGTAGGGTTGCCAATCGCCAACCAGGCCCTAAGTCAAAGCAAGCCATCGATAATACCGCAGGTGTGACTGTACAAAATGCTCCGGGGTTATATCAGGCTCTGTCCAGAGATCAGATTGTGGTGGTGGTCGATGCCAAATCCATGACCAAAAGCGAAATTAACAATCGTGTGATGGAACAGTTTGGTGCAGTTTCGATTATTATTGCGCCGATCTTTTTTCAATCAGAGCTATTGGGCTTTTTATCTGTAGAAGGTGATGAGCCGCGTCTCTGGACAGATGATGAGCGTAATTTTGTGCTTGGTGCAGCCCAGTTAGCCGCGATTACGGCTCCCTTAGAGGAAATGGAAGTAACGGTGGATCGCATTGCTTCCGATCAAATTTTGACGGCTGGAATTGCAAGAGCTATTTATTCCAACAATGATTGGCAACAGGCGCTAGAACAAGCGGCGGAGCAACTATGTCAACGTCTTGGTCTAGAGCGCTTTTGGGTTGCGACCTATGATTCAGATAATGAGGTTTTTCGGGTTGACTTTCAGTATCATCCCAAAAATCGTCGCCCTATTCCCAATTTATTGCCTGGCTTAGCACCCGTCGATTTCCAGATGCTCGAGCAGTCCCCCGATGCGGCAACGGTGGAAAATCTCGATAGCGATTTCAAGTTCTTGTCATGGCGAACTTCATTACTTGATCTCGATGTGCGATCGATGATCGTCAGCAGCACTTCAACAGGCAAATCCCTAGAAGCTGTTTTAGCAGTTGCCCATGAAGCCCCACGCACATGGTCGCGCCCAGAACGCGAGATGGTGCAGGCAGTTGCTCAACAAATCGGTTTAATCGTCCACCAAAACGAATTGCAACGCTTATCCGATGAGCGGCAAAAGTCGCATCAATCGGTGCAATTTGGGCTAGTTGCTTTACAGCAGGCGAACTCCCTCGATAAATTGCATCACACAGCAACCCAGCTAATGGCTCAAGTAACCCAATCGCCCCTTGCAGTATTGGTGGTATGGCTCCCCGGAAGGCAAGGGGGGCAAATTGCCTCGGTTTTTAGCAGTAGAGATGAATATCAACTCACAGTTAACGAAACGCTGATTGCGATCGAGGAAGATCCCCTCGTGCAATGGACAATTCAAAGTGAGGGGATTTTGCCACTCAGCATCCATGATTTGCCAGAACAGACTAGAGCTTGGCTCAATGCTCCTGCTCTTGGTCATTTGATGGTGACAGCATTGAGAACAACCCCCGATCATCAACCAACAGGGATGATTTTAGTTGCCGATCGCGTAGGGCGGCGCTGGGTCGATCGCCAGTTGCAAGCCTTTAATATGTTGACTAATCAGCTTGCATGGTCGCGTCGTCATTTGATCCTCGTTGAGCATCTCAAACATAACCGTCAAGAGCTAGAACGTCTCAATTGGTACAAGCATCGTCGTTTAGAAGATATCTATCGTACCGTCAGTAGTGGTGTACAGCGATTACTAGATGCCGATGCCCGCGCTAATGGTACGGGTGGCATTAATAACGTCACCTTGCAAAGTTCTCTCAAACAGTTGCAGGGTTCGCTCTCATCCCTGCCCCAGATCATCCGCAAAGAGCAATGGCGCTTGCGACCTAACTATGAGACTGCACCACTTGCAGGGATGCTCAAACGAGCCTTAGAGAGAGTCGATTCCCTCGTGAAGCAACGGCAGATATGGTCACAGGTGCATAATCAAGCCAATGTCGTCGTTGGTGGTGACATTGCCAAGATGGAAATGATCCTCAATGAGTTATTGCTATTTGCCTGTGGACGCTCAGAAGTCGGTGGTCGCATCGATCTCTGGTGTCGCCAAATCGATGAGAAACTATTAGAATTATCGATTACGGATTATGGCGTGGTGGATGCGGCTTTGCTCCAAGAGTTACACCAAGGTAGGGCGATCGATCCTTTATCTCCATCATTACTAGATCAACCCCCTGGGCTACATTTAGCGATCTGTCAAAATCTGATGTTAGAAGCAGGTGGAGAGCTATCTCTCTATCAATTAGAAGACAACCGTATTCTCAGTCGTCTCATTTTGCCTCTCTCTACTTCATAGGTAAGGATAGGCAGCAGCGCAAAGCGCTGCTGCCTATCCTTACGACCATATTTCATTTTGCCGTAGGCAAAATGAAAACTTAAAACCCTTGGTAAAATTGATTTTCTGTAACTAATTTATAAACTTGAATTCCATGTCCTACGATACCCCTCGCATTGCTAAAGTCCATCGCAAAACTGGCGAAACCGATGTCACTGTGGCGCTAAATCTGGATGGCACTGGTAAAGGAAATATTAATACAGGTATTCCTTTTCTAGATCATATGCTGCATCAAATTTGCTCCCACGGTTTAATCGATCTGGATGTCCAAGCGACAGGGGACTTACATATCGATGACCATCACACCAATGAGGATGTTGGTATTGTGTTAGGGCAAGCGTTAGGACAGGCTCTAGGCGATCGCAAAGGAATTAATCGCTTTGGCCACTTTGTTGCACCTTTGGATGAAGCTTTGGTGCAGGTTGCCCTTGATTTTTCGGGTCGTCCCTATTTAGTCTATGGCTTAGTGATTCCTAATCAACGGGTAGGGACTTACGACACCGAGCTAGTGCGGGAGTTTTTTCAGGCGGTTGTCAATCATGCACAAATGACATTGCATATTCGGTTATTAGAAAGCGGCAATTCACATCACATCATCGAAGCGGGTTTTAAAGCCTTTGCCCGTGCGATCAAGATGGCAGTAGAAGTCGATCCCAGACGAGCCACTGTAATTCCTAGCTCGAAAGGTGTGTTGTAAGAAGAATAATAAAACCCCAAAACCTTTGGCTTGAGCAGTGCGTGAGTCACAGGTTTTGGGGTTTTATATTTGCGCCATAGACTCTGATAGGCTTAAATTGAGACTCTAGCATCCTGATCGTTTGTAACAAAAATGACCAATTTACCGACAAAGCAAGTTTGGCACACACTTACAACCGAAGAAGTGATCGTGGCTTTGGATGTTAATCCAGAGTTTGGGCTAGAGTCATGGCAAATTAGCGATCGCCGTGCGGTCTATGGGCGCAATGAGTTGACTGGTAAAGCAGGACGTACCAAGCTCAGTATTTTTGTCGATCAGTTTACCAACATCATGCTGTTGATGCTGATGGGCGTAGCAGTGGTGTCGGCGGTGTTGGACTTGCGGGTAGGCAGTTTTCCCAAGGATGCGGTAGCGATCGCGGCAATTGTAATCCTCAACGGGATTTTAGGCTATGTGCAGGAAAGCCGTGCAGAAGAGGCTCTTGCCGCACTAAAGAGAATGGCGGCTCCAAATGTGCGGGTATTGCGCGAAGGTAAAGTTGCAGAAATTCTATCGGCGGAATTGGTGGTTGGCGATATTGTATTTGTCGATGCGGGGATGCAGATTGCGGCGGATGGGCGTTTGCTGGAGTCTATAAAGCTGAAGGTACGCGAAGGGGCACTCACGGGGGAATCCAAAGGCGTAAATAAGATTGCCGATCAAGTATTTGGAGAGGATGAGTCCTTAGGTGATCGGCGCAATATGGTCTTTCAGGGAACTGAGGTATTGCAGGGGCGCGGCATGATGGTAGTTACGGCTACGGGAATGCAGACGGAATTAGGAAAGATTGCCAATCTGCTGCAAGATGTGGAATTGGAAGAAACGCCATTACAGAAGCGGATGGCAGAGCTATCGAAGGCTTTGGTAATTGCCTCCTTAATCCTAGTGGCTCTGGTAATTGCCGTGGGACTATGGCGACATGGTGACTTTGTGAAGTTACTCAATACTTCCCTCAGTATGGCAGTAGCGGCAGTTCCCGAAGGCTTGCCTGCGGTGATTACGGTGACTCTGGCGCTAGGAACTCAAAGAATGGTGAAGCGCAATGCTCTCATTCGTAAATTACCTGCGGTCGAAACCCTCGGTTCCGTTACAACCATTTGTTCCGATAAGACGGGAACACTGACCCAAAATAAAATGGTTGCCGAAAGCCTGTTTACGGCGAATTATGCGGCGCAAATTAACGGCACTGGCTATGAACCCATTGGCGAATTTGCGATTTCCCGTTTAGCAGGAGATATGCTTGCCAGTGATTTGAATGTTTATCAATGCCCTGAGATGCAACTGCTGCTAGCGGCAAGTGCGATTTGTAATGATGCCTATTTGCAGAAAAAGCCACCTACAGAAAATCAAAATAATCATCATTCCCAATGGAAAATCATCGGTGATCCGACGGAAGGAGCATTATTGACTCTGGCGGGTAAGACAAATCTCTGGCAAGCGCAATTTAGCAACTATTTTACTAGGGTTGCCGAAATTCCCTTTACCTCTGAGCGCAAGTTAATGAGTGCGATCGCTGCCATTCAAAGTATGGATGCTGAAGATACACCCGAATCGATGCGAACGATCGCAAGTTTATTGCCAAATAGTCCCTACTTCTTATTTTGTAAAGGTTCACCCGAATTGATTCTCGAACGATGCGATCGCATTCAACTTGAAAGGCAAATTAGCTCTATTACGATTTCCCAAAGATCAGCGATCAATATCCAAAATACCCTCCTTGCCACGAAGGGAATGCGCGTTTTAGGCTTTGCCTATTTACCTTTAGATCATCTGCCAACAGAATCGGAACTTAATCGCATTGAAAATAAACTCGTATGGCTGGGACTAGTGGGTATCCGTGACGCACTACGAGCCGAAGCAGCAGTTGCTGTGCAGGTGAGCCGCCATGCGGGAATTCACACGATTATGATTACAGGCGATCATCAACTGACGGCTCAAGCGATCGCCCGTGATTTGAATATCTTCTGTCCTGAAAACGATAAGGTGTTGACAGGACAAGAAATTGAATTAATGGATGATGATGAATTAACAGAAGTTGCGCGACAAACTGCTGTCTATGCCAGAGTCTCACCTGAGCATAAATTACGCATTGTCCAAGCTTTGCAACGTCGAGGCGAAATCGTGGCGATGACAGGGGATGGCGTGAATGATGCTCCTGCATTGAAACAGGCGAATATTGGCATTGCGATGGGGATTACGGGAACGGATGTGTCCAAGGAAGCGAGCGATATGATTCTGCTCGATGATAACTATGCGACGATTGTGGCGGCAACGGAGGAAGGGCGCACAGTTTACGCGAATATTCGCCGCTTTATTAAATATATTCTCGGTAGTAATGTCGGTGAAGTCATTGCGATTGCTTCTACACCATTTTTAGGCTTTGGCGCAGTGCCTTTGACTCCATTACAAATATTATGGATGAATCTCGTTACCGATGGCGTACCAGCCCTTGCCCTTGCAGTGGAGCCTGCCGAAGCCGATGTGATGGAACGACCTCCCTTTAACCCCCAAGAGAATATTTTTGCAAGGGGTTTGGGTTGGTATATTTTACGAATTGGAGTTGTCTTTGGATTACAGACGATCGCCTTAATGGAAATCGCCTATAACTCTAGCAATCCCTCATGGCATGAGCATTGGAAGACGATCACCTTCACGACGCTCTGCATTGCTCAAATGGGTCATGCGCTTTCCTGTCGTTCAGATTCCAAATTACTCATTGAATTAAATCCTATTTCCAATCCCTATCTGTTAGTCTCTGTAATCTTCACCACGATTCTGCAACTGTCATTGCTCTATGTACCATCTTTACGGCAATTCTTTGGCACAGATGCGCTCACAGCGTCAGAATTGGGTTTATGCTTTGGATTTAGTATGCTCCTAGTCCTCTGGACGGAATCTGAGAAACTGGTGTCAAGATGGTGGGGTAAGCGTCGTACACCAAAATCTATTGTCAAGAATCAGCCCTAAGCCCTAGAAGCTATGAGAAGAAAGTTCCCTTGGTTGCGATCGCTAATTGTTTTAGGCTGTTTCGGTCTAGTCATTTCCTTTGTTATTCCCTTACTCGATCGCATTATCCAAATCTATCAACTCGTCGCCAAATCATCGCCAATTTTGGGTGGATTTGTGGTGCTGTTGGTGATGGGCGTGTTGGCAGGCTTGTTTTTTGTAACTTGGCGCTATATCAATCTCTTCCACTCGGAACCAACGCCACCGCACCCCATCCCTGAAGCACCCACCGACAAAATCGAAGCGGCTCAAGATAGTCTCGAAGCCCTCGAACGTCAGGTTGAGCAGATTCAAGATGAGGTGATGCGGCGATCGCTAGCTGAGCAAACTGAACAATTAAAACAGAACTTTGTCCGTCAAGAATTGCGCGTTGTTGTATTCGGCGTTGGCTCCGCAGGCAAAACTTCGCTAGTGAATGGATTGCTGGATTTATCATCACAAGATATCGCTAGCAAAGGGGAAGTCGGCGCAACGATGGGAACTACGCAATTAGGGAAGGTCTATGCCCCCGTACAGTTTCAGAATCTGGAAGTACCGATTCAATTTACCGATTGTCCGGGGATTTTAGAGGCAAGTGCCTTGGGTAACGATCGCGAACAAGAGGCACGAAAAATTGCGACTGAGGCAGACTTGATCGTGTTTGTGGTTGACGATGACTTGCGACGCTCAGAATTTGAAGTCCTGAAAGCGCTGACGGAAATTGGCAAGCGCACAATTCTCGCCTTTAATAAAATCGATCGCCTCACCAAAAGCGATCGCGAAATGATTCACACCAGTTTGCGATCGCGGGTTTTGAGTTTTATCGCACCTGAAGATGTGGTGGCGATCGCCGCTAGCCCCAGTCCGATTACCCTCGACAATGGCGAAGTCGTCACCCCTAAGCCCAAAATTCAGCCATTGCTAGCGCGGATTCTCGATATTCTCAGCTATGAAGGCGATGAACTGGTAGCGGATAATGTGTTATTGCGATCGCAAAGGCTAACGGAAGAGACTCGCGAAGTTCTCTCTCAACAGCAACAAGCGGAAGCGGAAAAGGTCGTTGAGAAGTTCCAATGGTTAGTAGTCGGTGTGGTCTTTGCGACACCTTTGCCTGTAGTCGATCTCTTGGCTACTGCGGCGATCAATGCCCAAATGGTTGTGGAAATTGGCAGGGTTTACGGCTGTGAAATCAATATTGATCGCGGTAAGGAATTAGCGAATTCCCTTACTCGTACTTTAGTCAGTCTCGGCATCGTCAAGGGTGTAGTCCAGATCGTGACGACGGCTATTTCTGTAACGGTGGTGGGTTTAGTTCTCAAAGCGACAATTCAATCGGTAACGGCAGCTTACCTGACCCGTATTGCTGGCAAGAGTTTTATCGAATACTTTAGTCGCGATCGCGATTGGGGAGATGGTGGTATTGCGGAAGTAGTACAGCGCCAGTTCCAATTAAATCGCCGTGATGAGTTTCTTAAGGCTTTTGTGCAAGATGCGGTAAATCGGGTGATGGTTTTGGTGAAGCAACAAATGTAAGATCTCGCGATCGCAGATAGCTTTTACTAGCCATACAAAAAGTCCGAGATCTTGGCATAGACAATAAGGATCGTTACATTTAATCTATGAGAGTGGCGATCGCATTACAAAATTAGCGATCAAACTCAAGAAATTTGAAATAAATAACCAATCCCGTAGCGTATGTTAGCGGAGCATAACGCACAAATACTTGTCACTAAAGCACAAATATCTGTCATTAAATTTGTCATTAAAAAGGTGCGTTACATTTCATTAACGCATTCTACAAGATCGGCGATCAGGTTGAATTCATTCAAGTTGCTGTATTTTCTATTGTTTGAATAGCATCTGCCACGATTTTATGCATTGAATTATCATGGTTTTTGTGACAGAGACGTAGCGCTTTGTTCAAATATTCTAAAGCAACCTGTGAATACCCATGATGGTAATGAGCTAAACCCGCATGAAAAAAGCCATGTTGGTCAACACGATCAATAGGATATTCAGGTTCTAATACACGGGCTTGTTCAAAATCGAGAGTTGCTGTATCAGAGTGATTAAGGTTGATATATGTATTGGAGCGTCCGTAGTATGCTGAGGCATTATTAGGGTCAAGTTCTAATACTTTCGTAAAGTCTGCAATTCCCTCTTGAAACATTGCCAAGTTATAACATAAGACAGCTCGGTTGTAGTAGCCTTCAAAGGACGTGGGATTGAGACGGACGAATTCATCAAAGTCAGCTAACGCTTCTTCTTGTTGCCCCTGATATGTGAGAGCCTGTCCCCGATACTGATAAGCTTTGGCACGATCTGGTTGCATCCTAATGGACTGAGTAAAATCTTCTATCGCTTCTGGCAAACGATGCTCTATGAGTTGTAGAATACCTCGATAGAAATAGGCTGGCTCATATCTATGGTTGAGAGTAATAGCATAGTCAAAATCCGCTAGAGCAGCAGTATTGTCTTTCTGTCTCCAATAGCAGAGACCGCGATGGTAAAAAGCTTTTTCAGAACTTGGATTATATTTAATTGCACGACTTAAATCCTCGATTGCCTTAGATAAGTTTTGATGTTCATAGGCAAAAATTCCGCGCAAATAATAGGCATTAAAATTACGAGGATTGGTGAGAATCGCAAGATCTAGGTTGTCAAACGTCTCTTTGAGTTTACCGCCTTGATAAGACTGACATGCAAGATAATAGTAAAAACTTGATCTTGTAGCATAGGAATATGCTGCCATTCCCAACATGAACATTCCCAAAACGATATAGCCTGCTCTGTAATGTGTTAGAGGTATGATTGCTATATAAAAGGAAACTATCGCACTGATAATGAAAAAGATGTTTATAGTCCAAAAAATTAGCATCTGATTCTTGCGACTCCTACATACTAATTGAGATATTAAAAGAAAAGGGTACGTTACATTTCATCAATTCACCCTACGGATCTTTACCTTCTCAGTGATCGCCCTTTTGATTAATTATTTTCTTGATTATTCAGAAATATCCCCGAAGCGATCGCGATACTTTTGTAATAATGCCTCAGCCTCAAGTCTCGCCTGACGCTCTAGGTTCACACGTTCTTGAGCAGTAGGATATCTCTTACCAGAGCGATCGTACCAATAGACCCATTCGCGTTGCCAACCATCATAAATACCCTGCTCACAACCAATTCCCAAACCAATCTCAGGAATCCATATCATTCTCCCGCCCTCTGCTAAAAGCGCCACCGCAGGTAAAAGTTGATATTTTCCATCAACTAACTTGTACACCTCTAAAGATTGATAATCCTGATACAATCGGCGACCAGTTGTGGAATTGTAAACCACATAATAGAGAATTCCGATCTCGGCATACTTGGCTAACTTTGTGTCGTATTCACCATTATATTTTTTAGAAACAACTTCTAAAGCCAGAATTGGCATTACTTTTTCCTGCCAAACCACATAGCTCAAGCGACCACCTTCACCAGTTTGCTTCGGTACACCCAAAGCGAGAAATCCGTCGGGAACGATCGCCTTAGACTTGGCTGGCTCCTCAATATTTGGTTCGTAATATACTCCCATATCCACACCCCAAAACCAATCAGAGCGATCGCTCCAAATCTCTCGCAATAGGTTCAATAAAAGATTGGGAATGTCATTTTGGAGTTCATTATCCACAGGCGTTTCATCGGAATCGGGTAGGTCTTCCGCAGTTGGCAAACGGTATTGAGAAGTTACAGTAACCATAGTTTTTTTGTACTTGTACGTTGCAAATCTCAGACTAACTGATAAGCCGTAACGATTCTATCATTCGCAGGTTTATAGACAGCCATCACACTATTATGTTTTTTAACTGATCAAACGGAGTATGCCATGAAAAATAATTGGGAAGCACAAACCCAAACCCAATAAACGTAGGAACCACAAAAGGTTAGTAAAAAGGCTCATCATCCACCTCAGTACCACCAAACTGAATCACAAAATTTCCGAACCAAAAATATACCCCAACCATTTGGATATCTAGGCTATAAGTTAGCGATCGCAGTTTATCCGATACATTCATAACAAGTATTTTGGGTTACTAATCTAGATATTAGCATTTTGGATATTACAGCGATCGCACTACAAAATTGGCGATCACACTTTCAAATTAGTTTATAATCAGGTTGTTGAGTACATTTTTACTTTACAGAAGTATTGTATATGAGGCAATGGGAAAGTCTAGATGCCATCGAAAGGGAACCTCATAAAGTGAGTGATGCTTGGGTATTTCGGAAGACACGAGTTCCAGTTTCGGCATTATTTGAAAATTTGCGCGATGGTGCTACGGTGGATGATTTTTTAGAATCGTTTCCGCCTGTACAGCGATCGCAGGTCGAGGCTGTATTAAACTATGAGCTTGATATGTTAGCTATTGCGGCTTAAATTATGAGGATTCTTTAGTGAAAAATGATATAATTTATTGAAATTACTGCTGTTTTTTCCTATGAAAGGCATTGAATATATCATAGATGATCAAGGAGAGAAGACTGCTGTTGTCATTAATTTGGAGCAGTGGGGTAAGGAATGGGAAGCCTTTTACAATCTTCTATTGAAGCAATCATTTCCTTCTGAAAGTTGGGTGCATGAAGATTCTTTCTCCAAGAAACTAGATAAAGCTCTCCAATGGAATCATAATCATCCCCCTCAGTTATCGAACCTAGGCTCATTAGAAGCTCAATTATTGAATAATGAGTAGAATTTTACTTGATCTAAATAATCCTATTTTTCAACAAGACTTGTTTGTTTTGCAGAAATCTGAGGCTCTTGCAGTCTTAAAAATCCTCAAAAAGGTTTCTCAATTGACTTGGGAGCAATTGTACAAAGATCAGGGCTTAAAATGGGAATTGATTCGTTCTAAGCAAGGAAAAAATGGTGAAAAAATCTATAGTTTGAGAATTACTCAAAAATGTCGAGCCGTTGCTGTGCGGGAAGGTGATTATCTAAGATTTTTATCCTTGCATTCCGAGCATGATTCAGCCTATTGAGCAATCAGCGATCGCACTAAAAATATGCGATCGCACTCATCCTAAATCTTCTAGCTCCTCAGAATGGAATGGACATTATTTGATTGACCCATTCTTCAGCAGTAGAGGCTTCCCAAATTAGGAGGATTGCATCAATTGCGTCACTAACTGGCAATTTCTGGGAAAGAATCAAAACCCCTGAACTGTTTTTTGTCAGGATAAATTCGCCAAATTCAGCAGGCATCGTTTTGCGATCATGGGTTACAAGTACTCTCCCATCTTGCGCCGCTATTGCTAATACTTCTGGATCTTTCTTGCCTTCAAGTCTTGCCGTGTAAGCTGATTGAAAACTCAGATTGGGTTGTCTGCGTAACGCACCAGTGACAACTGCTTGATTAAGGTCAGCATCTGCTTGAAAGTGAACTACCGTCATGATTTGCTTAGCTTCTGGGTTTGAGCAGTTTTTAACTTCTGATACAGAAGTGGATTCTTTTGTCTACAGGATTTTTGCAGTTTCTCAAATTCTTCTTCACCTTCTTTGAGATATGCGTCAATTAACTCGCGGCTGCCCAGATAAAAGGCGATCGCTCCATAAACCTGTTCTAGTGAGAGTAATGGAAAGTCTTGGGCAATGCTTTCAGGTGACTTACCATTCAAAAAGGCATAAACAACTGAATCAAGAGAAATACGGGTTCCTTCGATCCAGTATCCTCGATCGCGTTGCTCGATATATCGTTTTGCTAAGGTTGGTGCTGCGGTCATAAAGTTTTTGGCTACTCTTTATGTAAATATTTTAAGCGATCGCTTGTCCGTCTAGGAGTTAAGACTCAGAGACAAAGAATCCCGACTTTTTCTGCGCGATCTGTAAGTAGCTTTTGCCAATCATACAAAAAATTGGGGATCTAAACATTTGCAGATTCTTACAATATCTTTAGCCAGTTTGTTTAATGAGACTTTAAAAATTGCAAGGACATATTTCTAACAAATTGCTCTTTTAATTCACAATTCTTGAATACATCATTTTGCATCATTTATCTTTAAATTGCTCTTTTAATTCTGGGGGAATATTTTCAACGATATCCCACGTTCCCCAGACTTCAATACCCTTCCAATTCGTATTTTTATCCCATTTAATATCTTTCAGATTTGGACATTGTTTTATTTTACTAACAATAAATTCTGGATATGCACGATAAACAGTATCGGCACATGAGAACGTAACTCTTTCAAAATTTGCACCACGTAAGTCGGCACCACGTAAGTCAGCACCAACGAGACGAGCATTATTCAAATTCGCACTAATGAGACTAGCATTAATCAAATTTGTTCCGAAGAGACCAGTATTACTCAAATTTGCACCCCAGAGATTAGCACCACTCAAATTTGTAATGCTTAAGTCAGAACCACTCAAATTTGCACTCTCTAGTTCAGAACCACTCAAATCTGCACCTCCTAATCTGGAACCACTTAAATCTGCTTCATGTAAATCGACACCTCTTAAATTCAAATTTTGAAGATACGACTTTTTAAGGTTTGCGGCTCGGAGAGATCTACAGTTCCCAAATAGCCTTTCTCTCAAATAGCTAGGCATTTCAGGGTACTGCCATTCTGCCCAACAACCACCTGCAAGATTCAATACAGCTTCCCGATCTGCTTGTTCTGAAGAAATCTCCATCCGAAAATAATCCTGCTTCACAGAGTCCTCACGCGAGAAATATTCTATTGGCATACCCACTATTAAGAGTGGAATTAATAATAATGCAACAATTTGCAATCTACGCCACAACAAACTCCATCGGACGAAAGATTGTATACCTTTAGATATGCCTATATCTATCCTGTTATCCAATAACTGCTTGGCATTTTTAAGTAAACGCCCTTCCAACAAATTTTCTCTTTTCTTTCCAACTAGCCAAACTTTGCGTGCATCTTCAACGGTTTGGATCAGCTGCCGTAGATTCCGATTTTCACTTACCCATTGCTCCAATAGTTTCCATTCTCGAATCAACGCCTCATGGATCAACTCCACTGTGTCTTCTTGAAGCTGTTCATCTCGTCCCGTCATCACCAGTCGCTCATTCGCCAAAATTGTCACTAACTCCCAATCTCCTATCTCTGATCGGGTGGTAATTTTTCTTGTATCTTCTGTTCCAGATCCAAGTCTTACCAACCTTGTAAATAGCTGCGAAGCTTGCTGTTGTTGATCTCTAGACAATCGAGCATAAACTTGATTGGCATGTTGTACCAACGCTCCCTTAACACCATGGATATCAGTGTAGGCTTGATGCGTCAGCCGTCCATTTTTCTGCCGTTCCCATAATTTAGTCAGGGCAAACTCCAATAGAGGTAAATTTCTAGACTCTTGCCCTTCTTCTCCTACATCTTGTAATAACCTATCTATCAATCCTGGCTCTAGCTCTAGCCCTTCTAGCTTTGCAGGTTGCTGGATCGCCTCTTGAAACTCTTTCAAGTTCATCGGTCCCACGAGAAATTGTGCATCTTGAAATGCATCGGTTAAAGTTCTTTCTCCATAAGCCTGACCACAAAAATCTGCCCTCAATATAACAATTAGTTTGAAACCTGATATCTTCGTCAGTCCATCCAATAAAACTTTTAGAAAATGTTCTTGTTCTTGCTTTTTACATGTAAATATTTCTTCAAACTGATCAACTACAATCAAAAGAGATTTTCTAGCGTACTTGTGCGTCAGGCTTGCGACTACTTCGCTTATGCCTTTACGTTTAATGAATTCAGATAAATCGCTAGCTTCCTTTACCAACTGACTACCTAATAAATCTGGTTCAATCAATCTTACAAATGCTTCTGCCAAACCATAAAATGGATTAGTTTTTGGGCGAAAATTTTCAACCAACCATCCCTCAACTCTCAACCGAGGCAGTAATCCAGCAAATACCAATGAAGACTTGCCACTTCCCGAAGCGCCCATTACAGCGACCAGAGATCGAGAAAGCAACTTTTCATATAGATCTGCTACCATGCTCTCGCGCCCGAAAAACCACTGTTCGTGTTCCTCTCTAAAAGAATCTAAGCCCCGATAAGGCGAAATATCGGAGCAATTTACTTTTTTGCGGATGCACCAAATAGCCGCATTAACGGGCGAAACATTTGCCTTAGGAAGTTTTCTGTATCTAGCTCAAACTTATACAATAGTATTCCTGGAATAACGGTTAACGCGAACTCTGCCTTCGCTGTGGCTGCTGTTCCTGGTTCGTTCAACTTATTTATAAGTTCCTGAACTTTTTGCAAAACCTCATCTAGCATCTGATAATGTTGAATAATTTCAGCATTTTGAATGATGCTTGCAATTGCAGTCTGAGCTTCTGGTTCAGCAATTTCTCTTGCATTTGCAAATGGTCTTAATAAAGACCAGTACTCTGCCTCATATTTCCGAATGCTCGGCATAATTTCCCGATTGATTCTCTGGTTAGCCTCATTTCGGACATTTGGACTGGCACTTATCGATAGTTCTTGTTCATGCTCGGCAAGTTTTTCGTAGTACCTTTCCAGCAAATCTTCTAGGTCAGTGAGTCGTTTTTTAATCGGAGGCATAACGTCTAATTTTTGGGTGTCAGAGAAAGAAATGTAATCTGAGGAAATATTTTTCTATTTTACGCGATTTTTTGACGAGACACTTTGCTTGGCTAGAAAAAACTAATCTCACAGCTCAACGTTAAACTACTTCCTTAGGTATGAATTGAAGCCATTTAAATTATCGTAATTTAGAAAAAACTTTTACCTAGCCTGAACTACAAGACAGATATAAAGATACAGGAGAAGTCTAAAATACCACCAAATCTATAAAACATTAAATTTTTAGATTTACTTTTTTAGTCTATTATTTAGCTGCACGTCTCTAAGTTGAAAAATACATATGTAGAAATACAACCTAAGCCACTACCCACACCCTGATGAAATGGGCATCAATAGTTTTCTCATCTTGCGTAAACTTTGAGTCTCGTAATTCATTGCAGATTTACTATCCGATCGCTACCATCCAGAACAAAAAAGATACAAAAAGATATTTTTATTTACATATGTAATAATTTTTTAAAGATGCCACCAGCAAAAACATCACACCCAACTTAAAAACTTGCCATGTCTCTAAGTACTCAAAATGAAAGCGCACCCCATCATGTTGTTATTATTGGCGGCGGCTTTGGGGGACTATATGCCGCCCAAAAGCTAGGTAAATCAAAGGTTCCTGTTAAAGTCACCCTCATCGACAAACGTAACTTTCACCTCTTCCAGCCCCTACTTTATCAAGTCGCCACAGGTAGCCTCTCCCCCGCCGATATCGCCTCACCATTGCGGGCAGTCCTCGCCGAAAACAAAAATACCAGCGTCGTCATGGGCGAAGTGCTAGATATCGATCCTCAAGCGCAGGTAGTTAAATTAAAAAATCACTTAGACATAAGCTATGACTCGCTGATCGTGGCAACAGGAGTTAGTCACCATTACTTTGGTAACGATCAATGGTCAGAGCAAGCTCCTGGATTAAAAACCATTGAAGATGCGATTAATATGCGTCGTCGCATCCTGAGTGCGTTTGAAGCTGCCGAAAAGACCCATGATCCTAAGTTTAAAGAAGCATTGATGAACTTCGTGGTCATCGGTGGAGGTCCAACTGGCGTGGAACTCGCAGGAACCTTAGCCGAACTAGCCCATCGCACCCTCAGTGATGAATTCACCAATATTGACACAAAAAAAGCGCGAATCATCTTGATTGAAGGAACCGATCGCGTATTGCCTCCATACCATGCGGAACTCTCTGAGGCGGCGAAACAATCTCTGCTGAAGTTAGGCGTGGAAGTTAAAACTAGCGCGATGGTGACGAATATTGAAAATAATGTCGTTACCTTTAAATTGGGTGAGCAAGTTGAGCAAATCCAAGCCCAAACCATTCTCTGGGCGGCGGGTGTCAAGGCTTCACCGATGGGGAAAGTATTAGGCGATCGCCTGAATGCTGAACTAGATCGCGTTGGTCGTGTAGTTGTCCAGCCTGATATGTCGATCGCCAATTATCCTAATGTCTATGTGATTGGTGACTTAGCGAACTATCCCCATCAAGGCGATCGCCCACTTCCAGGGGTTGCGCCTGTGGCGATGCAGCAGGGTGAATATGTCGCGCATCATATTGAGGCGAAGGTACAAGAAAAGGAACCTACAAAATTCAAGTATTGGGATTTTGGTAGCCTAGCTGTAATTGGTCGCCATGAGGCGGTTGTGGACTTTAAGTTTATCCGTCTAAAGGGTTGGTTAGCGTGGTTTATTTGGACATTTGTGCATGTTTATTATCTGATTGAATTTGATAATAAGCTTCTTGTAATGGTTCAATGGGGATGGAACTACTTTACCCATCGTCGTGGCGCGAGAATTATTACTGGTCGATACTTACAGGTATTAGAGGAAATGGAAGGAATCCGTGCAGGTGGTCTTTCCTTGGAAACAAGGGAACCAGCAGAGGTTGCCTAAGCTGCTAGCCAAGAGGGGCAACCACGGGGGGATTGCCCCTACATAAGAAATTCAAATTTAAATTGTGTGGACGTAGGGGCTGCGCCCCTGTGCCAGCCCTAGCCTCCAAACATCGCAAGAATTCCCAAATACAAAAAAAGGAGTCGCAAAGCGACTCCTTTTTTTTAGACTTCACCCATTGCTACCATTTGGATCGCACGGGGCATTGCGGGATCGAAACCGCCCATATCCCAAGAATTAGGATCTTTAGGATCGACTAGCGAAAGCTTATAGGGAGCCAAGGTCACATAGATTGCCTTCGCATTAGCATTCACCTTGCGGCGATATTCAGCCAAGGCTTCACTAGGATGACGACGACCTGCCCAAGATTCGGAATCAGTCCAGAAGCAGAACACATCCGCATAGAACTTATTCTTAATCGCCCAATCGTAGGCCACCGATGCATCCGTACCACCGAAGTTTTGGTTCGATGCCTTTTGCATTGCCGATGTGAAGGAATCCTTTTTAGTGATTCCTAAATCGCGGAAGTCGGTCGCAAATCCACGGATCGCATAGTTGGTTTCCGCCTTCACCGTTGCCAAAGCCATCGTTGCCGCAATTTCGCAGCAGGTCAGACCAATAGAACTAACGGTGTAGTAAGACATCGAACCCGACACATCGATCGCATGGAGGAAAGTCGCACCCGTAGGCGAGATCGCATCGAAGGACATTTCCAGAGCAGTTTCCAGAATATCGACAATGCGAGGAATTGGTTCCCAAGTCTTTTGGCTACGTCCGAGCGCACCACCCGATTGATAGGTCTTGAGAGCTTTCAAAACATCAATGGGGTGAATGCGTCCCTTCTTCAGGCGATCGCGATTGTTCAACACATTGGCAACATGCTTCAAGTTATCCTTGTTTTTCGCAGTCAAGACACCAATTTCGGTCAAGGAGCCAAGGTTCCGCAACAATGCACCGATAGGCATTTCGTTAAAGAGCAACTGCCATGCACGCACATCCATCTGTCCGATGGGAGCCGCCATTTCATGGGTGAGTTTACCCTTCGCGATCGCTTCATGGGTCTTGTCAGGGTGACGCTTTAGCCATTCATACCACCAGATTTGCGCCAGCGCGTCCGATGGAATTTTTGAAGGAAGTTCATCCCAACCCTTGACCACCCACTGATAGAGCGCTTGTTGATCGTCAGTTTCAGGCTTGACGTGAAACAAACGCAACGCATCACGGTGCGAGAAGCCTTGCCGTTGTTGGTACTTCAGCAATTGATAGGCGAGCGCCTTGGTGTCGGGATTGGAGAGCCATGTCTTACCGCTTTCACGAATGACTTTACCGAAGCCACGCATGGACTTGGTGTAGTTTATCCATTCATAGAAGTGGCTACCCGTGCGGACAACTTGCGGAAAGATTTCCATGAAGTTCCGTTTCGCTGCTTGGCTGTCACCCATCGATAGCAAAACTAGAGCCAGAATCGGAGCGCTGTTATTCACCGCCCGACCATCGCTAGCATAGAGAATTTCGCTAGCCACGCGATCGGCATCTTCGGCGACACATTTCTGTACCGTATCGATGAAATCGGCGGACAGTTCGTGCTTGCTAGCGTAGTAGGCGCTTTGAGCCGTACCAATCAGCAAGCAACGACGCAACATGCGCCAGATCCCCGCATCAAAGGCAAAGCCACCCGATCGCCCTTGGATCATTTCAGCTTCACGACCTGCAATCGCTTGAGTTTGAGGAGTACCTTTGGGTTTCTGGAATAAAAATTTATAAGACATGACATTCTCCGTCCCGTAAGGGAAAAGTTAAAGAGAACTTCCTTCGCCTCGACCAAAAAGAAGGATATTTTTTAAAAATTTTAATTGCACTGCAAGTGCAATTAAAATTTTTAAAAAGCTAAAAGCTAATTGCTAACTGCCAAAAGCTATTAGAGGGGGTGGAATGGGACTCGAACCCACATCTCGCGACATAAAGGGGGGAATCGTTAAAAGCGATAACCTTAAAGTCTGCGTCCCTTTCGGGCAAAAGTGTGTTCTACCAGTTGAACTATCCACCCCAAGATTGGGGGTAGAGCTAAAGAAGTAG
This sequence comes from Pseudanabaena yagii GIHE-NHR1, assembly GCF_012863495.1. Taxonomy (NCBI): domain Bacteria; kingdom Bacillati; phylum Cyanobacteriota; class Cyanophyceae; order Pseudanabaenales; family Pseudanabaenaceae; genus Pseudanabaena; species Pseudanabaena yagii. The sequence goes on from NZ_JAAVJL010000001.1 coordinate 591,420, forward strand.
CGATTTTAAGTAATCAAGTGCCACACTACGCGCAACACTTCATTTATTCTTTAGGACTACCGATTTGGAATTTTGATTTTGTGCTTTGTTAAGGAAAGATGGCAACCCGCAGGCAAAACATCTAGTTTAGGAAGGGATGGGAATTGAACCCAATCACCTCATGGAGGTGATGCAACCAAAGCGATAAACCTAGCCAATTCGTCCCTTGAATTAATGTGTTGTGCTTCGCACAACACATTTTTATCTTGGGCAAAGAGAAGTTTCGATTGCGATCGCATAACTATCTCTCCAAAACATTACTCAAAATCAAACTCCCAATTGACGGAGAGGGACTCGAACCCTCGACACTTGGCGTTTCAGGCGATAACCCTAAATCTGCGACCTTTGCAGGTAAGTGACGAAAAAGGATGTTTTCAATGCTCTACCACTGAGCTACCCGTCAATATATCGAATTTAAATTTTGCTATAGGCAAAATTTAAATTGAGAGTTTTATCGAATTTGAATTTTGCCATAGGCAGAATTCAAATTGAGAGTTTTGTTTTGGGGATAGATGCTACATGCGAACAAGCAGCATCTGTTTGGTAGCAATAACCCTGAATGCTTCAGCCCAAATAGGCAAGTCATTGCATAAAGGAATTCAGCAGTTTGCGAGGCTGCATCTCCTTTTCTAATTGCTACACAAATACTGGAGTAGTACCTGTAATCGCAATTAGACTAGGCGTTCTACGCGCTTGAACTATGTTGCACTACATTTATACTACGCGTACTACAAGAATGCAATAGCGATCGCCAAAAAAGTTACAACCTATTCATTAAGTAGTACATTGATGTAAATTATGCTCAAAGTGAGATGATTGCATTTCCTGTTCTCTTGAACTTTAGAGATAACTATGCTGGATTTACAGAAATTGATGGGACAGATGCAAGGGATGTCTGAACAATTGCAGAAGGAAGCTCAGCAATTGACAGACAAACTCGATCGCGCAGAAACTATATTTACTCAAGCCATTACCAATCAATCTCATCTTTGTCAGCATAGTGAACTATGGCGTGATCGCTTCATATTTAATTGCGCGGAACCAGTAGAACCTCTAGGGCAAATCCAAGCAATATCTCCCATAACCACACCACATATTGTTCTTGCCACCGATGGCTCACAGATTGCCCCTAGCCGCCATGAAATCGCCTATTGCTATTTGATTAATATTGGTCGAGTTGCCATTTACTATAATTCTGGCATCTATCCCTTACTCGATAATGTTCCTGAAGTTTTTTATAAAACAGAAGATCTCTATAAAGCACGTCAATGGGGAATTCAGACAGAACAATGGATGACTCTAAAGCGTACCGTTGCCGAGAATGTCGCTCTAGCTAATTTAGCGATCACGACAATTTCGACTTATCCTCAGTCACCAATGATAGCTTTTAGCGATGGAGCCTTAGTTCATTGGGAGCTTGATGAGATTCCTGCCGATGCGCGATCGCAGCTTTTACCAGATATTCTCACCGCATGGGATGCTTTAAAATCTCAACGGATTCCTCTTGCAGGATATATCAGCGCCCCCCGTGCTGCGGAAGCGACTAATTTTTTGCGCTTGCAAATTTGTCCTTTCGAGCAACCTGATTGTCATACGCACTGTTCTACAAAACCACTCGATGCTGCTCCTTGTAGCCAAATTCAACCCTTGCGCGATGGTACATTATGGAGCCGTTTATTAAAAGTTGGCGAATGCAGTCCTCTATGGCAAAGTCAGGCAAGGATTTTACAGGAATATGGCGAACATCAGATTTATTTTTGTTATCTCCATGTGGGGACAGAAATTGCCAGAATCGAGATGCCAGCTTGGACTGCTCTTGATGGAGAACTGCGATCGCAAGCTTTGCAAATCATTCTCGCCCAAGTCCAGAAAGGCTATGGCTATCCTGTAGCACTTGCGGAGGCACATAATCAAGCTGTGGTCACAGGTAGCGATCGCCGCCGCTTTTTCGCGATTTTAGAACAGCAAATGGTGAAGTCAGGTTTACGTAATATCACCACCTCATACAAAGAATCTCGCAAACGGAGCAGCATAGCTTGATATAAAAATGACGCTTCGCGTCATTTTTATAGGAGAAAATCTAACAATCGGTGAGCAAGTTCTAATTTAGAACAAAGTGGTGTAGAGAGAAACTTGCCATCTTTATTAATAAATGTGGCTTGATTAGTATCTGTGCCAAACCCAGTTTGAGAACTATTCACCGCGTTAGCAGCGATCGCATCTAATCCTTTCCGTATTAATTTATCTTTTGCCGCAACCATAACTTCTTGCTCTGTTCCAGTTTGTGCGGCAAATCCTACTAAGATTTGGTCAGGACGTTTACGTTTAGATAGATCAGCTACGATATCAGGAATATATTCAAGCTCTAGATTTAAGGGCAATTCTGATTTTGGCAACTTGCGATCGCTGGTTATTTTAGACCGCACATCCCCAACTGCGGCAGCGGCGATCGTGATATCGGCAAAGGGAAACTCTTCGAGCATGACTTGGTGCATTTCTGCGGAAGTGCGGACTACCCTCACCGATGGTGGCGCTTCTCCCATAGGAAGAGGGGAGTTAGATGTAGTTATGAGGGTAACTGTTGCGCCACGATGGATTGCAGCTTTAGCGATCGCAATACCCTGCTTACCTGTCGATGGATTACCGATAAAGCGAACAGGATCGATAAATTCGCGAGTTCCTCCTGCATTAACTAAAATCTTTTTCCCTTGTAAATCCCGTTTGCCTTGAGTAAATAGAAAAGATTCGAGATATTCCAAAATTATTTCTGGTTCTGCCATGCGCCCAGTACCCACAGCATCACAGGCGAGAATACCATCCGTCGGTGCGATCGCGGTATAGCGAGAATCTTTTAATAACTTCTGCCAATTTTCCTGCACAGTGGGTTGTAGCCACATGGTTGTATTCATCGCTGGCGCAAAAAGAATTGGACAACTGGAAGCAAGGACAGTATTTGTCAGCAAATTATCCGCCATACCATAGGCTAGCTTCGCTAAAGTATTTGCCGTCACAGGTGCAAGCAAAAATACATCTGCCCATTCCGCTAGTTCAATGTGTAGAGGTCTTCCATTTATTGGTTGCCAAAAATCAGCGTCAGTATAGGCAGGTTGGCGTGACAGGGTAGCAAAGGTCAGGGGAGTGACAAATTCGGCAGCCGATCGCGTGAGGATGACTCGTACTTCAACGCCACGCTTTGCCAAACTAGAAACCACTTCACAAACTTTATAAGCAGCAATACCTCCAGATATTCCAATTAGTACATGATTTACAGCCATGAATGTCATCTCCTATTGCCAAAGGCTCATTTATTATAGGACTTACGCATCAAGGAGATGTGGTGCAGGCAAAGCCCACACCACATCTCCTTGAAACCCAGTAAACTCGTTAGCATTGCGTAAGTCCTATAGGTTTTTGTTAGAGTTGGTGCAGGTAAAGCCTGCACTAACTCTGCTTACGGTTAATCACTAAAAATCACTAAAAATGAAACTTGCATTTATTATCGATCCGATCGCTAGACTCGATCCCGCTCACGATACCAGCGTTGCCCTTATGGAAGCGGCTTGTCGCAAGGGCTATGAAGTATTTATCACGGATATGAATACGCTCAGTGTCAAGAACGGTAAAGCGTGGGCTTTTCTCCAAGCGACCAAGATTAATCCTATTCCTCTTGTAGATGGCAAATGGCAAGTTCCATATCCTTGGTATGAAGTTGCAGAAGGAGCATTTCAGCCGTTAGAGCTTATGCAATTTGTGTGGATGCGCCCCGATCCACCCGTAACAACGGAATATCTCTATGCAACCTATATTCTCGATTATGTAGATACCAGTAAAACCAAAGTTCTCAACTCACCACAGGGCATTCGTGCAGCAAATGAAAAAATGTATGCATTGCAGTTTACAGGAGCAATCCCGAAAACAATTGTCACTGCCGATAAAGGTACAATCATCGACTTTGTGAAAGCGGAAGGTAAAGCCGTAATGAAACCCTTGGGAGGTAAAGGTGGTGAAGGAATTTTATTTCTCGAAGTAGGCGATCGCAATATTAACTCACTGATCGAAATCAGTACCAATATTGGTAAAACACCTGTGATGGTGCAGGAATATTTGCCCGATGCTCAATTGGGTGATAAACGGATCATTCTCCTTGATGGTGAACCAATTGGTGCAGTAAATCGGGTTCCTAAATCAGGAGAGTTTCGTGGCAACATGGCAGCAGGCGGCAGTGCAGTGCAAGTAGATATTACGCCTCGCGAAAGGGAAATATGCACACAGCTTGCACCCACCCTCAAACGTGATGGCTTAATGTTTGTTGGTATTGACGTAATCGGCGGCTATCTTACAGAAGTAAATGTGACTAGCCCCACAGGTGTCCGCGAAATCGATCGCCTCGATGGTGTTTCGCTCGGCGATCGCGTGATGGATTGGCTAGCAAACATGAATAAGTTAGACAACTAATTTTCACCAAGGTAAACGCATGCAAATCCTAGAATGTTTAACTAGTAATGATTTCAATACTTTATGAAAAAAGCCTTAGTACAGGACAAAAAGTTGCAAAAGTAGGCAGGGAGGGGTTTTATAAAAGATAACCACATCGTAAATAAAACCCCTATGAAAGAGATTAACCTATTCCGAGAAAAGTTGCAGCAACATCTGCAATGGAATAGAGCAAGACTAGCCTTTGTGTCCATGTTCTTGATCGCGCTAATGCGAGTAAAGACAGTAAACCTAGCTGAAATTGCCACAGGATTTAGTGGTTATGCCAAAGTCGAATCACACTATAAGAGGTTACAGAGATTTTTTCGAGACTTTGAAGTGGACTATGAAAAGATCGCACTCATGGTCGTCAAAGTCATGCAAATCCCCGAACCTTGGGTAATTTCTATCGACCGCACCGATTGGGAATTCGGTAAAACCGTGTTTAATGTGCTGACATTGGGAATAGTGCATTACGGTATTGCATTCCCGTTGGTATGGATGATGCTGGACAAAAAAGGTAACTCAAACACCCGTGAGCGCTGTGAATTGTGTAATCGATTTCTGGAAATATTTGGAGACCGCAAAATCGACTTTTTGAGTGCAGACCGAGAGTTTGTCGGTGAGGATTGGTTAGATTACTTGTTGTGTGAACCATGTAACCGTTTTCGTATCCGCATTCGTAAAAATACTTTGCTCAATGACGGGCAGAAAAAACTGCGTGCCGACATTTGTTTTCAAGACCTCCAAGTTGGTCAGTCCAAAGTATTGTCCAAGCCCAGAAAGGTTTGGAACCATTGGCTTCGTATAGCCGCTATGCGTCTTGATGATGGCGATTTATTAATTGTCGCGACGACTCATGACCCTGATACGGCTATTGCTGACTATGCCAAGCGTTGGGCTATTGAGACTTTATTCGGGTGCTTTAAAACCCGTGGCTTTTGTTTGGAGTCCACTCATCTTCAAGATCCTGAACGTCTTTCCAAACTAATTGCTTTGCTTACTCTGGCTTTATGTTGGGCTTTTTCTTCTGGGCTTTGGTTGGCTCAACTAAATCCCCTCAAGCCTAAAAAACACGGTCGTCTTCCTAAAAGCATTTTTCGCCTTGGTTTTGATTTCCTTCGTCACATCATCTTTGACTTACATCTCAATTCTCAAGCCTTCTTTAACTCCATTAAATTTTTGTCCTGTACTTAGGAAAAAAGCACATAATCACTGAATTCAACATAAAATCCATACTAAAAAATAGGGGTAGTGCTAAATAGGTAAGGATGGGCGGCGCACCGCCTATCCTTACCTATTTAAATCCTTTCCTTTTTAGGACTACCAAAATAGGATGCGTTTGCTTTGAATCGCAGGAATACTAGCAACAATAAAATTCAGAAATACAACGTTGCCTATAACCATAATTCTTAGACGGAAATTTTAGAATGGTGATTCTTATTCTTGAGATAAAAAGTACAACCGAATCATAGCTACCACACAGAAAATAAATCGTTTAGTCTGTAAGGAGTTCAGCTACAAGTATTTTTACTCATAGTTTTTTAAAGCTCTTGATTAGCAAGGATTCCAATTTTTTATGAGATAGCCCTGTAAATTAATAGAAGATGGGTTCTGAAATGCTCATTTTATGACAACTTAAAAGATATAAATACGTCGATCATGCTTTAACTATATACCTAATAGTTTAGACAATTGCCGTGATTTGGATTAGCTTTTTCTCCCGATCATAGGCGCATTCTTCAACCACACATCACCTTTCTCAAAGCAAACTATACTATCGAAAAAGCTGATCCCAAATGTTTCTCTTGTAATCAGATCTGGCTCAAGCTTTCCTCTTGTATGATCTGCGTTTAGCCTATCAATACAGTTTTTCGAGAAATTTATAAAAGTTTCACTTTTGTCAATCCCTCCCCCATATTCTTCCCAATACGCAGTATGTAAATCCTCAACCATGTATATTGCATTTTTATACATTAATGGATAAAAAAATTGAAAACTACTCTCTATATCTGCCATTTGATGACTTCCATCATCCAAAACAATATCTGGCACTCCAAATTCATCAATAATCTCTGCAAGAAACATATGATTGGATTGATCTCCAATACGAACAAAGATACCTGGTGATTCACAATCTTTACATTTGGGATCAATATCGATTCCAACTATTTTTGCCATAGGACCAAAAAAACGTTGCCACATTTGTAATGATCCGCCTTGGCTAACTCCAATCTCAATGAATACTAGCGACTTATTTCTCCAAGATGAAAAAAACCTTTCATAAATTGGGAAATAATGAACCCATTTATGAATGATTCTTTGATCGTTTGTCAAGAAATCTTGCCATAGGTTCATAAAACATCCTCAGATCGTATGTCAATAAATATATATAACTATGTATTAGACAGAACTTTTCTACCTAATCTGACTATAGGGGATATAGTCCAAAAGTCAAGGTTCTGCCTAATTATCCATTCCTCTAATCCTCTAATGTTTATTAGAAAGAAAAAATCTGTCTAATAAACATATACATGATTTTATATCGGAGATTGCCACCTAATAGCTTACTTGAAGTATTAAAATGACAATATCATAGCAACTCTAAATGGTGCATTTCCACACACCATTTAGAGTTGCTATATAAGCTAGAATATTTTAGGGTAGCAGTTCCATATAACTTGATATGATATTAAAGGCTTAACAATTGTGAAATAAATGTTGTGCTAGAGTTCTGCCTATTATCTATTTTTTCTGTGCTTATAACCATGAGAACAGAAAAAATATAAACTACAGTAAACAGATAATATTTTTACTTTTGTGATTATTTCAAACTCTTCTAAGTTTTTACTAGAAAAATCTCGTACTCCCATCTATCAAAGAATCCAAAATGCATTCAAACAAGTGTTGCTAACACTTGGACACACATTAGTTGTTGCCGATTTAGAGCATATTTCATCTATAGAAGATTACCTATTACTAATAAGAGAAGAAAATCCAGATTTTATTCTCTTAACAGATCCTCGTAGTTTATTAGCAAGCTATCAGGAACATATAGATGGATTTCTATTTGAGAAAGTCGATACACCTATAATTTTTATCCACCATAACAATATTTTTAGTGATTTATATGACTCAAGAATGATTCAAAACAAGCTTATATCTTTCTATCGAACAAGAGATAAAAGCTATCATTTTTGCCTTGAATATGATAATTTTGTGGATTTGAGGAGCTTAGGAATTGATAATACTTTTTCTATTTCTCATGCTTCAGAATTTATCAAATATTCCTCTCCAATTCAAAATTATAGGCATGAATTATCATTTTTAGGTCACTTACTACCTAGCCTATCTAATACAATTGAGGGAAACCCCTTTTCCCACTTTATACAGTCTCATGTATGGAGGCGAATTGTTAATCTAGATACGAAACTAGGTGATTATGCTTCAGAATTTGCAAATATGCAGTTGAAAGGATCTAGTGAGCTAATCGATTTTTTAAGTATCAAATATTTCTATATTTCTAATCTACATATACAATCTAACGGATTTAGGGGGGAAATCGTTAAAAGAATTGATAATGCCAACTTAGATATTATAGGTGGAGATCCTTCCTATATACATGGAAAAGATAGTAGTTTAATAATTGATAAGGAGAATATTAGATACTATCCTCCTCAAAAAGAAGATTTTTTTGCTCAGAATATTTATCGAAATTCACAAATCAATTTAAATATAACATCTCTTCAATTTGATAGTGCAGTTATTAATCGTGTAATTGATATTGCTGCTAGTGGAGGCTTTGTTCTGACAGATTGGCGTTCAGACTTAGAATCGCTAACTGGAGTTCACAAAGAAATATCATATAAGTCTATCGAAGAATTAAACGAAAAGATCTCATATTATTTACATCCAGATCATTATCAAGAACGTATAGATATTGCTGAAGCATTACATCAAGATGTTAGTCGTAAATATAGCTATTTATCTATAGTAGAAGATATGATTTTTAAAATTAATTCATCAGTAAAAAATATGCCTGATCCTCTTTGTATCGATCTTGGTTGTGGAATATGGAAACCAGAAGGATTTATTGGTGTTGATATCTATGCAAGTCCAAATATTGATGTAGTAGCTAATTTAAACCGCAGGTTTCCTTTTAGCGATAACAGCGCTGATATCATTCGAGCGCATGATGTTATAGAGCATTTAGATAATAAAATTCACACGATGAATGAAATATGGAGAATATCGAAGCCTAATGCCCTAATTGATATTCGTGTACCATCTACAGATGGTAGAGGTGCATTCCAAGATCCTACCCATGTAAGCTTTTGGAATCTCAATTCCTTTTTATATTACTGTATTGAATATCCAGAATATCTGAAGCTTTGTCACAGCTATGGATTTCAAGGTAAATTTAGCATAGTGAGTTTAGAACAGCAATCTGAGAATAATGTTGTACATGTTCATGCTGTCCTAAAGGCTATTAAAAAAGATGTACAAGTTAAATATCAAGAATATTTAGACAACCTAAGACCTATAAACCTATTAATTGTTCCCAATTGGCTACAACCACAAGAACAGATTTCTGAATATTTAACTAGCTGTCTTGAAATAATCTTATCTCATCCTCAGAAGAACTTGATGACTATTCTCATAGTAGGTGACAGTTCAGAACTAGATATACTTAATTCTTTGATAATGGATATTGCGTTAGGATTGATCATTGAACAAGATATTGATGTAAGTAATGGAGAGCCTAATTTTCTTTCTATTCATGTTAATGATGGTTATTTATTATCTACTCTTTCAAGACATGTATCTGCCGTCATTCCTTTGGGGTCGCCAGATTTAGGAATATTACTAGAATATTTTCCAGACAAAATATTAGAAAATATTGATCTGATTCACGAAATGGATATTTCATAATATTTCTATATGGCGGAAATATTATGGAGGGTTCAAGAGAATATAAAAACAACTATATTGGCTGTAATAAAAAACAGTCTTTTTAATGATTTATATACATCCTGTTGAAGCTTGAAATAGATGAGTGCAATTAAAGCTAATATATAAAAAAACTTGGTTCACGCACAACACACATCACAGATTGCTTACTCTATTTTTTTAATTATGCCCAGAGGATTAGGTAAATCTAGTATTGTAATTTTTCAATAAATAGTATTTTCAAGTCAACCATTGAGCTTTTGGGAAATACTATTTTTTCTGTAGGCTTTACATTTGTAAGATTTAGAAATTTTGACTTTTCTTGACTAGAGTTAGAATAGCTATTAGAACATTCAGAATAAAATTTTTAGTTATGTCGCTTTTACCCATGAAAGTTTTTAGCCCAGAAGTTGCGAAAAAAGCAAAAGCTAGCGTCAAAGTCTGGACGCGATCGCTTTTAGTCGTTGCTCTAGTCGCAATGACAATCTTTGGCAATGCCCATGAAGCGTTGGCTAAGCGTGCAGGTGGTCGCGTTGGCGGTAGTGCTTTTCGATCAGCTCCAAGTCGTTCAATGCCTTCTAGCCCTTCTCGGTCATATAGCAACTATAGTGGCGGCAACACCCTATATAGCCCTAACACTGGTGGTGGATTCTTCTTTTTCCCCATGTTCTTTGGTGGTGGCTTCGGTGGCGGATTATTTAGCCTGTTATTGCTGGTAATTGTTGCAGGTGCAATCATGCAAGCCTTCCGTGGGCGTGGTGATGGCGAAGGCATTACAGGTATGGACAGCAAAGTGAGCGTTGCCAAAATCCAAGTAGGTCTACTTTCTTCAGCGCGATCGCTACAACAAGAATTAACCCGTTTGGCGCTAGAGTCGGATACTTCATCCGTTGAAGGCTTAGCTGTCGTTACTCGCGAAACAGCAGTTTCCTTGATGCGTCATCCTGAGTATTGGGTTTACGTCAGCAGTGCTAGCGAAAATACAAAGTTTGCCCTTGCTGAGCAAAAATTTAATAGCTTAGTTATGTCTGAGCGCAGCAAGCTCAACACAGAAGTTTTAAGTAATGTTGGTGGTCGAGTACTTCAAGGCAAAACTTCGGCAGCTTTACCTAGTGAAGGTAGTTTGAGCCTTGAAGATCCTAGCGAATATATTGTAGTCACTATCCTATTAGCAGTCGCTGGCGACTCCCTCAGTAAGTTACCGACTTTACGCTCCTCAGAGGATTTGTCATCTGCACTATCAGCGATCGGTTCCGTCCCTGAAGATAATCTCTTAGCTGTGGAAATCCTCTGGGAGCCCCAATCTGAAGAATACACTCTCACTAATGATGAAGTTTTGACCATATACCCTGATCTAGTCAGAATTTAAAATTTCCAATAAAAATTTGAAAGTGCTGCTTCGCAGCACTTTCAAAAGAACAATAAAGGCAGCGCCAAGCGCTGCCTTTATTGTTCAATACTATAAAAAGATTTGCGAAATCTAGCCTAAAGTTGTAGCTTTCAGAGTCGATCTGTGGTATCACTTACCAGTGTTATTTCTTCTTGTTTTGTGAGAGACAACTTTCAAGTATTCTAATTTGGCTAAAATAGCTATTCCAACAGCACTTTTTTGAGTATGGCAGTTTTTGTGGTGAGTGCGTGTGAATCATGGAGTGAGTAAGGTCGGCATATGATGCAAGATACAGATAAAAATCAATTTTATGTAACGCAAGACGTTGATGCCTATACAGACAACGTAGATAACTTAATGGATGATCTATTTGGAGAGGTGGAAAGTACTCTTCATGTTGATTACGCCAAGCAGCGATCGCCAAAAGCTAAAAAAGCACAGAAACAATCTGCTCCCTATGCCTCAGCAAAAGCATCTAGTTCAGATATAGTTGCCATATCCAAAATTGAGCCAGAACATCGCGATGTTGCCACATCCAAAGATACTGTTAATATTACCAAGCTCAATCTGGCAGATATTTCTTTACCACCGATTTCTAAACAAGATGTTCTCTGGATTCAACCCTACATCATGCGGAATCCAGAACCACCTTCTAATATTCCACCCACACCACCTGAATCTGTAGTTCAAAAACCTAATTTATTAGATCGCATTTTGTTAGTTGCTGCCTGTAGCTCAGCCCTATTAGCGGCAGTGATGTGGACAATTAATCATGGTATTTGGTTAGGACGGCAATCAGTAGCTGTTATCCCAGCAAATTCTAAAATTGCGCCCGACAATAAGCCCTTTGCCGATGAAATCAAGCGGATGCTGTCTGATATAACGGATAAAAATCGAGCGATCGCCGCAAATTCTAACGGCAATATTGGTAGCAATTTGCCATTGATGGCAGCACCTTTGGTAGGGAATATGCCTCTATCCGTTGCACCGAATCCCTTTGCCAACGGGAATCAGCCAATGTATGTACCTGTATATCAACCACCTAACCTCGCTAGTAGTAATACTAGCAATGCGCCATCCCCATTAGCTTTGCCCCCTCTCACAGCAAACAATTCCATTGACGCATCTAATCCGCCTACGAGTGCTAAGCCCAACTCTACATTCACACAAGCGGCTGCACCTATGCCATCATATACATTAATTGGTGTGCTGGATTTAGGCGATCGCTCCACAGCTATGTTTGATATGAATGGCTCAGTGCAATCAGTCGGATTAGGTAAAGCGATCGGCAATACAGGCTGGTTTTTAGCTCGCGTTAGTCAGCAAGAGGTGGTGGCAAAACGTGGTAGAGAAACAAAAACTATATTTGTTGGGCAAAAGTTCTAAAAGTCTCCAAAATCTAACTATCTAAGGAAAATATATATGGGGTTGCTAGAGGATATATCTCGCTTTTTAGAAACTCGTCTAGAGGAGTTTATTCGCAATAATCCCCAAATTGAATTGCAAATCCTCGAAGATAAGTTACGCCAACAAGACGAAGAAATCACGAAGCTAATCGTTAGCTCAAAGCAAGAGGAAAAAAATTTACAGGATCGAATACTGGAAATAGCGGAAGAAATTCGTGTCTGGCACGATCGCACGGTTAAAGCTGAGTCCTTTGATCGTCCTGACTTGGCAAATCTTGCCAAAGAGCGTGAAGCAGCTTTGCTACGGCAGGGCAATCAAATTTGGGCGCAGATGGAAATAGTTAAAAAACGGGCGATCGATAGCCAAGCCTTGCAAGTCCAAATTCAAGAAAGACGTAAGGAGGTACAAGCGAAAATTGCTGAGGCTGCCAAAGCTGCTAAGGCAAAGTCTCCCGCTAGCACACCCTTAAACTGGGACAATCTCTACACACCTCCCTTCCGTGATCCTAATGACAAGTTAGAAGAAACCTTTCGTCGTTGGGAAATGGATGAAGAACTTGAGCGTCTCAAACGTAATTTGGGAAAGTAAGTAGTTAGGCATCATTAAAACCCAAAAAGCTGTGGCACACGCGCAGCATGTGCCACAGCTTTTTGGGTTTTATATTTAATTACGCATAGCTATTTAGAGAATATTTGAGCAATTTATTTTGTTAGTGTGCAAATTTTGCTAACCGTTATGTTATGATAGAAAAGCATCAAAAATGCAGCGGGATGTAGCGCAGCTTGGTAGCGCACCACTTTGGGGTAGTGGGGGTCTTGGGTTCAAATCCCAACATTCCGATTGATTAAGGGTTTAATACCTGTATAGAAAGGTCAAAATGCTTAGTAAAAATCACATTGCTTAAAACTCTCATAATCCTTGGAGAGAAAGATAGCAGTTTTGGGAAATAACGGGAATATTGCAATCTCATTCGCACATAGATAGAAAGAAAAGGCTAGTATCTAGTGGCTTAGGAGTTTACCGTAATTCCAAGAAGTTACAGCAAGCCAAACAAGCAGAGTGAGCTTAAGTTCGACGAGCTAAAAAATAACGGGAGAGGAACAGTCAAACCTTTGATCTGAAGCTCCAAAGTAGGTTTAGTCTCGCGATAGGAATAAGCAGACAATCCAAACAAAAGATTAATGAGAAAATCGAAAATACTATGATGCATTTAATGCTCAATTTGAGAAATATTTTGCAATTAGTAATTGCAGAATATAAGTAGATCTGACACTACTTTTCACTTTTTCCATTCAATATGTCCGTTAATATTAAAATTCTCAAAAGTCTGGAGAATTTCTGTACAAAACTCTTGCAACTCCTGATTATTTTCTTTCTTAGATAGATCGTATAGCCGAATAAACATCTTTTTGCCTGTTTCAGTTTGTTTAAGATTTTTCTTAAGAAAATTATGCTGGCTACACAAAGTTTGACCATTCTCAACTGTGGCTAAACCTCCCATATCCTTTGGTTTAATATGATCAACATGCAAATCCACTCCATTTTCGCGACCAGCACCACAAATTACACATTTATATCCATCACGCTTTAAAATCTCATTCTTCTGAGTGATTGTAAAATCTTCTTGATCTCTATTTTGAGCATATCTGGGATCGTATTTATAAACTCCCTTGGATATTTTTTGTAGAAATCCTCTCTGATATAAAGATCTAATTCCTCGATCAGGATCTCTAAATATTTTTCCAGTACGTTCAAAATACTTGGAAGTCACCCAATCGACAACATCTTTAGTTTGTATTTCAATATTGGGATGCATTTTAAAATATTCTCTAATAATATTAAGTTGAACTGTACTTTTTTCTAGAGATTCATCATTAATATTAGACATTTATTAAACTCCGCTTTTGAGCAGAAGTCATTGTAATAGCTTTATATTTTACTAAACAATTAATTAAACTTTTAGTGACTTCACGAACAACAGGAACTGCAACTGAGTTACCAAATTGCCTGTACATCTGGGTTCTGGAGACGGGAATAGTAAAACTTTGAGGATATCCCATAATTGCTTTACACTCATTTTCACTAAGCAACCTAATTCCTGTTTCTCCATCTTTTACAAAAGTTCCAGTTAGTCTTTGAATTTTATGATAAGTAGAACAGAGTGTTTTTACTTGAATCTGAGAATTTCGATCAATCAGCTCTGGTTTTCCATCATCTAGTTTAAATAGATATGAGTCTTGTAAATGTTTAGATATTGAATAACCAATGATGTTTTGTTCTACGTAAGAGCCAATAAACTCTTGATTTGGTATAGGGGTAGGAAAACTAAAGTCAGGTACATCTTGGGAAATATCTTCAGATATTCCTACTATAAAAATCCTTTTTCTAACTTGTGGTACTGCATAGTCTTTAGCATCTAAAATAGCCCAAAAGACATGGTATCTAACATCAGATTGACTAAAAAAAAGATATTGTCCATTGATAGATACCGATAAAGTATTTAATATAATTTTTAATGTATTGCCACCATCATGAGTTACTAATCCTTCAACGTTTTCTAAAATAAATGCCTTCGGTTTTTTCTTTTTTAAGATTTTAACCACATCATGAAATAAAGTTCCTTGAGTAGGATGTTCAAAGCCTTCACGTTTGCCAATGGAGCTAAATGGTTGGCAAGGAAAGCCAGCCGTTAATATATCAATATCTGGAATTGTAGATGGATCAATCTTAGTAATGTCTCCATGTGGAATATCCCCAAAATTAGCTTGGTAGGTTTTCTGGGCATATTTGTCCCATTCAGAAGCAAATAAACAAGTTCCACCTATTGCCTCTAGAGCGATTCTAAATCCACCAATACCAGCAAACAAATCTGCAAAAACAAACCCCATTTCTGTCTCTCATATTATTATCACAAGTGAGTTACATATTGCCAATCTTAAATCTGTTCAAACAATTGGCTAGTAAATTTTACTCCTAAAAATTGGCAAAGCACATCAATATATCTATAACCCCTCAAATCATGACATAAAACCCAATAGAGAGTTGCGGCACTTTGCGCCACAACTCTCTATTGGGTTTTGTATTTTTCCTAACATTACTGGCTATAACTACTTCACATAAATAATACAATGGAAATTTATCGCATAAAAAAAGAAGGATACAAAGTATCCTTCTTTTTTTATGCGACTCTATCTAAATTGATTTAGCAGGATCGACTTCAGCGAAAGTCTTGTAGCATTTTTCTGCATCGTATATATGGCAGCGATCGCCAATATCTTTCATCAGTTCCCATGAGAACTTAGTCTTGTATAGATATTGCCCCCAATTCTCATCTAGAGACTTGTGTGCTAGACGCAAGTTGTAGGAAGGAATACCTGTAGAAACATGGTGAGGAACGTGAACATTGATATCGTGACATAGCCATTCCACCCAAGCTGGATAGTCACAATGAACAGTTCCAGTTAGCTGATCAGTTGCAGCGTGCCATTTGTCTGGACTCTTAAACTGAATATCTGGCATCGTATGGTGAACGATGGTAAAGGTACTCATCCAGAAGTGATAAACCAACCAAGGCATCAAAAAGAAATTGATAAATCCTAATAAACCAGTGGTGTAAATCAAAGCAGGAATCGAGATCGCACCAAACACGATCACTAAGCGATAGGAGAACTTTACTTGTTCTTGTTGACGCTCAGGATAAAGACTGGCATCGAAGTGTAAATTTGCCCAATGAATAATCGATCCAATCCACCAAAAACGGGTACGAATTAGACGATATACACCAGAAATCAGTCCCTTACCTTGTTCATACTCTTCGACAGTGAAGGGATACCAAGCATTATCTTCACCCATTTTATTTGTATGCAGGTGATGGTAATCATGCTTGAAGCGCCAACCGTGAAAAGGATAGAGCAGTGGTAAAAATGCAATATGACCTACAAGGTCATTTACCCAACTCTTGTTAGAAAAGGAGCGATGTCCACAGTCATGGCCAATTACGAACCAACCCGTTAGGGCAGTACCTGTAAAAATCCAAGCGAAAGGTAACAAATACCAAGGCGAGAAGGCAATGCTCGCATAACCAAGCGCAGCGGCTACTAAGGAAAACAATACACCAAACCAAGCTCTGAGAGGCTTTTTCTCAAAGTATTCGGAGGGGATAGTTTTAATGATGTCGCGGAGGGTGGTCTCAGGCGTAAGAGTGTGTGAGGAGTTTTGTATGGCAACCACTACTGAGCACTCCCTGCGGTGGTCAATCTTTGACGGCTCAAGCTTTGCAATTGCTGAAAAAGAACATCAATGTCGGATTGCAATTCCGCTAGTTCAGCTTGAACTTCTTCGGAATATAACTTTTTGGCGGTTACGTTCAATGTAGAAATCTCTTTTGTTGGGGCTTCAGTTTGTTTGCTCATACTTTCCTTTAAAACGCTTTTAAAACGTTGCGATCACACCACAAAAATATTTATGAATCAGATTCTAGCCTATGTTATGTGTATTTTTGTATACCCATAAACATATCTAATGAGTAATTATACGGATCTGAATGATTTTCTCTGTCGCTTGCGCCACACTTATACCTAGAGATACCTAGGGACAAGCTGTAGCTAAACAGACAGGTTGCAGAAAACTATTGTTCCTCTAGGTGTGACGTGGTTGAAGCTTATGATTAAAGCTTAATATTTGGTTCCAAGAGGTGTATCAGCAAACAAAATGGGGGCGATCGCTGCTGCTGATCCCAAGCGATCATCAAGATATTCTTCGAGACTGTAGTACTGATCCATGCGATCGCATAGTCCTTCTGGGCTAAGGCTTTGGATATTATGGCTGATGATATAGCTTTGGGCAGCCGAACCACGGAAGGCTGCAAAGGCTTCTTCGCAATAGGCTTGCTTAGAATCACGGGAAGCAGCTATCCAATCTGAGCCATGCATATTGCCACTGAGAATTGGTTGTCCGTTAGCGGGGATCACAGGACGACGCTCATATGCGATCGCTTGACTATTTGTCATGAAAACAGTTGTAAATATAAAAATAACTAATAAAAATTTAGCTAAGTCATGAAAACTAAGAAATCGACTCATAATTTGCTCGAAATTTACGCAAAGAGGTAATATTGGGAGTCTCAGCATCCACATATTTCCAAGAAAAAATGGTTTCTTGAACTGATCTAGCTGGGCTGTAGAGACGATAATGCAATCTATTTTAAGAAATTTGGCAATTAAGCTGGTTTGAACAAAAAGTCATTAAGGTTTGATAACATTTCCTGATTAATCGCACCAAACATATCAAAATAGTAATCGCAATATTGTCGAATAGGTTGTATTGTCTAATTTCTAGGAGTATTCTAAGTCTCGGCTTAAATACTTTTTTATGAAATATTCGCTAAACTTGTGTTGTTTGCGATACAGAAAAAATTCACACGTCTTAATTATTAAATTTCCCAGCCCGCCAAATGTCCGAACATTATCTGAATCATCCTACTTTTGGCTTGCTATCTCGCCTATGTAGGGTAGATGAGTTTCGTAGTTTGTTCACTACCCTCTATGCCCAAAGGTTATTTTTCCTAATTACCAATAGTCCCGAAGGTATTCAATTTGAGCCTGTCTCGCGAGCAGATGCAAAGCTCATGGTTGAAAATCAAATGCGATCGCTTCGCCGTATGGGTTCTGATACTGATCAAAAAAATCTCCAACATATCTACAAGCGCACTTTTTCCCAATGACATCGCGTATTTCTCTCAAGGCTGCTGCGAAAATTAATCTTTACCTAGAGATTACGGGCAATCGTCCTGATGGTTATCACGACTTGGTGATGATCTTGCAGAGTATTGATCTATGCGATCGCGTTGATCTTCGGAAACTTGGTACAGACGAGATTCAAGTAAGCTGTACTAATCCTGAATTACCTTGCGATCGCAGTAATCTTGCATACAAAGCAGCAGCATTAATGCAAAGTGCTTTTCCAGAAATTGGGGGAGTCGAAATTGCGATCGACAAACAAATTCCGATGGGAGCTGGTTTAGCTGGGGGATCGGCAAATGCGGCGGCGGTTTTAGTGGGGATTGATCGCCTATGGAATTTAGGACTTACCCAGTCACAGATTTGTGATTTGGCTGCCCAGTTAGGTTCTGATATCCCATTTTGTGTAGTTGGTGGTACAGCTCTAGCGACAGGTCGTGGGGAAATTTTGTCACCTCTGCCTGATCTCAAGGATTTAGTCCTAGTAGTTTGCAAACCTCGCCATATTTCGATCTCCACTGTCTGGGCCTATCAAACTTTCCGATCGCATGGCTTGCTGGCGCACAATCCCGCTAAACATCAAGCTCTCTCTAGCCAAATGGTTGCCGCGATCGCTTCTGGTGGTGAATCTGCACCAGCTAAAATTGGGCGATTGCTATACAACGATTTAGAACGGGCGGTATTGCCTGAGTATCCTGAACTCGTTGATTTGGAGAACAAATTACTAGAGCAAGAATGTCTCGGTGCAATGATGTCAGGTTCTGGCTCAACGATGTTTGCAATCGCCGCCGATTTGGATCGCGCCCATCAAATCGCTGAAGCCGTCAGAACCGAAGATATTGATGTATGGGTCGTGAAGAGTTTAGTTAGATCGATTTTTGATGCTTGATTTTTACCTTAGACAAGGGGCTTAAGCCCCTTGTCTAGAATTAATCGCTAGTTTCTTGTAAGCGATCACGATCTAGTAACTCTATCTGTGCGCCATTGATAGCGATTAAGCCTTCACTACTGAGTCGATACAAAGCCCTAGATAGAGTTGCGGGAATTGTTCCTAAAGTCGCAGCTAGTTGAGTTTTGGTGACATCTAAAGTGATGATATTCGCCTGATGGTCGCGATCGCTTAAATCTAATAGGTAAGAAGCTAATCTTTGCGGTACATCTTTGCATGACAGTTCCTCAACCATATGCGCCAGTTTACGCGAGTGCGTAGCCAGACTCATCAACATATTGATGGCGATCGCAGGATATTGATGGAGCAGTTCTAGAAAAGCTAATCGAGGGAAAAAGATTAATTCTGTATATTCCAAAGCGATCGCCGATGCGGGGAAGCATTTTCCATCGAGTGCAGGAACTTCGGCAAAGTAATCACGCCCACCTAGCAAATGCATGATTTGTTCTTTACCGTTTGATGCCATTTTAAACACCTTGACTCTCCCCTCTTGCACCACAAAAAATCCCGTCGCTTCACTATCTTGGATAAAAATCATCTCTCCCTTTTGAAACTTTTGTAGTTGCGAAATTTGGACTAGTGGCTCAAGCTGCTCTAGGGATAAGCCTTGAAAAATTAGAGTTGTTTGTAACCATTGACTTAATTCGGATTTATGCACTATCTGCCTCAATGAGATCGCTAGCGTAAGTTTTCATAAAAGATTAGTGATTGATCTATCTTTTCTCAAAGTCAAAAAGAGATTTACGCCGCAACTCTCTTTTTGCTTTTGACTTAAATCAAAGGATTTTAGTGGATATTCTCCTATGCTGTCCTCACAAGACAGAAGGAAATCCCATGGCAACATTGTTTGAAAAGCTCGGCGGCGCTAAGGCTGTTGACCTAGCAGTAGATCGGTTTTATGAAAGAGTGTTGCAAGACGATCGCATCAAACACTTTTTTGCGGATACCGATATGGCAACACAGCGATCGCACCAAAAAGCCTTTCTCACCTATGCCTTCGGTGGTACTGATAAATACGATGGTCGCTATATGCGTGAAGCTCACAAGGAGCTAGTGGAAAAGCAGGGTTTAAACAGTAGTCACTTTGATGCGGTTGCCGAAGATTTAATGATTACGCTCAAGGAGATGGGAGTTTCCGATGAACTCTTGGCAGAGGTGGCGGCAGTAGCGGCGGCTCCACAACATAAGAAAGATGTTTTGAATGGCTAAATTTCTTCTCCAAAGTTTTGCTTTGCAAAACTTTGGAGGTATCAAAAGATATGACAACTTTTCAAATTAGTGACACCGTAGGCAAAATCGTTCGCGATCGCCCTTCCCCTTCACGGTTGTTTGAGCAAGCCAAGGTTGACTATTGCTGTGGTGGTAAGAAAACGCTTGATGAGGCATGTCGTAAACAAGGGATTGATCCTCAAGTATTTCTCACACAGTTAGAAGCGATCGCTACCTCAAGTCAGGAACCAGAACTAAACATCACAACTTTATCTCTGACGGAACTAGCTGATCACATCGAGCAAACCCACCATGCTTACCTCCATACCGAACTACCTCGTTTAGAAAGAATGGTCACAAAAGTTGCGGCAGTACATGGCGAACGGGAACCGCGTCTACTTCAAATTAAGGATATCTTTTTAGCTGTATCCCAAGAACTGGCAACACATTTGCAGAAGGAAGAACGGATTTTATTCCCGATGATTCGCCAGTTAGAATTTAGCACTGTGATTCCCTCTTCCCATTGTGGCACGATTGCTAATCCCATTCGTCAAATGGAATTTGAACATGATGATGCAGGCGTTGCACTAGAGCAATTGAGTCAACTCACTGACAATTACACTCCACCTGAATGGGCTTGTAACTCCTATCGCGCCATGCTGGATGGACTACTGAACTTTGAGCGGGATATGTACCAACATATTCATAAGGAAAACAATGTGCTGTTTCCTAAGGCGATCGCTTTAGAGCAATCTAAATCTAATCAAAACTAGCATGACAACTTCTCCGTTTTCTATCGTCAGCAAAAAGCGATCGCTAATGAAATCCTCACCTTTGCTGCTGTTTGTCTCGCTGCACTCTTTGCCGATGCCGTCGCTAGTGACCAGATCGCTATGCCTGTATTGGTATTGTGGCTATTGAATACGCTCTTTTTTAGCAGTGCGATTTTTACGGTGAAACTGCGTAAACCGAAAACTGCCTCCTTGATGCCGAGTTTGATTTATCATGCGATCGCTAGTTTCGTTATTGCAGGACTCTGGTATTACGATTGGCTGAATGCATTCTCGGCTTTAGCGTTTGGAATAGTACTACTTAAGTTTAGATTAATTTTAGGAATGCGTGAATGGTATCAGACCACGCAAATTCAAAATGTGGCGATCATTGAAACCCTTTCGGCAATAATCTTCGTGACGATTGTATCGATTTCTCTCCTACCTGCTCATCTTTAAAGAATTGCCTTTACACACAAGTCTCTCTATCTTCGTTTAGATTTACCAAGCCCCCTAAATCCCCCAATTCTGGGGGACTTTGAAAAAAATTTATTTTCTTGTTCTCCCAAAATTAGAGGTTTAGGGGGCAATTAATTAGAGAAGTTCTTTCAACTTCGCTTGATATTCGTCAGGGGTAATGCTACCCGCCTTTAGTTCCTCATTGAGCAATTGCACTTGAGGCTCGATCGCTTGTTTCTTCTCAGCAATTTCTTCGGCTTTAGTTTTGTAAATTGCTTCACCCTCTTTCTTGGCTTTCTTGAAGGCTTGGCGGAGGCTAAAAGCATCCATTTCACCACCTGAGGCAAAATATTCGTTAGCGACTTTACCGAGCGCCCATGTACTGGCATAGGCAGTGGTCGCGCCAACGACCATGCCAAAAACGGGAACGAGCTTGGCTAGATTGCTGACGGCGATACGGGTTCCTGTGATCCCCAAGCTACCAAAGAGTGCCTTGCGAAGGTTTTCATTGTCGCGATCGTAGCCCCAGCTTTGACCGATGGTTTGGGCGAGGTCGAGTTGGTTCCAATAGATCAACATATCGAAAGCGATCGCGATCCCCGGTAAGGGAAATGCACCTAGCACGGCATTGAGGAAGCAGGTATCGGTAATGGCGTTCTCCACTTCGATCGCGCGTTTGTCGGGATCATCAATTTGGCGCACTTGCTCAGAGATTGACGATCTCGTAGAGCGACGTTCTAGGGTTTCGAGCCATTCTTGTTTCCCCCATAATTTAGAACTGGTAAAGGTTGTACCAATTTTGTCTAAAAGATTTTGTTCTTCAGAACTACATTCTCCATCGATATTTGCCATCGCGTAGGCTGACTGGTAAACCATTTCCTGTGCGATGTCGCTGGTGATTTGCGAAAGTAATGTGTCGATGGGTTCGTCTTCTTCGTTCAATAGGCGATCGACGGTAACTCCTTCAGGCAGACGAATTTCTTCAAAAGTGTCGGCGAGGCTGGCGAACTCTTCTTCGAGCAGTTTGCCGTCGGCTTTTGCCATGCTTACCAATACCTTAAAGCTTGCTAAAACTTCTTGCTGATTGACTGCGGACATCGAATGCTTACTCCTTTCCAGAAATTATCACTGATGATAACCGCGATCGCGATCTAAGTTTGTATAAAGCTAGTCTACGGATGCAATTTACTTATTGATTTCTGGCGTTTTAAGCGATTACGATCCAAATAATTTAAGAAAGAATTAATGTCCAAAGATTTGATTATTTTATGATGTGGCAATTCTAAAAGACTTATGGAAGAACAAACGGGTTGCTTTTCCGCAAATCCCAAACGGAGTTTTGGAAGAATATGATAGTTCATGAGGCTTTCTCGATGAGCAGGCAAGAGGAACTGATGATGATGTAATTCTACAGAAAGCTTTTAATGAGAATTGGATTTTAATCTCTTGTGCTAAGTATCAAGACAAATTTTGATACTGTAGCCCTATGTGTGATATCAGAAAACCGATCGCACTATAACTAGGTATAGCCTATAATCAAAAAGTAATTATTTATGGTTTGGATCTAGGTGGCACTTAAGTTTAAATTTGCGATCGCTTCGGATTTGCACATTGCATTGCCCCACACGATTTGGCAACATCCTGCGCGATTTCATCTTGTCGAGTACAGCATTCCCGCATTTGAAGAGGTGCTGTCCCATCTGGCTACCCTAGACTTAGATTTTTTACTATTACCCGGGGATCTCACTCAGCATGGCGAACCTGAAAACCACCAATGGCTAGCGGAGCGACTTACAAAGCTTCCCTATCCTGTCTACGTCATCGCAGGAAACCATGATGTACCAAGGGTCGAAACCTTCGACCAGTTTACGCCGCACTATACGAAGTTTGGATTCAACGAAGGAATTAGCGAACCTAACAAACTCTATTACGAATGCGAAGTATTGCCTAATGTAAGGCTAATTGGATTGAATTCTAATCGCTTTGATGAGGAAGGTCAGCAGATTGGTTGGATTGATGACGAGCAGTTAGATTGGTTGCAGACTGTTCTCGATCGCCAAGATTACGAATTGAACTTGGTGACGATTCATCATAATGTGTTGGAACATATGCATGACCAGTCACGCAATGCCCTCGGAAAGCGCTATATGCTGGGTAATAATCAGCAATTATGCGAGATTTTGCATCGAGCTAATGTGAAGATGGTTTTCACTGGACATCTGCATGTACAGGATATTGCCTATAGCGATCGCTATGATCTCTATGACATTACTACTGGCTCCCTCGTGAGCTATCCCCATCCCTACCGCGTTCTGAATTATATTTCCGATAATTTAGGCGATCGCTTAGAAGTAGAATCCTTCCGCGTGAAATCAATTCCTGAACAGGCTGATTTCTTACATTTCTCACGGGAATGGATGGGCAATCATTCGCACCCCTTTGTGTTGCGGCTACTGACGCATCCACCACTCAATTTGCCTCTAGAGGTTGCAGAGAAACTTACCCCTGACCTACGTTACTTTTGGGCATATATCGCTGATGGTGATGCTGATTTCCATTTTCCCCATTTCCCCAAAGTAGCTCAAGAATATTTTGAAGCCTTTAGCGATGTGCCACCTAAAGATAATAATGTGACGCTAAATCTTAAGCGATCGCTTACCATGAGATGATCTTATTATTTTGATATATCACCTAATTCCCATGCAAAATCTCAACCGCCGTAAGTTTATTGGATTCTCTACTCTATTTTTACTCGGAGCCTGTGGAGCGCAGACTACACAATCTACAAGCACTTCAGGTAAAAGTAAAATTGTCTTTTGGACAATGCAATTAAAGCCGCAATTTGATAAATACATGACGGACTTAATTGCTGCCTTTGTCAAAGAGAACCCGACGGCGGAAGTGGAATGGGTGGATGTACCTTGGGGCGAAATGGAAACTAAGATTTTGAGTTCTGTAGCTGCTAAAACGGCTCCTGACGTGGTAAATCTCAATCCTCAGTTTGCATCAAAACTAGCGGAGAAGAAGGCGTTAGTAGATATGGCGGCAACCATTTCCGAAACTGATAAATCGAGCTATTTCCCAAATATCTGGAAAGCAAATCAATTGGATACCGCTACTTTTGGCTTGCCTTGGTATGTGGCAACGGATATCACCATTTACAATCGTTCTCTTTTTGAGAAAGCAGGTTTAGATCCCGCCAAGCCTCCTAAAACTTTTGAGGAACTTACTAAGGTTTCAGAACAGATTAAAGCAAAGACTGGTAAATATGCTTTCCTATTGACGATGGATGGTGGTCAGGTTCTCGAAGCAATGGTACAAATGGGCATGAAGTTGCTCGATGCCAATGGCAAGGCTGCCTTTAATGATGCGGCGGGTAAAACTGCCTTTGACTATTGGGTAAATCTATTTGAGAAGCAATTGATTCCCCGTGAAATTTTGACGGAAAGCCACCGCAAAGCGATCGAACTTTATCAATCGGGCGAGTTAGCAATTTTATTGACTGGCCCGCAGTTTTTAAAAACAGTGGCTCTGAATGCGCCAGAGGTCGCCAAAGTCACCGATGTGGGCGCACAAATTACTGGCTCAACGGGTAAAAAGAGTGCGGCGGTGATGAATGTTGCCGTACCAGCGACATCCTCAAATCAAGCCCTTGCGGTTAAGTTTGCGCTTTATTTAACTAATGCGGAAAATCAGCTTACCTTTTCCAAAATTGAAAATTCCTTACCCTCGACGATTAAGAGTGTGAGCGATCGCTATTTTACAGAGGCTCCTAAAGATGCGCCATTACTCGATCGCGCCAGAGTCATCAGTGCCTCACAACTATCGCAATCTGAAGTCTTGATTCCCCCAGCCAAGGATATTGAGAAATTGCGGAAGATTATCTATGAGGAATTGCAATTAGCGATGCTCAAGGAAAAGCCTAGCGAAAAAGCGATCGCCTCGGCTGCCGAACGTTGGAACTCTTTATAACACTTCAAAACCCAAAAGATGAGTTGCGGCGCTTCGCGCCGCAACTCATCTTTTGGGTTTTATGTCCTAAGCAAAGCTTTCATTGCTATACCATAGGAATAATTAGATTTTTGATTTTTGATTTATTTTTGATTTAGTAACATGAACGCATTAGAATTTTTTCAAAAGAGCGCAGGCAAATGGCGATCGCAACGTACGACCCATCACCTTGCCTTCCGTCGTGCTGAGCGAGGTGGCTCCGAAATTTTGGTTAATCCCTTAAATGCCGACGATCCTAAGGTCATCGAAATTTGCCAAATGCACGCAATTGAACCCACTAATGCGATCGGTGGAGCCTATGTGAAATGGGATGGCACGATGGCATGGGATAAAGATGATGGGGAAACCCACTCAGGGGAAACAGTATTTGCCCTTGTCCCAGATGATGAGACAGGTCGCAAAGGCAAGCTGTTACGGGAAGTGGGCTATGCAGAAGTAATGCCTGTAATTGGTCGTTACGAAATTGATGACGAAGAAGCACTCGTACTCATTACTGATTATCCATCGATGAGTTCCTATGAGCGTTTCTGGTTCCCTGCACCCAATGTAAGGGTACGGGCTAGCACGGTGCAACGCTTTGGTGGATTTAGTCAAGCGACTTTCTGTACCGAAGAGCTAATTAGTGAAGATAAAGTTGAGGTTGCAGCAAGTGCTACT
Source organism: Pseudanabaena yagii GIHE-NHR1 (assembly GCF_012863495.1). Classification (NCBI taxonomy): domain Bacteria; kingdom Bacillati; phylum Cyanobacteriota; class Cyanophyceae; order Pseudanabaenales; family Pseudanabaenaceae; genus Pseudanabaena; species Pseudanabaena yagii. Next base: position 617,472 of record NZ_JAAVJL010000001.1, read on the forward strand.
TCTCAACCAGCGATCGCTTCAGTTTTTGGTTGGTAATTAGTCAAGCATCAGTAAACTCAAAACCCATATTCTTGAAACGATCGCTACGCGATCGTTTCAAGAATATGGGTTTTGTTTATAACTAATTAGCGAAATGGTGGAGCGTACATTAAACCACCATTTCGCCAGAGTTCATTTTGTCCTCGCGGTAATTTAAAGGCACTGTCTTTACCAAGATTGCGATCGTAGATTTCGGCATAGTTACCTACATGCTTGATCACTTTTACCGCAAAGTCATTACTAATACCCATATCCTTGCCAAGGCTGCCATCCACACCCAAAAATCGGCGCACTTCCGCATTTTTACTTTGTAATTGAGTGGCTAAATTGGCTGAAGAAATATCTAAATCCTCTGCCTCGATCGCTGAAAAAATAATCCATTTCACAATATCTGACCATTTCGAGTCGCCATCACTAACGGCTGGCGCAAGTGGTTCCTTAGAAATTACAAAATCTAAAACTAGATGATTCTCAGGATCGGCGAGACGAGTACGGCGTACTACTAAAGCTGAGCGATCGGCGGTAATTGCCTTACAGCGTCCTGATTGGTAAGCATTAAAGGTGGCGTTGACCTCTTCATATACCACAGGCTTATAGGAAATGTTGCGCTTACGCATTTGATCAGCGAGGTTCTGCTCAGTAGTTGTCCCTGTTTGAGCGCAAATATCAGCATCTTTAAGATCACCGATCTCCTTAATATTGCTATCTTTGCGAACCATTAGCCCCTGCCCATCATAAAAAACTACGGGCATAAACGATAGGCGCGAACTCGTATCACGGCTCAATGTCCATGTGGTATTGCGACTCAGCACATCCACTTCCCCCGACTGCAAAGCTGTGAAGCGTTCCTTCGCATTGAGATTACGGAACTGCACTGCATCGGGATTGTCAAATAGTGCGGCAGCGATCGCCCGACAAATATCAACATCTAACCCCGAATATTTGCCCTCTTTATTAACAAAGCTAAATCCGGGTAACTCACCACTAACTCCGCAATTTAATTTGCCTCGTTTCAACACAGTTTTGAGGTAGTCGCGATTTCCAGCACTGTTTCCATTGACTTGATCGGGAGTGGGGACTGGCTCACAGGCGGCGAGAGTAAATAAACACAACAATAGACATAATCCTGTGATCAACCAAGCGATCGGACGTTGCCAGAATTGCTTGGACATTTTGTTAGACAAAATTCTGAGCCAGAGATTTTTCCAGAAGTGCCGAAAATCTTGACGACGCGATCGAAACTGGTGATCCATAGAATTTGTTAGTAATGCATTTTTGAGTGCATTATAGCGGCTTGTCCAAAATTCATAATAAAAAGGCTCGCAATGCGAGCCTTTTTATTATGAATTTTGGACAATATTTTTTAAATACCGCCGCCTTCGGAAAATCCTTCATACTCTTGAGGACGGTCAAATGGTTGTGGAGAATGATCGGAAGGTACGAGATGGCGAGGGCGGACATTTTTGAGCAGTTCTGAATCAATAATGTAGTTATTGACAGGATGTAAACTATGCAGCTCAGCATTTCTCTCTAGTTGCTCCACACGACCAATCAGAGAACGAATGACATCGCCTTCAGGATCGGGAACTTGACTATGATCGAGAGCCGAAACCTTGACACCATGACGATGCACAATCCGTCCGGGGATACCCACTACCGTGCAATCGGGAGGAACGGATTTGACAACGACAGAACCAGCACCAATCCGTGAATTGCTACCAATTTCGATATTGCCAAGGACTTTAGCCCCAGCGCCAATAACGACATTGTCGCCAAGGGTGGGGTGACGTTTACCTGATTCTTTACCTGTGCCGCCGAGGGTGACACCTTGGTATATCAACACATATTCACCAACGATCGCTGTTTCGCCGATTACTACGCCCATACCGTGGTCGATGAATGCACCCTTACCAATTCTTGCCCCAGGGTGAATCTCAATACCTGTGAAGAATCTTGCCATCTGTGAGATCATTCGAGGGATCACAGGTAGCTTGAGCATATTTAGCCAATGGGCAAAGCGATAGAGCCAAATGGCATGGAGTCCGGGATAGCATAAGAGGACTTCTAGCCAGTTACGGGCAGCAGGATCACGTTCAAAAATGATCTTGAAGTCGGCTTGCAGCGTTTTGATGATATTTTTCAACGGTTTTTAAACCTTTTTTCTTAAATGCAACTGCTTATTTAGAATCCTAACGGATATTTTGTATCAAAGGAAACTACCCTTTGGAATGAGTATTTAAACTCTAGCTGATTTCCAAGAATTGTTTGGTATCTTGCCAAATATTTATTAAATCACTACCAAGGGCATGATCATCATTGAGTAATTTTAAGATTACTTGCGATCGCCTTTTGGCAAATTCTTCGCTCAGTGATGCTGGTACAACATCATCGTGGATGCCATGAAAGATTAGAATTGGTAGCGATCGCGTGAGTTGTGCTTCTGAATATTTTTGAGCATCAACTAAAAACTGAAATTGTAAATTTACATTACGTTTTAATCCGTAGTGGTAGAACTCACGGCTGCCATCTTGCTCCCATTGTGCGACATTCTCTGCACCAATATTTTGGGTAATGCGTTCACCAAAGCCAAAAGCTGGGGCAAGTAGTACCAATTTCTGTACTAAGGGATTTCGCGCAGCGAGTTGTACTGCCAAAAATCCACCGAGACTCGATCCAATTACAGCGATCGGTTCATGGTTTTGGAGATAGGTGCGATCGAGGTAAGCTAGCTGCTCAGAAAGGGTAACTTTGGAGAAATCAGTAAGATTCAGATCTGGCACATGCAAGGTTAGTCCTAATTCCGCAAACCTTTGCTGCATATAGTTAGCTTTATAGGAATTGGGACTAGAAGCAAAGCCATGTAAATAAAGATAGTTCATTTAAAAATTTAGAGAACAGCGTTGAATTAGCTAAAGCGATGGGTATTTCAAAAAAATAGTAATTAGGGACTTGGTGAGAAAAAAGTACCACCGAGTTTGTATGGCTTCGACTTCGCTCAGCCAAGGTTGGCTGAGCGAAGTCGAAGCCGTAGGTACTTTAATTAATCGCAAGTCCCTTAGGTCTCTGCAATTTAATAAGGAACCAATTTTTGATGGTTAGGCTTCGCTACACCATCAAAAATTGGTTCCTTATTTTGTTATAAATCGCTAGGATTAATTTTTTCATATTTCTCAAAGGGCTGATGAATCCAAGGATTGTCGGATAAAAAGTCAATGTAATAATCGGGCTTAGCTATAGAACAAGCCTTAAACCAAAGAACTGCCGATCGCACTTCTGTAATTGCAAATTCTGGATGTTGCTTGAGCCATTCAAGAATTTGTGCCAATGTGACACCTGAATCCACCAAATCATCCACTAACAAGATCCGCTTACCGAGGGTATCCGTAGTCATGGTGATGCTATGGGCAATTTTTAAATCACCACGTTCTTGAAAGTTTTTACCTCCATAGGAAGAGGTCGAGAGAATCGCTAAAGGTTTGTCAAAAATCCGCGACAGAATATCCCCAATGCGTAAACCACCCCTAGCAAGGCAAAGAATTTGGTCAAATTCCCATTGCGATCGATAAATTTGGGCTGCCAGTCCTTCGATTTTGGCGTGATATTCGTCCCAAGAAACATATAGATCAGACATAGTGGCAGCTTTGATAAATAAATCTCAAGCAAATATCCAAATTTTGCTGTGTGCTTATAGTATCAATTAGTACATTCAATTGGACTTGTCCAAAAGTAGGGATTAGACTAGAGGAAGAAAAAATGAGATAGGGAGACAAAAGCGTGGTAGCTGTTACTGAGATTCCATCTATTGGCAAAATTTTAGAGAAGCCTATTGAACGCCGTCTGACCGTGCAGGTTTCGGAAATTGCGGCTGACACTACTACCATTCGATCGCTAGATTGGGATCGCGATCGCTTTGATATTGAGTTTGGCTTGCAAAATGGGACAACTTATAACTCCTATATCATTCGTGGCGAAAAATTAGCCCTAGTCGATACATCCCATGCGAAGTTTCGCGAACTATACCTTAAAACCCTCAAGGAACAAATCGATCCCTCTCAGATTGATTACCTAGTCATCAGTCATACAGAGCCAGATCATAGCGGATTAGTAAAGGAAATTTTAGAACTCGCCCCCAATGTCACTGTAGTAGCGACAAAGGTAGCATTGCAATTTCTGGGTGAGTTGATCAACCGACCTTTTAAACAGCAAGTTGTCAAAAATGGCGATCAAGTAGATCTCGGTAAGGGTCACATTTTGCAATTTGTGAATGCGCCAAACTTGCACTGGCCCGACACGATGATGACCTTTGACCATGCCACCTCGATTTTGTATACCTGCGATATTTTTGGAATGCACTATTGCAGTGAGGCAACCTACGATGAGGACTTGCAAAAGATTACGCCCGACTATCGCTTTTACTATGAATGCTTGATGGCTCCCAATGCGCGATCAGTCATCTCAGCGATGAAGCGAATGGATGAGTTACCTCAAGCGGAAATCGTCGCTAATGGACATGGTCCCCTGCTGCGCTACAACGTTAAGGAATTGACCGAAAACTATCGCCAATGGAGTCAAGCCCAAACCAAAGGTGAAACTAACGTTGTGGTTTGCTATGTGTCGGACTATGGCTATTGCGATCGCCTCTCGCAAGCGATCGCTCGTGGGATCGCCAAAACAGGTGTCGCCGTGGAAATGGCGGATCTCAAGGCGATTGATTTGCAGGAATTGCGGGAACTAGTGGGTCATGCTTCGGGATTGATTGTATGTACACCACCTGCATCCAATAGTCGTGCAGAAACTGCGATTGGGGCGATTCTTGCCGCCGCAACTGAAAAGCAAGTAATTGGCTTGTATGAGCCGCACGGGAATGAAGATTCTTCCATTGATTTACTGAATAATCGCTTTAAGGATCTTGGCGTAGTGACCGCCTTTCCACCAATTCGGGTTCGCGAAAATCCCAACGAGGCGACCTATCAGACCTGTGATGAAGCGGGAACTGACTTAGGACAGTTGCTCACTCGTAAGCAAAATATCAAACAACTCAAGGCGATCGACGCTGATCTCGATAAAGCTTTGGGACGCTTAGCAGGTGGTTTATATATTATTTCCGCCGCGAAGGGTGGCGCTCGGAGTGCGATGTTAGCCTCTTGGGTCGCACAGGCAAGCTTCAAACCCCTTGGATTTACAGTTGCGGTGGCAAAGGATCGGGCGATCGAGTCATTTATGCAAGTAGGCGATCGCTTTGTCTTGAATGTGCTAGAAGATGGCAACTATTCCAAACTGATGCAACATTTCCTCAAGCGATTTGCACCTGGGGCAGATCGTTTCGAGGGTGTGAAAACGCAAATATCTAGCTCTGGCGCACCAATTCTCACGGAGGCACTTGCCTTTATGGAATGTGAAGTAATGAGTCGGATGGAATGTGCCGATCACTGGATTATCTATGCGATCGCTGAAGAAGGTCGTGTTTCTAAACCCGATGCGCTTACCGCCGCCCACCATCGCAAAATTGGCAACCATTATTAAAAAGACAGGGCGCTTTGCGCCCTGTCTTTTTAATAATGGCAATAAAGGGTAAAATATCTGTAAAAATAGCTACAATTTCACAACCAAACTCTCGTTTTTGGGAGTAAAATGTCAAGAACCTATGACATTTTACTCCCAATTTTTATTTGTTTTTGTTCATGTTGAATTTTCAAAAAGCGCGATCAAAGTGGCAAAGTTATTGGTTCAAACTCTTCGGTAGATGGCAATCCTGTCCCCTCACCTGTCCGATTGATCGACCGCATCATAAACATGTTGTTTGGAGTTGGTTAGGAAGTTGTATTGCGATCGCCATGACTGCCTATCTCTCAACAGTCACGAACTCGCCGTTGATCATGGCTCCCTTTGGCGCAACGAGCGTCCTAATTTTTGGTGTTCCTGAAAGTCCCTTAGCCCAACCGCGGAATGTTATTGGAGGCAATCTCTTATCAGCACTGATTGCCTTAACAATTTTGCACCTGTTTGGCTCTTCTCCTTGGACAATGGGTTTAGCCGTAGCGACAGCGATCGCTGCCATGCAAATTACCCATACTGTACATCCGCCATCGGGAGCCGTTGCTCTTGTGGTGATGATGACTAAACCCGATTGGCAATTTTTGGTGACACCAACCTTTGAAGGCTCAGTAATTTTGGTGCTATGTGCTGTTATTTTTAATAATCTCGCAGAAGAGCGTACTTATCCCAAACACTGGCTATAAAGAAAAGCGCTATGTGCTTTTCCTAGCGATCACAAAGTATAAAAAAGGAGGCGCAAAGCGCCTCCTTTTTTATACTTTGCCAAAACGGCGATCGCGCTCTTGATAATCCATCAATGCTCGGTGAAATTCACGGCGATCAAAGTCTGGCCAAAGCGTATTAGTGAAATACATCTCTGTATATGCCATTTGCCAGAGCAAGAAATTACTTAATCGCATCTCGCCACTAGTGCGAATAAGCAGATCAGGATTATGGGTTCCCGCAGTATAGAGATGCTGCTCAAACAGATTTTCATCAATATCTTCAGGCTTGATTTCCCCTGATTGGGTAGCTTCCGCAATTTGGCGACAGACTTTCACGATCTCACGGCGACTACCATAATTAATCGCTACCGTAAAATGAATCGCTTGATTATTTGCTGTAGCAATTTGCGATCGCTCGATTTCCGCACGCAAGGAATTGGAAAGAGAATCCAGATCACCAACAAAGGAAATCCGCACCCCTTCACTGCACATTTCGTCTAATTCACGGCGCAACATCCGCTCAAACAAAACCATCAAGAAATCAACTTCCTGTGCAGGTCTACTCCAATTTTCCGTAGAAAAAGCGTAGACTGTCAGCGCTTCAATTCCCCAGTCTTTGCAACAGCGTAACAAGTCCTTGAGCGCATCAACCCCCTGTCTATGCCCCGCAATTCTGGGCATTCCTTTTTGCTTCGCCCAACGACCATTCCCGTCCATAATTACGGCAACATGTTTAGGCAATCGCTGACGATCTAGATCTGGTGGCAAAGTTTGCAATAGCTTAGCAGTCATTTCTTTTCTGACGATTTTCGACTTACCATATTTTTGATATTCACGCTTGACCAGAGCCAATTAAACTTGGGCACTGTTCTTCCTAAAGGAGTCGGACGATAATTACCTAGTTTAGTTTCTAATATTTCTCGGAGCCGACTACTAGCGAGAGGACGATCTAATATGCCATTTTCTGCGATCGCAATCGAACCTGTTTCTTCGGAAACTACTACACAAAAACAATTTCTAACGCGATCGGTAATGCCCATAGCAGCTCGGTGTCTTGTGCCAATTTCCCGTGAAGCGGCCCGATCAGAAATAGGCAAAATCACGCCTGCCGCTACAATCCGATCTTCGCGAATCAGGATTGCCCCGTCATGTAAAAGTGTTGATGTTTGAAAAATGGTATGCAGTAGCTCTTTGGATAACAAGGCATTGAGTCTGACACCAGGTACAGAAAAATCGCGATCATCAATCGGTTCACCAGTCTCAATAATCATTAATGCACCTGTACGATTTTGAGATAGCTCAATGACCGCCTCAATAATTTCCTCAATTACTGAATCAGCTTCTACAGGCGAACGCCGACTGCTGGCTGGTTGAAATAGGGAGAGTAAATCCCCGCGTCCAAGACGTTCGAGAAACCGCCGCAGTTCTGGCTGCAAAATCACTGCCATCGCTACAGCGGAACCAATTAATAATTTATCAAGAACAAAATTCAGCAATCGTAAACCAAGGCGATCGCTAACAACACTAGCAATCAGTAAAAAGATAATGCCCCGCACCATCAACAAAGTGCGGCGATCGTTGCTGAGGGACAGCATGAGGTAGATCAATCCAAACAATGCAAGGATATCGATCGCCCTCATGATGAATGCAATTGAGTTGATATTGGCAAACCACTGCATTCATAACCCTCTCATTCACAACTAATTTCGCAACTCACTTGGCAACGCATTTCGTGACTACTTGCGTAGTCTCTCTGGCAAACAGTCTTGACGTAATAGATCCTCACGAGTTTCACGTTTAATGATCAAACTAGAGTCACCACCTTGGACAACTACTGCCGCAGGTTTAGGCAAACGGTTGTAATTAGAAGCCATACTGTAATTGTATGCGCCTGTTCCAAATACAACTAGAGTATCGCCTGCCTTGGTTTCAGGCAATTTAATATCTTTAATTAAAATATCACCTGATTCGCAATGCTTACCTGCGATCGTCACAGTTTGCGATAGGGGCGCGCTCATCTGATTGGCTACCACAGCGCGATACTTGGACTGATAGGTAATCGGACGAGGATTGTCAGACATACCACCATCAATGGTCACGTAGGTACGAATATCAGGCACAGTCTTGCTACCACCGATGGTGTAAGCAGTCGCGCAGGTCGCACCAACTAGCGATCGCCCTGGTTCACAGAGTAATTTAGGCAAAGCTAAACCTGCGGTAACAAAAGCTTCAGTCACACCTGCACTAACAGCTTTGATCCATTCTTCAATGCTAGGGGGATCATCGGACTCGACATAGCGAATTCCTAAGCCACCACCGATATTTAGCTCTGAGAATTGCAAGCCATATTTTTCGCCAGCGAGTTTAAACCACTGCACCATCACACCGCCAATATCTTGGTGAGGCTGCAATTCAAAAATCTGGGAACCAATATGGGCATGAATACCAATGCAGTTCAGGCTAGATCCTGCCACAAAAGCAAATACAGCCTCAATTTCATTGGGATCAAAGCCAAACTTGCTATCAATATGCCCTGTCTGAATATATTCGTGGGTATGACATTCAATACCAGGGGTCAAGCGCAACATGATCCTTGGGGCTGTAAAGGCGACCGAGAGCGCTTGCTCTTTGGCAAGACTGGCTAGAGTCTTTAGCTCATGCCAATTGTCCACTACGATTGTGCAGCCAACCTCTAGGGCATAGCTCAGTTCATCGAGGGATTTATTGTTGCCATGAAAATAAATCAAACTAGGTGAAACACCTGCACGCACTGCCGTCAGGATTTCCCCTGCGGAAACCACATCAATACCTAAGCCTTCCGAGCCAACGATCGCACAAACGGCAAGGCAACTCCAAGCTTTAGAAGCATATAAAACTTGAGAGGCTCCTTGATAATGCTTGACCAAAGCATCGCGATATTGCTGACAAGCAGTTCGCAAACTTACTTCATCCAAAATATACAGTGGTGAACCATATTGCTGGACTAATTCCACCACATCGCAACCACCAATTTCTAAGTGATCATTGGCATTAACTACAGCCGTTAGTGGTAACAGTTGTTGATTGGGCGACAAGCTATTTAAACTCGTAGCATTATCCTGTGGTGAATTCGTCGTAACAGCCTCTTGTCTGAGACTATTTAAAACAGTAGTCATGAAGTACCAATAATTTGTTGTAAACCTTTATCTAATACCTATTATAAAAAATAGCGGCATTTTTATTTTATAAAATACCGTCGAGCGCTTTGTGGCTCATGAATATTTTAATTTTCAATTTTTTCAAGATTTAGCGATCGCTGTAATTCTGCAATTTCATCTTTATGGGCGCGCACTTTCAGTCTGGCTTCAGGCAAAAGTTGCAAGCTAACTTTATGCTCACGGGGAACTCCACGCCAATAAAACACACCTGCGATCGGTGATGCAATTGTCAACCACCACCAGAGATTTTCTAAATCGGGAATTAAAATACCTAGTACTAGACCTAGACAAATCAAACCAATAGCCGCCAAGATTGTCAAAAATATTGCTAAGAAAACACTTGGTCTGACTTGACCCAGCAAAATGGCAATATCCCGTTCTGGATCAATCTCCACAACCTTATAAGCCCTTTGCTGGAAATGATCGCGGACTTGCATTAATAAGCGATCGTCCGTAAGTTTATCAACATTAAAAAGCGCATCAGTAGTGCGATCGCGAATCGAACCACGTAAAAAAGAAATCAGTCCCAAAAACAGCAGAATTGTTAAGAGGAGTGTGGAATATATTGTAGGGATAGTTGCAGGCATTCGGACTGAAATTTTATAGGTTTGGGTACAATCTGTTAGTTGATTTTGTTATAGCGTTTTGCAAATGCATATATACTCATTTGCAAAATCAAAACATGAATCACAGCAGAGGTTTTGGAAGTTTCATTTTGCCTACGGCAAAATGAAAGCCGCTATAACTGCCTATTATAAATACCAAATCTAGGGCAAATCTAGAAATTCACTAGCATTCATATCTTTAATTTGATATCCAATGCTTTGGTCTGCTCACAAATATAGTTGAGAGCTTTCACCCCAAAAGTTACCTCTCATAATTCTTAAACATCTACAAACCATTCTTGATTGCTATATTTCCTTGGTTTTGATATAAACATTAGCTGTTCAGCCTGTGATGATTAGAGCTACTTAGGTAAAAATAAAACGATGACTGAATATCCTAAAGCGACCTATGCAGGCAAGTATGTCGATGATTCGTTTAAACTTGCCAAATTCTTCCGAGTACTACGCAAACGTTGGATTGTCATCGTAGCTGTTTCTGCCACTGTATTTGTTGGTAATGCTTACTATACATTTACCAGAACTCCCCAATATCGATCCAGTGCCTCTCTTCTAATTAACAACTCCACGATCGCGGTATCTGATATTCAAGTTCCCGGTTTACCAGGTAGCTCATTAATTAATCTTGGTACAGAAATTGGCATTCTCCGCAGCCGACCTCTAATCGAAGTCGCAGTTGCCAAGATAAAACAATCTTCCGCCAGCAGCACTGTCAAAGATATCGATGCTGGGACGATTATGAGTGGCTTAGAGATTCGTGCTGAAAAAGACGCTTTGATTCTGCGCCTTAACTATACCGACAGCGATCCCAAGCGCGCAAGGGAAGTTCTCAATGCCTTAGCCCAAACCTATGTCGAATATAGCTTAAAAGATCGACGGACTAAATCCAGTACTGCAATTAAATTTATTCAGGATAAATTACCGCAAGTCAAACAGCAACTTGACAAGTCCGCCCTTGCTGTTACCCAGTTTCGCAAAACCTATAATATTGTTGATCCTGAAACCTATGCTGCCGCAGTTTTTAAAATGCGTGAGGCTTTAGAGGTTCAAGCTCAAGAATTGCAAGTTAAGATCGCGCAAACCCAACAGCAATATAAATCTCTTAGCCGCCAAGTTGGTAAGTCACCAGATGCTGCAATTAGTGGCGCAATTTTACAACAAGATATTCCCTATCAGTCCCTAGTTAAACAATTTCAGGAAGTTGAAACTAACTATTTTCTGGAGCGGACAAGATTTCGTGAAGATCATCCTACGGTCAAAGCTCTCAAAGATCGTCGCGATGAACTCTATAAATTATTGGAAACCCGTGCTCAGGCGGTGGTTGGCACTAAGGGTACTAACATTACCAACGAGCCAAATAGTCCCATTCAACAAACTTTAGCCACTCAGTTATTTGAAGCCCAGACATCTCTTGCGGTGAATCAGGCTCAGTTAGAAAGTATCAGAGGTGCTCAGGCTGAAGTTGCCAAGGCTTTTTCACAAATTCCCCAAATTCAACAAAAATATATAGAAATCCAAAGGAAATTAGCTTTGGATAGTTCTACCTATGAAAAGTTAACTGAAAAATTAGAGGAATTGAGAATTTCCGAAGCTCAAGAGATTTCCTCATGGCGAATTTTAGAACCACCCTTGATTCCTACCCGACCATCATCACCAGATATTGAGAAAAGCTTAATTGCTGGAACCTTTATTGGGTTAACCCTAGGTGTCTTATGTGCATTGCTATTTAATCGCCTTGATCAACGTATTCGTGAAGTTGAGGAAGTTAAGGAAATCATTGATATTCCCTTGTTGGCTTCAGTTCCTCTGACTGAAGTAGCTTCTTTAAGTGCCATGGTAAGTCAAGGAATTTTGCCGACTAGTAGCTACTATGCTTTTAAGGAAGCATTGAGTTCGCTAGCTTTAAACCTCCGCTATTTAGGTACAGACAATACGATGAAAGTAATTGCCTTTACTTCATCAGTACCGTCTGAGGGTAAGAGTACATTGACCTATAATCTGGCGACAATTTTAGCTGCGCTAGGATATAAGGTTCTCTTGGTGGATGCGGATATGCGGAAGCCAACGGTTCATAAATTATCTAAGTTAAGTAATAAGTTTGGTTTATCCACTGCCCTCGCAACACCAAGCCCTTGGCAAGATCTAGTACAGATTGCAGATGAGAAGGGTAATTTGCATGTTTTAGCATCAGGCTCGTTACCTCCAAATCCAATGTTGTTGTTGGAATCAACAAAGATGACTGCACTCTTACAGGAATGGAGACAAGCTTATGACTATGTGTTAGTGGATACTCCGCCTGTGATTGGCATAACTGATGCTCAATGTTTAACTTCTAAGGTGGATACATTTATTCTGGTTGCTGCTATTAATCGTTCTACTAGAGGTGGTATTGCTCGTGCTTTAGAAGTCTTAGCGATCGCTAGAGCAAATGTGTCTGGTTTATTGATTAATATGATTGGCTCTTCGGATAGTGAGTACCACTACGGATATTACGATCAGTATTACCTCAATCCTAAAGGACAGGAAGAAGAAATCGAACCAGATCCAGAAGTAACCGCAATTGAAATTGCTAAACCCTAAACAAAAAAAGACTCACTCTGTGAGTCTTTTTTGTTAAAAGTCTACGCCACGTTTGAGATCTACACCTTTCTCGGCGTAATGTTTGTGGCAGACCATTTCTGAGTGGACTGACGCGAGATCGAAGTAGGCGGGGTTGTTGAGGCAGCGTCCTGTAATGATTACTTCCGTATCGCGAGATTTTTTAAGTAACGCTTGGCAGATTGGCTCTACGGGTAATAAATCGAGATCAACAGTAGGATTGAGTTCATCAAGAATGATCGTTTTATACAGTCCTGAAGCGATCGCTGCTTGAGCAATTTCCCAACCACGTTGCGCTTCGATGCAGTCAATTTCCTGCTGTTGACCACGCCAAACGATCGCATCACGTCCACAGCGTTGATGATCGATCACATGGGGATAGCCACGTTTGAGCGCTGCGATCGCCGCATCTTCGGTATAGCCAGCACCGCCCTTGAGCCATTGCATAATCAGAACTCGGTGGGATAAATCGCGACTAATACCAGTACCGATCGCTTTTAGAGATCTTCCTAAAGCTGAGGTGCTTTTCCCTTTACCTGCACCTGTATAAATCTCAATACCTGTCACATCATATTTTTCAGCATGGGCATCATCGTGCGATCGCATTTCCGAGTGCAGGTCGGCGATATCAATTAATGCTTGGGGTGCGCCGCGTCCTGTACAAATTACTTCAAGGTGGGGTGGTTTATTTTTTAAATCTTTAACAACGCGATCGGCAGGAATTAGACCTAAATCGAGCACGGGATTAATTTCATCTAAAACTACTACAGAATATAGTCCTGATGCCATTGCGCCTTTAGCGATCGCCCAACCCCGTTCGGCTTCTTGGCGATCGAAGGGGGTAACATGTTCGGCATCAAAAAATTCGGCACGACCAGTGCGAACATGATCGATCAGATGGGGAAATCCCTGTTGTAATGCAGAAATTGCGGCATCTTCGGAATATTCACGCTCGGAACCTTTGAGAAAGCGCAATAGTAAAATCCTTGTGCCAAATGGTGAGTTATCAGACATGCCTAAGCCCAGCGATCGCAGGACTACGCCGAGAGCTGCCTGTGATTTACCTTTGCCAGTTCCGTCATAAACATGGATTTGTCCGATCTCACGTTCGGGACGCACCTGTGCGGTCATGATGCCAATCGCTGCCATGTTTTTATCTAAGCTCTTTCATTTCTCATTCTTTGTGATTATATCCAATCTCAGAAACCTAGAAAGTGCCATCACGTATCTTCTTGTGTGATAGAGATTAGAGTCCTGCAATTTAATAAGAAGATTTTTTGTAGTATGGCTTCGCCATACTACAAAAAATCTTCTTATATGTTCCTTAGGCATGATTATCGATATATTCGAGGCATTTACGCATTTGTTGCTGCATAGTTGCGAGATCGCTATGAAATCTTCTGCCATGTCCCGGAAGCACCCATTCAAAATTGTAAGTTGCTAACCTTGCCATCGACTTACCAAGTTCCGTCCACGAATACCAACAAGCATTCCGAAAAGCATAAAGCTGTTGTAAGCGATCTGACCATGCCAAATGATCGCCACTAAATAGAAACTGATCCCGATAGAGTAAAACCGTATGTCCCTTAGTATGCCCCGCAACAGGAATAATCAGTAAATCGGTATCTAATTGATAATTTTCTACACCTTGCAATTGAATCTCTACAGATTTGGTTCCTGTAGAAATATCATCAGTATGCAGAATGCGATCGCACTGAAAATGTTGATGATATTTCTCATGATCGGCAACATCATCACGATGGGTGAGATACATATAGCGCACTCCACCCATATTCTCAATTTGCTTCACAAGCGGTGGTGCAAAGCGAGGAGAATCCACCAAAATATTTCCTTCGGGACGTTGAATCAAGTAACTCGCCGCACCGTAGGAACTCTCAGCGTGATAACCACAGTGATAGACATTTTCGGCGACTAACAGAGGGAATTGTTGTTGAATCGACTTGATATCTGTCGGTTTCTCCACAGTCCCAATCGATGCCGTGGGACAAGCCAAAAGAGCTTGCATGGCTTTGATCCTTTGCAAATCATTCTGTGGTTGTTGGTAAACTGCCGATTGATCATCTTGCCAGTTAAATGTTTCTGGAGCCATCCATCGACAGGTATCGCAATCGATACAACTACTATCTACATAAAAGTCACCAGAAATATTTTGCGATCGCCGATGTTTGAGGTTAGCCATAGGGGGATTTTTTGGGTGACGGTGTGCAGAGCCTAGCGAGGCATATCATCATTATTCAGAACTTATAGGCGCTTAACTTTTTTGTCCATAACTTTTTTCTCAACTTCATTGATTTGGACTTCTCGTAAGCGCGTTGCATAGGCTGGGAATGGGAATCCAACTAATAGAGGTGATGGAACTTCAGGCTGATGGATGAACATACTGCCAGATTTTAAAAGAAGCGATCGCTTCCGACAGGCTCCTGTTAAGAAGTTATACTCAGGACGTTCTACTTCGGCGGAATCAAGGCGACCGACTACACGTACGGCTGCTTGCCCGACGACGCGACGCTCGACCTCAGAGGCAGTTTGTTGTGCGCCAATTAAGATGATGCCTAGCGATCGCCCGCGTTCGGCAATTTCCACTAACAAATCTTTGATTGGGCTACGACCTTCCTTGGGCGCATATTTATTCAATTCATCAAGAACGATAAAGACAACGGGATATTGTCCGCGCTTTTCCTTTTCCATGAAAAGCTTTTGTAACAATACGCCCACCACAAACTTTTGTGCTTTACTGCCGAGTTTATTGATATCCGCGATCGTTAATTGATATTCCGCCGCCAGAGGATCGAGCTTATACTTTTGCAACTCCTCCGCAGGTAGATCGCCGCGCACCAGATGCCCCATTTCATCAGCAATACCCCACATTCGACGAGTGAGTGCTTCGGCAGTCGCTGGAGCATTGCGTCCTAGCCATTTTTGATCGGGATTCTCTACCAACTTATCTTCGAGAAATTCAATCAAATCTCGAAAGGTTTCCACCTTATCCTTGCCATCTTCACCATAGCTATCATCTAAATCCAGACTAGTTCTCGGTAAAAATCCTAACTTCTTATCATATTTGTCATTATCCGCAGCTAGTCTGGCTAAGCGCTCCTCGACAATACTCGCTAAAAAGCCAATATTTCCCCGCTCTAGATCATCACCTGCAAACAGGAACCGAAATAGGCGATCGCGACAAAACTCACGCATTCCCCACACATAGGCGGAAATATTATCGGAACGTTGATCGAGATGGGGTTCGATTTCCTGTGTGTTTTTCTTAGGTGCAACGCAAAACCTAACATCACGAAATGGCTCTACGGGCAGATCGAGAATGTGATAGCTTGCCCGATCCTCTGCCCGCATTTTGTTATTGGGTTTATCTAAGAAGAATAAATCTTCCCCCTTAACGTTAAAAATTAGTGCCTTCGTATTCGCTCTCTTAGAACCTAATGCTGCTGAATTAAAAATGGAATGGAGAATAAACAGGGCAAAGGAAGTCTTTGTCGCCACCCCTGAGATGCCTGAAATATTGACATGAGCGCCCTTTGTGCCATCAATAAATTCGTAATTCAAATAGGCGGGACTACCATTTCGCATAATTCCTGCGGAGATACGTTGCTCCATACCATCGAAGTTCAGCGCAAAGCGAAGGTTCTCATCTTCAGCTAAATAGACAGCATCGCTGGGTTGTGGTGGTAAATATTCTTCAGGCTCAATGCGGGTAACTTGGATATGCGCGGCATAGGAGACATTTACGGGCATACTGCCAGTGGTAACGAGAAATGTATCCGTATCAAATTGGGTTCCTTCGTGGATAGTTCGCACATGATCGACGACACCATAGAAGTTGACGACACCTTTTTTATCGGGGCGATCGGTTTTCACCTGCACGACATCATCCAGACGTAGGACTTTGCCATCACTTACCGCCACCCAAAACTCAAGGGGGGTCGCATCTTTGGTTCCCAAGATATATCCAATAGGCTCGATCATGTCACTATGTTCTACATTATTTCCCAAGTATATAGCGCTTTCCCAGTAAGTGAGGTATAGAGGCTTGTTTCCTCACTTTTGAAGGGGAAAACAAGCCTCTATGGGAGAAGACAAACTAAAACGGACGCAAATGGGGAAGAGTTTGCAATGATTCAAGGCATTGTTCTAGGGTGACATCTTGCATAAATTCCCAAAACTTTTCTGTGTGGCGCATGTAAGCAACATTAAATCGATCGCTTCCCACATACTCAAATCGAGAGAACTTGTGTTCAGATGAAGATTCTTCACCTGTCAAGGGATTTTTATATTTATAGGTTCCACAAATGTAAAAGTAATTGCGATACCACTTGCCAAAAATATCTACCAAGTACATGATCTTGCCTTCTGGGGATGGCGGATGAATGCAATTAGGTTTGAGATCGTTGTCAATAATTTCTTGGAAACGCTCTTGCACTAATTTTTTCAGAGCTTCGGGTATTTTAGGACTTGGCTCTTTTTTGGGAGAATATACCCATTCATACTTTGATCTTGATTTCGATCTTGCCATTTCTCGAAGTCCTCTCTAAATCTTTGTTTTAAACGCGATGATGATCGTTTTTAAATTTAATTATTTTAGCCGACTACCCGTTCAGAGACTAAATTTAAAATACTTGGATCAACATCATTTTTGATAATGAAATTAACTTCTTCGGTCTTAGTAGCGATCGCGATCGCTACCACATTTTCCCCAAGAGCTTCTGAAGCTCTACCGAGGCTCAGCCTACAGAAAACGCAAAGTAATCTGACTCTAAACGCATCCTTAACTAAGCAGTCTCAAACAAGCCCAGTCTATTCCGTTCCACAGAATGCGCTTCTACTGGAAGCGGTTAAGAATGAGGATCTGGATTTAGCGAAACTGGCTTTATCTCGAAACGCTGACCCTAACACTCTTGATAAAAATGAGGAAGAAGCCTTAAACGGTAGAGCTATTTTACAAATTGCGGCTGAGAACAATAGTCTGGAAATTGCCAAACTATTAATTGCCTATGGGGCAAATGTGAATGGTAATCCCAAATATACCTATGTTGGCGGTACTCCCTTATCTACATCCGCAGCTATGGGGCATCTAGAAATCGTGAAACTGTTAGTTAATAAAGGAGCCAAACTGGAGCTGGCGGCTGATGGCGGATATACGGCTCTTGATGAAGCGATCGCTGAAAATCGGGCTGAGGTGGTGCAATTTTTATTAGAACGTGGCATGAACCCTAACTATTACGTGGAGGGATATACGCCGCTTTATGACGCTGCTAGTCGTGGATATACCAACATCGTCCGTTTGCTGATCAAACATGGTGCGGATGTCAATTTTGGTAATAGCTTTGCGAAACCCTTAGCGATCGCTATCAAAAAAAGCCATCTCGAAATTATTGACATCCTCAAAAAAGCAGGGGCAAGATCCGCAACTCAGTGATGGGGATTAGCATATAATGAGGTTAAATTTTGTAAAAAATTCAACTCAATACATGACCACTACCATTGCGCCCGAAACCGTGACCGTTAAGCACGAGATTAAGGACATCACTCTTGCACCTCTAGGCAAACAACGCATCGAATGGGCTAGCCGCGAAATGCCCGTATTGCGTCAAATTCGCGATCGCTTTGCTGCCGAAAAGCCCCTTGCAGGTATCCGCATCGCTGCTTGCTGCCACGTCACCACCGAAACCGCAAACCTTGCGATCGCCCTCAAAGCGGCTGGCGCAGATGCCGTATTGATCGCCAGCAATCCTCTTTCGACTCAAGATGACGTTGCTGCTTCCTTGGTTTACGATCACGGGATTTCGGTATTTGCAATCAAAGGTGAAGATAACGCTACATACCATCGTCACGTTGAACTTGCCCTTGCCCACCGTCCCCACATCATCGTTGATGATGGTAGCGACGTAACCACCACCTTGGTACTACACCACGCCGATCAAATTCCTGAAATCATCGGTACTACCGAAGAAACCACCACAGGTTTAGTTCGCCTTAATGCGATGTTCAAGGATGGCAAGTTGACCTTCCCTGCGATCGCTGTTAATGACGCAGAAACCAAGCATTTCTTCGATAACCGTTATGGTACTGGTCAATCCACCCTCGATGGGATCATCCGCGCTACCAATATCCTATTGGCAGGTAAAGTGATTGTCGTCGCTGGCTATGGCTGGTGTGGTAAGGGCGTGGCTTTGCGTGCTAAGGGCTTAGGTGCAAACGTAGTTGTTACCGAAATCAACCCTGTTGCCGCGATCGAGGCAGCAATGGATGGTTTCCGCGTATTGCCTATGTCGGAAGCAGCTAAGGTTGGCGATATCTTCATCACCGTTACTGGTAACAAGCATGTTATCCGTCGCGAACATTTTGAAAATATGAAAGATGGTGCGATCGTGGCTAACTCTGGTCACTTCGATCTAGAAATTGACCTCGTTGCGCTTAACGATCTCAGCGAATCTGCAAGCTTCGTGCGTAACTTCACTCAAGAGTACAAGCTGAAGTCTGGCAAGTCGGTCATCGTCATCGGTGAAGGTCGCCTAGTTAACCTTGCGGCTGCCGAAGGACACCCTGCTAGTGTGATGGACATGAGCTTTGCTAATCAAGCTCTTGCTTGCGAATTCCTTGTTAAGAACAAGGGCAAGCTGCCTGCTGGTGTTGTGCCAATTCCTAAGGATATCGACCAAGAGATTGCACGTTTGAAGTTGCAAGCTATGGGTATCACCATTGATACCCTCACTCCTGAGCAAGTTCACTACCTCAATTCTTGGACTGAAGGAACATAATCAAAAAGTCAACGAAAAGGGAGCGCTAAGCGCTCCCTTTTCTGTCACTGCAATACTTCGCTACTTCCTTATATATATATAGTTGTTGCACATCGCGTTTAGAAAACATAATGCTCACCGCTAATGGCGTTAGTTCTGTTTTCTAACACTTTCGGCTGTGAGTTTTTTTGCCTTTTCTTAGTTGCACATCGCGTTGCATCAAGGTTAAGACCTAACTCAAGTTCTAAGACTTCTCGATACAAGAATAAAATCGCACTCAAAGTCTGATTTTGTGTTGATGCAGCCACATTTTCATTAACTGCCAAATGGGTCAAAAAGTCATTGACTTCATCGCCACCCATTTCATGAGGATGTCGCTTGTTATGAAACAAAATAAACCGTCTAATCCACTGCACATAGGTTTCTTCGGTGCGGTAAGAATAGTGCTTCACCCGTACGCGATCTCTAACGCGATCTAACAATTTTCGAGGCGGCGGCTCAGCTTGCATAATGAAGTTATCCAGAAACTAATCTAAATAATATACTATGCTGTCAGGCTAACACGCCATTTGGGTGATTAGGCAGAATTTTTCCGTCTAATATCCTGTATAGGTTAAATAGCCAGAATTTTTCTGCATAACACCCCCTATAGGGTGATTAGACAGAATCTTGACTTTCAGCCTATATTGCTTATAGTGACATTAGACAGAAACTTTCCATCTAATACATAGTTAGGCTAAAATTTCCTAAGCAGTCTGCTCGCTGATCGCGTAGGGCGAGTTAATGCAATGTAAAAGTGTGTTTGAGAAGTTTAGCTTTGCAATAAATTGTAGGCTAAGAGCTTAAACTCTTACTTGGCGATTAGAACGGAACGAAAACCTTTGCGGTGAAAGATTACTAGTGGCGATCTCATTTCTAATTGACTCAGCACGTTCCCGTGATTTAGTCATCGCATTTGCTCCACCATAGGGTTCACGCAAAATCAAATAATTTTGAATAATTAAGGCTTCATTATCTCTAGAACCTTGAGCAATCTGAGCAGCCGTTAAGCCCGATCGCGCGATCTTGTAAGTGCGTTAATACAATGTAACGCACCTCCTTTTTCCTTAGTAAACTATTTTTGGCTAATCTCAAATGCTGATTCGGATCTGTAAAAACACACATCGAATGCAAGAAAGAAGTTCATATGTCCCAATATTAGCGGCGCATATTTATCTTGAGTCCAAGCAAAAGCCAAATCTACAGCAGGAAATTGTTCAACAGTGGCTTTGACAACCAATGCACGAGCTTCAAATCTAGCTAAATTCCCTCCTAATGGTAAAGACAGCCTTTGATTTTCCCAGACTGCACCCAATGCTAAACCCATTTCATACGGCAAGACATTAACACTAGAGCCAGTATCCAACAGACCCGAAACACTCAAAGATTGACTTTGATAAGTTAATGTCAGTGGTAAATATGGAAGAGTGCTTAATGCTCCAAGACTAGGATCTACCTCAGTGAAAGCAAATCTTACTTTACTAGCCATGAGTCAATTCTTGTTTCTCTTTCAATGCTTGAGCTAAAATTGCAGCAGCTTCAAAAGAGTCATGTAAACCTTGTCTAGGAAGATCGTCTTGAATAGACATCGGTACAATACCAGACTCTTTCAGCAACTCGGCTACAAGAAAGTTAAGTAATAAGAGCTTATCGGAGTGAGACAATTGCCTAATCATGGGAACAAATTGAGTAGTTGTCAGCATAGATTTTAAGAAAGCTATAGACCTTGATTTCTTGCACTCAATTCCAGTATAACATCACCTTCTCGCTAACCCGCATCCCCGAAAGCAGTCTAACACTGCGTTGGAGCCGACCTAACCAAAATCGATCTGTAAAAGTCAAAACTTAACTGTGGCAGATCAACTAGACTGTTAGCCTGCTCAAGTAATCGATCATGGTCGGATGGGTGATGTTTGGTTGGATTCGATTGCCACTCCACCAGCGCCTTGTTTAAATTTTTCTCAAAATAAATACAAACCCCTGTCGAAATGCCAGACTCTTGTTCGTCATAGCAGTAGAGAGCAGAGAAAACTTCTGTAATCTAATCAAACCCCTAACGGACAAGTTCTTATGAAATACGCGATTCTGGTTTACGAGACTGAGCAAGATGTTGCTAACCGAGAAATGCAGATGCCTGCATACAACGCTTACTCACAGGCCCTCATTGATGCGGGAGTCATGGTAGGTGGCGCAGCACTTCATCCTAGTCATACAGGCACAACCATCCGTCTGCAAAACGGACAACGAAACGTTCAAGACGGCCCCTATGCTGACACAAAAGAACAACTGGGTGGCTTTTTTCTCATTGATGTTCCAGATCTAGACGTGGCTCTAGATTGGGCAGCTCGTTGTCCTGCTGCAAGTAATTGCGCTGTTGAAGTGCGTCCTTTGCTACCCACAACCCAAGAATAGGAGATTACTTGATGAAACTCTATTATTTTCCACCCTCTCCAAACACCCGCAAAGTTCATGCTGTTGCCATTCATCTGGAACTACCGCTCGAACTGCGATTGGTGGATTTGCAGAAAGGTGAACAACGTACCCCAGAGTTTGTGCAGTTAAATCCAACGGGGCGCACTCCAGTCTTGCAAGATGGCGAGTTTATCCTGTGGGAATCCACTGCGATTATGCAATATTTGGCAAGTCAGGGGTCGAATTCTCTTTGGCCAGAAGTTCCGCAGATTCGGGCGGACATCATGCGCTGGCAAAGTTGGCAACTCGCCCACTGGTATCAGGTCTGTCAACCCTTGCAGTACGAGAACTTCGTCAAGCCTCTCTTGCAATTGGGAGAGCCTGATCTGCAAGTCGTGCAATCGGCAACTGCACGCTTTCATACAGAAGCGATCATCCTGAATCAGCACCTGGCAGAGCGTGAATTCTTAGTCAAT
The DNA here is from genome assembly GCF_012863495.1 of Pseudanabaena yagii GIHE-NHR1. NCBI lineage: Bacteria > Bacillati > Cyanobacteriota > Cyanophyceae > Pseudanabaenales > Pseudanabaenaceae > Pseudanabaena > Pseudanabaena yagii. The sequence continues at coordinate 639,886 of NZ_JAAVJL010000001.1, forward strand.
GCCACCTTGACATTGGCTGACTTCTCCGTTGCCAGTGATTTAACCTATGCGGTGCCTGGGCGATTCCCCCTAGAAGATTATCCTCATATTCGCACTTGGTATAGTCGAATTGAGCAGTTACCCGCTTGGCAACAGACAGCACCGAGAGGTTAAACACAGATGGATGCACGTCGAGCGGCAGAATTGGCAGCCCGCAATTCCTATGGCAGGTTGGTGGCGTATCTAGCAGCCCAAACACGAGATGTGGCGGCTGCCGAAGATGCCCTCGGCGAGGCTTTCCTGACGGCCTTAAAAACTTGGACGGAGACCGGAGTTCCCAAAAATCCTGAAGCATGGCTGCTGGTCACAGCGAGACACCGATTGATTGACACCGCACGGCGATCGCAAGTTCAGGATAAAATCCTCAATACCTTCAAGTTGAGTGCATTGGAATCGCCAACTGAATTCTCTTTTGATGAGACGAACATTCCCGATGAGCGCCTGAAATTACTGTTCATTTGTGCTCACCCAGCGATTGATCCCACCATTCATACTCCGTTGATGTTACAGACGGTGCTTGGTCTGAACGCAGCACAAATTGCTTCTGCGTTTCTGGTTGCACCTGCCACCATGAGCCAACGCCTAGTCAGGGCAAAGGCAAAGATTCGGAATGCCGGAATCGCGTTTGAAGTGCCAGAAGCGGAAGAATTGCCGACCCGACTGGCGGCTGTGTTAGAAGCGATTTACGCCGCGTATACCAATGCATGGGAAATGATAGACGGCGGTGATCCTCGGCATCAAGGGTTGGCGGAAGAAGCGATTTGGTTAGTCCGTTTGTGTATTCAGTTAATGCCTCAAGAACCGGAAGCACGAGGATTGCTGGCTCTCATGCTGTATTGCGAAGCTCGACGCGATGCTCGTCGCGTCTACGGTGCTTACATCCCCCTATTGCAGCAAGATACGCAGCTTTGGTCAAAGCCAATGATCGATGAAGCAGAACGCGAACTCTTTCAGGCAGCTACTTGTAACCAACTGGGACGATTTCAGCTTGAAGCTGCGATTCAATCGCTCCACGCCCAACGCACCGTCACCCAAGAGGTTAATTGGGAAACACTGGCATTGTTATACGAAGGATTGATTCAGCTTTCACCTACGCTCGGTGCATTCGTAAGTCATGCTGCGGCGATCGCTCAAGCCAAAGGATTAAACCAGGGTTTAGCACGGCTCGATGCATTGCCGACCGAAGCTGTAAAGAACTACCAACCCTATTGGGCACTGAAAGCTGATTTACTGAAGCAACTAGGGTACAAATCTGAAGCTCAGCAAGCTTACTCACGGGCGATCGGCTTAACCGAGGGTCTTGCTATTCGTGAGTTTCTTCTCGATCAGTCTTCTCGATTAGTTGAATAGAATATATAAAGTTCCCGCAGGCTAACAAGCCCAATGCACACCGACCGCACAGAAGTTATCGGTTGATGTTCTGGGTTACCTGCGGCGGGTGATTGGGGGCGTTAGACTAAAATTTCCTAAGCAGTCTGATCGCCGATCGCGTAAGGCGAGTTAATGCAATGTAAAAGTGTGTTTGAGAAGTTTAGCTTTGCAATAAATTGTAGGCTAAGAGCTTAAACTCTTACTTGGCGATTAGAACGGAACGAAAACCTTTGCGGTGAAAGATTACCAGTGGCGATCGCATTTCTAATTGATTCCGCACGTTCTCTCGATTTGGTCATTGCATTTGCCCCACCATAGGTTTCGCGCAAAATCAAATAATTTTGAATAATTAAAGCCTCATTATCGCCAGAACCTTGAGCAATCTGAGCAGCCGTTAACCCCGATCGCGCGATCGCATCAGCAACACAACCAATCACATGACTGGGGCGATTGACATGGTGATCGAGTAACAGAGCAACGGCAAACTCGGAGGTGAGTAACTGCGAAAGCGCAAAGCCCTGCAAAGTCTGGGAGGGTCGAAAATAGAACTGATCGAGTCGGGAAACTGCATGGAGAACTTGGACGGACTGCACTAGCGCATCCATACCTGCGATCGCAAAGCGTAACGCCCAAATCGGTTGACGCATAATGTTTTTATCAGCAGCATTAACAAGTTGCTTGCCATTGAGGGAAAGCCAACCCGTCACGCCATCCATCGATATGGTATCTACCCCAAACTGTCCAAAATAATATTGAAATTCCGTAGGATACCGTCTTTTTAAATTACTCAACAAAGCAGGTAACTCACCTGCTTGCCCTGCGGAGCCTAATGTCCATTGAAAGATACCAAAACTCAAATATTGATTGTCCCAAGTATTAATGGCATCGAGACTTCCTTCATTAGCAGACGTTACCAACATCACATTGATTTCTGAGGGACTCATTTGCAACTGTTGCAGCAACCCAGAGCCATAGATAATGAAATCACGCAGCTTAAAAATGCCGAACCGATATAGTCCCAGATCCTTAGTTTTAGCAAATCGCTCCTGCTGACCAGTATTGAGCAAATTTGCAATCAGATCACTGCCCACCGTCGTGAAGGAAATCGCAATCTTATTGGGTGGATGAACTCCCTGCAAGGTATTTCGCACCATCGCCACTTCAGGATTTTGGGCGATCGGTGGTGTAGCAGGGTTAGGAATCAGTAAGCGCTGACCAATTTGCAAACTTACAGGATTCGTAATGTTATTAATCCTTGCAATCTCGCGCCAATCTCCATTTGCTCCCAAAAATCGCCTAGCTATATTAGAAAGTGTGTCTCCAGCTTGAACAATATATTCCTGCATGGCTGCCTCACTGTATTTTTAACAAAGCGAGCAAGCTCACTCACTCACTCTATTACTATTAGCTTAAAAATTGAACGTCTCAAACTCTACTGGCTTAAAGAGCATATTGCGATCGATCGCTGAAAAAACTTTATGATTCGTTTTCTCTGAATTTACACATTTACAGACCAGCTTAGCAACATCCGCACGGTGAATAATCCCCGATATCGTAGGATCTTCCGTAAGCACAGCATTACCCGTCGCTGGCTCCGATTTTAGCCCTCCTGGACGAATAATCGTGTAGGTCAAGCCACTTGCCACGAGATGCTGCTCCGCCTTTTCCTTTTCCTTGAGAATTGCCCCCAAGGTCGCTAAAACCTGTGGAGCCAGCGCCACTACACTATTGCCGCTACCAATCGAAGAAACGAGAATAAATTTCTGAACTCCCGCCTTCACAGCCAGATCGATCAGATTTTTATTGCCTTCACAATCTGCTCTTTCGCCGCGATCGCTAGGCAGACCACCCATCGTCGTAATCACGATATCGATATCCCCTACTTTCGCGATCGCCGCTTCTAGTTCCGCAGCATTGAGCGCATCACCAAAGACAACCTTTGCCCCTAGAGCTTCTAGCTCCACCGCATAGGTAGGATTGCGTAAAAGGACAGTTAAATTTACCGATGGTGGTTCATTTTCCAGCAAAAGCTTGGCAACTTCTCGCCCAACACCGCGACTCGAACCTGCTAAAAAAATATTCTGCATAATCTTGAGTTTTACTAATCCCAAAACGCTGCGTTGCAGCGCCTTGGAAATTGTTTAGATTTTGTTGCGATCGGTAAAAATTTCATAGCCAGTCTCAGTCACCAAAACCGTATGTTCAAACTGAGCCGAAAGCTGATTGTCCACTGTTACAGCCGTCCACTTATCAGCCAAAATTCTGACTCGCTTAGTTCCCGCATTCAAGATTGGCTCGATCGCTAAGGTCATCCCCGGACGAAAACGCACATTAGGCAATTGATGGGTACGGAAATTAAATACCGATGGCTCTTCATGGAGATTTCGACCAACACCATGTCCTGTAAAGTCTTCAACGATTGCAAAACCATTAGCCTTGACATGATCCTCGATCGCCCCAGCTAAATCGAGCATACAGTTACCGGGTTTGACCTGCTCAATACCCTTATATAGTGCTTCCTCAGCTACACGCATCAACTTAGCAGCCTTTTCGCTAATTGTGCCTACACCCACCGTGATGCAAGAATCGCCATGAAACCCATTTTTAAAAGCACCAGTATCGATCTTGACCAGATCACCTAGCTTAATGACCTTTTTAGCGTTAGGAATACCATGGACGACTTCGTGATTGATACTAGAGCAAATGCTGGCAGGAAAACCACAATATCCTTTAAAACTAGGAACAGCACCCATTTCCCGAATGCGTTTCTCGGCATAAGCATCGAGATCCATCGTCGTCATCCCAGGAGCAATGATTTCGGAAATCTCCTTAAGTACCGTAGCGACAATGCGAGATGATTCACGCATATAGTCCAACTCACGTTGCGACTTGATTTCAATACCTTTAGTTTGCTTAGGGGCAGCTTGCTTAGAAGCTTTTTTGCTTTCTGCGCTCGGTTTTGATCGCAGAGCACTAAGAATATTCATTAATTATTTGAGGATAGTATTTACAACAGCTAATATATTTTTAGCCTATGAGGTAACAGGATTGGTTATTTTTAGGTCAAATCGCACAATTTGACTAGCAAAACTCTCATCACTAAGCCTGCTGCCTAACCAAAATGTTTAAGAACGAGGTTCAACTATGACGCAATCTGGGATGCCTCCCGTACCGCCACCTTCCTCTGGGGGTGGTGTACCACAACAGCCACGTAATCCCGCCGCACCACCACCCGCCCAGCAGCGTGTCGCTCCTCCCAACAATCCTCAAATACCTCCTAATCCCGCAGCTCAGCAGCGTGTTGCTCCCACTGCTCAAGGAGCTGCTGGTCAAGTGCGTGCGGTTCCAAATCCTGCTCAACAGCAGGCTGCACAGCAAGCTCAACTACAACAGGCTCAACTACAAGCAAAACAGGCTCAGGCGGCAGCAGCAGCACGCCAAGCCCAAATGGCAATCCCCACAGATACCCAGATTACAAGCGTTCCCCCACCTCCTAACCCCCGCCCTCCAATTCGTCCAGGTCCACCTCCAAACTTACCAGGGTTAGGTGTGCCAGCGATTTTACAGCGTAGTTCAGGGCAACCCACCCTTGCTCAAATTGTCAAGGATGCCCATGAGCAAGGATGTTCTGACATTCATGCTGGCGTAAATGAACCAGTGCGTTTTCGGAGTCGTGGCTTGATGGTGACACAGGAGCAATATCCCGTTCCCGACAAGCAAACTTTTGATACATGGCTGACCGAAATTATGGATGATAAACAAATCCAGCAATTTCGCGACACCTTAGAATTTGATGGTGCAACCCAGTACGAATTTGCCCGTTGTCGGATTAATATCTTTGATTCGTTACGGGGCCCTGCGATGGTTTTGCGACTGATCCCCCTCAAGATTCTGTCCATCGATCAACTTGGTTTACCTGAAGTATTCCGAGAGCTTTGTTACACCCACAAAGGTTTGATCCTTGTCACAGGTCCTACTGGTTCAGGGAAGTCTACGACCCTAGCGGCAATGGTGGACTTTATCAATACGGAAATGCAGAAGCACTTAATTTCCATCGAAGACCCCATTGAATTTGTCCACCAAAGTAAAAAAGCGCTGATCAAACAACGGGAAGTAGGTATTCATACTCTCAAGTTCGATAATGCACTCAAGGCAGCTTTGCGTGAAGATCCCGATATCATTCTGATTGGGGAAATGCGCGACAAAGAAACTGTGAACACAGCGCTGAAAGCCGCCCAAACTGGTCACTTAGTATTCGGAACACTCCACACGAATAGTGCAGTTAAAACCATTGAGCGGATTCTGAATCTCTATGAACCTGAACAACAGGGACCAATGCGAATTCAGGTGGCGGAATCCTTGGTGGGTGTTATTGCTCAGTCTCTGGTGCGGACTACCGATGGCAAACGTGCAGCAGTTCATGAAATCATGATCAATACTGATGCGGTGCGTGACTATATCAAACGTGGTGAAGTAGACGAGATTGAGGCAATCATTCCTAAATGCACCTATGAGGGAATGGTCAATATGAACCAGTCTCTCTATAAGCTCTATGAGGATGGACGCATTACGGAAGAAACAGCCGTAGAGAACTCGCCGAAGCCCAACGAAATGGCGCAAATGTTGCGTGGTCGTATGTAGCTTTGAAGCAGATAGATCTTGTGCTACCCACGTAACGGATAGCACAAGCAGATGAAGCACTGTGCAAAGCACGGTGCTTCATCGTATGTTTAAGGGTTTTAGGCTAGAATAATGTTTTGTTGGTCAGGTCTGTCAGGCAATGAGCGAGATAAAGAATTCGATTAATTCAGCTAATCAAGTCCAGTTTCTAGACGAATTTGAAGTCGTCGTCGTTGGTGCAGGTCATGCAGGTTGTGAAGCTGCCCTTGCTTCAGCGAGAATGGGATGCAAAACTTTACTCCTCACCCTCAACCTCGATCGCATTGCATGGCAACCCTGTAATCCCGCCGTTGGGGGGCCTGCCAAATCACAACTCGTCCATGAAGTCGATGCCCTCGGTGGTGAAATTGGCAAAATCACCGATCGCACCTATTTACAAAAAAGAATTCTCAATAGTTCGCGGGGACCCGCAGTATGGGCTTTGCGAGCGCAGACCGATAAGCGCGAATATGCCGCCGAAATGAAGCAGGTGGTAGAAAATGAACCAAATCTCTCGGTGCGTGAGGGAACAGTCATTAATGTTTTATTAGATGCGAATCAAGGGATTTATGGCGTTGAAACTCAATTTGGAGTGGGCTATGGCTGTAAAGCGGTCATCTTAACGACAGGTACATTTCTCAATGGCAAGATCTGGGTGGGAAATCGCTCGATGTCAGCAGGTCGGGCAGGAGAATTTGCGGTCACAGGACTTACGGAAACCCTGAATGCCTTGGGCTTTGTCACCGATCGCTTAAAAACGGGAACACCCGCACGAGTCGATCGCCGCAGTGTAGACTATAGCAAAATGGAAGCTCAGCCATCGGATGAAGAACAGAACTGGTTTAGTTTTGATCCTTCGGCATGGGTGGAAAGAGAGCAGATGAACTGCTACTTGACTCGCACCACTGCAGAAACCCATCGCATCATTCGCGAAAATCTACATCTTACGCCTGTATATGGAGGTTTCATCGATGCTAAGGGTCCCCGCTACTGTCCCAGCATCGAGGATAAGATTGTCCGTTTTGCGGATAAAGAGAGCCATCAGATTTTTATCGAACCCGAAGGGAGGACTATTCCTGAGCTGTATATTCAAGGATTCTCCACGGGAATGCCTGAAAATATTCAATTGCAAATGTTGCGGACTCTCCCCGGATTAGAGAATTGCCAGATGCTCCGTGCTGCCTATGCAGTAGAATATGACTATATTCCTGCGACACAATGTTATCCCACTTTGATGACCAAATTGATTGAAGGGCTATTTTGTGCGGGTCAGATTAATGGAACCACGGGTTACGAAGAAGCTGCCGCGCAAGGACTAATTGCAGGGATGAATGCTGCTCTCTATGCGAAAGGGAAAGAGATGGTGGTATTGCCTCGCGCCAGTAGCTATATCGGTACGCTGATCGATGATCTATGTACAAAGGAATTGCGCGAACCCTATCGGATGTTGACGAGCCGTTCTGAATATCGCTTGATTTTGCGATCGGACAATGCCGATCGCCGACTGACACCCATCGGTCGTGAAATCGGACTAGTCGATGATCGCCGTTGGCAAATGTTCTGTGACAAGCAAGAGCGTGTCCATGCGGAAGTGCAACGCCTCAATGAAACTCGCGTCAAGGAAAAGGATGAACTCGGTCAAAGGATTACTGCTGAGACTGGCGAAGTAATTCGTGGGGCAATTACCCTTTCTGACCTCTTGCGTCGTCCTAAGTTTAACTATGCGGAATTAATTCACTATGGCTTAGCCGATGACAATTTGAATCGCTTTGAACGTCTCGCCGCCGAAATTGAAGTAAAGTATGTCGGCTATATCCAACGTCAAGAACATCAGATTGAGGAAGTTGCCAAACATAGCGATCGCAAGTTACCACCAGATATTGATTACAATGCGATCGAGACTCTTTCTAAAGAATCAAGGGAAAAGCTCAGTAAAATTCGCCCCATGACGATTGGACAAGCAAGTCGTATTGGTGGTGTAAACCCTGCGGATGTCAATGCTTTACTTGTTTATCTAGAGATTCAACATCGCCTTGCCAGCAAAACAAAATAGAAGCAAATAGAAAAGACGTGCATAGCGCGTCTTTTCTATTTGAGAAACAATTAAAAATGAGCGGACTGATCGCTCTATTGACTAAATCATCACCAACGATGCGTAAATATATTTCCTTGAGATTTTGTATCAATTTCGGTGCATGTCTGCTACTTGTACTGGGATTAACGGTGATGTTTGGTTGGTATACAGGCTCACATCAATTAATTCAGATTAATACCCGATTTGTACCCATGCAGTTTAATACATCGTTAGGTTTTATTGGTGCTAGTCTTGCGCTCATAGGACTGAATAATCAATACAGGAAAATATCCCTGTATATCGGGATATTGTTGGTATTGCTGGGTGGTTTAACCCTAACCCAACAAATTTTAGGGGTGAATTTCTATATTGATGAATTGTTTATGAAACATTACATCGTCACTGACACTTCACAACCCGGACGTATGGCTCCTAATACTGCTCTGGCATTCCTGCTCAGTGGAATTTCGCTCTTAGTCATGTCAGTCAAAAATATTAACCTCAACCAATATTTGGTTGGGAGTGTATTGGGAGCCTTAACAATGGGCTTAGGTAGTGTTGCTTTTCTGGGATATTTGTCCCATGTGGAAACAGCCTATGGGTGGGGAAAACTAACAAAGATGGCGCTCCATACTTCCGTTGGCTTTATGGCGACTGGGCTGATGCTGATGCTCGAAGCTCGCTATTTAAGTTTGCAGATTAAGCAAAAATTGCCAATTCTATTTTTACCCCTGAGTCTCATTGTTTTAGGTTTTACGATTACGATTTGTCTGTGGCAAGCGCTTTATTCTTCGCAGTTGTATGTGATGACCCGATATGGGATTACCACTTCCAATTTTGTTGCTGAAGGTATTTTGATTTTTGGAGGGATTTTCTCAATTGTAATTGCGATCGCTGTGTGGTTAGCCGCGAGATCCTATGAGCAGTTACAAGCGCTGCGACTTGCCCAAGCAGAAATTTTGGAACTGAATCAACAATTAGAAACACTATCCTATATCGACAGCTTAACCGAAATCCCTAATCGTCGAGCCTTCAATATTGCGATCGACAGGGAATTAGGACGTGCCTATCGCCATAAGCATTCCCTTGCTTTGATTATGTTTGATGTCGATTATTTCAAAAGCTATAACGATCATTATGGGCATCTGGCGGGTGACCATTGTCTTCAAATGGTTGCCCATACGATTAACAACATAGCTAAGCGCAAAACTGATATGGCAGCAAGGTATGGGGGCGAAGAATTTGTACTGTTACTACCCGAAGCCAATTTGACTGATGCCGAAAAACTTGTGGGAATTACTCTCAAGGCGATCGCTGATTTAAAGATTCCTCACGCCTACTCACAGGCTAGTCCCTATGTGACAGTCAGCGCAGGCATTTGTGCTTGTATTCCTCAATATGAAACCACTGTCAATGATCTCATTAAAATAGCCGATCAAGGACTATATGCAGCCAAATCTAGGGGCAGAGCTTGTTTTGTGGCGATCGCCAATTAACCAAAAAAGATGATCCAAATCGGAAGCATCAAAAATAAACCAATGAAGGAGAAGGCGATCGTGCTAATTAGCAAATCACGATCAAGGTTATAGACTTCCGCCAGAATTAATACCGATAGCCCTGTGGGAGTTCCAGACATCAGGGTCAAAATTAAACGCGGATCATGTCTTAAGCCGAAAGCAGTCGAACCTAACCCGATCGCTAAAGGCACGATCGCCACTCGCAAAAAAGCGGCGATCGCCGCAGGTTTGAGGCTCTCCCATTTCTCGATTTTGCCAAGGCGTAAACCGACGAGAGACAAGGCAAAGGCGATCGTCACCCATACACCCATATCTAATCCCGACTCGATCGCTGCGGGTAAACCAATGGGGCGCGTATACCAACCGATCGCAAAAGCCCATAAACTCGGTACTGTGGCTACATCGAGCAACAATTTCCACCAAGGTGGTTTGACCTCGCTCTTCCCAAAGTAGCTGGCAATAAATACGGCAATCCCATAATTTCCCGCTACATTACTGGCAATGCTATATAAAACTGCCCAATCGGCATAGCTAGAACTCGCAAGGGAATTGGTCAGAGTCAAGCCCACAAAACCCGTATTACCAAGCATCGTCGCCAAAATAAAACTGCCCAAACTAGAGCGATCGCTATGTTCCTGCTTGGCAAATTGCCAACCGATGAGGGCGAGTAGCCAACTAAGCACTAAAGCGGCGATCGCCACATAGGGAATGTAGGGTGTATCCGAAAACTGCGTATGTCTAGCAAGGACAAATAGTTGTAATGGGACTCCTATCCAATAAAGACCAACTCCAAGAAATTTGGAAGTATTGATGGGAGCAAATCGGGAAATTAATAAACCAACCCCTGTCCAGAGAATTAGAGGAATATAGGCATTGATCAGATCACCAAAATGGAAGATAGACCAGAAGTCATCAGAATTAGTTAGCAGCATTCAGCATCCATTCGGTAATACCATCAGCAAGGGTTTTGGCAAGTAACTTTTGCTGTTGCGGATCGATAATCCATTCAAACTCATCGGGATTGATCATAAAACCTAATTCTAGAAGTACTGCTGGTGTCACCGTAGAACGAACTAATGCTAAGTTATTCCAGTAAACGCCATATTCACGACGCTGCAACTTTTGGGAAACATAGTTATGGATAAACTTAGCGAAGTCCTGAGACTGTGGATTGTACCAAAAAGCCCCAATTCCTGATGTATTAATCGCATCACCATTATCGGGCAAGGCATTGTAATGCAGGCTGATGGAGACCGTGGGTTCCTCCTGTTCGATTTTGGCAACTCTGGGGGCTAAATCTAGATCAATATCATCGGTACGAGTCATTACTACCTTCGCCCCACGATTTTGTAATTCCTCTTGTAGGAGTTTGGAAACAATCAGGGTGACATCTTTTTCAGGATATCCCGTTGGACCTCGCGAGCCTAAGTCTTCATTACCACCATGTCCTGCATCTAAGAGAATTTTAACACCATTGAGAAGTTGAGGTTCTTTATTTGCAGTAGATAGAACTGGTGGATGTTTGAGAGAAACAATCAGATTTGTGCCTTGATAACGAACCTTATAACCCCATTGTTGTTTGGGCTTGAGGCTAATTGTATAGATGACTTTATCAGGATCAGACTGCAACCATTCCAATTTATTGATGATGGATTCGGGGGCAATGGAAATAGTATCAGTTTGAGACGTGACGTTATACAGAGTCAATGTAAAGGTGCGATCGCCTTGACTAACAGAAATTGGGACGTTGCATTCAAGGGGAATGACGATCTCTGTCCAAATATTCTGCGGATCGTCTTTAGCGATCGCAGCCCTTGTACTAATTCCGCGCACTAGCGATCGCGGCTGTGTATCAGTATCAGATACTTTCACAAAGCGTTCTCTCACCCAAGCACCATAATCAAGCCGCAGCCATTCTCCCTGTTTACCTGTGACTAGAGCTTTAACGCCTTGGGGTAAGGGAGTAAGGCGCGAGAAGTCAGTACTTGCACCAGTTCTGGCATCAGCAGTTGCCGTAATTTCGGCAATCTGGAGTTTTTTCGGCGAGAGAATTTCGACGGAGCCTTGCGCTTTTTGTTTAACAATGCGATCGCCTAGGCGCATTTCATATTCAGGCTGACCAAGTTGGCTAGGCGTTTCAAAGGTAGCGCAGCCACGGAAATAACCTGAAGGAGATTCGGCACTAGCTGCGTTATTCCCTGTTAGTACCGATGAATTCGGGGGTAGTTGAATATTACGGCGGCGAGGTAAGAGAGGAATTTCGCGATCGCCAATTCTAGCGATAACTTGGGCATTAGGTGTGGCGATCGCATCAAAGCAAATTCTTTCATTGGGCTGTCGCGCAATATTGACAGTGGGGAATAGAGAATTTCCGATAAAGCCGATGTCCTTGGGTGGTAAGGTAATTCTTGATTCCCGCACAACCTTCACCGTGATTTCCTTGTTACTATTGCGATCGCCCGTAGGATTGCTGTACTTGAGCTGAAAAATATTTTCACCAATCCGAAGCGGCAAACTTGGGGCGAAATGCCCTGCGTTACTCCGTGATATCACCTTGCCGTTAATACTGACCTGACCATCCTTGGGCGCAGTACCAATAAAAAATAGGCGATCGTCGGTGGTGGTATGTTGTAACGGCGGATAGGTGAGATGTAGTTGTGTGGGTGGGATAAAGTTTTGGGCGCTTGTTGCGGTAGCAATAAAAAAGCTCAACATCCCAATTAGAAAAATTCCTATCTGTCGCCGCATAATTCCTAGTGCTTATCTAAAAATAGAGATCTAACGCATCGCTATTTAATACTATCCCCATAAGTAAGGAGCTAGGCTTAATTATTTGTAGGATGCGTTAGTGCAACGTAACGCATTCATAAGTAAAGAGCTAGGCTTAATTATTTGGAGGATGTATTAGTAAAACGTAACGCATCAATGGCTTAGAGATGATGGTCTACGAGATCGCTAGCCCATCCTACATTTAATTCCAACAACCTACTAGGCAGTCACAATTAAATAGCCCCAGCTAATTTGCCCGCGAAGTGGACGAATCCGCTTCTTAGAGTTCATTAAGCAGATGTACTTAGCAGAATCTACAGCGCAAAACGCTATATTCTGAATTTAGTAAATTTCAAGAAAACTAATTAAACTAATTCAAAAATGAAAATTTTAGTAATGGGTGGCACAAGATTTATTGGTGTGTCACTGGTCAAATTGTTGGTTGATCAAGGACATCAAGTAACCCTCTTTAACCGTGGTAAAAAGCCTTCACCCGTTGCAGGACTCCGCACAATTATTGGCGATCGCACAGATCCTCAACAACTACGAGACAAACTTAGTGGCGAATCCTTCGAGGCAATTTTTGATAACAATGGGCGTGAACTTAGCGATACCAAGCCCCTCGTCGAAATTTTTCGCGATCGCCTCCAGCATTTTGTCTATATGAGTTCGGCGGGTGTCTATCTCGATGGCGACATCCTGCCCTACCACGAAACCGATGCCGTTGATCCCAAGAGTCGTCACAAAGGCAAGCTCGATACAGAAGCATATTTGCAACAAGTCCTTGCTGAATCTGGCTTTCCCTATACTTCCATTCGCCCCACTTACATTTACGGGCCCCGAAACTATAACGATGTAGAAGCTTGGTTCTTTGATCGCATTGTGCGCGATCGCCCAATCCCGATCCCCGGAAATGGCAAATTTATTACCCAACTTGGTCATGTTGCAGATCTTGCTAGCGCAATGGCAGCAGTTCTAGGCAATCAAAAAGCGATCGGCGAAATTTACAATATTTCCGATACGCGCTATGTCACCTTTATCGGACTTGCCAAACAATGTGCGATCGCCGCAGGCAAAGATCCTAGCTCATTGAATTTTGTCTATTACAATCCTAAGGATTTTGACTTTGGCAAAAAGAAAGCATTTCCTTTCCGTCTCCAGCATTTTTTCGCCTCCGTCACCAAGGCAACCCAAGATCTCAACTGGCAGCCCAAATACGATCTCTTATCTGGTTTAAAAACTTCCTTCGAGCAGGATTACCTCCCATCCAATCGCCATCAAGCTGATATCGATTTCTCTACAGATGAACAAATCTTGAAATAGATAAATCGATCATCACTCAATTAATCGGTAGTCCTAGGATATTGGGTCAGGATGGGCAGAGCAAAGCGCTGTCCATCCTGACTCATTTAGCACTAACAATTAATCAACCTTTATAAAGCAAGTAAGTTTTTAAAAGCATCACAAAATGACAGTTGTAAAAACTTACTTGCTTTATGTTATTGAAAAGCAATGTCAGTGTTTATGCTTAGATCAAGAAATAAATATATTTTATGTTTTAAAATCTTATAGACTTTAATTCTAAGCATATATTTTTTGCTTTGTTAATTAAAATCATGAAGATTAAAACCATAGCTTATGATGCAATCGTTTATCTGATAGTTTTGTTGATAGGATGTTTATCGGGTGGGATTCTTCTTGCAGCTTATAATGCTAATCAGTTTATTTGGTTAGGTAATTCTATAGTCACGCTAAGGTTAGCTCAAACAGGAAGTGCTTCGATTAGCTTAGCGATCGCATGGCTATCAATGTGGTTTTGGGCTAGTGTATTCATATGGGCAAAACCATATAAACTAGTGGCAAACGATGGACCAACCGTCGCCCTATGGCTACTTCTATCTTGGACGATTGCCATTAGTGTTGTTTTCCTATTAGGATTCGCGAATCTGCGTATGTATAAATTAGGACTCAATAAAAGGCAATCTACCTATGGATTAATAATTATTGTCTGGGGGGCAATGATTCTTGGATGGTGCATATATCAATGGCTTTAATCCTATTCACTCCAAACTATTTATATGACTAAAATCAAGAGGAATTATAACGACAGAGATGCTAACTACTATATGCATCAAATCCCCGATCAGATTCTAGATAAACTCAATGAGCAAGAAAGAGAAGGTATTAAATCAGTAATTCAATCAGCGATTCCTCGTCCATCACCTAAAATTATTGACTTACGTTTTATTGTTGATCTGATTTTCCTTCGCTACTTTGTGGTGTTGCTAATCGGGCGGGATATGCGGAAACAACAAAGGCAATATCAAGTTAATGGAATTACCAAAGTTGCCAATATTGTTATGGCAGTTGTATTGATTATTGCGATGAGTCTGTTAATTAGTTCAGTAACAATTTTAATTATCTATCTGATCAAGTCTTCATTGGGGATCGATCTATTTCCCGGACATATTACTAATGTCTTATTTCATAAGTAGTCAGTCGCAATTAAATATAAAACCCCAAGACCTGTAGCGCACGCTGCGCGTGTGCTACAGGTCTTAGCTCTGGATTTTTAATTATGCCTAGCCACTTAAAATAAAGAAGCAAAAGAAACAGATTTTTTGTACTGTGGCTGTACCACAAAAATCTGCTTCTTTATTAAATCGAGGAAATCTGCAAAGTACGGTATGCTTCTAGAATGCTAGGGTTATGTTCTAGCCTGTATCAGGAAAACAAACCTTGTACCTCACGTGAAAAGATCGCGATGAGTTTTTAAAGGTCTCTAATTATGCCCCTTTTGCTTGCAAAAGCTGTAAAATCCATGGAATGTTGCAGAGGTTACACAAAATGTATGCCTTACTAGTTATAGAAGATGATGATGATATTCGAGATAACATTTGTGACGTTCTAGAACTGTCAAAATATCATGTTATGTCGGCATCAAACGGACGGGAGGGATTAGAAATTGCTAGACAGCAAATACCAGATTTAATTTTGTCTGATGTACAAATGCCAGAAATGGATGGCTATGGTGTCTTAGCCGCCATTCGTCAAGATCCGAAGCTGACGGTTATTCCCTTCATCTTTTTAACATCTTTAGCCGATCGCCAAGATTTACGCCAAGGGATGCTCAAAGGAGCCGATGACTATCTCACTAAGCCGCTGAATCGTGAGGAGTTACTAGAAGCGATCGCCGCACAACTTAGCAAAAAAGAAAAAGTTGATCAACATTACCAAGAAGTTGCTCAAAATATTGCCCAAGATATTGCTCAAGAGCAGTTAGAACGTCTCTTGTACTTTGATACCTTAACGCAGCTTCCCAATCGCCTAGCATTGCGTGAGCGCTTAGATAGTGTTATTTCTGATACTTCTCCAGAAGCACCAATTCCAATTCTTTTAATTGATATTGATCGATTTGGAATGATCAATGACTCACGGGGAGAAGAATTTGGGGATCTGCTACTCCAAGCGATCGCTAAGCGAATCATTGATGCAGTTCAGGATGATGATACGATTTGTCGCCTCAGTGGTGACGAGTTTGCGATTATCCTATCGACAGCTAATCCCAAGGCAGAGGCTAATAATGTCGCGAAGTCATTGTTAGAGTCTTTTGCCACTCCGTTTATCGTAGGAATCACCGAAGTTTACGTTACCGCGAGCATTGGCATTTCTCTCTATCCGCAAGATGCTAATGGCATCATGCAGCAGGCAAATCTCGCCTTACAAGAAGCAAAGCGTCGCGGGGGCAATTGTTATCAATTCTTTGATGAAATTCAAGTCAAGCTGCCTCTAAGTCTAGAGTTGCAGACCGATTTACATCATGCGCTTGATAATCAAGAATTTGAGCTTTACTATCAGCCACAGGTCAGCATTGCTACGGGTGAAATGTTTGGTTCCGAGTCGCTCATTCGATGGAATCATTCCTCTGAGGGGCTAATTTCGCCAATGAAGTTTATCCCGATCGCTGAAAGTAATGGCTCTATTATAGAGATTGGTGAATGGGTTCTCAAAACTGCCTGTCAGCAGGTCAAGGCGACGCAGAAGCTGATTTCCCAAAATGCACTTCACAATGCTAACGGGGATATCCAGAATTGCATCCCCCCCCTTAAAGTATCGGTAAACCTTTCTGGTAGGCAGTTTCAGCAACAGGATCTCAATAAACGGATCTTAGATATTTTGGAGGAAACTCAGTTTGATCCTCAATATTTAGAATTAGAGATTACGGAAACTACGGTTGTCCATAACATTGATGCCAGCTTAGCAAAGTTGATGGATCTCAAAGCGATCGGGGTCAAGCTCTCAATTGATGACTTTGGTACGGGCTTCTCATCATTGGGCTATATCAAAAAGTTTCCCTTGGATACTCTCAAAATTGATCGCTGCTTTGTGCAACATATTGATACTGATGCTCAAAATCGGGCGATCGCCAAAGCCATCATCACGATGGCAAAGAGTCTCGATTTCAAAACCGTTGCCGAGGGTGTGGAAACCCAAGGCGAACTCAAGGTTCTCCAAGATTTGGGATGCGATAGTATTCAAGGCTATTACTATAGCCGCCCACTTCCCTTTGACAAGTTCTGCGCCTTTGTAACCGAAGACAAGCGTTTATAGATCAAAAAGCCGCCAAAGGCGGCTTTTTGATCTATATAGTTGTTTTAAATAATTCGCAGAGGGGCTTCGACTCCGCTCAGCCATCGGTGTAAGCTAGCTGAGCGAAGTCGAAGCTGTAGTTCTTATTTGAATTATCTATAAATAATCAAGAATGGCATCGGCAACGCGATTAATTGCCCCTTTTTCTCCCAAACTTTTTCTGACTCTGGTATATCCATCAAGCATAGTTTGCCTTGCTTGGGGATTGATCAATAAATCCAAGGCACTGTCAGCGATCGCTTCGGGAATCGCCTCATTCTGCACAAACTCAGGCACAACTGCTTCCATATTCACTAAATTGACTGGTGAAATAAAGGGCAATTGCAGGCGCACGATATAACGGGCGATCCAAGCGGTAATTGCACTGACGCGATACAAGATTACCTGTGGCACATTGAGCAAAGCTGTTTCTAAATTTACGGTTCCTGATTTACTGAGCACTAAGTCGGCGGCACTGATCGCAATCTGTGATTGTCCTGAGATAATTGTGGCGTTGATCTCATATTCTGCTAGTAACTTCTCCACCGCAGGACGGTAGCGCTCTAGGGAGAGCGGCAACCAGAATTTTACATGGGGTAGTTTGGATTGAATAATCTTTGCTGCCTTGAGAATGATCGGCATGACATCCCGTAGTTCTTGGGTACGCGACGCTGGCAATAGGGTGACGACAAGATCATCAACGGCAATCCCCAATTTTTGACGCGCCACCATGCGATCGGGCACTTTTGACATGAGATCGACAAAGGGATGCCCCACCCATAGCACATTGGTTCCTTGCTTCTCGTAGTAAACGGCTTCCTGTGGAAAGATGGCTAATAATTTGTCGGTAAAGGCAGCGATCGCCTTGGTATTTTTGTCATTAAATGACCACACCCATTCCTGCGGGGCAATGTAATAAATTACAGGTACATTTAGCACACGCTTTGCAAAGTAACCCATACCCTGATTGGGCATCATGTAATCAATCAGGACAGCAACATCGGGCGGCGAATTTTTTAAGGATTTCTTGGCATTTTCCTGTAGCCGAATCGTTGGCAAAATGTAGGGTATAGCCTCAACAGCACCAATTGAACCAATACCAACGGTATTACCAAGTAGCTTTGCGCCCACCGCTTCCATGCGATCGCCACCTAGTCCCAGAATTTCTAGCTCAATCCCCTTGAGGGCAGCCCGTTCTTGCAAAGCTTCGATTAAAATCGCCCCATGCCAGTCACCTGACACTTCGCCTGTACTGATAAATATGCGGCGTTTCATTTTAATTTCTGAGTTGATTTCTGAGCTAGATTCCATACAAATAGATCGGTTGGTGGCAAAGATCGCCCTATGACTTACACATTCAAGATATCGCTAATTTTGCTTTCTATCTCAAGATGATTGGCGGCGCTTCGCGCCGCCAATCATCTTTTGTTTTTTGAGTGATAGTTTGTGTCATATTATTTCACTCCAAAATTCAACATATCGCATTTCATTATGGTACACTCGTAAAGGTCAAAAATTTGGACTAGAAAGAAGTGCCTAAGCTCAAAACTCGTAAATCTGCCGCCAAGCGATTCAAGGTGACGGGTAGCGGCAAGTTTGCTCGCCGCCACGCTGGTCGCAACCACCTACTAGAGCATAAACCTACTGCCCGCAAGAGCAGATTAGGTCAAATGGCTATAGTTGATGAAACTGATAATGACAGAGTAAGTGCAATGATGCCTTACGCCTAAGTAAGAGCTTTTTACAGGGTGTAAACCACCCTGTAAAAAATTAAATAAAAACAAATCACGATAATAACGAAGCCATGACGAGAGTAAAACGCGGTAACGTAGCTAGAAAGCGCCGCAATAAGGTATTGAAATTAGCCAAAGGCTTTCGCGGATCGCACTCTAAGCTGTTCCGCACTGCTAACCAGCAGGTAATGAAAGCTCTTCGTAACGCCTACCGCGATCGCCGCAAGAAGAAGCGCGATTTCCGTAGTCTTTGGATTACCCGCATTAATGCTGCGGCTCGCCAACAAGGTCTGAGCTATAGCAAGTTTGCTGGTTTACTTAAGAAAGCAAACATCGATATTAACCGTAAGATGCTTTCGCAAATTGCGATCCTTGATCCTGACGCATTTACTGCGATCGTGGAAAAGGCAAAATCCATCGCTTAAATTAAATTCCAAAACAAAAAAGTCCACTCTAAGAGTGGGCTTTTTTTGTTTAATCAAAACCCAAGAAGAGAAAGGTGGCGTTTCACGCCACCTTTCTCTTCTTGGGTAGCTACAGCAAAAAAAGAGTTAGCTATTGATGAGTTGCGGCGCTTTGCGCCGCAACTCATCTTCTGGTTTTATGCCCTAAGCAAAACTTGCTTTGCTATACAAAAAATCTTGAGGATACTACGCCATTTTTGCCAAGTTATGATAACGTATTGGCACTTTCGTGCTGTCAAAAACTGACATCCTAGAGAAAACAAAAGCATAGCATCGCTACTTTTTGTTTGAGCTGCCCCCCGATCGCTACTGCGTATATTGCATATGTACATTAAAAATGTAGAACTCACCAGATTTAAGTCCTTTGGCTCGACCACATCGATCCCCCTATTGCAGGGATTTACAGTGGTTTCGGGACCTAATGGTTCGGGCAAATCAAATATTTTAGATGCTTTGCTATTTGCGCTCGGTCTAGCAGGTTCAAAGGGGATGCGTGCCGATCGCTTGCCAGATTTAGTTAACCAAGCCCATAGTAAAAAGGGGCGGATGGTAGAGGCGAGCGTGACTGTAACCTTTGCTCTAGAGGAAGCAGAAGTCACAGCAATGCAGTCAGAAGGGATCGAAATCCCCACAGCCGAAGGTCAGAATGTGGGGGAATGGACAGTCATGCGGAAGTTACGTGTGACTACACAGGGAACCTATACTTCCACTTATTACATTAATGGAACTCCTTGCAATTTGAGCGAACTTCATGAACAGTTAGCGAAGTTCCGTATTTATCCCGAAGGCTATAACGTTGTACTACAGGGGGACGTTACGGGGATTATTTCCATGAATTCGCGGGAACGTCGGGAAATCATTGATGAATTGGCAGGTGTGGGTGAGTTCGATCGCAAAATTGCTACGGCAAAGGATAAACTCGATGATGTGAAGACTCAAGAAGAGCGATTTCGGATTGTTGAACAGGAATTAATTGCCAACAAAGAAAAACTGAAGGGCGATCGCGTTAAGGCAGAAAAATATAAAGCCCTGCGCCTAGAATATGAACGCATGGAAGCATCGGAGGCAGTTCTGCAAAAGCGCGAGATTACTTATCAACAGTCGCTGCGTAATGTCGAGCTAGTCAATAATCGCGAACAATGCGGCAATATTGAGAATGCCTTGCTTGAACTGTCTCAGGTAATTGAGATGGGGACAGTTCAGCTTAATGAATTGAGCGATCGCGTCCATACCCTCGGCGAAGAAGAATATCTCTCAGTTTCCAGTAATCTATCAGCACAACAGGCGGAATTGCGAGGTCTGCAACGGCAGCAGCAATCTCTGACTAGTTCCTATCAAAATAATCAAAATCACATTGTCAGTACCCAAGAGGAAATCGATCAGCTCCTCCGTGAATCTGAACACTTAGAATCGCAAAAGCAACTTAAAGAAGAAGCAGTAGCTACAGCAGAGAAAGCACGCGATCAACAGGCTTCGATAGTTTCCCAATATCGTAAAGAAGTGCAAGCGATCGCTTCAGCTTCATCGGAATGGGTACGTCAGCAAACACAGTTGCGTCAAGATGTCGATAATACCCAAGCAGAGCTAGATCCCCAAAAGCAAGAACAAACCAGAATTAGAGAAGTCCTCAATCAGCGATCGCTCCAACTGGAATCACAGGAAAAGGAACTCCAAGAAATCATGGCTGGGGAAGGGCGCTATGCTGTGGATATGCTCTCCAATCAGTCTTTAGAAGATGCACTACGTTTACAAGAAGCAGAGGTAAATGGCGCAGAGGCTTTAGTGCAAACCCTTGCCAAAAATCTATCGGAAGCCCAATTAGAAGTACAACTGCAAAATGAAACTATTGATCGCCTCAATCAAGAGCAGCGAGTCAAAACCCGTCAACTGGATAAGCTAGAAGCACAGGTACAGGCAAGCCGTGAGATGCAAGGGACTAAAGCATCGCAGGTCATCATCGAATCTGAGCTATCGGGAGTCTACGGACTGGTTGCCCAGTTGGGACTGGTGGAACCTCGCTATCAGCTAGCTCTCGAAATCTGTGCAGGTGGTCGCCTAGGAAATCTGGTGGTTGAGAGTGATCAGGTTGCGGCGGAAGCGATCGCCTTGCTCAAGCGTGAGCGTGCGGGACGCGCCACATTCTTGCCACTAAACAAGCTGCAATCTGCCAAGTTACCTTCACGGGTAGAAGCCCAAAAATTAGGGGCAATTGATTACGCCTTCAATCTCGTTACCTACGAAGAGCCATATCGTGATGTCTTCTATTTTGTCTTTGGCAATACGCTGGTATTTGAGCATCTCGACCAAGCACGTTTCCATATTGGTAAATATCGGATGGTGACGCTAGAGGGTGAAATTTTAGAAACTTCTGGAGCAATGACGGGCGGTAGTGCTCCCTTACATACCAGCCTTCACTTCGGTAATACTAAGCCTGCGGAGTCTTCAGAAACTAAGCAACTGCGCGATCGCCTTTTGGAAATTGACCAAATGTTAGCGCGATTAAATCAACGCTTGCGCGGCGCTTTGACGGGTATTGCTAAATATGAAGAGCAATTGCAAGCCGCCAGAACCACCCATCGTGAAGCACAACTCAAACGCGATCGCATTTACGAACAAATCGAACGCAACAGTCGCGATCGCTCTCGCCTACAGGATCAAATTCAACAAACCCGTGCTGCCATCGAAATTGGTCAAGCACAGTTAAATACCCTTGATGGCAATATTGCCGAACTAGAAGCCAAGCTACTGGTCAAACGTGCCGAACTTGCGGAATTAGAGAAATCGGGAACTCATACCCGTTGGCTACAGGCTCAAGATGCCTTGCAGGGGCAGGAAGCTTTACTCAACAGTGCGGAAATTGAATTGCGGACTGCTAAACAACAATTGGGTGAGTTAGAAAATCAGCATAAACTTGCATTAGAAAAAATGGCACAACGCCAAACTCGCCTGCAAGAACTGCGTAGTACACAAACGGAACTGATTAACAACACTGCCCAAATTCAAAATCAAATCAAACAGACTGAAAATGCGATCGCCTCTTACCAATCACGTCTTGATGCTCTAGAGCAAATTATCGGTGCGGCTAAGCAGGAGCGTGATGCCTGTGAGCGATCGCTACGTGCTCAACAGCAACAGCAACAACAACAGGAATGGCAGTTACAAAAAAATCGCGAACGTCAGGTAGAACTAGAGCAACAGATTGCCCAGTTTACAGAACAACTTGAGCAAATTGAACTACCAGATATTGTTCCTGAAGTTCCTGAAGGCATGACTCTTGAGCAATTGCAATTAGAGCAACGTCGCTTACTCAAACGAATTCAGTCGATGGAACCCGTCAATATGATGGCGATCTCTGAATACGAAGCAACTTCTGAACGGCTAGAAGAACTCAGTAGTCGTCTGGAAACGCTCAATCAAGAACGGACTGAACTCTTAATTAGAATTGAGAACTTTACGACGCTGCGTCAACGAGCCTTTATGCAAGCCTTTGATGCCGTAAACGGACATTTCAAAGAAATCTTTGCGGAACTCTCCGATGGTGATGGCTATCTCCAATTAGAAAATCCCAATGCGCCACTCAGTGGTGGATTGACGCTTGTTGCTCACCCCAAAGGCAAGCAAGTACAACATCTCTCATCCATGTCTGGAGGCGAAAAATCCCTCACGGCGCTTAGTTTCATCTTCGCTCTCCAGCGCTATCGTCCATCCCCCTTCTATGCCTTTGACGAAGTGGATATGTTCCTCGATGGCGCAAACGTAGAACGTCTCTCAAAAATGGTACGCAAGCAAGCCAATCTCGCTCAATTCATCGTAGTCAGCCTTCGCCGCCCCATGATCGAAGCTTCAGAACGCACGATCGGGGTAACTCAAGCACGAGGCGAGCATACTCAAGTATTGGGCTTAGAACTGCGATCGAGTTGATAAAAAACTTTAAAAATATAGAGAATTGCTATGCCTAAAAAGGTAAGAGAGCTAAAGCAAATTTTAAGGAAAGAGGGCTTTGTAGAGCTTGATGGCAAAGGCAGCCATACTAACTGGATTCATCCTTTGTATAGTGGTAAACTAACGGTATCAGGTAAAGATGGAGATGATGCAAAACGTTATTTAGAAAAGGCTGTAGAAGAAGCTTTAATGGAAATAAGAAGGAATAAGAGAAATGAATAGCCTTAAATACCAAATGATTATCCAGTGGTCAAATGAAGATGACTGTTTTTTAGTTGGCTTTCCTGATTTCCCCAACCAAAAATGGCGATCGCATGGCGATACCTATGAAGAAGCTTTTCATAATGGGCTTGAAGCTCTAGAGGCTTTGATTATAGCTTACAAAACCTCAGGTGAAAGATTACCAGAGCCAAGAACAATTAGTCAGGTTGCATAAGATTCATCACTTGACGTGGCAACTTCAAACTTGGTGCGCGGTAAAGCTGCCACGATCGCATCTAATACCTTAGTTACAGGCACTATTTCCATGCCGTAATTTTGCATCACCTGCATACTAGGAATAATCGCCCGTTTAAAGCCTAACTTCGCCGCTTCCTTTAATCGCATATCTAATTGCGATACGGGGCGCACCTGTCCGCCCAAACCCACTTCACCAATCATCACTGTGCGCGGATCGACTGTGCGATCGCGAAAACTTGCCGCCACTGCGATCGCTACTCCCAAATCCACCGCAGGTTCCGCCACATTCAAACCACCCGCCGCCGCTACATAGGCATCGAGTTTTGATAAGGGAATCCCAATTCTTTTTTCCAAAACGGCAAGAATTTGTAGAAAGCGATTAGTCTCGATACCCGTTGTCGTGCGGCGAGGCGAGGAATAACTGGTAGGACTGACGAGGGCTTGTAACTCCACCACAATCGGGCGCGTTCCCTCACAGGCTACAATCGTGGCAGTTCCGGGCACAGATTCATCGCGATTGCCGAGAAATAATTCCGAAGGATTAGAAACTTCACGCAAGCCACGATCGATCATTTCAAATACGCCGATTTCCTGCGTTGCGCCAAAGCGATTTTTGACCGATCGCAATAACCTGTGAGTTGCAAAGCGATCGCCTTCAAAATAAAGAACCGTATCGACCATATGTTCTAAAACCTTTGGTCCCGCGATCGAGCCTTCCTTCGTGACATGACCAACGATAAATAGTGAGATATTCTCGCGCTTAGCCACACGCATCAACGCCGCCGTACATTCCCGTACTTGGGAAACAGAACCGGGGGCAGCATTTAAGTTGGAGAAGTAGAGTGCTTGAATACTATCAATTACAGCAACCTTGGGGCGAAGAGATTGCAATTCTCTCAAGACTGTTTCTAAATCCGTTTCCGCTAACAAATAGAGAGCATCAGAATTCTCTTCTAAGATTCCCAATCGTTGCGATCGCAGTTTTACCTGTTGCGCTGACTCCTCGGCACAGACATAGAGCGTGGGATAGCGGCTCATCAATTTTTGCGCCATGCCCAGCAATAGCGTACTTTTGCCAATCCCCGGTTCACCACCAATCAGCACAAGGGAACCTGCGACAATGCCTCCACCCAATACGCGATCGAGTTCTTCATAACCAGAAGGCGATCTCGCTTGGTCGTTGTCGGTAATTTGCGAGAGGGTTAAGGATTCTCTAGGTTTTGCCTTACCTGTAGATTTGGCTGTACTGAGATGCGAGAATGTAGCGATCGCATTGGTATTTGTGGAGATGACAGGAATTAGTTCTTCTTGCAATGTTCCCCAACTGGAGCAAGCGGGACATTTCCCATACATCTGCGGGAAGTCTTCACCGCAGTTATTACATACATATCGACTTTTTGCTTTTGCCATTGTTTAAATATATAACAGGCTTAATGATAAGAGTAGGATTGGCAGCTCAGAGCGCCGTCAATCCTAGTGAAAAAAGCGAAATTTGCTATACTAGAGATCAAATTCACTGCTAAATTTTAGTGTCTGCAAGAGATATTTACCATAACA
Source organism: Pseudanabaena yagii GIHE-NHR1 (assembly GCF_012863495.1). Classification (NCBI taxonomy): domain Bacteria; kingdom Bacillati; phylum Cyanobacteriota; class Cyanophyceae; order Pseudanabaenales; family Pseudanabaenaceae; genus Pseudanabaena; species Pseudanabaena yagii. The sequence goes on from NZ_JAAVJL010000001.1 coordinate 665,099, forward strand.
CCGTAAGGCTTGCTTTGGAAAAGGATGGGTGGACAATCACTCATGATCCATTTCCACTTCAAATCTTTAAGAAGCGTTTGTCGGCAGATTTGGGAGCAGAACGCTTAATCAGCGCTGAAAGAGAATTAATGATGAAAGGGAGGTAATTGTAAAATGGATAACCGATTAAAATATCAAAGCATCATTAAGAGTGTTCTCCAAAGTCATGCTGACTATCGTGCTACTTTGCCTGATGGTTATTCCTCTCAAGTTGTGTTTGATGATGAACGAGGACAGTACCTAGTTTTAGATGTTGGCTGGAGTGGCAATAAGTATCTCCATGCAACACCAATTCACCTTTGTTTGATTGTGGATAAAGTCTGGGTTCAATGTGATGATACTGAGGAAGGTATAGCTACTGATTTAGTGGAAGCAGGTATTCCCAAAGAAGATATAGTACTCGGCTTTCGTTATCCTAAGATACGCGAGTATACTGGGTTTGCTATAGCTTAATGCGATCGCCAAATCATAAAATCACAGATATAAACTAACCTCTATTTAAAGAAAATATTTTCAGAAAAACAATTATGCGAATTCATCGATTAGCTCTAAAAAACTTTAAATGCTTTAAAGAAGTAGATGTTTCCTTCTCAAAAATAACTTTGCTTACAGGTGAAAACAGCAGTGGTAAAAGCTCTCTGATATACGGAATATTGGCTCCTCTTCAAAGTGTAAAAATGTTTGGCAACTCTTTCCCTTTATATCTATCTCTTAATGGAGATTTTGTAAATATGGGTGGGGGAGAAGATGTATCGTTTAATCATAATATAAATACTAAAATAGGAATAAATATAAATCTGACAACTGACTTTGAAACATTTATATTTGATACTTACTGGGGGTTTGATACAAAAAGCAAATATCCAGTTATAAACAGTTTGAAAATGTCATCTAGATTAGAACAAATAGAAATAGCTAAGGAATCTAACGGTGATTATGTTGCGAACTTAAATCTAAAAAGAGGTGCTGTAGTAAATTCAGTAAACTTACGAACTAAAAATGTAGACGATATAACAGAGAGAGTTTATGATACATACCCAATAAATGACGCATTCTGCGATAGCTTTTACAATAGTTTAGATGAGCAATTTAGTTTTATAAGCTCTTTTAGATTATATCCAGATCGCACATACTATCAGTCAAAGTCAAGTGGTAAAGTTGACAAATTTGGTGTTGGTTATATTGATCAAATTTTAGATTGGAATGATAACCAATCAGAAGAATTATACAGTTTAGTTCTTCTGCTGAAAACTTTAAAAATATTGCATGATATTAAGACTCATAAATTGTCAGGCGGTAGATTTGAGATAAAAGTAAAGGTAAAAAGTAAGAGTAAGTGGGAGTCACTAGCTGATGTTGGCTTTGGAATTAGCCAGTTTTTACCGATTATTGTTGCTGATTTGCAGTTGTCAGATGATTCAACATTGATAATGTCTCAGCCAGAAATTCATTTGCATCCATCTGTACAAGCAAACTTAGGCAACTATTTAGTTAAGCAAGTTAAAGAGAGAAATAAAAACTATATTGTTGAAACTCATAGTGAATACTTACTTAATAGAATGAGATTGCTAATTGTCAAAGGAGAAATTAAACCTGAAGATGTAGCAGTGTATTATTTTGAAAACTCGATTAAAGATGGCAGTATTGCTCATCGAATTGAATTCACCAAAGATGGACAAATCTTAAATGCTCCGAGAGGATTTTTTGAGACATATATGATTGACACAATGGATATTGCTCTTAATGCTTGATAGGTTTAAATTTTAAAAATTTCTAATGACTAGAAAAGATATATTTATCGATAACAATATAGCCAAAAACTTCTCGAATCCTCTCGATCCTGAGTACAAGCAACTTATTAAATGGCTAATAGAATTTAACTCTAATCCCAAAAAATATGATGATAACGCTCACTTAGTTGTTTCTCAAAAACTCATAGCCGAATATTACCGAACGATGGGTCATGCCGCATCAGGAAATAACATTGCTGTAATTATTAACCTATTAACCCAGCAAGGTCGATTAAATCGAATTAGTAACGAGCAAATCAAGGAATTTAAGCAGAAATATTTTACAAACAAAGTAAAAAGAAAATTAATGTCTAACTCTGAAGATAGAGAACATATCCCAGTTGTTGGCACTGGTCAGTAAAGGAGTGAGGGGTAAAATAAAGAGGTAGAGTCGGAAGAAAGAATGGAATGTCCGCACTGCCAAAGCGAAAAGGTGGTCAAGAATGGCAAAGATTACCACCAAGACGGCAAAGCAATCCAAAATTATTTATGCAAAGGATGTGGCAAGCGATTCAACGAACGGACAGGAACAGCGATGTCAAGGCTAAGAACACCCGCAAGTATCGTGTCCTATGCCCTGAAGATGAGGACAGAGGGGATGGGAATCAGAGCAAGTGGGAGAGTGCTAGAGAAATCGCACACCAGCATCATGAGATGGGAGCAAAAACTGGCAAATCAAGCACAGCAATGGAGTCCAGAAGCCCCAGTAGGAGGAGATGTCACCATCGAAGGAGATGAAATTTATACTCGCGTAGGCGAGAACCTTCCCCCCAGTGAATCAAAAGGGTGGACAGTAGTATTTATCGAACGCAACAGTCGCTATTGGATTGAAGCAAGAGTAGGAATTAAAACCACTGAACTATTTGCAAAAGCAACAAAAACAGCATGGCAATGGTCAAAGGCAAGTCAATACATCCGATGGTTTAGCGATGGCGAAAGGAGATATGCCCAACAACTGTGGCAAATGGCAAGTGTCTACCTCAAAGCTACCGAAGTAAGTCGTGAGTATGGACATCGCAAGGTATGGCGACATGGATTAGAAGTGGCAATCAAAATCAAAGGTTCACAAGGTAATCGTCGTGTCGAATGGGTAAAGCTAGAACATCCCTATACAGCGATTAGCGACAAGAGTGACGTTCATGCTAATCACAATGAAGCAAACAACAGTGCATTGAGAAGGAGATGTAGCGCTTATCGCCGTAGACAAAACCTGTATGCGAAAAATACTGAAGGATTACAACGGGCTGTCACTGTGCAAAGATTGGTACACAACTGGGTAAGACCACATGGGGGCTTAGGCAAGAACAAGACTCCAGTTATGGCGATCGGGCTATATCATCGACCGATTTCGATGTTGGAGTTGCTGACATTACGAGGCTTTACTTCTCTCACGCCTTAACTGACCAGTGCCCAGTTGTTTTATTGTCCGATCGCAAATATGCTCTGACTTTTGATGAAAAACTGACTGCTGACTTGCAAAAAATTCCGAGTTTTACCGCCACAGTTGGCAAAAAGCCATCCGATATTCCCTACGATAAATAGATTTACAAGTTAGAGAGATAAGCATCACACTCGCTCTCGCCTAAGCTGCACTAACCCATGCTAAGACTGAGAGATCGCGTATTTGTTAACCACAAAGTAGAATCTTAAGCAAGATGGAGTATGCGTCTCGAAACTTGACTTTCAGCCTATACACTTTATAGTTAGACTAGACTGAATTTTTTGGTCTAATCCATAGTTTAGCTATCAAAATATGCTAATCATCATCAAAAAGAAATAGGATAACTGCCCAAGAGCGAGTCATGGTGGAAATGAGAGATATCGCGATAGTGTCCGCTGATGCACCCCGTACTCTAGGATGGTTGCGGTTAGTGATCATTTCTGACACACATAATGTTGATATACCTATTTCTCTTTTCCCTGAAGGGGATTTGTTGATTCATGCAGGAGACCACACGAAGAATGGACTTCTTGCTGAGCTTACTGATGCAGCAACATGGCTACGTTCGCTAGCAGCTCGTTTCACCTATGGCGTTGTAGCGATCGCAGGAAATCATGACAAGCCACTAGACGTAGAGACATGGCTCCAAGTTGCCTTCCTTTCGCATCCAGAAGAGCAATGGAGCAGTGAATTGATGACTACTGCACAAAACTTGTTCAAGGACAACGAAATTGATGGTCTCTATACTCCCATGCGTCTACTTCAGCATTCTGCGGAAGAGATAGCAGGTTTGAAATTTTTTGGTTCACCATACATAGGTTTGACACCTCGCCGACAGGCAATGACTCAAGATAATCCTCTGCGTTATGAGGGTTTTGCTCGCGACCCTCAGCGTTTAATGGAACTTTACGCAGATATCCCCTCTGGACTGGATGTGCTAATCACCCATAGCCCACCCCTAGGAATTCTCGACTCCAGTGTGCAGTATGGTGGAGTTCTGCGGGAAAAGCCGATTGCGATTGGCAGTGTAGCTCTGCGAGAGCGTCTGCGAGGAATGCTCCCAGATGAGCGTCCCCGACTCCATATTTTTGGGCATGAGCATGACGCTAGAGGTGTATTTTGGGATGAGGAATTGGGGATTCTCTTTGTCAACGCAGCAGCAGTAAATGGAGATCAAAGCGTCATTAAGCAGGGAGGGGATTATGTCATGAAAGAATGCTTCCGTCCTTGGGTCATCGACATTAGAGTGACTCCCTAGACACATACTTTGAGTGCGATCGCCGTTCTTGTATCGTGCGTTAATGAAATGTAACGCACATTTTTAATTTCTTTTGATGATTGTTGTTAATGCGTTACACTGCGCTAACAATTGCTACTACTGAGTCAATTTAGTTTTGTGCGATCGCAAACAAACCCTCTAAAGCGATCGCCACATCAGGAAAAGCTTGCATAGTCAAAGTATCATTGCTATTCAAAATCAATTCTTCACGATAGCTTCCATCCTCTGGCTGACGAAAAACGTAAACTTGTCGCTTTTGTAAATCGAGAATCCAATATTCTAAAACTTGATTTTTGCCATAAATACGCGCTTTTTGCTTGCGATCTTTTGAGATAGTCCAATCAGCAACTTCTATCAACAGATAAATATCAGGGGCTTCAGGATGTCTAAAGGAATATTCATGATTCTCAAACCTGACAACAGCAATATCTGGTTCTGGCTCAGAATCATTCCCTAATGTCACGGGTAACTGTACGCGAATTTCGGCGCGATCACCTAGCAATTTAAATAGCAATCTACTACTACGTTGCACACTTGCCGCATGAAATGGTCTCTGTGGACTCATACAAACAATTTTTCCTTCCAACAGTTCTACGCGATCATCCTCATCCAAAACTCCCGCCTCGATCATTTGGTGATAGTCCGAGATCGACCAAAGATGAATTTGAGGTTCTTGTTCTTGTTCTGTTTCAGTTACAGTTGCTTGCATGATATTTCTGCTCACAGCTTAGTTATGTTGATTTTAGCAAACAATAATCAAGCCGTGCGATCGCCGATCTTGTTGTAGCATTTCATAGATTAAGCGTGAGATCGCCTATATAGCCCTTAACAGTTGAGTCGGCGATTTCTCATGCTACCAAGATAGAAATGCTGCCTCGATGCCCTGCTCACGCTTGACCTTCGCATCACGTTCTACCCAAGCAATTACTTGCTCTGCGGTCAAATCTTCGAGATGAATACTGTAATCTTTCGCGATCGCTACTAGTGCTTGCATCGCCGAAATCACCATACGGGTTAAAAACTTCTCATGACTGGAAAGATTGGCAGGCGTTACTTCATCCTGTCTGGTATCTTCAAAATCTAAATCAGGATGAGGCGAAGTCCATTTCAGAAAGGCAGCATCTTCACCTTGCTCTTTACGAATCTGGGAATCATGCTCTATCCATTGCACAATTTGCTGCGCCGAAAGTGATTCTGCATGAATGCTAAGCTCTTGAGCAATTTTGGTAATGATCCGCATCGAAGAGATGGTGATACGGGTCATAAATTTTTCCATCGTCGATAGCTTAGCTCCATCGATCGCATGGGCTTCCGCTAAGGTTAAAAACTGAATTGGATCTTGAGATGTTGACATAAAACTAGATTACAGCGCTTTGTGCTGACTTGAAAAACCAGAGAAATTTTGAAAGCATCGCGAAGCGATGCTTTCAAAATTTCTCTGTATGAGGTTAGAAACCGAGAATTTGTAAGAATCCTTTACCAGTTACAAATTCAAAGATGAAAATAGCAGTGATACCCACCATCGCCAAACGACCGTTAAGCAGTTCAGCATATTCTGTCATCCCAAAGCGGTTATCACTTTGCTCATCAACATACATCTTGGGTTCGATCGCCCAGTTATTTAAAATCCCACGCTCATCTTTAGTAAAAGCAGTACGAGTTTGAGTTTGCTCAGCCATTAAATTTTACCTTGTTATACTTTTTTATATTTTTTTGTTATATCAACAGCAATGCGGCAATGAGTGAAAGCACTTTACAGGGCTATGCAAACATAAACTGCTTAGCAATGCTACATGAATCTTAATTTTCCTTAATCTTATCCCCTAATGCCAAAATTCTTCAACATATAGCAAAAAAAGAGTTCGCTAAGAAGATGAGTTGCGGCGCTTCGCGCCGCAACTCATCTTCTTAGGTTTTATGACTGCTATAGATTTAAAAGAAATGCGACCTTAAGGGACTTGCGGATAAAAAATGTCCCACCAAAGTTATCTAGCTTCGACTTCGCTCAGCTAACGTTGGCTGAGCGAAGTCGAAGCCACAGGTACTTTAATTAATAGCAAGTCCTTAAGGTACATTTCTTTTAAATCCGTCAGATCGCTAGTAAAGTAAAGATCGCGCTGTGCGCCATTTTTATTTGATGTTCCCTATGCCCCACTTTTCCCATTTAATTGAACAATGGCAATCTACCCTCAACTGGTTGCCAAACCCAGATCAACTCGCACAATTTGAAAAGCTCTACGAATTGGTTTTAGAGGGGAATAGTAAGCAAAACCTGACAAGAATTACAGCCCCTGACGATTTTTGGGAAAAGCATTTGTGGGACTCATTAAGAGGAGTTTTCGCTTTTTGGGATCGTGAAAATATTAAATTGATTGATATTGGTACAGGCGCGGGCTTTCCCGGACTACCGATCGCGATCGCCAAGCCATCATGGCAAGTCACCTTAGTCGATAGCAAGCAAAAAAAGGTTGCCTTTGTGCAACAAACGATCCAAGATTTGCAATTACCGAATGCGATCGCACAGGCAGGTCGCGTCGAAGAGCTTAACCAAACCTCTGGTTATAAGAAAAAATATGATTTAGCGGTTGTCCGAGCCGTAGGCAAGCCAGATATTTGCGCTAGCTACTGCCTGCCATTTCTCAAAAGAAGTGGCACAGCCATTCTCTACCGTGGTCAATGGCTACCCGAAGAAAGTGAGCAAATTGACTTGTTTTGTGAGCAGCAAGGACTGCAAGTGGTTAAGCAAGATCGTTTTCAAACCCCTCTGACTGAAGGTATCCGCCATAGCGTTTACCTTTCACCCCGTTCGACCTCCATCTCAAATTCATAGGGAGATTCAAAGTTAGAAGTATCATACAGAAATCTGATTACCTCTTCTTCGAGACGATGTATATTATGAACTTCTATCGCATTAGTAACGCGCAGAGCCGATAAGTAACCGTCTAAAAAGAGTCTCATTTCGTCCGTCGAACGATAGCCTCGTTCTGACATTTCTACGAGTGAGTCTGTAATCTTTTGATAATGACGAATGGCGATCGCGTCTTGAAGCATAGGTCAAGCTGGAATAACTACCGTCCTAGATGTATTTGCCTAGGTAATAAAAGGATTCCCTGCAATTCTAACGAGCGATCGCTAGCTGAGCAAATTCAACCTTGTATATACTTTCAGCATCGCAATTCTAACACTTTGAAATACCAAAACGTAAGTGTGCTAACCGCCTAAAAAAACAGAAGGTGCGCTAAGCGCACCTTCTGTCAGGATTCATAGAGTGGCAATACATCTTGCCAAGTTGGATAAATGCTAGCTTGCCATTGCTCATAGGCGATCGCCAGTAAGCTTTCGCTCAAGGGCATGGGTGGACTAGATTGCTGCGATTTGGTGATAATCGTCTCGCAGTCAATTCCATATACAGGGATATTAAGCTGTTCGCCTAATGTCCTTGCTACCACCACGCCAATTCTTGTGCCAGTGAAACTGCCAATCCCTGTAGCGATCGCCAAAAAAGCAAAGTCAGTCCATGGAAGATCACCTACAAACATACTTAAGCAGTCATGCAACTGCACAGATAGCTCTCTGCCTAGTTCCCATGACTGCTGTTTATAGATGTTATAAATTTGAGAATTGCGATCTGAATTTTGGTTAATTTCAGCGATCACAAGCTCTAATTTTGTGGTGGTTGTATGTAACGCAAGGGCAAAACTTATGGTCATGATCTGTAGAATACTGGGAATTGCTCACCAGAATTCAAGTTAGAACTTGCCAATTGCAGCGCCAGTATCAGCAGCGCCAGTATCGGCTGCACCTGTATCCGCAGCTCCATTGGATTCAGAATCTTCAGGATCGTTGTAGTTGCCCATTGGTCTTCTGCGTCCAAAGCGACCCAGAGGGGTGCGCTTGCGAAACTTACGCGCATACGCTTGGTTGCGAAGAGCTTTTTCTTTTTTCTGGTTGCGGCGCTTAGCCATTTTAAACTGTTGTACCCCTTAGAGATTGCGTCTATTTAAGCTAGCACAAAACGAGAAATAGACAAACACAAATTATTTTTTATATGTCTTGCAAAGCACAATACAGCGCTTTGCGCTGACTTAAAAACCCAGAGAAAATTTTGCAAGTGGCGCGAAGCGCCACTTGCAAAATTTTCTCTGGGTTACTTGCCGCTAAAGGCATGGAAATAAAAAACTATTTTAATCAATCCACTCATTATCAGATTTTTCATCACGAAAGAGGATGCGGTCAAAGCCTTCACTCAGGCTAGGCGGACTATAGGAGAGGGTACGGTGCATTTCGATAATGATATCGTCAGGAACTTGGCGATCGCGATGATCATTACGCGACAAACAAATCCAAAGCGGCACATTTAACCAAAGCCCCGTAATTGGTCTAAATCCACAATCTCTTGCTAGAGAAATAATATTTTTGCGATATTCGCGCTTATAGTTTGTGGCATCATATATTACAGATTGTTGCGATTTGGCAGCATTTGCAAATTCTTGTTGTACTTGCGCCCATATTTCTGACCAAACTCCCTGTATATCGGCTGACCCATACAGCGAGGCACGAATGCGATCGGGACTGATGAGCTGCGTTTGCCCATAGGTGAGGCTGCTGCTGTTCTGGTCAGAGTTCTGATTAGAAGTACGCAACATCTGCTCAGCAAGGCTAGATTTGCCACTCGCAGGTACACCAATCAGGATAATTACACTTGCCATTCAAATCGCTGCAAAATGCTAAATAGATCTTCTCAACTATAGCAATCCTCAATCGGTCTGAGCGGTTTATCCCACAGGGATAAACCGCTCAGACCCCATCCTCAAAACCAACCTAAAAAACTCAAAATATGTCCACACTTTACGATTTCAAAATTACTAACATCAATGGTCAACCAGTTGATCTCGCCCAATACAAAGGCAAGGTTGCTCTAGTTGTCAATGTTGCTTCTAAATGTGGCTACACCAAGCAATACAAGGGACTCGAAGCTCTTTATCGTGAGTATAAAGATAAAGGTTTTGAGATTTTGGGCTTTCCTAGCAATGACTTTGGCGCACAGGAACCTGGCACTGAAGCCGAGATCAAGAGTTTCTGCTCTCTCACCTACGATGTCACCTTTGATATGTTTAGCAAAGTGAAGGTGAAAGGTGCTGACATGACTGATGCGTATAAATACCTTACCGAAACAACAGGTAGTCAAGTGCAATGGAACTTTAATAAGTTTCTTGTCGATAAAGAAGGTAAAGTCGTGAAGTACTATCCTTCTAGTGTTGCGCCTGAAGATGCTGGACTGCGTAAAGACATTGAAGCTCTGTTAGATTAAGTTTCAACAGAAAGTAAGGGTTTGCTTGGTAAATCCTTACTTTCCCTAATTTATTACAACAGCCTATGGAAACTCGAAGAAAGTTTTAACAGTGTGACAAAGCCGCTCTTTCAAAACTTTCTCCAAGTTTCAAGTCAGCACAAAGTGCTGTAGGTGTCTCAACTCACACTGTAATCGTCGATATGTCGGTAATCTAGTTATTAGGAAATAAACATCTACTGGCTATGACTAGAACTAAAAAAGATTTGATTAAGAAAAATGGAGAAATTGTTACAGAAACACCTGTTGATGTAGGAGTTGAGCCCTTAGCTATTCCAGAGATTGATGGGAAATCCGATAAAAGTTTATTAGAACTAGAACAACCAGTTAATAAAAAAGCAGACAAGACGATTGACCGATCGCGATATTTCTTTAATCGTGAATTAAGCTGGATTGCCTTTAATAAAAGAGTTTTACACGAAGGGATTGATGCCCGTACCCCTTTGCTAGAGCGAGCTAAATTTTGTGCCATTTTTAGCACAAACCTTGATGAATTCTTCATGGTGAGGGTCGCAGGGGTCAAGAAGAAGTTCGCAGAACAGCTTGATATCATTACCGATGATGGACTGAAACCCGATAAGCAGTTGCTGGCAATTCGGGATGCGCTACTGCCATTAGTGACGATGCAGCATGATTTTTTTGAGAATACCTTGCGTCCAGAACTGCATAAGCAGGGGGTCAAGCTTCTTGATTATAAAAATATTGATAAAAAGCATCAGCATTATCTTAAAACCTATTTTCGCGAAAAACTCTTTCCTGTACTTACCCCCTTGGCGGTTGATCCAGCCCATCCATTTCCTTACATCTCCAATCTCAGCTTGAATTTAGTTGTATTGGTGCGCGATCGCGAGACAGGTGAAGAAAATTTTGCGCGGGTCAAAGTACCCAGTGTATTGCCCCGCTTTGTGAGAATTCCTGAGACCAAAGATCATACATTTGTGCCTTTAGAACAGGTAATTGCTCACAATCTTGACGCATTATTTCCAGGCATGGAGATTCTCAGTTATTATCCATTTCGGATTACTCGCGATGCGGAGCTAGACATCGAAGAAGAAGAAGCTGATGACTTGATCTCGGCATTGCAAGAGGAATTACGCAAGCAGAAGTTTGGATCAGTCGTGAGGATGGAAATTGCTAATGATGTTCCCCATGCTATCCGCCAAGAATTGATTTCTCAATTGGGGATTACGGAAACAGATGTTTATGATATTCCGGGGCTAATTGGGTTGGGAGACTTGATGGCTCTCGCTTTTTTGCCCTTGCCTAAACATCAGGATCAACCTTGGAAATCAGTGACCCATCCGAGGCTCAAAGAGTCCCCTAATGAAAAAAACATCTTTGACATCATTCAGGAAGGAGATTTTTTAGTTCATCATCCCTATCAATCTTTTACAACCACAGTGCAGCGATTTATCGAAGAGGCGGCTAATGATCCTAAGGTATTAGCGATTAAACAAACCCTCTATCGGACTTCGGGAGATTCGCCAATTGTTCATGCGCTGATTCGGGCGGCGGAGAATGGCAAACAGGTTGCCGTCCTAGTGGAACTCAAGGCAAGGTTTGATGAGGCGAATAATATCCTCTGGGCAAAAAAACTGGAAAATGCAGGTGTTCATGTCGTGTATGGACTAAAGAACCTCAAAACCCATACCAAAACGGCTCTGGTGGTAAGGCAAGAAGGCGATCGCCTCGTGCGCTATGTGCATATAGGCACTGGTAATTACAATCCTAAAACGGCTAGATTTTACAGTGATCTCGGTATATTTAGCTGCTGTGATGATTTGGGAGCAGATTTAACTGATTTGTTTAACTATCTCACTGGCTATTCCCGTCAGCGCGAATATCGCAAGCTTTTAGTTGCACCTGTGAATATGCGCGATAGGTTTCTGCAATTGATTCATCGGGAAATCGAACATCAAAAGCAGGGATATCCTTCATACATAATTGCCAAGATGAATTCACTGGTTGATCCTGAAATTATCTCGGCACTGTATGAAGCATCACAGGTGGGCGTGAATATTGACCTAATTATTCGCGGTATGTGTTGTCTACGTCCTAAGGTGAAGGGATTAAGCGATCGCATTCGGGTGATTAGTGTAATTGGTCGCTTTCTCGAACATTCTCGCATCTTCTATTTCAGCAATGGTGGCGAGGAAGAGGTATATATCGGTAGTGCCGATTGGATGCCGCGCAATTTGGATGCCCGTGTGGAGGTAGTTACTCCCGTGGAGGAACCATCCCTAGTCCAAGAATTAAAGCAGATTCTGGAAATTGTCTTAGCGGATAACCGTCAAACATGGGATCTTCACGCCGATGGTACATATGTGCAGAGAGTTCCCAAAGATGGTGAGCCTGAGATGAGTTCGCAAAAGCATTTCATGTCACAGGGCAGACCTGAATTTGCGTAATCGTCACGTTTTCTGAAGTTCGGGCTAATGGACTACTGCAATCATGCCTAGGCAATGATGAGGTAGTTCATTAGCAGTCCCTATCTTTATGCGAGAGTAAAAATCTAAACTATAGCGATGGTTTCATGCAGTAAATCTCATATTTTGCGTGGTTAGGGAAGCTGTGAGATCGATCGCTTGGTCGTAGCGAGTAATCAGTTTTTGAATGATGTCTAGATTTCGGTGAATCGTGCCTGTTTCATCGCCTTGGAGGTCGGGATAGGCTACCTTGAGATTGGGAATGGTGGAACTGAGGATGTTGTGACTGCCGACATAGGCGAATTGGCGATCGCAGACAAAGTATTTGCTATGTCCGCCCGTGAGTTTAAGGTGGAGGCGATCGCTGTAGCATTTTTGGAGTTGGAAGAGTTTGGACATGGCACTATAGCGATATTGGGCTTCGGTGGCGAAGGTAAGGTTGCCGTGATGGTCTTTTTTGATGACCGTGCCGAGGTCGTATTGGTAGCCCCAGCCGAGATCGATTTGTACGCCTTGGTCGAGGGCATAGTTAAGCCGTAGCATGAGGTCGTTGTCGATCGCGCGATCGCTTGCCCAAGGACATTTGATGACGACTCTTTCTTTGGCTTCTTCAAGTGCTTTGAAGAGATGGAACCTTCCGCCAGTTTTCTCAAAGACGATTTCGGTTTCGGGTTGAGATTGCAGCAATCCCAAATCTTGGAGAGTCTTTTGCGGTGGAAGATTGTATTTGTCGATCATGATTTGGACTTGTTTGAGCAGTTGATAGGTGGCTCTGTGGTCTTTGGCGTTTTGCATAGGTTTATTTTCTGGCTTTGCGCTTGCTGTCGAAGTTCCAATAGGTGGTGAGGATTTGCAGGGTTTGCAGGTCTTGTAAACAGATGACTTGCAAGCCTCTGAGGGTGTCGGTGAATTTGGCGTAGGGACTGGTTTTGAGTTGGCGATCGCTGAGTGTGTAAACGATCGCGCCATGCCGATCGCTGCGTTGTTGTCCGTAGGCGATCGCGACGCGGATCATGTCGTTGCTGATGGCGCGTTGTTGTTGGCGGCGTTGGAGGTGGTTGCGGTCTTTGGGTTTGCGGATGGGTGTAATTGAGATCGCTTGATCGAGGAGTTCGTCGGTTGCGGCGATTTGTTGGATTTGTTTGTGGGTGTTCATAACTAAGTTAAATTCGATGTGCTTAACTTAGCGTTTGTAATTGTGGAAGTGAAGGACATTTGAGGGAAGATAATATCTGTCTTAAATGTCGTTATCTGTCCCCCTTTATCTTTTTATTTTATGGAGCCACAACCCAGAGAAATCCTGCCTTATCAAGACGCTAATGGTAATTATCCCTTTGAAGATTGGCTTGCTAGACTGCGCGATCGTGCGGCAAGAGTTAAGATTCAAACTAGATTGGGGCGATTATCGCTGGGTAATTTTGGTGATTCTAAGTTTGTGGGTGAGGGTGTGTATGAACTGAGAATCGATTATGGCGGTGGTTATCGCATATATTTTGGGCAAGTTGGGTCAAGGGTTATACTGTTGTTGTGCGGTGGCGATAAAAGCTCTCAGGAGCGTGATATTCAAACGGCTAAGTCTTATTGGAGGGACTATGCAAAGCGTAAAGGTACAGGTTAAAACTCACGAAGATTTTTTGATTGAGTCTCTAAAAGATCCTGAAGAGGCGGCAGCTTATGTGTCGGCTGTTTTTGAAGAGGAAAAGCCTGAGATTGAATTGTTGCCTTTATGTTTAGGTCATGTTGCGGCGGCGTTAGGTGGTGAGGGCGATCGCGAATGGGTAAAAGATTTTGGTGCAAGTGATAAAAGTCAAGCGGTGTATGAGTTGGCGGCTTGGTTGGATAGTTTGGGGCTAAAGCTGACGGTGGATGTGCAGTATAGCGAGAAGTTTATGGCAGATTTTCAGGAGGCTCAGCAAGATATTGCCAATGGTGATGTTGTGCCTTTTGAAAGTATTCGCCGTGATATTTAAGATACTTGGTCACTCAATCTCATGCTTAAAAGAAGTTGAGAATTTGTCAGATTAGAGATTAGTTAATATGAAGGACATTTGATAGAAGATAGTAGCTATCTTAAATATTTTTATCTGTCCTTACTCAAGCTTTTATTTTATGGAGTCACAGCCCAAGCAAATTCGTGAATATACTAAATCTGATGGTTCGAGTCCTTTTACTCAGTGGCTTGATGGCTTACGAGATCGGGTGGCACAGGCTAAAATAGCGGCTAGGCTTAAAAGAGTAACGCTAGGAAATTTAGGCAATTTCAGATCTGTTGGTGAGGGTGTATGCGAACTCAAGATCGATTATGGTGCGGGTTATCGGGTTTATTTTGGGCAAATTGGCTCTGTGGTGGTGCTGTTGTTGTGTGGTGGTGATAAGAGTACGCAGGATCGTGATATTAAGTTAGCTAAGGAGTATTGGAGAGATTATGCAAAGCGTGAAGGTTCCGACTAGTAGAGACTATCAAGAGTATTTAATTAATTCGCTCAAAGATCCTGAAAGGGCGGCTGGATATATTACGGCGATTTTGGAGGAACCCGATCCTGAGCCTGAGTTGTTGGCTTTGGCGCTTGATGATGTGGCGATCGCATTGGGTGGTGAAGGCGATCGCCAATGGGTGAAAGATTTTGGTGCGAGTGGTAAAATTCAAGCGGTGTATGAGTTGGCGGCGTGGTTGGATAGTTTGGGGCTAAAGCTAACGGTAACGGTTAAACCTTAGATATTGCTTATTTGTCCTTAACTGTCGTTATTCGTCCTTCCATGTTTAAGTCACTTGTGACAAGCTTTGATTATTGATTTAGTTTGTTAATTTCTACAGCAACTATGGGACAACTACGAGATCGCAGTTTACATTTCACGCCCAAAGGTATTGCTCTCATAGAAGAAGCGATGCAAGGAAAAGATTGGGATAAAAGTCAACTTGCGGAACAAGTAGAAATTTCCTATGAATCAATATGTAGGTACTTGCGGGGTGAGCGTCCTCCTCAAAGAAAGAATATAGAGATCATCGCAAAGCGATTGGGACTTAAGCCAATTGATCTAGTCAATCCTGATGAATGGACTTCATCAACTAAAGATAGTGAGACAAAAACAAATTTAGTAGATTGGCGAAGCGTAAGTAAGGGAATGTTAGAGAATTTGAAGAGGCTGACTACTGAGGCTTTAACTGCTGGAGATGGGATTCGCTTTGACTTTGATGATGTTTTTGTGCCTTTAGGCGTGGTGGAGCGTCAAGAAAGAACTAAACGGAAAGAAAATGATGGTGCGCCCGATCGCGGATCTGAGTTGTATGAGGAAAAGGTAACGCCGATTACTCATGATGAGTTTTTTGAAGATGTGCTTTTACGGGGTAATACGAGATACAGCGATGGTAAACGGATTGCGGTGATTGGGGAGGCGGGAGCAGGAAAAACTACGCAGTTACAGAAAATTGGTTCTTGGTTGCTGGAAAAAAGTGATGATATTCCAATTTGGATTTCTTTAACAGATTTGGGAGCAAAAAGTCTAAGGGAATATCTATTTGAAAACTGGGTGCGTGAGGCTTCGGGAGAGATTGAGGCTGCACCGCAAGCATGGAAAGATTCACTAGGAGATGCGATCGCGTCTGGAAAGGTTTGGTTATTGCTGGATGGTGTTGATGAGATGACGGTTAGCAATCCGCTTTCCTATCTGTCAACTCAATTAAAAGAAGGCTGGCTCAAGAATGTGCGAGTTGTTTTGACTTGTCGGGTAAATGTTTGGGATGGCGGGAAAAATGCGCTGACAGGTTTTGATGTTTATCGAAATTTAGATTTTGATTATCCTGATGATGTATATAAATTCATTGGTAAGTGGTTTGCTCGCGCTCCAGAGTTGGCAGGGAGTTTAACGCAAGCTTTGGAACAGTCAGGGAAAGAGCGCATCCGCGATATGGTGAAAAATCCTTTGCGGTTGACTTTGCTTTGTTTTAGCTGGCAGAAATTACAAGGTGGACTTCCTGAAACTAAGGCAGGACTGTATGAATGGTTTGTGAATACTTTTTATGACTGGAAACGAGAAGAAGTTGAGAAAGTAACAGGAGTTGAAATTAATAGCAGCAAAATTAAGGAACTTAATAAGGCTTTAGGGGAATTAGCTAAAGCAGCTATAGATAGTGAAAGTTCTCGCTTTCGACTGACTGAGACATTTATTAGAAATAATATGAATCCTGCTCTATTCGATCTTGCAGATAAGCTGAACTGGTTAAATAAGGTTGGTGATGCCGCAGAAAATTCTCTAGAGTCGGTTTATGCTTTTTATCACCCATCATTTCAAGAGTATTTTGCTGCTTTAGCGATCAATGATTGGCGATTCTTTTTACCTAGTTCTCTGAATGATTTGAAAAGTTATGACTATCCTATTTTTGATGCTAGATGGGATGAGGTTATTCTATTGTGGTTTGGGCGAGAGGATATCGAGAGAGAAGAGAAAGAGGATTTTATTAGTGCTTTAATTGATTTTGATGATGGGTGTGGTGATTTTCCAGAGCCTATCAATAGAGGTTTCTATAGCTTTCGAGCTTATCTTTATGCAGCAATTTGTTTACAAGAATTTAGAAAATGTAGAAATTCCAAGCTAATTATCAAGCAAATTATTGAATGGGCATTAATTATTGAAAGATTAGTAGAGTGTGACGAATTAATTGAAATAATTCAAGACTCAATTTGCGGTGATGCAAGGTTTATTTTAGAAAAAATCCAACAAGATTTAACTGAGGAGATTTTACTTGAATTTATTCAAACTTATCAATCTGAAGAGTGGTTAAGGTGGGACTTCGCAAAAAGTTTAGTACTAATTTCTAACAATATACAAACTCAGAAATTAGCAATAAAAGAAATTATTGACTTGATGAATAATTCTGAATGTAAAGATATGCGTTTGGCATCTATAGAAAGTTTAGGATATCTAATAGATGACTTAGAAGAGCTAAAATCTATAAATATTGATAATGAAATTAAAAGATTAATAGTCTATGCTCTTATTGAGCTAATTCAGGACTTAAAATGCGAATCCACCTGTACAGAAGCTGCAAGAGTATTAAGTGGAATAATAACTGATGATGAAAAAAACATAGTAATTTTATGCTTAATTGATTTGATGAAAAAAGCAACGTATGAGGAAACTATTAGTCAAGCAGTACAAAGCCTACAAGAAATTGCTACTGACAGTAATAGCAAAATATTTGCAACAAAACACCTCATAAATTTAATAAACAAAACAGAAGATGAAGATATTCTCAGAAATGTTATATACAGTTTAGGGATAATTGCGAATGATGATGAAAGTCGAAAGCTTGCATTGCCTTGTCTTATTCAACTATTAGACGAATTAGAAGACGAATGGTTGGATATTGCTATTATAGACAGCTTAAGACAAATAGCTATTGATCATAGTAGTAAGCAATCTGCAATCATAAAACTGCTATTTCTAATAAGAGCATCTAAAGATAATGGAATAGTAATTTTTGCGGCAAATAATTTAGCTTTAATAAGTACTGATAATGATGAAAAAATGTTTGCTTTGTCTACAATTATTAATTTGATAAAAACATCAATCGATGAAGATGTTAAAAGTTTAGGGGCTTGGAGTTTGGGTAATATTGCTTGTGATAGTGATAGCAGAGCAATATCAGTGCAAGTGCTAATTAGTCTTATAGATAAATATCAAGATGATTCTGATCTAAGTGATGTGGTTGAAAGTTTAATATTAATTGCTGAAGATAGTAACTTTAATCCTTTAGTACTACCAGCGATTTCTAAAATAATTAAAAAAACTAATAACGATGTAACACTTGAGCTTATAGCTAATAGGATAGTACGCATTGATACTGATAAAGAAGGTAAAAAAAATATAGTATCTTCATTGATTGAAATCATCAATAAATCCGAAGATGAATATACAAATTGGCAAGCGATTAGGAGCTTAAAAAAGATTGCAAATGATAGCGAGATGATGGAATTTGTAGGGCTAGAGCTTATTAGTCTTTTACAAAAAACTAATTGCCAATCTACGCTTAAAAATATTGCTAGATGTTTAGGTAATGTATCCATAAATATAGAATGTAAAAATTTAGTAATATCTACTCTTAATAAGTTATTTCTCGAATCTAATGGAGAAGACATAGGTGGGAGTACTTTATGGCAATTAGGAAATCTTTTAAAAGACACATCCTCAGAACTTTCACAATCTATAGTTGCTAATTTCAGCAATAAACTTACTTTTGATAACTACAAAGAAAATATTGTTAAATATAAGGATTATTACAATACAGTTTGGTGCTGCGCTCAAAACATGAGCTATCCAGCTTTCTACAAAGCGTGGCATCTCTATCGCAATTTAGAAGGTCAACTCATGGATTGCGAAGCCATACAAAAAGAACTTGATCGCAATACTGATCATCCCGAAATACGCCGTTTAGTTGTCGATATCTGCCAACTCGAACAAGAAAGCGATCCTAATGTAATCGCCGAAGAAATCGCTATCAAAATCTTTGACTCGTTAGGGCGTGAGATTCCAGAAATAAATCGTGTCTCTAACCTGAAGCGCGAACTAATTAACCTCAAGCGCGTTCTTGGTGTTGAGAAATTAGCGATCGCCCTTTATGGCAAAAATGCTAATGAGGCGATTAATCGACTCTGCCAAAACCTAATAACAGATTCAATCCACATATATCCATTCACAGGAGAAAAAAGTACACAACAACTCACAAAGGAAGTCAAAGCTTGGCTTAGAAGAATTAACTTAGAATACAACTAGGAGAACAAACCGATGAACACCGCCAAACTCAGAATGCAAGGCAACGAACAACTAGCCATATTACCAGACGGCTTCCAACTAGTCGGCGAAGAAGTCTACATCAAAAAAGTCGGCAATGCGATCGTCCTTATCCCAAAAAACAACCCTTGGCAAACCCTTTGGAACAGCCTCGATCTCTTCTCAGATGACTTTATGGAAAGTAGAGAACAACCTCCATTGTAAGAAAGAGAGGAACTATTCTCATGAAATATATGCTCGATAATGTTATGACAGAAGAAATACAATGAATACCTCAACAATTGCCCCACTTACCGCATTACCCAAAAATCTCCCCCTTTATGGCGCGATCGCCATAACCCTACAAGACGGAGTAATGATCTTTCGCGCATCGCAAAACATACAACAACGCATCGAGAACTTACTCGACAAACGTGAAGAAGCTCCACTCACTGAAACAGAAGAACAAGAACTAGATGATTTTGCAGCGATCGATGACTATCTCAGTTTTGTAAATCGGATGATTCGCAATAACTTTCTTATGACAAGTGAATCATCACTAGCAAAAGATTGGCTTAGCGAAGAAGAAAATGAAGCATGGAAAGACTTATCCTGAAATACCGAGCAGCTCCTAAAAGTTTACTACCACACAATCACATCAATCAAATAGAGGAACAACATGGATTACTTACTACTTCAAGAAGCAACAGCAAACTTTAATAACTTAATTAATCAAGTCAGTACAACCCATAAACCAGTCATGATTAAAGGCTCAGACAATGACGTAGTTGTGATTTCCAAAGAAGACTGGGCAGCGATCGAAGAGACTATTTATCTAAACTCCATACAGGGATATATCGACTCACTCCAAGAGGTCATGACTAGCCCCAGAAGTGAATGGGTAAATGCTCAAGAACTAGGATTGTAATCATGTGGGAAGTTATCCTCAGTAAAAAAGCCCAAGAAGATTTAAAAAAATTGAAAAGTATTGGACTTTTTGATAAAACCAAAGAGCTAGTTGCCATACTCAGAGAAAATCCATTCACAAATCCACCACCTTACGAGAAATTAGTCGGGAATTTGCAAGGCTTCTACTCAAGGCGTATAAACATCAAGCATCGCTTGGTATATCGCGTAGTTAAAGAAAGCAATACTGTTGAAGTTTTGCGAATGTGGTCACATTACGAATAGATTTATGAAACCATTAACCGTAGAAATTCCTGAACCATTGCAACAAAAGCTGATTGCGATCGCCAATCAAAGCAATGTCACCGTTGAGAGCTACATACTCGGCGTTCTAGATCGTGCTGCGGAAGTACCTAATCATTCCATAGGCACACCACTCAAAACACTAATTGAAATCCAAAATATACTCACTGAGCTAAAACCCGAACTAACAGATAAATATCACGTTAGCCAACTGGGAATCTTTGGCTCTTACGCTAGAGGTGATTACAACTCAGCCAGTGATATAGATATCCTAGTGGAATATGCTCAGAAACCAAGCTTATTTGACCTAATCGAGCTAAAAGACTACTTAAGCGATCGCCTCCAAATGAAAGTCGATTTAGTCACAAAAGAAGGACTCAAGCCTCAAATCAAAGAAAAAATCTTAGCAGAGGTCATCTACCTATGACCGAGCGTCCCCTTAACGATTTCTTGCAAGATATACTCCGAGAAATTGAAAGAATAGAACGTTTTATAGCTGGCGTAAAAAGCCTTCAGCAATTTGAGCAGGATGAAAAAACTACCTATGCAGTCATCAGATCCCTTGAGCTAATTGGCGAAGCAGTCAAAAAGATTCCGCAATCTGCAAGGATGCAAAATCCTGAAATCCCTTGGAAAGCGATCGCAGGAATGCGCGATATTCTCATACATCATTATTGGGATGCAGACCTAGAGACAGTTTGGGATGTCACACAACAACATCTTGAACCACTAAAATCAATAATCTTAAAACTTTTAAACAGTTCAGATTAAATTAAGACAACTTATGGCAGAAGTAGCAGATGAGCTTCGGCTTCGCTCAGCCCTTGGTGTAAGGTAGCTGAGCGAAGTCGAAGCTGTAGTTTTTATTTAACTTATCTACTTAACTCTTTAGCAGCAATCCCTAACTGATTAAACATTTCCGCATCATCTTGCCAATCTGGATTAGCAGTAGTCAACAACTTCTCACTAGAAAAGATCGAATTTGCCCCTGCAAGGAAACATAGCGCTTGGTCAGAAACACTAAGGCGATCGCGTCCTGCGGAGAGTCGCACAACTGCCTTAGGCATCAGAATTCTTGCCGTTGCCACCATCCGTACTAACACTAAAGGATCGATGGGTGCGAGATCACCAAAGGGAGTTCCCTTGACAGGTGAAAGGGCGTTAATAGGAACTGATTCAGGCTGTGGGGTGAGATTTGCCAAGGTATGCAAAAGCTCAATGCGATCGCTATCAGTTTCGCCCATGCCGACGATGCCCCCACAACAAACTTGAATCCCTGCGGCGGAAACATGCTGAATCGTTTCGAGGCGATCGCGATAGGTGCGGGTCGTGATAATTTCAGGATAGAAGCTTTCAGAGGTATCAAGATTGTGATTGTAAGCAGTTAAACCTGCTTGAGCTAAGCGTTGAGCTTGATCAGGACGTAACATGCCCATAGTTACACAGGCTTCCATTCCCATACCAGCTACAGCTTCTACCATCTGTAACACCCGATCAAACTCCTCCCCATCAGGAGCGTTACGCCATGCAGCTCCCATACAAAAACGAGTTGCACCATGCTGTTTCGCTTCCTGCGCTTGGTTAATTACTTCCTCTAGCGGTAACAAAGGGTAGCTCTCTACACCCGTTGGATAACGCGCACTCTGAGGGCAATACTTGCAATCTTCAGGACAACGCCCCGACTTAATGTTGGAAAGTGTACACATTTGCACAGTGTCAGTTTGATGATGCTGGCGATGTACAGATTGCGCCTCAAAGATCAGAGACAACAAGGACTGATGGTAAATCTTGGTAACGGATTCAAGTGAAATCAAGAGAGTATATATGCTTACAACATAAGAGATAGCGATCGCCATTGTACTGTGAAGGAATACCGCTTTAAAGAGCGATCGCAACACTTCTTTAAATTCTCCCCCTAGAACTAAACTGATTTTGGGGGTGCAGCGATGCTGCACCCCCAAAATCGGTTGCACGACTTTAAGCTATTATTAGATATACAGGGGTAGGTGGGTATAGATTGTAGACATAAAGATTAAAGATTACCAAAATTTAATCGACTGGAATTAGTAAGAGCATTTTTCGTGGGAACCCCTCACTCAATATTCTAAAACTGAAACTTAAATGATTCCTGCACAAGAGCCACCTAATGAACTGGAGAGAGTCGCTGCTCTGCATCAGTGCAATATTTTAGATACCGAGCCAGAACAAGGCTTCGATGATATTACGCAATTGGCTGCTTATATTTGCCAAACACCAATCGCGCTGGTCAGTTTGATTGATAGCGATCGCCAATGGTTTAAATCCAAGGTTGGTCTTACTAACACTGAAACACCGAGAGAATTAGCTTTTTGTGCCCATGCAATTCTCCAAGATGGAATCTTTATTGTTTCAGACACCTTAAAGGATGACCGCTTTTCAGATAATCCTTTAGTTACCCATTACCCAAATATTCGTTTTTATGCAGGTGTTCCCATTAAAACAGCCGAAGGCTACCCATTGGGAACTTTATGTGTAATTGATAATCAACCTCGAAAATTAAAACAGGATCAAATTGCTGCCCTCAAGGCTCTAAGTGACCAAGTTAGCTATCTCATCGAAACTCGACGTAGCTTAAAGGAAGTTAATAACACATCCATATCCTCATCATCGATCAAAGCAAAATATCCTAAAGGCAAGTTTATTAAAAGAATTGCTTTTGGCATTGCGATCGCAGCATCTATGGTCATCGGCATGGGCATCATTTCCTATGTTAGTTTTAGCAAGCTCCAAGAGACAAACCAAGCTTTTTTACAGCAACAAGAATCTTTAGAGATAATTAGTCGTCCTATTGATCATCTGCGTGATTTAAAAGTTGCTTTAATGCAATATTTAATTTCAGGCAACCAAGAAAGCTTAGACAAGTATCAGGACTTAACTATTCAATTAAAACAAGAATTACAAACACTTCAGATAGTATCCTCTAGCAAAAGAAAATCCCAGACATCTTTATATAGTTCTCAAAATATTGATCGTCAAAAAGAAATAACTAATTTATTAATCAAATACATCCAAAAAGAACTCGTCAGTTCAGAGGAAGCTGTACTTTTATATCAAACTAGTGGCTTTAAAGAGACACAAAAACAACTATTTGACAAAATTAACCAAAACAATTTAGATCTTGCGGATGTTCAGTTGGATCACTTAATCAATCTTGAGAAGATGAATCTGGCAAATTGGCTCCAAAAAAAGCAAACTTCTATCACTTATGCAACAAGTATTTCTCTAATTACATTATTATCAACATTAAGTGTTCTAGGTATCCTATTTTATTCGATCTATCATGAAATTATTGCCCGTCGTCGCTTAGAAGCGAATCTTGCAAAAGAACGAGATTTTACAATTGCGGTGCTTGATACCGTAGGAGCATTAGTAATTGTTTTAGATCCCGACGGCAAAATCATTCGCTTTAACCGTGAATGTGAAAGAGTGACAGGATATCATTATGAAGAAGTTCGCCACCAAAGCTTCTACAAAATCTTCCTATTACCTGAAGATAGAGAATCAGTAAGAAATAAGATTACTCAATCTGTTCATCAGAATTTAGTTAATACCTATGAACAATATTGGAAGACTAAATCTGGAGAAAAAAGATTAATTTCATGGTCAACCACGAATTTGCTAAGCCCAGATCATGAAATTGATTTTATTATTGGTACAGGGCTAGACATCACCGATCGCAAGCAGGTAGAAGAAGAAATCAGAATGCAGAACTGGCGATCACTGGTTTTATCACAAATCACCTTACGCATTCGTCAATCACTGAATATTAATGAAATTTTAAATACAACTGTCAATGAAGTCAGACAATTCCTCAAAGCTGATCGGGTAGTTTTCTATCAATTTAATGGTGAGTGGGAAGGGACAGTTATCGCTGAATCGGTTGAATCACCTTGGATGCCATCAATGGGTATAGATGTCCAAGATCTATGTTTTCGTGAGGGACTATGGCAAAAATATCGAGAGGGAAATAAGGTTATCAATGATGATATTTCTAACTCAAATATGCCTGATTGTTATAAGGAATTAATGTCACAATTTCAAGTGAAGGCGAACTTAGTAGTTCCTATTCTTGAAAGTGAACAACTGTGGGGACTATTAATCGTTCATCAATGCAGTCATACCCGACATTGGCGCAACTTTGAAGTTGTATTTTTAAAAGAGCTAGCCGATCAAGTTGGTATCGCTATCTATCAAGCCACGCTCTTAGAACAAGAAACCAAACGTCGCGAACAGCTCTTTCAACAAAATATTGATTTACAAGAAGCTCGCAATGAGGCTGAAGTTGCTACGAAGATGAAAAGTGCCTTTTTAGCCACTATGAGCCATGAAATCCGTACTCCAATGAATGCCGTCTTAGGAATGACAGGTTTACTTGCCGATACTGCACTTTCTCCGTTACAAAAAGATTTTGTAGATACGATTCGGATTAGTGGCGAAAACTTATTAACACTGATCAATGAAATCCTTGATTTTTCTAAGCTTGAAGCTAATGAAATGGAATTAGAGGAAATCAATTTTGATCTTAATACATGTGTTGAGGAAGTCACAGATCTCCTAGCGATGCTAGCCCAAGCTAAGGGCTTAGAACTTGCTGCACTCATTCATAAAAATGTACCGCTGTATCTATGTGGTGATGTCACAAGGTTAAGACAGTTATTAACCAATTTAGTTAGTAATGCGATCAAATTTACAACTAAAGGGGAAGTGATTATTAAAGTTTCCCTAGTCGATGAAACGGACATAGATACTACTATTGAGTTTCGAGTTATTGATACAGGTATTGGCATCAGTGCTCCAGCACAGAAGAGGCTCTTTCAGCCATTTACGCAGGTTGATGCTTCGACGACACGCAAATATGGGGGCACAGGTTTAGGACTAGCAATCTGCAAACAAATTGTGGATTTGATGGGCGGAGAAATTGGGATTGATAGTGAGGAAGGCAAGGGTTCTCAATTTTGGTTTGTGGTTCCATTTACTAAGCAAACTGCTAGTGAGATCGCGGAACTAAAAACACGTCGTGAAACCAATCTCAAAGACATACGGGTGTTAGTGGTTGATGATAATGAAACCAACTGTAAAATTTTGACCTATCAGCTTACGGCTTGGCAAATGCGGGTTGATGCTGTCCAAAATGCAGTGGATGCGATCCCCGTCCTACACGCAGCAATTGCTGAAGGCGATCGCTATCAGTTAGCAATTCTCGATATGCAAATGCCTGAAATCGATGGGGAAATGCTAGGAGCGCAAATTAAAGCTGATCCCATTTTCAATTCCCTCAAGTTGATCATGCTGACATCGATCAATCAGAAAGTTGGCTTAAATTACATCAAGGGAATTGGATTTTCTGACTATTTAGTTAAACCCGTCAAACAATCTCGTTTACTTGATGCCTTAACCAAGGTAGTTGCAGCATCCCAGAATGAATTAGTTTACGATCCCATAGCAATTACCTCAACCGCAAGTCTGTATCCTGACAATGACAATCAAGCAATAAAGATGTCTAAGTTAAGGATTCTCATTGCCGAAGATAGTCAAATTAATCAAAAGGTTGCCTTGCATCAATTACATAGTATTGGCTATGAAGCGGATGTTGTGGGGAATGGAAAGGAAGTTCTAGATTTATTAGAACATATTCACTACGACGTTATTCTGATGGATTGCCAAATGCCAGAGCTAGATGGTTATGAAACAACGATCGCTATTCGCAATCTCAATTCAGACAAATCTAAGACAGTGATTATTGCGATGACTGCCAATGCAATGAAAGAGGATCGCGAACGTTGCCTCGCCTGTGGTATGGATGACTATCTCAGCAAACCCATCCGCAAAGAGGATCTCGCACAAAAGCTGTTAGAGTGGGAGATTAAGATTTTCGGACAGAATTTAATCATCTGTCCGCCTGAGAATATAATTCCAGAGAATCGCCATAGCCATAGTGAAGAGAGCCTTGCCATGCTTGCTAGCTTAGAAATTCCAGAGACTACACCTGAATCTTTGCCGTTAATTGACTGGACATATATTGATAGCATCGCTGAAGGTAGTGAAGAATTTAAGATAGAACTACTCGAAACTTTTTGCGAATCGATGTCCGAAAATTTAATAAAGCTCGAAAAGGCGATCGCTGATAGTAATTATCGCGAACTAGAAAAGGTTGCTCATTTCATTAAAGGTTCCTCTAGTAACTTAGGTATCCCTTCAATTGCTGAGATCTCTCACGAATTAGAACAAATGGGACGCAATCAACAATTGGATAACGCAACAATTCTATTTAACAGAATGCAAGATCTATTTGCTCAAATTCAAAAGATTTCTCTTACATAAAAAGATGAGTGGCGGCGCTTCGCGCCGCCACTCATCTTTAAAACCAAAGAAGCGCCGCATTGCGGCGCTTTTTATTAGGAATATATAGAGACTTAAAAAACCTGTTCAATTTCAGCAATATCAGGGATTTCTTCCTTCAATTTGCGCTCAATTCCCATTCTTAGAGTCATAGCAGAACTAGGACAAGATCCACAAGCACCTTGCAAGCGCAATCTCACAATTGGCCCTTCGATTTCGACAAGTTCCACATTGCCACCATCAGACATCAAATAGGGACGCAATTCATCAAGAACATTCTCAACATTATCTTTAGTTAAAGTCAAACTCATATTTTTACCCTTCTATATTTTCCTTTGTTTATCTGAAAACTAATAACTATGCTAATCGAATTAGCCGTGATTGTGAACATCAAGCCAATAGCTAACAGCTATTAGCTAGTTCCTGAATCAAATATCCACAACGATGTTCGCCATTGACCATCCAGTGAGTTCGCTCCACTGGACAATCAAGAACTGTAGCAAACATTTCTAATTCATGTCCGCAAACGCTGGGAAAAGATTCCGCCACATGGGCGATCGCGCAATTATATTCCGTAAAAATAAAACTTTGCTGGTCTTGACTATTCCCTTCTACGGGAAACCACTCCGTTACATAGCCTTCAGAACGGCGGATTTCGGCTAATTTCTCTAGTCTTTGTTTTAGCGAACCTCCTCCAAGTTGCGATTTATAATTTTGCGCCTTGCGTTGCCATTGCTTTTGCAACACCTCAGATACTTGCTCTTTGCCTAACGTATCGATCAGCGTATCTAAGAAATTTACGGCAAATTGGTTATAGCTATCGGGAAAGCGATCGCGTCCCGCCACCGTCAAAGCATAGATAAACTGCGGTCTGCCCATGCCCACCTGCTCAGCAGTGTGATAGATCAGCCCCTCAGCCTCCAAATCCTTTAAATGCTTCCGAATTGCTTGGGGGCTAATATCTAACCGATCTGCTAAATCTTGGGCGGTTACTTCGCCACGCTTTAGCAAATGCTGCAAAATATCTTGCTTAGTGTCATGTTTAGTTTCAGGCTTGGCATCGCTTTTATCCACGCTTTTATCCGACTTATGATCTAGTTGATCTAGCTTTAAGTCTGGCGTAATCATCTCAGCAACGCCGATGGGAGTTTTCATGAAATAAGCTCCTGATGGCAATTCGAGCAGTTGGTCATATAGGCAAAACCCAAGAGAAAGTTGTGATGCAAAGCATCGCAACTTTCTCTTGGGTTTTGCCTGATGTTAATGACCATAGTTAAGTGTTGAAGTTGTAAAGTTATAAAAAAATTGACTTTGACAACTTGTATGTTGCTAATGTACCGTACAATGAGTAAAGAAACAAGCAAGTTGTTTTAGTAAGAATATTTTCTATGCTACGCATAAAAAATATTCAAAAGTTAATCACTAGGAGCCTTAACTGACATGACTGCAACGGTTCAAGCACTTGTCAACCAACCATACAAATACGGATTTGTTACGTCTATTGAGTCGGACACGATTCCTCGCGGGCTTAGCGAAGATGTCGTCCGCATGATTTCGGCTAAGAAAAATGAGCCAGAATATATGCTGGAATTTCGCCTCAAAGCGTATCGCCAATGGTTAAAGATGCAAGAACCGACTTGGGCGCATGTGGACTATCCTGCGATCGATTATCAAGATATCGTTTACTATTCCGCCCCCAAGCAGTCCAAGAAAAAGGCAAGCCTCGATGAAGTCGATCCCGAATTGCTCGATACCTTTGAGAAATTAGGTATTTCTCTATCTGAGCAAAAGCGTCTCGCCAACGTTGCTGTCGATGCAATCTTTGACAGCGTTTCCGTGGCGACTACCTTTAAAAAAGATTTAGCCAAAGTCGGCGTAATTTTCTGCTCGATCTCCGAAGCAATGCATGAATACCCCGAACTAATCAAAAAATATTTAGGAAGCGTTGTCCCGATCGCTGATAACTACTTTTCTGCACTGAACGCCGCCGTATTTAGCGATGGTTCCTTCGTCTACATCCCCAAAGGCGTGAAATGCCCGATGGACTTGTCCACCTATTTCCGCATTAATAATGGCGATTCTGGACAGTTCGAGCGTACCCTCATCGTTGCTGAAGAAGGTAGCTATGTGAGCTATCTCGAAGGCTGTACTGCGCCAATGTTTGATACCAATCAACTGCACGCCGCAGTTGTGGAAT
The DNA here is from genome assembly GCF_012863495.1 of Pseudanabaena yagii GIHE-NHR1. NCBI lineage: Bacteria > Bacillati > Cyanobacteriota > Cyanophyceae > Pseudanabaenales > Pseudanabaenaceae > Pseudanabaena > Pseudanabaena yagii. The sequence continues at coordinate 693,976 of NZ_JAAVJL010000001.1, forward strand.
TAGTCGCATTAGATGATGCCGAAATCAAATATTCCACCGTGCAGAACTGGTACGCTGGCGATAAAAATGGCAAGGGTGGAATCTATAACTTCGTAACCAAGCGTGGCTTGTGCCAAGGCAAGAACTCCAAAATCTCTTGGACACAAGTAGAAACTGGTTCGGCAATCACTTGGAAATATCCTAGCTGTGTCTTAGTCGGCGAAAATTCCGTTGGTGAGTTTTACTCGGTAGCGCTCACCAATAACAAGCAACAAGCTGATACTGGCTCTAAGATGGTGCATATCGGCAAAAATACCCGTAGCAAAATCGTTTCTAAAGGTATTTCCGCAGGTGGCTCCCAAAATAGCTATCGTGGCTTAGTGAAGATTTCCCCAAAAGCGGAAGGCGCGAGAAATTATTCTCAATGCGACTCAATGCTGATTGGTGATTGTTCACAGGCGAATACTTTCCCCTATATTCAAGTCCAAAATAATACCGCCAGAGTTGAGCATGAAGCCTCAACTTCTAAGATTGGTGAAGAACAACTCTTCTATTTCCAACAACGTGGTATCGCCGTAGAAGATGCAGTCTCCATGATTATTAGCGGCTTCTGTAAGGAAGTGTTTAACGCTTTGCCTATGGAATTTGCAGTTGAGGCAGATAAGCTCTTGGCTTTGAAGTTAGAAAATAGTGTTGGATAGTTTAGAGAGGTTAGCTATTAGCTATTAGTCTTTAGCTCTAGTAGATGTTTAGATACAGTAGATTAAAGCTAAAAGCTAACTGCTAACCGCTAATAGCCCAAAAATATGGAAGAACTCATAGAACTGCGATCGCTAATTCAGAGAGGAGATACCCAATCTGCTCTGATGCTGATCGATGAGCTAGAAGAGATGAGCAAAGACGACAAGATTAATAAGATCGAAAGTTATGCTGTGATTCTCTTGCTACATCTAATCAAGCAGTCTGCCGAAAAGCGTTCTACAAGTTCTTGGGATGTATCAATCAGTAATGCTATTTTCTCAATTCAACGTACTAACAAACGCCGTAAGGCTGGTGGCAATTATCTAAGCGATCGCGAACTTCAAGAAATTCTCGACGAGGCATATGATCGCGCTTTAGACAATGCCAGACTAGAGGCTTTTGGTGGTGCTTATGATGCGATCACCCTTGGTAAAATGGTAAATCAGTCGGAGATATTGAACCATGCCATGCAATTGTTAACAATAGTTTGAAGATTTTGACATAATTGTGATTACCTAATCAACACTGCTACAAAGGCAAAAAAAACTGGTAATGAGGCTGCTTGGAAAAGCTTTAGAAAATGCAATCTCACTATAAACTACGGGGAAAATATTTTTATTGAATTGACTTCTTAATTGTTTGTAAAAGAGTTTGCAGTTTTTTTGTTTCTCCTTGCTGATCATATAATTCAGCAGCTCCAGTTTAGTCATTGATTGCGCCCCGCTTGTCTAACAAACTAAACTTTGCTAATCCACGATAAAAGTAAGCATCAGCAAACTGAGGATAAAGTCGAATAGCTTCAGTGTAATCAAAAATTGCTCCATAAGTATCTTTTGTCTCAGCCTTTGCGATACCACGATTCAAGTAAACCATAAATGAATATTTAGGATTAAGACGAATGGTTTCATCCCAATCAGCTATAGCACCGTAATAGTCTCCTAATCTAGACTTTGCATTACCACGAGATTCATAAATACTTTCCATCACAGTATGTTTTGGCTTAAATCGAATAGCTTCAGTATAGTCAGCAATAGCTCCATAGTTGTCTTTTAAAGACCTACTTAGACCTCTTGCAAAGTAAGCGTCACCATATTTAGGGTTGATGCGAATGGCTTCAGTGTAGTCAGAAATCGCTCCATAGCTATCACCCAATATAGACTTGCTTAGACCTCGTCTGAAAAATGCCTCATAATATTTAGGATTGAGTCGAATAGCTTCGGTATAATCAGCAATAGCTTTATCGCCATACTTCATACTTGCCCTATCAAAGAACACTTTAGCTTCATTTATTTTGCTTATTGTCTGTGCCTCAACATATGGCGAAAATACAAATGATTTTTTTATATTATTGGAGACAAGAAAATCAATCCCTAGCGTCGTTAATAAGGAAATACTAAGCACTAAGATTTTTAATGATTTTGTATTTAAGATGGACTGATTCATAGATATATGCTTTCTAAGATATTGTTAATTATGGATAAATTCCTATATTTCAACAATTATAATACTAACTTTTTTTCTGGCTTATCACTTTTAAGACTAATAAAACAAGAAAAATAGGATAGATGATAACTTAGCTTAACTTATCAGTATACCCAACAAAAATTTACCTTAACTATGGAAAGACAGGAGGAAATCTGGCAAGCAATCGGTAGGATTACGATTAATTTTCCATTGCTAGAATGTGATAAATGCGCTCTAACCGTAATGCGTTGGCTCAAAAAGCGTGGTATCGAAGCAAAGATTCTTCGGTTACGAACCAAACGCCGTAGTGAAAATTTTATAACAAGCAATCGCTATGGATTAGAAGAATCAATAACCGAAAATGGGACTCATTATGGAGTAGAAGTCATGGGAAAAGTATTTGATAATTTGTCTGCTGAAGGCTTATCTCGTGAAGATTGGATAAAAGATTTTAGTTGTCTGAGTGGCTCTTTTATAGTCGATGAACTAACTACTTTGTAATATTTTTTGAGAGGTATAAAATGATTGGGTTATTTGAGCTTTTACAAAAAATTGAGAAGAACTCAGGAATGTATTTAGGTCGTCAATCCGTTAGCGATCTATTTATGTTTTTAGCTGGATATGAATTTGCGCGAAGTCAGATAAATGAAGAACTTACCCAAGAAGAAGAAGACTTTTATAACGAGTTTCAGCCTTGGCTACAGCAAAAACTAGGCGTAAGATCCGTTACCTCATGGGCAAAGCTAATTATGCTTTCCTGTCACGATGAAAAGACAGGGTTTGAAATGTTTTTTAAATTCCTGAGAGAGTTTCAAGTACGCGATCAGGTTAAAGAAGCAGTAACGGCTTAATTGCATTAAATAGAATTCACTAATCTTTATCTGTTATTAAAAGCTACTTGTAAAAGTCAGTAAAGACTATACTGTAAGGACATGACAGCTTAGTTAGGTAAAAATCTGATTGACTGACAAAAGTGGTAAGAGAAGTTGCGAGAAAGTATACAGAGATTGAATTTGAGTAAAAAAGAGGCGTATGCTGTTTTTTGAAGAAAAAGGAGCATAGGACAAATGACCCAAAACGCCTCACGTATCTATAATGAACTAATAAAATTCGGGAGTCAATACAGCCAGTGGTCAGATGTGCGCCATTTGGGAGTAATGGCGTGGATGATGGTGGGAATGATCGCCACAGGGAGTGTGAATTTAACGAAGTGGTTAAGCCATATCAACACAAAAGCATTGATCGCCCAAAGCACGCAAAGACAACTATCAAGATGGCTGAACAATCCGCGCATAAAATCCAGCTAAGCTATACAGTCCAGTAATCAAAGAGTTAATCGCTAAATGGAAAGAGCCAGAAATATATCTGAGTTTGATACCAGTCAACTGTGGGAAGAATACAGCATGATCCGATTGTGTGTAGTTCATCAGGGAAGAGCTTTACCGTTATGTTGGCGTGTAATCAAACATCGCAGTAGTAGTGTGGAGATGAGTAGCTATCAAGACATGCTCAAACGCGCATCGAAACTGTTGCCCGTGAATGTCAAAGTAGTTTTATTAGCAGACCGAGCATTTGCTAATCCAGAACTGGTGCGCTATGTGTGGGAATTAAAATGGCAATGTCGGATTCGGATCAAGGGTAATTTCTGGATATATGCCCCCAAGCATGGCTGGCAAACAGTCAAACAATTACATCTTCGTCTTGGTGAAGCTAAGTTGATCCACAATGTTAAAGTTCACAAAACTGAGTCCAAGCGTCTTACCGATGTGCATATTGCGGCGGCTTGGGAATCTGGGAGCCGAGAGTATTGGTATATTCTCAGTACTGAACCTACCACACTCCAAACTTTTTGGGAGTATGGTCTGAGATTCGATATTGAGGAGAATTTCTTGGATGATAAATCTAATGGCTTTGATTTAGAATCTTCGCGTTTACGTTCGGCTCCTGCCATTTCTCGCCTTTGTTTTGTGATAGCACTGACCACCTTGTTTTTAACGGCTCAAGGACTGGCGGTTGCTGATTCTGGCTATCGTCGTTTGGTTGATCCTCATTGGTTTCGTGGGCTTAGTTATCTCAAGATTGGCTGGAACTGGATTCACACCGCTATCACTAAAAACTGGGCTTTCTTGCCTTTCTACTCTTTTACTTCTTATCTTGACTCTCACCCTGCTATTGCTTCTCGTCGAAAACATCTTCAGAAATTATTCCGCATTGAGTTCTATGCTTCTACTCTCGACTATGCTTCATAGACTTTTGTCAGTCAATCAGGGTAAAAATAATCATGTTAGCCCTAAGTTATCCACATATCGAAAAAAGCGACAACCAACCCGCCAAACTGCAACGCTTACCACGCATTCGCGTAGCCCAAATTGTCATGGATTACCTCGCCTATGGTTGGTCAGTCGAAGAAATATGCCGTCAGCACCTTTACCTCACAGCCGCAGAAGCTCATGCAGCAATGGGTTATTACTTCGATCATCAAAAAGAAATTGACCAAGAAATCAAAGAAGAATGGGATCAAGTCCAAGGAAGTAGTAGCCAATCAGTGCGATCGCCCTTTTATATCAGGATGAAAGCTCAAGGAGTTCTGTAAATCAAGTGAACTGTTTATCAGAGATCGCGATCGCCAAAATTTGGTTTGCACATCCATGCCAAAGCATTTAGCAACCAATTCACAGGAGGAACGACATATTCTTCTAAATCTATGGTCAAGTTTTGTTCTTTCAATTGCAAAAATAGCCAGCGATTACCACTAGTCACACAGCCATAAATGACATCGATCGCATTTTCTCGACTCAAGTTAAACCTTTGTGCAGCAACCATTTCGGCAATACATTGACCTAAACCAGATTTCAAGTCATCCTTTTTCGCTTCCACGATCGCAACTACAGGCGCTTCTACAAAAAGTTGCTCGGTTGAACGACTAACCAAGAAGTCACAAACCCCATTTAAACCAATACTTTCATCAACATTAAACTCTTCTCCCGAAAAAAAGCTGATTTGACGATCAAGCTGTTTTCTCACTTCAAATAGAATGGGTGAAATAATTAACTCTGATCGGGCTTTTTCTGATCCCATAGCGATCGCTAGAGGAATACTTTCTTGTAAAAATTCAGTTAGGTTAGTGCTAGGAGTAATTACATCTAAATCAGGTAAAAATCTGACCCCTTCGATAAAATTGAGATTTAGTTCTTCCTTCGCTTTGCGTAACGTAAAAGCACTGTAAGACATAGTTTCTCACTCTTATTCTGTCAATATCTATCTACTACATAAGTATAGCGCTTTTGATTTTGCCTACGGCAAAATCAAAAGCGCAAACCCTTACTCTGATTGTTTTTTGTTTTGCAAATGAGTACACAGTCATACAAAACGCTATACAATATTAAGTAACTGTTAAAAGAAAAGAGATGATTGTCGAAAATAGTGAAGTAATTTTATCGGTCAAAGATTTGACTGCGGAAGTGGATGGAGTCCAGATTCTTAAAGGACTAAATCTAGAGATTAAAGCTGGAGAAGTCCATGCGATTATGGGACCCAATGGCTCTGGCAAAAGCACCTTCTCCAAAGTATTAGCGGGACATCCTGCCTATACCGTCACAGGTGGTGAGATTTGGTATAAGGGCAAAAATCTTTTAGATTTAGAACCTGAAATTAGATCTAGAGAAGGCATATTTTTAGCTTTTCAATATCCACTGGAAATTCCGGGGGTAACTAATTCTGATTTTTTGAGATTGTCCTATAACAATTTGCGAAAGCATAAGGGTTTAGAAGAATTAGATATTATTGATTTTGATGACTTCATTCAAGAAAAGTTAGAGATTGTGGAAATGAATCCATCATTCTTGAGCCGTAGCGTCAATGAAGGATTTTCGGGTGGTGAAAAGAAGCGCAATGAAATCTTGCAAATGGCAATTCTTGATCCGACTTTAGCAATTTTAGATGAGACAGATTCAGGGCTAGATATTGATGCTTTGCGGATTGTGGCGGGTGGTGTGAATAAGCTTTCCACACCTCATAATTCTTCTCTAGTGATTACCCACTATCAGCGATTGCTCAATTACATTATTCCTGACTTCATCCATGTGATGGAGAATGGCAAGATCATTCTCACGGGTGGTAAGGACTTGGCGCTAGAGCTAGAAGAGAAGGGCTATGACTGGCTCAAAGAAGAAGAGGCGGTGTTGGCATAATGGCTATTCAAGTTTCTGAACAATTGGAAGATCAAGCGGAATTTAAGGGTGCGTTAAGTACGCGCAGTAAGTTGGCTGTCAATAGCGAACAGTTTGTCGCTCAGGTTGTGGGTTTGCGCTCTGATATTGCCAGTCCTGATCAAGATACTAGTGATTTTGTGGGTAATCTGCGTCAGTTGGCTAGCGATCGCCTAGTAACCTTATCGTTCCCCACTACTAAAGATGAAGAATGGAAATATACCGATGTTTCCGCTTTGGGGAGTTTGACTTTTGCCAATCAACCTGAGATCGCTTCCCGTAGTGCTAATCTTGAAGCCCTAATCGCCAATAATATCGCGCCAGAATCTTTAGGTAATTGTCTGGTATTTGTGAATGGAAAGTATCGTAAGGACTTATCCGATACTAGCGATGTCACGGAAAGCTTGGTCATTGGCACATTAGAATCTCTAGGCGATCGCATTTTGCCGAAGTTGCGATCGCACCTCGCACAGCATCCCGATGCTAATGATTTTTTTGCGAGTCTCAATACCGCTTGCATGGAAGATGTGGCGATAATTCTCGCGCCGAAAAATTTGGTGGTTGAGAATCCTGTGCAATTGCTCTTTATCTCTGCTCCCCAATCAGGCAAAGCAACTTTAATCACCCAACCTCGTTGTTTGATCATCGCGGAAAGCCATAGCCAATTGACCTTTGTGCAAACCTTTGTGGGTGAGAATCATCACCTCTATTTCACTAATGCAGTAACGGAAGTTTGGCTAGCGGAAGGCGCTCAGGTCAATCACACCAAGGTGCAAAGACAGGGTAATCAGGCGATTCATATCAACACTACCGCGATCGCTCAAGCTCGCAATAGTGTCTATAAAAATCAAGCGATTAGCTTTGGCGCAAAGATTTCCCGTCAAAATTTGATTGTGCATCAAATGGCGGAACAAACGGAAACTTCGCTCACAGGTTTAGCTTTTATTGATGATGAACAATTAGCCGATACCCATTCTTGCATTGCCCATAATTATCCGCACGGATCGAGCAAGCAACTGCACAAATGTATTGCCGATGGACGTTCCCATGCGGTCTTTAATGGCAAGATTCAAGTCGCGAAGTTAGCCCAGCAAACAGATTCTGCCCAGCTAAGCCGAAATCTGTTGCTGTCGGGCAAGGCGCGAGTGGATACCAAACCGCAGTTAGAAATTTTTGCGGATAATGTCAAATGCGCTCACGGTGCAACGGTCAGCCAATTGGATGCCGAAGAAATCTTCTATCTCCAAAGTCGGGCGATCGATGCAGAGAGTGCGGCGAAACTTCTGACCTATGCCTTTGCAACGGAAGCAATTTCGCAAATTCCTGTCGTTTCAATCCAGCGATCGCTCAGTAATTTTGTTCTAGAAAAGACTAAATCTTAAGGTGCTTTCTAAAGAAAAAAGGCAGCAACGCTGCCTTTTTTCTTTTAGATATCCAGTTCTGCAAGGGCAAGTTTCGAGCCATAGGTCTCGATAAACTCTCGACGTGGTGCAACTTTATCACCCATTAAGATTGTGAAGATCCGATCAGCTTCGGCAACATCTTCAATGGTGAGACGTTTTAGCGATCGCGTGGCAGGGTTCATGGTTGTTTCCCATAGCTGTTGCGGCATCATTTCACCTAAACCTTTGAAGCGCTGAATGCTGTAGTTGGCATTAGGCGGGAAAGAAGCTATTAGCTCCTGCAAATCGCGATCGGTATAGCAATAGGTATGGTTTTTACCACGCTCCACCTTATATAGTGGAGGACAACCGATATAGATAAAGCCGCGATCGAGCAGTTCTCTTTGATAGCGATAGAAGAAGGTCAAGAGCAATGTCCGAATGTGCGCTCCATCAACGTCCGCATCAGCTAGCAAGATAATTTTGTGATAGCGCAGTTGGGCTTCGTTAAAGTCTTCACCCTTAATACCAAGACCACAGCCTGTAATTAAGGCTTGGATTTCATTATTTTTGTAGATCTTGCTATCGTCGGCTCGCTCGATATTGAGAACTTTACCGCGCAATGGCAGGATTGCTTGATAATGGCGATCGCGTCCTTGCTTAGCGCTGTTATGCACAAATACACCACTAGCAAGGGCAAAGTTATGACTATTTGGCACTTCGATATCATAAACATCAATGCGCTCGGTTAGTTTCTCAATCTTGACAATGCGATGATTGTAATTAGCAACTGCCTCAACTGCAAGGTCAGAATCACCTTCAAAATAGCGATCGCAAAATGTCTCAAACTTGAGTAGAGATTTATCGCGAGTATCAATGCGATAAGCACGATAAGCATCTAAATCAAGACACCCATTTTCAACTGCAATCTGTTTAAGAGCAGCTAGGGTTTTGCGGTAATAGGTTTGTTGCAAAGCAGCCTTACGTTTTGCTCTAAAGCTATCTGTCCATTGCTCCTGAGTTTTCACACGTCGCCAATCGATCAGATCAGGATTTTGCCATTGTTGCTGTGCAATTTCTGATAAGCGTTGTCTTGCTTCAGGATTTTGGGCAAAAAATTCTTTTGTTCTTATAGACTGCTGCTGACGATGTTCAGGATTATTCCAATATTCTCGCTGAGACCGAGCTAAATGTTGGTGATTTTGTTGTTGATAATCAGGATTGCTTTCATAAAATTCACGCCACTTTGCTGTCATATAGGCTTTGTAATCAGCATCTTCCCACTGAGCTTTTGCCTGTTGCGAGAGGATTTCTCTGGTTGCAGGTTCTTGCATTCTCTGACTCATGCGATCGCGGAATTCTTCAGTAGTTCTTAACTGACGGCACTTTTCAATCACTTCAGGACGATGCAAAGTTTTGGCTGCGTGAATTTGATGCAATTGCAAATGCTCTGAAGCTGGCAAACGTTTGAGGTTGCTTGGATTGTTATTAAGTTTATTGAAATCAAGATGATGACAATGATCACCATCTTCGACTTGGTAAATACCTTGATAACGGTTGTACCAATCTGCAATCATGTGGGTGAATAACCAACCATCAGATTTGGGATTCCATACCATTTCATACCCATCGATGGTGATGCCCTTATCTGCTTTACTAGAAAGCTTGCGATAGAGAGGCATCAATGAATCATCAGTGGTAAGCTCAGCCGCCGCTTTGTAGGTGCGATCGCGAAGCATGAAAGGATGATCAGGTGTGCAAATTAGCTGCTCACCATTATCCAAAGTGACGCGAATTACTTCAGTATTTTGCTTAGTAATTCTGGCATTGATAATCCGCTCAACACCAATTGTGCCATCATTACGAATTGTGTAACAGAAGTTTTGCTTACCAGCCTTTTCTTCTTCTACCAATTGCTTGAAACTAATATTGCGTCCATCAACTAATGCAACGAGGGTATCACCATCAAAACAACCTCCTGCGGAGTCTCCCTCAACGATGAAAATCTCAGATTCTTTAGGGTCACGAGAACTACAGTCAGCGAGTTTCCCTGGTAAAGTGGAAGACTCTAAAGCGGATTTACGTCTAACTAGTTCACGGGCGCGACGCGCTGCCTCCGCCGCATTAAATGCTTGCAGTGCTTTCTCGATAATTGAAGTAGCAACCGCAGGATGGAACTCTAGATATTCATTGAGAACTTCACCTACAAAGGAATCGACAATACCGCGTACTTCCGTATTACCTAACTTGGTTTTAGTTTGTCCCTCAAATTCGGGATCGGTGACTTTAACCGAGATAACCGCAGTTAAGCCTTCACGAACATTTTCGCCAGCAAGATTTGATTCATTCTCTTTAATCTTCTTCAGTCTGCGTGCTGTGGCATTCATAGTGCGGGTCAGAACAGTCTTCAGACCCTCTAGGTGCGTACCACCATCAATGGTACGAATATTATTCGCAAAGCCCAGCACATTGTCATTATAGGAATCAATACACCATTGCAATGCTACTTCAACAGCAACATTATCGCGTTCACCATTGACATAAATAATGTCAGGATGAATTGGTTCCTTATCACGAGTCATGTAAGCGACATATTCGCGGATGCCACCTTCATAGCAATAGATATCGGTGCGTAGTTCTTCACTGCGGCGATCGCAAAACTCGATTTTTACGCCAGCATTAAGATACGCAAGCTCTTTAAGGCGGCTGGCAAGAATATCATATTCAAATTCTGTTTGCGTGGTAAAAATTTGGGAGTCAGGCTTGAAACGCACCTGTGTACCTCGACGAGGTTTGACTTCTTCACTCTTACTCGCAATTAATTCGGTAACGGGAAAGCCCCTTTCGTAGCGCTGTTTGTAAACTTTGTCCAGTCGCCATACGGAGACTTCTACCCATTCGGAAAGGGCATTAACTACAGAAATACCAACACCGTGCAAACCACCTGATACCTTGTACCCACCATCACCGAATTTGCCCCCTGCATGGAGAACGGTTAATACAGTTTCAAGGGCAGATTTACCAGTTTTGGGGTGGGTGTCGGTGGGAATACCACGACCATTGTCTGACACGCATACAGATCCATCGGGCATTAGCTCAACTAAGATATGATCGCAATGTCCTGCAAGGGCTTCATCAACGCTATTATCAACAACTTCAAATACTAGATGATGTAATCCTTTAGGTCCCGTTGAACCGATATACATCCCAGGTCGCTTACGAACTGCTTCTAGACCTTCTAATACTTGGATCTGATTGGCATTATAAGTTTCTGTAACGATCTCAGGCATGAAGGTAAACAACTCCAGAAATTATGTCGTCTTCAAGGGTGCTTTAAAGAAAAACTTTACAAGCGCTCTTGATAGTGTTTTAGGGTGTTTTTTGAGTCAAGATTAAAAAACACTCTGCCATTATAGCTTAAAAGCCTTACAGATATGTCGAGACCATCTCAGAATAAGTTTTTATGTACCTCCATTAATCGCGTAAAAAACCGTGAGTTCGATATAGCTATTTGCACTATGAGAAGCACAACGCAAATAGCGAAAAATGGTAAGAAGCACTAAGTGCTTCTTACCATTTTTCGCTATTTGTTTAACTGACGTTGAAAAATACGAGTTCGGAATAACTTAAAAAGCCTTGCTAAACAAAGCTTTTACAAAAAGTCTTTAATGCTGGAAATGTAAATCCTAATGATCTGTGCAAGCCCATACCTGAATTGCACAGCTATCATTGCCACAGTAACCAAGAGCATTGTTTTTAGCAGTTGTTTCGTCTGTAGCCGCCGCCCATCCAAAATAGCCACCACCTTTAGCAACGGCAGCACAGCCATTACTAAAAGTAACTACTTCTGTACAACTACCTTCACAAGCAGAAAGTGCGTATTGTTTTGCGCCCTCTGCACTATCAAAGTTATAAGCCCAGCCATAGGCTCCATTGGGACCAGTGGCGACTGCTCCATATTGGCTACCAGCGATCGCTGCTCCAATCCCAAAGCCTTCAACCAAAAGAAAGGTGGCGGCAATAAATCCTAGATACTTTTTCATGGTTTTCCTAATAGTCTAAATAAGTTAATCATTCCCTAAATGTCTGGATATATAGCACCCCAAAATGGTTTAAGCGCACCCCAAAGGGGTGTGCTTAAACAAACCTAAAAAACTGCAAACCTTAAGAAGCTTACAAAGTATGCTTCTTAAGGTTTGATTTGCATTTTTAACGATCTGTGCAAGCCCAAGCGACAACTTGACAGTTAGAGCCGCCGTAATCATAACAACTAGCTACAGCATTATTTTGAGCCGCAGTTTTACTGACATTCCAAGCCCAACCAGTTGCACCATCACCTTTAGCTACGGCTCCACAAGCATTCGCAAACCAAACTTGAACTGAGCAAGTACCGCCACATTCATAAAGGGCAGCATTTTCTGCGTCTTCTCTAGTGTCATAGTTATAGGAATAGCCATAAGCGCCATTGGCTCCAGTGGCTACCGCCCCATACTTGTCGCCAGCCATTGCTGCACCAACACCAAATCCCTCAACTAAAAGAAATGTGGCTGCAATAAATCCTAGATACTTTTTCATATGCTCTCCAAAATTATTGAGAATAAACACTATCTAACTTAGAGTTCGGCAATTTAATAGGGTTTAGCAGTACAACCAAGAAATCATTGTTTTGCAGCATGGCAAAGCATTTCTACAGAACCATTGTTCTTTAGTTAAAACTGATCCCCTATGCGACGTATCGTTCATCCCTATAGCAACACAATACTAAGATTTTTTTATTCACTCTAGTAAATTACCTAGATTTTTTAAGAGGTAATTCTCAAACAATATGAAAATTACCTCTTAATTTATTCCAGTATATCTACTAGGTCTTTAAATAATAGTTTAGTAGCTTTAGCGATCGCAGTCATTCTTATAAGTCTAATTGGTCTACCTCCTTGTTTCATATCGTCCACGATTCTGCCTATTGTTTCCCCGATATCATTTTTCGGTCTGTATTTTATCGGCTCAATCCTCGTAAATAACCACTGCCATAGAGCAACTCGGCATACATCAGATCCGCCAACAATTTTTTTACTCTCCTTGTCACCAGAGCTTCTTTCAGTAGGAGCACAACCAAGAGCTTTAGTAAACCGTCTCAAGCTGATATGACGCTTAATACGTTTATCCTTTTTCCTGCGAGACTTGCCCCATTGAATAATAGGTTTACCATCATCATCGAGGAAACTTTCAATCGGGAAAATCTGACTTAAAAGAATAGCTTGAACCCTTCGACCAAATCCCCACTTATCAAACACCTGACGATATTTAATAAACCTAGAATCAGCCATTAACTCTTCAAGTTCCGCCTCAATTTCTCTCTCTTCAGCCCAAATATCAATCAGGCGTTTAGCATGACGGTGTGTACTGGTTTCAATACCTAGACCTACAGTTTCGCTGTAAATCCTGTCGTATCTCTTGCTTTCCTTTTCCAGTGCTAACCATTCCCACATCACTACACCTTGACTCATAGCAACCTCTGGGAATTGCCAAGCAAGATCTTGCCGAATTCGGTTAATGATAGGACTTTGCACTCTCGCAAGATGTCCTAATCTCAGCACCTTTTCTCTAATCTTTGCAGATACTTGGTCCCGGTCTTGTAGAAATCTACGAGGTTGATCGTGATAGTCCCACCAATAGCAAGCAAGAGCAAAGGCATCAGATTCATCTGATTTATCAGGCATATCTAGATGTTCCCGATGTCTGGCTAACTTGTTATGTGAAACAAGCATTACACGACATCCAGCTCTAACTAGATGAGTTCCCCACAACTTAGAGTAATTAACTCCAGTGGGTTCCATGACTGCTATATCAGGCTTTAGGTCTAATAAAGTTTTTAGACCAGTAACATCAGCTTTGCAATTAAAGAACTCAGTCTTAAATAAAAATTGTCGAGGTTCATTTGGACGCTCTGTAAGAAGGCAAGCGACAACGCTACCCTTGCAGATATCAATCCCAAGAATACGCATAAAGATATTCCATTGTGGCTAAGTGTTTAAATTCCAATCCCTTACGGGCAGGTTTAAGAATCACCCTAGAACCCTCACTACATCGGGGTTCGATTCACTCAATCTAAACCGAAATAAGGCTAACGGGGTCTTTGAATAAAATTAAGCTTTGAGGCTTGTTTCTTCCCCTAGACCCTCATCTACCTGCTGATGCTTTGGACACATCAGCATACTGCCTAGTTAAGAACTAGACAGGTGCTGATTAGTCATTTAGAAAGGTATACCGCCTTTTTCTTCTACCTCTGCTATATACTCTTCCATTAACTCTTCAAACTCATCACTATCAACTAGCTCTTCTACATCATGATCTAATGTTCCTGTGCCTCCGCACATATCACATTTTCTCAATTCGTGAAAGCTTTCAAGTTCACCATTTCCATGACATCTAGGACAGAGGCTCATTTTATCCTCTTCATCATCAACTAGCTCTTCGAGATTATCCTCCTCATCCTTTAACTCTTGGCTTACTATATAGTCTTCACTCAGTACACCGCTTCCATCACATTTAGGACATTCCCAGTCTTCTGTATCATCAGTTGACTCAATGTATCCACTTCCTTGACACATATCACATGCATACATCATTGGGTCATCAAAACCAATAGGTTTAAATACACTGTTTGGATAATCAGGATAATCCTCTATCATCTCTTCAACTACTTCACTAGTTAGTGGTTTTTTGCTAGGAAATTTTCCTTTTTCCTCATCCCTTACAATCTCTGCAATTTCAGAGATTCGATTGAAGATACCATCCCAAACATCTCTAAGTTCAGACTCAGACAACTTGAAGGCATCAATAAGATGTAGTAAAGCTCTAGACCGTTCATTGATTAGGAACTCAGCCATGATTAATTCACCTCGTAAATAATTCCTGCTACTGGTTTGGATGGTGCACTGAAAGAGTCATCAATCTGGCTAAGTAAAGCCTTTGCAATCTTCAACTTGTGAATAGCGGGAAGATTTTCGAGCCAATTTTCGACATCTTCAGGCATAGGCTTGATGCGAGAACTGTAGTAATAGCTGATCGGTTTTGTCATAACTACCTCAATTTTTAGTTAGAAGCCAATGTCTCAAAATCAACAGCTACCTACGGTGTAGGGAGTCTCTAGCCTGTGGTGATGTATATGCGACAATTGGCTTAATACAACTGGGGCGGCGTTTAACTAAATATGGTTAAGCGCTGCTTTTCGTTTGTTGAATTTAGTGTAAATCAATTTGTGCAAAAAACACAATCATTTTGTACAAAGTAATATTTTGTTTGTATAATAATGACTAAAGATATTCAATCCCCCTATATTCCTCTCATGGCTATTCGTGGTGTTACTCAGACTGAAATAGCAAAAACTCTCGGTGTTACTAAAAATACTGTGAGTAATTGGTTTACAGGAAAAACTCCTGCTCGTCTCACTCTTGATGAGTGGCGAACTTTGGCTACTTTGTTAGGTACTACTATTGATAAGCTCCCGAATACCTTTGCACCACAACCTATAGATCAATCACGGCAAGGTGACTGAAAGCAAATGAAATACTGTCAATTAGCGATATTTCCAGAATCAGAGATAGAAATAGAAATAGAGCCAGAAGTCAAAGTAAATTCTGAACGATTTTATTTCCCAGTTATTGTTAATGGTTCTATGTCCGTTCACTGGACGCTAGCATTATCAGAATTAGAAGCAATATCTATGCATACTAGCTCCAACCCACATCGTAGAATTTGGATAGATAGCTCTACTTGGGGCATAAAAACTGAACAAGGTTACCTTTGCTGTCTTATTGGAGACTAGTTACACTAAATGAAATACTGTCAATTAGCGATATTTCCAGAATCAGAGATAGAAATAGAAATAGAGCCAAAAGTAACATTAGAAATGGCTCGGCGATCAATGAAGTCACAGGTGCGATCGCTATCAAAATATTATGGAATACCAGATTATATAGTTCACATAACACTTACTACAGACTATATAGCAGCATTAGATTACGAGTCGATGAACATATATTTTGTATTATTTTTGTCGTTGATACACTTGCCAGAATAGTATTGGTGAGTTGTTCCACTTTCCTTTTTGCAGACATGTGCAATCGCGTTCCTCCTACTTTTTTTCGCGGAACGTGGCTGGCGATTGCACCGAATTTTTTTGCACTCTATCCAATATTTGCTTTTCACTAGAATTTCTGTGCAAAAAAATTCCCCAGTAAATTAATTCCTTTCGCGTAGCATCCTTTTTAAAGATTTCCTTTGCTTGTTGTATTATTTTTGTCGTTGATACATTTGCCAGAATAGTATTGGTGGGTTGTTCCACTTTCCTTTTTGCAGACATGTGCAATCGCGTTCCTCCTACTTTTTTTCGCGGAACGTGGCTGGCGATTGCACCGAATTTTTTTGCACTCTATCCAATATTTGCTTTTCACTAGAATTTCTGTGCAAAAAAATTCCCCAGTAAATTAATTCCTTTCGCGTAGCATCCTTTTTAAAGATTTCCTTTGCTTGTTGTATTATTTTTGTCGTTGATACATTTGCCAGAATAGTATTGGTGGGTGGGCGGGGTTGGCAACACCTTAAAACCCTAATAGGGATTAAAAACTAAAGCAGTCACATCAAAAATTTTAAGTATTCATGGGTCGCGCGTCATAGCGCAATGAATGCTTAAAATGTTTTGATGCAGCCTCGCGGCTAGGAGCGTAGAGAGATATAGGTATATCAGGCGGATTTTTTTGCATGACGGGTAATGCCTAGCGCATAGTGCTGCAAAAAAATCCGATAAACAAAAAGCGAGTTATTTTTTGCGGTGCGACTCGCCGATCTGTGCGCTTTAGGAGAAGAGAAAGCAAAAAATCTGTTCGAGCAACCGTTGTTTCTGAGCCTCGCGGCGTATGAGCGTCGGGTTATGTAACTAAGCAGAACAATCTACGCCATTTCATCAAAATCAATTATTTAGACTTTTTCCCCATTTCAATTCCTTGCATTATTCCTTTGGCTTCCGTCTGTACTTCAAGGTACTTAACCTTGAACCCGATCACTCCTCCCAATACAAGGCAGATAAGACCGATTGTAAATCCTTTAGCAATCATTACTATTTTCCTCCTGAGCTTTTTCTCTCAATCTCTGACAACTTTCTATTAATTTCTGTTGATGCAAACTGGTATCCGAAGAAACCACCAATAAAGAGGCAAGTTAAAGCAATGCACGCTCCGCGAATCATAAGTATTGTTTATAGGTAGTTAGGAAATTTTAGCAATTTTAGCTTATCAGTAATTCTGATAAGGATATCAATCCATAACCCAAATTGATATAAACGGATATCACTCAATCTAAAACTGAATAAGGACTGCTGATGGAAATTTATCAAACCCCGTTAGGTAATACGGGGTCGGTTCTCTCAGAAGCTCCAGCTATGGAGAACCAATTTACAGCCGTCTTGGACTGGCTCCAAGGATGTTTCAAACTCTCTGACTATGGAGAGTTTGAATACTTTCTAAGTTTAGTAACCGATATTTGTAGCGACGAATGGATAAGAGACGATGATCGTCCCCTCTATAAAGGTAGACACTTCACCCACTCAATCCGCACCATAAGAGGCTCAATCCTCGGCTGGAATATTGACGACGACAATAAACTAGACTGTTGGCTAAGTCTCACAGGAAAAACACTGATCGGCGCAAACTTCGACAACCTGCGCCAATTCCTCCTATTTCTAATCACCCTAGAAACAAGATTTACCAGAATTGACCTAGCAATTGACGACTACAGCAAATCATTAAAGCCCCAATATTTCAAAACCGCCTATCAAAGAGGACATCATCACGGATTCCGCAAGATGAGCTTCATTGAAAACTTCGAGAGTTCTGACTCAGAAGAAGAGCAAGGCTTCACCGTTTACATGGGTCGTCGCAACGGCAACAAACTAACCCGCTTCTACAACAAATCCGTAGAAAGCAAAGGCGAGATTGATGCTTACCGACTAGAAGTCGAATATAAAGACGACTACACCAAAAACGTTCTTGACTATTTACTCTCCGCCGAGAGTTTTGCAAAAGCGATCGCAAACTTAGTAGTATCCGCCATCGACTTTCGAGACAATGACATACAGCTTCTGTGGTGGAATGCCTTCATTACAAGACTTGAAGCGCACCCAGTCCACCTACTATGTCGGCGAGCAAAGCCAACAATTGAAGCATCCATGAACTGGATAGAGCATCAAGTTGAAACGACATTAGCAGTAGTTGAAGAATTTTGCGATCGCATAACTTGCAACTTTGACGACTGGCTAAAAGAAAGAATTGCATCAGGACGGCAAAGAATGAAATCAGTTCACCGCGGCGCAATCAACGAAGCATTAAGACTATATGACCGATACATAGATCCTCGTCCATTGCCACCACTAACACCATTCTAAAAAATGTCAATCTATTTCTCAGTCAGAGTAAATCGTCAATTGGTATGTGATTGTTCTGCATATAGATTTCCTCATGAGCCTAGTCAGGGTTTATGTCTGGAGCAAGTACCGCCCATTGACACTGTTCCGTATCAATTCAGGATTACATCAAAGCAATATCAATACATTTCAGAACTATTGAATAACTCTGATGGTATTAATGATAACCATAGATAAAGTTATCATACGGTTCCCGTTCTTGAAACGTAAGTATGTAAATGCTTAAGTGAACATATAACGTTCAGACTAAATTTATGCCCTTAGTAACCTGCATAGGGATTTCATCTTACGACTACGTTAAGCAAGATACAGGAGAGCGCAAGCAGGGCGCATCCTTCACATATCTTTCTAGAGCAGCTTCATCTGGAAGCAGTAGCCGTAATGGATGGATTCCTATTGAATCACGTATCGAACTATCTCAAAAGAATCTATTTGACAAACTACCTGCTGTTTATGACGTTGAATTTGCTCTAGTACCGCGTCGGTCTGGGGGAGTTGATCAGGTATTTGTCAATGCAAAATTTATTCGTTCTGTTGACCTAGACTTTCCCGCCTTACTTGCAAAAGAACAGGTAAAAGCCTAGTAGGTCAACTATGGATCCATCACCAAGCGCTGAGATATATACACAGATTATAACCCTGTGTAAATGGTCGATAGATATTGGAGCAAAGATGTATCCGACATTGTGGGGCATATTGCTATTTAGAAGATACTTCAAGTATTAATCCAGACCATGACCTATATAGACATACATCCAGCCTTAGCAGAATGCCTCATGTGGGCAATATGGGCATTAATGTTCCATTCTGTTTGTTGGGTAATAACTAAAATGCTAGCTGGTTATTAATATGGAACGTACTCTAATAGCTCAGTCTAACCCTACTACTGGAACCTCCCTAGTGACTGTCCAATTGGCAATCTTGATTCAGACTTTAAATGTCGGGCTAACAATATTGTTATAAATGGTTCTTCTCCTACCTTAGTCTATCCAAATTTTTCAGTACCAAGTGGTGGCATTATAGCGACTCTTCCTAATTATATGGATGCTTCCTTTTATGGAAAGTTACAGGAAGGATTCGTGCAATCAGTAGTACTAGCCTTAGTTTACCTAGGAGTGACCTTAGTTATCAAATATCTAAACTCATTAAAAAAATGATTACCTCGCTAATCATCTCAACAGTGCAATTTAACATTGCAGCAAATGCCCAAATCGCCGTTCAGTGGGCAGTCGGCTTTGCAGTAGTGGTCTTTGGAATGCAAGGCATCCTCTGGTTAATCTCCAGAGTAATCCGTTCACTTTATCAATAGAAAAAGGAAAGTCTAAATCTATGGACACAAAATTGACCGAAAAACAATTTAAAACCAATCGCCTAATTCTCTTAGGAGCAGGTGCATCTACAGCAGGTGGTGCAATCACCTTATTTGGTGAACCAAGTAATGCACAGTCCACCGCATCAACAGCGATCACCCAGATGAACACTGATGCCGCCGCCATCGGTACATTGGTTGGAGTAATTCAGCCTATTGCCGTAGCTGCCGTAGTCTTTGCCGCTGCCGCATTGCTATTTAAACGCTACCTTTATTCGTAGAGTTAACACCTACACCGTATCCAACTAAAACTTTATGACAAAGTACTCCTTGAAACGAAGAGCCACAGCTGTAGTGATGGGAGTACTTTTTTTATTACTACAGTTTTTAGAACCTGTTTACTCTCAAACTTCTTTGAATGGTTGTCTTACTAATGCAGCAAATGCTCAGAGTTGTGTTAGAGATGGTTTAATTTCTCCCTCTAATGCTGCTAGCGCCGTTCGTGGTGCAATTGTTAATCCAAATCCTACAAATCCTTTTTTTGCTGGAACTCTTCCTAGTAAAGAAGCAATTACTATTGCGGGTGGTGTTGCAGCTTTAGGTTACTTAGGTTCTCAGGCTATGCAGAACCTCCAAAATCAGGCAATGTCCCAAGCTCCTGCGGATTATTCATCCTGTACAGTTTGGTATCCTGTTCCTGCCTTTTCTGGAGTTCCTTGGATGGGTTCGGGTTCTTTTCCCTCAGCAACAGACCCTGTTGGATTAGCTTTTTGTGCTCGGTTAGATCCTTCAGGTTGTTATATGGCTCCCTCTCCCTCCTGTACAGCATCTCCAGCTACTCCCCAATCTGCCGCGCAAGGTTTAACAGATCCTCAGATATATGCAGAAGCCGCCGCCGCCGCCGCCGCTGCTGCCCGGGACTTTGCAAATAAGAAAGATGTAGCAGGTGCACAAACCGCAGCCGCCGCAGCCGCAGGTGCAGCAGGACTTGTAAATGGTAATCCTGCTGCAACACAGGCAGATAAAGATAAAGCCAATGGAGCCGCCGCCGCTGCCGCCGCCGCCGCCGCCGATGCAGCAGATCCAACTAAAGCACCTACTACACCACAAAATCCGGGTTTTGTATTTTCCCGTACTAACTTTTTGGCTTATGCAGTAAGTGCTCAAGGATTTGGTAACAAATTCCCCTTTGGCATGTTTGCGCCACTACCTGCAAGTAATACTCAGATGGCTTGTCCAGTTATTACAAGTTGGGGCACATCTGCTCAGCTTTGTTTTATTAGGGATATTGTTCGCGTTATCAAATGGATAGTTTGGACTAACTTTGCAATTTACTGCTTTGTAAACTTATGAGCTTTTTAGCAGATTGGTGGTTTGCCACCTTCGCCATAATCTTCTTTTTGATATTGGCTTGCATCATCGATCCAAATGGTGCAGTTAACACCTTCATGATCATGTTGATTGATCTTGTTAAAGGAGTATTTCCAGACACACCGCAAGGAATGACCATAGCTTCTTGGGTTACATCATTTCAGCAATCATACCCAATGATAGGTGGTGAGGTATTGGTAGAGGTTATCAACGGCGTTTTAGGCATGATTTCATTATTGATGATTTTCAAAATTTGGAAACTTTTACCCTTTGTATAGATGGTGAATAAAATTATGCGTTTTTTATCTATTCGTTTGATATTTCCTCTTTTTGTTTATCGCATTTATTTTGTTTCTCGCAATATTTTTCTTTATTTTTGGACTTTCCCTCAATATGCTCGGGAATATTTCAAGCCTTATGTACCGATGTCTCCATCTGATTGTCTTTGTGGTAATTTTGAACACTGCTCTAATAAGGTATTTCCTAGCTGGTGTATTGATGAAAAATGTAGATGGTATAACGATTAATTAAGAAATTAATGGCTAAAGAACTACAAGTACCAAACCTTACAGCAATCATTGGTGAATTTGGTTCAGGTAAATCCTTATACTCCTTAGAACTTGGTCTATATCTTGCCAACAAATACCATAAGCGAATAGCTACAAATATGCTTCTTAACTATGAAGCACTTATCGTTTATTGTCGTTCTCAAGGTTTGAACTGGTTATTAGAACATAGACCATTTTATTACTATGGCAACCTTGAACCCTCATCTTTACTAGACTTCCGTAACTCAGTAGTAATCTGTGATGAAGCTGGCAGCCTATTTCATGCCAGATTTTGGAAAAGCACTACAAAAGACTTTCTTTTAAAGTTATCTCAGCTAAGGAAACTAAACATACATTTGATACTTACATATCAATATGTAGAGCAAATTGACAAAACCTTTAGAGAACAAACTCAACACTTTGTATTTTGCTTTGCTGAGACAAAATACAGCAAAAAGTTAAACCTTCCTCAATTGTTATTTAGGTCTAGATACCACTTTAATCGAAGAAGATTCGAGCAATATGAAACTGATCTACCTTTTAGACATCATCCTATTAAGCCTAAGCTTGCAGCACTTAACTACGGCATTGACCTTCCCCCTCTCGCTTGGTTACTGGCAGAACTTCGTAAGCTTATTTTTCTTTTTTTTCTTATCCCTCGTAACTGGGATATCCCTAAAGTACGGGATTATCTACTAGTAAACAGTGATAGATTTACCCTGTTATTTGCCTGTTTTGATAGTTCAAAAGCCATTGCTGTACCTACTTCAAATGTTACTCACCTTTTTGTACCCCTCTCACCTTCCCGATCTG
This sequence comes from Pseudanabaena yagii GIHE-NHR1, assembly GCF_012863495.1. Lineage (NCBI taxonomy): Bacteria > Bacillati > Cyanobacteriota > Cyanophyceae > Pseudanabaenales > Pseudanabaenaceae > Pseudanabaena > Pseudanabaena yagii. The sequence goes on from NZ_JAAVJL010000001.1 coordinate 716,271, forward strand.
TCCAGAGTCCCCCCACTGTTGCCAAATTTATATCTGTGCGAAAGGTAAATAACTGATGTACTCCTCTAAAATTGTTCCCGTTGCCTTGTTGTCCATATCCCTTGTATCCTGCGCCCCTCATCTTCCGCAACCACTTCCAACAGTTCCCCCTCAGTTTTTGCCCATATCATCATCAGTAACTATTTCCGATCATAAAATTGACTTAGAAGTAGCATCTACTGAAGAGCAGCTATCAAAAGGTTTAATGTCTAGAGAAGCCTTACCAGATAACCGAGGTATGCTTTTTGTCTTTAATCCACCTAGACCAGTAACTTTCTGGATGAAAAATACTATCGCTCCCCTTGACATTATTTTTCTCAACCAAGGCAAAGTACTTTTTATAGCCAATGATGTTCAGCCTTGTAAATTGCCTACATGCCCTGTTTATCCTAGTCAGCCTATATTTGTAGATAAAGTACTAGAGATTAGAGCAGGACTAGCAAATAAGCTAGGTTTACAGACAGGTAATTCTTTATCCCTTTAATTTTTAACTACACACAAATAAGCGGCGCTTCAGCGCCGCTTCTTCTTAGTTAAAAATCAAACTAAAAAAACTCGTTTTTTGTGATCACAAAAAACGAGTTTTTTAGTCTTTATCTATATATCGTTTTTAAACTGTCTGGGGATTCTTCCCACTTAAAAACAAAACTCTTAACTTAACCGTGAAATGATGCCCTAAAATTCTGCTAGGATGATTTATATGAAAATTTTAGGAATCGATCCTGGTCTAGCAATTGTCGGATTTGGCTTGATTGAAGTCGAAAAACCTGCTTCACCAAAATTATTAGAATTTGGCACGATCGTTACGCCGAAGCAGACACCAATAGGCGATCGCTTAAAGACTATTTATGAAGATATGCATACGCTGCTCGAGCAATTTCAGCCGCAAGTGGTGGGAATGGAAAAGCTCTTTTTCTATCGGATGGGAAACTTGGTAAATGTTGCTCAAGCGCGAGGAGTAATCGTTTTAGTTCTCAATCAACACAATATTGAACCTGTCGAATTTTCACCACCGCAAATCAAACAAGCTCTGACAGGGCATGGTAATGCGGATAAGAGTGATGTGCAGGAAGCAGTTAAGCGAGAACTCGGTTTAGAAAATATTCCTCGACCTGATGATGCTGCTGATGCGATCGCGGCAGCATTGACCTGTTGGCTCATTGCCTGAAATTACAGCAATTTCCGATCAAACGAACCAAGAAAATTTTTGAAAGTGTTGCTTTACAACACTTTCAAAAATTTTCTTGGTTCGGGTTTGAGCGCAAAGCGCTGTAGGAACTTATTTCTTCAGGTAAATGTCAATTTCCCTATAAGTAATAGAGAATATTGAGGATAGCTTTACTATTGCGTAGTCTTAAGAATGTGATCACGTTTGTCATGCATGATCACCCCTCAATGTATTACTTTTTTGGCACTATAGCAGTTTTCAAATGACCATGTAGCGCTTTTCAAGCAAGCGAGGTAGAGGATTTTTCCCGCCTTCGGTAGGGACACACCTGTACTTCACTAGATTGGTATACGCTATATGCTTATTTGAAAATGAAAAATCAATCTGAGTAAGGTTTTTGAGTTTTCCTTTTGTCGTAGGCAAAACGAAACCCTTTATATCTAACTATATGATCGTTTTAGTGAAGCTTAACAAGAAATAAGGAGAAGCATTCATGTTGCCCAATCGAATCAGTTTAATGGCGATGCTCGCAAGTCTTACCGTTATGGGATGTGGTAGTCCAGAGACGACTAATTCGTTACCAACACCTAGTGCTAGCGCCACAACTACTAAAGCTGTAACCCCATCCCCGACTACTTCAGCATCACCGAAAGTAAGTGCTGAAGCGACTGCGGCAAAGGCGATCGCTGTTGGTGATATCAAAGAGCTTGACGATAATAGTACCTGTGGCAAGTCCAAGATAACTTATGCCTATGGTGAAACTTCTAATTATCGAGTTTATATTTGTGCGGATGCTAGTGCCCCAGAACGTCCTCGCTATTACATCAGTCGCAACAAAGATGGTAGCGGTGGCTTGGATATGGAAGCAATGAATTACAATCCCCAAAAGTCTGGGACGATCGAATTTAAGAATGATGGTTATATCTATACGCTCGAAGCGCCAACCACTCAAAACCCTGAACCTGTCTTGCGTGTAACCTTCCCAAATGGCAAGCTGAGTGAGGAGCAGTTGTTGCGATATCTGGCGCGAAATGGTAATTCTAATACGACTACGGCTAATGCTTCTACGGCTGAACCTCTGCAATATGTTCTTGATAATCGCGAAAGTTTGGGAGTTTGTAAAGATAATTTCCGTGCTGAGGATGGAAAAAGAGGTATTGGTTCTAAAGCTTTCCAGATCTCTGACAAGAAGTATCTAGTCCAGATTCAATGCTTTTTAGCGGCTTATCAGGGCGCGTTTGAATATGTGCTTTGGATTGATGACGCTCCTAAACCCCGTGTGATTCCATTAGATTTTGATGGTTTCCAAGAAGGAAAGAATGGCGAAAAGCCCAAACGGACTACCGATCGCTCGATCGCTGGTTTACCAAGGTTTAATGTGCGATCGCAGACTCTCACCAATTTCACTAAGTTTCGTGGTGTCGGTGACTGCGGCTCGTCAGCGATTTATAAGCTAGAAGGCGATCGCATGGTTTTACAGGAGTTTCGCGCAAAATATGAATGTGATGGGAAATATGTGCAGGATATGCCTGTGATTTATCCTTAAGCGTTTGATTTAAGCCCCCTAAATCCCCCAATTCTGGGGGACTTGAATCTAGTCCCCCAGAATTGGGGGATTTAGGGGGCAACTCTTGAGTTCTTAACTGATGCTACTTGGAAGGAATTCCTGCGATGTTGCAGGATCGGGGCTGGCACGGGGGCACAGCCCCTACCCCAAATTTAAATTATTCGGGTACGGGCAATCCCCCCTTGGTTGCCCTGCTGTGCTAGCAGCAAGAAATTCATACCCTGAGTTCCACGTAATACCAGTTTTTAAATGGGGGCTAATGAAGAGGGAAAAGAAAAAAGAAAAAAGTGTAAAGAATTAAGTCCTCACGCACTCAAACAAGTACAAAGAAACTCAAACTACAACTCGAAAACCGACATTGATGACGCGAGCGTCTGCAAGGAACCTGTAGCGATTCGACGAACGACAAGCGACAACGACGTTGCCCCACGAACCACCACGCAAGACGTGTAATTTTTGGTCACCATCTTTCAACCAAGCAGATCCATCTGTTGGTGCACGGTTATAATTTTCATGCCATACATCTTCGCACCATTCCCAGACATTGCCATGCATATCATACAAATCCCAAGGATTTGGTAGCTTCTCACCTACTATATGAGTTCTACACTTATTATCATTAATGCGTTTCCAGTAATTTTCCTGATCAGTTTTCCAGATTCCCAATGCATCCAGAGACTTATCTCCACTGTTGTTAGCATACCATGCATAGTTCTCTAATTGACTAACATCATCTCCAAAACAATATTTTCCAGTACTTCCAGCCCGACAAGCATATTCCCATTGCGATTCACTCGGTAACTTCACCTTCTGCCCCGTCATTTCCGAAAGCTTCTTGCAAAAGGCAACAGCATCATCCCATGACACCTTCTCCACAGGAAGATTTTCATCACCTTGGAAATTTGATGGATTCTTTCCCATGACGGCAAGATACTGCTTTTGGGTAATCGGATATTTGCCCATCTTAAAAGCCTTCAAAGTAACTTGATGAATTGGCTTCTCATCTTCATATTCATCACTTCCCATCATAAAACTTCCCGCAGGGATATCCACTAATTCTAGTTTCACGCCATTGGGCAAGTCCAAAACTAGATTATTAGATTCTTTTTTGGGTTTATCAGCTTCTTTAGATATCAAAATTATTGGGCTAGCAACCACTTTCAAGCCACATTGACGATCTATATCCGCAACATCCTCATCGCGCAATTTCAAATGATCCTTCTGATAGTCCCGCAAATCTTTTAACTCTTGCATCGTTGGCGGATTCCGTTCGGCTAGCATCTCCTTTAGTAGCTCCTCATACTCTTGGAGCTTACGCGCCCTAGCCAAGATCGGCTTCAACACATCTGTCTTAAGCTGTTCCGCATCCTCTGCCGACAATCCTAAATTAATTCGCAATGAGTCCAACAAGCGTCTAGCAGGAATCGACCACTTACCATCCACCATCCGACTCTCTAACTCACGCCGATAGACCAGTCGCGGATCATCCTTCGATTGAGCCACCTTCGCGATATAAATCTTGCCACCCTGCTCCACTGGATAAAACGCAGGAGTCATATTTGGCGACTCTTGCGACACCTTTAACGCCGCATATTCATGCAACTCATCAATGGATATCTTGCGATCGCCATCGCGATCCGCCGCTCCCGTCTCAATTCCCTCCACGAGATAGCGTGTATAGATCGACATCTCCCCATCAGGCTGAAATGAAAACTGCGTCGAACTCGAAGAAGTTAAAATCGCTCTTCCTTTGCCACCTAGCTGATTTTTGAGATTCACCGAACCATCATCCATCACCGTCATGCCCTGAGCAAATGCCCCACTAAAGCAACAGTTCAAAATCAACACCTGATGCTGGGACTTACTATCATTCATCGCCTCCTGCAAATATGTCGCCGCCACAGTCGTTGGTTTGACGATTTTATTGCCCTCCTTACGAGTGCTAGGCGTACCTAAAAATAGTTTATTAGCCTCATCAACTACCCCATGTCCCGAAAAATAAAACAGCACCAGATCATCCTTTTGGCGATCGCGCACATTAAACAAATTGTAAATTGCATCCTCGATCACCTGTCTCGAAGCATTTTTTAAAACCACAACATCCTCTGCGGCAAACTCACCATTTGCCACTAATACGCGCTGCATCGCATCCACATCTAACAAAGAGCCATGCAAGGGTGGAAGGTTTTCACAGTCAGGATATTCACTTGTACCAACCAACAAAGCCAAACGTTTCATGCAGACCTAATTTCCTGATTGACTTTCTGATGCCCACCGCGCGATCTGTTCGTTAGCTTTCTGGAGCACATATTCAAATTCTACTTGGCTACTACCCTCGATCGCGATTTTCTTGCCACAAGCCTCAACCGACATCTTCAAGGTTTTGCCAACGATCCGATCCTTGAGAAATCCGCCCAACTTTTGCAAGTTCGCCGCACTCACCTCTGCGGTCAGCAGTCCTACCACAAATCCACCCAAAGCCATCGCCCCTTCAGGAACGTCCGTTACAGCAACAAGATCGGCTTCTTCGACACCATCAACTGCCCTAACCTGTTTTAGCAAATTACGTGTCGCCCCTTGCAAATCTTCAGCATCCAATGAGAGATCGACTACTTCCAAGTTAACGCAAACATTAACAGCCATAATTCACCAGATTTTCAATTAAATTAGTTTATCAAAATTTCTCTAGTTTTATAGCGACAACAAAAAGAGTGAGGTGCTTCGCACCTCACTCTTTTTGTTGTCGCTCTGCTACAAATAGAATATCTTCGTTAATTACTTTCAAGAGCGCATCAAGCCAGACAATCGATATCTGGCTGACCTGTCCAGCTTCTAAAGTGACAATCGAGAAGTTCCGATAATATCCATCATTAGTTTGGACAATTCTGGGAGTCAACGCCGAATTGAAAAAAATTGTCCCCATGTCATTAGTCGCGATCGCCTCACGTCGGCGATCTTTATTTAGTCGTAAATGGTGATGCATATGCCCAAAAGTAGCTAGGGGAACAGATTTACCCATTTGATAGGTTTTCGCGATCGCCTCCGCAAAATCGGGATCGCCATAGTCGCCGCCAATGGGTTTCCAATCCTTACCACAAATCGAATATTCTTCTTCCCCTAGTCCAGATGGACCATTATGTCCCAAAAAGATAACATTGTCATGTTTCGCATTGCTGACGGATGCGGTAATGCGCTGCGTCGATTCAGCAAAACTATTAACTTGAAAGCGATCACGATAAAAAAATTTCTTCTTCCATTTAGAACTTCCCCAACTAAAGGGACGTGCACCAACCACCGAGAGATTGAATTCGGGAAAGTCAATCCAACTGTAACCCACATGGGACTCGCCTAGAAGATCTAATTGTCGTTGCACCCGATCTTCTTTAGTGCGATCGTAGGGACATTGTTTCTTGTTAGGACTTTTGCTATAAGGATCAACAGCACTATACCAAGCATCATGATTGCCGAGAATGACCGCTTTCGGCAAGTCTAAATTAGCGATCGCTTCTACAACTTCTATTGCCTCATTCCCAAAATCGCCGACAAATAGAACTAAATCAACTTGTAATGTATGCAGAGCCAAACGATCTTCGATAGGTTGCCATAAGTCATGCACATCACCTACTACAGCTATTTTGATTGATGACCTAGGCATAGTTTCCAGTCTGAGAATTGGGCAAGATATTCAATCTAAAGTATACAGCGCTTTTTGATAGTGCTAAACTTAAAATCTAATCCATTTTGGGAGCGATGCCAGCAATGTCTGCTAGTAATGGGAAGTTCATCACAAATTTAAAAAATCAGTTCTGGAATTGGCGCACCCTCGCACAATTGATTTTTTTAGCAATTGTTATCACCTGTAGCATCTTGGCTTGGAATACCCTCGCTAGAAATATGCGAAGTTCAGGACTTGCCATTAGTTTTGATTTTTTAAACGATCCTGCCTCCTTTGACATTGCCGACACACCTTTCCCCTACCGTGCATCAGACAGTTATACTCGCGCTTTACAGGTGGGTTTGATTAACTCCCTCAAAGCGATCGCGGTTAGTATCATTTCCGCGACAGTCATCGGCATCACCGTTGGCATTTCGCGACTCTCGAATAACTGGTTACTCAAACAGTTAGCGCGTGTATATGTGGAGATTCTCCGCAATACCCCACTACTACTGCAACTCTTTTTCTGGTATTCCGCCATCTTTTTATCACTGCCATCGGCTAGCGATCGCATCTCCCTTGGCTTTGCCACTCTTGCGAAGGATGGACTAACGATTGCTGCACTGAAAATGACCATTAGTTCTGAGTTTTGCGCCCTTGTACTAGGACTGACCATGTTTTCCAGTGCCTTTATTGCGGAGATCGTGCGTGGTGGGATTCTCTCAGTCCCTAAGGGGCAAGCGGAAGCTGCCAAGGCTTTGGGATTAAGCAGTTTCCAAACCATGCAAAAAATTGTCCTGCCACAGGCTTTGCGGGTGATTATCCCCTCACTTACCAGTCAATATGTGAATATTGCTAAAAATTCTAGTCTAGCGATCGCGATCGGCTATACAGATATCTATCGCATTGCCTCTACCACGATTAATCAAACGGGTAGACCTGTCAATGTCATCTTAATTATCATGGGAACCTATCTGGCGATTAGCCTCACGATTTCCGCCAGTATGAACTTACTTAATCGTCAATTCCAAATCGTAGAAAGATAAATGTTTGTAGAACAAGGGGCTGAAGCCCCTTGTTCTACTGCTAGGGAAGAAAGATAAATTTTAGTAACAAGGAATCTAAGCCCCTTGTTACCGACAGGTAAGTATGACTAATCAAAATATCTTGGTGTGGTTCCGTAATGACTTGCGAATCCATGACTGCGAAACTCTATATCGAGCATTCCAACAAGCTCAGCAAACGGGGGCAAATGTATTTCCCATTTATTGCTTTGATCCACGACACTTTGGCGAAACTTCCTTTGGCTTCCCCAAAACGGGAGCCTTTCGCTCCCAATTCTTAATCGAGAGTGTGGGAAATCTACGCGCAAACTTGCGATCGCTTAACTCCGATCTGATTATCCGCATTGGCAAACCTGAAGATGTTTTACCCGAATTCATCCAGCAATGGGGAATTAGTTCAATCTACTACCATACTGAAATCACCTCAGAAGAAACAACTGTAGAAACCAAGCTTAGCAAGATCTTAAAAAAGCAGAATATCGCTATCCACAGCTTTTGGGGAAGTACATTATTGCATCCTGAAGATCTACCCTTTGCGATCGCAAATCTTCCTGAACTCTTTACTAATTTCCGAAAACAGGTAGAACTTGATTTTACATTACTCCCAATCTTCCCTACCCCAAATAGTCTCAATCCTCTTCCTGATAATTTGGATGTTGGTGATATTCCGAACCTAGCCCACTTAGGACTATCTGAACCTCAGCCATGCGATCGCGCTGTTTTAAAATTTTGTGGTGGCGAATCTGCCGCAATCAAACGTCTAGAGCATTACTTTTGGCAAAGCGATCGCCTACAGGTCTATAAGCAAACCCGCAATGGGATGTTAAATGCTGATGATTCCTCAAAGTTCTCGCCTTGGCTAGCTTTGGGCTGTCTCAGTCCTCGCTATATTTATGCTCAAGTCAAACAATATGAAAGCGATCGCCTTGCCAATGACTCAACCTATTGGTTGATTTTTGAGCTGCTATGGCGAGACTATTTCCGCTTTGTGGCAGCAAAACATGGAAATAAGCTGTTCCATCGCGCAGGGCTACGTGGCATGGATCTCCCTTGGCGGCAAGATTGGGAGCGATTTGCACTATGGCAAACTGGACAAACGGGATTCCCTCTCGTCGATGCGAATATGCGCGAACTATCAGCTACAGGCTTTATGTCCAATCGCGGTCGTCAAAATGTGGCAAGTTTTCTCACTAAAAATCTTGGCATTGATTGGCGTATGGGAGCAGAATGGTTTGAATCAATTCTAATTGATTATGATCCCTGTAGCAATTGGGGAAATTGGAACTATACCGCAGGGATTGGGAATGATGCGAGAGGCTTCCGTTTTTTCAATATCCATAAACAATCTCAGGACTACGACCCGCATGGGGAATATGTCAAACATTGGCTACCAGAACTTGCCGCCTTACCAGCCAATAAAGTACATCAACCTTGGAAACTTTTACCTATTGAGCAAAAACGCTTTCAGGTACGCCTTGGCGTTGATTACCCCAATCCTGTAGTGGATCTATTTGCCTCAGCTAAAGCCAATGAGCAAATTTACATCGCCAATTACGACGGATCGCAATCTAAGGGATGAGTGGCGGCGCTTGCGCCGCCACTCATCTCTGTTTTTTTGATTTGCGATAAAATATATTTCATGAATTTAGATGCCATTCTCCGCAATCGTTATCACATTCAGCAAACCCTTGGTAGTCAGCAAATTGGGGCGATCGCTTTATCAATTTATCTTGCGGAAAATTTGGAACTCCCTGTTACGCCTAAGCCGCTATGTGTGATTTATTGCTGGCAAATTACAGAACCGAATGAGCATGGATTTCAGCATGAGGCGATCGCCACTAAGCTTTATGAAATTGGACAGAACTATACCCTTGCACCGAAGGTACAGGCTTTTTTTAATGACGATGATTATTACTGCGTAGTGCGTGAATATTTGGAAGGTTACGCCTATTTGGATGAATTTAATCAAGAATTTGGTGAGAAGTTTAAGCAAGTTGGGAATGATCCGAATTTATTAAAACCAGACCACAAAACTCCACAGGATTCCGATATTTCTACACTCAAGGCTCTCCCGATCGCTAAATCATTGGTGAAGTCCATAGCCCAAATCCCCATTAAGCTCAATCGTCGTCAACTGCTGATCAATATTGGCTCAGCGATCGCAGGATTTAGCTTGGCGGTCTTTTTAGAAAGACTGAAACCACAGCCGAAACCAATTGTGATTGTGGAAAGTCCTCAAACTCCTGAACCACCAAGCGATCCCCTCAAGAGAGGCGATAAAGCCTTTCGCGATGATTTTGGTAATGGGCTTTATTTGGAAATGGTGCGAATTCCATCAGGGAAATTTATGCTCGGTGCACCACCTAATGAAATTGGCAAACGGGATAACGAAACACCATTAGTAGAAGTGCAAGTGGCTGCATTTTATATCGCCAAATTTGCTGTTACTCAAGAGCAATGGGTAACGATTATCGGCAACAATCCTGCCCATTTCCGCGAAAGTTTGCAAGCGCCTATGGAAAATATTTCTTGGATCGAAGCACAGGATTTTTGTCGTCGGTTAACTGCGCGATCGCCCCATGCCTATGCTTACCGTCTACCCAGTGAGGCGGAATGGGAATATGCCTGTCGTGCTGGCACAAATACGGCTTACCATTTCGGTGATAGTCCTGCTCAACTCGCAGATTACGCATGGTTTGTCGATAACTCCAACAAGCGATCGCAACCGATTGGACAGAAAGTTCCTAATCCTTGGGGACTCTACGAAATGCACGGCGGCGTATGGGAATGGTGCGAGGATGCTTGGCACGATAATTTTAAGGGCACACCTGCGGATGGTTCAGCTTGGATTGAGGGAAATTCAGGCAGGCGCGTGCGGAAAGGCGGCTCATGGAGTAACGAGGCAAAATTATGTCGCTCAGCGAGTCGTGATTGGCATTGGCAAGGCGATCGCTACAATGACATCGGCTTCCGTGTGGTCATTTCGGCAATATAAAAGATAATATTAACCTTGCAGCCGTTTAATGCCAATTGTTTAATCCCAATTATGAATGCCAGTCAATCTGCTGATCTAAGCGATCGCCAAATTTCCCAAAACCTGATCCTTGAAGCCCGTAATGTTGTGGCAGGCTATGTGGAAGGCGTAGATATTTTGCAAGGGGCAAATCTATCGGTCTATGAAGGCGAACTGGTCACGGTGATTGGCTCCAACGGTGCAGGGAAATCCACCTTTGCCAAAGCCATATTTGGGCTAGTGCCAGTGCGATCTGGGGAAATATTATTTGGCGATCGCAACTTAATTGGTCTGAAGCCAGAGCAAATTGTGCGCCTAGGGATTAGCTATGTCCCCCAAATTGCTAATGTGTTTCCGTCGCTGAGTATTTCCGACAATTTAGATATGGGGGCTTACACCCGTGATGGCAATATCAAGGATCTCAAGGACAAAATTTATGAAACATTTCCAGTATTAGCGAAGCGGCGCAATCAAAGAGCGGGCACATTGTCAGGTGGGGAAAGGCAAATGTTGGCGATGGGGCGAGCGATGATGCTAGAACCAAAGCTATTGATTTTGGATGAACCCTCGGCAGCCTTATCACCCATCTTGGTACAGGACATTTTTAATTTGATCCAAAAGATCAATCAAACGGGGACATCAATTATTTTGGTGGAGCAGAATGCCCGTAAGGCTCTAGCGATCGCGGATCGGGGTTATGTGATGCACTTGGGCAAAGATGAATTTACAGGCAAGGGAACTGATTTACTAAACGATCCTGAAGTTGCCGAACTGTATTTAGGTATGGGTAATTTCGGAAAACCTGCCCCTGAGTCCTAATTCTCAAATGAGTCTGGGAACACATTGAAATCGTCAATCTTCTCGATAAACTAGTAATAGTAATGTGTCAAGTCCCACTATTACGATCAAACTAAGGCTTTTTTTGTAGAGGAATTTAATGGCGGTGACAGATATCAAGCTTTCGCTGGATGAACTAACCAAGGCTCAAGCAGGGTTGCTCCAGTTAGGGTTATACGATGGCGAAGTAGATGGCATCTATGGCAAGTTAACCGAAGCTGCATTTGTGCAGTTTGCCAATGCCCTCAGTATCGACACCATTTTAGATGCCAATTCCCAAGCAATTACCAATAGCCTGTTGCAAATTCCTGCGGTAGTCCGACATTTGCTAGAAATTTTAGGACAGGGCGATCGCCTCTTACAAAAATTTACCAACTCCCAGCGCATTTTCGTCAATATGGGGCAAGCCGATTCCAATCACCTTGGCTTTCTCGATCGCGGTGTGACGGGCTGTGCGGCGGGATCGATGAAAAGCCTACCCAATCGCAACTTTGCCCCATCGCCTTTATTAGGTCATATTCCTGCCTATTCTACCCGTCTCTCTACTTTGCCTGATGGGGTCAATGTCGTTTCCTATGGCGAAATTGCGATGTTGGCGGGAACTCAGATTAGGGTGCGCTTTCGCCCCTATCCTAACCTTGGACAAATCCCGAATATCGAAAATATTGGGTTAGAGTTTCTCCATGAAAGCATTCAAGAGGCATGTATCTGCATTGGTAGTGTCGTCAATGGTCAGATGCTTGCCCGTTGGATCGGCAAAAATCCTCTCAGAAATTCCCAGTTTTGGAGTTCGACCAAGATCTTGCCCCTGCTATATACCATTTGTAAGGCAAACCAAGCCGAACCCAATCAGGCGATCTCAAACTGTGCGGTCACTGATCCGAGTAGCAAGCAACAAACACGTTCTTTCTCAGAACTAGCGCAGCGTATTTGTAACTATGTTGATTCGGAGGGGATGACCTCTAACTCTTTAGCTGCCATGTTTAAGCAATTTGCAACTCCTCTAGAATTACAAAACTGGTTAATATCCCTTACAGGCAATAATCAACTCTCTTTTCAAGGTCGTTATGGCGAAAAGCCCTATATTGAGCAGCCCGTACTACTAGATGTTGTCGGTAACAGCATAATTCCACCCACTAAGGAACCGCATCGGGGTGATAATTTAATTTCGGCATACGATCTAACTAGAGTTATGTCTTTAGTGTCATGGCATCGCCATATTCCGCCAACCAATCGCTTACCCTATGCTCAATGGCATAGCCTCAGTAATTTAATCAATGCGATGGGGCAAGATACGGCAAGATATGTGGATGCGGCGATCGCCGCTTTGGGATTGCAATATTTTATTGGCGATCCCGTCGTGATCTCGAAAATGGGATTTGGCTATAGCGATCAACGGAAACGCTCAGAACTGACCTATACTGCCTGTATTCAATTTGTAGATCGCCTTGCGACATCCCACGATCAGCCCTTACCAAAGTTTCGTTCCGTGAATATGACCCTCAGGGCAGCCCTTGATCTCAAAGATCCCGATCGCGAAGCTTTAGAAATTGATTCCCGCATGGCTGCTACAGTTACGGAAATTTTGCGTAGGATTGTAACGGAAGAGCTAATCTAGGAATCATCGTGAGTTTAATTTTGTCTAAAGCAAAATCAAGGCGGAATGAGAATACACAATGCAAAAAAAACGTCCTTTATCTGCTGTAGGTCTATGGTGGCGCTGGGTACTTGCAACCTTTGTCGGTACTGCGATCGGTAATATTTTAGGGATACCCGCTTGCATTGTAGGAGTCCTTTACCTAAGCGATCGCCTCATCGATTTAAAAATTTGTCATACAGGCTTTGGCAGTCTTACCTGTCCCGTTACAACTGGCATTGTCAGTGGTTCTCTGGTTGTCGGTGCATTTGTAGGCTTAATGCAATATTTGGTTTTGCGCCGTTTTCTGCGATCGCCTGCATGGTGGATTATGGCAAGTACCTTCGGTTGGTCTTGGATTGGCTTTGCGGCAACGAGTTTAGCCCATACTGCCCAATTTGGATTTGTGATCAGTGCCGATGGGTCTTTCGCTGAGAGTAATATCATTGATCGCCTTCCCGTATTAGTCACTAATTCCCTATGGTTAGTTGCAGCAGGGCTTTTATTAGGGATTTTACAATGGCTGATTCTTTGGAATGGTATAGGTAATACAGTCCCTAAGCGACGATTATTTTGGTGGATTGTCGTGAATGTCGCTTTAGTCTTCTTTAGCGCAATCGCCATTATGTTAATTTTTCGAGGCATGGGCAGTTTGAGAGGGATTCTCTGGTTTTTCCTAGGATTTACCCCTTTTTATGCCACGATTACAGGAGCAACCCTTGCAAAAATGCGTTTACATCGCCAAGCTAAAGTAGAGGCAGCCCCACCTGCTCTCACTTTAAATAATGAAAGTAATGAGATTTCGGAATCATTGTAGATAGTTAATGTCCAATTTACCCCCTGAAGTGATCCCACTGCGATCGCAACTTACAGAAGCGACTTCGATCGCCCTTGCTGACCAAATCCAATTTTGCTTAGTCTCAACCTCCTTTACAAGTGAAGTGATTTTGACGAGCTATGTTTGTGATGGTCAGCCAAGAGATGATCGAGCGCCTATTTTGCTATTGCATGGTTTTGATAGCTCTCTATTTGAGTTTCGCCGCCTCATTCCAATGCTTGCGCCAACACATCAAACCTTTGCGATGGATTTATTTGGCTTTGGCTTAACCGAGCGCCTTGTCGATGGTCAAGTAAGCCCTGAAACGATCAAAGACCATCTCTATTATTTCTGGAAAACGGCGATCGCTAAGCCGATCATTCTCGTGGGCGCGTCGATGGGTGGAGCTGCCGCCATTGACTTTGCGCTCACCTATCCTGAAGTTGTCAAGAAGCTAGTTCTCATCGGTAGTGCAGGAATGCGAAAGGGAACTGCCGCAGGTAAGTTCCTTGTACCACCCTTAGATCGGATGGCAACCGATTTTCTCCGAAGTCCCAAAGTTCGGCGAGAAGTGAGTCTCAAAGCCTATGCTGATCCTAGTTTTGTCACTAGTGATGCTGAGGTATGCGCCGCACTCCATTTAGCAATGCCACGCTGGAATGAATCGCTAATCTCCTTTACTAAGAGTGGCGGCTATGGTTCCTATGCTGAGCAGTTAGCCTATTTACAGCAAGAAACGCTGATTCTCTGGGGCGATTGCGATCGCATTCTCGGCACAAAAGACGCAGCAAAGTTCCAATCCATCATTCCCAATAACAAGCTAGTTTGGATTGATAATAGCGGTCACGTTCCCCATTTAGAACGTCCCACTATTACCTCCCAAGCCATCCTCAACTTTTTAGAACAAGGGGCTTAGGCTCTTGCAGCTAAAAAATGTCTCACCAAAGTTATCTAGCTTCGACTTCGCTCAGCTAACGTTGGCTGAGCGGAGTCGAAGCCACAGGTACTTTAATTAATAGCAAGTCTCTTAAGCCCCTTGCTTCAGTTCACGACACCGATCACATAACAATAATGAACAATCAACCCCAAGTCAGCATCATCATGGGTAGTGATTCCGACCTACCCACTATGCAAGGCGCGATCGCCATTTGCCAACAGTTTAATATTCGCCACGAAGTCGCAATTATCTCCGCCCATCGCACACCAGAACGGATGGTGGAATTTGCCAAAACTGCCCATACTCGCGGTATTCGGGTAATTATTGCAGGTGCAGGTGGAGCCGCCCATTTACCAGGGATGGTTGCCGCGTTATCACCTTTGCCCGTAATTGGCGTACCCGTTACTACTCGTCAATTGAGTGGCGTAGATTCCCTCTATTCGATCGTGCAGATGCCCAAGGGAATTCCTGTGGCAACTGTGGCGATCGGTAATGCCGATAATGCGGGACTACTAGCCGTCCAAATCCTAGCTAGTCATAATCCTGAACTGCTCGAACAGGTGATTGCCTATCGCACATCCCTCAAAGATATGGTGATGGAAAAGCAAGAGAAATTAGAGTCGCTGGGTAGCGAAAAATATTTACAGCAAATGTAATGGATAATGGTTGGCTTCAACTTTTGGGAGGAATCACATTTTTGATTCTATACCTCATCTTCTCAGCTAAGACAGAAATGGGAACTAAGTTGTTTATGAACCGATTTATGAATCAAGACAGCGATCGCCTAGCAGAAATTACCAACTTCCTGCAAATTTCAGACAAACTCGCTACGGCAGGACAGCCAACTGTCCAGCAGTTGCGAGCAATTGCTGATGCTGGTTACGAAACCGTGATTAATCTGGCGCTACCGACTTCTGACGGTGCGATCGCCAATGAAGACCAACTAGTGCAATCCTTGGGGATGGAATATATTGCCATTCCTGTGAATTGGGAAAGTCCCACGATGGCAGATTTAGATGAATTCCTACAGGCAATGGAACAACGCCAAAATCAAAAAATCTTTGTCCATTGTGCTAAGAATATGCGCGTTTCTGCCTTTATCTATCTCTATCGCCGCCTGCACTTAAATTGTGAACATGAACAGGCGATCGGTGATTTACATAAAATCTGGAAACCCAATGAGACTTGGCAAAATTTCATTGATACAAAACTCACCTTGTGAGTTCTGTATCAACTAGGATCGCAGCGTATTTCAATCAGAAATCCATCGGGGTCATAGAAATAAATACCTCTACCAGTGGGACGAGTAACAGGTTCACCCTCGATTTGGACTTGGTGCGATCGCAATACTGCCACCGCTTGCTCAAACAACTCAGGTGCAATATCAAAGGCGAGATGATTAGCACGAGTAAATTGTCGCTGTGGATCGGGATCGGGCGGCGTAAGTTCTGGTTCCCAAAATAAATCGAGAATCGTGCCATCGGGAGTTCTAAAATTCGCCACTTTGCCTGCTGCGACTAAATCGATCAGCGTACTGGGAACCTCATCCCCAACAAGTTTATGCAGTCCCAAAATATTGCCATAAAAATCACAGGAAGCCTGCATATCCCGCACATTCAAAGCAATGTGATGCACTCTTCGTAAAGCACCCTGCGCGATCGCAGGGTGCGTAGATGGCATAGTTGAACTATTAGATGGCATGGGATTTAGCTCTAGCTAGGTTGACCAATAGGTAGCGATATTACACTTGAAGTAGTAAAGAGAAATTTTTGAAAGCGCGGCGAAGCCGCGCTTTCAAAAATTTCTCTGGCTTTTACCTACAAATTTAGATAGAAGTCTTTAACTAAAGAGATGTAATCTTCTGTATAAATATGTTTACTTTCCTCAATTGTAAGCGTAGTTTCTTGCGGAGGAAATTGTGTTTTGCTTAGTTCTAAGGCAATCCGCTTGATAGAACTATGTAGCATTGGTTTGATATTTACTTGGCGATCGCACCACAAACCAAACTCTCTAGCCTTACTCAAAAACTTATGTGCTAAATCTGTTGGATAAATTACTGCTAAATGTCCATCTAGTTTGAGTAAGCGACTAGCTATGTGGAGAATATCCGTTTGTAACAGACTGTCGCCATGTCTTGCTAAGGTTCGCGATGTTTCTAAGGCTTTATAGGCTTTTTCAAAAAATGGCGGATTAGAAATAATCAGATCGTATTGTTGGGGACAAGTAATCGCAAAGTCCTGAATTTTTCCATGATAGATATTGATGCGATCGCCCCAAGGTGAATTTTGAATATTATCCTGAGCCTGTCGATAGGCTGCATCATCAATTTCGATTGCATCAATTTTGGTGATCGCCGAAGTTTGCGATCGCTGCGCCAGCATCAAGGCGAGTAATCCTGTACCAGTGCCAATATCTAAGATTTGGGCATTCTCAGGAATATTCACCCATGCTCCCAATAAAATTCCATCCGTCCCCACTTTCATCGCACATTGATCTTGATAGATCGCAAATTGTTTAAAGAAGAAAGAGTGGTTTTGCCTTCCCATATGCTTAAAAACTAGATCTCTAAAAAACTAAAAAGCAGCGCCCTGCGCTGCTTTTTAGTTAATGCTTAGACTAAGAAAGTTGTTGAAAGAGTGGATTTGCCAACCTTTCAACAACTTCAAGTCAGCGCAAAGCGCTATAAATATTAAACAGAGACAGTTTGCCATTCGAGGTGCTCTAATGTATGAGAACGCTCTAGCGCACGCTCGAAGCTATCAAGTTTAGGTTCAATCAAGAAGGGTTCGCCAACATAACCTTGAACTGCTTCCTGAGTCTTCAAACCGTTACCAGTGATATAAACCACAGTGGTTTCTTCAGGATCAATCTTGCCTGCTTCCACTAGCTTCTTCAGTACAGCGATTGTGGTTCCGCCAGCAGTTTCGGTGAAGATACCTTCGGTTTCCGCAAGTAACTTCATTGCTTGGATGATTTCATCATCGTTTACCGATTCGATGTTGCCATTGGTCTTGTGGGCAATGTCGATCGCATAAATACCATCAGCAGGATTACCGATCGCCAAACTCTTAGCAATTGTCTTAGGCTTAACAGGGGTAATGAAATCGCGACCTTCCTTGTATGCTGAAGCGATCGGAGAACAACCTTCAGCCTGTGCGCCACTGTAACGAACGGGCTTGTCTTCGACTAAGCCTACCTTTACAAACTCATTGAAGCCTTTGTAGATCTTGGTGAAGAGAGAACCAGAAGCCAAAGGTGCGACGATGTGATCGGGAAGCTTCCAACCAAGTTGTTCGATTACTTCATAACCAAGGGTCTTAGAACCTTCGGAATAGTAAGGACGGAGATTAATATTCACAAAGCCCCAACCGTGAGTATTCGCTACTTCTGAGCAAAGACGGTTTACTTGGTCGTAGTTACCATGGACGGAGAAAACTTTAGGATTGTAAATGGTTGTACCAAGAACTTTACCTGCTTCGAGGTCAGAGGGGATAAAGACACAACACTCTAAGCCTGCATGGGCTGCGATCGCCGCAGTGGAGTTGGCAAGGTTACCAGTACTTGCACAAGCAACGGTAGTAAAACCAAGTTCACGGGCGCGGCTGAGAGCAACCGAAACCACACGATCCTTAAAGCTCAAGGTGGGCATATTCACAGCATCATTCTTAATGTAGAGATTTTTGATGCCGAGACGCTTAGCAAGGCGGTTTGCCTTGATCAAGGGAGTCATGCCTGTGGATACATCGATATAGTTGTCAGTCTTGACGGGTAGAAAATCACGATAGCGCCAGATGGAGAGGGGGCCAGCTTGAATAGTTTCACGGCTGACTCTAGCAGCGATCGCATCATAATTGTAGGCAACTTCTAGAGGACCAAAGCACAATTCACAAACGTGCATTGCCTTGGCTTCGTACTCTGCACCACACTCTTTGCATTTGAGATTACTGAAGGTATCAACACGCTCGCTGGTGTAAGGAGTAGCAATGGTTGCTGTCATGTTCTTGGTCGCCCTTTTAGTCGCTAAAAGTTTTTTTGATTTCTTTGATTGAAATGAACCTTAACATATGGGTCTATAGTCGTCAAATATACCAGACTAAATTAGTCGGATATAGATTGCATAAAAAAATTAGAGCCGCTAGCGGCTCTAATTTTTTATTTAACGTCAGTTTGGGTTAAGCTGGCAAATTTTAAAAGCTCAAAAGTAAAAGCCTTGCTAAGCAAGGCTTTTACTTTTGAGCATTGAGAGAGGGTTTGCGTAGCAAACCCTCTCTCAATGCTCGTTTCAAATTATCCCGAACTCGTGTTATTGATGGCAAAGCTATGGCAAAGCGAGTAAAACTACACGGGTGATTAAGATAATTAGACCTAGAGGTAAACTCCAACGGAGGAAATTAGAGATCTCAGCCACAATGTATTTGCCACCAAATAGCTTTTCGAGGGATGGATTCATAATCGTTGCGTTAGCGGCTAGTCCAAGAAACTGGAAGGCAAATCCTAGAAATATCACTTGAAAAAAGACATTTTCCACTCCCAAAGCAGGATAACGCACCGATAGGGTGAAACTAAGGGCAACCATAGTCAAAATACTACCTGCCCATGCCGAAATGCGCTTATCGAGATCCGTATTAGTCCATAGCGCCACAATTGTGGGTACTAATAACACTAAAAACAGGGGGATAAATACGTTAGGTAAATGACTCGCAGGATTGCGCTTCATAGAAATCTGCGCTTCTAGTTGGGGATGGAGATCGCCATCTAAACCCTTAAAGCTTGACGGCACAAAGCTAACTCCGCCCGTATTCCAACCTGACAAGCGAATTTCCTGTGGAATACCCGAAAAATCAATGTCGTCTTGGGTTTGCCAAAAGACGATCTTATTACTGTTGTATTTGGAGATCAGACGGATCGGTAAAGTTTGAATATCAAAGGGGAAATTCGCAAGCTTGTACTTCGCCTCTAAAGTGACCGTTAATCTCTGGAGATAGATCACCGTACCATTAGCATTCAAATAAAGCTCTGATTCTTGCTTTAGTGGTTTCTCTGCTAAATTGGCGATCGCAACTTTTGGGTTCCATATCGTCGCTAATTTGTTAATAGCATCGTCACCGACAAAACTTTGCTCACTAGTGCCAGTAGTTTTCGGGTCGAAGGCTTGATTTGGATTGTACCAACGCAGGCGCAAATCAATATCTGCGGTAAATGTACCCGTCGCATCCACAATCTTCGAGATATTATTAATGACGAGAGCAACTTCTACCTTGATCGGCTTGGGAACATTGGAGGGAAACTCATTGGTTGGTTTAGCAATCACAGTGGGTTTCGGAACTGGCGTGACTGGAGGCGCAGATTGTTCTTGAGCATAGGCAATCTTTGCACCTGTCAGAATTAGCAGCACGCAAAGTCCAAACAGAATAAGGAACCGATAGAGTTTAAGCATTGTGATTCTAACCTTTGCTCTCTTCTTTCAATTTTTGTTGGAGTAACTCGCATCCCCTCGCAATTTTGCCAACCTCATCCTTACGAATAGCCAGATCTTCTATCGATTTTGCAACGGCATCACCGATCGCTAAACTGGTAATATAACTGCCAACTACAACTATCGGGCGCATCAGTAAGCCATTAAATAGAATTGTTGAAGTTCCTGCTAAGACGACCACCTCAAATAGAGCAATCACTAAAGAATTGACTAAAATCGCATTAGCTTGACCCATCAAAACCTGAAAACTCTTGCCAGCAACAATTACACCAATCTTTTTACCTTTAAAATCTAGTAAAGGAACTAAGGCAATCCCATAATCAATGCCATCAATTTTCTGAACCTTTACAGTCGCATCATTGACCTTACGCAATACATCAGGTGTGAGCAATGGACGGATAAATCCCCAGTTAGTAGAACTCTCATGTCTTAAGCCACCAATTACGCGATCGCTTTCAGGTGCAGGCAATCCTGTAGCGACTTTAGTCATCAGTTCATTGTCAACAAATACTCCTAGTTCAAATCCAGTTACCTGTTTAACCGCTTCTAAAACACCATTAAAACTCATGCCGACCTCAAAACTCCCAATCGCGCCTTGAGCATCAGAGATAGGGACAACACCTCGAATATTTAGTCCATGCCGACTGATTTCTACGCCACTTTGTGGTTCTTGTTTTTGATTGGTAATTACTACTGTTTCTCGAAAACTACTCATGTCTTCACCATAATTTTTCAGATAAAATAAGCGTAAGAATGATGTCGCTGGTGCTAAATGAAAATGAGCGTCACGGACTTCGTAGCGATCGCGTTGAATTAAAAACGTAGGAACAAGAATCTGAGCTAGTTGGTCACGATCTTTAGCTCGAAAAGCCTGTTGAACTGATGGTAGAGAAGCGATTAGCTCAGCCCTAGACAAGGCTTTTTTAGTCTGTTCATCGGTATATTTCTGAATTAAAGTAACTGTAGTTGCTAGTTCCTCTTTTTGGTTATTCTCAATTGATTGCAGAGATGTTTGGTAAAAGAATAAGGTCAGTAGAAGAGAAGCAATGAAAGTGATCAGCGTAATTAGTAATGGAACCTTAATCCTTAACTGCATGAATATATCCGATAGAACTTAAGAATAGATAGAAATTATAACAGTATCAAGAGTTAAGTAGTTTTTGCAAACCTTTGCAAAAACTTATAAAACAAGCCTTTGCAAAAACTATTTAATAAGATTTGAACTTCTAAAAATATAGCAATCCTAAATGGTTTGTGGAAGCGCACCCCGAAGGGGTGCGCTTCCACAAACCTAAAAATCTACAAATGATTTGTCCCAACTAACTCAAGCATTGCTATAAATTTTCAAGATAGGCGGTGCAAAGCGCCGCCTATCTTGAAAATTTTGTTCACTACCAAATTTGGTATAAGATTTTTGTGAGCGTTGTTTTATCACAATACGCTGGAGTTATCGGTGTCAGAATCTTTATTTGATCAAGCAAGTATCAGGCTTGCCGATGCGATCGCCCATGTTAATATTTCCGAAGATGCGATCGAACGACTCAAATCGCCCAAAGCAAGTTTACAGGTTTCTATTCCTGTGCGAATGGATGATGGAACCTTAAAGGTCTTTCAAGGCTATCGGGTACGATACAACGATTTGCGGGGACCGACTAAAGGCGGAATTCGGTTTCATCCCAATGTGAATATGGATGAGGTACAGTCCCTAGCCTTTTGGATGACTTTTAAATGTGCAGCCGTGAATTTACCCTTTGGGGGCGCAAAGGGTGGTGTTGCTGTCGATCCCAAGCAATTATCGAAGTTCGAGCTAGAACGTCTCAGTCGCGGCTATATTGATGCGATCGCGGATTTTATGGGAGCCGATGTGGATATTCCCGCCCCAGATGTACAGACTAATCAGACCATTATGGGCTGGATGGTAGATGAATATAGCAATATTCAACGTCGGCTCTGTCCTGCGGCAATTACTGGAAAACCTTTAGCGATGGGTGGAAGTGTTGGCAGAGAAACCGCAACTGGCTTAGGAGCATTTTTTGTGATTGAGACTTTGCTGCCATTACTCAATAAGCAAAGGGAACAGACCACAGTAGCGATCCAAGGATTTGGGAATGTTGGTGCAGCGATCGCCGATCTGCTCAGCAAAGCAGGGTATAAAGTTGTGGCGGTAAGTGACTCTAAGGGCGGTATCTATACGCCACAGGGATTAGATGTGCCGAGCATTATCAGTTACAAAAATTCAACACGCAGCTTTCAGGCAGTTTACTGTCAGGATTCTGTATGTAATCTTGTCGAACATACCAAGATTACTAATGAGGAACTGTTAAAGCTAGATGTGGATATTTTGATTCCTGCGGCATTGGAAAATCAAATTAAGGAACTTAATGCCCATCAAATTCGCGCTAAGTATATTTTCGAGATTGCCAATGGACCAGTGACTCCTGCGGCGGATCGAATTCTAGAGCAACAAGGAATTATGGTTTTCCCAGATATTTTAGTCAATGCGGGTGGTGTCACCGTTAGTTATTTTGAATGGGTACAAAATCGTAGTGGATTTTATTGGACAATTGAAGAGATAAACGATCGCCTCAAGCAAAGTATGGTTGCTGAAACCCTCAGAATTTGGAAGATTGCTGAGCAAAAACAGATCTCCATGCGAACTGCCGCCTATGTTCATGCGCTAACAAGGTTAAGTGAAGCGATCGAGGCTAAAGGCACACGCGCTTACTATGCTCAATAAGGAAGCTATTTTTCGTGGCGAAGACACGAAAAATAGCTTCCTTGTTCGCTTGTATGTACCTAAGGGACTTGTGATTAATTAAAGTCCCTACGGCTTCGACTTCGCTCAGCCAACGTTGGCTGAGCGAAGTCGAAGCCATACAAACTCGGTGGTACTTTTTTTCTCAAGTCCCTAATCACAAAGTATTGCAATTTTCAAATAAGTAGGTACTCATTTGAAAATTGCAATACTTTGTGATTTAAGGCTGTAATTTCTAAAACACACTTAGAGTGCATTAGGTGATAGTTTAAAAAAAGATTCATGCCTATCACGGTTTGTATTTTACCTACGGCAAAATGTAAACCGCGAAACTCTTACTAGGATTGATTTTGTTTTTTTAAATGAGTACCTACTCATTTAAAAGTCGCTATATAAAGACTGTGGAAGTTCTATTAGGCATAATTACTCCCTCCTTATCCAGAGAAGACATCTCTATGTATCGATTTCAGGTAAAGGCTCCCACCCAAGATGGGGAAATGATTGGTATAGTTGGCGCGATTCCTCAACTGGGATCGTGGGATGTGAAAAAATATCTACCTCTAAATACATCTAGCGATCGCTACCCTATTTGGTCTGTAGATATTGCCATCGATCCTTTAATATTGCCGAATCCGCAAGAACGCATTGAATATAAATATGTGCGGATTGCTGCCAATGGAAAAGTACAGTGGGAGTCAGATCTTGGTGAAAATCGCTGGGTTCCCATTGAGCCAGAGCATCTCGATTCAACCACCTCTACAATAATTGTTGATGATGGAGCATTTGGCTATATTCAACCTTTCCCCTATGGATATCTGGAAAATGCGATCGCTTCTACTCCTAGCATCAGCAGTGCACCTAGTGGACTCAAAGTACTAGTTTTGGGCAGTTCTGTTGCGATGGGCTGTAGTGCTTGGCTACTCAAGGGATGGGCAAGTCATCTAGGACAAGCATTACAGGAAAAATATGGGCATCAATTGGTTAACCGATCGCAATTGGGGGCAAATGTCACTAGTACAATTGAGCGCTTTGCCGCAGCAGTTGTCCCCGAAAAGCCTGATATTGTCATCATCTCTCTATCACTAGGCAATGAAGGTTTAGCCTATAGTCGCCCCCACGATCGCCGTGCCGTGCAACGTCGTTTTGAGAGCGGCTTATTGCAACTAGTTAAAATGGTTCGAGATTTGGGTGCTATTCCAATCATTGGTGGTCTCTACCCAAATGGTGACTATAACCCAGAACATAACTGGCTATTGCGCGATACTCACCATCGGATGATGAATTGGGGCGTTCCCATGCTCAATTGGTTAGATAGTTTGGACAATGGCTATGGAGGATGGAAGTCCCATCTATCACTTGATGTAGCTCATCCCAATACTGCGGGACATCAAGTGATGTTTGAGGCAATTAATCTAGAGCTATTTAACATTAGGAAAGAAGAGCGCCTGAAAGAACAAAAATCTCTTTTGCAAGTCCAAAAGCTAGAAGAGATTTCTATTTATGAAGATAAGTATGGCTTTAAAATATTCGCCTGTCCCGAAGTCCAGACTTTACGGATTATTAACAAGTCTGAACATTCCTACAATATCACTCCCACTTGGCTCGAATTACAAACAGCTTTGAAGCGCAAAGCTGAACTGACCTCTGGAACTTATATTTCCAAAAATGACGAGTTAGGAACGTTACCGCTGTTGACCGTTGGTCTGCAAGGCTCGATTGAGAATACTGTCGCAATACCTACTGGGTCAGATTTACAATATTGCTCAGCACTGAAATTTTTTGCACCCCAAAATTCTGAAATCATCTACTACGATGGATATTTAGGAATTCTGAAGGAAGGCGATCGCACAATTCGGATCATCAACGAATCTGACGAAGAATATAACATTCATCCAATGTGGAAAGAGATTCGGACAGCCCTAGCCGAAATGCCCGCGGCGGTATATCACGATCCTGCCAATCCTAATGCGCCATTTCGGACAATGATTATTGGCGATCGCGGTTTAGAAAGTCGGGTCAAAGCCCCTGCCAAGTCCACGATGCTGCTAAAATATAAGTGCAAATTATCAGAGCTAAATCGGATTGCAATTTTGCCACTAGGCGATCGCTGTGCCGCCCGAATGCTCCTATACAAAATGGAATATGATGGACCAGCATTTCCATTTGACCTAGCCCGTTCTACAAATCTCGGTGATGTTACCGACCTGGTTGTCAATGACTTTCAAGATATGTGGAATCCTGCCTATCTTCATTACAATCCTACGGATCGCCGCATCTATCATTCCAAATGGTCTGGGCTATCCTTTGGGCATGAAGTCGAAGATTCCGATGACCCAGTAAATAACATCCAGACTATTCACGAAAGGATGCGTGTTCGCTATTCAGCTCGTGCTAAGAGATTCTTATATACCCTCAAACATAGTGATGAGATTCTCTTCATCCGTACTGGTGTAACTAATCGTGACTATGTTGTCGATTTAATTGAAAAGCTCAAAATCAAATGTGCTGACAAGCCATTTCGAGTATTACTCATTTCTAAGCAAACATCCGATGAATTTTCAGGTATTCCCAATTTACTCCATTATGATTTGCATTTTAGCCCTGACTGGATGTACGACAGTCTCGACTACTGGATGGAATGCACCAGCAAAATGAAAGAGATTTTAGAGTCACTGGGTATATCCAGCCAAAATCTCTTTTGGTGTCCTCCAAATCCCAATTAGCACGAATAGGTGATGTAGAGCGCCACCTTAATCATGGGTTTAATTTTGCTATAGGTAATATTAAACCTCAAAACATTTACTGGGTTTAACTTTTCCTTGAAACCTCAATATAGTTATATAGAAGGTTATATAGAGATTCCCATTCTAAGTAACGTCAGTTAGGGTTAAGCAGGTAAATTTTAAAAGCCCAAAAGCAAAAGCCTTGCATAGCAAGGCTTTTGCTTTTGAGAGAGGTTTTGCTACGCAAAACCTCTCTCAAAGACCGTTTCAATCCCGAACTCGCTCTAAATACTTGAAAAACGCTATAAATGTAACAGCTTGTATCACGAGCCACCCAAAAGCAATAAATTTAGATATCGTGGGAATAGATGAGTTTGGATTTGGACAAATGTTAGTTGAACGTCCTAACCATAAAGAGTTAACCTCCGAAGAGTTACAAAGTTTACAAAAACTTCATACAATCATCGATCGCGCGATCGCCGATGGCAGAATTACTAAATACGAAATGGAGCAAATTGATCGCTCTATTTATGCTGATGGCAAAGTTTTTGTAGAAGAACTGACGATGGTGCGACAACTTGTGAAAGATAAAATTGATGATGGATCTCTAGCCTACGATTGGGACAACTAGAACGCAAAGCGCTATATTTGATTTGTAGCAAAAATGAATGGGCAAATGAGTAGGATTAAGCAAATCAATCGTCTGCAAGCACAGGTTATAGCAGCAAAGGAAAAGGCTCAAGACAATAAACAAGCAAATATTGAGCTTTGTGTAGTTGCAGCGTTTTACCATTTTACTGACTTGCCTGACTATGAAGCGATGCGCGCTCCTCTCAAGGAATTTTGTGATGCTCACCAACTCAAGGGTACGATCCTCCTCGCCAAAGAAGGCATCAATTCGACGATCGCAGGTAGTCGCGAAGCGATCGATGCTTTACTAGCCCATTTGCGTAGCGATCCCCGCCTTCAGAATTTAGAACATAAGGAATCCTATTGCCAAGGAATTCCATTTCAAAGGATGAAAGTAAGACTCAAAAAGGAAATTGTGACCTTAGGAGTCCCTGATATCGATCCTCGCTATCGAGTTGGTAAATATGTTGATCCTAAGGATTGGAATGAGTTACTTGCTGATCCTGATGTGATTGTCGTTGATACACGCAATAGCTATGAGGTCGAGTTTGGAACCTTTAAAGGAGCAATTAATCCCAATATCGAAACCTTTGGTGAATTCCCTCACTATGTCCAAGAGCAGTTAAGTCCTGAGAAACATCAGAAAGTTGCCATGTTCTGCACGGGTGGAATTCGTTGCGAGAAAGCTAGTTCCTATATGCTGTCTCAGGGTTTTTCTGAGGTTTATCATCTAAAGGGAGGAATTCTCAAATATTTAGAGGAGGTTCCACCAGAAGAAAGCATTTGGGAAGGTGAGTGCTTTGTCTTTGACGATCGCGTGAGTATAAATTCTATTTAGGGAATTGCTATTAATTAAAGTACCTGTGGCTTCGACTCCGCTCAGCCAACGTTAGCTGAGCGGAGTCGAAGCTAGATGTGACATTTTTTATCCGCAAGAGCCTTAGCTACTTATAAGCACAATATACGAACTTAGTGATGCAATACGAAAATTAACTTGCTATCAGGTTAATCCGATGTCAAAATATTAAGACCTAGGATAGATACAGCTCATTGCCGCCCATCCTAGTAAATATCCCGTTGGTACTGGCTCAAATGACTATGCTCGGTAAAACCCTGACTGGGCGCTATAAGATCGTCAAACAACTTGGTGGCGGCGGCTTTAGCCAAACATTTATTGCTGAAGATGGATATTTGCCTGATCGACCTTCTTGTGTGATCAAGCAACTCAAACCTGCATCATCACAAATAGAAGTATTAGAAATTTCGCGTGAACTCTTTGACAAAGAAGCTAAGGTACTTTATCGACTTGGTAAGCATGAGTGCATTCCCAGCCTACTCGCTCACTTTGAAGAGGATGAAGAGTTTTTTCTAGCACAGGAATTGATCGAAGGCGAGGTTTTGACTCAAGAAATTAAAAAGGGGGTTTGTTTAGGAGAGCAGTACACAATTGATTTTTTGACAGATATTTTAACGACTTTAGACTTTGTGCATCGGCAACAGGTCATTCATCGGGATATTAAGCCGAGTAATTTAATTCGTCGCATCAGCGATCGCCGAATTGTTTTAATCGATTTTGGTGCTGTTAAAGAAGTCAGTACCCAACCCATTAGTCAACTAGGGCATACTTCGAGTCTAGTGATTGGTTCCCCCGGCTATATGCCCAATGAGCAATATAGTGGCAAAACCATGTTTGCTAGTGATATCTATGCGATCGGTATTATTGCGGTACAAGCCTTAACAGGACTATTGCCCAATCAAATTCCTGAAGATCCAATGACCAGTGAGTTTCGTTGGCGCGATCGCGCAAAAGTAACACCGACCTTAGCAGATGTCATCGACAAGATGGTGCGGTTTGATTTCCGTCAGCGCTATCAATCCGCCAATGAAGTATTAGCTGCCCTCCAGCCATTATTAACCAAGTCTCTCGCTCAAACTATCTTTAGCGCAGTTACCCCATCATTGCTTGATGATTTATCTTTAAGTCCTGACAATTCTGATCTTCAAAATCCCAACCTCAATAACATTACTAAGAGTCCTCTCGACCTTCTCATTGATGACATTTCCGATGATCTGGAAATGAGTGAAGATCCAGTTAGAGCAAAGAAATTAGTATGCCTAGTATGTACTGGTATCTTAGAGAATGATGCCCAGCGTTTAGATAACTTCAGTTTTGTAGAACTACTTCAAGATTTATATCAGCAATATCCAACGATAGAATCACTAAAAGAGAACTTGGTCAAAGCGGTGAAGACAATCTCCGTACCCAAGCAACGCCAGTATCTCATCGTTGCCAAAACAGTCTTTAATATAGTTTCTCAACTCTATAAGCCATCAACAACCGAAGCTCCTTCCAGTAGTTCTGAGCCAGTCAGTTCTAGTGCTCAGGTAATGAGCCAACCAATTTCCTATCAAGTGAGTAACTTAGTCATTAATGCTGGCTCCGCGCAGATAGTTGCACCAATTGAGCATTCTCCAAACAGTCAAAGTGTTTTAGAAGAGAAATTACCCAATGGAGATCTTCATCCAGATTTGCCGTCAGCAGAGAGTCAATTGGGATTCACTCAAGATGAGATATCGCTCCTTAACTCCTACCCTAGTGAAGATAATGATATTTACGCATGGGTTGCCCATGATATTGATACAGATGCTCAACAAATGCGCTTAAAAAAGCTTCTATTCTATACCTATCAAGATGTATGGGAAAGCGATCTCCGTCAATTAAATAGCATTGATTGGATAGGTTTGCTAAAGGAATTAGTCACCTTTATGCCCACTTTTCCACAATTAAGAGCCTTGATTCAGGAAGCAGTGCAAAGAGTTTCTAAACCTGCGGAATATACAGTAATTGGCAATATGTTACTTGCAAAGTTGGAACCTCTTTATCCTGATAGCGCTTACCCAAATATTGCGGAAGTAGTTGCGCCACCTGTTTATCAAAACAATGGCTTTATAGAGCCTATCGCAAGTTATGAGCAATCGAAAGTTCCATTTGATCCTCAAATCGTCCATGATCTCTTTGATTTACGTTTAGAGTTAATGCGGTTCACCAACTCTATGCGAACCAAAATCTTACTATTTTCTACTCTTTATTATCCCTTCGATCCCGATCACGACAATTGGCAGGATTTGCGTACCCATGAGTTAGACGGGCTACTCCGACAGCTATTTTATGCCTATCCCTCCTTTGACAAAGTAGAACATACGCTCTGGCAAGTAGCGCGATCGCTTAATGAATCAAGTGCCTATGAGCAGTCTGCCAACTACATTCTCCAAGTGATCAAGACTCTCTATGAGCAACTTGTAGCCAAATCAATGCAGCATCCTGCCGAAGGCGGCTTACAGCCATCACAGGATACTGATTTCACGCAGCCAAGTGCCATTTTCCATCAAGGTGATGAGGACGATACTTGTCAATTTGCATAGTCCAGACAAGCAACTTCTAAAAATCTGCAAATTGTCTAGAAAAGAAATAGTAAGAGATTTAAGCAAGAGATTTTAAATAGAGACTTTAAATATGGAAGCAGCACTTACCCCTCAAGATATTTTGCGCCGTTACGCTAAAGGCGATCGCGATTTTAGTGGCATTAACCTCAATGGCATCAAACTCAGTGGTGCAAACCTAAGCCGTACCGATTGGCTAGATGTCAATTTATCAAAAGCCTATCTCAATAGTACCGTTTTAACCTTTGCCTGTCTCACCCGTGCTAATTTACGCGGAGCCGTGATGATGGGCGCACATTTGTGCGGAGCAAATCTCAACCAAGCGAGCCTCAGTAATGTCAATCTATCCAATGCAGATTTACATGGTGCAAGCCTCCAAGGTGCAACTCTATTTGGAGCTAATCTCAGTTTGGCAAACCTGATGGATGCGAACTTAATTGAAGCAGATATGCGAACGGCAAATTTAAATGGAGCGAACCTAGTCGGAGCCTGTCTAAGAGGAGCAAACCTAAGACAAGAAAGGGCTATTGGCGATCAGCATGATATTGCTCCTAGTCAAAAAAAGCGGAGCATTGCCAGTCTGCATGGTGCTAACCTATCTGGTGCTGATCTGCGGGGAGCCAATCTATCTGGCGCAGATTTACATAAAGCTGACCTGCGGGGAGCCAATCTCCAAGAAGCAACTCTCAATGGCGCTAATCTCAGTGAGGCAAAACTAAATAATGCCAATATGCAGGGCATATTTTTGAGCGAGGCAAATCTCAGTAATGCCACATTGTCAGGTGCGGTTTTAAGTAATGCAAAGTTAGAACGTGCCATCCTGATCGATGCCGATCTCAATGGTGTGAACTTACGAAGTGCGGTCATGGCAGATGTTAAGGCAAGTCGAGTCCAGATGCAGGGCACAGATCTGACTGATACAAAGTTTTCCCGTGCCGATCTGAGTCGTGCTGATTTGCGAGGAGCGATTATGGTACGGGCAAATCTCATTGAGGCTTATTTAGCAAGAACAAATCTAGCAAATGCGAATTTAACGGATGCCATTCTCAACCGTGCTGAACTCAGCAGTGCCAATCTTGTCGGTGCAATTCTCATTGGCGCAACGCTACCTGATGGGAAAATTCATAAATAAAGAATCAATTTTTGAGGTGTGGCAAAGCCACACCTCAAAAATTGATTCTTTATTGAACTGCAAAACTCCAAGTGCCACTTAAATTAACAGAAATTATGCAAGATGCTAGACAATATGCTCCAGCTACTCTAAGAAATCGTGAAGCAATCTTAGAAGTCCTACTCAAAAACTTGCCCACCACAGGCAATATTCTAGAAATTGCGAGTGGTACTGGCGAACATTCTGTCTACTTTGCGCCACACCTCCATCCTCGCCAATGGATTGCATCTGATCCTAATCCGATCGCAATTTCTAGTATCATCGCTTGGCAGCAACACGAGCCATCGCCAAATTTAGTTGAGCCGTTAAATATTGATGTAACTGCGGCGGATTGGAGCGATCGCTATCAATTAAAAAGTCAAGATATTCAGGCGATCGTCAATATCAATATGCTCCATATTGCGCCTTGGAAAGCTTGCCTAGGATTAATGGCTGGAGCAAATAGGATTTTGCCAGAAGGTGGCATTCTGTATCTTTACGGTGCTTATAAACAAAATGGTAAACATATATCCCTAAGCAATGCTGACTTTGATGCTAGTTTGCGCTATCAAAACCCAGAGTGGGGCGTTCGCGATCTCGAAGCAGTCATAGAGGTTGCCGCCGCCGAAAACCTCGTACTCCAAAAAGTACAATCAATGCCAGCCAATAACCTTTCTGTATTTTTTCAGAAAATTAGCAAGTAACTTAACGCGAGTTCAGGATAATTTGAAACGGGCTTTGAGAGAGGGTTTGCGTAGCAAACCCTCTCTCAAAGCCCAAAAGTAAAAGCCTTGCTAAGCAAGGCTTTTACTTTTGGGCTTTTAAAATTTGCCAGCTTAACCCGAACTGAGATTAACTTAACCTCAATTCAGCAAATCACTGTAAAGCCATTTCATAAGCTTGCAAAGCTTACAAACTACCTAAATCAAGCAATTCTGGGTGACTTTAAAAATTCTTGTTCCCCCAGAATTGGGGGCTAGGGGGCGATTAATTTTTGAGGTGAGGATGTACATAGCAAATCCTCTCTTAAAGCTTGTTTTAAATTCTTCTAGGCTTAGAAACAGTGCTTTGCAAAGCCCCTATTCTTTTGGGTTATGAAAAGCTGTATATTGGCTAGAGTGACACATTTATCGATACAAAATTTAAAAAACCTTGATTGCAACTCCCATTAAACCAACTGTAACGACAAGACGACCTGTATTTCCTTTCACCGCTGTGATCGGACAGGAAGAGATGAAGCTCGCCCTGTTGCTCAACGTCATCGATCCTAAAATCGGTGGAGTCATGGTAATGGGCGATCGCGGTACGGGCAAATCCACCACCGTTCGCGCCCTTGCCGACCTCCTACCTGAAATTGAAGTTGTTGCCGATGATCCCTTTAGTAGCCATCCTACCGATGGTGACTTACAAAGCGAAGAAGTCCGCCAACGCATTGCTAATGGTGAAAAACTACCTGTGACTACGAAGCAAGTAATCATGGTGGACTTACCTCTCGGTGCAACAGAAGACCGTGTTTGCGGCACAATTGACATCGAAAAAGCACTATCCGAAGGGGTCAAAGCCTTTGAAGTCGGTCTACTTGCTAAGGCAAATCGTGGCATTCTCTACATTGATGAAGTTAACCTCCTCGACGATCACCTCGTTGATGTATTACTAGACTCTGCCGCCTCTGGTTGGAATACCGTTGAGCGTGAAGGGATTTCGATTCGCCACCCTGCCCGATTTGTGCTAGTTGGTTCAGGCAACCCTGAAGAAGGCGAGTTACGTCCACAGTTACTCGATCGCTTTGGGATGTATGCCGAAATTAAGACCGCCCGCGATCCTGAACTGCGCTTGCAAATTGTAGAAAATCGCACCACCTTTGATAACAATCCCCATGCATTTCTGGCTGAAAAAGCTGCTCAACAATCTGAAAAGCAGGCACAGATTGTGAGAGCACAGCAAATTCTGAATGAGGTCAATATTGAGCGGGATCTCCGTTTAAAAATCTCCACAGTTTGTGCTGACCTAAATATTGATGGTTTGCGTGGTGATATTGTGACCACCCGTGCAGCAAAGGCTTATGCAGCTTCGGAAGGACGAAAAGAAGTAGAAGTAGATGATATCAAAGCGGTAATTGGTCTCTGTCTGCGTCACCGTCTCCGCAAAGATCCTCTGGAATCAATTGATTCAGGCTATAAAGTTCTCAAAACCTTCAACCAAGTATTTGGCATCGAGGAAGAATAATCAAGAAGAGGCTGTCCAATAGACAGCCTCTTCTTGATTAGACCCTTTCTACAGGGAACTGAATCTCTGTAATATATGATTCGTTATCAAATTCAGAACCACCTTGAATATAGAACTCACGGTTTGCACCGATGCAGCGATAGCCATTGTTCTCAATCCAAGTTAACAAATGCTCATAAGCCTTTGGAAAATCTTGATAACTGCCATGATGAACTACACAGGCGATCGCCTCATAGCCTTGCAATTCATAGACCTTAATACGGTCATTACCTTTAGTACCTGATGGCACAGCTAAGACAGCCTCAGCATCCACATCACTTTCCTTGTAACCAAGGTCATGCCAGATGGCAGCATCATAGCCAAACTTAGTAATGCCTTGCTGACCGAGAAATTGATACAACTCTTGAAACAGTTGTGTGATCGCAAAATAATTGGGCAAAATCTCGCGAATTGAAGCAACAGTAATTGGTTCACTTTTTTTAATGATGACTTCGTAATCAGACATAACATTCTCCTGTTCAATTTGTCTAAGTCGGGCGGCTACTCTAATCAGTCTTGCTTGTTCTTCTTCAATTAGTTGCTGCAAATCAGCTTGCTTGATCCGCAACATACCGCGCATCTGTTCGATAGAAATCTCTTCATTTAGCAATTGCAAAATTTGCTCTAAAGAGAATCCCAAATCTTTGAAGGCAAGAATGCGATGCAATCTAGGTAATTGACTGACTGAGTAAAAGCGATAACCCGTAAAATGATCGACTGAGATTGGCTTAAGCAATCCCATTTCGTCGTAGAGGCGTAGCGCCTTAATAGACACCTGACTGAGCTTAGAAAAATCTCCAATCTTGAGCATTTCGTTAATCTCTTGAATCCTCTTGTTGTGATTACAACATCTCCTCTAGGGGGAGAGTCAATATAGAATTTTAATTTTGCCTGCGACAATGCAAGTGCTTAGGAAATCCCCAAAAAAGATGAGTAGCTCTTTGAGACTTACGATTGACATATTGATTTATTGTGTCAAACTAGCATCAATTCTAGTCATCTAAATTACTCTAGAGCTTGATGTATATGGCAATTCCTCAGCATTTAACCAAGATTGTTGCCACAATTGGACCAGCAAGCCGATCCCCTAACGTATTTCGCAGAATGGTAGAAGCAGGGGTCACCGTTGCGAGATTGAATTTCTCCCATGGCAGCTATGCAGACCATGCCAAGACTATTACAATGATTCGAGAAGTATCGGAAGAAATGGATGTTCCGATCACAATTTTACAAGATTTACAGGGTCCCAAAATTCGCGTTGGTGAGCTACCTCCAACTGGGATCAAGCTGATTGAAGGCAATTCGATTACACTCATTCCCATAGATCCAAACCAGACAAGCGATCGCCATTATGCAGATGCCATCACAATTGATTATCCATACGTTGCTGAAGAAGCGACGATTGGCACTCAAATCCTCTTAGCTGATGGCATTTTTGAACTCAAGGTCACTGGGCTTGAAGGTAATGCTGTGTATTGCGAAGTCATTAAAGGCGGTATCCTCACGAGTCATAAAGGCGTAAACTTTCCCAGTTTAAATTTACGGTTGCCTTCCATGACCGAAAAAGATCAACAGGATCTCGCATTTGGGCTAGCACAGGGTGTGGATTGGATTTCGTTAAGCTTTGTCCGCCAAGCCGCAGATGTCAAGCGACTTAAATCCTTAATTGCAGAACATGGAAAGACAGATATATCGATTATTGCCAAAATCGAAAAACCACAGGCGATCGCTAATCTTGAAGAAATCATCGCTGTAGTCGATGGCATCATGGTGGCAAGGGGGGATTTAGGCGTAGAAATGCCTCCCGAGCGAGTACCCATGATTCAGAAACATATCATTCGTCGTTGCAATGAAGTTGGTATTCCTGTGATTACGGCAACACAGATGCTAGAAAGCATGATCCAAAATCCACGTCCAACTAGAGCCGAGGCAAGTGATGTCGCCAATGCAATTATGGATGGTACAGATGCCGTCATGCTCTCAGGTGAATCGGCAGTAGGAGACTATCCTGTGCAAGCTGTAGAGATGATGACGCGGATTGCCTCTGAAGTGGAAAAGGATGCCTCATTTATCAATTATCCTGCCTCTAGAACCGATGAAGTCCATGCCATTAGTGAAGCACTCCATGCCATTTCTGATGTCATCGACTTTCGTTGCATTGTTGCCTTTACCGCAACTGGCTATACTGCGATTCTGGCATCAAAGGAGCGACTCAAACTCCCTATTATTGCGCTCACTCCCAGTATTAATGTGTACCACCGTCTTAATTTAGTCTGGGGAGTTAAGCCTCTGTTGTTAGAACAAGAGGTAAATTCCTTTGAGATGGTAATCCAACAGGTAGAGTCCTATTTAATTGGACGCAATTTAGCATCCCAAGGCGATCGCGTTTTGATTGTGGGAGGCATTCCTATGGGTGTGCAAGGCGGCACAAACTTCCTGAAGATTCATATCCTGTCATGATATGCCTAATCGTATGTAGAGCAGCTAAGCTGCTCTACATACGATTAGTTTCTTGATCGAGAACCTGTTCGACCTGTGCATAAATTGCCTGTGCTTCTGCGGGAGAGTTACCGATACTAGTGAGTCCTAATTTACCAAATTCCGATAGGCAACTCATGAGATGGAATACCGTTCCTGTTTCTGTGCTGCTATCAAAATGTAACCGATGGTAAGCAATGATATCCATTAGATCATGGGGTAGCAATCCTCTGTATTGAGGCTTTTGGAGGTTATCTGTTGCTACATAATATTTTTCTTGACCTTGGCGGCTATAGAACTTTCCATCTTCAAGTTGGAATTTACCATTAGTGAGAAACCTCAGTGTCATAAATGGATGGGTTGTGCCACCTTTACGGAGATTAATCTCGATCGCTTGTAAATCCCAATTTCCATTCGCTTGTTTCACTGCCACAAAATCCACCCCATAGCGTTCTAAAGCACCCTTACTCGCTAGATTTTTACCAATTGCCAAACCGATTTCTTGTAATTTTAGGCGATAGGCAGCATCAGCAGGAAAGCTACAACCTAGATATACCTGTCCATCGGAACCTCCTAAGATCTGATCATGGGTAGAAAGAATTTCTACTTCACCTGTTGGCGTGATCCGACCTTGCACACTAGGCGATCGCTTTTCTTCACCTTCGATAAATGCCTCAACAATTGCTCCTAGTTCAGGAATCCGCCGCGCATAGTTGCTCCATGTTTCATGATTGGACTGGAAGCGCATAGAGGCAAAGAGATCACAAATAGCGGCACTCCGATCAGCGAGACTCGTTTTTCCATTTTGATTAATTTCTGCGATCGTATCTAAACATAAAATTGCATTACCTTCCCCAGAAAAGCCTTCGTTGAGCTTAACGACCATCCGCTTCAGATCTGGTTGTCTTTGCCACAGTTCAGCGGCAGCGATCGCTAAATCTCCAATTGTCCATACGAGCTGACTGCCATCAGGATGAGGAATTCCTGTTTCGGCAAATACTTGACGACTTCCACTTTTGGTTCCCAAATGTAATAAATCGGGATCGACTGCCCATAGAGGAATATCCAGTTGAATTGACAATTCCCGCTCTAAAGGTGTGGAATTGAAACAAATCATATATGCCTTATCAAGGCGTAATGATTGTCGAATCCGTTCGATTAAACGTGGGCGTTCGAGAATTTTCTGGGATAGTGGCTTCTCGGCGGCATCATAGGTAGTAAGTGTGACTAAGCGTTCCCTTGCATGGGAAAAGGGAATCCCCGGTAATAATTGCAGATAATAATCGATGATGATCGGGGCTAAGGGCTGCGAAGTCAGATAAACCAAGCGATTGCGAGGGTTACGCAGGCGAATTAGCGAAAATAATAAACGCTCTTCGTAGTGATGGCTACCTTCAACTTTTTTCAGTTCCGATGGGTCAAGGGTCAAGGATGGCACAACGAGAATATCGTAATCACTTTGCTCGAATTGTTCGATATTTTGCCAGCGATCGCGTAGTTGTATTTGTAATTCACGGAAACGCTGTGTAGATTCTCGTGCGATGAAGCCCATATTTTGATGATCCATGACAACCTCCAGCGATGCTATGGCGGTTTTCATTTTGCCAAAGACAAAATAAAAACTTAAAACTCTTGCTAGGATTGATTTCCAGTTATCACATGCATATGTACGCATGTGATAACTGCTGTAACCCATTTTCAGAGTTGAGTAAGAAACCATTTAAGAATACTTTCTACGATCAAAAGATCTAAGAGATCCCCTCCAGCCCCTCTTAAAAGGCTACGGTGTACACACAACTATCTAAGTTTTGATTTATCTAAGCCCCCCCTAAATCCCCCAATTCTGGGGGACTTTGAAAGACTTTTATTTTCTTGTTCCCCCAGTATTGGGGGCTAGGGGGAGATTAATTGTGATCTTGACTAGGTTTTATGACTTGTGTGTACAAGGTAAAAAAAGGGGAGAGAATTTTCTTCTTCCCCTTTTTTAAGGGGAAGAAGAAAATTCTTAAATTAGTTCTAACAGGAGTCCATTGGCATTTATTGTAGATTTTGGTTGATGTTTTATGAGTTACGAATAGTTAAGAATGGAAGTCACTAAAATGGCTATTTGGGTTCTATTCCGTAAATTTAGCTGACTTAAAATATTGGTAACGTGATTTTTTACAGTCTTCGTGGATATGTAAAGCTGACTCGCAATTTCTTCATTATTTGCCCCTGTAGCGATTAATTTCACGATTTGCTGTTCTCTAGGAGTAAGTTTATCCCAATCAGTTGTAGAAACTTCCACATTTTCGGGAATTCGAGCGATCACCTTGCGTCCTAAGTTCAAATCTAAATGCATATAGCCCCGATACACTGCCTGAATCGCAAAGGATAATTCTTCAGGTGGTGTATTTTTTAAAATATATCCCGATGCACCATATTTCAAAGCTTGAGATATATATTCTTCAGTATCATCAACCGTAAGAATCAATATCTTCGTTTCTGGAAAGCGATCGCCAATTTGTTTAGTTGCTTCCACTCCATCCATGACTGGCATTTGAATATCCATTAGCACCACATCGGGCTTAAGGTTTTCTATTTGGGCGATCGCTAATTGTCCATTTTCCGCTTCGCCGACAATCTCTAATGCCGATTCATCACCGAGAGAGATTCGCAGAGCACGACGGATAAAGGAATGATCGTCAACAAGTAAAACGCGGATTTTCATGGGAGCTACCTATTACAGCGCTTTGCGCTGACTTGAAATCCAGATAAATCCTTGAAAGCTTTGTAAAGCAATGCTTTCAAGGATTTATCTGTACTACTTTAAGCCTCAACAGGCTGTAATACTAATTCATGAAAGTGTATCAACACCTCCGTGAACTAAAATCCAATCCCAGTAAGATTTATAGCAAAACAAAAAATGGCTATGCTATTTTTTGTTTTGCTATAAATCGATGGCTTCTAAGAGCAGGTTAGCGGTTTCTCTGATAGGAATCAAGTGGCGATAGTCCTAATTTGGCATAGGACTAAAGTACTAGACAAATTCAGGACTTCAGCTTCATGTGCTATTTCTAGCTCAACTATAGGATAGGAATATCGAAATGAGGAGGTTCCTATCATGTCCAAGATTCTCGTTGTTGAAGATAGCAAGACCCAAAGGGAAATGATTGCTAATTTACTCCACAATAATCAATTTGAAGTGGTAACAGCTAACAATGGCTTGGAAGCTTTGTCTCAAGCAGAATTACTCCATCCTGATCTCGTGATTTTAGATATCATTATGCCGAAAATGAATGGCTATGAACTTTGTCGGAAGCTTAGAGATAATCCCGATACTTGGGATATCAACATCATCATGTGTTCCAGCAAATCTACAATAGTTGATCGGCATTGGGGCTTGCGACAAGGCGCAAATGCTTACATTAGTAAGCCTTTTCCACCAGAAGACCTAGTTGATACAGTTAAAGAATTGCTCAAGAGTAAGTAGCTGCCCCCATAGCTGTCAGCATAACAATCTGGCAGTGGTTGATAGTGATGCTGAGCTACTTAATTGATTTCGTATTACCATAAGAGAAAGTAGGTAAAGAGTTGCTAGTTTCTGTGACTGATATCTTTACCTCAAAACAGCAATCTACAAAAAGTGATAGGGAATCAAGTGTCTGGGAATGTATCTATGAATTTGGCAGAGAATTTGGTAGCTTCGATTCAACATACGCGCACTGCCGCGATCGCCTTGGCGAAATTGCCGACTGCTGCCAAAAATGCTGCCCTAGAAGCGATCGCCATCGCCCTAGAGCAAAATTCGGAAACAATTTTGGCGGCTAACCAAAAGGATGTCGTGGCGGCGAATGCTGCCCAATTGCCTAGCGCCTTGATCGCTCGTCTTAAGCTCGATCCGAGTAAGCTCAAAAGTATGGTTGCTGGCGTTCGTGATGTGATTCGCCTTGCCGATCCTATTGGCGATCGCCAAATTCATCGGGAATTAGATGCAGGCTTAATTCTCGAACGTCTTTCCTGCCCACTAGGTGTGATAGGAGTCATTTTTGAAGCGCGCCCCGATGCCGTCACCCAAATTGCTGCCCTTGGCATTAAATCGGGCAATGGGGTGATTCTCAAAGGTGGGAGTGAAGCGGTCAATTCCTGTGAAGCGATCGCTGCCGTGATGCGTGAGGCTTTAGAGAAGTTATACGAAAATACTGAAGATGCCTCAAGTCATGCAGTATCACCTCATGTAGTACAGCTATTAACCACCCGTGCCGAGACTTTAGCAATTCTCCACATGGATAAATTAATTGACCTGATTATTCCTAGAGGTTCCAATCAATTTGTCCGCTATATTCAAGACAATACGAATATTCCCGTACTTGGTCATGCTGATGGAATTTGCCATTTATACGTTGATGCGGCTGCGGATCTCCATAAAGCAGTAGCGATCGCCGTCGATAGCAAGACCCAATATCCTGCCGCCTGTAATGCGATCGAAACTCTGTTAGTACATAACGAGATCGCACCTCAATATTTTCCTTTAGCTTTAACTGCTTTTCAAGAACGTGGCGTGAAATTACTGGGATGCGATCGCACCCAAAAAATCATTGATGTTTTGCCCGCCATCGAATCAGATTGGTCAACGGAATATTCGGATTTGATCCTATCGATCAAAATTGTTGATACCTTAGAGGAAGCGATCGCCCATATCACCACCTATGGCTCCAAGCACACAGAAGCGATCGTCACTGAAAATCAAACGATCGCGGATATCTTCACCAGTGATGTTGATGCAGCAGGGGTATATCACAACTGCTCCACTAGATTTGCCGATGGTTTCCGCTATGGCTTTGGGGCAGAAGTAGGCATCAGTACCAATAAAATGCCCCCACGGGGTCCCGTTGGCTTAGAAGGACTTGTTACCTATAAATATCGTCTTGTCGGTAATGGTCATATTGTCGCAGACTATGCGGGAACTAATGCCAAAGCTTTTACCCATAGGGATGTATAAAAAAAGGAAAGATGGATTAATCCATCTTTCCTTTTTTTATAGATTATTGAAACCTTGCAAGGTTTCAATGACCATATAACTTTGATTTAGAAGTTCATTTCAACAGCTTGAACTTTTTCAACTTGCTTCTTCTTCAATACCAACAGAATTTGAGTGACGATTACTGCGGCAAAGAATGCTAGCAAACCTTGAATGCGGCGAGGATCTTGAAGGACGATTTCGCCATCTTGCTGTCCAAAACCACCAACGTTAGGATTAGTAGTTAGAGGTGCACCCGCTCTCACTTCACTACCTGGCTCGACAACTAGCTCAGCACCAGCAGGAACCTTCTCTACAGCAATGCTACCATCGGTAGTTTGGATAGAGATTTCATAACCACCATAGATACCTTCATCTTCATTAGGAGCGATCGGGCTAATTTGAGTAACTAGACCAGAAACAGAAGATGTGTATTCATTATTATTGCTCTTTTCACCAGTGGGGTAAACTTGACCACGACCACGGTTACCACCTGCGTATACAGAATACTTCAAGAAGTGAATATTCTTGTCCGTTGCAGGATCAGGAGATAGGACTGGGAATACAATTTCGGAATACTCATCACCAGAGATAGGTCCAACGAGAACGATATTTTCTTGATCGTCGCTGTAGGGTTGGTAATAAATATCTTTGGTTTTTTCCTTTAGTTCTTCAGATAAGCGCTCTTCAGGAGCAATCTTAAAACCTTCAGGCAATACTAAAACTGCACCAATATTCAAGCCTGTTTTGCTACCATCAGCAGCTACTTGCTGTTTGGTGTGGTCATAGGGAACCTTTACTACTGCTTCAAATACGGAATCGGGCTTAACAGATTGAGGCAATTCTAACTCAATACCCTTTTTCGCTAAGTGACAGTTAGCACAGACAATTTTACCAGTCGCTTCACGAGGGGTTTTGTAAGCTTCTTGGGCAAAGTAAGGATAAGCAAAGGCTGACTGGTTATTCAGTCCAAATAACAAAGTCAAGCTGGTGAGGACACATAGGCTAACGCCGACAAGCAGACGTTTAGCACGGGATAAAGCTTTTTTCATGTATGAGTTCAAATGTGATTTAAAGACCAATTGCAAAGGTTTCTGACAAACTACTAAGACCACCAAGGAGCTTCATTGGTGCGGAAGTCGGTTTCCGTCCAAGGACTAAATTGCACAACGTCATCCTCAACAGTGGCATGAGCGAGGGCAAGGGACAAGGGAGCGGGTCCACGCACAACTTTGCCTTCGTTGTTGTACTGAGAGCCGTGGCAAGGACAAATAAATTTGTTCTCGGCAGCATTCCAAGGTACAACGCAACCAAGGTGAGTACAAACTGCATTCAAGCCGTAGGAGGCAATTTCTCTATTTTCAGTGACGACAATGTAGGTAGGGTCGCCCTTGAGTCCTTGAGCAAGTTCGCGTTCGCCAGGTTGATGACTCGCCAAGA
The DNA here is from genome assembly GCF_012863495.1 of Pseudanabaena yagii GIHE-NHR1. Classification (NCBI taxonomy): domain Bacteria; kingdom Bacillati; phylum Cyanobacteriota; class Cyanophyceae; order Pseudanabaenales; family Pseudanabaenaceae; genus Pseudanabaena; species Pseudanabaena yagii. Next base: position 758,361 of record NZ_JAAVJL010000001.1, read on the forward strand.
AAGCCGAAGCAAGTATATCTTTGCCCAATGCATCTTTAGCAGAAACACCACCGCCAGCACCACCGCGAGAAGGAGGTACAAAATACGCCAAGAAGGGGTAGGCAGCACCAAGGGTGGTTACGGCAGCAGACCCCCCTAAAACTAGGTTTAGAAATCGACGACGACCAATGCTAGGGACATCGGCGGATGCAGAAGCTTGACTCATAAATTTGAATAACGGTTTTGCTGAGAAATATTACGTTTTATATATCAATCTCTACCATGATATCGACAATCTTTGGACATCTCTCTAGATGTTTTGCAACGAAATGTTAAGCAGTGCGATCGCCAACATCCGTAAAACCTAAAAGTAATCCCAATTCTCGATAGGTTAGAGCCACTGCATACAGCCAAAAGCTTTACCGGCTATTGTTTTTGATTGCATAAAGTATAGCGATATATAGCGCTTTTCTAACGCATGATGTATAAGGTTGTTGAAGCTTGAAGTAGTACAGAGCAATTTTTGAAAGGACAGCTTCGCTGTCCTTTCAAAAATTGCTCTAAATGAGTAGATCAGGAAACCTATATAAAGCATTTGTAGAGCATGGGTTTGTTTCCCCGCCACAGGCGGGGAAACAAACCTCTATACCTAGCTTGCTTGAAAAACGCTATATTAGCTAATCGGTATAACAAGATACATAAAACATCTCACTGTTTTTGGGCTTTTAGGTTGATGATTGTCGTAGCGTCGTTGCGGGAAATATTATTAAAGTTAAAAGGAGTGAGACAACTGCCCTATTTCAAAGTATGAATAAAGCAGTTTGTGAGACTTGATGTTGCTCGTATGAATGTAAAAGCTACTTCGCAGTTCTCTAAATATCGCATTTTAGGCTTGGTTGGCAGAGGTCAATTTGGCAAAGTTTTGTGTGCGCGTATGAGAGATACGGGCAAATTGGTAGCACTCAAAGAGCTAGAAAACAAAAGATTTCCTACCAGTAAGCTCCTGAGAGAATTACGGTTTTTATTGACTCTACAGCATGAAAATATCGTATCTTGTACGGCGTTAGTCCATCACCAAAATTATCGCTATTTGGTCATGGACTATTGCGAGGGTGGCACATTACGAGACTTGATGAACTATCCCAAAGCTTTATCGATCCAACAATGTTTTGAGTTGGTAAATGATATTTTGCTGGGATTAGAACATGCCCATGCGGCGAATATTATCCATTGCGATATTAAACCTGAAAATGTGTTGCTGAAAATCACAGCTAAGGGTTGGCAGGCAAAGATCTCAGATTTTGGGATTGCCCGTCTCAGTCAAGAAATTGGTTCGGATGGTAGTAACACAGGTTCCCCCGGTTACATGGCTCCTGAACGTTTTTATGGGCAATTTTCGGCAGGGTCAGATCTTTATGCTGTGGGGATTATTTTGTATGAATTGGTGGTGGGTAAGCGACCTTTTTCAGGGATGCCTACAGAATTGATGAATGCTCATTTAAATCAGAGGGTAATTGTTCCTGACAATTTGCCCCGATCGCTACAAAATGTAATTGCGCGATCACTGGAAAAGTTACCGAAGCGACGCTACACCTCAGCACAAGAGATGCGTTTAGATTTATTAGCAACTATTAATTCCGAAGATTTCAACGCACTTAATTTTGGTCAAACTAAGGTAGCTGCTGATGTCGATACCTGTGCAACAACTCTATTTGCTCAGAAGGCAGCTTATTTTGATCAAAAAGATATGCCCGAAAGAATTGTGAGTCTAGTGGGTGCTGGGAAATCACGATTTTATAGCACGTCAAATCTACATTTACATTGGCATAGTTTATCCCTCGATCAAGAAGAACAAATTGCCAAGTCTGAGCAGCAAATCGAGGAAATTATCTTTACGAAAAAGTCTTTATTTGCCTTGACTAAGCGATCGCTTTATCAATTTGTACAGGGAAAACCCAAATCTTTATATCAATCTGCTCAACCTTTTAAATCGATAATTTCACCGAATGGCGATTGGTTCGCTGTCTCTACGGGCAAACAACTCGAAATTAGAAATATTGTTTATGGGCGAGCGATGCGCTTGGAGTTCGCAACAAGGGACTTAAGCTGCATTATTGCTTTTGATCAACATCATTTAGTGGCGATCGCTAATAAGCCAGAAACAAGTGAGAGTAGAGCAATCGTCATTTCCCGCCGTTGCAATATTATGTATCGGCTAGCTTTGCCTATACCAATCGAGACAGGTATTGCGACCTTTACAAGCGATCGCGTCATGTTGTTAGAAGCAGACAATCGCCGCAATCTATATTTACTCGATCTCAAACCCTATCGCTTAGTGCGAATACCGTTAGAGTATGAAGTCCTATTAATGACAGCAACGCCTTGGGGCTACGCAATTACAGCTACTTACAATGCTTATCAAACAATTTTGATGCTTTTAGATTTACGTGGTAATAACATTAGCAACTTAATTATTGATGGTGAAATTACAGCGATCGCTCCAGTTGATATTAATTTATTAGCGATCGCTACTTCGGACATATCAGGCTACAAACTCTATGTCATTAATCTAAAAAAATTGGATGTAGATCTAGTTTTTTAACATCAACTAGGACTTGAGATAAGAGAAAGGGGTTGCTACGCAACCCCTTTCTCAAAAATTATTCTAAATTAGCCTTGTGAAGCAGAAGAACGCTTGCGACGCGAGGCTTCAGGGGATTGAATTGGCACAAATTCTTTAGAACCATCTAAAAAGTCATTTTTAGAGTCATTCGCCTCATCATCAATCGGTTCTGATGGTTGCGCCCGATTAACTTTCAGAATCACACCATTAGGGTTAGTAATCCCATTGTTAGTAGTTACAATGGGCGAATCATTGACCACAACCTCAGATTCTATTTCCTCAGCAATTTCTGTCTCGATGGCATCTTCAGAAATACTCTCCTCATTTAGTACTTCAGGACTTGGCTTAATGGCATTTTTAGGTGCTTGTCCAGGTAGGGCTACGGTGACGATTACATTGCGAGGATCTTTCACTTCCCGATCAACTAAGACCAAGGGAGAAACCCCGATCAGAGAGTATACATCCTGCTCCTCCTCAGTCATTTCCACCACAATGACCTCTGGTGGCTCCACAACCTTAGTCCGTAATTCTCGCTTATTAGGACGTTCAGGGATAGAGACTTCAGGAGCAGCAATGATCGGTGCAGGCTCGATCACTTCCACTAACTCTTCGACAGGTTCAGCAATATGCTTGGTGGGCGAAATGCTCGGTAAAGCAATCTTGCTAGGAATAGCACGTTCAACAATCTCGCGCTCGACACGAGGCTCAAAACGTGGTTCAAACCTTGCCTCAACCCGCGATCGCACATCCACAGGTGCAACCTTTTCCACTTCACGCAACTCGCGAGAATCCTTATTGAGTAACGTCCGCTTGCTACGTCTGCGTAAATTGCCCCGCTCTTGATAGCTCGGATGATTGACCAAATTGGGCTCCAGTCCGCCACCCAACTCCGAATCACCATCCTCATACTCAGAGGTAAAGTCGAGTTGGTTAGACTGCTTCGATTCCCAAGTCCGTGAAGTTGAGTCTACGGGCTGACCTGCGGCTTCCCCGGGTAAATGCATCAAATGTCCAAGACCACCACAGGTAGAGCATGGACGACCAAATAATTCATAAATGCTCTGACCTTGGCGCTTACGGGTCAACTCAACCAGTCCTAACTCCGTCAACTGCGCGATTTGCGGACGTGACTTATCCGATCGCAAAGCTTTATTAAAGTATTCCAATAACTGCAACTGATCGCGGCGAGTGTCCATATCAATGAAGTCCACCACGATTACACCCGCAATATTTCGCAAGCGAATCTGACGGGCAATCTCTACAGCCGCTTCACAGTTTGTCCAAAGCACCGTCTCACGAGAGGTTTGGGACTTGGTAAAGGAGCCAGAGTTAACGTCAATTACTGTCAAAGCCTCAGTCGGCTCAATAATAATGTAGCCACCACTAGGCAAATCAACACGGGGCTTCAGCGCTTCACGGATACCCGCATTAACGCGGAAATATTCCAAAATCGGAGTGCGTTCACGGTGATGATCGAGTAACAGTCCACTAGGAATTTTGCCATCACCCCAGTTGAGTAAATGCTGCTTAATGCGGCGTAAACCATCACTAGAGTCGGTTACAATGCGATTTACCTCAGTGCTATAGAGGTCACGCAGTACCCGTTGGACAAAATCTCTTTCGCGATCGAGCAGGGTTGGCTGGCGAGTGGTTGCCACATCCTGCTGAATGCCTTCCCACTGACGTTGCAAATTATCGAGATCCTCAATAATCTGCTCCTCAGGCATCCCATCCGCCTCAGTCCGCACCAAAATGCCCATACCCGCAGGCTTGACCAAAATCGCCAGTGCCCGCAGACGATTACGCTCAGCCTCACTGCGAATACGTCGGGATAGGTTCACCCCACGACCAAAGGGCAGTAGCACCACATATCGACCAGGTAGCGAAATATTTCCCGTCAAACGGGGACCTTTATTACCCGTTGGTTCTTTCATAACCTGAACCAACACGCGCTGTTGCGGTACGACCAGATCGCTGATCGAGCCAGACGATCGCCGCATTTTTAAGGGGCCAAGGTCAGTAATGTGAATAAACCCATTGCGATCGCCATCGCCAATATTTACAAATGCCGCATCAATACTAGTTAAAACATTTTCAACAACGCCCAAGTAAACATCCCCAACTTGGTGAGTTCCTGCGGCAACAACAATTTCTTCAATTTGATCTTCACTAAATACGGCAGCAATTCGATACTGCTCGGCAATAATTATTTGCTTTGGCATTCAATTTCCTCAGAATTTCTTCGATTCAAAAGAGCCAGTCTAAGAACTTATCTGAAAAATACTTTTTTATATAAACTTTAGAAAAATGTTTAGAAAAATATTTTCAGACCCCTGCTTAAAAGCCTCAAAGAGTCATAGTGGGAGCTTTATCCAGAACATACCAATAACGAAAGTAAGAAAAAATTTCGATTACAAATAGCCCTTATCGTAAACCTATTACTTAGCTATGTACCGAGCTAGTAATTGGGCGATTTGTCTGCTCTGACATCACGATAGTTAAGACATATTGCTTTGTTCGGAATGGTTTAGATACCAAAAACTATGACGCTCTTAGGTTTTCAATAAACTAGTTTCTATACAAAATAGGTAGTTTTTTCTATCTACTTTGTGTAAAAACTAAATTTTAAAACCTTGCAGACTACTGACGCTAAGCTTTGCCTATCATCAGCAACCTAATCGAGCAATACTCATAGCAATACTTATGGCAATGCAGTATGAATATAGTTGTTGGGAAGTTTGGTGGGGTTTCGTTAAAAGCTAAGTTTATTTCTTAGACTGACTTTTATTAAACTATCTAGAAGGTGCTTACACCATTTGCCTACAGCATTCAGCCTATAGGTAAAACAGCGTACTTGATGATTCAAGTTTATGATTATGGTAGGTAAGCTTGAGCGCTTAACTAACAGCTAGATGCACTTTAGCTAGATGCACTTTAGCTAGCAGCTATCTTAAGCCTATCGTAGTATTATAGCGCAGCATTGAGCGTTACTATTTCTTAATAGTGTTTTAATATTAGGTAGTTGTGTTGGATATGCTGGTTGTCCCAACTATCCAACTTTAAATGAAGATGAGGGTAAGGTTCTGAGTACGCGAGTAGTTATCGTCCGTCACGGCGAAAGTAATTTCAATATCCTGAGCAAAATCCAAGGACGGGGCAATTACGATCGCCCAGAATTGCAGTCTGTGTTGACTGACAAGGGTAAGCATCAAGCCAAACTTGCAGGTAGAGCCTTATCTAACTTAGGTATTGATGTTGCCTATGCTAGTCCCTTAGTTCGTGCTCAGCATACTGCCCAGATCATTTTGTCCGAAAATTTTCAACCTCCAGTGCTAAATACCACTGAAGGTCTACTCGAAATAGATCTCTCAGAGTGGGAGTCTATGATTGCGAGTGATGTCAAAGAGCAATTTCCTGAAAAATATCATTTTTGGCAAAATGAACCAGAAAAATTTCAACTAGGCGATCGCTATCCAATTCTTGATCTTTTCGAGCAAGCTAAGGCTCTATGGGCAGAAATCTTGCCTAAGCATGAAGACAAAACCATTTTGCTTGTGGGGCATAGTGGCATTAATCGGGCTCTAATTTGCTCAGCGATCGGTATCCCTGTCAGTCTCTATCACAATATCCATCAAGCCAACTGCGCGATCAGCGTCCTCAATTTCCAAGGCTCAAGCATTAACGATGGTGTCCAACTAGAATCGCTGAATCTCGTCAGCCATCTCCAAGATCTAACAGAATCACCATTGCCCCCCCTCAAGAAAAAACACAATGGTCCCCGTCTATTGCTAGTGCGCCACGGTGAAACCGAGTGGAATCGCCAAAAACGCTTCCAAGGACAAATTGATGTCCCCCTCAATAACAATGGTCATGCTCAGGCAAGACGCGCTAGTGAATTTCTCGCCAAAGTCAAAATCGACAAGGCTTTCAGCAGTCCAATGCTCCGTCCCAAGGATACAGCGCTAGAAATTTTAAGCAAGCATCCTAATATCAAACTGGAGCTATTTGATGAACTCAAGGAAATTTCTCATGGTCTCTGGGAAGGCAAATTTGAGCATGAAATCGAAGCCGAATTTGCGGGGCAACTAGCCCTCTGGCAGTCACAACCCGAAACTGTGCAAATGCCTGAAGGTGAGAATTTACAGCAGGTATGGGATCGTGTCGCGGTAATTTGGCAAAAAATTGTGGAGTCAGTTCCCGCAGGAGAGACAGCTCTAGTTGTCGCCCATGATGCTGTGAACAAAGCAATTCTTTGTTTATTATTTGGCTTTACACCAGAGCAATTTTGGATCTTTAAACAAGGTAATGGCGGCGTGAGTGTAATTGACTATCCTCAAGGCGCACAGGGTAAACCAGTTTTACAGTCTTGCAATATCACCACTCACCTCTCTGAAGGCATTCTCGATCGCACTGCCGCAGGAGCTTTATAAAGCAAATAGGGCATATGCCCTATTTGCTTCAGCCCTTAAGAGAGACGCATTTTCTGCTAATTTGGTGTAAAGGATTTATTTTGGTATTTTGTTTTAGTACTTGGAGTTAAAAAAATGACTATTTTATTTCAGCTTTTATTAGCTGCATTTGTGCTGTTTTCCTTCGTTTTGGTGATTGGCGTACCCGTCGCATACGCATCTCCTAGCTCTTGGAATCAAACCAAGCCCCTCTTGTTTCTTGGCTCCCTAATTTGGGTAGCTTTTGTCATTGTTATCGGCATCTTAAATTCTTTTGTAGCTTAATCAATATTTGATGGAGCGCCAAGCGCTCCATCAAATAATTAAATTTTCATTTTTGACTTTACTTTTGACTTAAATTTAACTCTATGGCAGTTTTTGAAGGTAGCTTTACCAATACTGATAGTTTGCGTTTTGCGATCGTGGTTGCTCGGTTTAATGACCTGATCGTTGGTAAGCTCCTCCAAGGATGTCAAGACTCACTATTGCGCCATGGCGTTGATGTCTCTGAAAATGGCAGTCAAGTTGACTACGCATGGGTTCCTGGTAGTTTGGAAATATCCATGGTGGCAAAGGAACTAGCCGTTTCAGGACGCTATGATGCAATTATTTGCTTAGGTGCGGTCATTCGTGGCGATACACCCCACTTTGATTATGTATCCAATGAAGTTTCTAAGGGTGTTGCTGCCGCCTCTTTTCAAACAGGCGTGCCAATTATTTTCGGGGTATTGACGACTGACACGATGCAGCAAGCTCTCGAACGCGCTGGCATCAAGAGCAATAAGGGTTGGGAGTTTGGCATGGGTGCGATCGAAATGGCTAACCTCATGCGTCAAATTCGCAGTAAATCTGCCTAAAGGTTTAGAGAGGGTGTCGCTTTGCGACACCCTCTCTAAACTATAAATCCAGCGCTTTGTCCTTGGGAGGCTTGCCAACTGCGGGCATCGTAATATAAATCTTCTAAACAAATTCCATAGAGTGCATCCTTAAGCTTGCGATCAAGTCTTTGCCAGAGGGCAAATGTGACCCAGTCGGAGGCTAGTTTTTCCTGTGGCTTTAATCTTGGTAAGGGGTGGGTATCTTCACCGACGGCAGATAATATTTCACCGAGAGAGATATCTTTGGGCGATCGCTTCAGCTTATATCCCCCCTGTACGCCCCGCACGGACTCAACTAAATCCGCTTGGCGTAGCGCGATTAAAATTTTTTCTAAATAGGGAGCAGGAATTGATTGGCGATCGCTAATTTCTTTTACAGAAGCAGGCTTACGCTTTGCCCAAACCACCAGATCGAGCATCGCCTTCACACTGTAATGACCTTTTCTGGTTAGTTTCATAAAACCCACTTAAGTTTAGCCAAGCTTTGCAGAGCAAAGCTTGGCTAAATATATCTACGAATTTAGATAGCGTCGCTATCGACGAATTTTAAAAAAGAAAGGATAAATCAACGGGGGCAGGTAACATCTCACCACCACGCCAATCTAGTATCTGAACCAAAATCAAATAGCCTAAACCCAAAATTACGGCGATAACGCCTGTAAGTACTGATATCCACTGCGATCGCTGCATAAGTAAATTTAAGTAAAAGAATCAAGTAAAAAATCTAAGGAAATCTATGAATTAGCAAAAACACACAAACTAACTGCTATTATCCCTCTTGAAATATGTTTTTGGTAGGAACAAACTTTTTCGATCATCGTCCTAAAACTTGAGCATTAGAGATACAGATTATTGAATTTTAATAAATTCTGCTAAATCTACTGCTGATTAAAGTCCAGTAGGAGCGATTGATTGATGAGTTACAGCCTATCTTGGTCAACCAGCATCGGAGGGTACACGCCCTCCAACTCCGTGTCCGTTGATAAGCTCCCCATCGTTGAATTGGTGCAAATGTGCCAGCAAGAAGCGCAACCCAAGAGGTCTGCGTTTGCAGAACTTATGCGACGTAATCAATCTTATGTCGATCAAGTTTTGTATAAGCTCGCTCCTGACTGGCAGGATCGTGCCGACCTCGCCCAAGAGGTTTGGTTGCGTGTTTATCGTAATATCAAGCGTTTGCAAGAACCTGAAAAATTTCGCGGTTGGCTTAGTCGCATTGCCACCAACTTGTTTTATGACGAGTTGCGTAAACGTAAAAGGGTAGGAAATTCTGTTTCCCTAGATGCTCCATTTATGTCTGGCGATGGCGATGAAATGTCTTGGGACTTGCCCAGCTCAGCCCCTAGCCCCATCGACAATATGTCTACACAGGAGTTTTATGAACAACTCCGTAAAGCCATTGAAGATTTGCCTTCTAGTTTCCGCGAAACTATTGTGCTACGAGAAATTCAAGGCTTATCCTATGAAGAGATTTCTGAACTAACAGGTGTATCGCTTGGTACAGTAAAATCACGTATAGCAAGAGCAAGATTGAAGCTCCAAGCGCAACTACAACCCTATTTGTCTAGTATGTAAGGGGGTGTATTTAAGTTATGAGTGCTAACCAAATTTCTAATAATTCTATGACTACTCCAAATGAGCGCTTTGAGTTACTCAGTGCTTATATAGATGGTGAAGTAACAGAGACTGAAGAACAACTCGTCGAGCAATGGCTATCAGACGATGTTGATTTTCGTCGCCTCTACCAGCAACAAATGAAACTGAGACAATCGCTAATTGAGTTACCTGTACCAGTAGCTGCCAATTCCTCTGCGAAGAAAGAAACAGAGGTCATGATCGATCGCGTCTTTGCAGAAATTGACAAGCGATCGCAGCGCCGCAAATGGAAACTCGCAGGTATTGGTATATCTGTGGCGGCTGTAGTTGGCGTATTTGGTTCATTATTTACCTTCAATTCATCGCCCCAATTTAGCCCCGTTGCCAACAGTGTAAAATCTCCTGCTCCAGTTGCGGAGGAACCAGTACTAATTGCCATGGAAGAACCGCTAGTACCATTGCCTAAATCAATGAATACTAAGTAATTTCATAGCACTTTGCACTAAAACACCCCTAAATAATGCGTAGTAAAATAAGGAATTCGTTAGCGCGGCAAAGCCACACCAACGAATTCCTTATTGAGTCAACCTAAAAAAATTTTGAAAGACTGGCTTGGTAAACCTTTGTAAATAACTCTGACGCTTCGGTTTACTTGTCAAAATCCGCAACTATAAAAGCGTGCTGAGCACGCTTTTTCGATCTTAGTTAAATTGACTTGATCGAGATTGACGGTTTTCCGTTAATTGTGGAAATTAACATCATAGGAAATTTTTTGTAGAATCTAAATATTATTGGTCGCGGAAATAGCTATGAGAGACTCAAATAAAAAATCTCGTTACAAGCAACCCTTGATCTATGCTTCGATGCTGCTGCTAGGCGTGATTTTAGGTGCATGGGCAGTTGTATCTGGAGTGCGATCGCCAAATATGACAGCCATTACGCCTTTACCTCAAGTTGCATCTGTATCCCCTGCGATCGCGCAAGATAGCGACAAGACAAAAGCTATCCCTGTACCTCGCAATTATGTGGTGGATGCTGTAAATCGCACAGGTCCTGCTGTAGTCAGAATTAATGCATCACGCACCGTTGCCAACAATCAACAAATACCCGATGTTTTCTTAGACGATCCGATGTTTCGTCAGTTCTTTGGCGATCAATTACAACGGATGCCTAAGGAGAGAGTTGAGCGGGGCACTGGCTCAGGCTTTATCATCAACAAAGAAGGCGATATCATCACCAATGCTCACGTTGTTAGTGGAGCTGATAAAGTAACCGTCATCCTCAAGGATGGTCGCCAAATTGAAGGTAAGGTAATTGGTAGCGATGAACTAACCGATGTCGCTGTTATCCAAGTTAAATCCGATAATTTACCTACAGTCAGCCTCGGTAGTTCTTCGAGTTTGCAACCCGGAGACTGGGCGATCGCGATCGGCAATCCCCTCGGTCTCGACAATACCGTAACTGCGGGCATCATCAGTGCGATCGGTCGCAAGAGCGGACAAATTGGCGTAGACAAGCGCGTTAGTTTCATTCAAACCGATGCGGCAATTAACCCCGGTAACTCAGGTGGTCCCTTGCTCAATCAGAACGGTGAAGTCATCGGCGTAAATACAGCGATTATTCAAGGCGCACAGGGATTAGGTTTCGCGATTCCCATCGAAACTGCCCAACGCATTGCCAAGCAACTGATCCAAAATGGCAAGGTCAGCCGTGCTTATTTGGGTATCCAAATGGTAACGGTCGATCCTAGCGTGAAAAAGCAAGTCAACCAAGACTCTAATTTAGGTATTCAAATCTCCGAAGATAAGGGAGTATTGATTACTAGAGTTGTGGAAGATTCGCCTGCGGCAAAAGCAGGAGCTAAACGTGGCGATGTGATCGTCAAGTTTGATAATCAAGACATCCTTACTGCGGATCAAGTTACTCAACTAGTAGAAGATCGTGCTGTTGGTGACAAAATTCGGATGGAAGTGAAACGGAATGGGCAAACCGTAGCGCTTAATGTCGAAGCAGCTCAATTCCCTCAAAAGTTCCCTAATTAATTCCTCTTAGGCTCTTGCGGATAAAAAATGTCCCACCAAAGTTATCTAGCTTCGATTTCGCTCAGCTAACGTTGGCTTCGGCTCTGCTCAGCCAACGTTACTTTAATTAATAGCAAGTCCCTTAACGCGCTTTGAGCTGAGTTAAAACCCAGAATATTTTAAAAGTGCTGCCAAGTAGCACTTTTAAAATATTCTGGGTAATGATACCAGACCAAAACTTTATATTTCTCATAAAGTAGAGGGGTGAGTGCTAAGCACTCACCCCTCTACTTTATGAGAATAAACTGATGAGTAAATTTATTGGTTGGCTTGGCGCTTTACTGCTGATCTTTTTAGCTGGATTTGGACTAACTCAATGGTTAAATTTACCCTTTGGGAATTTCCTTGATTGGGTAATTGGGGCAAGCATTTTTGTATGGTTAATTATCATTGTCACAGTACCTTGGAATCTCTACTTTCAGTCCAAATCTGTACTAAATCAAGCCCAACTTTCTCAAGAGCGTGGCATCAATATTGATGAACAACAACTCCCCTATGTCCGATCGCTAGCACAGCGATCGCTTGGCTTAGCCCTTGGATTGCATGTAATTTCAGCGATCACTCTATATGCTTTAGCGTCAAGTGGCGTGGGGACAGTGGGTTATGTTGGCGCGATCGCAGCTTTATTGTTAACAGTCTTGCGTCCTGCAATTAGCGCCTATGAGTATATATCTCAGCGTTTACGAGCGATTTCCCAACAAATTGATTATCCTCGCGAAGATATAACCGAATTGCGTCAGCGTTTTGCCAATTTAGAAAACTCAGTGCGACAAATTAACGATGAATTACTCAGCAAAGAAAATCCCTATTCATGGCTATCAAAATATGAGCAGTTTGTCGATGAGACCCGCAAAGACTTGTCAAAATTAGGGGCAAATATTGAAGACTTACGCGCAACCAATGATCGCGATCACGATCGCCTGTCACGGGAATCTCGGCAAGCGATCGCGCAACTTAGTACTGACAGTCAATTTTTAGAACATGTTCGTGAAATTATTCGTTTCTTTAAAAATGCTTAAATTCAGTAAAATAGCGTATCTTGCTGGAATGGAAATTTTGTTATGGATAGATAACGCAACATTAGTAGATGTTTTAGCTCATCAAAAGTTTGCGTGCTATAAACTCTAAAATATATTGACTACTCCTATGACTGATCAAGCCATGAATTCAAAAGATGCCACTGTAGTTGAAGGTAGTCAATTCGAGCATTCGTTGGTGATTAAAGATCCTGAAGGAGTACAGGGCATATTACTAGATGATCGGTTCTACAAGATTGGTAGAGCGCCCAAAAATGATATCGTGTTGCGATCGCAAATGGTCTCTCGCGAACATGCCACCTTAACAGGAATCATCACCGATCCTCCTTTGTTTCAGTTATTTCGACTGAGTGATGGTGACCCTGAAGTAGGCAAAAGTACCAATGGATTGCAAATTAATGGAGAGCGTCGCGATCATTGGATACTCATGCATGGCGATGAAATTGTTTTTAGCAGTGATAGTAGTGCCTATTATCGAATTGAGCCAGAACCACCCTATGTAACTGGCAAAATTGATATTTTTTTAGATGCTTTAAAAAAACTAGCAAAGACCTATATTAAAGCCAAAAACTATAAAGATGCGGCAGAGGCAACTCTTCAACAAATTTTGGTAATAACCGAGCGGTTTTATGGCAAAGATCATGCTAGTGTTGCAGACTGTCTACTCGAATTAGCAATATTTTATTATTCACAAAATAACTTTACCAAAGCAGAGCCTTTGTTTTTGCAAGTAATTGCTCTACGTCAACAGGCACTGGGCATAGAGCATTTAGATGTTACCAGTATCATGCTAGATTTAGCCGCAATTTATAATAATCAGGGGTTATATGCTAAAGCTGAAGCAATCCTTTTACAAGTACTAGAAATCAAACAAAAGTTATTAGGTGATACTCATCCAGAAATCGCTACAAACATGATTGATCTAGCCGCAGTTTATTATCCCCAAAAGCGCTATACAGAAGTCAAGAACCTCTACGAAAAAGCCATCAAAATTTATAAGCGATCGCTGGATAATGGGCATCCAAATATTATTGCATTACAAAAGAAATTAGCTAATGTCAAGAGAAAGCTTCGTCCTGCTTGGCTATCATGGCAAATTTTGATTCCTGCATTTTTACTACTAATTACGAGTGGTAGTATCGCCTATGCAGTATTTGCTCCCAAAGCCGATCTTACCTGTGTCAAGATTTTACCGAATGGCAAAGCCCAAGCCATATCTGCTGAGGAATGTCGAAAAATCAGTAAATAGAATTGCGAAGAAGATTGCTAGACTAAGCCATATCAAGAAACAAGTCTTTGTTAAGTTGAGAGCCTGTTGAATTTTAGGCGGCGCGATCGCCTCAATTGCTTCGCCTAACAAGGGCTTATATTTGACAATACCGCGATAGCGATTTTCACCACCCAATTGCACTTGCAAAATGGCAGCATATACACATTCGCTCCAGCCAGAATTGGGACTAGGATCTTGATGGGCATCGCGTTGGCAAACTTTCCAGACAGCATAAGGTTTTCCTGAAACTAGGGCTAAGGTAATTACTGTTAACCGACAGGGTATCCAAGTCAACACATCATCGGTTTTGGCGCTAAACCACCCCAAATCACTATAGGGAAATTCGCGATAGCCCACCATCGAGTCAAGGGTGCTAGATGCTTTGTAAGCGATCGCAAGGGCAACACCACCATAGGGAAACAAGAAGGAACCAATCAAGGCATAAAACAAGGGTGATGTCACGGCATCGATCGCATTTTCAGTGACCGTTTCCAGCACTGCTCGTAAAATCTCCAATTCTGACAAGTCATTAGTATCACGCCCCACATAGCGACTGAGTTCTTGGCGAGCTTGCTCAAGATTTCCTGTTTGTAATATTTTTAAAACGGATTCTGCGGCATCTCGGAGACTGCGCTCCGCAAAACATGAGGCTAATAAAATACTAGATAGGGCGATCGCTAATAATGGGTGAATTTGGGAAGCAATGATGAGCATCAGCCAAGTTACTGCCCCACTTCCTAAAACCATACTGACACCTAAGACAACTCCTGCAATTCTCATAATCAATGGTGAAAATCGAGGAATCCGCTTATTAGTAGCAGTATCTTGAATGATTACCAAATTAGTGAATTGGGCAATCATCCAACCCATAACCTGTACGGGATGTAACCAATTAACAGGATCACCAATTAAGCGATCGAGAATCGCCGCAAAAATTAAAATCAGAAAATTAGGAGATAGTTCTAGCACTAAAAGTCAATGATAAGTTAGGGTAGACGATGCAAAGCGCTGCCTATCCTAACTTATCGTAATAATCTTATGAAAGCCATCTCTGTTTTAGGAACTTCATCAAATGCTGGTAAAAGCTGGATGGTGACAGCGTTAGGGGCATGGCTGCGACGCAATGGCATAAAAGTTGCTCCCTTTAAAGCCCAAAATATGTCGAATAATTCCTATGTAACATTGGAAGGAGGAGAAATCGGTCGCGCGCAGGCAGTTCAAGCGATCGCCTGTGGAATGCGTCCCATCGCCGAGATGAATCCAATTCTGTTAAAACCATCGGGGAATGGAACTTCGCAATTAGTTCTATTAGGAGAAGCCCGTCAACATATCGCCGCCGTTGATTATTATCGGCATATCGAAGCTCTTTGGGAAACTGTGCGCGATACTCTCGAATTTTGGCGCGATCGCTGCGATGTTTTGTTGTTAGAAGGCGCAGGTAGTCCCGTAGAGCTAAATCTCATGCAGCGCGATCTCGTCAACTTACGACCGATTGTATATTTACAGGGAAGATGGCTATTAGTTGGCGATATTGAAAAAGGAGGTGTATTCGCCCAGATTATTGGTACGCATCATTTGATTCCTCAGCCTGCGAAGGAATTAGGTTTAGGATTCATTGTCAATAAATTTCGGGGAGATTTGCGCCTTTTTAGCGATGCCAAGAAACACTTTCGTGAGCATATGCCACACTTCCCTTATTTGGGTGTACTTCCCTATGCCACAGACCTTCAGCCTGAGAGCGAAGATAGTCTTTGTAGTGAAGCAGAATCTAAAGGCAAAGGAGCAAAAATTGCATGGATTCGATTTCCTCATTTATCAAATTCTCAAGACAGTCAGCCTTGGCAATTGGATTCAGGAATTGAAACTGTTTGGGTAAAAACGGTTGTAGAACTAGAGAATGCGCGGATTATTATTCTCCCTGGTAGCAAAAACACTCTGAGCGATTTGCAATGGTTGCGAACTACGGGATTAGATCGCGCAATTCTCAATGCTCACCAGCAGGGCATAACGATAGTCGGCATTTGCGGAGGCTATCAGATGTTAGGAAAATATCTAGGCGATCGCGAAGGTGTTGCTGGGACATCAGGGGAAGTAGCAGGGCTAGGGCTATTACCAATTAGTACAGAATTTCTCGCATCAAAACAGGTACGTCAAGTCCAAGCGATCTGGAAATCAGCACAATCTATTGATCAATGGATGGCTTACGAAATCCATATGGGCGTAACGAAATTAATTGATGGAATGGAATCTCATCAGGTACAGCCTTTGCTACGGGTGCTACAAACAGATGGCGATCGCGAATATTACGATGAAGGGATAAAAGGCGATCGCGTTTGGGGCAGTTATTTACATGGTCTCTTTGAGTCAGCCCATGCACGTCAGGCTTTGACTCAATTAGCCAATATATCTCAACATCAACCTGCCGCTATTTCTTGGCAAGAGCATCAACAAAATCTCTATAACAGCATGGCAGATCTACTAGAAGAACATCTAGATCTTCTCTCAATTCGTAGTTATCTAGATTAAATAGGAGCGACATTTTTTGTCGCTCCTATCTAGACATTAAGATTGGGGCTTGCCACCAATATCGCCATCGCCATCAATATCACGACCAGTAGCAGTTTCTAAAGCATCAATGGCTTTACCAGTGGAATCTTTAGCGATCGCACCAACATCTGTATTTAAGACATCAGTGACTTTTTTGACATTTTCTTCACCAACAACTTTCTCAACTTGATCCTTCAGCCCTTCAGATAGTTCACTAGCCTTCTGTTGTAAACCACTAACGAATCCACCAAGACCTGAATTTTGCTCTGCACTCATGTTGATTGACTCTGTAGAGAGTTTTGATTAGATTACTCTTGAATTATAATCAGTTAATTTCTAAAAACATGTTTCTCTCAATACTCTGTAAGACGATCTCCCATAATTTAGATATATAGTTGTTTTAAATAATTTACAGAGGGGCTTCGACTCCGCTCAGCCATCGGTGTAAGCTAGCTGAGCGAAGTCGAAGCTGTAGTTCTTATTTGAATTATCCATAGCAATGAAAGCCTTGCTTAGGACATAAACCCCAAAGATGACTAGCAGATCTTCGCGCCGCCATTCATCTTTTGGGTTTTGAATAGCTTGTGAAAGTACACCCCCTTCGGGGGGCACTTCCACAAACCACAAAAATCTACAAAAGCACCCATAAGAGTACTTTTCTCTTTAATCTTTGAAACTATTAGAAGCGAGGTCGAGGGTGACTTGGCGCATTTGCAAATAATCCATTGGATCGACGGCATTTTTACCATCGGGCTGCACTTCAAAGTGTAGATGGGGACCAGTACTGCGTCCCGTTGTGCCAACCTCAGCGATCGCTTGTCCCTTATTTACAACCTGTCCCTTAGATACATAAACCCTATTGGTATGAGCATATAGCGTCACCGACCCGTCACTATGGCGTAGTTCGACAATATTGCCATAACCACCATCTGTCCAACCTGCATCAGTCACCATACCATCAGCCGCCGCAAAAATTGGCGTGCCAGTGGGAGCAGCAAAGTCTACGCCTTTATGTAATCTTCTCTCGCCTGTGACAGGATGTACTCGCCAACCAAAACCTGAACTAATGACTGCGCCCGTGATCGGTAAAGTAAAGTTAGAAACACTATTCAAATCGATCGCTGCAATATTTTGAGGCAACTGCATTGACCATTTCCCCGGTTGCCGAGACTTGAGCTTTAATTGCTGTGGGTTAATCGTGACATCAGGGGAAAATTCGACCACCATTCTGGTGGTATTGGCATCCACCTGTCCTACACGCACAGCCTGTACTCCCCGACCGACCCTGCGGCGTACCGTTGGACCTTGATAGACAATCCCTGGTAAATCAATCACGATTCTGGTGGGGTTACTGATTACTGAACCCTTTGGCTCAATGTCATTTTTGAGGGAAAACTCAATCTTGCTATCGGTCAAATCGTAGACAAAGGTTTCGAGACGATTAGCATGAGCGATAGGTGCAGCGATCACTAAACTGCTAGCCAAACCACCAAGGGTTAATAACATGAGATGCATATTCACAGCTCTAGCTTTACCATTTGGCAGAGAACTAGGCGATCGATGAAAAATGTAGAGGGAGCGAGAAATAAAATTTTGCATTGGAACGTTGCGCTATAGGAGGGTTAAGGGCAAGCTACAAGCAGTACAAAAATGCACAAAAGGTGTTGCAGGATTAGAAAAGTTTTGGCTAAGCCGACTTTCCTAATTTCTAAATTACTTGTAGAAGACTAGGAATAAATACTCTGGGAATTTGCGTAACGAGAACGAGGGAGATTCTACATCAATTTCGAGAAAATATGACAACTCGCGATCATGAACCAGACAAAAAATTATTTTTTCTTGCAAGAAATTATTAGGAAAAACAAGCTTTTGCAAGGACAAAGGTGGGAGAGCGATCGCAAATCTACACCTTCTTTACTTCCTAAATGACAGTACTTCACACCGTCACCTAAATCACTATAAGGCGCTTATTAAGGGGTTATGTCTCCGCCGAAGGCGGAGACATAACCCTGATTGGTATACGCGATAAACTTCAAAATAATGAATACCGAAGCAGTATATTTGTTGCAGTCTGCAAATCGATGCTTCTTACCAAGCCGCTAAATAACCGCTAAATTTATGAGCTTTGCCTCGAAACTCAGGGCAGCGATCGCCACTAATCAAAGTATTTTGTGTTTGGGGCTAGATCCCAATCCTGAAGTGATGCCTGCTAAATATAAGGCGCAGTATGATGCTGA
Source organism: Pseudanabaena yagii GIHE-NHR1 (assembly GCF_012863495.1). Taxonomy (NCBI): domain Bacteria; kingdom Bacillati; phylum Cyanobacteriota; class Cyanophyceae; order Pseudanabaenales; family Pseudanabaenaceae; genus Pseudanabaena; species Pseudanabaena yagii. The sequence continues at coordinate 777,057 of NZ_JAAVJL010000001.1, forward strand.
GTCGGCAACCCATCACGACCATGCCGTTGCTTATCTCTGGGAATGGATGAATTTCATAATTCAGTCCACTGCCGATCTAGTCTGTGCCTATAAGCCCACGTTGGGATTTTATACAGCCTTGGGTTCCGCAGGCTTAGAGCTATTAGCCAAGACACTCGCTGCCATTCCTCCTGAAATACCGATTATTCTCGATGCTAAGCACGCTGACATCAATAGCAGCACAGTGATGGCAAAGACAGCCTTTGAGCAATGGGGGGTGGATGCAATCACTTTAAGCCCCTATGGTGGGCAAGATTTAGCGGCACGTTTTTTGATGTATCCCGATAGAGCAATATTTGTCAGTTGCTATTCCTCAAACACCACTGCTCAAGATTTTCAGGAATACCCCAACCGAGATCAGCCTTTATATCTAAATGTGGTGCAAAACTGTCAAGCTTGGGCAGGGATGGAGACTTTAGCCCTAGAAGTGGGGGCAGCAAATATCGAGGCTTTAGCAAAAGTGAGATCGCTTGCGCCTGAAAGATTAATTCTCGCCCGTAGTATTTGGGCAAATAGTCAGGGTAACAGTCAGGAAAATCAATACAAGATTGATAACTTAGCGGCAATTCTCAATGCGGGGCTAGATGCTAATGGTGATGGCTTAATTTTGCCAGTCAATCAGGATGCGCTAGCCATCGGCGAACCTGCTCAATTTGTGCGATCGCTAAGGGATGAGGTCAATCAAGCGATCGCCTTAACTGCTCATCAACGACCTAGCTGTGAGCTATGGGTTCCGAATGTATGTTTACTGGATCGCCAAGGGCATCCCGACTCAAATTCACATACAAATTTAATTTTGCAACTGTTCGACATTGGTTGCATTACTTTTGAAGAAACCGTGCAAGCCTCTGGTCAAGTTTTCCCCTATTACATCGATTTACGCAAGATTATCTCCAATCCACAGGTGTTTGATGCGGTGATTGGTACTTATGCTGAGATCTTGCAAAATTTACAATTTGACCGCATTGCAGGGATTCCCTATGGTTCTCTGCCAACAGCCTCAGGGCTTGCCTTACGGCTCAATTTTCCGCTGATTTTTCCACGCAAGGAGGTCAAGGCATACGGCGCGAGACGCTTGATCGAGGGTAACTATGAGGCAGGTGAAACCATTGTGGTCGTCGATGATATTTTGATTTCTGGCAAAAGTGCAATCGAGGGGGCACAAAAAATCGAAAGCTGTGGTCTAAAGGTACGCGATATTGTTGTATTTATTGATCATGAGGCAGGAGTACGCGATCGCATTCAACAAAGTGGCTATTCACCCCATGCGGTGTTAAAAATCTCGGAAATAAATGAGACACTGTACCAATCAGGGCGTATAAATGAGAAACAATTTCTTGCGTTGTCCCATTCTTCTAGCGATTTACACTCAAACCCGAACCAATAAATTTTTTGAAAGTGTTGCTTAGCAACACTTTCAAAAAATTTATTGTGGTTCATTTGATCGGAAATTGCTATCAAACATCATCAGGGTTGCCAATTGGGCTAGTCCCAATTTCATCAACTAAATCTCATCATTATCAGGTTATTGACTTAGAGTTACGCATGTTCAAACGAATTGCTCTGTTCCTCGTTTCTGCCACAGTTACAGCGATCGCACCGATCGCTAATCCTATACTTGCGGCCCAATCATCGAAGCCAGCCCCACCTGAGCTAGCAAATATCGTGTATGCACTGGATAAAGCTGCCAGTAGTCAAGACATTGAAGCGGTGATGAAATACTATGCCCCAACTTTTAATCATGCTGATGGGCTAAACCGCGATCGCTATAAGCAGGTACTGCGTGAACTCTGGCAACGTTACAAGAATATTAGTTATCGCACCGAAATCTCCAAATGGGATAAGCAAGGCGACACGATTACTGCGGAAACAGTAACGATGGTGCAGGGCACAAAGGGCGTAGAGAACGATAACTTTAAGCTAGACGCAAGGTTGATTTCTACCCAAACCTATAAAAATATCAATGGGCAATTGCAAGTCACCTCACAGCAAGTTCTCTCAGAGCAATCTTCGCTGAGTACAGGTGAAGCACCGCCAATGGTAAAACTGAAGGTTCCTGAACTGATTGGTGTCGGTCGTCAGTATGTCCTTGATGCGATCGTCACTGAGCCACTTGGCACAAATCTGTTATTAGGTGCAGCGATCGAGGAACCCGTCGAAGCTAAAAATTATCTTAATGACAACACGATCAATCTCAAGCCTTTGCGAGCTGGTGGTTTATTTAAGATCGGACAGGCTCCTTTTACATCAGGCGATCGCTGGATTTCTGTAGTTCTAGTCCGTGAGTCAGGAATCACAATCACTAGTCAAAGACTCAGAGTCAGCAAGGATTTTACAGGCAATCAATACACCCCTCTGCCTGAGCCAGACGTAACCCCCAGCCGTGTTCGTCCTCGTCCCAATAGCGAACAAACATTGTAGAGAAACAAAAAGCTCCTTTAGGGGCTTTTTGTTTCTCTATGAAAATTGTTCAGTAATACTTGGCAAATTTACCCCTTCCAAATTTGCATTGTTTAAACCTGTTCCCTCTAATATTGCTTCAGTTAGATCGCTTTTCCGCAAATTTGCATTGTTCAGATTAGCTTCCGTCAAATTCGCTTTTTTGAGATTGGTATAACTTAGATTGCAAGAAAAACAATTTGCCCCCGTTAAGTCTGTCTCTTGCATATCAGCAAATTCCAAATGAGCATTACTTAAATTCGCACCCCGTAAATTCGCATTTTTGAGAATCGCTCCCCTAAGAATCGCACCACTTAAATCTGCTCCCCCTAGATTTACGCCCCTTAAATTCGCATTACTCAAATCAGCATTACTAAGATTGCTAAAACTCAGACTCGATCGCTCTAAATTTGCCCCCCGCAAATCGGCTCCACTTAAATCAGTAAGGTCAAGGTCAGCATCTCGCAGATCAGAACTTGTTAAATTAATAGCTGGGAGTTTGCAGCAAGATAGCTTCAGTCCTGAAAAGTTTTCGGAATCAAAATCCTTACGCCCCAGTTCATACATCTTCTTTAATGCGATTCCCCTCGCGAAGGCATTACTGATGGGAGAGTGAATTTTTGGGTTAGTGGACATCATTGCAATCGCTCTCTAGCTGGACTTCTAGCGTTTTTAGCTATTGAATTTAATATAAGGCGATCGCTCTAAATATCGCTTCACCCTAATGGATTGCTTGAATAGTGAGCATTGTGGGAATAGAAGCTTCTTAGGAGTGAATGCAGAGAAAGCTCACAGATTATTTAGAATCAAGGTAGAATGGAGAGAAATAAGTGACAAAAAATCTACTTATCGTATCCTCTTTAATCTGCACTGGAGAAAATCATGGCAAAAGAACAAAAGGGCAATAAAGAGGCAAAGAAGCCTAAAAAAGATCCTTCCGAAAAAAAAGAAAAGAAAGATCCTAATAGATACAACTAATCCTCAACAGCTATAACAGTTTTCATTTTGCCTAAGGCAAAATGAAAACTCGAAACTCTTACTGGGATCAATTTTTGAATTTTAAATGAGCACATACTCATCTAAAACTCTCTATACAACACAAGTTCGGAATAATTTAAAACGGGCTTTGAGATAGGGTTAGCTACGCCAACCCTATCTCAAAGCAAAAGCCTTGCTACGCAAGGCTTTTGCTTTCGGGCTTATAAAATAGAAATTTGCTAATAATTGTTGTAATGAAGCACCTCACTTAGTGAGGTGCTTCATTATTTTGAGCTTTTGTCTAGTTATTTCTACACATTGCCAGAGTCACAAAATATGAAATTCGCTGATAATTAAGCAATTAAATAAAAAATTAAACCTTGCGATAAAAATGTCTAGCCAAACCCTGCCTCAATCATCCCAAAGTGATCATAAAAATTTTGCGGAGTATGAAGCACATATCCTGCAAAGAGCCGAAATTGCTTTGCGCTGTGCACCATTTACAGTGAAATTGTTTGCGGATATGGCAACCCAAGGCGTAAATCTACGAGCGATCGCAGGTAATGAAGGACTCAAAAATCAATATCTCACTCGCGCTAGCAATTTAATCATTACCGAAAATTCTCTGCTATGGCTGATCCAAGTCGGGGTTTTACGTCGTGAAGTTGACGGGCAAGGCATCACTGATAGTTTTCGACTCACACCAATGGGGCATTTTTTACTAGATAAGTGGCAACAGCAACCAAGATTTCCGATCGCCACTATTAGCGATCGGCTGCAAAATTTCTGGGCACAAATTCAAATCTCCAGATTTCTTTAAGTAACTCAGCAAAGTGCTGTGCGGCACAGCACTTTAGGTCTTAAAACCTAGCTATTTAAAATATTTTTTGTGTCATGGCTTCGCCATGACACAAAAAATATTTTAAGCACAAGCTTCATACAGGTGAATCTTTTTTTCTTTTTTTGGAAAAACCTGAAACAAAAAACTCACGAGATCGTCTGCATTTTAGAGGCTTGTGTACTGAAATATTGTGGCGCATTGAGTGCTTGTATAGTCTTGCGCCAACGCAGATTAGGTGAACACTAGTAAATCATGCAGTAAATTACGCTAGGGAACAAATTACGATGAATATTTTTCAGAAAAATTTTCGGAAGCAACTGGGTAAAACTTTTCATAGAACTTCATTATCTGTACTGGCAGCAACTCTCGCCACTGCCCCCTTTATCTCTACCTTAGAAGCGATCGCTGCACCATCTGTTCCTCAAATCGTTGCCCAAGTCCCTCAAGACTGGCAAACGGGGGTAAAACTATTAAAGCTTTTAGACAATTCGGGGAATCTTTCTAGCATTGGCATTTTGTTTGATGTCTTGAACAAACCAAACACAAACTACGCCAACGTGGTTTACCAACTTTATGTACGTCGTGCAGGGGAATGGCGTGAAGTTTATACCAATTCTGGGGCAAGACTACTCTCTAAACAAGCAGGAAAATTCTTCCCGCCTGTTGAAGTAATTTCTCTAAGCAGCTTAAGTGAAAGGATTTCTCTAGACGATATCTACAATGGCGATCTCAAAGCGATTACAAGTGTTCGCTATGATTTGCCTAACGGGATTAAAGACGCTCGCTTTGAAATCGAGGAAATTAAATCCTTCTCATCGATTACAACGGTGACTGCCTCTGAAGTAATTGCTAGACGCACCTCTACAACCACAATCAGCAATACCTCTGGTAATACCATTCTTACCGATCGCGATTTAGGTATTTCCAACGATTCGCAAATCAGTCAAACAACAACCACTCAAACGACAACCACCCAAACTGTCCAGACTCAGCAAATGAAGCCGATCATCGTCACCCAAAATGATGATGACGAAGATGATGACTACGATTGCGATGCGTCAGATCGTCGTGATTATCGCGATTATCGTCGTGATGATGACAAGGATCGCAAAGAGCATCGAGACAACCGTCGCACCGATAACAAGGATCGCTCCAATGGTCATGACAATCGCCGCACCGATGACAAAAACGGTGGCAATATTCACTACGATAACCGTAGAGCTGATCGCCGAGATCGCGATGACGATGATAAAGACAGTCGCCGCACCGACAGTAAGAACTGTAAATATCGTGATGGCGTTGAACAGTCCAAGAAGAATCCTCATCGCGGACATTTCAGCCTTGCAGTGTTGCAGTCGCCACAACGTCTGTCTCAGGTAATTGCACGTATATCTCTGAAGTCTAAGCGTCCCAATGGCTTCCTTAAGGAACGTTTTGTGGGAGATTACCGCTTTACAGTTAATCAACGGGCAACCTTTATTCGTGGTTTAAATCCTGGCGATCGCATAGTTGTGCGTCTGTTTGATCTACAAAATCGTCCCTTGGGCTATACCGAAGTACAGTTGCTCAAAAACTTTGCTGCGATTAGTCTGGTTTTGCCTAGCGATCCATTGGCATATGGCACATTGCGGACTGTTGCTGGTATCGATTCTCAGCGCATTGGTCGTATTGATCGTGATGTAAAAACCTACGACTACTTCACCCAAATCACCACCACCACCGTTGTCACCCAAACTGTGGCGCGTTTCTTGACGACATCTCAAGGAATTTCGACAAGTTTATTTAACGTCGGAGGCTTGCCACCAGCTCCAACTCAATGCACCTATACCAATGCCTTCTCTAGAGGTGAACAATCTCTAATTGAGCGCACAGTCAGTGTATTCACCAGAGATATGCCTCCTGTGATGCAGGTTCTCCCAGGACAATTAAGCTCATTGATTCCCATCAATGATAGCCAGTCTACCTTTGATGTAGTTCGTAAGATGCTTGACCTCAAAGACTTGATTCCCAATGGTTCTACTCTTTTCTAACTAAAAAAGGAAACTTTAAAAGAGGAAGTCGGCGCTTCGCGCCGACTTCCTCTTTTTATTAGATTGCATTGCGTTAAGCATTATGGCGATCGCTACACATAATCGTCATCACCACCGCAAAAGTGTCAAGATTTAGACATCTACGTAGCTAGGTGTAATTAAAAACCAGAACCAAAACCTGTGGCGCACGCTGCGCGTGCGCCACAGGTTTTGGGGCTTTATATTTAATTGCATCCAGCTACTTATAACGAATTTGATTTTGTCTAAGGCAAAATCAAATTCCCAAAATCTTTAATGCAATTGACTGTTGTTTTGGAAATGAGCATGAACTCACTGCCAAAACTCTATATTTTAGAGTTAACGATATGAAAAAGACTTTTGTACTTGATACTAATGTGCTGTTGTATGACCCAACTGCCATGAGGCGCTTTGAGGATAATGAAGTAGTCTTGCCGATGACCATTATTGAAGAACTCGATCGCTTTAAGAAACAACCTGAAATGATCGGACGCAACGCTCGACAGGTTTCTCGTGAACTGGATGATTTGCGAAGTCAGGGGAATATTATCAAGGGTATTGATTTAGAAAATGGGGGACTGCTCAGAGTCGCTCTCTGTGATCGCGAAACTTTGAAAACCTTGCCAATTGAGCTAGAAGGCGATCGCAATGACAACGCCATTTTAGCTGTGGCACTCGAATTGAAGAAACATTGCCAATGTCGTGTGGTGATGGTCAGCAAAGACACCAACCTGCGGATTAAAGCTGATGCATTAGGACTAGAGGCGGAGGACTATGAAACCAATAAGGTTGATATTTCCGAACTCTATACAGGGCTTGCCGAAGTAACTGTCCGATCGGACAAAATCGATCAGCTTTTTAAACATGATGCGATTACCCTTGAGGGTGAGTTTTGTCCCAATCAAGCTGTCATGCTAGTGGATGAAATCAATCCTTCCCATACAGCTTTAGCGATCGTCAAAGATTGTCACCAACATTCCAGCAAATTGGTTGCCCTTAATGAAATCGCCAACGCAGGTGTTTTGGGAATTAAAGCTCGCAATCGCGAACAAAAATTTGCCCTTGATCTTTTATTAAATGATGCCATTCCTCTTGTTACCCTCGTTGGTAAAGCGGGTACTGGCAAAACCTTATTAGCGATCGCTGTAGGACTCCATAAAGTCAGCGATGAACACAGCTATACCAGACTACTCATTTCGCGCCCTGTCATTCCTATGGGTAAAGACATCGGCTATTTACCAGGGGACATCAAGGAAAAGCTCACCCCTTGGATGCAGCCTATTTATGACAACTTTGATTTGATTTTCGGCGCACAGTCTCCTAAAGACACAAAGGAAAAACGCAGCCTCCATCCCCATGTGCGTCGCGGACATGAAGACTTAATAGAGCGTGGTCTGCTACAGATTGAGCCACTTACCTATATTCGTGGGCGGACAATTCCCCAACAATTTCTAATTGTCGATGAAGCCCAAAACCTGACTCCCCATGAGGTCAAAACCATCCTCACCCGTGCTGGGGAAGGCACTAAAGTAGTTTTGACAGGCGATCCAGAACAAATCGATAGTCCTTTTATCGATGCGGCAAGTAATGGTCTCACCTACGTAGTGGAACGATTTAAAAATGATCCGCTAGCAGGTCACATTACTCTCAGCAAGGGTGAGCGATCGCCACTTGCCGAACGTTCTACAGAATTGCTTTAACATAAGATAGTCAGTGCATAGCGCTGACTATCCCAAATCACTGCCTATCTCCATGAGCTATCTCGAAACCACCGCCGAATTTTATACAGAAGCAGCCACAAAACCACAGGTGGGACTATGTTGCATTAGCACGCCACCATTGCAGTACCCCGATCTCAAGATTCCTGAAATCATGCAGCAAATGAACTATGGCTGTGGTACAACCATCCACCCTACGGAATTACGCAACAATCCTACCGTTCTCTATATTGGTGTTGGTGGTGGTTTAGAAGCCCTGCAATTTGCCTATTTCTGCCGTCGTCAACGCAGTATTATTGCCGTCGATCCTGTAGCTGCGATGCGAGAAGCTGCTGATCAAAATCTTAAACTAGCCGCAAAAGAGAATGCTTGGTTCGATCGCAATTTTGTGGAAATTCTCGAAGGTGATGCCTTCAATTTGCCCGTAGCCGATGCATCGGTTGATGTAGTTGCTCAAAACTGTCTCTTTAATATCTTTGAGCCACAGGATTTAACTAGAGCGCTGAAGGAAGTTTATCGAGTTCTCAAACCTAAGGGAAGATTGATCATGAGTGACCCGATCGCCACTCGTCCTATCCCTGCCAACTTGCAAGCAGATGAACGGTTGCGGGCTATGTGCTTATCGGGAGCAATGACCTACGCTGATTATATTCAGCATCTCATCGATGTTGGATTCGGACAAATCGAAGTCCGCGCTCGTCGCCCCTATCGCCTACTCGATACCCATAGCTTTGAATTGGAAACGCCTTTACTATTAGAAAGTTTAGATACTGTATCGTTTAAAGTTCCCATTCCCAATGATGGAGCCTGTGTCTTTACAGGTAAAACCGCCATATATAGCGGTATTGAGGAATATCTTGATGATCATGCAGGGCATAATTTACAACGGGGTAATCCTCTCTCCGTATGTGATAAAACAGCAGCAAAACTAGCACATAAATTTCCACAAGAAGTCATTGTGACTGACTCTAATTGGCACTATAACGGAGGTGGATGTTGCTAATGGAAACACAGAATTTCCTGAAGTTCTCTTCTTATGGGAAAGCGCTATCCAAAGTTTGGATGGTGAGTTTAATCGCGATCGCCTTTTTATTTACCAATGCGATCATCTCTAGTCCAGCCTTTGCCCAACAAAATATAAACATCAGCACTTTCGAGCCGCAAGAACTATTTCTCAATATCCTGAAATGGATTGAAGGCTTAGGCTATGTTGGTGGAATTACCTTCATTCTGATTTACATTATCGCGACCATTGCCTTTATCCCCGGTTCTGCCTTGACCCTAGGCGCAGGTACATTATTTGGCGTGATTTGGGGTTCGATCTATGTATTTATCGGCGCAACTTTAGGGGCGATCGCTGCCTTTTTGATTGGACGCTATTTAGCCCGTGATTGGATTGGCAAAAAGATTGAGGGAAATCAGCAGTTTGTGGCAATTGATCGCGCTGTTGCCCATGAGGGTTTCAAAATAGTGCTATTAACGCGCCTATCTCCTGCTTTTCCCTTTAATTTATTAAATTACGCCTTTGGCATCACTGGTGTGGGATTGAAGGAATATGCGATCGCTTCCATCGGCATGATTCCGGGAACAGTGATGTATGTTTATATTGGCTCTTTTGCTGGCGATCTTGCACGTATTGGTAGCAGCGCTCCGCAGTCTCCCAGTCTCACATGGCAATGGGCTATTCGCATCATTGGATTAATTGCCACAGTTTTAGTAACGCTATATGTCACCAACATTTCTCGTAAAGCAATCAAAGACGCAGCTATATCGCCTGACTGAATTTCCCACGAGAGGCTCCAAACAAGATTACAATATGTTAAGCAAATTTATTACAAGATAACGACGGTAAGGGTCGAGCATAACAAAACATGAAAGCAGCGATTATTGGTGCAGGCTTAGCTGGTATGAGTACTGCCGTAGAACTCAGTGAGCAGGGCTATGAAGTAGAACTTTTTGAATCCCGTCCCTTTGTCGGCGGCAAGGTCAGCAGTTGGCTAGACAAAGATGGCAACCATATCGAGATGGGCTTGCATGTATTTTTTGGCTGCTATTACAACCTCTTTGCCCTGATGAAAAAGACGGGAGCCTTCAAGCATCTCCGCCTCAAGGAACATACCCATATTTTCGTTAATCCTGGTGGCGCACAGGCTGCCCTAGATTTTCGTAACTTTGGTGGCGCACCTTTTCATGGTTTAAAGGCATTTGTGACCACAGGACAGTTACCGCTTAAGGACAAAATCCAAAATGCGATCGCGATCGGGCGCAGTCCTCTAATTCGCGGCTTAGTCGATCATGTTGGCGCAATGAAAGAAATCCGCGCCCTTGACAACATCAGCTTCAAAGATTGGTTTTTAGGCATGGGTGGATCGCAAGCGAGCCTTGACCTGATGTGGGATGCGATCGCCTATGGTTTAGGTTTCATCGACTGCGAAAACATTTCGGCAAGATGTATGCTCACCATCTTCCAATTCTTTGCATCCCGCACCGAAGCTTCCATTTTGAGAATGCTCGAAGGTTCTCCCGAAGTGTTTCTACATCAGCCGATTGTGAAGCATATTGAATCTAAAGGCGGCAAGTTTCATTTGCGTCGTGGTGTGCGCGAAGTTCTATTTGAAGGCGAAGGTGAAGATACTCGCGTCACTGGATTAATTGTCGGTAAAGAAGATGGCGAAGAAATCGTCACTGCTGATGTCTATATTTGCGCCACGGATATTCCAGGGGTGAAGCGGATTATCCCTGAGAAATGGCGAGCATGGTCGCAGTTTGACAATATCTATAAGCTTGATGCTGTGCCAGTCATTACGGTGCAACTGCGCTTCGATGGTTGGGTAACGGATATTGATAACTTGCTCTATGCTGTGAAAGTGGATTTCTCTACCTTTGCGGATTTAGCGATTACCAGTCCTACTGATTATTACAAAGAAGGCGAAGGTTCACTGTTGCAGTTAGTAATTACCCCTGCGGATGATTACATTAAGCTTAGCAATGAAGCGATCGTCGAGAAGATGATTGCTCAAGTACATCAGATTTTCCCATCTTCTAATAAGTTGAATGTTACTTGGTCAAGTGTGGTCAAACTCGCCCAGTCTCTCTATCGTGAAGCCCCCGGCAAAGATCCTTTCCGTCCCGCTCAGGCAACTCCTGTGAAGAACTTCTTCCTTGCAGGTAGCTACACGATGCAGGACTACATCGATAGTATGGAAGGCGCAACGCTATCGGGTAGGATGTGCGCGGCAGAAGTAATTAAGAGCAAACAACTTGCTAAAGTCTAAACAAGAAGCGCCGCAATGCGGCGCTTCTTGTTTATTTGTGCAACAGCGATAGCTGGTAATAATTTTCGGCATGGGCGATCGCATCTTGTTGTTCTGCTTCTGAAAGTTCGCGCATCACTTTGGCAGGAACTCCTGCCACCACCACACCCGCAGGCACATCTTTAGTTACTACGGCTCCCGCGCCGACAATACTACCCGCACCAATTTTTACCCCTTCAAGTAGAATTGCGCCCATCCCAATTAAGCAACCTCTGCCTATTTCGGAACAATGAATTACGGCTCGATGCCCGATAGTCACATAATCGCCAATTACTAAAGGTTTATCGGGATCACCGTGGATGATTGTGCCATCTTGAATATTGGTGCAGTAGCCAATATCCATACGGTTGACATCGGCTCTGATGACGACTTTGTACCAAATATTCACGCGATCGCTGAGATGCACATCGCCAACCACCACCGCATCATTGGCAATAAAAGCGGCTTTACTCAGATCGGGAATGGGAAGTTGAGAATAGGGAAGACGCATATTTCCTGACTTTTTCTAAAATAATAGGAGATAATTTGCTCACAAAGCGGGCAAATTATCTCCTATTGCGAATCACCCTCCTATAATAATGATTAATTCTGCTGCTAATTCATAATCTATGTCACCATCTCCAGCTTCTGACCAAGCCCCGAACCAGACTACAGATTTATTGCTTGCGGTATCTAACTTGCAAGTTAGCTTCCGTGGCGATGATAGCCTCGTCCATGCTGTCAAAAATGTTTCCTTCGATCTTGCCCAAGGTCAAACTCTTGGCATCGTCGGCGAATCTGGCTCTGGCAAATCGGCAACAGCTTTGGCAATTATGGGATTGCTAGGAGAATCAGGCAAAATTACCAACGGGCAGGTGCTATTTCATCCCAAGGGCAGCCATCCCGTAGATCTGGTGCGCGTATCACCTCAAAAAATGTTGCAATATCGCGGCGATCGCATGGCGATGGTATTTCAGGAACCCATGACCTCGCTCAATCCTCTATTTACCTGCGGCTATCAGGTCATCGAAGCGATTCAAATGCATCAGAAAGTTTCTAAGGAAGAAGCAGAGACTCGCACGATCCAGTTATTTAATGAGGTGCAATTACCCAATCCTGAGCAATTAATCGAACGCTATCCCCATGAGCTTTCTGGCGGACAATTGCAACGGGTGATGATTGCGATGGCAATTTCCTGCAATCCTCAGTTGATTATTGCCGACGAACCGACTACGGCGCTAGATGTGACCGTACAGGCGGCGATTTTGCAACTGCTCAAGGAAATTCAGCGATCGCGTCAGATGTCGATGATTTTTATTACCCATGACTTAGGGATTTTGGCAGAGATTGCCGATCGCGCGATCGTGATGAACCAAGGGGAAATTGTGGAATCAGGGGATACACAATCCATTTTCCAAAGTCCTAAGCATCCCTATACCAAAGGCTTGATCGCTTGCCGTCCTCAGCCCGATCGCCAGTTGCGTTTGTTACCAACGGTCAGCGACTTTATGGAATTGCAGAATGGTGTCATCGTTGAGAAAGAACCATCCGATCCTCGCTATTTAGAAGTTGTCCCACCCGAGGAAACGGCGGCGCGTTTGAGCGAACTCCAAAAGCAAGAACCACTTCTTTCTGTGCAAAACCTAAGAATTGAATTCCCCATTCGCAGTGTTTTAGGCTTAAAAAAACGGTATCTCGTCGCTGTCAATAATATTAGCTTTGATGTCTACCCCGGAGAGACCCTTGGACTGGTGGGCGAGTCTGGCTGTGGGAAAACAACGACAGGACGCGCAATTTTAGGCTTAACCAATTCTGTGATGGGTTCCGTTAAATTTGAAGGGAAAGAAATCTCGAAGCTTAAGGGTGAGGCTCTCCAGAATTTACGCTGTGATTTGCAGGTGGTATTCCAAGATCCCTATGGTTCCCTCAATCCAAGGATGTCCGTTGGTGATGCGATCGCCGAACCATTGATTGTCCATAGTCATCAAGAACGCTTTCATCGCTATCGTAAAGCCGAAGCTAGAAAAGAAAGGGTTGCCTATTTGCTAGAGCGGGTGGGATTGACCGCAAGTGCGATGCGCCGCTATCCCCATGAGTTCTCAGGTGGACAACGCCAACGCATTTGCATCGCTAGAGCTTTAGCCCTCAACCCCAAATTAATTGTCGCCGATGAACCTGTTTCCGCCCTTGATGTATCCGTACAGGCGCAGGTTCTCAATTTATTAAAGGAACTGCAAGCGGAATTTGGGTTAACTTATATTTTCATTTCCCACGATCTCGGTGTAGTCAAATTTATGAGCGATCGCATTATGGTGATGAACAAAGGCGCGATCGTCGAACTAGATACCGCCGAAGCAATCTATACCAATCCTCAACAGGAATATACCCAAAAGCTAATCAGCGCCATTCCGAAGGCTCTAGTTTTTTCATAATTTTCAAAGCAGCAACCTGTGCTGCCTTGAAAATTACCTAAGCCAACAATAGAGCTTCTGCTAGTTCCTTATCCATTTTTTCGGCACTGGCGATCGCATCGGTCATGATTTGGCGAGGACTAATGCCATTGTGATAAGCCGCTAACCAACGTTGTGCTTCGTTGCCCTGTTCAAGGATTTTCTTCAAGGGCGAGAGGAAACACCAAACACCCGAATCCTTTGCCCGCGATCGCAATTCTTCGTAGAGATTGGACACCCACTCCCGTGCCGTAATCTCTTCCCCTGTCTGCCAATGAGTTAGCACAGCATCAAGACTATTGGTAGCTGCGGCGATTTCATTGCGATCGGCAATTTCCGCAAGTTCACTCGGCGTAAATTTACTAGAATTAGGTGCAAGTGGATCGAGAGATGAGCCAATTCCTGCTTCCAGAAACTGAGTGAGGCGCATTTCTAAAAGTGAAGTGATTGCTAATAGAGCCACAGGATCAATCACTAGATCGGAAATTCGTAATTCTAAGCGATTGAGGTTATAGGGGCGATTGTCACCATTGGGGCGCACCGATGACCAAAGATGACGCACATTTTGCATCGTTCCCAATTGCAATTGCTGTTCTGTCCATTCCACAAAATGATGATGATTACGGAAGAGGGGAACTTCCTTTGGTGTTTTGGGAAACATTTGCCAACGGGAAGAATGGAAACCAGTTGCTTTGCCATTGAGAAAAGGAGAAGCGGCGCTGAGAGCTAGATACAGGGGTGCTTCGAGACGAATGAGGCGACAGGCGGCAATTAACAGCTCTAAATCAGGAATCCCAACATTAATATGAATACTAGCAGTGACTACATCCGTACCATAGGTCTGCTCAATATAGGTGTGATAGGGATTATTAGGATCGGAGCGATAGAAATGATCGGTTCCCCCCAGAGCCAGCGTACTCCCCGGCATCAAAGTATAATCGCCTAGCGATCGCAAATAGCTGCGTAGTTTTTGGCGTGGTTCCACCAAAGCCATCAGTAATGGCTCATATTTGAGAAAAGGTGGAGTGATGTATTCGACATTGCGGCTATCGGGTTCGCGCACAAACCCATGCAGATTTGCCACGATGCGATCGCTAAAGCCAATCACATCCCCCGTTGGTGTAGAGGTATATATTTCTACTTCAAAGCCTTTAGATAAAAGCACGGGAGGTTTCCTTTTGCTATAGACACTATCTATTAGCGTACCCTGCAATGCGATCACTTTAAAGATGCCTTAGGGTATACAACTTTTGACATTACTTTGTGCTTTAACTTTTCATCAGTTCCTTCATCTGCTTGGCGGCTAGGGCATAGCCCCCATCAGCGCCATCCACAAAATGCACTTGACGACCATCGCGTTCAAAAACTAAGCAGGTCATCAATGCGCGATCGGATATATGAAATCCATATACTAGTCGCCCCTCTTGAAATTTTTTCTCTAAATAATCAGTTAATTTTTGACGCTGTTTGGTTCTACCAGAAATAACCATCCGCAATACATCATCAAATTTTTTGAAGTCCGTGGCTTCCGAAACAATCTGCTTGTAATCACCCCAATTAAAGTTTCCTGTCTTGATATTAAAAGTCATCAGCAGTAGTCCTAACAAATTAATCATGCGGATTTTCCATAGATATAAAGTTTGTTTGATCCACCCCTGAGAAGCTTCAAAAACTCTCGTTTCCGATAATAAATTTTTCCCTCGAAAAGCAAGTTGTAGATTCTCTGTCACAACAGGATGACATTCTGTACCTTGCCCATAGATGCGATCGATCTGGTTAATTACTTCACGATAGAGATTGTCGATTTGTGTCTGGCTTGGTGCAGTCACTTGCACAATTAAACTCAAAATCTCTTCGTGGCGGGTGGGGATATCTTGCCATCGGCATTCTAAACCAGAGAAATCGGCGATCGCATATTTATGATTCAGCTTAGGGCTGTATAAATCTGTTGTTGCCTTGTCCTTAACTAGTCTTGTGGCATAACTAATACCGCCACCTCTAATGATCGCTTGGGTATAGTTATCTGAGATTCGCAACTTAGCAATTTTGACATCATAGCTTGAGGTAATTACTTCCAATGGAACAATGCCAGTGCGTAGGATCAGGTTAAATTCCTCGGAAGCCATTTTTTGAACTGCTAATAAGGCACGTTCAGCATCGGGAATAAATTTGGGAGGTATCATAAGCGAAGCTCCATCACCACCAAATACAAAAGGAATCTCTAAGTCTCCAACTAGGTTCAAAATAACAATAATCGAGCAAGCTCCTAAAAGATTGACATCCTTATATCTTCCTGCTTCGATCGCTTTTGTGGAGTCGGCAATATCGGTAATAATTACTGCCCAGTCTTTAGGAACCGCATAAAAATTTTCACTATGAGTAATATCTACAAAATTTTCAAGCACAGGTAGATTCGCATAAAAGTCTTCATTATCAGTATTCTGTTGTTGAGAGCCTTGAATACTCATATCTGTAATCCTAAATGCGAAGGGCGATTCAGTTGATTTTATCAATAAAAATATGGGTAAAAGTAACCGCCACTTGGCGGCTGTTTACGCTCCTTCCACAACAGTGCTTAAAAAGCGCTATGAAGTACGGGATTGTTGCCCCGCCTTCGGTGGGGCAACAATCCTTTGTATCTCGCTTGATTGAAAAGCGCTATATACTAAATGCTAAGGTATCGCCTTCAGCACGAGACCTTAGCACTACCCAAAACATTTCGGCTTTACGTTAATCTTTGAGGTGTCACTATGACCCAAGCCCTAAGTCGTCCCATTACATCTAGCGAACAAGATCACGATCAACACCTTATCTATTCAGGTATCACTTGGGAGCAGTTTAAGCTCATCCAAGCAGGTTTTGCTGATTCCAATAGAGTAAGGCTTTTTTATTATCAAGATACTATCGAAATTCTCATGCCAGGATACACCCACGAATTCTATAAAACAATTATTGGTTTCCTGATCGAACTTTTTTGTTTAGAAAATAATATCGAGTTTGAGCCAACAGGTTCAATGACTCAACAGCGCGAGGGGGAAGTTTCGGTTGAACCAGATGAATCGTACTGTTTTGGAACATCAAAGCCCACTCCTGACTTGGTAATAGAAGTTGTTTTTACTAGTGGCAGTCCTAAGAAGTTACAACGTTATCAAGCTTTAGAGATTCCTGAAGTATGGTTTTGGCAAGATGGCATATTTAGTCTCTATCGTTTACGCGATCGCACCTATGAAGTGATTTCCCAGAGCGAGATTCCAGAGCTTGTAGATTTAGATATAGAGTTATTAACTCGCTGTGTCACAATGGCACAAACTTCTCGCTTAGAAGCAGCAAATGCTTTTCGTAATGCTCTCAAAAAGTAAAGAACACTGAATTTTATAATAGGTGTAAGCACTCCAAAGAGATCGCGCCATCACCAATAAATTTTCTGCTTGCTAAGGTAAGAAAACCTACAAAAGATCGGCGATCGCACTATATTCCTAAGTATGTTAGCTTTATATGTAATTTTGAACTGAGGTTAAGCCATGTTAACTACAGAGACTTCTAAACAAATAAATGTTAGACAGGCGTTAATCCAAGAAATTGATCAGACTTCAGATTATCTTTTAAGCGAAGTTCTAGACTTTCTTTTGTTTATTAGAGCTAAACATTCGCCAGTACAGATGGAAATACAAACAGATGTTGGTGAATTAGTAGAAGATTATGATGATCCTCAAGAAAAAATCTTAGAGGATCTGCGTCAGTCTTTAGAAGATGCTAAAGCAGGTCGAGTTCACGATATTTCTGAACTTTGGGATGGCATTGATGTCTAGTAATGATTCCAAATGGCTTTGTTGCATGAATAAAAAGAAGCCAAAAGATGGAGGATCTTAGAAAATTAACGAACAACAGGAGAGGAGAGAGGTTTAGCCAGTTGAATCATGCGATTAAGAGCAGCACATTTGATGAACAACTCAACCGCCTGATTGTCAAATTTACGAGAACATAAAGTAGCACCAAAGATTTTTTTGAAACGAAACATCGTAGTTTCTGCCAAAGAGCGCCGATGATAACCTGAGTCACGTTTCCATTTTTTACGCCCATGTTTACGGATATAACGGAGATTTTGGTCACGCGGATGTGGTGGAGCATTGGTATTGCCATGCTGCCAGATTTTGGCATCTTTGCGCGGAGGAATCACGGCTTTAGCACCATGTTGGGCAATCTCGTCATAACAATGACGATGGTCATAAGCTCCATCTGCGGAAACTTGAGCAATTTCAGCATCAATCGCATCGAGAATATCGGCGAGTACTTCTCCATCGTGGCAATCATTCGTGGTGACGACCGCAGCCAGTATTTCTCCTGTTGATTCATCGGCTCCTAGGTGTAATTTGCGCCATGTCCGTCTCTTACTAATTCCATGCTGCCGTGTTTTCCATTCCCCTTCGCCGTATACTTTGATCCCTGTCGAATCAACTACTACATGCACTGCTCCCTGTTTCGGGATTACTGGTAAGGTCACACTTAAACTTGCTGTCCGTCTTGACACGGTGCTGTGGTCTGGTACTGGTAAATCTATTCCCATCAAGGCAAATATTGACTCTAACAGTCCTTGCGTTTGTCTTCCTGCTTGCTGATATACCGCTTTGACCGTGATAAATGTCGCTATTGCTATATCACTGTAATCTTTGGAAGCTCCCCGTTTGCCACTTAATGTTTGATTTAACCATCCTTCAATTACTTCTTCGCTCATCCAAAAAGTCAGGCTTCCTCTTTGTTTTAGCCCTGCGTTATACTCTGTCCAGTTGCGGATCTCATGTTTCTGTGTCATTTGCTGGGACTCCATCTCCTGATTTTTATCTAATTTACCTTCTCTTCCCCTTTTTATGCAACAACGCCATTCCAAATTGAAGATTCAGTTTACGGATGTTTTTAAGCGTCAAGTTCGAGATTTCGCAAAGCGCTATAGACGGATTAAATTAGATCTTCAACCAGTTTTAGATCAACTCCAAAGTGGTGACTTAGTTGGCGATCAAGTTCAAGGTACTGGATATACAGTGTTTAAAGTTCGCATTAAAAATAGTGATATTCAGAAAGGTAAAAGTAGTGTGGCTATAGGTTAATTTACTATATTAAAACCTCTGAGAATATTTTATGTGTTTTGATTTACTCAAAATCTGATGAAGACAATGTAACGTCATTGGAAATCAAGAAAATTATTCAAGAATTTTATGATTAACATCTAGAATTACAATGATTTACTGCCAATTCCTCACCCAAATTAGATAATGATCGCGCCATCACCAATAAATTTATTGCTCGCTAAAGCCACCAATTTCATTCAAAATTAGGTGCATTAAATTTCAGTAATGCATCCTATAAGCTCGGCGATCACACTAGCCGCAAAATGACTGTATAACTTGGTGATTCAACTCCTTCAGTGATTAGGAAACGTTGTAATCTGTTTTTTACTTCCATGTTTTAGAGAGTCCATCAACGAATTCCCAATACCTCTTATTTGCATTTATTACTATTAAATTTTGTCTTGTTCTTGTCATTGCAGTGTAAACAATTTGGTCGTAGACATCATCACTTTCATAGTAGTTTTCAGGTATGTATAAGATCACATTTAAAACTTCCCAACCCTTAAAGCTATGAATTGTAGAAATTTTCAATCTACTGTCACCCATCCAAAATGCTTTTTTGTGTCTATGGTGTCGCTCTTCATCCTCATTTTCAAATACATGATTTACTTCCATATTTTTGGTTGTCTCAAAAAACTTTACACATTTAAGTCCAAAGTTTTTGTTCGGAAGTAAAATAACTGTATCTGAAACGTGTTTTGACGTTCCTTTCTCTTTAATTATTTCAAATCCTTCATTTACTTTGCTTAACCATTCTTTTTCTTCGATATTCCACCATACAGAATGCTCAATGTACTGATTGAAGAGATTTGAGCGTTCAACCTCACCAAATTTTACGTCTCTATTTAAGTTAAATTTTTCGCTAAACTCTTTCGTAATACCTGCAATTCTTTCAGGTAATCTAACGATAGTTCTTAATTCTATCCAATCACCAAATTTTTCAACGCCAGCACGTCTTTTATCTAACCATTCTGTTTTACGGCTGTAAATGTTTTGCTTTTTATCACATACAACAACCACCTCATCTCTGTCAGTTAGAAAATGACGAAGCATAGTGTACCATTCGATATAGTAGTCTTGTCCTTCGTCAATCAAGATTGCATCATACTTCTCGTATTTCTTTCCTTTAATCACTTCAAGAACTTTATTGGGGACTATTTCTCTGAAAACCGTTTCATCATCTCCATTTTGATTCGGCCAGTTTTCGCCAAATTCATTCAATATGTCTTTACAAAATCCATGAAAATGACTAAAAGTGAACCTATCCCAACGGAATTCAAACGGGCTTCTTTGCACCATATCCTTTATGTAATGCCACAAAGTAATGTTAAAAGAGAGTATTAAAACTCTGTAACCTTGTGAAGCAAGTTTGCCAGCTCTATAAGCCAACACTTGTGTTTTCCCACTGCCCGCAACACCTCTAACTCTAAAATGACCCTTTTGAGGCTCTGCAAATTTCTCTTGATGAATATTTAATGTAAGTTCAAGACATTGTTCGATAGAATGCAAAGGTGGGTACAACCAAAATAAAATTTCTTTATTCCACGCTTTTTTCCAATAATAGCTCTGTGGCAAATAGCTATAAGGGACTATTTTCCTTAAATTGGAAGCTGTCAATAAGTCTATTCCAAATACGGGAAAATATTTATAGTCTTTTTTTTGAGTTCTAAATAAATCTTGCGCTTGCTCTGTAGTTGCTTTGTGGCAATAGATCGATGTTTTTATAAGTGCATATCTTTTATCATTTTTGTCAATCTCTTCTCCTATCTGTGGGATAAGCTGACCAGTCAATTTCTCTTTGTAATAATCAACTTGTTTGACAGGAGATTTTTCAGGATAACTGCCTTTGCTATTTGTAAAGTAAAAATCCCATTTACCTGTACTGTTTTCTCTAAAAGAATAATTGTTTAGATTCCAGTCTTTAACTTCTATGATTTGAACGCCAACATTAGGATTAAAAATAATAATATCAGGTCGGCTGCCATTTAAAAAAGGCTGGACAAAAATCAACCAACCGTTGTATTGAGTTAAGTCACCACCATCTTTAAACACTTCGTCTTTCTTTAAAGTGTTGTCTAAAAATTTTAATAGATGTAATTCCCCTTCAGTTAAAGGTTGCTTAAAATTTTCGATATGATCCAAAGATGGAATTACTCTGTTAAACATCAGTATTATAAAATAGAATGCATTTGCATATCAGGACTCTTCCAAGATGCATATCAAAATCAGAAAAATCTAATTGATATTATTATTTTTTATTATCTTTCTTGATAGCGTCCCCTGCACTATCTGTAAACCAACTTGCGGCGGCTCCTATAAGCCCCATTCCTACTACACCAGCTATCCCAATCGGGGCAATCAAAGCGACTCCAACTACTCCTGCACTAACAACGGCAGCTTTGACAACTTTTTCAGGAGTAATATTTGTAAACTCGTTTTTGCCGTCTTGATTATCTTGTGACATGAGCTTTTCCTTACTTAGATTAAATTTATTTGTATATAAAAGCATATTAGATGAATTTATAAAGACTTAAAAGCGGAAAAAGACGGATCGCTGAAAATTTAATTTAAGACGAAAAAAAGCGGATAAAGACGGTTATAATCGGGCTTGTGGATTTATGACTTTGTAAGTATGGACGTTAAAGAATTGCTGAATTTTGTTGATGAGAGTATGTTTGCGAAGACGGGGAAAAGGCTTAATGATTTACAAAGAAAAGTGATTGAGGGGGCGCTAAATCACCAAAAATATGTGGATATAGCCGAATCTTTTGAAAGGAGTGAAGGTCATGTTAAAGATACTGGTTATGAGCTTCTACAAATGCTTTCAGAGGTTTTTGAAGAACCAGTTAAAAAAGGGAACCTTAAATCTGTTTTAGAAAGACAGAGAGATATCAATTTTAATATTAGTGATGGAAATAATGGAAGTATTGCTAATGTTATAAATTGTGTTAATTTTAATAGCGATCGTACTAAACCAAAAACAGATAAAGTTCCATTAGAACAGTCTGATCCTCAACAGAACAAGCAAATATCCAAAATCAAAAAATTGCAAGATCTTGGCTTAACCAATGATGAAATTTCCGAATTGTTAGAGATCCCTTTGGAATTAATTACAGGTACAAATTTAGAAGAATCTGCTTAATCAGTAAACAGATTTGCCAAATACTTGTTAAGAATGTCCAATTTTAGGAAAATAAATTACATCAGGCAAATTTTCAAAATGGTTATCAGAAGTAATGAGTTTGACTTTTTCTTGCTTTGCTGTTGAATAGATAATTGAATCGGCAAAGCTTAATTTATACTTTTGTGAAAGTTCTGAAGCAAGCAACGCCAGAGACTCTGTAAAAGGCACTACTGTAGATTGTTGCGTAAGTGCAATAATTTCCATAGCCAATACAGAATCTCGTTCGCGACATATCCACTTATGAAGTTCGTACTGTATGGAAGTGGGAACAATCACATTATCGAGATCGCTCAAATAGGGTGCAAACTCATCAGCTAATACACCGTCCGTAAGCCACTCTATCCATCCGCAAGTATCAATAAGAAATTTCATACTCTTTCAGTGCGATCGCGAACATTATTAATATTAGCTCCCTTCAAAACACCGCGAAATGACTGGACAGAAGATTTAGGGACAAGCGTAATTGAATCACCTTGCAATAAAACTGAAAATTTTTGTCCCGCCTTTAAATTCAATAAATCTCTAACTTCTTGTGGGATAGGAACTTGATACTGTGGCGACAAGGTAACTTCTAACATTGCTTATCCTTAATTTACATCTCTCGCATATTTTAGCTTCTAAAATCTTAGCAAATTCTAACAGTAGATTGATTGTATTAAAAACAATATCTGTATTGCGATCGCAATAAAAAAGGGACGCAATGCGCCCCCTTCTATTTAATCTATTCCCATTCAATCGTGCCAGGGGGCTTAGACGTAATATCTAGCACTACGCGATTGACACCTTCTACTTCATTCACAATGCGATTGGAAATAGTTTCCAATAGCTCATATGGAACTCTCGCCCAGTCCGCAGTCATGCCATCCTCACTACTTACCAGACGCAAAACCACAGGATGAGAATAGGTACGCTTGTCACCCATTACGCCAACACTGCGAACCGTTGGTAATAGCACCGCAAAGGCTTGCCAGAGATTATTGTATTGACCTGCGCGATTGATTTCCTGACGCACGATCAGATCGGCATCGCGTAAAGTATTCAATCTCTCGCTGGTAATTTCACCAATAATCCGAATCGCTAACCCAGGACCGGGGAAAGGTTGACGCTTGACAATCTCTTCAGGAAGACCGAGAGCAGTACCAACCTTTCGCACTTCATCCTTAAACAGTTTGCGAAGAGGTTCCACAAGCGTGAAACGCAGATTTTCAGGCAATCCACCGACATTGTGATGACTCTTGATCTTGACGGCAACACGTTTACCCGTGGCAGGATCGACGTTGGTATCCGCAGATTCAATCACATCGGGATAGAGCGTACCTTGAGCAAGAAAATCAAAAGGTCCTAAACGGCTGGATTCTTCTTCAAAGACATTAATAAATTCACCACCGATGATCTTGCGCTTTCGTTCGGGATCGGTGACTCCTTTTACCTTTTCGAGGAATCTTTCGCGGGCATTGACATATTCCACATGAATATGGAACTGTTCTTCAAAGAGTTTGACAAGGCGTTCAGGTTCTAGCTTCCGCATGAAGCCTTGATCGATAAACATACAGGTGAGTTGATCGCCGATCGCTTTATGTAGCAAGAAGGCAAGTGTGGAAGAGTCCACTCCACCTGAAAGGGCTAACAAAACGCGCTTAGTCCCAACCTGTTCGCGGATTTCACGAATCGCATTTTCGATAAAGGTCTCGGTAGTCCAGCTTGGTTCGCATTGGCAAATGTGATAAACAAAGTTGCGAATCATCGCCATGCCACCTGCGGAATGTACTACCTCAGGATGGAATTGCACACCATACAGCTTTTTGACATGATCAGCGATCGCAGCACAGGGAGTATTTGCCGTATGGGCAAGCACTTCAAATCCTTTAGGCAAATCCACTACCGAGTCGCCATGACTCATCCACATGGTGATCCCTGTATCCACATTAGTGAGTAGATCCGTGGGATCATCGATTTGTAATTCTGCTTTGCCATATTCCCCGCGATCAGCGCGTTCGACAGTGCCGCCGAGCTGTTTCGCCATTAGCTGCATTCCATAGCAAACGCCTAAAACAGGAATACCTAAATCGAAAATCTTAGGGTCACATTGTGGTGCACCTTCATCGTAAACAGAACTAGGACCACCTGACAAGATAATCCCTTTAATATTTGATTTCAGCAATTTTTCGGCTGAAGTGTGATAGGGTAAAACCTCGGAATAAACTTGTGTCTCACGGATACGTCGAGCAATTAGCTCCGAGTACTGAGACCCGAAATCAAGAATAGCAATCATGGAACGAGTGATTTTATTGGCTGTGGTACTATCAGAACTTGTGCTAGCTGAATCTATACTAGATGAAAGCGCACCTTCAAGATTGAGTACGGCATTCGATGATGTTGGGGGGGAAGAAACCACAGTAGATACCTCTATCTTAATGAGATAGCATTTAATGAGAGTGTCAGGCTTTCGTTAAGCCTATCGCTGCGAAAAAAGTAGCTATTCGTACAATGCTAGCAAAATGGTACGTGTTTATGTATAAAAAAGTTATGATAGCGATCGCATTGTTACCAGTTTTAGGGTTTCCAGTTTTAGGATTTCCACCTTTAGAAGCAGGAGCAGTGCAGTTACGCGATGGTAAGACGTATTTCTTGCATTTACCAACATTCCTAGAGGCTGAGTCAACCATAGATGTGATCTATGCACGGAATGCCACTTATTATTTCAAGATCGCGCTTCCCCAGAGTATGGGAGAAAACTTACAAAGGCTGGAAATAGTTCAATCAGAAGGTTTTGAGACGCTTGACTTTCGGCTTGAAGAAACAATTGCCTATTTGCAAGCACCCTCAGGCGATCGCCTTCCTATTTCGGGTAAAGCTGAAATTATCCAAAATCAGGATCGCGATCAAAGGAAAATTGTCATTACTTTTGATCCCCCAATTCCTGCTAATGGTGAGCTTAATCGCCAACTAGTAGTCGGGCTAAGACCAATTCGCAATCCCCGTTATGATGGGGTCTATTTATTTGGAGTCTCTGCATCTCCGCAAGGCGATCGCCCTAACACGCAATTTCTGGGCTATGGCAGATTAAACTTCTATGATCCCTTCCGCTAAATAATTCTGCAAAAACATAATGACCGATAGCAATGACAGTTTAATCGTCAAGCCCAAAAAATCTGGACTAGCGCCATTGATTCTCACCTTGGTGGAATTGTTGCGCCAGTTAATGGAAGCGCAGGTAATTCGGCGAATGGATGCGGAAAAATTAACTGAGTCGGAAATCGAGAGAGCCGCAGATAGCCTACAAGCTCTAGAGAAACAGATTTTCAATCTTTGTGAAGTTTTAGAAATTGATCCCGAAGATCTCAATCTCGATCTCGGCGAATTTGGGAAACTGCTCCCTAGACGCGGAGCCTATTATCCAGATCAGTCCTCTAGTGAGTCATCGATTTTGGAATTACTCGATCGCTTGATTAGTACAGGAATTGTCCTCGAAGGTGATGTGCAGATTGGACTCGCCGATATTAACCTAATCGATCTCAAATTAAAGTTATTACTAACTTCAGGCGATAAATCAGCTTCTTAACTGATGTTACGTGGAACGCAGATGATAAATCTCTTACTGCTAGCGAAGCAGGGCAACCACGGGGGGATTGCCCCGACCTGTAAATTTTATATCTTGTAGGGGCTGCGCCCCCGTGCCAGCCCCATACTTCAACCATTGTAGGAATTCCTTCCACGTAACATCAGTTCTTAACTAGAGATTAGCTTTGCTAATCTCTAGCAAACTTTCCCCTGCAAGCTTTACAGCTTCTTGAATGCGCGTTAATGGCACATGATGCGATCGCGCTAGCTTCGCGCAGTCCTCATATTCTGGTTGAATCGTCCAGAAGCCATCCCGCCATGCCATCTTCACTCGCGCCTTGCCATATTCCGTTGCGACTTCATGAATCTCACGATGGAGGATTTTGCGCTCTTGCCAACGATAGCGAATACCGAGAGTACTAGTTTCCCGAAAGAGAATTTGCTCACAAATAGACTGGCGATCGCAATGGCAAATAACAGTAATGAGTGTTCCGTTGCGGGATTTTTTCATGCCCACTGCTTGGGTATACACATCCAGAGCGCCATTTTGCAATAACTGCTCCATCGTGTAGGCGATCGCTTGAGCAGACATATCATCAACTTGAGTTTCCAGAATGACGATGGTTTCAGTAATGCTTGCGATTGGTTGCTGTTTGTCAATTTCTTGAATAAAAGCAGCATTAATCTCTAATCTTTTTTTTTATCCTTGGACTTACTTTTCCCAACCCACAACCGTAAGGCATTAGGAATTTCTAAATCCTGAGAACCTGCACCTAAACCCACTTTTTTGATTTTCATTAAGGGAACTTCGCCAAACTTTTCACTGAGGGTAACAGCGATCGCTGCTCCTGTGGGGGTGACTAATTCCTTACGAATACCATTATCAAAGGTAGTTACACTATGTAGTTCCCATAGTTTCAAGGTTGCAGGGGCAGGCACGGGCATCTTGCCATGATCGCAATTGACATAGCCACCACCCGCAGGCAAAGCCGAACAATAGATTTTTTCGACTGCTAACCAAGCAAAGCCTGCACAGGTGCAGACAATATCGACGATCGCATCGATCGCTCCTACTTCATGAAAATGGACAGCCTCTGGCGCAATCCCATGCACGGCTCCCTCGGCGATCGCTAGTTCTTTAAATATCGCTAAACTCCACTTCTCAACCTGCGCTGGTAATTTAGCATGACGAATGATTCTCTCAATATCAGGCAAATGCCGATGCTCTCTATGGGTATGGGTTTCATGATGATCATGGCTATGGGAATGTTCTCCATGAGCGTGCGCGTCATGATCGTGGGAGTGACTATGGGTATGATCATGGCTATGATCATGGGAATCGGTGGCGGCTACGGTTGGTGGCTCATTACCGACATAATTCAATAACTCCACATGGAGTTTTGTCACTTGAATGCCACCACGATAAACTGATTCTGTCCATAGCTTCACTTCGCGATCGAGTCCCAATTTATGAACAATATCTTGTAGATATTCTAGTGGGACACCTGCGTTCACTAGCGCCCCCAGACACATATCACCTGCGATGCCTGTCGGGCAATCTAAATATGCAATAGTTCCCATACTCAATCACTATAGAGAATATCAAAATGCGCCTATGTGCATCCTAGCATTTGATATGGCAGTTTTCATTTTACCGTAGTTAAAATGAAAACCTAAAAGAGTTCATTTTTGCTGGAGTAAAAAGCCGATTACTCCTTGCAGATTAGCTCCTTCCCAAATAGTGCTTTCTACAATTACATCAGTTAAGTTAGCATTTGCAAAATTTGCATTCTGTAAATTTGCACCCATGAGATTTGCGCCACTCAAGTCTGCACCACCTAAGTATGAGTTCTGAAGATCCGCCACAGCAAAGTTTGCTTGTTTGAGAATTGCCATACTGAGATCAACTTCCTTGAGTTCGGCATGACGAAACTTAGTTTCGATACAGTTAGCCTGAGCCAAAATTGCTTTATATAAGTAAGTGCGGCTAAAATCTGCATGGCTAAGATTTGCCTTCGTTAAATTAGCCATGCTCAAAAAAGCATCCTCTAGAAAAGCGTCACACAACTCTGCACCGACTAGCTGCGCTCCACTGAAAATTGCACTACCTAAATTAGCTTTATTGAGAACTGCTTTATTTAAAATCGCCTCACTAAAATTTGCCATCAAGCAGCCAGCCATACTGATATCTGCAAAATCAAGCAATGCTCCACATAAATTTGCACGAGTTAGTAATGTACCTCGCAGTTTCGCCCGACTCATCTTGGCATTGCTTAGATTCGCATTACTCAAATTGGCTCCGCTAAAATCGGTATTCTGAAGATAAGCTCCACTGAGATTAGCACCACTAAGATTTATCTTTTTGAAATTCTCTCCACTGAGATTCACTCCCCGTAGATCTGCACCACTGAGGTTCGCTGAGCCAAGATTGATGCCCCTAAGTTCTAGCGATCTCAAGTCAGTACCAGCCAAATTGACATCTTGGACATTCGCTTGGCTAATATTAGCCTGAGCCAAAATTGCGCCACGCAAATCGGCTCCCTTTAAGTTGGCATTGGGAAATACAGCACCACTCAGATTAGCTCCCGTCAGATTAGCGTTACTTAAGTCAGCTCTACTAAAATTAGCTTTGCTGAGATTAGCTTGACTTAAATTGACACCACTAAGCTTGAGACCAGAGAGGTCTACTTTTTGCAAATCAATCTCTTCAGGTAGAGCTTTTTCACGCCAAGCATTCCAGCGCTCTGCGCCATCTTTAATATGTCGAACAATCTTTAGGTCAGCCAAAATGATTTAATTACTCAAATTTACTGTTGATATCATTCTAATCTAAGCTTCTTATTAAACAAATTTATATCAGCCGTTTAGCTTATGCAAGCGTCTATAGCAGAACTCAATTTTTGGGGCTTGGCAAAGCCAAGCCCCAAAAATTGAGTTCTGCTATTCTACTGCTCGTCCCTTATCGATTAATGTTTGGGCGTTACGTTGCCAGCGATCGCGTTTAATCCTTCGCAGTGCCGAACCTGTAAAATGCTGATCCCACTCTTCTTCAGTCATATTTACTAAATCTGTTAATTTGGGATCGACATTATGGGGAAAGGGTTGAAAATCAGTTTCTAAGGTCTCTTGAGCAAAACGCTGGTTCCAAGGACAAACATCTTGGCAAATATCGCAGCCTGCAACCCAGTTTTGTAAATTAGCGGCGATCGCATCAGGAATCTGTTCGGCTTTGTTCTCAATGGTGTGATAAGCGATACAGCGATTAGCATCTACCACAAAAGGCTGGGCGATCGCCCCCGTTGGGCAAGCCTCAATACAGCGGGTACAAGTTCCGCAATGTTCGGTATGGGGACGATCAGGTTCTAGTTCAAGATTGGTGAGAACTTCTCCGAGAAATAACCAAGAGCCATAGTCGCGAGTGATCACATTACTATGTTTGCCAATCCAACCGATCCCCGCCCTTTGAGCAAAGGCTTTTTCGGCGATCGGCCCCGTATCCACATAATATCGAGTTTGAATCTTCTCCCCCTCATACTCACCCAGTGACTCTAACCAAGTAGCCAAAGCCTTTAACTTTTTAGTCAGAACCTTATGATAGTCACGTCCCCAGCCATAGCGAGAAATTTTCCCCACTTGGCGATCGCTTGAATGTTGATGGGGAGTGTAATAATTCAGCGCTACGCAAATAACCGACTTCACTCCTGCCATCACCTGAGTAATATCTTGGCGCTTGGGATTTGCCATCCAGTCCATATCGGCTTGATAGCCTAAAGAGAGCCATTCTTGTAGACGCTCTGCTTCTAGTCCAGATTCCGCTTTTGCAATTCCGATCTTACTAAATCCTAGTTCTAAAGCTTTTTGCGCGATCGCTTGTTTGAGTTCTTGCGGAGATAATTGATGATCGTTCATACTACAAATCAAAAATGTGATGCGAAGCATCATATTTTTGATACTTTTAGCCTCCACCTAGCCAACCAAAAAATCCACCTTTCTTTTCGTCCTTAGGCTTAGCTTGATTTTTTTCTACATTTGGTGTTATGCCACTAACTTGGTTAATGTACTGTAGCGCTAAAGGCTCCTCTGGATTGAGTTTCAGGGCTTGCTGAAAACTCACCTTTGCCATGCCTGATAATTTTTGATTCATATAGACAAAACCTAACAAAGCATGACATTTGCTATTGTTACAATCCACTTGAATCGCACTGCGTAATTCCTTTAATGCTGAAGCCCATAACTTTTGGTTGATGAAGGCTTCGGCTTGGCGAATATATTGATTACTCGAACCAGATGCATTATTACTAGCCGCAGCTTGGTTTTGCCCTGTACTATTCGAGGCAGTATTATTCGCATTAGATGCGGTGTTATTCGCATTACCCGCCCCACTACGGGGAGAAACTTGTGCTTCACTCCGCATTTGATAGGTGCTATTTGTACTATTGGGATAAGTAGAACTGACTCTACTACCACTAGTATTGCTGGTATTACTTGTACTGTTGCTATTTATGTTGCTTGCCAATCCATTGGTTACAGCAACTTTAGGCGTACTAATTCCTGAATTCACAGCCTCATGGGATTTGTGTCTATAGCCTTCTTGCAAGAGAATATGCACTAAATTTAGTTCGCTTAATAACCCAATGTGCTCTAAGACTTGATCAAGATCTTGATACTGAACTTTCGCAATAGTCTGGATTGTTTGTTCGTAATTGATATCTGTAGCCGCAGTTAAATATTTTTTGGCAAGTTCTGACTGAGGCGTAAATGTCTGGTTACGCTTCATTAAACGTTTGCCCAATAATTTTAAAATCGCTGAATATTCTGTACGTTCGCGTTCTTGAGACAGCACGTCGTAGGCAGGATTCACTAACTTAGATAGATATTGAGTAGCAACTTGCTTCTCTGACGGAGTACGCCCATGAATATCTGGATGCAAACACTTTGCAATTAAGAGATATCGCCTACGCACTTGGGAAGCCTCTGCTGTCAGTGGTAAGCCTAATACAGCATAGTAATCATTAAAGTCATATTGACCAATGCCACGCTCTATACGGAATGTTCTTGGGTTTTCCACTATCTATCCTCGGCTTTTCGCGACCCAAACAAAATTTTTTAGATTTTAAACTAGATAAGTAATAATAACCTACCCATTATTAATACAGTTATGATCGCAACAATCGCACATTTCCCATAGGTAAAACATTGAAAATTTACAAATTATTTTATCTCAATTTCATGCATATTGGTTATGCGACTTCCAGTTTAACTAGAACAAAGAAATCCACAGAAATCAAGGTTGGTGCTTAATAGCGTCTTTGATTTCTAGGCTAGCTCACTTCACGAAAGTGGCGATCGCTATATAAAACTACAAAACTCAAAGAATTGCAAATTAGCGATTTAGATAGGTCACTGTAAAGAAAAATTACTATTAACTGGCTAAAACTTGTTTGGCAATTTGAATTTGCTCATTGCTAAAACCTGCTTCGTTGAGAAAATTTAAGAAGTCGGAACTACGATATCGCGCATCCACACCGATCGCATCCCGAAATGTTTTTTTGGCTCCAGTCTGATCACCAGATGTCCATTGGGCGATCGCTAGGGCAACAAAGGGATGCGGATTACTAGGTTCTAGTTCGATCGCTTTTTGGGCATAGGCGATCGCGAGATCATATTGTTTTAAACGCTGATAAGCAAGGCTGAGATTGTAGTGAGCTATCTCGTTGTCAGTTTTGAGAAGTGCTGCCCAACTATGTAAAACCACCGACTGGGGTAGATCACCCCGCACGAGATAGACAATGCCGATCGCATTAAAAGCCTGTAGAGATGTGGGCGATCGGTAAATTGCTTCCCAGAGTGATGTGGCGGCGGCATCATACTTTTTCGCGAGATGTTGTGTCCAGCCAAGAATAATGCGCCCATCAATATTTTGGGGATCGAGTTTGACAGATTGCTGTAAAGCGGCGATCGCATCATCAAAACGTTCTTGATTCCGATAGGAAAGCCCTAGTTGACGATATTCATCGGCTGCCCGTTGATCGGCTTGAGAGATCTGGTTAATTCGTGATGAATTTGCTTTCGGATTCGCAGCGATCGCCGTTGATGCTGTTATCAAGCTTATGAATGTCAGCAAATTTAACAAGCTAAAAATTTTAGACAATCTTTTCAAAGCAAGTATGATCCCTAAAATAAACAAGGTTCGCTAAGCGAACCTTGTTTATTTTAGTTATTCAAGAACCAACCCATCGGTATTTCTTGAAAATAAATGCAAAATTTATTTGCTAGCAGTCAGTTGACGGTAGGCTCTGGTAACTAGCTTGTCATCGACAAAGGTGGCATTCATGCTTAAGTCATTGTTAGTCCAGCTCACAATCACTGCGCGATCGCCATATTTGTGATCGATACCGAGAGGCTTGCCTTCTCCTCCCAAGATGCTAGCCACTTGGTCATAACGCATTCCCCTTCCTAGACAGACATAGTTTTTGAGGGTGACTCCGGGATTGCCACAACGATACTGCACATTAGTAATATTGTTGTCATAATGGCGGGGAGGCAACAGTGCAAGATTAATAGTTGGACCCGATAGAGCTTCGGTCAGCCAATATAGACACATCAGTACTACCCCCAGCACCAATACATCTTCAATCACGGCACGCACTAGATTGCGTTGGTGACGGCGTTTGATCTGTTGTGCTTTTTCCTTAGTCCAAGTCTCCCAAGGGAAAGTGTCAACCCATTGAATGGTGTCATTAAACTTGGCGATCGCACTAGTCCGAATTGCTTCTAAGGCTCCCTTAGGATCGCGGATCGTGATGCGACTCGTAGTACGGGCAGCAGCAATGGTTTTCGGATCAAGCAACCAACCACGTAAACGACGAACCAGATTGCCTGATTTAAATCTGCCTCTAGATAAAGCTCCTTGTGGAGAATTCCGAGTAAGCGATTGTCTATCCTCTGAACGCGCAAGAGCACTTTTGGGAAGGGGAGCAGGTGCGGCGATTAATGGAATATCTCTTCCCTGTGTTAAGACTGGAACATCTTCCCCAATGATGTAAAATTCCCATTCAATGCGGCGTACACCCACCAATTGCAACCGATTGAAATAACGGTCAATGCTTTGAGTAAATTCGTTGAGGCGATCGCGATCGGAATTAGCAGCAATCAAAGTAAAAGCAATGGATAGAACTTGCTGTTCAAACTTAAATTCCGTTTGTTCAGCAGCCACTAGATCCATATAATCGGAAGCAAGGCTAGTCAGAACATGTTGTAGTTTCTGCCACGCTTGTCTGTCTTCAAGATTTAATCGCACTGCTTTCATGATTTATCCTCATTCTTAGACCCTAACTTGGTCTCAGTCTCTAGCAACTGTTTTAAGTATGTAGTTGCTCTGTTTGTAACACTGACGATGTTACCCAAACCAATGCGGATTTTTAACACTATCAAAGAATAAGTAAGTGACGCTTTGCGTCACTTACTTATTTATATAGCTATAGTCACCTGTACTAAATAGCGTAAGGCGGCGCTTTGCGCCGCCTTACGCTTTGCCTGACAAGAATGGCGACAGCTACAAATCGGGGAATGCTTCGGCTACGGCAGGATAGATGATTTTACCGTTTTGAATATTGACACCTTTTGCCAAAGTGCGATCGCAGTTCAATGCTTCCAATCCAAAATCCGCTAAAGCTAAGGCATAGGGCAATGTGGCATTAACTAAAGCTTGGGTCGCTGTCCAAGGTACAGCCCCTGGCATATTCGGGACACCATAATGCAAAACCCCTTCTTCTTCATAAATTGGTTGTGTGTGAGAAGTTGGGCGCACTGTTTCAATACAACCACCTTGATCAACTGCCACATCGACTATGACGGAATGAGATCGCATCTGACGCACTAATTCACGCTTAACCAAAGTGGGCGCACGTTTGCCCGTAATCAATACAGCACCGATCACCAGATCCGCCGAAATCACGGATTCAGAAATATTGCTGGCATTGCTATATAACAGTTGTACTCTTGAGCCAAATAGGGATTCGAGTTCGCCAAGGCGAGTTAAATTGACATCTAAAATTGTCACCCTAGCACCTAGCCCGATCGCCATTCTGGCAGCTTCAGTCCCAACTACGCCACCACCTAGCACCACCACATGACCAGAGCGCACCCCCGGAATACCACCTAGTAAAACGCCACTACCGCCCTGTTGTTTAGTTAAGTAATGCGCCCCAAACTGCACCGATAACCTTCCTGCAATGATGCTCATAGGTACGAGCAAAGGTAATTGACCATTATCTAACTGCACAGTTTCGTAAGCAATACAGGTCGCCCCCGACTTGATCAGAGCCTCCGTTAATTGGCGATCGGCCGCGAGATGCAGATAGGTAAATAAAATCAATTGCGGATGCAGTAAGTCATATTCACTGAGCAAAGGTTCCTTCACCTTGATTACCATTTCTTGGGCATACACCTCTTGGGGAGTAGCCACAATTTTTGCACCTGCCTTGATATATTCCTCATCACTAAATCCCGAACCAAGCCCCGCATTCGTCTCAATAAAAACTTGATGCGATCGCGCAGTTAAAGCTCCTACCCCCGCAGGTGTTAGACCCACCCGAAACTCAAGATCCTTAATTTCTTTTGGCACGCCAATTTTCACTATTATCTCTCCTCAAAAATCAAGAACTTGACTATATCCATGTATTTTGTAGAAGCACATCCCGTGCTTCTACAAAATACAAAATCTACAACCTACTACAATTGTAAAACCCATTGTCTAAGCCTTGTGTGTGCTACATTGCGATCGCAATAGTGCCTCTACCAGCAAATTTACATTAACGGGCTTGCTAATATAGTCATCCATACCCGCATCTAGACAAATCTCGCGATCACCATCCATAGCATTGGCTGTCATCGCAATAATATAGGGACGATGCGATCGTTGGTGATCATTCACAATTCTCTTAGTAGCTTCTAACCCATCCATTTCAGGCATTTGCACATCCATAAAAATCAAGTCATAGCTGTGACGATTCAATGCATCTAAAACCTTTAAACCATTAGTAACAATATCAATTTCATACCCCAATCTACTCAAAATTTTATGGGCAACTTTTTGGTTAACAATATTATCTTCAGCAACTAGAATCTTTAACGGTAGCCTCTGTGATAAGTTTTGCTCAAAAACTGATTTACCACTAATAATCGATACATTTGGTTTAACAGATAAATTGGATTCAGGAACTTGAAACTTAACACTAAATCGAAAAACACTCCCAACACCACGTTGACTGCTGACAATGATTTTACTACCCATCATTTCTGCAATTCTTTGACTAATTGCCAATCCCAAACCAGTACCTTGATTCTTAAAATGGGTTTCGCCAACTTGCTCAAAGGCTAGAAATATAGATTCTAATTTATCTACAGAAATACCTATACCCGAATCTTCAACCTCAAAATTAATTAATATATTTGTTGACGTTTCTGTAATATTCTCTCCTATCACTTGAGGAAAATAAACGCGAAATATGACATGGCCTTTATTTGTAAATTTAACGGCATTGCTAAGTAAATTTAAGAGGATTTGTCTTAATCTCTTACTGTCAGTATGGATTATCTTCGGTAAACGAGGGGAAAACAAGTAAATAAATTCAATATTTTTTTGATTGGCTTGAACTCGGATGATGTCCACTAATTCTTGTAATAATCTGAGCAAATAAACATCTTGCAGATGTAGCTCCATCTTGCCAGCTTCGATCTTAGAGATGTCGAGAATATCATCAATTAAATTAAGTAGATGTGTCCCTGATTGATAAATTGTTTGAATATCTAATTTCTCTTGATAGTCAATATTTTTAGATTCTTGTAATAGTTGCACTAAGCCCAAAATAGCATTGAGAGGT
Organism: Pseudanabaena yagii GIHE-NHR1; assembly: GCF_012863495.1. Lineage (NCBI taxonomy): Bacteria > Bacillati > Cyanobacteriota > Cyanophyceae > Pseudanabaenales > Pseudanabaenaceae > Pseudanabaena > Pseudanabaena yagii. The sequence continues at coordinate 812,615 of NZ_JAAVJL010000001.1, forward strand.
GTTCTCAATTCATGGCTCATATTCGAGAGAAATTCTGTTTTCGTCCGATTTGCTTCTTCGGCAGCTTTTTTAGCTTCTGTTAATGCAAGATTTTGTTTTTCTAACATTAAAGCAGTTTCATTCAAACTTGTCTTACTACTTTCAAGCTGAATCGATTTATTCACTAGTCTTATTTTTGATTGCTGTAAGCTAGCGATCGCCTGTTGTTTCTCTGCTAATATCGAGATTAGACTAAGAGTCGTGACAACCATTACCACAATAAAAGATTGCAAAGAAATCAATGAATGGGTCGAATCATTACCAAATGCACCTAATCCCTTGACAGTCCCTGAAACGGCAATCATAGTAATCACAACAATTAAATTTGTGGTTCCCAAAATACCAAATCTTAGCACTGTCCATACTAGACAAGGAAGTAACATATATTCCAAGTCGTATTCTTCATAAAATGAAGCTAAGCTAAGACAAACCACAATAATAATTAAGGTAATTGCCTCAAAAATTCGCCATGGATTTAATCGTGAACTTTGAGTCTGATCGCCAAAGGGGAATTGCTTAGTATCTCTAATAGTATTGAGATGTTTTAAATAGAATTCGTACCAGCTTAAAATTGCAGGTGTAAATATACATATTCCTGCAACATTAGAAATCCACCAAGTTAGCCAAACTGTACCAAAACCTGACCAACTAACTTTGCCTCCTAAGCATAAACAAACTACGCCAACGGTAGCGTTGATCATGGGTGCAATCAAACCTATTAAAAGAAGAAACTTATAAACGTCATTCAAACGCCTAAATAGATTTCTCCCCTTCATGATTTGTCGAAACAAGTAATTACCAAAGCCAGTACCAAGCGTTGTCCCGATCGCAATTCCTACTACCTGAAGAACTGAAGCGATCGCCATATACCAACTATCCGCATTAAAAAATGCCCAGATATTGGCAAGAAATGAGCCAATTAAGATCCCTGGTAAAATCTGATAGCCAAAAATTAAAACCGCAGCAGAAGCAAAGCCATCAGGTGGCCAAACGGGTGTGACTGACTGTGGCGTAGAGGCTATATGACGGGAAATCTCCGCTATGCCATAGTAAATAAGTGCCAATATTACAATTACTACAAAACGAGGGAATGTCTTTAGTCGTTGCTGCGAAAGAACAAACATTTTTCCCATACCTGCGTATTGTAGAGATTGTAAATTAGATGATTTGATGGACTCTTAATTTTGCAGGAGCCTATCAGTATAAATAACTAATAAAAATTATCAGTTATTTTTAGATCTCCTTAAAAGTATCCTTCAAAACTGTACGAGCTGCTAATTGACTTCTTGTTGAAGATAATATTTCTGCTTCACGCCGCAATCTCGCCGCAGTATCACAGGTTTCTAGTAATGATTGTTGTTCTAGACTAGCCCCTTGAAAATTGCTCGCTACCCAATAGGACAATTCGATAGGACCACGGGGAATTTTGGGTAATTCGATTTCCTGATCGGTCAGCTTTTGAGAAAGACGAATTACATCATTGAGCAGTTCACGGACTTCAGTAGCTAGTAAATATGGTGCGTCACTACTAGGCTCATCCTCAATCCATTCCACTAGCCCCACACGATAGGGGGTTTCGCGAACATACTCTAATACTCGAAACCGTTGTTGTCCGATGGTCAATAGTTTAAAGCGATCGTCTGGCAAACGGTGATATTGCAAAATCTGAGCGACACATCCAACATTGGCGGGCTTACCTGTTTCCGAGTCCCACATGAGTACTCCAAACATGCGATCGCTCTCCAACACAGTGTTGATCATCATGCGATAGCGATACTCAAAAATGTGAAGCGGCAGAGACTGTCCCGGAAATAACACCAACTCAGGTAAGGGGAACAGTGGCAATTCTCTAACTGAAATCGATGATGAAGTCATTTTTGCTAAGCTTGGCACTAGTTATCGTTTTTCCTAGTTTAGCCTGTTAAAGCCAGAAATGAGAGTAGGGGATTCTCTCGAACTTTACCGTTATATTGCGGTTTGGTTACATCCTTGTTGCTGTGCGTTCTAGAGTGATTGATGTGCTTGATTAATCAGGAATTTCGATAGTTTTGTCTAAGCTCAGAATCAAAGTAATAGGTTTATACTCTCGGCATAGTCTCAGCCATTCTTTCTCTAAGCGATCAGTAAAGCATCGATGATTTGCAATTTGGGTCAACCCATCAATATTGACAATCACTTCCACTTTTTGGGCTGTCAGGCGCAAATTTTATATAACTTTCTGAGATCTATATAAGTTTTGATATATTCATTTGCAATATGCTTTGCAGAGTATAAATGGCAGAAAATGGCAAGAATCGCTAAGTGATTCTTGCCACTTTCTACATAAGAAGATTTGGACTCATAAAATTTAGACTCATATCATCATGAGTCTAAAACAAATCTCCTTAGCTAAACTCCCTAGGATTTTCTTCATCACGAACGCGAAAGCGAAATCTCGCTTCTTGAATGCATGGGCGCATCTGCTCGTATAGTTCCCTTACATCTATGGGTAAGCGTTCTAATAATATCTTTGGAGCTGATAGATCGCGGGTAATCAAGAGCATATTGCCACTACCCATAATCCTTTGATTTAATGGCTTTTCGAGATGAATATCATCAATTTGATAAATTTCTAAGGTCTCGATCGCTCTAGAAAATATCCCAGTTTCGATCACAATTCGCTGGGAAGTAATTAAATATTGAGTATTAATCGATTTTAGCCAAAACCAAAGTGCTCCAATTCCTAAAGTAAACACAGAAATCATTAACCTAGTCACACTACCAATTACAGCAGGATGACCTTTAAACAGAATGCGTTCTTCGTGTAAAGGAGCTTTTGTCATAGTGGCTATATAAACTAAAAAGGAGCGCTAAGCGCTCCTTTTTAGTTTATCTGGTTTTCTGCGCCCATACACGGATTGGCAGACCCCAAACATAAATAAAGCCTTCGGCTGCTTTATGGTCGAATTGGTCAGCACTAGTATAGGTTGCCAACTCTTCGTCGTAGAGAGAATTAACGGATTTACGACCAACGATGGTGGCGTTACCTTTATGGAATTTAACGCGAACCACACCTGTCACGCGCTCTTGGCTCTTATCAATAAAAGCATCAAGGGCAGCTTTGAGAGGGCTATACCACAAGCCGTTGTAAATGATCTTGCCATAGGTTTCCTCGACACCACGCTTGTATTGAGCTAGGTCAGAGGGAAGGGCGAGGCTTTCGAGGTCGCGGTGAGCATGGATTAAGACCAACATCGCAGGTGCTTCATAGATCTCGCGAGACTTGATCCCGACGAGACGATTTTCTACCATGTCGATGCGTCCATAACCATTACCGCCAGCGATCGCATTGAGTCGGGTGACTAACTCCACTGGCTCAAGGGCTTGACCATCGAGCGATACGGGTAGACCTTTCTCAAAGCCAATTTCGGTATAGGTTGGCTCGTCGGGAGTATCCGCGATCGCCTTGGTGAAGTCATAAATTTCTTCAGGTGGCTCATTCCAAGCATCCTCAAGGGGACCTGCTTCGATGCTGCGTCCGAGCAAGTTGCGATCAATACTGAAAGGAGAAGATTTCTTTACTGGGGAAGGAATTCCAAACTTTTCACCATAGGCGATTGTTTCTTCGCGGCTCATCCCCCATTCACGGGCAGGAGCTAACACCTTAATATCAGGGTTAAGTGCAGCGATCGACACATCAAAGCGCACTTGGTCATTACCTTTACCTGTACAGCCGTGGGCTACTGCATCTGCACCATATTCTTCGGCTGCCTCAACCAAAATCTTGGCAATGAGAGGACGTGCTAGAGCCGTAGTTAAAGGATAGCGATTTTCATAAAGCGCATTGGCTTTAATCGCAGGAAAGGCATAGTCTGTAACAAATTCTTTAGTAACATCTCTAACTAGAGAAACCGAAGCTCCTGAATCTAGAGCCTTTTGTTTAATCGGTGCTAATTCATCGCCTTGTCCTAGATCTGCTGCAAGGGTAATGACTTCTTCAACACCCCATTCTTGCTTGAGATAAGGAATGCAAACAGATGTATCAACGCCGCCCGAATACGCAAGTACGACTTTTTTCGCCCGACCCATGGATCTCTCCTAAACCGATTTCTAAACCTAAAAAAAGTAGCCCGGGTACTACGCCTACCTCAAGCATCCCTTAGTGCTGCTGTCTTCCGACCCTGACACGATTCGGGCGTTAAGATCGCATAGATCCGAGCCATTAACAAGATTAGCACTAAGCGCGGAATTTAAACCAGAAGTTTAGACTAATTGTTGGCAAATCCACACATACATACCTAAGCAAACGCGCGTTCGGGATAATTTGAAACGGGCTTTGAGAGAGGGTTGGCGTAGCCAACCCTCTCTCAAAGCCTAAAAGTTGCCAGCTTAACCCGAACTGACGTTAAACAAAGAAGGCGGCGCATTGCGCCGCCTTCTTTATATTGCGAGGTTTTGTTTAGACTTTTCGAGTTGCTGCCATAGTTCTGCAATTTGCGTATAAGCCTCTTGAGATGAAAGCTTACCGCCCGTTTCTAAGGCACAAATAATACTGACCCGATGCGAAAACTCTTGCAAATTGGAGTTAAACATTAAGTTCTCGGGTGTAAATTTACCGTAGTAACGAGAACGGGGAAACATAACTTTGGTTGCGGTAGACATGATTTTCCCTCCTTGGATGGCAACTCAGGGTGACTAGATGTTAGGTAGCCTTAAAATCCTGAAAGGTGAGATGGCACATTAGTGCGGGTTATAACCTTTTTTGGCAGCTATTTAAATTTGATAGGCGTGAGCGATTTTTATTAACCTAATCTTAACCTAGATTTAACTTATTATGATGGGTCAGTTTGTGATAAGTTCCCGACATAGTTGAAATTTCTATTTAAGGAAATCTATGACCAATTGCTAAAGAAGTAATTATTTCTGGAGCGATGGCAAAACATAAAAACATAAATGTAGTGCATCATCTATATATCGTTTCCCAGCTAGCGGGCTCCAAGTTTTAACAGGTCTTATGCAACGAAATAGTCTAGAAAAGCACTTTCAGCAAGGTTATGACGCTATTTAAACCTGCGATCGCACTTATGAACCGTCTGAAATATCCCCAGAAATTTTTTCTGATTAGCTTGCTATTTGTTTTGCCGCTAGCACTAGTAATGAACTTACTACTATCGGAAATCAATAGCCGCATTGAATTTACTCAAAAAGAAATCTATGGCAATGCTTACCTCCGTCCTCTAAACCAACTCTGGCAGCATATCCCCCGCAGACAGTTAATTTTACAGCGCCAGTTCTATAAAGATACCCAAAGTTTCGGTCAAATATTACATTCCCAGTCACAGGAATTAATCGATTTACAAAATAAGATTGATCAAGCATTTATCAAGCTCACAAATGTTGATCGCCAATTAGGTAAGGTCGTCCAAACTAGCGATAAATTGCAAGATATCAAGTTTGCATGGATTAGTCTCAGAGATAGTAAAGAGTTTGCTTCTTTTCGGAATCATGATGCTCTCCTCGAACAACTCGATCGCTTCCGTATCCATATAGTTGACTTCTCCAATTTGATTCTCGATCCAGATCTTGATACTTACTATCTGATGGATGCGAGTGCTGTGAAGTTGCCAGAGATGCAAAAGCTCCTGCATCAAATTATGCAGATAGAGGCAGAAGTTATCTTTAAAAAAGAAATTAGCAATGATAATAAAGAGAAATTAATTGCTTGCATTAGCTTATTAAATAATTACAATAATGCGATCGCCGCAAATCTAGAGAGAGCTTTTAACAATAATCCGCGCCAAAATCTCCGTAACTCTCTCAATATTCCTCTGCGTAATTTTGTTGTTAGTGTTAGTGAATTCAACGCTTATACCAATGAGTTAGTAAGACAAGAAAATAAATTTAATTTTACAGATAGTTTCTATCGGCAAGAGATGGAAAGCACTCTAGATGATAGCTTTACACTCTGGCAACAGGTTGTTGATCGTCTCGATGAGCTATTGACTTATCGCATTCAAGGATTTGAGCAACGCAAACAATTTATCTTGATTTTTATAGCAGTGATTTTCATCACTATCATCTATTTATTTATCGGTTTTTACCTAGCAGTAATGCAAACTGTAAATCAGTTAGATATCGCATCTAAACAAATGACTAATGGGGGTGAAATCTTGGTCAATCTCAATAGTAAAGATGAATTGTCGATGGTAGTTCAATCATTTAATAATGTTGCGATCGCGCTGAGGGAATCTGAAGCTAAATATCGAGGTATTTTTGAAAACTCTGTCGATGGCATCTTTCAAACTACGGTCAATGGCAAATATATCAGTGTGAACCCCGCGCTGGCTCAGATTTATGGCTATGATTCGGTAGCACAAATGCTCGATGAAATAGTTGATATCCAAACACATCTTTATGTGGATAGCGATCGCCGCCATCAGTTTCAGCAACTCATGGAAGTAAATGACAAAATTACTAACTTTGAATCACAAATATATAAACGAGATCGCAGCACTATTTGGATCAGTGAAAATGTCCGAGCCATTCGCGATCGGCAAGGCAACATCATCTATTACGAAGGAACTGTTGAAGACATTAATCAACGCAAGATTGCAGAAATAGCCTTAGAGAAGGCTAATCAGCAAATTCTGGCGCTAAATAATCGCCTCAAGCATGAGAATATGCGGATGAGTAGTGAGCTAGAAGTCACGCGCAAACTCCAGCAGATGATCCTACCAAAAGAGCAGGAACTATCGTTAATCTTAGGTCTAGATATTGCTGGCTTTATGGAACCTGCTGCTGAGGTGGGTGGCGATTATTACGATGTACTGCAACAGCATGGACGCATCAAAATCGGCATCGGCGATGTTACTGGTCATGGGCTAGAAAGTGGTGTGCTAATGATCATGGTGCAGACAGCCGTAAGGACTTTATTGCAAAGCGAAGAAAATGATCCTGTTCGTTTTTTAGATACCCTTAACCGTACTATTTATGGCAATGTGCAGAGAATGTCATCGGACAAAAATTTAACTCTCTCTCTCATTGACTATGAACATGGCAAATTGACCTTAAGTGGCCAGCATGAAGAAATTATTGTGGTGCGTCAAAATGGAAATCTAGAACGCTTTGATACTATCGATCTGGGATTTCCCATTGGTCTAGAGGAAGAGATTTCTGATTTTCTAGCTCAAAAACAGATTCATTTAGATTTAGGCGATGTCATGGTGCTGTATACCGATGGGATTACGGAAGCAGAAAATGAATCTCGTCAACTCTATGGTGTGGATCGCTTATGTGAAGTAGTTCGTCAACATGTAGAGGAATCGGCAAGTAGCATTCGGCAGGCAGTTATTGATGATTTGAGATCGCATATTGGCACACAAAAAATCTATGACGACATCACATTGCTAGTTCTCAAACAAAAATAAAAGAACTGGTAGCATGTGCTACCAGTCCTAAAAAACGCGAGTTCGGGATAATTTGAAACAGGCTTTTAGAGAGGGTTTGCTACGCAAACCCTCTCTAAAAGCCCAAAAGTAAAAGCCTCGCATTGCGAGGCTTTTACTTTTGGGCTTTTTAAAATTTGCCAACTTAACCCGAACTGACGTAAAAAAAGCCTCGCATTGCGAGGCTTTTTTTCTATACGCTAACAGGAGTAGGAATATTACTGAAACTAGTAACAGATGGCTTGTTGAAAACTTGGGCTAACTGACGAGGAGCGCGATCGCACCAGTTCTTCTTCCCATAGACATAGCCTGCAATCAGAGGTAGAGCTACAGTTGCTTCCGAGAACACCATCTGCTCTTGGACGATATCTACTTTGCCCCAAGAATGTGCTTCTTTCAAAGTAGAACCTGATAGAGCGCCATCACGTTCATCAGCAACAGTGATTTGGACTGCATACTTGTGCATTGCTGCATCGAATCCGAGCAATTCTGCGGCAACGACAGTATCTTGAGCGAAGTTCTTAGGAACACCACCACCGATCATGAATAGACCAGTGTGAGGGCTTGCCAACTTGCATTGAGTCAATTCACGGAAATCCTTTACCGAGTCAATGCTGACATGCTCTTCGGGAGAATTCCACTGATGATGTACTAAGCCAAAACCTGCGGAGCAATCACTGAAGGCAGGAACGAAGATAGGAACTTGATGCTCATAAGCTGCCAAAACGACAGAGTGACGATTTTTGGCATTCTTATCTAGATATGCCCCCATTTCATGGATAAATTCGCGAGAGGAGTAAGCACGAGGAGGAAGAGAATTCGCAATTTCCGCGATCGTCATGTCGCAAACGCGCAGTTCGTCTTCGTCGATGTAGGTGTCATAGATGCGATCGATCGCATTTTCGCGGAGTACCGTATCATCTGCGAAGGTATCACCCACATAGTGACGGAAGCCGAGAGCCTCAAAGAAGTCTTGATCAACGATATTTGCGCCTGTAGAGACAATCATGTCTACCATGTTGTTGACGATCAGATCGTAGATGACTCCCTTAAGTCCTGCACTAAATAAAGAACCTGCTAAACATAGGATGATTGCACAATCCTTATCTTGGATCATGTTGTCGTAAATACGAGCCGCGCGTCCAAGATTACGTCCTTGAAAAGCGGTATTTGCCATTGCATCAACCAATCCCACAACATCAAAAGCCTTGATGTCAATATGTTCAACAGTCTGTTTAAGTAGTTCGCGTTTCATGGTTCTCTATAGTCCTAGATGTTTGTGTGTTAGTAGATGTATGCAAATGTATGCAATAAAAATTGAGCAAGCTTCAAAAACTGAACAAGCAAAATCGAACATCGTAGAACCGAAACTTTTTGATATGTCACAAGTTAAATATTGACAGCCTTGTATGTTAGTCAAAACACCAATTACTGCCAAGCTAAAACCTGAACATGAGAAAATCCCTGTCCAAACAGTTCTTTATGCTAGATATTCAGTTTTGAAAATATTTATTCTTCCCATTCGTTGAGAAGCGATCGACCTAGGCTGTTAACGGTTGTTACAACCCTAATAGTTAGAAGGTCGATCGGAACATACTGGGACCTTCACAGGCATCATCCCAAGAAAGAGTAGGGTCAGACTCACGTCTGTCGCCTAGCTTCTCGTTGAGGAGCCAATCACATCCAAGCAATAAAACCAGCTTTTTCAATTTCTGTATAACTGAGAGTAACAAGTCCTTAAATACAATAGCACTTTTTTTAATAAACACAAGCAAAATGGCGCTAGAGGATTTACATATTAATGCGTTTAATTGTGTATTAGGAGGCTTGTAGAGACCTAAGACTCCTTATTTGAAACAAGTATAGACGTATTTCATACAGGGACGATCATGATGACAGCGCAGTATCAGGCGGCTCTACACTCCTATGCAGAGGGGCGGTATGAAGAGGCAATGCAGCAGTTCTCAGAATTGTTGTATGAAGATCCTCGCAATCCCAAACTGCATATTTGGTTGGGCGCAACCTTTCGTAAAGCGGGTAAAATTGAGTACGCTAAGGTGCAATATCAACAGGTATTGACCCTTACGGACGATCCTGATTTGCTTGATCTGGCTAGTACATCCCTTGCTCAAATTCAAAATAAGTTAGCTCATAGCGCTCAAAAAACTGAATCCCAAAAGGCTATCCCAAAAGATCTAGATAGCTCCCATAAATTGCATGATTCATCTTCGCAACAAGAAATCACCCAAGTCATGCATCCTCAAAGTAATGCGATATTGGGGATAAGTCGTCTAGTAGATAATGCGATCGCATCTAATTCTGATTTAGCTGAGAGTAGTGGGGATGAAACTCTATTAGCTTCTAATTCTAGTATTCTTAGTAATAACAACGTGTCTAAGCCTCAAACCGCCATCAAAGTTAGCAATGGACTAGTGCCACCACCACCTGCGATTGCCGCTCTATTGGAAAATAAGCAACAGACAATCATTCCCGACGAACCTGCCAGTGAGTCGTTTATTTTCAGTGATGAGCCAACGGAAAGGTCTACTAATTCTTCCGCACCACCATCAATAACAGCATCAATTTTGCAGGACACGATCGCTAATCTGCAAAATAGCAATCCACAAGACAAAAAGACAAAGAAGAGCAAAAAGAAAAAGCCCCAAGTTGAATTTCCACCCTTAGAATCAGAAGTATTTATAGATGCTGGTGAGCAAGGGAACCTTGCGGAGGTTGTGAGCAATAAGTCTGCAACCTCCGCAAATTCAGCGATCGCTTTGGAAGATATGCTGAAATTTTCTACAGTGGGACAAAAAATCACTTTATGGGGGGCTTTAGTTGCTACTATCCCTGCAGTTATTTTAGGGGTAACAGCCTACAAGGTCGGTGATGGTTTGTTACTCACAAAGGTCAAGCAAGGACAACAGTCGGAAGCGATCTCACTTGCTAAAACCACTGAAAATTTCTTACACAGACAAACAAGTGATGTCGGGGTACTGAAGACATTGTTGGTCTCAGCAGAGGTAGGACAAAACACCCTACAAAATGCTGGACAGAATACTATTACGACAAATCCATCGGAATCGAATAAGACAATTAAGCTATTAGCATCTTTACCGATCAACCAACAACGTCAATATAAGCAACTCTTAACTAATCGCTTAAATCTCTATAGTCAAGCCTATCCACAATATACGAGCATTGCGATATTTAGCACCAATGGAGAACTGTTAGCACAATCCAATAACTCTAAAACGCTTCAAACAATTAATCCTAATCTTCTCAATAAAGCTGCTACGGCTGACAATGTATTAATTGGGAATCCTGTGGTTGATAAGGATGGTACTTATTTATATGCAGTAACATCCGTTAAGAGTTCAGTTTCTCAAAAAGTAGGCATGATTTTACAGGTGGAAATCCCCGTAAAGTCTTTAGTAAGTGAGTTAAGCAATAATAGAAATAGTAATGGAGGTAGCAATTTCTATGTAATTGATAATGCGAACAAATATATTGCTAGTTCTCAGCCTGTTACGCTTGCCGAGGATGCATTAACAGATTTTGCAATGCTCCCGAGCTTACGTTCATTGCCATCCAATGATCTCCCAGAAATTGTAAAGGGTGACCGCAATCCCCAAATACTTGCCTATGCCCCCATTTCTAATATGCAAAGTTATGGCATGGCTTGGGATATAGTCACCACTATCGATAAAGCCACAGCCATTTCGGGGAATCAAAATCTGCTGCTGGTGATCGGTATTGGCATTGCGGCGACACCTTTGCTGGTCGCAGCGATCGCCTATGCGCTATCACGACGATTAAGTAACCGACTTAAGGATATTCGTTCAGCTTTACGCGATCTTAGCCGAGGCAATACTGATATTAGCTTTGGAACCCTCAGCGTAGAAGGAAATGATGAACTAGCTGATATTTCCTTAAGCATAAATAAAATGTCTGATCAGTTCCAAGTCATGATGCAAAAGCAAGAACAGGAACGACAAAGGCTCCAAGCGCAAGTGGTTAAAATGTTCAAGGTTTTATCTAAGCTTGCAAGGGAAGAAAAACAAGAAGTGCAAGAAGATGATTTATCCGATCAAAAAATCATGCAATTGGGTAAAAAAATTCGTGGGGAAATGGTACAACGGAATGCTGAAGTTGAGAGCTATCGTCAGCAGAAATCTGATCTGCAAGCTCAACTGATGCAAATGCTGAAGGATGTACAGGCTTTAGCTGATGGTGATTTGACTGTTGCGACCAAATCCATTGACGGCAATCTCAATAATGTCTCCATATTCTTTGATGATGTCATCCGTGGATTGCAAAACATCGTTGGGCAAGTTAAATCCTCTGCTAGTCAAGTTAACTTGTCGCTTGGGCAAAATGAACAGGCGATCGCCAATCTGACAAGTGTTTCTCAGAGACAGGTCGATACGGTGACGCGATCGCTAAATACAGTGCAAATGGCGAAGATATCCGCTAACTCCATCACAACCAACAGCCAGAATGTGCTGAAATCATCGCAAATGGTTGCGGAAAAGCTCTCTGAAAGTGATCGATCTATTGATGCAGTGATGACAAAAGTCGGGGAATTGCAAGGTACTGTCGCCAATACCGCCAAGCGAGTCAAGCACTTAGGTGAAGTCTCGCAAAAAATTGCCAAGGCAATTTCCGCAATTAATGAAATCGCTATAAAGACTAACTTTCTAGCGATTAATGCCACCCTTGAAGCCTCTCGTTCAGGAGATATGGGTAATGGATTTGCGATGGTCGCAGAAGAAGTAGGGGAACTAGCAGCACGCTCAGTAGCAGCGACCAAAGAAGTCGAAGGTTTACTGAATAGTATTCAAACTGAGGCGAATGCCGTCATGATGGCAGTTGAATCTGGTAGCAACCAAGCTGCTGAGAGCGCCACATTAGCAATCTCAGCAAAAGATAGTCTGCTGCAAATCTCTCATATTTCTCAACAAATTGATGAGTTAGTATCGTCGATTTCCGATGCCACCATTTCACAGGTACAAACCTCAGAAGGTGTTGCCAACTTAATGAAGGATATCTCACATATTGCCAAAAGGAATCTAGCGGCTTCTTCGGAAGTATCAAAGTTCCTCAAGTCAACTAAAAGATATTCTGGGGACTTACAACAAGCTTTGGCTCAATTTAAGACTCGATAAGTGATTAAAGCTAGCCATCTAGCGTCAAGGGAAAAAGTTCACTAGAGCTACATATAATGACTCCTGCAATGATTGAAACAGAATCACAACAAACCAAACAAATCTTTTCTGAAGAAGCCCAGCTTTATACTAGTGATCTAGAAAAGCAAATTTCAGAACTAGATCCGAGTCTATCAAATTTCAATCAACAGATTGATCAAGTACTCACTACCTATAGCCAACTTAGGGAATCTGCAACTAAGGCAGATTTTTATAGCCAAAGCCCTATTTTTACAAATATCACCAACCGCTTTGATGATGCGATCAAGGTATTAGGCGATCGCTCAGATTGTATTAATCAGCATCTTAAAGAATTACTTATAGAAGTAATCATTATGCTGCGTCAAATTATCAATGAATATTGCTTTGCCTCAGCACCAAACCCTAACTGGCTTGACTTACAAAATAATTTATTTACGCAAATAAATAATAGTTTAGCTGCCAAGAAACAGAGCTATGACTATCATCCCAGTTCCATAATTACTAACCAAGATAATATTGATAGTAATGAGCTTAATGATCAAGAAATTGAGTCATTAAATTTACCTTTTAACCTAAATGACACCTTTGAGGGTTTGCATTTATTTGATGTAGAAGATAGCGAGACTGAAAACTTCGATGATTTTCTATCTTTTAATCAAATGAATCAATCAGAAAATGCCGACACATTCTTTTTGCTGCAATTAGAGGATCTAGATGTGCCGCAATCGCTAGAACAGGATTTCGAGGAATCTCAGATAGAGCCATTTCAATCATCGTTAGATCTCAATCAAGACTCATCTCAAATTGCTAGCGAAGAAGTCACCCATGTCGCAGCCAATCAGAAAATACCAGCAATATCTGAAGATTTTGATGCTCAACTTGATAATCTGATTAATTTGAGAGACCAACAAAGATTACCAATGCCAGAATTACTTAAGGATATCTTTCCATCAAATAATACTGAGCATCTATTGGGGAATGAAGACGAGACTACACTACAGGGGGTTAACTGGGAAAATGGGGAAGATGACTTAGATAATCATTGGCACCAATTTGGAGCGTTACAGTCTTGGGCAGAGCTAAATGCCCATAATGACGATCGCGCAGAGGATCTTGACGAAGTTGAAACTGTATCAAGTCAACCTTTTCCTTTCCCTGCTGATGAAAGCAAACTTATAGACATAGACGACGAGATTGCTAATAGTTTTTTTGAGCCGTTACCATTAGATGAAGATGAAGCTGCATTTTGGAATTCTTTAGAGTCTATGGATTCTTTAGATTTTCTTGAAGACTCACAACAAGTAGAAGAATTAGAAGATCAGGCTGAATCTCAGCTCAGTAGTTTAGGAAATCAGTCTGAATCTCAACTTAGTAGTTTAGAAGAGCAGTATGAATCTCAACTTAGTAGCATTGATCAGTCACAAAAAGAGAGTGACTTACTCTGGCTAGATATGATCAAATCTCAGGATTTTTCTAGCTCAGATGTGGATACCGCCATAGAAGAATCACCCATTTATCAGAACAAAACTATACCTAGTCCTGATGATTTGGCATTAGTAGATAGTCATCATCAAGAAATTGAATATCCAGCTTTAAGTGCGGATACAGCTATTGATAAGGATCTTGAGAATATTGCGCCTTTATCGCTAAACATGACAAAGGAGATCAAGATAGACTTACATTCCTCTGAAGATTCAGATTTAGGAATTCTTAAGCCATTAGATACGCATCTGACAAATATTGATTATCACGAGGCTAATATTCGAGTTCCTCTTAATTATTTAGAACTTTGGGAAGATCTATCAGAGGAATTGTTGGTAAGAAAGGGAAACTTAGATGTTTATTTAAGTGAAATGCGTGTGTTGTCCCACGAAGCTCGAAAACAATTGCAGGTGTTAGAGCCACAAGCTACTGGCAATCAAAAGGCGATCGCAACTTTACAAAATACCTTAGAACTGATTACTGGCATCCTTGAGCATACCGAAAAGCAATCCTATGCAATTAGCCATGATGTTCGTAATTTAAGAAAAAACTTTCGACAAGTTCTTAAATACCCAATATCTAGTCTGGTAAGAAAGTTTCCACGCATCTTACATGACCTTTCCTTAGAGCATGGGAAGCAAGTTGAGTTAATTGTCCAAGGTTCGGAAATTGGCATAGATCGAGAAATTGTAACTCTAGTAGGTGAGACCCTTGAGCTATTACTTCGTAATGCTTTTGAGCATAGTATAGAACCGACTAGTGAGCGTCATCAACAAGGTAAATCATTACAAGGCAAGATTGAAATTATCGCCACTCAAACCGATGATCAAACAATTATTAGAATTAGTGATGATGGGCGAGGATTTGATAATCAGACCAGTAGCATTTCCTATTTGGAAAATATTGCAAAGTTAAGTAATGTTCGTAAGAAGTTGTGGAATGTCGGAGGGAAGATTTCCGTTAAATCACATTTAGGTCAAGGCACTCAAGTAACCGTAACTTTGCCCATTACGATTTCCTTACTTAGGGTATTGCTAATTGATATTGATCAAATGTGTTTAGCGATCGCGAGCAGAAGCATTCGCGAAGTTATACCCATCAATGAAGACGAAGCTAATGTCAATGAAGAGCCAGAAACTCTAGCATGGAATGATCACATTGTGCCTATTGTGCGTCTCAATTCTTTACTTAAGCTCAATTGTCAGCGTAATTCCTATCAGAGGAATGCACCACTTAATAATCAAAACCCAACATTCACCAATCAAACACAAAACTATAGACCTGCGATCGCTGTCCCTTCATACCTAATTATTCAGCATGATCATAATTTATTTGCACTGCAAACCGATGGTTGCTGGCATGAGCAAGAAGCGACATTTCATCAAATTGAGGGAGATATTGCCCTACCATCAATCTTTAGCGGCTCTGTAATCCTAGGAGACAATCAGGCAGTAGCTTTAATTAATCAGACAGAGTTAGTTAATCAATGCTTGCGATCGCACCCTAATATCGGTGTATTAGATTCGCAGTCTGACCATGACAGTTTTCCTGATTTACAGAATAATACCCCTCAGCTAGAGAATTTGAAAAGTCTATCGGATTTCTTCACCGTCAATGATCAATCTAACGAGTCGGATATATCAGAATTTTTGGAGCAACCAGTACGTTCTTTGAACCAAACATCTGAGCCAGAAAATCTCGAAAGCTCTGGCATTTTTATGAGTGATTTACATGATGGTCAGAAAAGAACTTCTAGCCAGCCAAAGGTACTGATCGTTGAGTCTTCAGCCAATGTGCGACGCTATCTTGCTATGACCTTAGCAAGATCAGGTTTTCTCACTGAACAGGTACAGGATGGTAAAGCCGCGATCGCATTTCTGAAGGATCGACTCAAGGACAAATTAGATATTGATATTGTGATTACAGATTTGGAGATGCCTCAAATGGATGGGTTTAAGCTCCTATCTGGTATCCGCTCCGATGCAGAATTACACAATTTACCGATTGTGGTACTCACAGCCCGCAATAATGAAAATGATCAAAAGCTCGCCTTAGAGCTGGGTGCTAATGCCTACTTCAGCAAGCCCTATCGAGAGCAAGAATTGGTTAAAACCTTACAAGAGATCGCTTCTAGGTAACACGAGTTCGGGATAATTTAAAACAGGCTATGAGAAAGGATTTGCCAGCTTAGGCTCTTGCAGATAAAAAATGTCCCACCAAAGTTATCTAGCTTCGACTCCGCTCAGCAACTTTGGCTGAGCGGAGTCGAAGCCACAGGTACTTTAATTAATAGCAAAGTCCTTAACCTGAACGGATGTTAGTAATCACAAAATAATCACTTAATTTAGCGGTAAGTATTTTTACTTATGACTAGTTTGAAGTGGACAGATTTGTGTAAAATTATTAAGACTTTGTAAAAAAGCAACTTTATATACTAAAAACTTAAATTTTTATGGCAAAAAAGAATCTAGCAAGCTTGACTGCTGCTGACTTGGCAGGCAAAAAGGTATTAGTCAGAGTCGATTTCAACGTTCCTCAAGACGAAACTGGCAAAATTACCGACGATACCCGTATCCGTGCAGCTTTGCCAACGATTAAGTATTTGACCGATGCTGGTGCGCGTGTCATCCTCACCAGTCACTTCGGCAGACCCAAGGGTGTTACTGAAGGTCTTCGCCTCAATGCTGTAGCTGCTCGTTTGTCAGAGTTGATCGGAAAGTCTGTAGTCAAGACCGATGACTGTATCGGTGATGCGGTCGCAGCTCAAGTTAATGCCCTCAACAATGGTGATGTGGCTTTGCTAGAAAACGTTCGTTTCTATCCTGAAGAAGAAAAGAACGATCCTGAATTTGCTCAAAAGTTAGCTTCCTTGGCTGACATCTATGTAAATGATGCTTTTGGTACTGCCCACCGCGCCCATGCTTCGACCGAAGGCGTAACCAAGTACATCAGCACCTCCGTTGCTGGCTTCTTGCTCGACAAGGAATTGCAATACCTCAGTGGTGCGATCGACAATCCTCAGCGTCCTCTCGCAGCGATCGTTGGTGGTTCCAAAGTTTCCAGCAAGATCGGCGTTATCGAAACCCTGCTCGATAAGGTTGATGTACTGCTCATCGGCGGCGGCATGATCTTCACATTCTACAAAGCTCGTGGCTTAAGTGTTGGTAAGTCTCTCGTTGAAGAAGATAAGCTAGACCTAGCTCGCGCTCTCGAAAAGAAAGCCGCAGAACGTGGTGTTAAGTTCTTACTTCCTACCGATGTAGTAGTTGCCGACAACTTCAAGCCCGATGCTGATTCTCAAACCGTCAGCATTAACGCTATTCCCGATGGTTGGATGGGCTTAGATATTGGTCCTGACTCCGTTAAGGTATTCCAAGATGCGCTTGCAGATTGCAAATCCGTAATTTGGAATGGTCCTATGGGTGTATTTGAATTTGATAAGTTTGCCGTTGGTACTGAAGCGATCGCCCATACCCTCGCAGACTTGACTGGCAAAGGCACAATCACCATCATCGGTGGTGGTGACTCCGTAGCCGCAGTTGAGAAAGTTGGCGTTGCTGAAAAGATGAGCCACATCTCCACTGGTGGTGGTGCAAGCTTAGAATTGCTCGAAGGCAAGATCCTCCCTGGTATTGCTGCTTTGAACGAAGCTTAATTTTTCAAATAGCCTTGCTAAATAAAAAAGGGTCGCTTCGCGACCCTTTTTTATTTAGCGAAAATTATCAGGATTAAGTCTTCTACCACCGTTGAAGTTGCTAGTGCCTAAGCTAGCACCAGTACCGCCATCACTAGGATCGAGAAATGGCTTCAAGTAGATATTGCCACCACGAATATTTGACGCAGTAGGTGCAGGGCGATTCGTTGATAGAACTGATCCGAGAACACCATTGATGCTTGAGAGATCAATGCCACCTAAACCAAGGTTGCCTGTGAGATCACCTAAAGAGCGATCGCGTCCTCGATAAGTATTAACAGCAGTAGTAGTTTGACCGCTATCAGCAGTGGCGAGATTACCAAAAACCTTATCGCGAGTAGCGATCGGATCTTGACCATTGGGCACTGTCAAGACAATCCGACAAGCAGAATTTTTATCAGTTGTGGCACAAATAACGTTGTATCCATTTTCTGTGCTGGTTCGCATTTCTAGCAAACCATCGGGACGGTAGGATTCAAGGCGGCGACTAATTTCATTACAACGACGCTCAGGCGACCAGCCATCTCCCATAGCGCTGGGTGCTGCCCAAGGGAAATATTTTTGAGGTTGACTCTTAGGTTGATAGACGACGATATATTGCCCATCGCGCACTTGGCAGCTAAATCTGGCATTTTTGTTATCGCTAGGATTTGCTGCCTTATCGTTGGGTTTATCTGATGGGAGTTGTGATGCAGGTGGATTACTAGGTGCTGGCGAAGTTGTCGTACTAGGCTTAGTTTCTACAGGAATAATTTGGGCGAAACTAGGCAACGCAGCCATACCCCAAGGTAAAGCTAAGGCGATCGCTACTGATAAGCAGCCAACAGGTCGCAATTTTGATGATTTATCAAGATGGTAATTCATAGGATTAGTGTGTGTAAGGAGTGGTGATGGATGAAAACGCAAATCCCCCAAAAATTTATTGCCGATTTTTAGATCTCTTGCAGCATTGTATGAGATTTCTATAGACAATGATCATGCAACTATTATTGTGCAACTATGAGGCTAACCACCTATTAATGACATCAGTTTTAACAAATATGTTCCCTTACGTTTCTGCGATTTATCAGCAACCAATTTTTGTAGCACAGCTAAGCTGTGCTACAAAAATTGGTTGCTGATTTTAACGTCAGTTCGGGTTAAGCTAGCAAATTTTAAAAGCCCAAAAGTAAAAGCCTTGCGTAGCAAGGCTTTTACTTTTGGGCTTTGAGAGAGGGTTTGCTACGCAAACCCTCTCTCAAAGCCCGTTTCAAATTATCCCGAACTCGCGTTGATTTTACTGCGCGTCCCTTAGCCTTCTTCCAAAATCGAACTAATCAAAAGGGGATGCTAAAGCATCCCCTTTTGATTAGTCTAATTAATTTCACTTTCTTCAGGATCTACTTCTATTGGTAAAGGCTCTCGCAGAATCACCGTGTTTTGCAACTTACCAATACCTTCAATTTCGATATAAACGCGATCGCCTTCTTGAATGGGACCCACACCTTCAGGTGTTCCCGTAATCACAATATCTCCGGGTAGCAAAGTCATAATCTGACTAATGTAGGAAACAATATAATCTGGAGAAAAGACCATTTCATCGATCGCCGCCGACTGGACAGGCTTTTTACTTTCATTCACAAAAGTTTGCAGCATTGCCGATGGATTGATCTCACGCACAATCCAAGGACCAAGAGGACAGAAAGTATCAAAACCCTTGCCTCTTGTCCATTGACTATCACTTCTTTGCAAATCTCTAGCAGTGACATCATTAGCGATCGTATAGCCCCAAATAGCAGCGATCGCCTGATTGGGGGTCAGGTTAAAACAACGCTCACCAATTACTAAAGCTAGTTCACCTTCATACTCCACCCGTTTAGACTGTGGCGGCAAGGCAATCTCAGCATCAGGAGAAATTAAAGTAGTGGTCGGCTTTAAAAATATAATCGGCTCCTTAGGGACTTCTCCGCCCATTTCCGCAGCATGGGCAGAGTAATTCTTACCAACAGCAACAATTTTGCTTGGCTCACAGGGATATAAAAGCTGATAAGTATCTGGAGCAAGTAATTCACCATTTGGCTCCCCTCCTAACCAAGGTGCGGTACTAAGTACCTTTACGGCTTGATTTAACTCTAGTAGTCCGTAATAAACCTGTCCTTGAGTAGTTTTTACGCGAACATAACGATCCGCCATAACATCTTTTTTTCGTATTTAAATTTTGAGAGGGGTAACTTAACTGCATTAATCTAGCAGCATTGATTATATAGCAATCGCCATAATAAACCTAGATTCAAGGATTTGCACTTTGCCCCACCTAACTAGCAACTCCGTAACAAACTTAGGAGATGTGGTGTGGGCTTTGCCCGCACCACATCTCCTAAAAACCCAGTAAACTCGTTAGCATTGCGTAAGCCCTATTGATTCCTATTGATATAGCCTGTTGAGGTTCAAAGTAGTACAGAGAAATTTTTGAAAGCGTGGCTAAGCCGCAATTTCAAAAATTTTAAAGCCCCGTATGACGGGGATCGTCGTTCACACTGGACTTTCTGTTATTCCCTATTAAGCTAACTTAAGCTAGGTTCACCACTGTCTCAGCAAACTGTATTTCCGCATCACTAGCCAGCGCTTCTCACCCTAGCCAATTAGCATATGAATCTATCTACGTTTATTCTTCTTTCCCTTGGGATTGGTGTTGTATTTGGAACAGTACTAAATACAACCTTCCCTGAACATATTGCCATCATTAATCAAAATATTCTGGCTCCTATTGGTGAATCCTTTTTAAGATTGATTCAATTTGTCGTAGTTCCCATCGTTTTCTCTTCATTAATTATGGGATTAACGCGCATCCAAGGGGCAGGACAAGTCGGACGGTATACAGTCAAGTTAATGACGAGCTATGTTGTGACTAGCTCGATCGCTCTTTGTGTGGGTATGGGAACAGCCTACTTACTACAACCAGGGAGTGGTGTAACTGGTTTTACGGTGTCCACAGAAATTAATGTCACTGAAGCTCCTTCACTAGTAACTTGGTTAGTGAGTCTCATTCCTGTCAATCCCTTAGAAGCACTCAGCACTGGTAATCTATTACAAATCATTTTTTCGGCAGTATTCTTAGGTATTGGAGTACAACTTGCGGCGGATAAAGCAAAGCCATTTGTAGAATTTATTGAAAGTATCTATCACATCAGCGAGAAAACGCTTTCGGTTATTCTGTATGCGGCTCCTTTAGGAGTCTTTGCCTTGATGAGTTCGACGATCGCCACTCAAGGACTAGACCTCATCGCTAAATTATTTCTCTATGTTCTAGGACTAGTGATTGCCTCTTCGATCATGTTGAGTTTCGATATGATTGTACTGCTGCTGCTCAAAGCTAATCCTACTAAGTTTTTGCGTAGTCTCTCGGAGGCGATCGCCTTAGCCTTTGGCACTGCTAGCTCGAATGCTGCATTACCTGTAGTATTGCAGAATATTCAAGAGAACTATGGCTTGCGAGAAGAGATTGCCAGTTTTGCGATTCCCTTGGGAACTGCTCTCAAACGTGATGGGGCTGCTATTTTGCAGGGATTTAATGCGCTATTCGTCACGCAAATTTATCAGGTTCCTTTAACGCCTTCTCTCTTAACAGCGATCGCTGTTAGTAGTTTATTAGTTTCCTTTAGTACTCCGGGGGTTCCGGGTTCCGCATTAATTACGATGGCAACGGTACTATCAGCCGCAGGATTGCCCTTAGAAGCGATCGCACTGGTGGCGGGCATCGATCGCATTACCGATGGCTTAAAAACCGTGGTGAATATCATTGGTAATAGTGTAAATGCCATCATCCTTAGTCATTGGGAAACAGAACAAAGCTCAGAGGTTGAAGGGCTACCTGCGCTCAAAAGCTAAATAATATCCATACAATTTGTGGTAATAATCGCACTATAATCAGCGATCGGTTAACCTAAGACTAGCGATCGCCAAAAGATCGCCAAAACTTTAAAACGAGCATCATGACTTCAAGCGCACAAAACCACCCCACATTCTTACTCGTTGACGGACATTCCCTCGCGTTTCGCGCCTTTTATGCCTTTGGTAAACATCCCGAAGGCGGCTTGCGAACTTCGACAGGAATCCCCACCAGTGTTTGTTTTGGCTTTTTGAAGGCATTAATTGAGATGCTCGATCGCGAAAAACCTGCGGCTGTAGCGATCGCCTTTGACCTTGCTCAGCCCACCTTTCGCCATGAAATTGACGATACCTACAAGGCAAATCGCTCGGAAACCCCTGAGAGCTTTATTCCTGATATTCAGAACTTACAAAAAGTATTAGCAGCAATGAATTTGCCCGCGATTACCCAAGCAGGTTTTGAGGCGGATGATGTCTTGGGAACGCTCTCACAGGCGGCGAGTGCGGAGGGTTACACCGTCAAGATCTTAAGTGGCGATCGCGATTTGTTTCAGCTAATTGATGCCGAAAAGCGGATTTCGGTATTGAACTTGGGACAAAAAGATAAGATTGTAGAATACCATGCCGATCAAGTAAAAGAGAGGTTAGGCGTATTACCTACGCAGGTTGTGGACTATAAAGCTCTCTGCGGTGACGCTTCCGACAATATTCCGGGGGTGCGAGGGATTGGTGAAAAAACGGCGGTTAAGTTAATTACCGAATATGGTTCGTTAGAGAATGTTTTGGCAGCTTTGCCTAGTATGAAGGGAGCAGTTAAAGCCAAGCTAGAGCAAGGGATTGAGGATGCAAAGCACTCGCAATTTATGGCGACGATTAAAACCGATGTGCCGCTTCCTGTAGCGATCGCTGATTGTAAGTTGACAGGTTTTGATACGGAGCAGTTAGTTCCGATATTAGAGGAACTTGAGCTAAAAGACTTTATCAAGCGCGTCGATCAAATTCAGGCGAAATTGTCGGGGAATTATGAGAAGAAGCCCTCACCCCCAGCCCCTCTCCCAGTGGGAGAGGGGAACAAAACATCGGCTCCGAATGGGGAGGATGAGGAGTTGTGGTTTGATTTTGCTAAGCAAGAGGAGAATCAAGCGATCGCCGCAACCGCTTCTTTAAAATTAGATGTACAGATTATTGACACAATTCCTAAATTAGAGAATTTATGCAAAATCCTGAGTAATAAGCAACCAGCCGCATGGGATACGGAAACCTCGGCATTAAATCCCTTTGAGGCGGAGTTAGTGGGTATAGGTTGCTGTTGGGGCGATTCTATTAGTGAAGTTGCTTATATCCCTTTAAGCCATAATTCAGGGCAAAACCTACAATGGGAAGAAGTAAGCGCGATTCTCAAGCCCATTCTCGAAGATCCTAGCTATCCTAAATATTTGCAAAATGCCAAATTTGATCGCTTGATGTTTAAGTCCGCAGGCATCGAACTAGCAGGTGTGGCATTCGATACAATGATCGCTAGCTATGTCATCGATCCAGAGGCAAGCCATAAGCTTGATGATCTGGCGATGGACTTGCTGCAAATCCGCACTGTAAGCTATAAAACCCTTGTCGGCAAACTCAAATCGATCGCCGAAGTAGATATTCCCGATGTCGCTCAATATTGCGGCATGGATACCTATATCACCTATCATATTCAACCGATTTTAGAAGAGAAGTTAAAATCTGTTCCTGAATTGTGGGAATTGTTCCAAAATTTAGAAATGCCCCTAGAGCCAATTCTTGCGGAAATGGAATGGCGCGGTATTAGGATCGATAAAGAATATTTAGGTATTTTCTCCAAGGAATTAGAGAAAGACCTAGATGCTTTAGCGATCGCTGCCTATCAACAGGCAGGACAAGAGTTTAACCTTAATTCCCCCAAGCAATTAAGCGAAATTTTAGTAGAAAAGCTTGGTGACAAATTTACTGGAAAATCACGCAAAAGTAAGACAGGATATTCCACTGATGTTACTGTTCTAAATAAATTAGAAGGTGTTCATCCACTTATAGACACCATTCTCGAAAACCGCACCCTTGCTAAACTGAAATCTACCTATGTCGATGCTTTACCCTCACTGATTCAACCAAAAACTGGGCGCGTGCATACCGATTTCAATCAAACTGTTACCGCTACAGGACGCTTAAGCAGTTCCAATCCCAACTTGCAAAATATTCCCATCCGCACTGCCTTTAGTAAGCGGATTCGTGCAGGATTTTTGCCCAAGGAAGATTGGATTTTAATGGCTGCCGACTATTCTCAAATTGAATTGCGGATTCTTGCCCATTTAAGCCAAGAGCCTGAATTAATGCGAGCCTTTAACGCTGGTGAGGATGTGCATACAGTCACAGCGCAACTGCTGCTAGAAAAAGAAGAAGTAAATAGTGAAGAACGTCGCCTCGCCAAAATTATTAACTACGGTGTGATCTATGGCATGGGAGCGCAGAAATTTAGCCGTGATATTGGTGTGCCAGTAAAACAAGCCAAGCAATTCATTGAGAAATTCAACCAGCGCTATGAACGCATCTTTACCTATATGCAAAGCGTGGAAGCAGAAGCCGAACGGGATGGCTATGTGCAGACTGTGCTAGGCAGAAGACGCTATTTCCGCAATCTTAAAGATATGGGCGGCTATCAAAAAGCAGCCTTGTTGCGATCGGCAGTCAATGCACCGATACAGGGAACCAGCGCTGACATTGTGAAACTTGCGATGCTCAGAGTGCATGAACTTCTTAAAGATTATCAAGCACGACTACTGCTGCAAGTCCATGATGAATTAGTGTTCGAGGTTCCTCCTGAAGAAGTGGCGGAATTGCAACCAAAGATCAAATTAGCAATGGAAAATGCTTTGAAGCTTTCCGTCAAGCTAGAAGTAGATATTCACACTGGCAAAAATTGGATGGAGGCAAAGTAATCACAACGCAATGTGTTGCGATTATTCCTTTTTCTGTGCAATGCGTAATTTCGCCGATCGCGATCGCGGATTGGCGCGAATTTCTGCATCGGTGGCAATGATCACTTTTTTGGTGATTACTTGGAGGCGATCGTCTTCGCGGAAAGTATGCTTGACAATGCGATCTTCTAAACTATGGAAGGTAATCACCGCAATTTTGCCACCAGCTTTTAACCAATTGGGTGCAATAGCTAGCCATTTTTCAAGGCTTTCTAATTCACGGTTAACGGCGATGCGTAAAGCTTGAAAGGTGCGGGTTGCGGGGTGAATCCTGCCATGACGATAGCTGGCGGGAACACAGGCGGAGATGGCATTAGCAAGTTCTAAGGTAGTTCTAAAGGGACGCTTCTCGACAATCTGACGGGCAATTCTGCGCGATAATCTTTCTTCTCCAAGCGTAAAAAAGATATCCGCCAGTTCTTTTTCTTGGTAGTGATTGATAATTTCGGCGGCTGTAAGGGTTTGGCGATTATCCATTCGCATATCGAGATCTCCAGATTCTCGAAAGCTAAAGCCTCGCTCGGCAACATCAAACTGGGTTGAACTCACTCCCAAATCTGCAAGAATGCCATCAAACTTTAAATCTGGTGCGGGTTTATATTCACAAAAGTTACCTCGCCAAAAGGTGACTCTATTTGCATATTCTTTGAGATTTTCACTAGCCGCAGCGATCGCCATTTCATCGCGATCGATTCCCACTAAGCTCACATTCTCCGCCGCTTGCAAAATCAAGGCGCTATGACCACCACCACCCACTGTGCAATCGAGATATATTCCACCTGAAACGATTTCTAAACCTGCGATCGTGGGTTCGGCAAGGACGGGGACATGATGAAACTGAGCAGTCATACTTTTGATGTTTAGCTGAATCGAATTTTTGGGCGAATCTTTCTTGGTGGCTTGTAGCTACTATACTTTCAAAAGCTGTAGCTAAAAAATTTTGCATGACTGATAACAATAACATTCTTCAATACGAATCAAGGATCTGGGCAACGGCGGATCTACTGCGCGGCTGTGGGATTAAGGAGTCAGAATGGCCGTCTTACATGATGCCTTTTTTTGCTTTGGTGATGATCGAAAGTCGTTTGATCAGGATGCTAGATGAACTGACTGCCGAAATTGGGGAGGCTGAGTTGGCGGATCTGGATGCAGAGGATCGAATGACGCTAATTCAGGATCGCGGTCAGGGCTATAACAAGTTTATTTTTGAGAGGAATCTGACTCTAAAGGATATTTGCAAAAACGATAAATCTTTTGATAATGATTTTGAAGCATACCTAAAGGGTTTTGATGGAGAAACTAGGGATTTATTAGGGGTTGAGGCGACGGATGGGGAAAAGTTTCTGGATATCAAGGGTGTAATTGCGAAACTAAAGGCGAAAAAAGTTTTGCTGGGCTATACCAAGGAATGGAGTGGCATTGACCTAAAGCCCTTTGATAACTCGGCAATCACGACTTTAGAGGAGCATATTAAGCGGCGCTGGGCGGATATTTCGGCTGAGACGGCGGGGGAACAGTATACGCCTGATGATGTGATTGGGCTGATTGCGGAAATTATTGCATCGAAAATTGAGGACAGCGATCGCCTTTTAAAAATTTATGACTGCACCTGTGGTGGCGGAAATTTGCTGTTTGGGGTAGAGGATCGAATTAATGCCAAGGTGCAGCGACTGACTCAGACTTTTGGGCAGGACTGGAATGATGCGCTGTATGCGCTTGCCAAGATTGAGAGTCGGTTTCGGTTGGATTCTAAGATCGAGCATGGCAATACGCTCACCGATGACAAGTTTTATAATGATGAATTTGAGGTGGTAATTGCGAATCCACCCTATGGGGTGAGTTGGAAGGGTTACGAAAAAGCAATTAAGGACGATAAGACGCAGCGTTTTCAGTATGTGCCGTCAATTTCCGATGGTCAGTTGTTGTTTATGCAGCATTTGATCTCGAAGCTGAGTGAGCAGGGTATGGGTGTGGTGGTTCACAATGGCTCGACGCTGTTTAGTGGCGATGCGGGTTCGGCTGAGAGCAATATTCGCAAGTGGATGTTGGATATCGATATTGTGGAGGCGGTGATCCAGTTGCCGACGGATGAGTTTTTTAATACGGGAATTTATACTTATCTGTGGGTGTTGAATAAGCGGAAGTCAAGCGATCGCCTGAATAAGGTGATGCTGATTAATGCGAGTGAAAAGTTTAAGCCGCTCAAGAAAAATAAAGGCTCAAAGCGTAAGGAAATTGATGAGACTAGTCGTTTAGAGATTGTGGAAACCTTGGCGCGGTTTGTGGACAATGACTATGCGCGTGTGTTTGACAAGGAGTTTTTCTATTTCAATAAGCAGGGGATTATGCTCACGAATGTGGATGAGCAGGGCAGGAGTTTTGCGAGTCATCTCAAGGATGGTAAGACTAGTCTGAAGTTATCGCCGATCGCGTTAGACAATGGGGTGCGATCGCTGACTGAGTTTACAATCACCGATTATGACGCGGCTAAGTTTGACTCGTTAGCTGACTTGTATGAGCAGGACATTAAGCCGTTTGTGGACTCGTTGGACTATAAGGATCAGCCGTTGGTGGTGACGACGGATAAGGCTGTTTATAGTTTTGATAGCGATCGCGAAACAATTATCAAACAATCTGGCTCGAAGCGTGAGGAGTTGGGCTGCGGAAAGATTGTGGTGAAGTCGGCTTTTAAAAAAGCGTCTAAAACTCAGGCAGAACGCATTGAGATTACGGTGGAGTTAACTCCTGACTATCAGAAGGATTATGAGATTATTCCCTTTCATCGTGATGAGGTGGCAAATCGGGAGGCGATCGCGGCGTTTATGGCGAAATATATTACGAAGCCGTTTGAGTATTTGGAGAATGTGGTAGGTGTGGAGATTAATTTTAATAAGGTGTTTTATAAGCCTGAAAAGTTGCGATCGGTTGAGGAGATTTTAGGAGAAATTGCATCTCTCGATCAGGAGCTGCAAAAATTAGAAAAATTGATAATTGACAATTAACTATGAGATTTGAATGGGATGAGAATAAGCGTTTAGCTAATATTCGTAAGCATGGTTTTGACTTTGCGGATATTTCATCTATTTTTGATAGTGACACTGTAACAGTTGAGGACGATCGCTATAATTATGGTGAGCAGAGGTTTATGACGCTTGCTTTGTTGCAAGGGCGGATAATCGCTGTTGTACATACTGAGAATGATGATTTAGTCCGTATTATTTCTGTAAGAAAGGCTAGTAAATATGAACAACAAATCTATTTTGAACAAATCTGAAACTGACTGGGCGCGGATTGATGCGATGTCCGATGAGGATATTGATTTTTCTGATTGTCCAGAAGCTACGTCTGAGATGTTTGCTAAGGCTGTAGTACGTCGCGCTCCTAAGAGTCAGGCAACGATAACTTTAAAGATTGATCAAGATGTATTGGTGTGGTTTAAATCTCAGGGTGATTCGGCAGAGCGTCAGATGGCGATGGCTTTAAAGATTTATGCTGAGGCAAATAAGGCATATTTAAATGTTTAAATTTCATGTTTGTGGTTCTACAGATTGCCATACAGAATAAAACTTGAGTAAATATTTAAAGTTTTTTAGATGATTGCTTTAAAAGAACATTTTCCGAAGTTTACTCCTGAAGAATACTTCGCATGGGAGGAAAAACAGTTAGAACGCCATGAGTACATTGATGGCGAAGTTTATGCGATGAGTGGTGGCTCGATCGATCATGGGGATATTGCGGGAAACTTTCTGGCTCTACTTAAAGCTCATCTGCGCGGAAGCGGCTGTAAAACTCTTAATTCTGATTGTCGAGTCAGTATTGTGGGCGCGACGAAGTATGTCTATCCTGATATCAGCGTGACCTGTGACGATCGCGATAAGACCACACAACCCAATACATTACCTATCCTTGTCTGATCATTGAGGTCTTATCGCCCAGTACAGAAGCCTATGACCGTGGCAACAAGTTTAAAATGTACCGCCGCAATCCCAGTTTGCAGGAATATGTCTTAGTCAGTGTAGATGCGATCGAGATCGAGTTATTCCGCAAAACTGAAACGGGTGACTGGCGGATTATTAATTATCAAACAGGGGATGCGATCGAGCTAAAAAGTGTTAATTTCACCTGCCAGATTGAACAGGTTTATGAGGATATAGTATTTAATGAATAATTATAAGTTGTCGGTTAAAAAGTATCCAGTTTATAAGGATAGTGGGGTTGAGTGGTTGGGGGATGTGCCTGAGCATTGGGAATTGAAGAGATTAAAAGATATAATTAAAAATCTTGAATCTGGCGTAAGTGTTAATGCTGAAAATATGCCAGCACAAAATCATTTATATGGTGTACTAAAAACAAGTTGTGTAAATGAATATGGATTTAATCCAAATGAGAATAAAGCTATACTTCCTGAAGAATTCACAAGGGTAAAATGTAGTCCAAAAAAAGGACGTATTATCATTAGTAGAATGAATACCCCTGAGTTAGTTGGTGCTAGTGGATATATTAATGAAGATTATCCTAATCTCTTTTTACCTGACCGTTTATGGCAAACAGCTTTTTATAGAAACTCAAAATTAAATTCTAAATGGCTAAGTTATCTCTTATTAGCAAGTAGTTTAAAAGGAGTTATTTCCTGCTCAGCAACGGGTTCAAGTCCAAGCATGAAAAATCTTGCACAAGAAGACTTTTTGCGAATAGAAATTCCTATTCCTCGTCTATCTGAACAAGAATTGATCGCTGACTATTTAGATACAAAAACGGCGCAATGCGATCGCAAAATTGACTTACTCACCCAAAAAGCAACACAATACGGCAAGCTCAAACAGTCTCTCATCAATGAAACCGTGACTCGTGGGCTTGATAAGTCTGTGCCGATGAAAGACAGTGGCGTTGAGTGGATTGGGGATGTTCCTGAACATTGGGAAGTTGTCAGAAATAAGCAAATATTCCAAGAACGTAGCATTTTAAGTTCTACAGGTAAAGAAACATTACTTACGGTTTCACATATTACGGGTGTTACTCCTCGCAGCGAAAAAAATGTAAATATGTTTATGGCTGAGACAATGGAAGGCTATAAAATTTGTCATCAAGGAGACTTGATTATAAATACTATGTGGGCTTGGATGGGCGCACTTGGCACTAGCAAGTATTTTGGTATTTGTAGCCCTGCTTATAACGTGTATATGCCAGTAAATAATGTCCCTTATGATTATAGATATTTTGATTATCTTTACAGAACTCCTAACGCAATAGTTGAGATGACTAGAAACTCAAAAGGGATTGTTTCTTCTCGTCTACGGTTATATGCAAAAGAATTTTTTCAAATTGAAACTCCTTTACCTCCAGTCTCCAAACAAAATGCGATCGCGGATTATCTTGATAAGAAAACTGCACAAATAGACCAAATCATCCAAACCATCAACACCCAAATCGAAAAACTCAAAGAATTGCGTAAAACCCTAATCAATGATGTCGTCACAGGAAAAATAAAAGTCTGAATCACAGATTAGAAGGATTAAAGGATTACACAGATTTTAACTTTCTTGAGAGTATCCAAAAAAATCCGTGAAATCAGCGTAATCCCATCAAATCCGTGTTCAAACATCGGCGTAATCCAATCTAATCCGTGTTCAAACATTCACCTCACCAACCGCTTAAACGTCATACTCTTGCTACCAAAATTAATCAGCAAACCAACCTCCAACTTATACACCTTCAGATAATTCAAAGCCTGAGCCAAATGCACATCCTCAAGCTGAATAACCGCCTTTAACTCCACCAAAACCTTATCCTCCACCACAAAATCAGCCCGACGAGTCCCAATCGGCTCAGGCAAATCCTTATAAAAAATATGCTGCTCAATCTCCCGCGCAAAACTCAACCCCACCTGACCCAACTCATAAGCCAAAGCCCTCTGATAGATCACCTCCTGAAACCCATTACCCAAAAACTTATGCACCTCAAAACTAGCCCCAATAATCTTCTGAGTAATATCCGCATACTTAAAATTCTCCATACACTCACACAACCTTAGAACACAGATTAAACTGATTACAGGATTACACAGATTACAAAATCAGTGTAATCTGTGTAATCTCAAAAAACCGTGTTCAAACATCAGTGAAATCAGCGTAATCCCAAAAATCCGTGTTCAAACATCAGTGAAATCTGTGTAATCTCAAAAATCCGTGTTCAAACAATTTTCACAACTTTAAAAAACTCTTCAAACGTCACAATCGGACAAGCAAAACTATCCGCAAGACATAACAAATCGCGATCGCCTGTCACCAAATAATCAGCACAACCCACCAGTGCCAAAATTAGAAAAGGTTCATCAAAAGGATCGCGACATTGCGGAATAACAGGCAACTGCTCAGGCATCAAAACCGTTTCACAAAATGGTAAATAATCAGCTAATAAATCCTCTTGATCTGTCCTCGTAAGCTCAAATTTGGGATAAGCAAGCACTCGCATTAACTCCGTAACCGTTGCCTTAGAAGCCAAAGGAATAACGCGATCGCCTTGCCATGCAAAACGTAGCTTCGCCATATTCCCCCCAAATATCAAAGCCGACACCAATAAATTAGTATCAATCACAACTCGGATGCGATCGGTCATCACTTCCGCGCCCAATTTACCGCATCGTCAATATCGCGATCGCTTAACTCTAAAGCTGCCAGTTTAGCCCTTACAGCATCAGCCCTTTGAATTTTCACAGGCGTAAGAATTATTTGTCCATCCACAACTTTCACATCAAAATATTCAGAATCACCAATTTCTCGTGTGATACTTTTAGGTAAAGTAAGCTGATTTTTTGCAGTTAACTTAGCAAGCATCGCAAACCTCCTAACTCGATTAAATACAGTGTAAGGAATCCTTACTTTATCATATTCTTACTAGTTAAAGCTTCTCATGAACGAAACTCACCTTCAAGACAAATTCCTAATCCCCTTCTTTCGTGAAAGTCTAGGCTATCAAGAAGTCAAAGCCAACACCGTCACCAACTCCCTGATTATCGAAGAAGACCTTCAAACCTTCATTTCTGAGACTGAACTCAATCAAAAAAATTACGAACTCCTGCTCAAAAAATATAGTGGCGATCGCAAAAAACTATTAGCAGAACTCATCGAACTAATCCAAGAACGGATTGCCAGTAGTCGCAACATGGCACTGTTTATTAATGCCAATAAATCGATTACGTTCCAAGGTGTAAAACTACATCTGTTTTATACCGATGACAGCGTAATTCATGATAGTAACCTCTTCAATCAAAATATATTTTCTGTAGTCCAAGAACTACCCTACAAATACAAATATCAAAACAAAATTATCTTCTCCTTTCGACCCGATATTTGCCTATTTGTGAATGGGATCTACCTCGGCTATAGCGAACTAAAATCTAACCTCAGCAACCAAACCGCCAAAAAGAACGGACGAGGTAAAGTCATCAAAGACTACTTTGAAGCCGTCAAAGCCTATTACGAAAACTTCGATCGCCATCTCTACCTCAGCGACAAAGAAAAAGAATCTCATCGCAAAGACTTCTTAAAAATATTTGAAAAAGCAATCCATATCACCAGCACAGACCTCGGCGAAACCTACGTGATCCGCACCATATCCGACTTCTTTGATGAAATCCTCACCACCTGCCGCGAAGGCAAAAGCGATCGCGAAGAATACGAAAAAAACGCCATCAAAGTATTTAAACCCTATCCCCTGCTCAATCCCAACGCCGACAAAAAAGACAAACTCAAAGAAATATTCAAATACCATTACGGCAAAAGCTTCATCGAAAAGGAAATACTCTATTACAACTTCATCGAACGTGATGTCTATTTTGTTAATGGCAAAAAAGAACTCAAAGACGAAAAAGGACACCTAATCTCGCCACGCCCCAAACAAAAATTTGGCACAGACAAAATTCTCGCCAAAATCGATGAATTTCTCGACCATGAAACTGAAGATGATTACTTCATCAAGCAACTAGAGCGACAACTCGCCCAAGTCGCCCCTAGCAAACGCGCCGAACTCATCGAAAAGCGCAAAGCCTACGCCAACAACAAAAATATCTATTCGCTCTTACTGCAATATGCCGCAGGATTTGGCAAATCCAACATCATTGGCTGGACAGCACTGCAACTCAAAGACCTCCGCCGCAATGGTGAATATGTCTATGACAAAATCATGATCGTCGTCGATCGCCTGCAACTCCGCAGCCAGATCGACTCCAAAATGCTAAACATGAACATCGATAATCGGATGTATGTGGAAGCAAATAATAAGGCAAGTTTCCAAAAAGCCCTTGAATCCGATACCCGCCTAGTGATCGTCAACCTGCAAAAATTCGGTGCAGTTGCAGAAATGCTTACCCCTGACACCATGCAAAAACTCTCGCAGTTGCGTATTGTCTTCCTAATTGATGAGATTCATCGTTCCAACAGTGGCGAACAACATGAAGAAATGGTCAATATCTTTGATGAACTGCAAACACCCTTTGACACTCAAACCAGCCTATTCCGTACCAAAAAGAATTTAATTATCGGCTTCACCGCCACCCCTGATGACCATACCCTCGCTCGCTTCGGTGAATTTAGCGGCTATGCCGAAAGCGAAAAGCTCTGGGTTCCCTTCGACTCCTACACTATGAACGAAGCAATTAAAGACGGCTTCATTCATAACCCTATCGAAAATATTATTCCTGTTGCTTCCAAAATGCTATTTGATCTTCCTCAAAACAAAATGGAAGGATTCGAGCAACCTAATTACAAAGATATTGATAAAAAGCAAATCTATGAAGAACGCGAACGAATTAATGCGATCGCCAAATACATCGCTGATCTCCTCGTAAAAGATGTCTATCCTAAAATTCGCGGCACGGCAAAAGCCATGCTTGCCGTGTACTCGATTAAGGCAGCGATCGCCTATAAACAAGCCATCACCAAACATTTCCAAGAAATCACCAAACAGCCTAAATTCGCCAAATATGCCGAAGCGCCTATTCACATCGTCTACTCCAGCAACCAAGACGAGCAAAGCGCCACAGGACTAAATGACGGACTCACCGAAGAAAAAGTCTTAGAAAACTTTGCCCTCAAGAAAAATGGCTTAATTATCGTGGTTGCCAAACTGCAAACAGGCTTCGATGAAAAAAGATTGCACACCCTCTTTCTAGACAAAGAAATCAAAGGCATTAGCGCCATTCAAGCAATTTCCAGAGTCAATCGCACCGCCAAACATAAAAATGAATGCAAAATCGTTGACTTCTCCTACAACAATGTCAACGTCCAAAATATCAAAGAAGCTTTTGAGCATTTCTCCGATGTTGTCGTTAGTGATTTCGATCCTTTCAGTGACAAACGCATATTAGAACTGCTCTTCCCGATGCTGAAAAAATCTGAGGTGTACGAAGAGTTTTTCAATATATTTGTGGCGATCGCCCACGATGACACAAAGCCCAACAATCCCGAAAACTACCTAGATCTCGAAAGCAACATCGAAAAATATATTGAAGCTAATCCTAAGTCTACTGCCGACACCAAAGCCAAAACCGCCCAATATTTCACCATTCTCAATCGCATCGAATATGTGATTGCGCTAGAAGAAAAATACAGCGAACCAAATTTTTTAAATTTCCTGCGCCTGTTTAACAAGATCTATAACCAGCTACATCGCACCGATGACATTAAGGATGCGATCGAGGTCTATTTTGACAATCAAATCGGCATTATCGAAGTCCAAACCCAGCCCAAAGAGAATAAACCAAAACCTCCAATCAAAATAGCTGAAGGCAAATCTCCCTATACAGTTCATCAATTTGATATTCTTGCCATCCTCGAAGCACGGAATGAGCAAGAAGAATTAAAGGGAGAGCGTATTCGTGACTTTAAGGCAAAGATAGATGACTTTTTTGCCTATATTATTTCCTCTGATGATGGTAAACGATTGATTACCAAAATAAAATCTAACGTCTCAGAAGAAGAGATTTATGACGATTTTTCTAAAATCTATCGTAAGTACAAAGTCTTATACCGTAAAAAAGTTGGAGATTACTTCTTCAAAGAAATAGAAGATTTAGTCAATAAATTATGTGATGACTTTGAAAATCTGGTGCGTAATTTAGCAATCTAAGATAATTGGCTATGCAATATGTAGCTTGATAGTCGCAATAAAGTAACCAAAGTCATTAATATAGTCTACTGTGCTGTTTATTTGCCGAATTTTTCACCATGAAACATACTCTCTCCGTTGTCGTCCAAGATGAGGCAGGTGTACTGACCCGTATTGCTAGCTTGTTCGCCCGCCGAGGTTTTAATATCGAGAGCCTTGCAGTCGGGACGGCTGAGCAAGATGGATTTACGCGCATTACGATGGTTGTCTCAGGCGACGATCACACGATTGAGCAGATCACTAAGCAGTTGCACAAACTGATCAACGTGATCACTATTCTTGACTTTACCGATATTCCTTGTGTTGAGCGCGAGTTGATGCTCGTTAAGGTGAATGCCGCTCCCAACGTGCGCTCCGAAATTATTGAAATCTCGCAAATTTTCCGTGCCCGTATCGTTGACGTGGCCGATGATTTCTTAACTATCGAGGTAGTGGGTGACCCCGGTAAGATGGTTGCGATCCTAAAGATGTTAAACAAGTTTGGCATTCGCGAAATTGCCCGTA
This sequence comes from Pseudanabaena yagii GIHE-NHR1, assembly GCF_012863495.1. NCBI lineage: Bacteria > Bacillati > Cyanobacteriota > Cyanophyceae > Pseudanabaenales > Pseudanabaenaceae > Pseudanabaena > Pseudanabaena yagii. The sequence continues at coordinate 847,971 of NZ_JAAVJL010000001.1, forward strand.
CTGGCAAGGTTTCGCTCACCCGTGAATCAGGGGTTAATACTGAATATCTGAAAATTGCCAAGGATACGTTCAAAAATCCAATTTCTAACTTCTAGCAAAAGAAAAAGCACCCAATGGGTGCTTTTTTATTAAACGAACTACAAAATATTTTTTGAAAGTGTTGCTAAGCAAGACTTTCAAAAAATATCTTCATTTAGATTTGAGTGCAAAGCGCTGTATGATCCTGTCAGCTTTGCAAACGTGTATAACTATCTATGCGTATCGCCATATTTACCGAGACATTTTTGCCAAAAATCGATGGCATCGTCACCCGCCTCAAATATACCGTTGAGTATTTGGTCAAGCTCGGTAATCAAGTCCTCGTATTTTCGCCCGATGGGGGACTTACGGAATATTGCGGCGCTCAGATTTACGGGGTATCTGCCTTTGACTTTCCCCTATATCCAGAACTAAAACTAGCCTTGCCGCGCCCTTCGATTGGTCATGCTTTAGAGCAGTTCAATCCTGATCTGATCCATGTCGTCAATCCTGCAATTCTAGGGATGGCTGGGATTTATTATGCCAAAAAGATGAATTATCCCTTGATGGCTTCTTACCATACGCATTTACCACAATATTTGCAGCATTACGGTTTAGGCTTTCTTGAAGGGGTGATGTGGGACTTGGTAAAAAATACGCATAATCGAGCCGCTTTAAATCTCTGTACTTCCACAGCAATGATCGATGAATTGCGATCGCATGGTGTAGAGAGGCTCGACCTATGGCAGCGTGGTGTGGATACGGTGCAGTTTCACCCAAGGTTTAAAAGTGACGAAATGCGATCGCGCCTTACGCAAGGACATCCCGAAGATACTTTGTTTTTATATGTAGGTAGACTGTCAGCGGAGAAAGAGATTCAGCAAATCCTGCCCGTATTACAGGCTATTCCCAATAGTCGTCTTGCCCTTGTAGGTGATGGTCCCTATCGTCAGGAGCTAGAGAAAATCTTTGCAGGGACAAATACTAATTTTGTCGGTTATCTGCGAGGTGATGATCTCGCATCTGCCTTTGCTTCTAGCGATGCCTTTCTATTCCCATCTCGTACCGAAACCCTCGGCTTAGTGCTATTAGAAGCAATGGCGGCTGGTTGTCCTGTTGTTGCCGCGAACTCAGGTGGCATCCCTGATATTGTCACTAATGGCGTTAATGGCTATTTATTTGAGCCAAGCGATCGCGATGGCTTGGTGACAGCTACTCAAAATCTATTACGCGATCGCCATGAAGCAATGTGCATTGAAGCCCGTCTCGAAGCAGAAAAATGGGGATGGGATGCTGCCACGCGCCAGTTACAAAAATATTACGAACAAACGATCGAGGCTTCGCAGCCAGCATTAGTTTAAAAGCTTTTAAGTAGATTAAGCCAAAATCTGTGGCGCACGCTACGCGTGCGCCACAGATTTTAATTACTCCTAGCTACTTAAAAGCTAATGCTCACTAGCAATTTGATGATGTTACCGAGCCAAATCAGGGCAACGATACCACCAGCGATCGCTAAAGGAATGATCGCTAAAGTTTTCCAGCTTTTAATGCCTAGGGCTACCGATGCGCTCCATACCTGCCAGAAGATAAACCAGATGATCACAGCGATCGCGCCAAGAAAACGGGATTGGGGCGGCAAGCTGAGGGCAGGAGCCATAAATATCCAAGGTAAGCTCGCAAACCCCGTGAGGGTGAGTAACTCCTGCATCTCCACATTTTTTTGAAACACACCAGCCAATTGTTTCAATAAAAAGGTGAAAAATACCCAGCCAATGCTGCCACCAATCACCGCACCGATAATTCTCACAATCGATAGATGATCAAGGCGAATAGTTTCCAAAGCATTGACTAAAGCAATCACGATCGCTGCTTGCACAAAGGACGGATGCGTCTTGAGTTGCTCAAAGGTTACTTGGGGCAAAAACAATGTCCCATATAGGCGATCGAGAAATGTCCCTAAATTTTGTGGGGGAGGCGTAACACTTTCAGCATTGGTATTGCTATCAGTGCTGCTATCGGGTGCGATCGCATTAATATCTTCAGGATTGGGCGTGGCATTCATGGTTTCTTCCTATGAGCAACTATTCTTGAAAGGGTTATTTGGCAACACTTTCAACAAAACTCTATGTTTTACGGAGAGCGCAAAGCACTGTAATCTAATAGTAATTGCTAATTGACTTTAACATGATTGACCTTGCCACTACGCACCCCAACCATATCCTCACTATTGACTCTAGCCAGTTGCCTCAGGGGTTACAGGGCAGAATTACGATTCCGGGGGATAAATCCATTTCGCATCGGGCGTTGATGCTTGGCTCCCTTGCCGAAGGAGAAACGCGAATTCGCGGGCTACTATTGGGGGAAGATCCTCGTAGTACCGCAGCCTGTTTTGCGGCAATGGGTGCGGAAATATCTGAGCTAAATTCAGATTTAGTGATCGTCAAGGGGATCGGGCTAGGCAATCTCAAGGAACCCGTAGATGTACTCAATGCAGGTAATTCAGGCACTACGCTACGGTTAATGTTAGGCATTTTAGCGAGCCATCCCGATCGCTTCTTTACAGTCACAGGCGATGCATCCTTGCGATCGCGTCCCATGTCCCGTGTGGTCAATCCTTTGCGCCAAATGGGAGCCAGTATTTGGGGTAGAGAAAATGGAGCACGTGCACCCCTCGCCATTTCAGGACAAAATCTCAAAGCAATTCACTATCAATCTCCCGTTGCTTCGGCGCAGGTCAAGTCCTGCATCATGTTGGCAGGCTTGATGACCGATGGCGAAACGATTATCACCGAGCCAGAGCGATCGCGCGATCACAGTGAAAGAATGTTGGCAGCTTTTGGCGCGAATGTCAGTGTCGATGTTGACACCAATACGGTCTCTGTTAAAGGTGGTGCAAAATTAGTTGGTCAAGAAGTAACCGTCCCCGGAGATATTAGTTCCGCCGCTTTTTGGCTAGTTGCTGCATCGATCGTTCCCAATTCTGATTTAGTAATTGAGAATGTGGGAATCAATCCCACTCGCACAGGAATTTTAGAAGTTCTTGCGGAAATGGGAGCCGACATCACCTATGAAAATGAACGCGAAGTTACAGGCGAACCCGTTGCTGATTTACATGTGCGTTCGGCATCTCTCAAGGCTTGTCGCATCGGTGGTGCGGTCATTCCTCGATTGATTGATGAGATTCCCATTTTAGCGATCGCCGCTAGTTGTGCAGAAGGAACAACCATCATCGAGGATGCCGAAGAACTGCGGGTTAAGGAAAGCGATCGCATTGTGGCAATGGTGAAGGAATTAACCAAACTCGGTGCAAATGTAACTGAGCGTCCCGATGGGATGGAAATCGTCGGAGGTAAAGCGCTGACGGGTACTGAAGTAGATAGCTATGACGATCATCGTGTGGCGATGAGTTTAGCGATCGCGGCGCTAGTTGCCAAAGGCAAAACCTCCATCAACCGCGCCGAATCCGCCGCAATTTCCTATCCTTCCTTTATTCCAACTCTACAGAGCTTATATTCCAAATAAAAAGAGAGGCGCAGAGCGCCTCTCTTTTTATTCTTCAATTTTAGTTTCGATAGGAGCAATGTAAAAACTGCTAATGATGGCGATCGCTAACCACCAGAGTAACTGCACTTGGGGGCGATACCAGACTGTATCGACTAGACCGTGAACGAGCATTCCCACTAAAGTGGCGATCGCCCCGATAATCCATAAACCACTCGAATCGCGATCGCTTCTCAGACGATTCAGCCCCAGCCATCCTTGACGAAAGATGGTAAAAACTAGCCAGCTATAGCAAATTATGCCGACAATTCCTGTTTCTACGGTAATTTCTAGCGGTACGCAATAAGTCCCTAAGGCGCTATAGCCCGACCGCTGATAGAGGGGATAGATTTGATTAAAAGCTTTATTTCCCGGACCAATTCCTAAGATTGGCTTAGCCTTAATCATATTGAAAACCGCTTGCCAAACATTGACCCGAAAGGCATTGCTACTATCATCGGTTCCGAAAATACTAAATACCCGTTTACGCAATGTCGGTACGAGAATTGTACCGATAGCGATCGCCCCAGCCATGCCCCCAAAAACCGTAGGAAAAGTCCACTTCGGCAACCGTTTGCCCCACCAATATACTAATAACAAAACCAGCGTCAAGCTTGCTGCCGCTAAGCCCATGAGTCCGCCCCGACTCTGGGTTTGCGTAATGCAAAATGTCCCAAAAATCGCTGTAATAATTCCTAACGCCTTCAATCCCCAACCACGCCAATGAATAGCGGCGATCACGCCCAAGGGTAACGCTGGCATTAGATAACCCGCAAATAAATTAGGATTGCCTAAGAAACTATAAACACGGGTCACGCCTGCGGTCTCAGAAGTAGGATCTGTCCATGTAGCGAGTTCGGGTGCGCCGAGATACCATTGCTGCACGCCATAGGCACTGGCAATCAGTGCTGAGCCTAAATATGCGCCAATGAAAATCGAGCGCCATCCCAAGCGCATTAACCGACTCATCGACACAAAGGCAAGCATATACAGCGTTAGCTTCACCATGCCATCGGCAGCCGCTACCCGCACGGGTGAGACCAAAGTGGCAACTAAAGCGATCGCCCAATAGGCAATCAAAGGTGTATGAATGGCAGTCCAAATCGGTACTGTTTGATCCTGTTCATCTCGGCGATCGCTAAGCCATAGTAATAACCATGCGATCGCTACGGCTGCTCCGATTACCCCTGTCTGAGCATTTTCTAAAAAGGGCAAAGTCGCCAGCATCACCACTAGCAATCCACCCAAAAACTTAGCACTTAACAAGCGACTACCTTCGCGCCATGCTTGCAAGGGGGTAATTAGTTGAAAAAATTTAGCTTGACTGCTGAGCCACCACGATCGCATGGGTTGCAAAAACTTGGGCATAGGTAGTTTGAGCTTAGAATTCATAGATCGATCAGCATATTTGAACTTAGGGTAAAGTTATTTTGACATCTTGAGGGAAAAGGCAAAAGGAAATGGAAAAACTAAATTCTGCTGAAGCCTATAATGATCGCGGCATGGAACGGGCGGAAAATGGCGACTATGCGGGGGCGATCGCTGACTATACCGAGGCGATCGCGATCAATCCCAATTATGCTGAGGCATATTACAACCGCGCCTACGATCGCTCAGAAATTAAGGACTATAAGGGTGCGATCGAGGATTACACCAAGGTAATCGAGTTAGCTCCTGATGCTGCCCCAGCCTATTTCAATCGCGGCATGGCAAAAGCAAAAATCGGCGATGCTGAAGGCGCGAATGCTGACTGTGAGTATGCAAAGAGTCTTGGATTGTAAATCTATGTATGCCAAGGTGCAAAATTGGTTAATAGCTAAGGCATCAGGTTAAGCACAGAGATATTGGCTCAAGCAAATATTGTGATTGGTGACGATCTAGAAATTTTTACTTCACAAGATCAAATAGTCATAGTTAAACAGAATTTTTTCGTCTAATATCATAGTTAGACTTCTTTTTAGTCTGTTAGTCGTAACGAAGGTTAAATCTAGGATGAGTCTTTCCTAGATGATTAAGACTGGCTCAGAACAAACGTTGAATAACAGATCATCTCAAGGAAAAATCCGTGAAAAGCTCAAGATTATTTTTTAGCTCTTTAGTTGCTTCCTTTTCCCTGACTATTGTATGCAGTCTAAATGCAAGTGCTCAGTCTTCAAGTGATTGGGTAGATCAAGCTCTCGGAAACTATCAAAGCCGAATTTTGAGTGCAGGTAGTTTAGTATCTGGAACAACAGAATTTAGGAAAACTAGAGAAGACTCTTTAGAAGGTAGCTACACGATGGATGAGCAAGGGAAAGTGGTGTTCGGCACATTGTCTCAATGCCAAGTAATGCAGGTTCGTGTTATGCGATGTGTTTGGAATGATAAATATGGAACTGGGAATCTTGAAGTGACCTTTTCGGAGAATTTCTCTAGTTTTAATGGCTATTGGGGAGAAATAGGTTCCGAACCAGTATTTCGCTGGAGTGGCTCACGATGAAATTCTAACAATTAGCTGAAGCGAACTGCCAAAAACCTTGGTATTAAACTCAAGGTAAATTACAGCCGCTCAAGGGAAGGTTAGATATAACGAAATGATGATTTTAGCGGAATAGTTTTTTGCCTTCTAGGGAACGGAAATAAAGAGTTCCCATCGTTGATAGGAAGATGCAATAACTAACAATCTGAGTTGTGTATAACTTATCGGAATAGCCAAATAGCGTTGAGAAGATAATTCCAGGGAATTTATCAGCAGGTAAGATTGATGAAGTATCTGTAATCTGAGAACCGAGGGTAAACCACTCAACTACACGATGGGGGGGATCGAGGAACTCATAGGATTGAGTTATGGGATTGAAGACTTTATCAACGGTATTAGCCAGATCAAAAGCAGAAAGAGAAGTAATTACTAGTCCTGACACAATCAACAGGAGAATTACTCCCAAAACTTGAAAGAAAGCACGAATATTCAGTTTCACACCAAATTTAAACATAGCAATCCCGATCGCGATCGCTACAACAATTCCAGCAAAACAACCGATCGCTGGTGCATATTGCGCTAATCCTGATTGCGTCTGGTCGGGGGTTAATGTACCTGTAATAAAAAGAACAGTTTCCGCCCCTTCCCGTAAAACTGCCACGGCGATGAGAGTAAATACCCCCCAACCTGCTTTGCGAATTTCTGCTGAACTGATGGCTTTTTCAAGACTAGATTGAACTTGATGGCGCATAGTTTTGGCTTGCTGCGTCATCCAAATCAACATCCAACTCAGCATCACGATCGCCGCAACCGAGAAAATACCTTTCGTCAAATAATAGATCGTACCGCTAAAGCCACCAATCAACTTTTGAGCGATCGCGCCCATAATACTACTGATGAATAGCCCTGCCGCCGCTCCTAAATAGACCCATTTTTGGAGGACAGATTGTTTTGCTTGTATCAAGTAAGCTAATACTATCCCCACAACCAAAGTTGCCTCTGTACCTTCTCTAAGGGTGATTAAGAAGGTCGGCAGTGCGCTACTAAAATCCATACTTTCCCTACTTGGTTTCCCTACTTGGTTTCAGTGGTAACTAGATTTTGAATTAATTTAAATTCTTCGGCAGAGATTGCCTTTTTGGTTACAAGATCATCAATTTGTTTATAGGGTCTACCACCTTCAATTCGCTCTGATAACGAAGGCTTTGTTCCTGGTAGCTCTAGCTTGTCCAATTCAGCATTGGTGGCTGTATTGATATTGATTTTGCTGGATTTCGCAGACTTTGGTGCTGCGGTATCAGGGGCAGCAGAGGGAGATGCTTTTGGCTCTGCGGAAGTAGGTGCGGCAGATGGCGAAGTTTTGACAGCTTCAGGTTTAGTTGCCTCTGGGGTCGTTGTACAGCCACCCGCTATTAATGCCAAAACAAATCCAGAAAGTAATATATGAGTAAATGAAAAGGTAGATTTAGTCACATGCATGATCCAAACGTAAAGATATTAATTGTCAAAAGGCTACACAAAGTCTTAGACAGTGACCTTGGCATTAGTCTTTAGGCAAATAGATAAGAAATTTAATCCTTAATCTATACTTATACACTATCCAAGTGAGAATAGTTCGCAATAAACTAAAAAATTATCGATAATTACTAATAGGTTTATTTTATGGTTTTCTTCTATTGAATAATATTTGATTATTTTTAACGGGATTATGCCAACTGATGTCTGTTATTTGAAAATTGCCATATATAGCAAAGCAAGTTTTGCTTAGGACATAAACCCAGAAGATGAGTTGCGGCGCGAAGCGCCGCAACTCATCTTCTGGGTTTGGTGTGTACTAGCGAACTCTTTTTTTGCTATAGCAACCATATTTCATTTACGAGATTGAATAGGTTGTGAGATTGTGCCCCTGCGGGGCACAATCTCACAACCTATTTAGGATTGCTATAGCTGTGTTTTCGAGACGATCATGCTGGATAATGCGTGTCTGACTGAGTGTAACCCCTCCCTAAAATTATTGTTAGACTTAGGCATAGATGCTTATTACCATCTCTCAATCTAAATTCAACCATCAATTATCAATTATCTAGTCCATGCCATTTTCATCTGTAATTCGTTCATTAATCCGATCGCCACTCACTGATGAACTAGAGAGTAAACTGGCGAGGAATCATCAACTAACGCTTTCAGGCTTGTCGCGCGTAAGCAAAGGTTTAGTTAGCTCAACCCTAAGCCAGCGCCAAGAAAGATTAATGCTGGTGATTACCTCCACAATCGAGGAGGCAGGACGCTGGGCGGTGCAGCTTGAAACCATGGGCTGGCATACGGTGCATTACTATCCCAATTCCGATATGTTGCCCTATGAGCCATATCAACCTGAGTCAGAGGTAATCTGGGGGCAGATGCAGGTATTGGCAGATTTAGCGGATTGGCATGAGCAGGAAGGGGAAAAGAAAAAAATGGTGATCGTGGCAACTGATCGCGCTCTTCAAAAACATTTACCCAGTCCCCAAAAATTTAATGACTATTGTGTCCAACTAGAAGTTGGTTGTGAGATCAAGTTACGGGATTTAGCCGAAAATCTCACCATCATGGGTTACGAAAATGCTTCTACCGTTGAGACTGAGGGGCAATGGGCAAGGCGTGGGGACATCATCGATATTTTCCCTGTATCTAGCGAAATGCCTGTGCGGATTGATTGGTTCGGTGATGAGATTGAGAGAATTCGCGAATTTGATCCTGCAACGCAGCGAGCCTTAGATAGCATTCCTTCAGTTTTACTAACTCCCATTAGTTACGGTCATATTTTAGGTAGTTTAGAATTTTCCGATCAGGATGCTGAAGATGAATTTAGCAGCAAGGGCTTTGCGGTACATCCACTGTCTAGCGCTTCGCTTTTAGACTATTTGCCCGAACCAGAGCAATGTCTAGTGGTCATTGATGAATTAGAGCAATGTCAAGCCCATTGCGATCGCTGGTACGAATCCGCCGAAGAACTTTTCCCAGCTTTCTTACACCCCTCTCCCAATGGGAGAGGGGCTGGGGGGGAGGGCAAACTCCATCGCGCCTTTGCTGAATGTTTAGCAGAAATTACTAAATTCTATCGCCTTGATTTGTTTGAACTTGCCGAAGAAAATCGTGGCATAAATATGTCAAGTCGTCCTGTGCCAGCAATTCCCCATCAGTTCGGGAAGATTGCTCAAACAATCCGTGACTATCGCGAACAGAAGTACAAGATCATTCTCATTTCTGCACAACCATCACGTACAGTTGCCCTATTACAGGAGCATGACTGCCAAGCGCAATTCATTCCCAATGTTCGTGATTATCCTGCGATCGAGAAAACCCATAACCTGCGAATAGCCGTAGCTTTGAAATATTCAGGTATTGCGGAGATCCAAGGGTTTGTGTTGCCGACTTATCGCATTGTCGTCATTAGCGATCGCGAATTTTTTGGACAACACGCCCTTGGGACACCCAATTATGTGCGAAAGCGCCGCAGGGCTGCGTCTAAGCAGGTTGACTTAAATAAGCTCTCCCCAGGGGATTACGTCGTCCACAAAAATCATGGCGTGGGGCAGTTTGTCAAATTAGAGAAGTTGACCGTTAATAATGAAACTCGCGAATATCTCGTTCTGAAATATGCGGATGGATTATTGCGCGTCGTAGTCGATCAGATGTCGATCCTGTCACGCTATCGAGGAATGCATGAGGCAAAACCCGAACTGCATAAAATGACGGGCAAGGCTTGGGCAAATACCACGACCAAAGCAAAGAAAGCAATTAAGAAAATTGCCTTTGATTTGCTAGAACTCTATGCTAAGCGATCGCAACAGGTTGGTTATTCTTTCCCGCCCGATAATCCTTGGCAACAGGAAATGGAAGATTCTTTTCCCTATCAAGCCACACCTGACCAATTAAAGGCAACTCAAGATGTCAAACAAGACATGGAAAGTTCCCGCCCTATGGATCGCCTTGTGTGTGGTGATGTCGGTTTCGGGAAAACAGAAGTTGCGATTCGGACGATCTTTAAAGCAGTAACTTCTGGTAAACAGGCGGCGCTCCTCGTTCCGACAACCATTCTCGCGCAGCAGCATTACCACAGCCTCCAAGAGCGCTATGCTGCCTATCCCGTCAATATTGCCCTACTGAACCGCTTTAAGAGTACTTCCGAAAAGAAAGAAATTATCCGCAAGCTGAAAACAGGTGAATTAGATGTTGTCGTGGGTACGCACCAGCTTTTAGCCAAGGATGTGGAATTTAAGGATTTGGGGCTACTCGTCATTGACGAAGAGCAACGCTTCGGAGTGGCGCAAAAAGAGAAAATCAAAACCATGAAAACGGAAGTGGATGTGCTAACTCTCTCGGCAACACCAATTCCCAGAACCCTTTATATGGCAATGTCTGGCGTGCGGGAAATGAGTCTAATTACGACACCACCTCCATCGAGGCGATCGATCATGACCCATTTATCCCGCTATAACCTCGAATTAGTTCGCGCTGCGATTCGGCAAGAACTCGATCGCGGTGGGCAGATTTTCTATGTGGTGTCACGCATTGATGATATCGAGGAGGTTTCGGCAAAAGTCCATGAAATGCTGCCATCGGTACGCATGGCGATCGCCCACGGCCAGATGCCCGAATCAGAGCTAGAGTCAACCATGCTTAGCTTTAGTAGTGGCGAAGCGGACATGATGATCTGTACCACGATTATCGAATCAGGCTTAGACATTCCAAGGGTAAACACCATCATTATCGAAGATGCCCAAAGGTTTGGACTTGCTCAGCTTTATCAGTTGCGTGGTCGTGTCGGTCGTGCAGGTATCCAAGCCCATGCATGGCTCTTTTATCAAGAAAAAGGGGAACTTACCGATGTGGCTCGGAAACGCCTCAAGGCAATTCAAGAATTTACCCATCTTGGCTCAGGTTATCAGTTAGCCATGCGTGATATGGAAATTAGAGGTGTCGGCAATCTCCTCGGTGCTGAGCAATCGGGACAAATTAACACGATCGGCTTTGATCTCTATATGGAGATGCTCCAAGAGGCGATCGCCGAAATACGTGGCTCGGAAATTCCTGAAGTCGATGATACACAGGTAGATCTACCGATTACCGCCTTTATCCCTGCAGAATATATCCCCGATGGCGATCGCAAGATGAGTGCCTACCGCTCCGTATCTTCTGTAACCTCACGCCGCGAACTCGCCCAAATCATTGAAGAATGGAATGATTGCTATGGCAAAGTACCTGCACCAGCGATGCAACTGGTTAAAGTGATGGAATTGAAACTGATTGCCAAACGCATCGGTTTCTCGCGCATCAAACCCGACGGCAAACAACACGTTGTCCTCGAATCAAAGATGGAAGAACCTGCTTGGAAATTACTCCATGAGCATCTCCCTAGCCATTTGCGATCGCGCTTTGTCTATAGCAAAGGTAATGTCACCGTGCGTGGCTTAGGTACACTTTCCCACGACAAGCAGCTTGATAGCCTAATCGAATGGCTAGACACAATGCAACTTGCGAAGTCGGTAGCTTAGTTTTACATAACTCTTAACTCAATTCCCATCAGAAGAAAATGGTCGAAACAAATCATGATTCTCCTACTCTAGGAATAGATACTTGGACAGCAGATCGGGTGGTAGCTCTAGCCCCCGATCCTTCATCAGCAAAGAATGGTAAAGGCTTAGCAACATTAAATAAATGGAGCAATTTGGGCAAGGAACAACAAATAATTTGGGGTGAATGCAAAGGTAGTGGGAAAGATCCCTATCGCATACAGGTTGACTTGTCTGAGCCTGCATTTCGCTGTAGTTGTCCTAGCCGCAAATTCCCTTGCAAGCATGGTTTGGGATTACTATTTTTGATGGTCAGCCAACCCACAGTTTTAACTGAGGGAACCCCGCCTGATTGGGTAGCTGATTGGATTGCATCACGGACGAAACGCGAAGAGAAACAAAAGCAAAAGCTAAATCAACTTGAAAAAGCGATCGATCCTGAGGCTCAAGCCAAACGTGCTCATGCCAGACTCAACAAGGTCAAAGCAGGAGTTCAGGATTTACAAATGTGGCTCAATGACTTAATCCGTCAGGGTTTAACCTCAGTACGAACAGAGTCTTACCAGTTTTGGGAACAGCCTGCGGCGCGGATGGTCGATGCTCAAGCGCCGAGTTTAGCCAGACAGTTGCGGGAGATTCCCAGTATCATTAATTCGGGTACAGGTTGGGAATCGAGACTATTAGCGAAATTAGGCAAATTATATTTACTTTTGGAAAGTTTTCAGCGTCTAGAGTCTCTTCCCTTACCCAATCAAGCTGATATTCGCAATCAAATCGGCTGGACGCAAAACCAATCCGAACTGATAACTGCTCTGGAAAATTCCTCAACTTCATCTCAATCATCTCAATATTTACAGCAGGATCTCTGGCTAGTCATGGGACAGCAAATAGAAACAGAGGAACGTCTGCGCGTTAGTCGGACTTGGCTTTGGGGTAAGCACAGTCACCGTTATGCCCTATTACTACAATTTGCTCATGGGACTCAAGCTTTTGAGGTAAATTTCGGTCTAGGGACTTCGTTAGAAGCAGAACTTGCATTTTTCGAGAGTGCCTATCCGCTTCGTGCAATTATCAAATCTAGAGAGAACTCGTCATCGTTTGTATCCGTAGGCGAGATTGTTGGATATGAAACTATTGATTTAGCGATCACCTCTTACAGTAGCGCCCTAGTTAAAAATCCTTGGTTAGAAAGATTTCCCCTCACCCTTCAGCAGGTCATCCCATTACATAGGGATGGCAAATGGTTTATTCGCGATCGCGCCAATAATCTGTTAGCGATCGATCCAAGGTTTGAGAGAGTCTGGACAATCTTGGCTTTAAGTGGTGGACATCCTGTAATGATATTTGGGGAATGGAATGACAATCATCTTTATCCCTTAAGTATTTGGGTTGAAGGAAACTTTTATAGTGCTTAAAAAGTGCTTGATCTACCGTGAAATTGAAAATTGCAGTAATTAATCAATTAGTCTCGATATAAAGAGATTGTAGTAATTATTAGGGAATATCGTGCGATTTCAGCAATTTATAACCACCAAAAATGCCATAAATCTTTAAACGTAAATACGTAAAAACATATATTTTTGCAAAAGGTCTATGTTATTCTTGTTACAGGGAATAGGATAAAAACTGTTATTACAAAAATACAACGAATTACTCAAACTTATAGTTTGTTGTATTTTTGTTTTGTGATAAGTTGGAATCCTAAAAATTTTCTGCATAGTCAATCAATGGTAATTGATTGATAGTTTCATGAACTCAAACAAATGTTTGGTGGGGGTAGGCTTATATCTAGTAATTACACAAATTGTTATCTGAATTTTTATAGATTTTATCTAAAGTTAGAGCATTTGCAGTGCGTTGAGCTGAGTTAAAAACTAGAGGAGTTTTGGAAGATGTGGCTTCACCACATTTTTGTAAGCTTATCTGTAATACTTCAAGCTTCAGCATTGTTGCAAAGAAAGGAATTAGAAATATATGACTAATTTTTTAAAACTATTGAATTCATAGTTTTTTAGATGTCAACTTTATAACTAACTGATGTTACGTGGAACTCTTCTAAAGCCCTTACCCCTAGCTCCTCTCACGCAGGAGAGGGGAACAAGAAAATAATTTAGGTTTTGCTCCCCTTCTCCTGCGGGAGAAGGGGTTGGGGGATGAGGGGCGATCCTAGTTCCACGTAACATCAGTAACTAAGATATTTTTAAAACTTTATTCAAAATTTATAAATAGATACATAAGTATTAGATATATTCGCATTTATTTACATTTGTTAGACAGTCTTGTAACGCAATCTGATCTGTTGAACAAATTCACAAGAAATATACCTATGTTGATAGAGTCAATGAGCCAACAAGGATTAATTCTTATTGTTGATGATGAGCCAGCCAATCTTAACGTTCTTTCAGATGTCTTAATTGCTGAGAGATATGATGTGGCTATTGCTAATAGTGGGGAGCGAGCGATAACGATAGTCAATCGACAATTACCAGATCTAATCCTGTTAGATATCCATATGCCTGATATGGATGGTTTTGCTGTCTGTCAAAAACTCAAAGAAAATCAGAGAACCTCTGCAATTCCTGTCATTTTTATGACAGCCTTAAACGATATAGACAATAAAGTCAAAGGCTTTGAATTGGGAGCTGTAGACTATATTACGAAGCCTTTTAATGTCCGAGAGCTATTAGCACGGATCAAGAACCATTTACAGTTAACCAGAGTCACCCAAAACTTAGAAAAGGTAAAAGAACAATTATCCCTAGTTTTAAAAGGTTCTAACGATGGTTGGTGGGATTTTGATCTATTACAAAATCAGGCTTATAACTCTCCCCGCTGGTGGGATATGTTGGGATATACAGATAGGGAGATAGAATCGTCCTTCGAGAATTGGCAAAAGTTAATACATCCAGACGATCGCGATCGCGTAAATGCCCAAATAATTACTACTGAAAGTAATAGTCAGCAACATCTCCTTGAATTTGAATATCGTTTATTGCATAAACAAGGGCATTATGTGCCCATTTATGCGAGGGCACTTTTGCAACGAGATGATACGGGTAAAGCGATCCGTATCTCTGGTACTAATAGCGATCTCACTGCTTGGAAGCAAAAGGAATCAGAACTGCAACAAGCTCTTAAAACAGTACATGAACTCAACCTTGAGCTAGAAAATAGAGTAGCGGAACGTACTCAGACTCTACAAAGACTCATGGCAGCGATCGAGGCTAGCATTGATGGCATCGCTGTTGTTAATGAAGAAGGCAAATATATTTATATTAATGCTGCCCATCTTGATTTGTTTGGCTATCAACATCCTAGCGAGCTGATTGGTGAAACTTGGAAAGTATTTTACTATCCTGACGAGGTACAGCGCATTGAGCAAGAAGTTTTCCCCATCATTGGTGAAACTCAAAAATGGCGGGGAGAGGCGATCGCGAAACGACGGGACGGCAGCACATTTATCGAAGAACTATCACTGACGATGGTTCAAGGTGTGGGGCTAATCTGCGTATGTAGGGATGTGACAGATCGCAAAGAAATGGAAAATGGTATTCGTCAATCATTAGCCAAAGAAAAAGAACTCAGTCAACTCCGTTCTAACTTTATTTCGACAGCATCCCATGAGTTTCGGACTCCACTTACGATTATTTCATCTTCATCCTCAATTCTAGAAAATTATAGCGATCGCTTAACTGAAGACAAGAAAAGTAGCCATTTGCAACGCATTCAATCTAGCGTCAATCATATGGTGAATTTACTAGATGATGTGCTTACTGTAAATCGAGCTGAAGTTAACAAATTAGACTTCAATCCAGAAATAGTTGATCTTGTTACTTTTTGCCAAAATATCACTGAAGAAATCCAACTAAGTACTAAAGAACATAGTATTAGTTTCTTTGCCATATCAAATAATCTTGATGAGACTGATTTAACAACTCTAAATATTCGATGTGATGTTAAACTCATGCGGCAAATTATTACAAATCTTTTAAGCAATGCGATTAAATATACGCCAGATGGGGGAATGATATATCTATGGCTAATGCAGCAGGATAACAATGCAGTTTTAAAGGTACAAGATCATGGCATCGGCATTCCTATTGATGATCAAACAAAGTTATTTGATTCGTTTTATCGAGCTGGAAATGTCGGCAATATATCTGGAACTGGTCTGGGATTAGCTATTGTCAAAAAATGTGTTGATTTACATAACGGCGTAATTGGAGTGGAAAGTGCCATCAATGAAGGGACAACTTTTACTGTAATTCTCCCTAAGAGTCCTAACATTTCTAACAGTCCTAAGCGAATCCATGAAATGTTAATTAATTAACTCATTAAACTGTTCAAATTACACCTTTGTGAATTCCTCTAAATATTAGACATGAAAAAGATTTTAGTAATAGAAGACTCTAAGGAAGTTTGTGATAATATCCAACAAATTCTGGAATTAGAAGATTTTAATGTAATTACTGCTATCAATGGACGTATTGGGATCGAGTTAGCCCAACGTCAGAATCCTGATTTAATCATTTGCGATGTCATGATGCCAGAAATTGATGGCTATGGTGTACTAGAGACATTACAAAAAGATGTCATAGCCCGACATATTCCTTTTATATTTTTAACAGCTAAAGCTGAATATAGGAGTATGCGTCAGGGTTTTGAATTAGGAGCCGATGACTATTTAACTAAACCTTTTTCACCTAATGATCTTTTAAAAGCGATATCTGTGCGGTTGCACAAGAAGACATTTGCCGCCAATTATTTAAATGAGCAATCTCAAGATCATTTATATCTATGGGAACATGAGCAAATCCAACAAATCCAACAACAAATTGATGGTGCTAAGGTATCTTTGCTCAGTTCAGTAGATTTAACACTCTTGGAAGCACTTAAGCGATCGCTCGATAAACTAGAAGATCCCAAGCAAAGAGAAATATTTATTTTCTATCAACCTCAAATTAATTTAAAATCAGGGAGGATTAGCGGGATTGAGGCTTTGGTGCGTTGGCAACATCCAGAGTATGGATTTATTACACCAAGCAAATTTATTCCAATTGCTGAAACCACAGGGCTGATTAGACGACTGGATACATGGGTCTTGCAACAAGCCTGTCAAAATGCTCACCAATGGCAAAGTATTCAAGAAAATCTAACAGTTTCAGTTAATATTTCTGCCAATCAATTTAGAAATCCAGATTTTTATTTAACCGTTCAACAAACCCTTATTGAGCAGGAACTTAAACCTAGTTTGCTGAATTTAGAAATCTCAGAAAATATTGTAATTCAAGATTCTAATCTGACAATTGATCGACTGAATAAGCTCAGAAGTCTAGGTGTTCGGATTGCTATTGATAATTTCGGTACTGGTCATTCTTCATTAATTTGTCTGCAAAAGTTTTTGCCAAACTTTATTAAGCTGGATCAATGCTTTGTCAACAATATTGATGTCAACCTAGCCAATGCCACAATCGTAAAATCATTAGTGGAAATGGCTCACAACTTAAATTGTCAAGCAGTTGGAGTAGGTGTAGAGGTCGTAGCAGAGCTTAATTTCTTGAAAACCTATAATTGCGACATGATGCAAGGTTTTCTATTTAGCAATCCTTTGCCTTGTCATAAGATTGAGCAGTTATTGATTGGAGATAAAAGGCTTATTTCTTATTAGGACATAAAAAATGCCGCAAAGCGGCATTTTTTATGTCCTAATAACTTTGCTCTCCTTTTCGGTAGAGTTCACGGGCATAGTCTGTCCATGTGCCTTGTCCCCAATAACGGAAGCAACTGGTTTGAACTAGCAGGTTATAGAGTAAGGCTTGCTGATAGTCCGATCGCTTAGTAATCGATGGATCTTGAGCTACCAGTGGATCGTATTTCTCATGGAACTTAGCACTGAGTTGATTCATCGGTTCCAAGACATTTTCGTAACCATTGACCCAGCTCATACTATTTGTCCATGATGCACCATCCATATGGAACTGATGATCACTGGCTTTGAGTTCAGTAATTGCATGTTCGACCATAGCCGCATTTAGATTTTGGCGATCGCCGATTTGCTCGACTTTTTGCCAGACCTTATGCTGCTGTACTGCTTGAATCGTTGGATAATCAAGGGGACTCACACCTGCTGCCTCGATCATTTCTAAATATTCAGTACCATTTAAACCAACAACACCCGCAGTGCCACGACCATTATTTTTCAGTTGATCCCATACCAAAGGATAATCGCGGGGAAATTCATTCATCATTACGCCGCCATTCTCGCCATCGGCAATCTGAGTGACTAGAGAAGGAATGGAAACATTACCAAGTTGCTGTTTACCTCTACCTTTAGCTTCGTGGTAGGGCTGCATTTGTGCGACCAATTTGGTATCAGAACCTTGGGTTTTAATTAGTGCTGTGATACTAATTGATTCACCTTTGGAGTTCATTGCTACCAAGCGATTAGGCAAATATTTCTGATCTTGAGTTAAACCCGAACCATCAAAACGTTCTACGGAATGTTCCTGTACCATTAGCCAGCGATAGCCGCATTCCTTGAGCGCTTTAATATATTCATAGAGTGTATCAGGATGATTGGGAAGGTGCATCTCTGGTGGCGAAAACCCTTTCACACGCTTGAGAACATCAATTCCGAAAATAGAAGCAAAATGACTTTGCCATGCTTGGATATGCAGTTTGATATCAGGAATCGGGGTGGAGGGAATCACTGCATGACTCCACATTGTGCCGAGCCATTCCACATAGGGTTGATATTGGAGATCGCAAGTAATCCGTTTGAGATTATCTAAAATGTCATGGCGTTGCATCTGCTGCAAGCCCCAGAGCAGGTTTCCAGAATAGTCCAACATGATCCGAGGATTGCTACCCTGTGCGACAAGTTGGGAAATGAAATCGCCCATGCGGCTATAGCACCAAGCAAATACTCCAGCATTGTGATTATCACCTTCGCCTTGATGCTCGAACATATGCTGAAGATTGCAAATTAAAGCCCCATTCGCACCTGCGGGAATAGTCGGCTGATGCATATGCAAGGCACAGGCAAAAGCGGAAGTAATCTCTTCTAGTTTGAGGTTATTGCTATTTAGATTGCTATTTAGAAATACAGGTGCATCATCCTGTACTGCCCGTTGAATTAATTCTTCATTGCCACAAATAGCAGGAAAATCAGAGGCAACAAAGCTTGATGGTGTCGTTGAAATCAAAACTTGGAAACCTCGATAAAGTTGTGTTGATAATCAGATTACCATAGTAAGAAGGGCGGCGCGAAGCGCCGCCCTTCTTAGATTAACTAGCTAATTGGGACTTTTTGATTAATTAGGAAGCAGGTAACTCCGTAGCAACATCAACCTTGAAAGCCTTGACTTCATTAGCTTTTGGCAAGGTGAGAGTAAGAATACCATTGGTGTATTCAGCCTTCACTTGTTCATTTTCGATCGCGACAGGTAACGCAAATACACGACGGAACTTGCCATAGCTGATTTCACTCCAGTAGTAACCCTTTTCCGCAGATTCTTCTTTGCGTTCGAGGTGACGTTCACCAGCAATTGTCAAAGAATCCTTAGTTACCTGAATATCGAGATCCTTAGCTTCGATATCAGGAATGGAGAGTCTGAGGGTCAAATGATCGCCATCATCGCGCAATTCACTGGCGGGAACCCAGCCTTTGGCGGCTTCTTGATCTAGGGTAGTGATGTCACGGAACATGCGATCAAACTGACGACGAACTTCTTCGATTTCTTGTAAAGGTTGCCAACGTACTAACATAAATATCACCTTGAGCTATTTCAAAACAACTATGAACATTTAGAAGTAGGTTTAGGATTTAGTTGATATTTTGTACTTCCCTTTCGTTCACAGCTTTATTATGAAATAGCTGCAAAGCTATGGACAGAAGGGGAACCGAACTTTTTTGGTAGGGTTCACCTCACCACTTTGACTGCGTAATCTTTGCGTTTGACAAAGGCTAAACCTAAAACAAGGAAGGTACAAATACCTGCTAAATAGAGTGGATAGCCGTAGGATTCAGGATGCTCTTGATTGACAAGTAAGCCTGCAATGACGGGGCCAAATCCATTGGAAATGCTGAGGTATGAGGCATTTATACCTAGTACAGTCCCTTGTTCCTCAGGACGGGCATTGAGAGAGAGTAAGGCGCTAATCATCGGTTGTACAACCGAATTGAGTAATGAGAAGAGTACACAAACAGCGATAAAGTAATAGATATCCTTCCATATCGGCATTAAGACAAAAGATAAACTACGGATCAATAGTCCTAAAAATAATATTTGCGCTAGTTGCAGATGTTTGGTCATTTGGGAAATACCCGCAGTTTGCATAATGACTGCGAGTACGCCAAATAGTAAAAACATGAGGGCAAGCCCATCACTATTTTGGTTGAGAACTTTGAGAAAGTAAGGCTGAAAGGCAAAGGTAAAGATATTAAAAGTCAAGCCTGTCAGGAAATTAATAATCAGTAAAATGCCAATTTTGGGCATCAATAATCCTGTAACTAGTTTCTCTAAACCAAGATCAAATATATTTTGCGCTTTTTCCGCTTTAGTTTTCAGTGTCTCTGGCAAGAAGAAAATAGTTAAAAATAAAGCGATCGCCGCAATCGCCCCTGACACCAAAAACGAAGCCCCAAAGGATTTACCTAAAGGAGTATTGAGGGCAGCTTTCTGAGCTAGCAAACTGATCGCAGGTCCTAGAATGAAGCCCATCCCAAAGGCGGCTCCATTGATCCCAAAGGCTTTAGCGCGAGTTTCGGGTGTAGTGACATCAGAAATAACGGCTTGAGCAACCGAAGCATTCCCCCCCGTAATCCCATCTAAAAATCTCGCAAAAAATAATACTGCGGCACTAGCGGCGGTTCCTGCCATCAGATTGGCAACCACTGTTCCCGCTAAACTCAGTATTAATAAAGGCTTTCGTCCAAAGCAATCGCTAAGTTTCCCGATGATTGGAGTTGCAAAAAATTGCGAGATTGCATAAATTGCGAATAATAAGCTCGTCTGAAAATCATTTAATTGAAACTGTCTACCATATTGGTACAAAACAGGGATGAGAATCGTAAAACTCAGCGCATTAATGAAAGAAATAAGAGCAATAATCCAAAAGTTACGATTCATTCTAAAGGCGATCGCATAGAGGCTTTTTCTATACTACAGCGCGATCAGAGAAAATTATTAAACGCGATTGCCCTACTCCCATATATAAGCTTGAAAATGGGCATAGCGAAGTACCACCCATCCACTACCCATTGATGAAAATTCCAATTTTTTGTAGTGCGGCTTTGCCGCACTACAAAAAATTTATGAAACTACATCAGGCTTGTAAAGCTTGCAAAGCTAGATGAAAGGCAGTGATGGACTTAGCATCAAGGCTAGTATCTGCACTTTGCGATCGCAATAAATTATCAATTTCTTCCCGACTGAGCAGTACTACTTCTATCTCTTCATCTTCATCTTGAGCAGGAGGTTGTTCCAATTTGGTGAGATCCTGTGCGAGATAAGCATGGATAATCTCATCGGAATAGCCGGGGCAAATGTAGAATCCGCCGAGATATTGCCATTTACTAGCACTGTAGCCTGTCTCTTCTTCGATTTCCCGCTTAATCGTCACATCATGATTTTCGCCTACTTCTAAAGTTCCCGCAGGAAATTCTAGTAAATAGCGCTGAATTGCAAATCGATATTGCTTTACTAAGACAAACTTGCCATCGGCAGTGACAGGAACCGCCATTCCTGCCCCAGGGTGTTTGATATAGGAATATTCTCCGATAACGCCATTGGGTAACTTAATGCGATCGGTATGAAAAGAGAACTTACGACCTTGATAGCTGAGACGGTTTTGCAAAATTGTTGCAGGTACGAGATCAGACATAAATTTTGTGAATTGATTTCAGCCCATTGTGTCATATAGCGGTTTTCATTTTGCCTACGGCAAAATGAAAACCGCAAATCCTTACTGTGATTCTTTTTTGTTTTACAAATGAGTATGCACTCATTTGTAAAACGCTATATAGCAATCCTAAATGGTTTGTGGAAGCGCACCCTGAAGGGGTGCGCTTCCACATCTACAAATGGTTGACAGCTATATGCAGCATTAGTACAGAGAAATTTTTGAAAGCACGGCAAAGCTGTGATTTCAAAAGCGTAATTCAGTGCGTTGACTAAAAAATAACTTAGAGTTATGGCGCAAAGTGACACAACTCTAAGTTGTGGTCTTAATCCAAACTGAAACAGAGCCACCATTGCAACAAAATTCTGCCCAGCCATCATCATTCGTTGTGATTGATTGCTCTACCTGCTTGGTGATGTCGATATAGGTACAATTAGGCTGACCAATTTCCATCCATTTTCTTCCTTCCTCAGCATTGCTTAATACCACTGCCATTCCTCCCTGATGCTCATCATCTCCTAGTCTTGTCCAGCCGATGGTATTGGGATGGTCAAAATAATCAAGCTGCTGACCATAGGCATAGTTTTGACGTACTGATAGAAATTGATCGAGTAGCCATTGATGACTATCAATCCAGATTTCATATTCATTACCATCTTTGCCATAGTCCTGATAATGCGCGCCATAGTAATCGGCAGCAAAAATGCAAGGATATCCCTCTTGGCGCAACAAAATCAGCGCATAGGCAAGAGGTTTAAACCAAGCCTCAACAATTGACTCTAGGGACTGCAATGGTTGAGAGTCATGATTATCGACAAAGGTGACGGCCAGAGATGGTTGATGTTGAACTAATGTATTTTCAAAGATTTGGCTAAGGTCGTAGTCTTCTCGCGATTGGCTCGCGACATGAAAATTTTGATGCAAAGGCACATCAAATAGACTAACTGTGCCATTGGTAACATCAATAAAATTATGCAAAGCTTCCATTTCATAGGACCAATACTCACCGACAGCAAATAGATCGCGCTTGGCATAGTTACGCATATGTTCTAGCCATTCCTGAAAGAACTGTGCGGAAACATGCTTAACTGCATCAAAGCGGAATCCATCAACATTGGTCAAATCATAGTTCCATTCTCCCCAATACTTGAGTTCGCCCTGTACTTCTGAGTTCTGGATGTCAAGGTCACAGCCCATCAAATAGTCAAAATTGCCTTTCTCAAGGTCAACATTTTTGTCAAAGGATTTGCCTTTAAGTAAATAAACTGCATCTTCTCCTTCATTGTAGGCATTGTAATCGATCGCATCAAAATGCCACCAATGCCATTCCATTTCAGAATATTTGCCTTTACGCCCTTCAAACGTAAAGTGAGTCCAAGCTTGAATGGTTTGATAATCACCGATCGCCTGATTGCGATCGTCCATACTCATCGGTGTGGCTTCTACCTCTTCCGAGTGATCGGCTCCCATTTTGTGATTAAAAACCACATCAGCATAAATACTAAGCCCTGCTTGATGAGCCAGTTTAATCGCCTGAATGTATTCATCTTTTGTGCCATATTTCGTTCTGATCGAGCCTTTTTGATCAAACTCACCCAGATCAAATAGATCATAAATGCCATAGCCTACATCCAGACCACCTGATTTTCCCTTGTAGGCTGGGGGCAACCATAGAGATGTAATACCAGCCTTAGCTAAGTCTTCAGCCTTCTCTGCTACTTGGTTCCACAGACTACCGTCATCTGGCAGATACCAGTGAAAGTACTGCATCATGACACCGTTTTGATGAAACATTTTTAGTTCCTTACTAAGGGTTTTGGCTTGATAAATTTCTCTTTGTTACATTTTGTGTCGTAATTCATCAATTCATTCAATAAATCAATCACCCCCCGATCAAGATAGTCAGGTGAATAAAAAATCAAAGAGATTAATTTTCGACAAAAAATAATCTTGTATAAAAAACAAAATATAAAAATATAAATTTCGGTTTAGATTTTTATTTGAGCTTCAATTGCAATGAAGCCTATTTAAATAGATAGTTTTTTATTTTTTATTTATCAAATAATACATATCATACAAACAAGCAAAATTACAACTTTGTTTGTTTGCCTATTAAGATCATCGATATATATTTATATCTTATGTCTTGAGATGGATGAATAAGTTAATCAAATAAATAATAATGAAGATGTTAGAAAAGAAGTTGTAAATTCGATTTTGTCTTTTATAGCATTTCGTTAAATACCAACACAAATAGAGGGCATTTATTATGAGTTTACAAGAACGTGCTAAAGCTGCTGCTAAGGATCTTGAAGGTAAGGTCGAAGAGGCAGTAGGTAATGTCACAGGAGACACTGGCAAACAGGTTGAAGGTCAAGCTAAGCAAGCTGAAGCCCGTGTTCGCAATACTGCTGAAGATGTAAAAGACAAGGCTAAAGATGTGGCTAACGATATCAAGAAAAAAGCAAAAGATGCTATCGATTAAATAGTTAATTGCTACATATCTAATTGACAAATAGTCTTGAAAAATATTTGAGTGATTTGATTTTATTTGATTGGATTGCTCAAATATTTGTTTTTTTGATTTTATTTTGATTCTTCCTTAAAAAGAATTCTATTTTGTATATCTTTCTCTATGGATTCTTGGTCATATCAAAATAAAATTTATGCTCGATAAACTTTAGGGTAGCTAAAATGATTTCACAAATTTACAGATCTTTATTAACTATCGGCTGCATTTTATTCTTATCGTCTGTCATTGTCTTTGGGCTACCTGTTAATAAAGGTTGGGCAGCAAATTCATTTACTCCGATCGCTTCGATAGAGAGAGTGAAGGCAGGGGCAAAAGATCTTGAAGGTAAGACTCAAGAAGCGATCGGAAATGTCACAGGTAACACTAAAAATCAAGTCATTGGCAAAGCTAAACAAGCGGAAGCAGATGTTCGCAATGCGGCTGAAGATGTTAAAGACAATGTGAAACTGCCAGAACGAGTAAAGGCTGGTGCGCGAGATCTTGAAGGCAAGACTCAAGAAGCGATCGGTAAGGTGACAGGCGATCGCCAAGATCAAATTGTTGGCAAAGGTAAGCAAGTGGAATCTAAGACTCGCAACTTGATAGAAGATGCGAAAGATAAAGTCCAAGAATTGTTTGAATAAGTTTCTAAATCAGGAAGGAAGTATATGAGTTTTATTTGGTTTATTTTGATCGGTTTAGCTGCTGGCTGGCTAGCGGGTCAACTGGTTAAAGGTGGCGGTTTTGGACTACTAGGAGACATCATTGTTGGCGTAATTGGCGCATTACTTGGTGGATTTCTATTTAGTGCTTTGGGTTTATCTAGTGGGGGTGGATTACTTGGCAGTTTGATTGTCGCCACCATTGGTGCAGTTGTGCTGTTATTTGGTTTACGCCTGATCAAGTCAGCTTAATAGACAGGACTTACGCAAAATGACCAAGAACTGGAGTTCTTGGCTCAAAGCTAAAGCAGACTGAAGAACTTCTATGATCAACCCGTCTCAACGTGTTTAAGCTTTCAGCCCGTAATTTATTACAGGTCTATTGTGTAAGTCCGAAATTTCTTGAATATCAATTCCTATATGAAGGATTAATTATTATGTCCGATGAAATTGAAAGAGAAGTTACATCCAAAAAAGTAACATCACTTCCCAATAATTCTGTAAATGGAAGTAGAGTTTCTGAGCAGCGTACTACTAAAGTAACTAATGATAGTAGTATGACTGGAGTAGCAATTATTGTTTTGCTTGGCTTAGCGGTTGGCGCAGGAGCGATCGCTTATTTTCTAAACACTCGTCCAGCTCCAACACCTGTCTTAATTCCTAGCGCAACTGATACGGTGAAAGAGAATAAGTCAACGGTGATCGAACGGAATAACACCACTATTAGAGAGGTTAGTCCTGCAACACCTCAACCTACTCCGACAGTGGAAATTAATCTTCCTCCTGTGACGATCACACAACCACCTGCGGTAGCTCCTGCACCTGCAGCAACTACACCACCACAGGCCGTGACTCCAGCCGCTACTCCAAAAGTAACAGCACAGCCACAAACAACAACGCCATCACCAAAGGTTGGTAACTAAACGTCAGTTCGGGTTAAGCTGGCAAATTTTCAAAGCCCAAAAGTAAAAGCCTTGCTAAGCAAGGCTTTTACTTTTGGGCTTTGAGAGAGGTTTTTAGTAGCAAACCCTCTCTCAAAGCCTGTTTTAAATTATCTCGAACTCGCGCTACCCATCTTTATGTTTTGACAACAAGAATTGTTTCTAGGCTTTCATCACTCGCACCATTGATGATGCCGCCCGATCTCAAAATACATTGCAACATCTCCACCACTTCGGCTGTAATTTCCTCTCCTATACAAATTAAGGGAATTCCCGGAGGATAGGGACAGAGAGATTCAGCACTAATGCGTCCGATCGCTTTCTCTAGGGGTAGGCGATCGCTTTTTGCAAAATAGGCTTCACGGGGAGTAAGTTGAGATTGGTAATCCGTAACTCGTAATTCGTAATTCGTAATTAATTTTTCCTTTTTCCTTTTTCCTTTTTCCTTAGCCAATCGTTCACATCCAAGGATGAGTCGATCAACGTCTGCTTGAGTATTACCGAGGCTAAATATAAACACTAATTGGCTAAGGGTTGCCATCTCACAGACCACATCACAATGAGAATGAAGGTACTGATCGGCATCGAAACCTGTAATGCCTATGCGATCAACCATAATCGTCAGGCGACTATGATCAAGGGTAGGTACTAGAGTTTGGTCAAAGGTACGTAGATTAGGAATTTGCTGTACTTGCGATCGCACCTCATGGGCAAGTCGGAGCGTTTCTGTTAAGAGTGCTTTGCCCTTTATTGCCATTTGTCGCCTTGCCACATCTAGCGACACCATGAGTAGGAAGTTAGGACTAGTCGATCGCAATATCTGCACTGCACGATTGACTAGTTCCGCATCAAGTCGATTGCCTTGTAAGTGCAAAATCGAAGATTGGGTAAGGCTACCTGCGACCTTATGGGTGGACTGCACCACCAGATCGGCTCCTGCCTGTAATGCGGAAATCGGTAAATCTGGATGAAAGCCTAAATGTGCGCCGTGGGCAGCATCGACTAATAGAGGCACGTTATAGGCATGGGAGATCGCTACTAGCTTCTCAATTTCGCCACAGACTCCAAAATAATTGGGGCTGACTACTAGTACAGCTTTAGCATCGGGATGTTGCTGTAAAAATGCTTCGAGGGTAGCAGGACTAACACCCAAGTCCAAATCGAATTCCGATAAATATTCGGTGGGTAAATAGATGGGAACTGCTCCCGTTAAGATCATGCCCGCAAAGGCTGATTTATGGCAGTTACGGGCAATCAAGATTTTGTCACCTGCTTGGCAGGTAGCCAGTAACATTGCCTGTACCCCGCAGGTAGAGCCATTTGTTAAAAACCATGCGCGATCGCTACCATAGGCTGCGGCGGCTAATTCCTCAGCTTCGGCAACAGGCTCTTCGAGATCGGGCATTTCAGGTAAATCGAGTCGAAAAAACGTTTCGCCAAGTAGATCTACAAATTCGCGATCGATGCCTTGACCACGCTTGTGACCGGGCATATAAAACGGCGCGTGATCGATATCAAGATATCGCCGCGCCGCTTCTAGTAATGGAACTGAATGCTGATTCATTAAAATCTTGGATTTCTAGCGATCGCGTTTTGCTTTCACTTGCTATATTCAATGCTAAGTTTAGAGCTAAGTTACATAAATTAGCGATAATTAGCGATCGCCTTGCTATAAATCCCAGAAACCTATGACCACTTCATCTTATCCATTAGCTGATAATCTCAAGGATGCCTATCGTGTTTGCGATGTAGTTCCACTTAAAGATTTAGCTCTTGAGCAGTATTATGTCGATCTGTCAGGGACACGCAAAAATAATGCAATTTCTGCTATTAGCCAAATTTTAGAAGATCAACAGGCAGAAGATTTTTGCACAATTTTGTTTACAGGGCATCGTGGCGGCGGTAAGAGTACAGAGCTAAATCATATTCAAAAACAATGGGAAGCTGACTATAAGGTCATGTATGTTGACATTGAGGTCGATGCTGATCCTAATGATTTTGAGTATACTGAAATTTATTTATTAGCGATTAAATGGATCGAATTTGAACTACGAAAAGAAGGTTTGAAGTTTGATGCACAATTATTCAAAAATTTTGAAGATTGGTTTAAAGAGGTTATCGAGGAAACAGAGGAATCTGTAGAAAAATCAGTTTCAATGCAGGGCGAGTTAACTTTGCAGTCAGAGATTCCATTTGTACCGCCTTTTTTGGCGAAATTATTAGTTAAACTTTTGGCTCAAATCAAAGGTTCTGATAAGCGTAAACGAGTCATTAGACAAACTTTAACTCAAGATATTTCAAGATTAAAATTTGACATTAATTTATTGTTAAATGATGGGCTAAAAAAATGGCGGCGTAAGTTTCCAAGTTGCAAAGGATTTTTGATTGTTTTTGATGGATTGGATAAATGTCCTTCGGCTGTGGCAGAAAAATTATTTATTGATAATGCCAAGTTTCTTAAGAGCTTGGAATGTACAGTTGTTTATACTGCGCCTATTTCTGTGGTTTATTCCCCAAAGAATGCTAGTAATTTCTTTGAGAATTTCCATGTAATTCCTATGATCAATATTTACAATTATGATCCTAGTAGTGGCAATGTTGAACTTGAATATAATCAAAATGGATTGGATGCGGTCGCTAGTCTAATTGAGAAGCGATTACAAGTAGATGCCATTTTTGAGTCGCGTAATGAGTTGTTGGAATTAGCAAAATATAGTGGCGGTCATGTTCGTCAAGTCATGCAACTGGTACGTGGTGCAATTCAACACGCAAGAACTAATCGTCGTTCTAAGGTTAATTTAGAGGATATAAATTATTCAATTAATCAATTGCAATTTACTTTTGAAAGGCTAATCCCAACTGAGCATTATCCAGTTTTAGCACAAATTTATCTAACTAAGGATGCACCAAGAGATGAGATGGGACAATTGATGTTATTTAATATTTCGGTATTTGAATATAATGGTCTAAGTCGATGGAATTATCCTAATCCAGTGGTGATTAGAAGCCGTTTATTCCAGAGAGCTTTAGAGGATTATCGATCTAAAAATCCGTAGTAATTAGTTTGTTGGAATTAAAATGTAGGATGGGTTGGAGATCGCGTAACCCATCATCTTGCTCAAAATTTATGCATTACGTTGCACTTCATCTTTGAATTGGCGCATCCTACAAATAATTAAACTATGAACGATTTTGATAACGAGAATAATAATAAGCCTGATTTTGCGGTGATGAATCGTCAAGAGATTCAGGAATTGTTGTCTTTGTTGGATTTGTCGGATGGGTTTACAGTTGCGCTGGCGGAATGTAATTTTTGGCAGGATGGGGTGGCGTTGGTGGCGGCGCTGAATGAAGAGATTGCGGCTGATCCTGAGTGGGCAGAGTTGCAGATTGTGGATTGGGAGTTTAATGATCCTGAGTTGCGGTATTTGTTGGATGAGTTGACGCAGCGTTTGGCGACATTACCGCGACAGGAGGGGAAGAAGTTAATCTTGGTGTTGCGAGGTTTGGAAAATGCGATCGGGGTAGTGGGTGATTATCCTAAATTTTTGGTGGATCTCAATTTTGTGCGGGATGCCTATATCAAGAATGTGCCGTATCCTGTGCTGTTTGTGTTACCTGACTATGCAATTACTAGGTTTGCTCAGTTTGCAGGGGATTTTTGGGCATGGCGATCGGGGGTATTTAAGTTTCAGACTACGCAGGAAGCAAGAGAGTTTGCAGAAGCAAAAACTATTAACTCAGATCGAATTATTGGTAGTTATATTAAACCTGAAAAACAAGAACGCATTGATCTATTACATCGGCTCTTAATGGAAACTAAACCCTCTGGCTCGAAGCCAGAGTCTAATAGCAATGCTGCAAGTCAAATCAATATTTTGATTGAATTAGGAATTGCTTACCGTAGTTTGAGTGAGTTTAATCAAGCTATTGAGTTTCATCAGCAAGCATTAGCACTATCTCGAAAGATAAGTGATCGCAATGGTGAAGCAGCTTCTCTCAATAGTCTAGGGCTTGCTTACAATTCATTAGGGCAGTACCAGCAAGCGATTCAGTTTTTTCATCAATCTCTAGACATTTCTAGAGAAATTGGTGATCACAATGATGAAGCAGCTTCTCTCAATAATCTAGGGCTTACTTACAATTCACTAGGACAGTACCAGCAAGCGATTCAGTTTTTTCATCAATCTCTAGACATTTCCAAAGAAATTGGTGATCGCAATTGTGAAGCATCTTCTCTTTGTAATCTGGGAGATGCTTACAATTCATTAGGGCAGTACCAGCAAGCGATTCAGTTTTTTCAGCAGTCTCTGAAAATTTTCAGAGAAATTGGGAATCTAGACTTTGAAGCAAATGCTCTTGTCAATCTAGGCATTGCTTATCATTTCCTAGGGGAATACCAGCAAGCGATTCAGATCTATCAGCAGTCTCTGAAAATCAAAAAAGAAATTGGTGATCGCAATGGTGAATCAAATGCTCTTGGCAATCTAGGGCTTGCTTACGATTCACTAGGTCAGTATCGGCAAGCAATTCAGTTTTATCAGCAGCAACTGGAAATTTGTAGAGAAATTGATGATCGCAATGGTGAAGCAAATGCTCTCAATAACTTGGGAATTGCTCTCCAAGCATTAGGTCGCAGAAGTGAGTCCATAGAGGCTTTCAACGCTTCAAGAAAAATATTTGAAGAATTGGGACTTTATCATAAGATTCAGGATTCAGGTAAATCCTTTGCACCGCTAGAAACTGTTGCCAAAGAACCTAAGCGTTTCCAAATTAAAGATGAACCAGAGGAATTGCCAGACTGGTATAAGAAGTCGCTACCAGCTCCTAAACCCACACCCCGCAAACGTCCCCGTCGCAAAAATCTCTTTCAGAAAATCTTTAATTGGTTCCACCGCATTTGGACTAAGTTGTGGGGGGAAGCAAGAAATTGAGATCCCCGACTTTTTTCTTTGCTAGCATAGATTCCTTTTGTCAGCCATAAAAAATCGGGGATCTGGGTCAGTATTGACAAATCGATATAGATTGGTACAACACTCAGTAGTTAAGCCAAATATTTCTCCAAAGCCGCTTCCACAATATCCTTCATCGATGAACCTTGTTCTTCGACAGCTTTCTTGAGAAGCTCAAAGGACTTAGCAGAAAGAGTGACACGATGGCGAACATCGCGGCGCTTACCTTTGGCTTTTTCCTCAGGCAGTTCCGATACATAGGTTTCTGCAAACTGGCGAAGATCCTCGATGCCTTTGCGATCGCAAAAATCACCAAAGCTTTCATCTTCTACGCGATCCTTCTTGAAATAGAAGAACAGAGGTTCTAAACCTTTCTCCAGATTATTGATATGGAGACGTTGCACATAGGGCTGAGCTAAACGAGTGGAATTAAAACTACCACCTAGCCAAACCTGATATTCATCGACAGCACTACCAACAAAGGCAAGTTCTGCCATGTAGGGACGGGCGCAACCATTGGGGCAGCCTGTGATGCGAGTGACAAAGGTTTCATCTTCCAAACCTAAACGCACCAACAATTTACGAATCCTTGCCAAAATATCAGGCAAAGCGCGTTCTGACTCCGCGATCGCTAGTCCACAAGTTGGGAAAGCAGGACAAGCCATCGAGTAACGCACCAAGGTATCGATCTGGTCAGGGGCTAAAATACCGCAGCGATCGAGGATTTTCTGGATTTCTTCTTTCTCATCGGCAGCAATTTCGGTAATCAGTAAATTCTGATTAGGGGTCAAGACAAAATCATGGTGGAATTTTTCGCTAATTTCTCGCAAGGCCGTTTTTAGTTGTAAACCTTCGCGATCAAGTACACGACCACTTTCAATGGAGACTCCGACAAAATACTTGCCATCACCCTGCTCATGCCAACCCAGATAATCTTGATATTTGAAAGGAGGCAATTCACGGGAATCTGCAAGTTTTGTTGGATAATACTCCAACAAAACTTGCTTGAATTTCTCCACGCCCCATTCTTCCAAAATATACTTGAAGCGGGAGTGACGACGATTATGGCGATCGCCATAGTCACGTTGCAAAGCAACAATCGCCTTCACCAGATCGTAAACCTTTGCGACAGGGACAAAACCAATGCTGTCGGCAATCCGCACAATCGTCGCATCATTATTATGGGCGCGACCTAAACCACCACCAACATAGACGTTAAAGCCTTCTAACTCATTAGCCGCATTGGTAATTACCACCAACGACAAATCATTGGTATAGAGATCAACGGAGTTATCACCAGCAACAGCGATCGCAATTTTAAATTTGCGGGGTAAATACTGTGTGCCATAGATTGGCTCAATATCGCTGATATTGGTTTTCGCAGTTCCTGCACCTTGACGCTTTCTTGCTTCAGTTACCTCTGGTGCTTCCGATGCTGTCACCGCCACTTCACCATCAAGCCAAATATCGTAATAGGCTCCTGCCTGTGGTGCTAGCAAATCGGCAAGCTTAACTGCATATTCCCGCGCATAGTCGTATTCAGGCTTATTTTTAAATGGGGCAGGTGGAGCCATTACGTTACGGTTAATGTCACCGCAAGCACCCACAGTCGATCCCATATTCTTGGTGATATCAACGATTACCGCCTTGAGATTTTCCTTAAGAATCCCGTGAAGCTGGAATCCCTGTCTAGTCGTGGCGCGTAAAGTGTGATTGCCATAGCGATCGCTTAATTTATCCAAAGCGACGTACAACTGCCAAGGAATAAACCCTCCGGGGCTACGAGTCCGCAACATCATACTGTATTGGGCTTCTTCCCCTTTTGCCTTTGCCTTTTCTAAATCCCGATCTTTTTGTTGATAAGAACCATGAAACTTTAAGATTTGAATCCCATCTTGACTGAAAAATGGATTGCCATCATTTAATTCAGTGTCGATAGGACCTCGCAAAAAGTTACTTTTTTGCTTGAGGACTTCAACCTTTGATACTTTGCCAGTATTAATCAGATTATTTGTCATGGTTCAACTATCGAGACTTAATGTAATTTAGTTTTCTTTGCCCCACCATTATACCCCGATAATCCTATCGGAATTAGGATGAAGTTTACAAAAAGCAATCCAAAAAAAGACGATGCTAAGCATCGTCTTTTTAAATAGTTGCAATAAGTAGCTAATTCAATAAATTAACTCTCACTTTCCTTACCAAAACCTGGATAAGCTTCCATACCATGTTCAGAAATATCCAGACCCTTAAATTCCTCTTCCTCGGATACTCGAATACCACCTGTAATGATAGAAATTACATACCAAGCAATGAAGCTAAATAAAACTGTGAAGCCACCAACAGCAATAAATCCAACAAACTGATACCACAGTTGCTCAAAACCACCACCAAAGAATAGTCCAGCTTTAGGGGCAGGGGCTGCACCAAACTCTCCTGCTTTGCTAAATAGTCCTACAGCCAAAGTTCCCCAAGCTCCACAAACAAGGTGAACAGATGTCGCACCTACAGGATCATCAATCTTGAGAGAATCAAAAAATCCAACTGCAAAAACAACAATCACACCAGCAACAGCACCAATTATTGCAGCGCTAGGCATATCAACAAAAGCACATGATGCAGTAACACCAACCAATCCAGCCAAGATGCCATTAACAATCATTGAAAGATCTGGTTTGCCTAAGTAAAGCCAAGCTACAATCGTCGCCGCAATCCCACCTGTGGAAGCTGCCATGTTTGTGGTTAGAGCAATATGAGCAATGAGCTTACCATTAGCATCCATTGTGGAACCTGGGTTAAACCCAAACCATCCTAACCATAGAATCAAACAACCTAGAGTTGCTAAACCCATATTGTGACCAGGGATCGCTCTTACTTTTCCATC
This sequence comes from Pseudanabaena yagii GIHE-NHR1, assembly GCF_012863495.1. Lineage (NCBI taxonomy): Bacteria > Bacillati > Cyanobacteriota > Cyanophyceae > Pseudanabaenales > Pseudanabaenaceae > Pseudanabaena > Pseudanabaena yagii. Next base: position 881,396 of record NZ_JAAVJL010000001.1, read on the forward strand.
CGCACTATATCTGCCTAATCGAGGGCCAAGTACAGCCGCACCGACCAAAGCGCCCCAGCCGCCAACAGTATGCACAACAGTGGAGCCTGCAAAGTCATAAAATCCCATTTTGGCTGCCCAGCCACCACCCCAGATCCAGTGACCTGTGATTGCATAGGAAACCCCTACTAGTAAAAAGCTAAAGATCAAAAAGGCAACAAACTTAATTCGCTCAGCAACAGCACCTGAAACGATCGTTGCGGCGGTTCCTGCAAATACCAGTTGGAACAAGAATTTGGCTTCTAGGGGAATACTTGTCCAGTTGAGAGCAGAAAAGTCTCCTTTATAGGCATCACCGATCGCAGGACTATTATCAGCCCCAGAAATAAAGAAGCCTTTCAAACCGATGAAGGCATTACCATCATCGTTACCAAACATAAATCCAAACCCGATCGCCCAATAGGCAATCGTAGCGATCGCAAATACAACTAAGTTCTTAGTAAGAATATTGACTGCATTTTTTCGGCGACAAAAACCAGACTCGACCAATGCAAAACCAGCATTCATAAAAAACACTAAAAAAGCCGCAATAACGACCCAAAGGGTGTCTAGAGTTGCATCGAGAGCACTTACACTAGCTTTAACATCATCTATTGTCGGTGCAGCAGGAGGAGCCGTAGTCTGAGCAGTGGCTGCATAAATCCAAAAAACACCAATAATCGCTGCTAGAGGTACACAAGCAGTCCAGTTGACTGAACTCCTGAGCCTCTTCTTGTGATTTGACTTGTAAACCAACACTTTAGAGTTCTCCTCGTTGAAGTAATGCAATCATGCCAATGCAAAGATTAATGAAATCAATCACATCAGATTTAAGTACCCCTATTTTGTATAGGCTTATACGGAAATCTGTGGTATATGCATTCTTCAGAGATAAGAAAGCAACGAAAAAATACAATTAAGACCATAGATAATCATTTAACTCTATCTATGCCGTATTGAGTTTCGATAACAAAAACTAATCAAATAATTAACGTCAGTTCTGGTTTGCCAACTTTACAAGCCCAGACACAAGGGCTTTGAGTTTGTTACACAAACCCTCTTTCAAAGCGCAAAATTAAAAGCCTTGCTTAGCAAGGCTTTTAATTTTGCGCTTTGAAAATTTGCCAGCTTAAACCGAATTGACGTTAATTACTATCCCAATAACTAAGGATGGGTGGCTAATATAGCCACCCATCCTTAGTTAAGTATTTAAATATACTTCCTAGAAACTGTAATTAGCTAGTAAGGTTAACCTTCAGAAGAAGATCCTTGGCTGATGAATACTCCAGAACCAAACTCGCTACCATAACCCTCTTCACCATGAATAGGTAAGTCGATACCTTGTTCTTCGATCGAAGGGGCTACTCTCAAATCCATAAATAACTTGAGAATGAACAGGATCACAAATGTAGCAACTGCCGAAAATATATAGGTAGTTGCTACACCATAAAACTGAATCAAAATTTGACCAGGATTACCGTCTAACAAACCTAAACTGATTTCTGCACCCTTAGCGTCCTTCATCAGGTTGACAGCTTTAGTTGCAAATACACCAGTTAAAATTGCGCCAACAGTTCCACCAACACCGTGTACTGAGAAGGTATCAAGAGAATCATCAAATTTGAACTTAGCACGCAAGCTTACAGCGATAAAGCAACATACTGCTGTAATTGAACCAATCAAAATTGCACCAATGGGAGTAACGAAACCAGCAGCAGGAGTGACACCAACTAGTCCAGCTAGAAATCCGCTAGCAATACCAACGGCAGTTGGCTTACCACGAAGAACCCATTCAACCAATAGCCAAGTGAGACCGCCAGCCGAAGTCGCAACACTAGTAGCCACAAATGCTACAGCAGCAAGAGGGCCTGCACTAAGGGCGCTACCTGCGTTAAATCCAAACCAACCAAACCAAAGCAACCCAATTCCTAACAAGACATAGGGAACGTTGTGGGGAGTATGTGGTCTTGTAGCAAAGTCTTTTCTTGCTCCAACTACTAAAACAGCAACAACTGCCGCCACACCAGAGCTAATGTGGACAACCGTGCCACCAGCAAAGTCTAAAGCACCAAGTTCACCTAGGAAACCACGTCCCCAGACCATGTGCGCGAGAGGTGCGTAAACAAAAGTTGACCAGAGCAAAATAAACCAGAAGTAAGCCTTGAAGCTCATGCGTTCAACGATCGCACCAGAAATCAGCGCTGGTGTAATGATCGCAAACATCATTTGGTAGACCATGAACACTGCATGGGGAATTGTTCCTGCATAGCCAATAGGATCCACATCATCAAACTTAACTTTATTTAGAAAAGTCCAATCAAGCCCACCAATAAATTTTTCGATGCCCTGACCATAGCTAAACTCAGAAACCTTGGCTGTTACATCAAAGGCTAAGCTATAGCCCCAAAGTACCCAAGTAACACCGACAACTGCCATGAGCAATAGGCTCATCATCATCGTGTTCAGTACGTTACGAGTTCTAACCAATCCACCATAGAAAAAGGCAAGACCAGGAGTCATCAACAATACAAGAGCTGCCGCTACCAACATAAAAGCGGTATCACCTGAATTGATTGGCGAAGCAGGAGGTGAGGGGGCTAAAAGTTTGTCAAGTGCTTCTTTCTGCTCCTTGCTTAAAGTGACAACATCACCTGATGGGGCTGCCTTGGGGGAAGGAGAAGCACTAGGAGAAGCAGTAGCTGTAGGACTAGGAGAAGCAGTAGCCGTAGGAGAAGTGGTTTCCGTAGGGCTGGCTGTAGGAGAAGGAGAAGTGGTTGCTTGTGCCCAAGTTTGACCTGTAAAAGGGAAACTCACTAACCACAAGACTAGCAACGCACTCAGTAGAAATTTTTTGATCACAGACTCTATCCTTTCACAAAGTTTTCTTGTCATCACAATAAGGCGACATGAGTTCAGTTAAGCACCGTTTCCGAGAGCATTCCATCACTGAAAGCTAAAAACTAATGGTGCTCAGTACTCATTTGTTTATAGTTACCATAGAGAATTTATTCAAGAATGATTTCATCAACTTATAAGGCATCAATTTGTATTAGAAGTTACATTCACAACCTAGAAGAGGCAAAATCTGGTATTTGCGATCGCAATCAGAACGAATTTGTCAGGTTTTGATAATTTCTCTGAGTACTGCTAAGTTGACAGATGGGGCAAAAGTAGTAATTCTTGTTACTTTTGCTAATTTCATCACACGCTTAAAAACTCCTGTGCTAGAGTTGATGTACTTTTAAATCTCGCATTCCTCACTCACATCACCTTTCAGGAAGTTGACATGGCAAAAGGCGGACTTGTACTTGGTACAACAGCAGCATTAGCGGCGGCTGTCGCAGTTGTTGGTTTTCAGCTAGCAAATCCTAGCATCGCCGCATTTCGGGACAGCCCCAAAGAAATTGTTGACGAAGCTTGGCAGCTTATTAATCGGGAATATGTCGATGGTTCCTTTAACAAAGTAGACTGGCGGCAAGTTAGACGACAATATGTCGAAAACCGTGATTACGCATCCAAGGCTGAAGCATATCGATCAGTTCGGGAAATGCTTAAGTTGCTTGATGATCCCTATACTCGGTTTATGGATCCTGAGCAATTCAAGAGTATGCAAATTGATACTTCGGGGGAACTTACAGGGGTCGGTATTCAATTGGGCATGGATGATGCCACGAAACAGCTAACAGTAGTTGCACCGATTGAGGATTCACCTGCAGCTCGTGCAGGGCTTTTAACTAAGGACATCATTACGGCGATCGCAGATAAATCTACGGATGGCATGGATATCAACCAAGCTGTAGCCCTGATTCGTGGTCCTGCTGGTACAAAGGTCAAGTTGGGTATCAAGCGTGGCGATCGCCAATTTGATGTCGAACTAGAACGCGCCAAGATTGAAATTCATCCAGTCAAGGCAGAATTGCGTGACACCAATATCGGCAAGGTCGGCTATATCAGCTTGCGCCAGTTTAATGCTAATGCTGCTAGCGATATGCGTAAGGCGATCCAAGATCACGTCAGCAAGGGCGCAGTTGGCTTTGTTCTCGATTTACGATCTAACCCTGGTGGCTTACTCTACTCCAGTGCTGAGATTGCCAGAATGTGGCTCGATAACGCTACAATCGTTTCAACAATTGACCGTAAGGGCGAAAGTGAACGACTGACTGCTAATCGTCAATCTCTAACCAATAAGCCTCTGGTGGTACTAGTAGATGGCGGCTCCGCAAGTGCCAGCGAAATTCTATCTGGTGCTTTGCAAGATAACAAGCGGGCTGTCATTGTCGGTACAAAAACCTTCGGTAAAGGTCTAGTGCAGTCAGTACATTCTTTGAGCGATGGTTCAGGGATGGCAGTGACGATCGCGAAGTACTACACCCCCAATGGACGCGATATTAACCACATGGGTATCGTGCCTGATCGGGTGGTTGAGTTGACTAAAGAGGATCTAGAAAAACTTAACAAGAATCGAGATCTCGTTGGTACAGTTGCTGACCCACAATTTGCCAAAGCGATCGATATTCTTTCGAGCGAACTGAAAAACGTTAGCTCCCGCTAGTTAAAAGCAATAAAAAAGCAGCCCTAGGGCTGCTTTTTTATTAAGAGTCGGGATGGCGAGTCAAGATTGCTTCGATAGTGCTTTCTAGATTTTGTCCAGCAATGATGCCACCAGCTAAAGAATAGATATTATTCTCGCGACGATACATAGTTTGAAAACCTGTTCGCATCCTTTTATCACCCATGACCCAATAGCGCTGAATGATTGAGTCAGGTCCGATTATGCCCTCGCCTTCTACTTTCCCCAGAGAGCTATCATCCACTACATAGGTAAATCGACGCTCATCGGAGTCAATTCTGCCTTTATAAGCCATGGTTAACTCGTCGCGATCGCTATTGGGAAAGGTCAATTTTGTGACCATCGTAAACCAGTAATTATCTTTAGACCAACCTACTAAAGTTCTACCCTTAACTTCAATAGGCATTGAGTCTCGCTCTATCCAGTTGCCTTCGAGAGTCCATTTACCAGGTTGAACTAAAAAGGTATGCGCCACAGTGTTTATCAGCTTAATTTACTGCCTATTATATATCTCGTTAGCAATTGTCATTACAAAACCTAACATCCCAAAAAGCCCACAACAGTGACATGATCAAGAATTTACATTAATTGACTAATCCTGATCGCAAAGCAATCACTGCCGCCTGTACGCGATCGTCCACCGATAATTTATTCATAATGCCACGGACATGGGTTTTAATCGTGTTAGGACTGAGGTACAGCAGTTTGGCAATTTCAGGGTTACTTTTGCCATCAACTATTAGTTTCAGTACTTCTAATTCCCTTTGAGATAAATGTGAAGTATTTTCAGTTGGGATGGGTGGTTTGAGGTGATCCATTACTTTACGCGCAATTTGAGGATCGAGGTAGGTTGCCCCATCTTTAGCTGCGGCAAAAGCTGCTAGTAGGCTTTCAGTACTTGTTCCTTTGACGCAATAGGCATCAGCCCCACTAGAGAGCGCAGCGATGATTTCTGTATCATCTGTATGGGAGCTAAGCATCACAATGTGAACATTAGGTAAGCTCGTTTTAATTTTCTGAGTTGCCGAAATTCCATCTAGTCTCGGTAAACCAATATCCATCACGATGATGTCAGGAATTAATTCCTGTGCCATTTTTACGCCGATATAGCCATCCTCGGCGATACCAACTACCGTCACATGGGGTTGTTGAGATAGGGATTGCTCTAAACCGAGTTGGATTAGTGGATCATCTTCAACAATGAGAACTCTTAGAGGTTTTGATGTTTCTGCCACAGTCATAATTCTAAATTTCCCTCAGTTTAGTGTGTTTGCCTTAGATTATATAGCAAGCCTAAATGTTTTGTGGAAGAGCTATAGCTGTAGCCACTCAAATCAGGACATAAAAACCTATAGAGAGTTGCGATGCAACTCTCTATTAGACTCTATTAGATTCAGCTATAGCAGTCCTAAATTGTTTGTGGAAGCGCACCCCGAAGGGGTACGCTTCCACAAACGAGAAAACCTACAAATGATTTAGGACTTTTGTGACACTTAAAATCTATAAACGATATGCGGATTGTTATACTATCCCTATATAGTGCTTTTCAAGCAAACGAAGTACAGAGGCGAAACCAACTCGTATTTCAACAGGTTGGGAAATTCTAGATACGATAAGGACTGAGTGAGTTGTAGGAAAGAGAATGAGTGAAATCAACTTGGAGAGAATTGATCAATTAATTACAGAAGGATATATCACCAAGCGTCCTCATTCTAGTGGTGAACTGTTTATCTATAACTACACTGCCAAGGCTCAGTACGATCGCCTTTGGACACCAGAAACAATGCAATGCCGAGGCTTAATTTTAGATCGTAATGGCGCGATCGCATCTCGACCTTTAATCAAGTTTTTTAATTTGCAAGAACATCAAGAATCCTTGCCCTCAGAACCCTTTGATGTCTATGAGAAATTAGATGGATCATTAGGAATTCTCTATTGGTATCAAGATCAGCCCTATATCGCCTCTAGAGGTAGTTTTAATTCCGATCAAGCTGTTAAAGCTAATCAAATCCTCTATTCTCTTTATGCAGATTCAATTCCCTTATTAGACAGATCGCTTACCTATTTATTTGAGATTATTTATCCCGCTAATCGGATTGTAGTCAATTATGGTGACTATGAAGCTTTAGTGCTGTTAGCTGTCATCGAAACTGCCTCAGGGCGTGAATATTCTATTGAGGAATTCAGTCATTTAGGTTTCCCCATTGCCAAAAAATATGATGGTTTAAAAAACTTAGAGGCGATCGCTAAACTCAATGAACAAAATCAAGAGGGGTTTGTAATTCGCTTTGAGAGCGGATTGCGGCTGAAGTTTAAGTTTGCGGACTATGTGAAGTTACATCGTGTGCTTACACAGGTAACTAGTAAGGTAATCTGGGAAATGTTGCGCGATCAAATGCCATTTGAAGACATTTTAGAGCATGTTCCTGACGAATTTTATGATTGGGTAAAGTCAACAAAAGCTACGCTCTTAGGTCAATATCAACAGATTGAAGATCAAGCTAAAGCAGATTTCGAGAGGATTGTGGCAGTTGTAGATCGCAGCGATCGTAAAGAAATGGCGAAACATGTCTTAACTTGCCAAAATCATACAATTTTGTTCTCTATGCTCGATGGAAAAGATTATAGTGATTACATTTGGAGGACGATCAAACCTGCCCATGAGAAGCCTTTTATGGATGATGATAATTAAACGCCAGTTTGCCGCGCTTCGCGCGGCAAACTGGCGTTTAATCAAGATAACTAGAGGAACCTTAATATGCTGACAGTCTATTTTACAATTGGGCTTCCCGCTTCGGGCAAATCCACATGGGCAAAGGAAAAAGTCAATAAATCTCCTAATAGTATTAAGAGAGTCAATAAAGATGAATTGAGAGCGATGCTAGACAATTCCTATTTCTCTAAAGGTAATGAGAAGTTTGTGCTAGATATCCAAGACTCAATTATTAAAGCTGCTCTAGAGAATGGTAAACATGTCATTGTCGATAATACGCATCTTGCCCCTAAACATGAAGCCAGAATTCGCGAATTAATCAAGGGTTTAGCAGTTTTGGAAATAGTGGACTTTCGCCATATACCACTCGAAACTTGCATTGAGAGAGATTTAAAGAGGATGAACTCAGTTGGCGAAAAAGTAATTCGTGACATGTATAACCAATTCATCGCCCCACCACGAGTGCCAAAACCAACTTACAATCCTGAGCTACCCGAGGCAATTATTTGTGATTTAGATGGGACTCTCGCTTTGATTGGCGATCGCAGTCCCTATGATGCGGCGAACTGTGAGCGAGACATCGTCAATGAACCAGTGCGTTCTATTCTTGCAACATCAGGTAAAGCAATTTTATTTGTATCAGGTCGAGAGGATAAATTTAAGCCCCAAACCTTAGCATGGCTGGAAAAGCACAATATCTCTTTTGATGGCATATATATGCGAAAGTCTGGCGATTTGCGAAAGGATAGTATCGTCAAGAAGGAAATCTATGATGAATTTATTCTAGATAAATACAATGTTGCTTTTGTGCTAGACGATCGCGACCAAGTAGTGAGACTATGGCGAGATTTGGGCTTAACTTGCTTGCAGGTTGACTATGGCGATTTTTAGTAAGTAGCCGCACTTCGTGCGGCTACTTACTATTAAGGATTAACTTCTTGTTCTGTCCAATTGCCTTGGTCATCGCGTAAATAGATCCAGCGATTTTGGGGATTACCTCGTAATTCTAAACGATCAACTTCTATCGGTTCTAGTAACAACAAACAAAAAGAATCGAGAGGCAGTTCCGCATCAGGTGGCTCAGTTTTCGGAAAATGAATCCGTGATTCTCTAGGATGCGGCCAAGAGAATTGAATTCTGGCAGGGTCAGATAGGGCTTGCCATGTCTCAATCCGAGCCGATTGGAGTTCTTGATTGGGATATTCGTGATCAATCAATTGCAATTTTCCTAAAATCCGAAATTGCGATCGCGTTTTTGTAAAATACCAACTTGACTCCGCCCAAGGATTTGCAGCAATTTGAGCAGGTTTTTGACTACGCAGATCCGTGACAAATTTAAGACAATCCTGTAAAGGAGTTTGAAGGCGATCGCCATTTTCGAGAAACCCACGAAATACAACGGTGCGGTTACGTGGACGCTGATCTAGCCCCACCGTTGCCAATTGCAAAAACTTAGCCTCAGGCTGATTGCGGTGTTGATGTAAACTTCGAGCTAAATGCGATCGCCACATAAAAATGCTTAAAATAGGGTTGTGCTTCGCACAATTCTATTCTAAAAAGGATCATGACTAATTTGTGGATTGAGGGTGGTAGTCGTAGCGGCAAAACTGAATACATGATTCAGCAGTTTTGTGATTGGGCGGAAACAGACTTTGCTCAACAGGCTAATCCTCAAGCTGCTTCTCAAAAAGTCTTAGTTTTAGCAGTTGATTCCCAACAAAGACAAAATCTAAGCGATCACCTAATTCGCGCAACTCATGGACAATATCCCGTCACTGCGGTGACACCTCTCAGTTTCTTTCGGGATGAAATTCGGCTCTTTTGGACATTATTAGTGAAGAAGCTCGATTTTAAAGCGCAGTTTCCGCTATTGCTGAGGGTAGAGAATGAGCAGGAATTAGCCGCACAAGTTTGGAAAAATCGCTTGGAAATGGGAACTTTGCAAATGGAGGGCATAGGACGCGATCGCCTTGTGCGAAGGTTACTCGATTTATTCCTATTGGCAGCCTATGGTAGTCATGATCTTCGTAAAATCTCGACAATTTTGAATGCGGGTATTGAGACTAATTTACTCGAAACTTCTGAGAAAGTTAATGACGAAACGGAAATATTAGAACAGTGGCAGGAAATCGGTGAAGCCCTGCAAGAATGGCGAGGATATTGTTGGGAACATGGTTTATTGACCTATGGGATCATCACCGACTTATTTGTCCATCACTTATTGCCTAATCCTCAATATCAACGTCAACTCAAGCAGCGATTTACCTATGTGGTGATTGATCGCGCCGATGAGATGCCTGCGATCGCCTGTGATTTATGTAAGTTTCTACTCAAACACAAGGCCCAAGGAATTTTTACCTTTAATCCTCATGGGTCTGCGAGGTTAGGACTAGGAGCAGATCCTGAATATTGGCAAGAAATCAAATCCGAATGTGAAGTTGTCAAACTCTCTCCTGCTCAAGACACCCTAGGAGCAGAAATCTCCGAGTCAGTCTTAACCATTGTCAATGAACCAATTTTGCAATTTATCGAACCCTATGCCATGGTTCATTCAATTGAGTCCGTCTCCCGTGCCAAATTATTTCGCAATGTCGCTGAAACCATTGCTGAGGCGATCGCCTCTGGTGAGGTTAAAGCTAGTGATATTGCCATTATTGCCCCCGGTTTAGACAACATCGCTAAGTATGCGATCGCCGAAATCCTGCGTAAAAAAGAGATTAATATTCTGCCCCTTAATGAGCAACGTCCGCTATCCTATTCAGCGCAGGTGCGAGCGCTGCTAACTTTAATTACATTGGTTTATCCCAATCTCGGTAAACTCGTCAGTCGCGATCACATTGCGGAGATGCTGGTCGTACTCACGGATGCGATCGATCCTGCACGCGCAGGAATGATTGCTGACTATTGTTTTGCGCCACATCCTGAGACTCCCCATCTACTTGCTGCCGAAACCTATAATCAATGGAATCGCCTCGGCTATGAAGCGACCCAAGCCTATGAAAAGTTGCGCCAATGGATAGAACAACAATCTCCTAAGGATGCACCACTACTATTCATTGATCGCGCCATTCAAGCTTTTCTCAAACCCCGTAAACTCAGCTATGAGCATACTGCGACATTACAATCCCTCATCGAAACTGCTCAATACTACTGGCAACTAGGATATCGTCTTGATCGAGAAGATCCATTAATTCTCGAAAATTTTATTCAATTAATTCGCCAAGGCACTGTCACCGCGAATCCCTACGCTCCCAATCCGCCTGAAGATAGCGTTGTGCTTGCGACGATCTTCCAGTACCGTATGGCGAGACTTTCGCATCGGTGGCAGTTTTGGCTCGATGCGAGTTCTGACCTGTGGTTACAGGGTGGAGCCGCTTCTCTCTTCGGCGCACCACTATTTCTCAAGGGTTGGACAGGAGAGAAATGGACGGTCGAACATCAAAATCAAGCAGATATGCAACGTTTACAAAGATTACTCAAGGATCTACTAGATCGTTCTGGCGATCGCCTGTATCTGTGCCATAGTGAACTCAGCACAAATGGACAAATCCAAAATGGAGTACTAACACCTCTAATCGAGATTAGCACTACAGTTTAGGTCATTTCAAAACCCAAAAGATGAGTGGCGGCGCTTCGCGCCGCCACTCATCTTTTGGGTTGTATTTCCTAACCAAAACTTGCATTGCTATAGTAATGCACTGTTCAAGCAAGCGAGGTATAGAAGTTTATGTCCCAGCCGTCGATGGCGAAACAAACCCATACTTCACTAATTGCTGTAAAACCCAGATCTGGGGATTTCCAAAGTACACATACTGTGATATAGTGTCAACTGCTTTGCTAATCAAAGACAGTAAAACAGCATATTTGGAGAGATGGCAGAGTGGTTGAATGCGTCTGACTCGAAATCAGATTTAGGGTCACACCTAACGGGAGTTCGAATCTCCCTCTCTCCGTACCAAAACTCGTACAAAAAAAGGACTGCGATCGCAGTCCTTTTTTGTTAATTGCGTTCCCAACGAAATTTACGATCGCTTTCTTGAATCGCAAGATCATTAATGCTAGCGAAGCGGCGCATCATCAAGCCATTTTCGGCAAACTCCCAGTTTTCATTGCCATAGGCGCGATACCAATTACCATCTTGATCGTGGTATTCATACTCAAAACGCACCGCAATCCGATTATCCATGAAGCACCAGAGTTCTTTTCGCAAGCGGTAATCTAATTCTTTTGCCCATTTGCGTTTGAGAAATTCTCTGATCTCATCGCGTCCCTTCAAAAATTCATTGCGATTGCGCCATTCCGAATCTTCGGTATAGGCAAGAGCTACGCGATCGGGATTGCGCGTATTCCAAGCATCTTCGGCAGCTTGGATTTTCGCTTTCGCAGTTTCTAGGGTAAATGGTGGAAGCGGTGGTTTAATTTCCATGATTTTTAGGATTTAGGTAATAGTTAAATTAGGTTAATTTAGAAGCGATCGCAGTTTCGATGAAGTTTTGCCAAGTTGCATTGGGTTCCCAGACAGTTTTCATCGCTGAATATGCTTCTAGCGCAGGGACTCCCATCTTTAAATGACGATAGAGATACACAAATGCTGACACTCGCATATTCATCGCACAATGGACAAAAATTGGTTGCTCTTTATGATTTTCCATTACATCGCAAAACTGTTTAAAGTCTGCCATTATAGGATTATCCCAAACTACGGGAATGTTAATATATTCCATTCCCAAATTAGTGACGATCACCTTTTCCTCTGGCAGAGCATTGGACGCATTTGGTGGTGCTAAATTGAGAATTGTTTTATATCCTGCTTGACTAATTAATTCCAATTCTTGAGCAGTTGGTTGACCGCTTGTAGCTATATTGTCCGAGATATAGCGATAGTTCAGAATGTCCTCAATGCCTCTTTTAGGACTTAGACGCGATCGCGCTATCTGCCATATCGAGCGACCATATAGAATCAAGTTAGAAAAAATACTTTGGGTCTTCATATTTTTAAAAGCAGTGACAACCACAGAAAATAGATTAGCTCAGATGTCCAACTTTGACATAAATTAGGCAACCTGACTCGCTAAACGGTGTATGCCGACTGCCACAAGGATTTCGTAGCCAAGTACCTTTAGGATAAGTACCAAACTCATCCTCAAAGATTCCATCAACTACAAAGATTTCTTCGCCGCCTAAATGCAGATGTGGCTGAAAATATGTACCCGCATCCCATTTGACTAGGGCAACATTCTCGGTTGCATAGCTATGCAGAGGCATAACTTGCAAGCCTTTGACCAAGCCATTCGCCCAAGGCATTTCCTTTGTGGCGATCGCGACCCGTTGTTGATCATCGGGATGCATTTGCCAGAGCTTAACTAAAATCGTGCAACCATCTTTGCTAAAAGGCGTATGGGTCGAACCCACAGGATTGCGAATATAGGTTCCCGCAGGATAGTCACCATATTCATCTGAGAAAATGCCATCTAAGACCAAAAACTCTTCGCCGCCGCCGTGGGTATGTGCCGAGAAATGACTGTTAGGAGCATAGCGGACAATAGAAGTCGCCCTTGCCACTTCTTCGCCATCGCGTTCGAGCATTCGGCGCTGCACACCAATCATCGGAGAATCTACCCAATCGAGGGTTTCACTCTCGACCACAACCCTCTGGCTCAAATCTGCATGGAGTTTCATAAATTATGCGTTTTTAGCCTCTGCTAGAAGTTGCTCTAATTCAGTAATTCTAGCTTGCAATGCTTCCACTTCCGCTTGCGAATAGCGCACGGGAATATGCTGTGGACAGTTCCAATCATAGCCTTCGATGGTAAAGACGATCGCTCGTTCTACCTTGGCGGCATAGTCGAGATCTTGGACTTGAGCAAGGATTTCAGCATCATCCTCAACAATCCTTGCCCGACCGAGGATTTTCAGGCGGCGACGATTCCGATAATCCATTAAAAATAGAAAAGCCTTATCATTTTCGGAGAGATTTCCGACTGAGATATACTGCACGTTGCCGCGATAATCGGCAAATCCCAAGGTCTGATCATCGAGAATTTTTAAAAATCCCGCCTTGCCGCCACGAAATTGAATATAAGGATAGCCATTAGAAGTGACAGTTCCCAAATAAAATCCTTCCATACTCATAATGAATTGAGCAACGTCGGGAGTGACGGTGTTATTGTCGGCTCCATTTGCCACAAAGCGCTCGTAGTTCTCACGGGAACCCATTTTTTCTTGCATCGCTTTCACGGCTGGAGTGAAGGCGATCGTGCCAAATTGTCTAGGCATCGCTTTAGGCTCCTAGCATGGGGACATAACCCGCAAGCTTTTGAAAGCGTTCCATCCAATTCAAAACATGGGTATATGCATCAAGTTCAATTTTGCCATCCTTAGCTAAGGAAATATAGGGATAGATGGCGACATCGGCAATCGTGGGGCGATCGCACTCTAGCCAAGTTCGAGTACTCAAATGCTGATCGAGTTGTTTGAGAATAAAATGCGATTTCTCTGTGGCGCGATCGATATTAATCTTTGTTCCTGCTCCGAATAAATGGAAAAGACGCGCATTCTCAGTTCCTTGACGCACCTCACCCGCAGCCGTGGACAACCAGCGAATTACTTGAGCCATTGGCAAAGCATCGGTGGGTAGCCATTGTTCGCCGCCATACTTTCTCGCTAAGTACACCAAGATTGCCTGTGAATCAGCAATTATGGTTTCGTCATCGATCAGTAAAGGTACTTGACCAAAGGGATTCTTTGCCAAGTATTCGGGCGTTTTATGTTCACCTTTCATCAGATCAACCCTGACCCATTCATAATCCAGATTAAGTAGCGACAACATCAAACGGGCTTTGTAGCTATTGCCAGAGATTTCGTGACCATGGAGCTTAATCATTGATTTTTCCTTGAATATTTTTGTACCGTTCGTTCGGTATATTGTTACTGTACTGTTCGTTCGGTATAATTGTCAATAGGTAAATACATCCGCCACAAATTAAAAAAGAGGAGTGGCTACGCTTTGCGTAGCCACTCAGATAAACCTATGTCTAAACAAACCTATGTCCCGATTCTCCTGAAACTGTTTCGGCAGTTTGGTTATGAGGGAGTGACACTTTCCAAAATTTCCCAAGAAACGGGCTTGGGTAAAGCGAGTCTCTATCATCATTTCCCTAGAGGCAAGGCGGAGATGGCTGAGGCTGCACTCTCTCATGTTAATCAGTGGCTAGAGAAAAGCATTTTTCAAATACTTGAGCGTAAAGAAAGCCCTATCGACAGATTTAAGTCCATGTGCGAGGAGTCGAATCGCTTTTTTAATCAGGGGCAGAATTCTTGTCTGTTAGCTGTTTTGGTCATCGAAAAATCAAGCGATGACCTGTTTCACCAGCAAATTAGTGCAGCTTTTTCACGATGGATTGGGGCGATCGCTCAAGTTCTCATTGATGCAGGCTTAGATGAGAAACTGGCGAGGGAAAGGGGGGAAGATGCAATAATTACGATTCAAGGAGCTTTAATTGTGTCGCACGGTCTGAGAGATTTCACTCTATTTCAGCGTGTCCTTGAGTATTTGCCCCAACAACTATGCCGCGATCTTTCGTAGGGCGGCACTTTGTGCCGCCTATCCTTATCCTACGGCGAATTCTGTGTATTGGCGGAGATATGGAGAATGGTAGGCAAGCACAATATCTTTACTGGGGACACCCTTGGCTACTAACTCATCGGCGATCGCATCTTCAGTTCCGTCATGTTGCACCCATATTTTGTCACCAATAATATCAACATGGATCGCACAGCCATAGATACGGGTATTGTTATTTTTCCAGCCTAAATTGATGAGTTGATAGTGATCGCCTTCGCGGTCAAATGCTAGTTGACTTTGAACTGGATCGTTGATTGAGCGTAGTTTTGCCCTTTTGATGAGTGATTCTTGGATGAATTGACGATACAAATTTATCTTATCCATTTTGCAATCTCCTGTTTTGTGGGGTCATACACCAATAAAGGAATCTGATTACGGTGAATTACGGTTTGAATAAAAGGATATTGAAAGAAGCGTTTGTAAGCTTCTGATGGTATCGCTAAGTATAGTATTCTGTCTGATTCCTCTGCCTCTAGAGCAATGCGATAGTTGATAAATTGTCCAATGGCAGTATGAAATTCAGAAATTGTTGACGCTGATAAAAATGTTTTGATTTCAATCGCAATTTTCTCATTATCTTTGATTGCAGCAATTAACCGCTCTGCACCCAAGTCAATATACAAATCAACAAAGCCTAAATCAATATGATAAGGATCATGTGTGATTGTCCAGCCTTCTTTTTCAAGGGCTGTCTTAACAAGTTGGTGAAATAGATCTTTTGCTGGCATGACAAACTAGCGATTTAGACTTTTTAAATTTTACTTCACACTAATAAGACTTTCGCAAACCGAACGAATTTGTAGAAGATCTTTTTTTGTTACAAAAAATGCAACTGACTAATCAAGCTTCGCAAATGCTGGGAAACTCAGTATCAGGAAATATTAACAGCTTGCCAACTGCCTCATTTAAGGAAGCAGTAGGTGCTGAGGAGCGCATTGTTATGAAATTAATTCAGCCGATTTATATAGCGATCCCTGTGGCGATCGCCCTTGCGGGAATGGTTGCCCATCGCACATTAGCCCAGTCTAATCCCATGAGTAAACCTCTAAGTACTCCCACCTCTATGATTACTTCAGGAATTATTGAACCAGTTAGCGATCGCTCAACTAATCCCTCAGAGTCTACGCAAAACCTTAAAGAGCGCCCTGTGGGTGGGCTGTATGTGCAAACACGCGATCGCAAACAGCAACCCTTTACCCTCACCAATACCGATGTTAAGGGCAAGATCTCAGGGAACATCTCGCGAGTAGAAGTTACCCAAACCTTCCAAAACCCCTACGATAAGCCCCTAGAAGCGATCTATGTATTTCCCCTACCCGATCAAGCGGCTGTCGATGATATGGAAATTAAGATCGGCGATCGCGTGATTAAGGGAGATATCAAAAAGCGTGAGGAAGCCAAAGAAATCTATGAACGCGCCCGTCAAGAGGGACGCACCGCAGGTTTGCTAGAACAGGAACGCGATAATATTTTCACGCAATCCCTAGCGAATATTAAACCAGGGGAACAAATCAAGGTAACGATTCGCTATACCGAGAGCCTGAAGTTTGAGAAGGGCGATTACGAATTTGTGTTCCCAATGGTCGTAGGTCCTCGCTACATTCCCGGACAAGCGATCGATTCTAAGGGCAATACTAACCAAGTCCCCGATGCTTCAAGGATTAAGCCGCCTGTACTCCGTCCCGAAACGCGATCGGGCAACGATATTAGCGTCAGTTTACAAATTGATGCAGGTGTTCCCATTCGCAATCTCTATTCCACTTCCCATCGCCTTGATGTGAAAAACAATGGCGAAAAGGTAGAGCTAAAGCTTGCCAATGGCGACAATATTCCCAATAAAGACTTGATCGTGCGCTACAAGGTTAGTGGCGATCGCACAACGCCCACGGTTCTCACCACAACTACTAACCAAGGCGGACACTTTGCGACTTACCTAATTCCCGCGATCGCCTATCGTGCCGATCAAATTGTGCCGAAGGATGTCGTCTTTTTGATGGATACATCGGGTTCACAATCGGGCGATCCGATTATCAAATCTAGAGAGTTAATGACTCGCTTTATCAATGGCTTAAATGCCAATGATACCTTCACGATTATTGATTTCTCTAGCACCACCCGTCAGCTTTCTAGCTATCCCTTGCCCAATACTGCCGCCAATCGTCAAAAGGCTCTGAACTATATCAATCAGATTGATGCCAATGGCGGTACGGAATTAATGAATGGCATCAATGTGGCTACAAGCTTTCCACCTCCCACTGATGGCAGGATTCGCAGTATTGTCTTGATTACGGATGGTTACATTGGCAATGATAATGAAGTCATAGCCAATGTCCAAAAGAGATTAAAGAAAGGAAATCGCCTCTATAGTTTTGGAGTCGGTAGTTCTGTTAATCGCTATTTGCTAGAGCGAGTTGCAGAAATGGGACGCGGCACAGCGCGAGTCGTGCGTCAGGACGAACCCACTCAAGAAGTTGCCGAAAAGTTCTTCCGTCAAATTAACAATCCCGTTCTCACTAATATCCAAGTGAAATGGGAAGGTGAGGGTTCCGCCCCAGAAATCTATCCCAGCAATGCGCCTGATTTATTCGCTGAACAACCCCTAGTCCTCTTTGGGAAAAAAGGTGATCGCGTTAATGGCAAGGTCAAAATCACAGGCATCGCCGCAGGTGGTGAACGCTACGAGCAAACCCTTGATATTAATTTCGGTGGCGAGAATAGCAATCTGGGAATTGCTCAACTCTGGGGACGCGCCCGCATTAAGGATCTGATGAATCAGATGTTCGGCGGCGAAGTGAAATCCCTAGTGGATGCGGTTACGCAAACAGCTCTCAACTATCGCTTATTATCTCAATACACCGCCTTTGTTGCTGTCAGCGAAGAAGTGCGCGTAGATCCTGAAGGCGAAAAAGTAACAGTTCAAGTACCTGTCTTAATTCCTGAAGGTGTAAGCTACGATGCTACTGTTGACGGCGTTCCAAAACCATCTGCCCTCTCATCAGTCAATGCTCCCGCACCTTTACCTGTAGCACCATCCTTTAACACTTCTGGAAGGTTACAAGGAGCCGTAATTTACTCAGGTAAAGATCAATTGCAACCTAGACTGAGAGGCAATGCCAACGCTTCTATGGAAGATGCCAAGGTGGCGAATCAATTACCTAGTGCCCAAATTCAAGTGGTGAGCATTACAGGCTTAACTGGGCTAGACGTAGTAACGGCTCAACAGTTAATTACACAACAGTTAAGCTCCATCAATGTTCCCACTGGTGTCAATGGTGTAATTATTTTAGAAATCCCCATTCAAAATGGACGACTCACTAGATTTGTATTGGATGATGTGGCTTCAAGCATTAAGGATCAAAACCTAATTGAGTCGATCAAGCGATCGCTACAGAATGTAGTCCTACCATCATCTGCTCAAGGCACAATGCGTCTCACCCTCAAAGTAAATAGCTAAGAGAATGGCGGCGCTTCGCGCCGCCATTCTCGGTTTTGGTTAAAGAGGCTTGCAACGCAAGCCTCTTTAATCTCTAGCTAATGATTGGCAAAATTAAAGTAAAGAAGTAATACACCAAAGGTGCAGTGAACATATAGCTATCAGCACGATCCAGAATGCCACCATGTCCGGGCATAATTTGTCCAGAATCCTTGACACCAGCATCACGTTTCATCATTGATTCAGTTAAATCACCCAACAAACCTGCGATCCCAATCAGTAGCCCTAAAATTAATCCAGATATCAACCAGTTGTGCCAACCTACACTAAAAGCCCAAATAATCGCAGTGGCGCAGCAACATAACAAACCTGCGATCGCGCCTTCGACGGTTTTCTTCGGACTGATATCAGAGAGGCGAGTCCGTCCCCAGATCTTGCCAAAGATATAAGCACCGACATCTGAAGCCCAAATACAACAAAAGCCCATCAGGACATAAACACTGCCATTGGTGACAGGAAACGTAATTCGCAACCAGCTTAAAAACTCGATATTGCGTAAATAATTAAAAATATCAAACTGCTGTAGGCGATCGCTTACTTGAAAAAGTACGCCATCATCAATGCCCCTGATCCGAATCCAGAAGCTAGGTAAGTATCCAACATAAAATAAACCTAAAATCGAAGCGGCAATGTCAGCGATAGTGGCAATGCGGGACTGAAAGAGGAGATAAAAGCAAATAAATGTGCCTGCGATCGGGATCATTGCATCCGCTAGCCCAACCTGTAATTGCGATGCGATCAGCAACACTAAGCTGACAAAGATCGTAATTTTGCTAGCAGGAACAATCTCTTTAGCTCTTACTAGTGCGAAATATTCCATCTGACCCAAAACCACTAACAGCGCAAAAGCGGCTGTGAACGCCCAACCACCTAGCGCGATCGCGCCTAATGCAAGTGGAACGACTAATAAAGCACTAATAATGCGAGTCCAAGAAGGCATGGAAATGGCACAAATAAAAAAGTGGACAGGGGCAATTTACACAAAGTTAGGCAATATGATACTTAAGATTAGGAGATTAGGTTTCATATTCATTAATAACTTGCACTTTCAGCATACTCCCATCAAATGTGCCAGCAACAAAATCGTTATGCAAATTTGGGAAGTCCATGTCTAACTCTAAGCCACCATCTAACAAAACCGCAAATGGCAGTAACGAATTGCCAAATAATCCTCAATTTGCTGCCAAGGTAGACAAAACCTACTATGCCCTATTAGGTGTCAGTCCTTGGGCGAGTGAAATTGAAATTCGCCGAGCCTATCGCGATCTCAGCAAGCTCTATCACCCTGACACGACTCAGTTATCTAAAGAGGTGGCGATCGAGAATTTCCGAAAAATTAATGAGGCTTACGCAACGCTTAGTAATGCCGATCGCCGTAGTGCCTATGATCGCCTAATCCAATTTTCGCGATTTCAATATACAAATTCAAACAATGGTGTAAAATCGCAAAATCAAGCACCAAGCAATCTCCAGACAATTGATGATGATGGACTGCCTACAGAACGCCCCTTATCTGGGGGAGAACTATTTTCACTCTTGTTAATTGGTGCTACGCTAGTTGCCTGTTTAGTTTTAGCGATCTTAGTTGCTTGGCTGCGTGGCGATCGCCTTTTACCAGAAGCGATCACACCTTTATCAATTGTTTTTCGTTAACCACCATAAATAATTCCCATAATCGTAAATCGTCACCTATGGCGCTTCCATCACCAACTACCCCGCTTTACAATCACCCTTTGCCAGCACTTGAAGCATGGTTAGATGAGCAAGGTTGTTATCAGGATCAGTCAAATCCCAATGTTTGGCGCGTCACTCGTCCTTCATGGCAAGCTGAAATTATCATGGATGTTGAAGATATCAGGGTGCGATATATTCAAGATGCCTATGGCGGTAAAGAAATTCAAAGGGCTTTTCCCTATTCCCTCAGCCGCCAAGATGTAGAAGATGCAATTTTTACAGGTCCATAGTCACAAATTTAGCTCCAAAATTAGCAATATCACACAAGTTTGTGAGTAAAGTTTGTTAATATGTGGTTAAGCTAGACGGACTTCTTGGTATTCACATCTAATTGCTGAGATAATGCTTAAATAAGTCGTAGTTTATAATTCATAGATTAGTAACTGCCATTTGAGTGCCACTAATGACAAAGCTACACATAAGTCATTGTTTATTGGCGCTTATCGGCTATACACAAGTTTCCCACCCTATATTTGATGTTTTTATTTTGGAGGTTCATTGAGTAGGAAATATAACGTTGCCATTCTCGGAGCAACAGGCGCAGTTGGCACAGAACTTTTAGCTTTACTGGAAGAAAGAAATTTTCCTCTAGGGAAGTTAAAGGTTCTTGCCTCAGAGCGATCGGCAGGTAAGTCGGTTAAGTTCGCAGATGAAGATTTAATCATTGAAGCTGTTACCGAATCATCATTTGATGATGTGGATATTGTGCTAGCTTCAGCAGGGGGTAGCATCTCCAAAAAGTGGCTACCGATCGCCACTAAAGCAGGGGCAGTATCCATTGATAACTCCAGCGCCTTTCGGATGAATCCTGAAGTGCCCTTGATCGTTCCTGAAGTCAATCCTGAAGCTGCCGCAAAACATAAAGGAATTATTGCCAATCCTAATTGCACGACCATTTTGTTGAGTGTTGCAATTTATCCTCTGCATCAAGTACAACCCATCCAGCGCATTGTGGCGGCTACCTATCAATCAGCAAGTGGCGCAGGTGCACGTGCTATGGAAGAAGTAAAGCTGCAATCACAGGCAATTCTCAATGGTGAGCCAGCGATCGCAGAAGTTTTGCCCTATCCGCTTGCATTTAATCTGTTCCCACACAATTCGCCGATGACGGATAATTCCTACTGCGAGGAAGAGATGAAAATGGTCAATGAAACTCGCAAGATTTTTGATGATCCAGAAATTCGGATTACAGCGACCTGTGTACGGGTTCCCGTATTGCGAGCACATTCTGAAGCGATTAATCTAGAGTTTGCTCAACCTTTTAGTACTGACAAGGCTAGAGAAATTCTTGCCTCAGCATCTGGGGTACAGTTAGTTGAGGATTTCAGTAAAAATTATTTCCCCATGCCCATCGAGGCAAGCGGTAAAGATGATGTCCTCGTAGGTAGAATTCGCCAAGATATCTCTCATCCCAATGCACTGGAATTATGGCTATGTGGAGATCAAATCCGTAAGGGTGCAGCGCTAAACGCAGTCCAGATCGCTGAACTACTAATTGCTAAGTCTCTTCTTTAAGTTGAAAGCCATGCTTGCTTTCAGAAAGCTTCTATTTATGAGTATCTATGAGTGAAATCGATTTCGGACGTTTACTAACAGCAATGATTACGCCCTTTGATAAAGAAGGGAATGTCGATTATGCACAAGCCGAAAAGCTCGCCCATCATCTTGTGGAAACAGGCACTGATACGATTGTCGTGTGCGGTACGACAGGCGAATCACCTACCCTAAGCTGGGACGAAGAATATCAGTTGTTTACGGTAATCCAGCAAGCGATCGCTGGTAAAGCCAAAATTATGGCTGGCACGGGATCAAATTCTACTTCTGAGGCTATATCTGCAACCCAAAAAGCTGCACATCTCGGATTAGATGGTACACTGCAAGTAACACCGTATTACAACAAGCCTCCACAGGAGGGACTGTACCAACATTTCCGTGCGATCGCAGAAGCGGCTCCAGAGCTACCAATTCTTCTTTATAATGTGCCCGGACGTACAGGTTGTAAACTAGAACCTGAAACTGTAGCAAGATTAGCGGAAATTCCGAGTATTATCGGGATAAAAGAAGCAACAGGTGATTTAGATCAAGCTAGCCTAATTCGCGCTCTCACAACTGCCGAATTTGCGATCTACTCAGGGGATGACTCTCTGACATTGCCTTTAATGGCAGTGGGTGCAAAGGGAGTTGTTAGTGTTGCTTCCCATCTAGTTGGCAATCAACTACAAGCAATGATGCAATCTTTTGCCGCAGGCAAATTTTCAGAAGCATTGCAAATTCATCTTCAGCTTTTCCCTCTCTTTAAAGCTTTATTCTTAACCACCAATCCAATTCCTCTCAAGTTAGCTTTGCGCTTGGTGGGATTAGATACAGGCGTAGTGCGATCGCCTCTAGTTATGGGTAATGCTGAACTCGAAGCAAAGCTCAAAGCTGTCCTAACAGAAGTGGGAATCCTTGCCTAGTGATGGCTTAGCAATTTCAATCTAGAGACATAGAGTTTGATTACTACTGATAAGAATGAACTTGTGGGGGAATCACACCTTTTTAGTCATTCTATCTAAGTACTGATAACTACAGATTTTTCCATAACCCATTCAATTGAATTAATTCCAATATTCAATTTTTTCCTTTTACTTTTTCCTTCAAATTATAGAGATAACCTATGACTACATCTAAAGCTCCTGCCCTCAAAATTATTGCCCTCGGTGGACTGCATGAAATTGGTAAAAACACATGGGTGTTTGAATATAACGATGAAATCATGCTCCTCGATGGCGGCTTGTCCTTCCCCGACAATATGATGCCGGGGGTCAACGTAGTATTGCCTGATATGACATACCTACGTGACAACAAACATAAGATCAAAGGCATGATTGTCACCCACGGGCATGAAGATCACATCGGCGCGATTTCTTTCCACTTAAAGCAGTTTGAAATTCCTGTAATTTATGGACCTCGCTTAGCTATGGCTTTGCTCGAAGACAAACTTCGTGAAGCAGGTGTCTTAAATCGTACTGAACTCCGTCGAGTCATGCCCCGTGACGTGGTACGTGTGGGGACAAACTTCTTTGTGGAATTCATTCGTAATACCCACTCGATCGCTGATAGTTTTTCGATCGCCATTAATACCCCTGCTGGCGTAGTCATCCATTCGGGTGATTTCAAAATTGACCATACCCCTGTTGATGGCGAGTTCTTTGACCTTGCACGTCTAGCGGAACATGGTGAAAAAGGGGTACTTGCCTTAATTAGTGATTCAACTAATGCGGAACGTCCCGGCATTACGCCTTCGGAAAGAGCTGTATATCCTAACCTTGAGAAATACATCATGATGGCAAAAGGTCGCGTGATTATTACCACCTTTGCGTCTTCCGTTCATCGTGTGAACATGATTTTGGATATTGCCGATAAACAAGGTCGTGTCGTTGGTGTCGTTGGGAGATCGATGCTGAATGTGATTGCCCATGCGCGTAATCTCGGTTATATCAAGTGCCGTGATGACCTCTTCCAACCTTTGCAAAATCTACGTCATTATCGCGATGATCAAATTTTGATTTTGACCACTGGTTCTCAAGGTGAGCCAATGTCAGCGCTAACAAGGATGTCGCTTTGCAGCCATCGTCAATTAGAAGTACGACAAGGCGACACTGTAATCTTCTCTGCTAATCCAATTCCAGGTAACACTATTCCTGTTGTACGGACGATTGATCGCTTGATGGCGCTGGGAGCAAATGTGATTTACGGTAATGACAAAGGTATTCACGTTTCAGGACATGGCTCTCAAGAAGAACATAAGATGATGCTTGCCCTTGTTCGTCCGAAGTTCTTCTTCCCTGCTCACGGTGAGTTGAGAATGCTGAAGCAACACGCGAAGATGGCGGAAGCAATGGGTATTCCTAGTGAAAATATTGTGATTGCCGAAAATGGTGATGTAGTTGAAGTTTGCCAAGACTATATCAAAGTTGTAGATAAGGTTCCTTCTGGGGTTGAATTAGTTGACTCCTCTCGTGATGGCATGGTTAAGGGCGATGTCTTGCGTGATCGCCAACAAATTGCGGGTGATGGCATCTTCACGATCGCCGTATCCGTTGGTCTCGATGGTAAGCTCTCTACCACACCTGATATTCAACTCAGTGGTGTTGTCCTACCGATGGAACATTCACAGATTATTGCTACAGTTTCTAAAGCGATCGATAATTCCTTGGCGAATTGCTGGGGTAACTTTGCCCGTAACGTTGGCTCCTTAGAGGTAGATTGGATCGGATTGCGTGGTCAGCTTGAGCGGGATCTCACCCGTGTCTTGCGTCAGCAAATGCAAAGCAAACCCATGATTGTTTTCCTCTTGCAGACACCACCAAATTCTACCCAAGCAGAACCTGCACCTGCTGCTAAACCCAATGCTTTAGGAGTGACCCTCAAGTCAGGAGCAGTCAAAGTGATTGCTAAGGACAATGGGGCAAGTAATGGCAATGGTGCAGCATCTGCTACGACAACAACAACAGCTACAGGTGCAGCTACAGCAAGTACTGGTAGGCGTAGACGCACGGCCGCAACTGTTTAAATTTCTTTGTTAAACCGCGCTATGCGCGGTTTAACTACTTAAGAGCATGTTAAAGCATGAAAAAGTCCATTAAAGTTAAGCCTAATTCTAAAAAACAAGCCATTATCGAAGAGGAAGATGGTAGCCTGACGGTGCATCTGAAATCACCACCTGTTGATGGTAAGGCAAATAAAGAGTTAGTAGAACTTTTGGCGAAAAAGTTTGATGTACCGAAATCTCACATTTCAATTCAGGTGGGGTTGTCTGGTCGCAATAAGTTAGTGAATATTGAATAAAATTTATCGCGCTTTGTACTTTCTTAAAAACTAACTAAGCTGGAGTGGCTAGCCACTCCAGCTTAGTTAGTTTTTGGGTTGGAAAAACGCTATATTTAGCATGTTTAATCATCTAGTGCGCTAAGCTCATGTCTGAACCCATCTGGTCATATGTCACTCCTGGCATTCCTGACGAACTCTTCGATCGCCTGCCAGGTATTCCCATGAGCAAATGTGAAACTCGCTTGTTAATTTTGGGGCAACTACGTTTAAAGGTAGATTCAATTCTGTGGGACATTGGCGCAGGCACAGGAACGATCCCCGTGGAGATAGGTTTACTCTGTCCTAAGGGAAAAATTGTGGCGATCGAGCGTGATGAAGATGTAGCGGGCTTAATTGCGACAAACTGCAAAAAATTTGGGGTGAATAATGTCGAAATTAGGGTTGGCAGTGCGCCTGAATGTTTAACCGACTTGACCGCAGATCCCGATTGCATTTGTATCGAGGGTGGGCGATCGGTATCAGAAATTCTGGAATATGGTTGGGAGCGCTTGCAAGTTGATGGCAGAGCGATCGCTACTACCAATAGTCTCGAAGGTTTGTATGCAATTTCTGAAAGCTTTGCGAAACTCCATGCCCGTAATGTGGAAGTGGTGCAGTCCTCAGTTAACCGCTTAGAAACCCGTGGCAATCGTCAAGTTTTTGCTGCTGTTAGTCCAATGTTTATTATTAGTGGAGAAAAGATTTAACTTCCGCTCAATCCTAAAATCCATATAGCAGTCGCAAATCATTTGTAGATTTTTGAGTTTGTAGAAGCGCACCCCTGTGGGGTAAACTTCCACAAACAATTTAGGATTGCCATACAGAATTGAATCACTCCGTGATTCAATTCTGTATGGCTTTTAGGAAATCATTGGGTGTGTTGCAGTTAAAAAGCATTGTTAATGGTACGTGGGGAATTTCTATCACTTCTTGAGTATCTAGCCATTTCTGAAACGATCGCTGTCCTTTTTCTATAAACTCTGCCAGTGACTCTCGACATTGCCATCGATAAAAGCCACAGAGAGGTTCCCATTGCTTTCTCGATTGATCAGAATCGTCTTCCTCATGGCGAGGTAAATAGGCGATCGCAGTTTTAGGTAAATCATCTAATTGACTAACCCAAGTTTGCAGAATGTCACTTTGAAGATTGGGTAAATCGCAGGCTAATAATAGTATCCAATCGGGAAGAGAATCAGCGATCGCATTAAGTCCTTGCCAGAACCCAACTAATGCACCATCAAATTTCTGATCGAGAACTAAATGAGTAGATGCTTTCTGATTAGTAGTGAGATGTTGATATTGTTGCTGACTCCTCGCTACGATATATATAGAATCAGCTACTTGCAAGGCAATACGAATAGTTCGTGATAGGAGCGTTTCTCCATTAATTTCTAATAACGCTTTATCGCTTCCCATCCGCAAACTTTTACCCCCCGAAAGTGCGATCGCTATAATCTTCATAGTGCCACTCTCTATAAAATTTTACTGTGGTTGAGTAGAAGAAATTTGCCATTGCTCTAAAGATTCATTCCATATCAAGCTCATTCTTAATGTTTCAGGAATAATGACTTTATTTTTGTTCTTATCTATTTTTTGATAAGTAATATCAACATCGATAATTGCTGAATCTCCTTTGATTTCCACCAAACGCGATCCAGTTACAGAAACCTGATCGATAGTATTCCAAAAATCATTAAAAACACTACGTCCCTTTGCTCGATCAGTTTGGAAGCTTTGGGTAAGATTTTTCCATGCTGTGTCATATTGGCGAGAGTTGACCAGACTATAATAGTTCTTGACAAATTGTGTAGGAGAAGGTTTTTCTTTTTGAGTTGGAGTTGGTGAAGGTGTGGGAGTTACCGAAGGAGAAGCAGAAGGAGAAGTGGATACTTGTAACTGCTCACCAGTAATACGATTAACAGGATCTTTGGCATTTAGACTTGCAAAGGCACAATAGGCATCAGGAACTTTCTTCACGTAAGTTTTGAGATTAGTCGTACAACTATTAGCATCAGCAAAGGGAATTGCATAGACCTGATAATATTTACTATTGCCAAGATTCGGATAGTCAGGTATCCAAAAAGCCCCTGCTTCTTTAAATCCATCATTGACAAGAGCTTGCACCCTCAAGTTGGCATAGTTCTTATCATCAAAAGCAGAATCTGCAAGAAAATAGAAGGTTTTCTTATCGACTGATTTATTAAATGGAGAGATTTTATTCCAGAAGGCGACGATGCCACCATTTTGAGAAACGACAACACCTAAGGCGATCGCTGCACCAATTGCACCGCCAACAATCATCGTTGCTACGGCTTGACCAAAGATTTTTTTCTTAGGATCATTTTGGGGCTGATAGACATAGATATCAGGTTGATTTTGAATCGCAGGTGGGGCATAGCCTCTTGGCGTTACCGCTACTGTCTGCATATTAGACATAGCGGGCTGGACGGGAGCCTTGACTACATTTACTGGATTTGGGGATTGACCAACTTGCAAAGCATTCAACATTTCTCGCGCCGAACTGTAGCGATCGCGAGGATCAAACTGGAGCGACTTCGTGAATATAGCTCTTAAATCAGAGCTAATACCAGTAACTTGGTTT
This sequence comes from Pseudanabaena yagii GIHE-NHR1, assembly GCF_012863495.1. Lineage (NCBI taxonomy): Bacteria > Bacillati > Cyanobacteriota > Cyanophyceae > Pseudanabaenales > Pseudanabaenaceae > Pseudanabaena > Pseudanabaena yagii. Next base: position 909,001 of record NZ_JAAVJL010000001.1, read on the forward strand.
TGCCAAAGCACTTCACCAGTTTGGGGATCAGTACCCAATTCCTGTGGATATTTGCCCGTCAGCGCAAAGATCGCAGTTAAGGCGAGACTATAGAGATCGCTAGCAAAAAATGGTCTACCTGCCGCCTGCTCTGAAGCCATAAATCCGGGTGTCCCGATCACAATCGAATGAGCCTGTTGAGCAGAACTGCGGATTGTACTTACATTTAAAGTCTCTTTGACTGCGCCAAAATCAATCAGTACAGGTTCACCAGATCGCAAAATAATATTATCGGGCTTAATATCACGATGAATAATGCCCCGTTCATGAACATAGATCAGCGTTTGAAGAATGCTACTCATTAAGTATCGAACAGCATCTTCATTCCATTTACCATTCCTTTCTATAGTTTCCGTTAAAGTTAAACCATCAATCCATTCTTGGACTAAATAGAACAATCCATTTTCTACAAAATTAGCATAGAGTTTAGGAATGTAGCGACTTTCCTCCCCTAAGGTTTCGAGCACCACTGCTTCACGATGAAATCGTTGCTGTAATAATTCATACATTTGAGGATTATCCGCAACGGGCTTGAGTTGCTTGATCACACAACGACGATTAGAGGGCATTTTGGTATCTTCAGCCAAATAGGTCTCACCAAAGCCACCACTACTGAGGACGCTAGTGACGCGATAGCGGTTATCTAAAAGGTTTGACATCATGGAGTTAATTAATCGCCTATTCATCGCCTATTCATCATTATTAGGGATCGTACAGCATATCGAGACTATAAAGTAACTCAGTATGGTTATTTGTGTCGCCTGCTTGAAGGCACAAATAACTACGCTGAGCTAAGTACTTCAGCGTAGTTGTTAACCAAGCCAAAATTGCTGCGACGCATGCCTAGCGTGCGTCGCAGCAATTTTGGCTTTAGGTTTCACTTATGCCTAACTACCTAATTGATTGACAAGTAATTAGTTCCAAATGTTGCTTAATTTCCTGCTTAAGTTTATGAAAGTCTGATTTTTGGAAGGTTAACACATCGTCAACGGAGTACACTTCTACAATACTTTCTCTACCTTTAGTATGGAAATCACCAAGTCTTACAGGCTTCCAGCGATCGCTTAATCCTGCGCGTACGGAGGCTGAAAACACGAGAAATCGATTGAGCTGTCTAGTCAGAGATTCTATTCTAGCGGCAACATTTACCGCATCGCCAATTACTGTATATTCTTTCTTAGTTTGCGAACCGATATTTCCTTCTAAAACAATCCCTTTCGATAAACCAATGCCAATATAAAGCACACGCAATGGACTGTTTGCAGGAGCTTGATTGCGTAAAACCTCTAGTTCTGCCAGAATATCAAGGCTTGCTTGCAAGGCGGCATCGGCGCGATCACCATTAAAATAAGCCATCACACAATCACCAATAAATTTCGTGACTTCTCCTCCTCTTGCGGTAATTGCATTTGTACAAATGGTAAAAAAGTGATTGAGCAAATCTACTACTTCTGCAACCTGTAATTTTTCAGTAATACTAGAGAAGGAAATTACATCACTAAATAGAACTATTTTTTCGGTATATTGAGGCTTCAGTGTCAGGGGATTAATGCCATGCTCGATCGCCTGTAGCACTCCTGACTGCGTATAGCTGGCTAAAATCGTTTGAGATTCGCCTAAAGTTTGCAATAAAATCTTGATTGGTTGCATCAAAATATCATTATTTTCATCAAGCGAAATTACTTCCATCGACCATTCAGGAAAGCGACGATCAGTAATATTTAGCTCTGTTTTGAGACATAAAATTTGATTGTGGCGATCGTCTTTCAAGATCTTTTCGTAGAGACGATCAATCCTATCTTCTTCCCCTTCTAAAATCTGAAAGAAAATCCCATTGCAACTCAGTAAAACCCCTGTAATTCCTTCACGAGAATTATTCGTCTGCGAAATACTACCAATGCTCTCTATTTCTTTTTTGGTAAGTGATCGCGAGAAGCTACTAATATAAGTTAGCCTTTTCATAAAATTGAGAATTGATTTACACGAAAGAATCCGATCTGAGACATATTAGCGATTAGTTGTAGCGCTTGGCACTCAAGCCCAAAGCAATAGATACAAGTATGAGTTGCCAATACCTTCAAAAAACCTATTGTGGTTAATTGGATCAAAAATTGCTGTAAAAGCGAAAAAGCCTAAGCTTCTTTACTACTTGTAACGCAAATAAGGAAAGAAGGGTTATAAGCAATACGGCGTATGTTTCTTCACATCTTCTATAGTAACGCTTCTGAGCGTATATAGCGTTTCCCAGTCTAGTGGTATGGATTTGTTTCCCGCCTTTGGTGAGGCAATAAACCTTTATCTTCTGGGCTTTATGTCTAGCGATCGTACAGCTTAAATAGTGTTTTGCGTTGTTTGTAAGATACTAGGGTTTGCTTCCCTATGAGTTCAAGCTGCTCATTAATCTCTTGTTTGAGATGGTGAAAATCTGATTTTTGAGATGCCAAGGGATCGTCAATCGAGTATACCTCCACGATCGCTTCTCTTCCTTTAGCATAGAAATCACCCATTTTTAACAATTTCCAGCGATCGCTAAGTCCCTCTCTTACGGCTGCCGAAAACACTAAAAATCTATTTAACTTTCTAGTTAGCGATTCGATTCTTGCCGCAACATTAACAGCATCACCGATGATTGCATACTCTTTTTTGGTTTGAGAACCTATATTTCCTTCTAAAACTGTTCCTTTAGATAGACCAATCCCCACATAGAGAACTCGCAACGGACTATTAACAGGGGAGCGATCGCGTAAAATCTCTAACTCTGAAAGAATGTCCAGACTTGCTTGTAAAGCTTCATTGGCGCGATCACCATCGAAATATGCCATCACGCAATCGCCGATAAACTTCGTAACTTCACCGCCTTTAGCTGCGATTTCTGACGTGCAAATTGTAAAAAATTGATTGAGTAACTCCGCAACTTCGGTCACTTGCAATTTCTCAGTCATACTGGCAAAGCCCATAATATCCGCAAAGAAAATAATCTTTTCGGTATAGCGTGGAGTCAGGGTAAGCGGATTAACTCCATTTTCGATGGCTTGTAAAATCCCTGAATGAGTGTAGTTCGCCAAAGCCATTTTTGACTCTCCCAAGCTTTGCAGCAATATTTTAATTGGCTTTAATAAAAACTCGTTGTTTTCATCTATTAAAATTGCTTTCATCGACCATTCGGGAAAGAATCTCTCAGTGATATTCACTTCAGACTTCAGACATAAAACCTGATGGTGACGATCATCTTTTAAAATTTTTTCATACAGTAGATCTACTCGATGATCGTCCCCTTCCAAAATCTGAAAAAAAATACCACTACAACTCAGTAAAACACCTGTAATCCCATCCCTAACATTATTTGTTTGTGAAACAATTTCAATATTTTCTATTTCCTTTCTGGTTAATGAGCGTGAGAAATTACTAATATAGGTTAGCCTTTTCATAGAATTGCAATATTTTAATTAAAAAAATGATCAATCACTGTCAGAATGTCCCAGTGATTTTTTGTAAAATGAAGCTTCCCTAACTATCTTTTAGCTCAATTAATACCCCAAGGGTAATCAGCAATAAGGCGTAATTGGCTTAAATATGCCTTAAATGTATAGATTTCGACTATTTGCATCATATAGCACTAAATCCCAAGTTCAGGAAGGAAGCGCGATATAACGACCTCCTTATCAAGTTGTGTCTTCTTGTTTCGCTTGGTGCGATAGGATTAAAAGTGCTGCTTTAAAGTTTATAAATGAGTATTTCTGCTGAAGATATTAAAAAGTTAAAACAAGAAGTTGGAATTGCGGCGGCGCAACGAGTGCAGTCAGGTATGGTCGTAGGTTTAGGTACTGGATCAACTACTGCCTTTGCAATCGAGGAGTTAGGTAGACGCATTAGCGCAGGAGAGCTAACCGACATCGTTGGCATCCCCACCTCATTCCAAGCATCCGTATTAGGAAAAAAATATGGTATTCCCATCCGTAGCCTTGATGATGTCGATCGCGTAGATGTAGCGATCGATGGCGCTGATGAGGTTGATCCTCATAAGACCTTGATTAAGGGTGGTGGCGCAGCCCATACTCGCGAAAAGGTAGTTGATTCCCTCGCAAGCCTATTTATCGTTGTAGTCGATGAATCGAAATTAGTTGATAAGCTAGGTTCTACCTTTGCTGTGCCCATCGAAGTTTTGCCTATGGCTGTTGCGCCTGTAACTAGAGCTGTAGAAAAGCTGGGTGGTAAGCCTGAACTGAGAATGGGTGTAAAAAAAGATGGTCCCGTAATTACGGATCAAGGCAATATGGTTTTAGATGTCACCTTTGATGCGATCGCTGATGCGGCAGAACTGGAAAAGACCTTAAATAATATCCCTGGTGTCGTTGAAAATGGTCTCTTTGTTGGCGTTACCGATCTAATTCTTGTTGGCGAATTTAAAGACGGCAAGCCTCAAATTCGTGAAATTTCTTAGTTTGATAGAAGCTTCCATTTTGCCTAACTAAATATTTGGTTAAGGATGGGCGACGCGAAGCGCCGCCCATCCTTACTTCTAGCTAAGTGCTAGCAGTTCAGGATCTTGGAATAGTGGTGTACTTAAGTAACGTTCGCCAAAGCTAGGCTGGATCATCACAATAATTTTGCCTTCATTCTCAGGACGCTTAGCAATTTGAATTGCTGCATAGAGAGCTGCCCCACTGGAAATCCCTGAAAGCAAGCCTTCTTCACGGGCTAGTCTGCGTCCAAAAGCGATCGCTTGAGTGTCATCAACGGGGATAATTTCATCAATCAATTCTGTTTTCAAAACTTCAGGCACAAACCCCGCACCGATACCTTGAATTTTGTGAGGGCCAGGGCGACCACCCGACAATACGGGGCTATTCGCTGGCTCGACTGCGATCGCTTTAAATGATGGCTTGCGGGATTTAATTACTTCCGCAACGCCTGTAAGTGTGCCACCAGTACCAACCCCCGAAATCAAGAAGTCAATCTGTCCATCAGTATCTTCCCAAATCTCTTCGGCAGTAGTTTTGCGATGAATGGAAGGATTGGAAGGATTACGGAACTGTTGCAACATATAGGCATTGGGCGTAGTTTCTGAAATTTCCTTAGCCCGACGGATTGCGCCCCCCATACCTTCACTACCGGGAGTCAATTCGAGTTCGGCTCCATAGGCTCGTAACATTGATCGACGTTCTAAACTCATGGTTTCTGGCATGGTCAGAATTAAGCGATATCCCTTGGCTGCTGCTACCATTGCTAGAGCGATACCTGTATTGCCTGAAGTTGGCTCGACTAGGATAGTTTTACTTGGGGAGATTAAGCCCTGCTCCTCCGCTTCTTGAATCATGTTGACACCGATGCGATCCTTAACGGAAGCAGCAGGATTCATGCTTTCAAGTTTGACGATAATTCTTCCCACACAGCCTTCAGCCTTGGGAATGCGTTGCAATTCAACTAAGGGGGTACGTCCGACTAATTCGGTAATATTATTAGCAATTTTCATAGGTAAAAGCTTAAATGAGTGCTGGTAAATGAGTCTGTAGTCAACTTTAGAGCATTTTTGAGGGATTTGGAGCTTGTAGCCAAATCAGGCGATCGCTACTTTTATGCCCCAAAAGCTACACACACTAACTCTTTTCGAGTTTAATAGGGATATTGCGATCGCAAAAAAATTTCACAACATCATCACAAACTTATTAATTAACTAAACTATGGCTGCTACTTTAAAAGATTTTTTAGAAGAATGTCACACTCTCGGCTTAGTGCGTCTAATCGTCACCAGTGATGCGGGTGTGCTAGAAGCAAGGGTAAATATCGAGAAACTTTTTTACGCGGAACTCCCCAAGGGCAAGTATGCGAATATGCACTCCGAACATATCGAGTTTCACCTCAATATGGACAAAATCACCGATGTCCGCTTTGAAACCGCCGAAGCCAAACGCGGTAATTTCACCACCTACGCGATCCGTTTTCTCGATGCCGATGATAAGCCCCAAATGAGTGCTTTCCTACAATGGGGTAAACCGGGGGAATATGCCGAAGGTCAAGTCGAAGCATGGGCTGCTCTCAAAGACAAGTACAGCGAAACTTGGAAGCCAGAACCTGTTGAGAGCGTATAGGTCATAATTTTAATATTGCTGTCTGCAACTACGCTAGAGCGAAAGTCAATGCAACAAACTATTACTAAAGATCAAGAATCTAGCACCAATATTTCCTTAGATGATGAGGTGCTAAAAATCCTTGCGAAAATGCCAGATGCTCTCAAGGTCGAGGTTCTGCATTATGCGGAATATATATTGAATAAGGGAACTGAAAAATCATCTGGTGTTGCGCTCGCAAGTGATGACATATCCAAGAAAAAGTATAGACAAGCTGGAACAATGGTGGGGCTGATCGCAATGTCAGATGACTTTGATGAGCCATTGGCAGAAATGCGCGAGTATATGGATTAATTCCTATGCTTTTAGATACGCATACTCTACTTTGGTTTCTCAATAATGACTCACGTTTGCCCGTAAGCGTAAAGCAAAAAATTGAAGAGACTGAGCTTGTATTTGTTAGTTCTGTTTCTATTTGGGAGATAGCAATCAAAATTAATATTGGCAAATTAAATATCCTGACATCTTTTGAAGCAATCAAAGAGAATATGAATGCTCTGAATATTCAAGAGTTGCTAATTGAATTTGACGATAGCCTTACCTATATTGACTTACCTATCTTAAAGGAACATAAAGATCCCTTTGATCGGATGATTGTTGCTCAGGCAATGCGGCGATCGCTGACTCTAGTTAGTGCAGACAAAAAACTTGATGCTTATCCAGTTAAGAGACTCTGGGAATAAGTGAAGTGTAGAGATGACATGATCAAAGCTCTAAGCCTTTAATTTAGAATATGAACTATAATTTTCAGCTAATTCAAACTTTTAATGGATGGTGTTTTCATTCACTTACTCCTGACAAGAAGATTGCCATTCTTCAAGAAGATTCACATATGCCTATCAATAATTATATTGCTGTTAATCTTGATAGCGGAAATATATTCGATAAAGTTAACGAAGAATTTTTAATAAGTATTGGTTTTAACAAACAAACTTTTAATAGTGCCGATGGCTATACTAGTATACTCAGTCAAGAAAGCATTCTTAGTTTAGACAAGAAATACTTAATTACAGGTAAAACTGAATCTCCTTTTTATGGATTTAAAATTTGGATACAACAAGATGATTTACTTAGTTATTCTGATTTGTTAGGATCTATAGAGGTTGATTATGCTGACTATCTATATGGAAAAATCAGTCCAGATTCTAAGGTATTTATAGGATATGCAAAAGAATTTTTAGACTCTGCTGGAAGTTATAGTTTAAGTGATTTAAATATATTTGATCTTACCTCTAATCAGTCTATTCATTCAGTTCAATCGTTTAATTGTGCTTGTACTAGTCAAGATATACAATTAGTAGCTTATCATCAAGGTAAAAAACTTCATATTTTTAGATTTGAAGATAAGAAATTGTATACTAGTGATAATTTCCACTATATTATTTCAGTTGTTGCTATTAGCGAAAATAAAAGTTTTCTACTAAGCGGAAACTCTAATAAGACTATTGGGCTTTGGAATATAGTTAACGGAACGCCTAGATTAGAGCAAATACTTAAAGGACATCCTGTTAGTATTTCAAAATTAGCTTTTGGTCTTGACGATCAAATAATTATCTCTACTAGCAAGGAATATCACTTTAGGCGAGCTAACTCTCCAAGCACAACAATTTTATATAAAAGTGAAAATAACTAATCTAGAAATACAAACAAAAATTTAGTTTTTTGAAATAAAGAGATCGTAATGTTTATCGTGTTAAGGATGTGATCGCTATTTAACTTTTGTGGAGTGGAGATCGTGATTTTGTGTGATGATGGGGCGATCAGTCTGTATTAACAAAGTGACTCAATTGTTATAATCATTATGAGTGAGTTCTAACCCTAATGTCAATAACCCTAGAAGAAAGAGTCGCAATCCTAGAAGCTGAAATCAACTTGATTAAAAACAAGGTGGAAAATTCAACTACTACAGTAAAACCTTGGTGGGAGCAAATCACAGGAACATTTGCTGATATCCCAGACTATGACAAAGCTATGCAACTAGGCAAAAAATATCGTGAGTCATTGCGTAAGACATCAACAAAGTCCCGCAAAAAATAGATGTACATACTCGATACCGACCATCTCAGCGTATTAGATCGTGGGGAGATTAACGCTCAACAAATGCCGAGGATATTTTTCAGACAGTCTATTTAGCGTTTAATTGACCAACAAAGTTCACAACGTACTCCACCCTTAGGCAAAGGCGATCGCTGAAATCTACCACCCAGTTTTTCCGCAAGAGCATAACCAAGTTGCGTACCCTGCTGGTCTTTTAAATTCTCTTCAGCAGTCTTTAAACCAATACCATTATCTTCGACCTTAAGAATGTAGCAACTATTAAGCTGTTCACCTGTGACGACAATGCGCGTTACCCCCTCCGCATGTTTGCCAACATTACACAAAGCCTCCTCTAACCATAAACAAAGATCGCGCTTGAGTTCTAATGTGAAGGGAAAATTATCAATGGGAGCAAAGTTTCGCACCTTTATTTGAATGGTTTGGAAGTAGGGCAAATTGCGCTTGAGGGTCAGCACATAAACCTCATGGAATAACTGATGTAGTGGTGATGTGAGATTAACACAAGTTCCTTCACCGAGGCGGAGAACTGATTCAGATATTGTAGGTTCTAAACTAAAGGAAGTCGCTAAGGGCTGAGCGGGGTCTTCATCGGTTCTGAGATTTTGTCCAACAGAACGAATTTCTGTATTTAGCTCCGTTAAGCGTTGCAATAGTTCTGAATTAGGAATTGTTTGCTCTTTTTGAACTTCTCGTAGTAATACAGCTAGAGTTTGCAAAGGTCCATTATGAATTTGCGTAAAAGCTTGCTCGATCGCCTGTTGCCGAATTGACTGTCGCTCGATAATTTGGCTGTAGTACTGAAGCCGCTCCGCATAGAGGCGATCGATAATATTTTGGAGACGGTTATAAAAGAAAATCAACACTATCTGCACTCCCATTGCAGGTCCAAGGGAAATTAACAAATCCATTCCTCGTGCCGTCAACATTTCCACAGGATGCAGAATTAGATAAATTAAGATCGGCGCAGCGATCGCAACCCAAGCAGCGATCGCCGTATATAGTAAGCGCTGTGGGCGCAAAAAAATCAGCATTATCATGGTTAACAGAAATAGTGCTGAAGTAATCGGAGGTAAACTGCCTGCGAGGGAAAAATGCGGTGAACTAAAGGCTTGGAATGTAAATAGCCAACTCGGCAATACTAAAAAAAATACTGTCACAAATAAAGCAATTCGTACTACCAGTCTTAAACTCGCTGGATTGAAATATAGATAGACCAACAAACTCAGAGAAGCGATCGCTAAAAATACTGACGCAAACAGATCAATCAGATGCGGTGCGGGCTGAAGACGATGGAGAATTGAGGCAATGGTAGCTCCAATCGTAGTCAAAGTTAAAATCGCGAGCGCTACCCGACGTTTTAGGCTATTTTGGGAATCTAAAACATTAAACATGTAGTTTTCCGACTTTTTCTAGAAACTTCAGGCTTGCGTTGTCTACAATTTCATCAATCAAGTAGCCCTTTTTCACGGGCGCGAATTTGCGTTAAGGCTCGAATATTTTTACCATCTTCAGGATATATTTCCAACGCATCTTGGATCTTAGACCAGTAGTGCCGAATCATTCGCTCAGATTTGTGCATCGCTTGGGCGATCGCCTTGTCCTGAAGCCCTTCTTGAAAAGCTAATGTTAATACCTCAATCCATTCAGGTTTGATTTCCAAGCCCATTTTCAGATCCTTAGTATGGGTCAAGCCTTGTATTGCCCACTCAATCCGCGTCAATAACACATCAATCGATAAACTTTTGTCCGCAAGGGTAAAGCCGCCCTGATGCGCTTCAATTTCAGGCACGAGCCGAATCAACGCCTTAATATTGCTACTTTGCACCATCAAATTCAAATAGGGATATTCAGCCATCCATCCTCTCAACATCGCTAAGCCATGTTCAACATGGGCATCTGTCCCCGATGTTTCTGGGATTGATAGATCAGCGATTACCAGATCTGGCAAACATTCCTCTACCTTTTGCTTTGCCTCTTGCACAGTTTGAGCAGATCTAATTTCAGCATCGGCAAAGCGATCGCGCACCAAAGCGATCGTGCCATTCAGCAGCAAGCGATGATCGTCAACAATTAAAATTTGTAACTGTGATGAATTTTGCAAGACAAATAATTTTTGAGCTGGCTTTGTTGCCTAATATACCGCTTAGCGATCGCCCATAGCAAAAATCTAATCGCATGGGCATAAACAGACCCCTATAGCGCAAGCGCAGCTTGTGCCATAGGGGTTGCCAGTTACTTAGCCAATTGAGAACTCAACCATAATATTGCTTCTTCAATACTTGTCACCTTCTCACCTTCAGGCATCTCAGGACGTTGCACCATCACAATCGGAATTCCTAATTCCCTTGCGGCAATAATCTTGGCGTAGGTTGCCTTACCACCGCTATTTTTACTCACGATCGCCTCAATCTGATATTCACGTAATAATGCTCGTTCTTGTTCTAAACTAAAGGGCCCCCGATCCAGCAAAACTTGACTATTGGGAAGTTCAATATCAGGTGGATCGATGGAACGCATCAAATACCAAGTATCTGGATAAATTTGTGATCGCTGCAAAAATGGCTCTAGTTGTTGTCTACCCGATGTAATAAATACGCGATGTACAGATGCAGGAATTACCTGAGCGGCGGCTTCCACAGATTCTACTTCAATCCAATGATCACCAGATATCTTTTCCCATTGAGGACGCACGAGCATGAGGTGAGGAATTTGGGCAATCTGAGAAGCGATCGCACCGTTTATCGTAATTTGTCCCGCACAGGGATGGGTAGCATCGATGAGAAAATCAATAGCATTCTCTCGTAAGTAATTCGCCAATCCTTCTGCACCACCAAACCCACCAATACGAACCTGTCCAACTAAAGCAGAAGGCTTTTTGGTACGTCCCGCGAGGGAGCTAATCACTTCTATTTTGGGAATACTTTCCAGTTTGGTAGCCAGCTTTACGGCATCACCCGTGCCACCTAAAATTAGGACTTTTCTCATATTAGCATTGGAAATATATAGCTCTATGCTCTAGCATTTGCCAGTCTGTTAAAGTAGGTTTTTATCTTCCTGCCAAAATGGACGGGATACCAGACAATACTTCACCAAAATGGGAATTGTGAGCAGTTTTTTAATTAATAGCAATGTACTATAGCAACCCTAAATGGTTTGTGGAAGCGCACCCCGAAGGGGTGCGCTTCCACAAACCCATATATAGCCTTTCCCAGTTTAGTGTAGATACAGCAAAACCTAGAGAAATTTTTGAAAGCGCAGCTAAGCCGCGCTTTCAAAAATTTCTCTGTACTAATTCAACCTTTAACAGGCTGTATTAGATAATCAGACAAATTTGATATTTAGACTTTCAGCCTTGTCACTTCGCCATCACAATCTCTAATCATTAAAACAATCATTACAACTACGATGCTATGCAGAAGCCAGAAATTTTAGATAATGAAGTCGAACGCCTAAAAGCACTAAGACGCTACAAAGTTTTAGATACTCTACCCGAACGCGAATTTGACGAATTAACTCAACTAGCATCCTTAATTTGTGAAACACCAATTGCCTTAATTTCTCTAGTCGATCGCGATCGCCAGTGGTTTAAGGCAAAGGTAGGTATTGATGCGGAAGAGACTTCACGCGATATTTCCTTTTGCGGTCATGTAGTCGCCAGTTCAAAAATGTTAATTGTTGAAGATGCAACTCAAGATACACGCTTTGCTGATAATCCATTAGTACTTCAAGAACCGAAAATACGCTTTTACGCAGGCGCACCCCTCATTACATCCGATGGATTTGTTTTAGGAACTCTATGCACCATTGATCTAGAACCCAAAACCCTTTCTCCAACACAGATAAAGCATCTAGAATCCCTCAGTAATCTCGTCATTAGCCAATTAGAGCTAAGAATCAAGCAGGAAAATTCGCAATTGCTCACTGCTGTAGTCGAATGTTCGAGTGATGCGATTATCACCATGACCCTAGAAGGTGTCATCAACAGTTGGAATCCTGCTGCCGAAAAGCTATTTGGCTATACCCAAGATGAAGCGATCACAAAAAATATTTCTATACTCTTTACACTAGAGCGAAGTGAGCATTCTCAACTATTAGCACAAATTAAACAGGGGGAAGGCTTAGAAAACCTCAACACTGTCTTAATCCATAAAAATGCTACAGAAATAGATGTTTCTCTGACCTTATCTCCTTTAAAAGACCAGCGAGGAAAGGCAATCGGTATATCCATAATTGTAAGAAACCTCACGGATCGCATCATCGCAGAAGTTTCCTTAAAAAGAAGCAACGACCTACTTTCCTGTATTAGTAAAGCACAGTCTCAATTTATTACTGCGGCTAATCGCTTGACTATCTTTGAAGATCTATTGAGCAGTTTATTGGATTTAACTAATAGCGAATATGGCTTAATCGGCGAAGTTCTCTTTCGTCAAGACGGTAGCGCCTTTATGGAGGACAGCTTAATGAAAATCCGAGGTGTCCCCTATCTCAAAACCCACGGTATTACTAACATTTCTTGGGATGATACCACCCAAAAATTTTATGAGGAAAACTATAAAATTGGCATGGAATTTACCAATATGCAAACCCTGTTTGGAGCCACAATTATGACAGGGCAGCCTGTAATTGCCAATAACCCCAGCACCGACCCTCGGCGTGGTGGGGTTCCCGATGGACATCCTCCGCTTAACGCTTTCTTAGGATTACCCTTTTATAAAGGTTCCCAATTAATTGGCATGGTGGGCATTGCCAATCGCCCTAATGGATATGACCAAGAATTAATAGAATATCTTCAGCCATTTTTAGTTACCTGTAGCAACTTGATAGAAGGATATCGATTAGAGCGACAACGCAATATCGCAGAATCTGCGCGGACAATGGCAGAGCGCAAAAAAGAAATTTTGCTTAAAGAAGTCCACCATCGCGTCAAAAATAATCTCATGATCGTTGGCAGTCTCCTCAATTGGCAAGGTGAATCAGTTCAAGACCCCAAACTCCTCAGCATCCTCGAAGATAGCAAAAAGCGCATCAACAGTATTGCTCTCATCCATGAAAAGCTCTACCGTTCCCCTGATTTAGCTAAAATTGATTTTGGTGAATATCTCCATAGTCTCGTTCAGCAGATTTTTGCAACCTTTAGCCTTAGTAACGATCGGGTGCGACTACGTTGTGAAGTCGCTTCGATTTTCTTAAATATTGAAACGGCTACTCCCTGCGGGCTAATTATCAATGAACTTGTTTCTAATGCTTTAGAACATGCTTTCCCTGAGCATCGCTCTGGTGAGCTTTTTGTTAGTCTCAGCCATGATGAAAAAGATCAAATTATTCTCATGGTGGCTGATGATGGGGTAGGATTTCCTAAGGGGGTTGATTTTCGCCAAACTGAGAGTTTGGGCTGGCAGTTAGTTTGTCTACTGACTGAGCAGCTCGAAGGTGATGTGCAGCTATTCCGTGAGTCAGGTACAAGGGTAGTTGTTTCTTTCTCTGAACTCAATTATCAATGGAGGTTTTAGTCATGAGTGAGCAAAAAATTTTAATTGTAGAAGATGAGTTTCTTATCGCTAGAGACTTGTCCAAAAAACTAGAAAATATGGGCTATCAAGTCGTTGATATCGTTTCTTCGGGTCAGTCGGCACTTAATGCGATCGCTGATAATCCTCCCGATTTAATTCTGATGGACATTGTGATCAAAGGCAACCATGATGGCATTGACACAGCCAAAGTGATCGAGGAAAAATTTCACATTCCCATTATTTACGTTACTGCCTATGCTGATGATGCCACCATAGATCGCGTCAAACAGACTGGAGCCTATGGCTATATCTTGAAGCCCGTCGATGAAATAGCCCTTCGTGATTCCATCGACCTCGCCCTGAAAAAGTCCCAAGAATACCAGCTATCCAAGTATCAATCACAGAGGAGATTTTGAGTTATGACGAATGAGAAAATCCTCATTGTCGAAGATGAGTTACTCATTGCTCGGGATTTATCCCAAAAACTCAAGGGAATTGGGTATCAGATTGTAGCGATAGTTTCGTCGGGTCAGGCTGCCTTAGATGTGATTGATAAGAATCCTCCTGATTTAGTCCTCATGGATATAGTCATTAAAGGCGATCGTGATGGCATTGATACGACCCAAGTTATCAATGAAAAATTTGGTATTCCTGTTATCTACATCACCGCCTATGCCGATGATGCCACACTAGATCGCGCCGAAAAATCTGGAGCCTATGGTTACATTCTCAAACCTTTCAATGATAGGGAACTTCATGCTTCGATTAAGCTAGCTTTGCACAAGGCTCAGAAGTACAAAGCACTGGAGTATCAAAGTACAAGAGACGCACTTACCACTCTCTATAATCGGCATTATTTCCAAGAGGCTTTATATCAAGAGCGCCTCAAAGCTGAGCGCCAATCTAGTTGCCTTAGTTTACTGATGCTTGATATTGACTTCTTCAAACGCTTTAATGATACGTTCGGACATGATGCAGGGGATTATGTCCTTAGAGAAGTAGGAGCACTACTAAAAAGATTAGTACGTGCCTCTGATATCGTCTGTCGCTATGGTGGCGAAGAGATGCTCATTCTCATTCCTAACTGCGACGAGATTCAAGCAGAAGTGATTGCAAATCATGTCCGCGCAGAATGTCAAGCCCTCGATCCCATTTATCAAGATCGCCACTTAGGGCAAATCACTGTATCGATTGGGGTAGCCACTTTCCCAAAGCACGCTCGCACAGAAACGGCTTTGCTCAAATCTGCTGATGATGCTCTTTATCGAGCCAAGATGGAAGGGCGGAATCGCGTACTTGTTGCTCTCGAACTAATCGATTAAGATCAAATTATGCTAACGGACAGGTTTTAAAATAGGTACTAAATTAGTGAATGCACCTGAACTTATTCTCATAGTAGATGATATACCTAGCAATTTAGCTGTTCTTTCGGAAACACTGAATGCAGAAGGTTATGATGTGGCAATCGCTACTAGTGGGGAACGTGCATTAAAGCAAATGGAACAGATCTTACCAGACCTGATTTTGCTGGATATCCAGATGCCAAATATGGACGGTTTTACGGTCTGTCAAAAGCTCAAAATTGATTCTCGAACTTGCCAAATCCCTATCATCTTTATGACCGCTTTAACTGATTTGGATAGTAAGATGAAGGGCTTTGAACTAGGAGCTATAGACTATATTACGAAGCCTTTTCAATATCGTGAAGTCATCGCCAGAATTAGAACCCATTTACAGTTAAGAAAATTAACCTTTAGTCTCGAAAAGGAAGTTTCTGCTCAGACAGCCTCACTCCAAAATGCGCTCCATGAGAAAGAAATCTTACTTAAGGAAATCCATCATCGCGTCAAAAACAATCTCATGATTGTTATCAGTCTCCTCAATTGGCAAGGTGAGTCAGTTCAAGACCCCAAACTCCTCAGCATCCTCGAAGATAGTAAAAAGCGCATCAATAGTATTGCCCTCATCCATGAAAAGCTCTACCGTTCCCCTGATTTAGTCAAAATTGATTTTGGTGAATACCTCCATAGTCTCGTTCATCAGATTTTTGCAACCTTTAGCCTTAGCCATGATCGAGTGCAGTTACGCTGTGAAGTGACTTCGATTTTCTTAAATATTGAAACGGCTACTCCCTGTGGACTGATTATCAATGAACTTGTTTCTAATGCTTTAGAACATGCTTTCCCTGAAAATCGCTCTGGTGAGCTTTTTGTTAGTCTCAGTCATGATGAAAAAGACCAAATTATTCTCATGGTGGCTGATGATGGGGTAGGGTTTCCTGAGGGGGTTGATTTTCGTCAAACTGAGAGTTTGGGCTGGCAGTTAGTTTGTCTGCTGA
The DNA here is from genome assembly GCF_012863495.1 of Pseudanabaena yagii GIHE-NHR1. Classification (NCBI taxonomy): domain Bacteria; kingdom Bacillati; phylum Cyanobacteriota; class Cyanophyceae; order Pseudanabaenales; family Pseudanabaenaceae; genus Pseudanabaena; species Pseudanabaena yagii. The sequence continues at coordinate 925,074 of NZ_JAAVJL010000001.1, forward strand.
CTGAGCAGCTCGAAGGTGATGTGCAGCTATTCCGTGAGTCAGGTACGAGGGTAGTTGTTTCTTTCTCTGAACTCAATTATCAAAGAAGGTTTTAGTTAGGGTGATCGCCTATATCCATCATCACGAATTGGCAAGGCGATCGCGCATATTTATTATTATTTATTCGCGTCTATAGATTAAAACTGTAGGGGCATTGCATTCCCACGGAAATACATAAATTTTGAGATTGTTTGAATTTGAGAATGCTTTGCCCTAAACTCGTAACGCAGGGACAATTTATGAAGATTAATCGCCCCCTAGCCCCCAATTCTGGGGGAACAAGAAAATAAAGGGCTTTCAAAGTCCCCCAGAATTGGGGGATTTAGGGGGCTTAGATAATCGAAACCTAGACGACGGGTTTGTTGTTGTAAATTATTAATCTGGCTTCGCCGCAATAGAATTTCATGGATGCTGAATTTTTGTCAGAAGTGCAACCAATGCAGCAGCAGATGCAACAGGAGGTGCAGGAGATGTATTTTGAAGAAGAAGCTCCTGATGAATCTGACTCGGTAGCCGAGGATATTGCTAACCCCGTGATTTTTGCTCGCCTTGAGAGCGAGGTGTTATCAGTCGCATTCTCTCCCGACGATGGGCGCAAGATAATTGCAGGGCTGAAAAATGGCACTTTGCAACTATTTAATGCCACTTCTGGCAAACCCATCAGGAAACCATTTCAAGGGCATGAGTCTAGGGTCAGTTCATTGGCTTTTAGCCCTGATGGCAAGAAAATTGTTTCAGGCAGTTATGACCAGACGTTACGGTTGTGGGATTTGCAAGGCAGCCAAGACGAAAAATTTTTTATAAGACAAGAAGAGAATTATGTCAATTCTGTTGCCTTCAGCCCTGATGGCAAAAAGATTGTTTCTGGCAGTATTGCCAATACACTGCTGTTGTGGGATTTAGAGGGCAACCACAATTCTTTTCAAGGACATGAACAGGCGGTCTATTCAGTCGCATTTAGCCCCGACGGCAAAAAGATTGTTTCTGGCAGTATTGATAAGACGCTGAGGTTGTGGGATTTGAATGGTAACCACAACATTTTCCGAGGGCATGAGTCTACCGTCAATTCAGTTGCCTTTAGCCCTGATGGCAAGATGATCGTTTCAGGCAGTAATGACAAGACACTACGGTTGTGGGATTTGAATGGCAAAACCCACAACATTTTCCGAGGGCATGAGTCTACCGTCAATTCAGTTGCCTTTAGCCCTGATGGCAAGACGATCATTTCAGGCAGTAATGACGAGACACTGCATTTGTGGGATTTGAATGGCAAAATCCACAATACTTTCCGAGGGCATGAGGATAGGGTTAGTTCAGTTGCTTTTAGTCCTGATGGCAAGACGATCATTTCAGGCAGTAATGACAAGACGATTCGCCTGTGGACTCTAGATGGTAATCCTCTACTTAACTTGGCAGATCGCAGCAGACAGATCGAGATTCCGCAGGGTGTTGCTAATGATTCGGCGCAGGGTGAGGATTGTCTCAACGTTCAGGATGAAATCGAGGCTATGGCAACGGTGTTGATGCTCCGCAGTCTCCAACCGCCTATGGCTGTGGGAATCTTGGGCAGTTGGGGCAGTGGTAAGTCCTTTGGAATGTATCTAATTCAGCAAAGGATTGAGGCAATTCGCAAACAAAAACTCACTAGGCTACAAGCTTGGGGCGATACAAATTTTCCCGACGACACGCAGATTATGTCTCCCTATGTGGGTCACATCTATCAAATTAGCTTCAATGCTTGGACTTATGCCAAGTCAGACCTTTGGGCAAGCCTGATGCAGGAGATTTTCTATGAATTAAACCGTCAAATCACGTTGGAACGGCAGATTGGTATTTTCCTAAGTTCCTCTACAGCGTATCAAGAGAATAAAAAAGAGAAACCAGAATCTAGCTCTTTAGAAAAATCTTCACCAACTCGCAATATAGATCGCCTTATCTATAATCCCTTCAAGAAGATAAATAAAACTATTCAGACGAGCATAGAACGATCCCAAACAGCCCTTGCAATATTCAGCCAACAAATTCTAAACTTCTGGCTCGTTCAATTTATTCTGCATATCATTACATTTGTTTTAATCATTCTTTTTCTGATTTACGCTTTGTTTGTTGACCTGTTCCATCTCGCATCAAAAATTGGCAATCCCCCATCCCCATTTATCATATGGCTGAGTAAACAGTTTAGAGCCTACTACTCTCCCAACAACTTAAAAAAGTCCTATGATTCTTGGAATGAGAGGATTGAGTCCGTCATAGAACATTTGTTATTTCTACTCCTCGATAGCTTCCCTAAGCGTTTAAAAGATAGCAAAAAGAATTTAGAAATAGTCAAACAAAGTAAAAATCCTAAACCTGCAACAAATCCTGACCCTGAAACCGATCCATACCAACAGAAAAAGTTTGAGCAAACTCTGCTAAATGGAGGCGATTTTTGGCGAGTGCTTTACCTGACAAATGACGAAGAACGCAGGGCTTTTATTGAATCCAACGATCGCCTCAAAAAATTTAAAGACTGGAAAGACCCCACCTCAAATTCTAACTACTTGTGGAATACCCTCGATAAAAGTAAACAGGAAGAACAACAGCGTTTAAAACAGCAAGAGCAGGAACTCCAGAAAAAAGAACAAGAACTGCAACGCCAACTCAAAAGCGCCGAAGCAGAAGTAAAACAACAACTCAACCACCGCAAGGCGACAGCACTCTGGACACCCATTGTCAAAGCGATTGCTCGACTCCTATTTTCTAAAGAAGAAATTGAAAAATACAAAAATGAAATTGAAAAATTAGCCGAAGCAGGTAAAACCACCAACGAAACGATCGCTTTAATAAAGAAAGTCGTCACCAGTTGGCAAGGCTTAATTGCCCTGTTCTTAATGACTCTCTTGATCGTCCTCACCCTAGATCCCGCAACCCGCACCGCAATCTTCACCGCAACTCAAAACCTGTTAGAACAAACTGGTTTAGCAAGCCTATTCGATCGCATAATTCCCACTGAAGCCAAAAACAACTTCACCGAACTTAGCCACATAATTCGTGACTGGTTCGCCAATTTCCCTCAATGGATTGAATCAATCCGCACTCAAATTCCATCAGGTGTACAAATAATCACAGCGATCGTCGCAGCCGTCACCACCCTCATCCCAATCCTCAAAACCCTCAACAATTACCTCAACTCCGTCCAAAAAGAACAAGCAAAAATTCAAAGCGATCGCGAGTTCTTACTAAAACAAAAGCAAAGCGATTCTGAAAGCCTTGTCAAAGAAGTTGCCCAACTCAAGCTCCAAGTCGCAGAACAAAAACAGCGCGTAGGACTCACCGCCAACTATGCTTCACTCATGGACTTTGTAAGCGATCGGCTCCAAGTTGACGACTATGGCAAACGACTAGGACTAATGCAACAGGTCAAGCAAGATCTCGCCGCCCTCTCCGATCGCCTTACCGATTGGCAACATAACCGCGAAGAATTAAAAAAATTCTTCCCAAGAGGTCCCGCGCGAGTCGTTCTCTACATCGATGACCTAGATCGTTGTCCACCCGATCGCGTTGTCGAAGTCCTAGAATCAGTCCAACTCCTGCTCAACACAAAATTATTCATTGTCGTGTTAGGCATCGATGATCGCTATATCGCCCGTGCCTTAGAACAAGTCTACGAAGGCGTTCTCAAGCGTGGCGGCAAACCCTCTGGACTTGACTATCTCGAAAAAATCATCCAGATTCCCTACAGAATGCGCCCCATTTCATCCTCACAGATTGACAGTTACCTTCGCGCCCAAACCAAAATAGCCAAGCCCCAAGCCCCATCAACACCTGTTGAAAAAGACGACATCCCCACAAAAATAAAACCACAGGAAGAAACACAAGAAGCGATCGCACCTTTATCAGATCTAAGTGTTCAAACTTCCGAAGTTATGGAACCTGAAGCATCTGCGATCGACACCCCAGAATCCTTAGAAAATCCACAATCCATCCCCACTCAAACCACTCAAGCATCGACCATTCAAACCCCACAAGCCCCAACTTTCACAGATGAGACTACATTCCTCGAAACCATCGCCCAAACCATCGAATTTGAAGAATCAGAATTTCAACTGTTAGTCAACTGCTGCAAACATGTTGACATCACACCCCGCACCGCCAAACGACTGATCAACATCTACAAGATCTTGCAAATTATCTGGTCAACGCGCAGTCAAAAAGGAGCAAAAGCCCCCACAGATCAAGACAAGCGCATCGTTATGTCATTTCTGGCGCTTTCAGGACGCTACCCCACCTATATGCGAAACCTATTTGAAGAAATTGACTTACTTTTTGAAGAAATGATTTCAATTGACTTACTTTTTGAAGAAATGATTTCAGAAGAATCTCCCCTTGAAATTTACCTAGAAGAACTACTCGAACCCATCAAGCCCACAGCGAAAGAAAGAGATCGCTATGCCCAGAGAGAATGGCGCAAATTTACCAACGACATTAAACGAATGCTTGAACCTGATCAAGCTCACCCCACCAAAATCAAAGTTGATCGCGAAATTTTTAACCTCATGCTCTCCTTCTGCTTTGTCGGTGATATCGGCTACGATCCCGATGATTTCGAGTCAAAGGTCTGATTAGCAAAAAACTAAGCTTTAGTATTAACCTGTTTGCGATTCGATCGCCCCTTCAGCATCATTGGCGATCGCCTTTAAGCGATCCAACATATCCGCAGTCACATCTTGCCACATCCCACGCTGATTCGCTTCTAGTAGACGTTCTGACATATCTCGCAACGCCCAAGGATTGCTAGACTTAATAAAATTCTGGACTTCAGGATTAAAAATATATGCCTCCGCAACACCCTCATACATGAAGTCAGAAACGCAGTCAGTCGTAGCATCATAGGCAAACAGATAATCAAGGGTTGCCGACATTTCAAAAGCCCCTTTGTAACCGTGACGCATTGCTCCCGCTATCCATTTGGGATTAACGACACGCGATCGATAGACTCGCGCAATCTCTTCACTCAATTTGCGAACCTTGGGCTGTGCCATCCGTGAATTATCACCAAAGTACACTTCTGGAGCGTTACCAGATATGGATTTGACAGCCGTTGTCATCCCACCCTGAAATTGATAATAATCATCGGAATCGAGAATGTCATGCTCGCGATTGTCCTGATTTTGCAGTACGATTTGCATATTACTGAGTCGCTGGTTAAAAGCTTCAGGGGCGGATTTACCCTCGGATTTACTGGTATAGGCGTAGGCACTCCAATTGATATAGGCTCGCGCTAAATCCTGCTCACTTTCCCAGTTTTGCGACTCGATCAAACCTTGCAAACCTGCACCATAGGCGCTTGGCTTGGAGCCAAATACCCGATAACGCGATCGCTCTTGGGCTTGTTCTAAAGTTAATCCTTCTCTTTGCCATTGTACGGATTCTGCTTGAACTTTTGCCGCTAGGGGATTCTGATCAGCAGGTTCATCAAGATTCGCCACTGCATTCACCGCACTATCAAATAAATCGATGAGATTTGGGAATGCATCTCGAAAGAATCCTGAAATCCGCAAAGTCACATCCACACGGGGACGACTGAGGATCGATAAAGGCAAAATCTCAAAATCCACCACGCGCCGCGATACGCCATCCCAAACAGGTTGCACGCCTAATAAAGCCAGCGCTTCAGCTAGGTCATCACCACCCGTTCGCATTGTGGAAGTTCCCCAAATCGATAGCCCTAAGGTTTGTGGATATTCGCCATGCTCTTGCGTGTAAGTTTCGATCAGCACATCCGCAGCCTTACGCCCAATATCCCAAGCGGTTTCGGTCGGTACTGCGCGAATATCGACCGAATAGAAGTTCCGTCCAGTGGGTAATACTTCGGGTCTGCCCCTTGTCGGCGCACCTGATGCGCCACTAGGTACATATTCACCATTGAGTCCGCGCAGGAGATTCGTAATTTCTTGACTAGTTTTGTAGAGAGAGGGGAGGAGGCGATCGCGAATCCATGTTAGTTCTGTTTGAATCACCAGACCCTCACCCCAACCCTCTCCCGCAGGAGAGGGAGCAAGAAAAAGATTCCTATTCCCCTCTCCTGCGGGAGAGGGTCTAGGGGTGAGGGCATCCACCAACTCCGCTGCATATTCCTCTATAACTTCTACTGCATCGCCGATAATCCGACAATTCGCTAAACGTGGATGAGAAATTGCTGGAAGTGAATCGCCTAAATTCGCAGTCAATGGATCGAAATCTAGACCCCAGTCTTGCGCGATCGCTCGCGTCAGCCCCAAACGATGAGCCGTCGGATTACGGGCGATCGCTACGACTAAATCCCTTAACTGCCGACCTTCTGGGCATTGACCGAAAATATGCAAACCATCACGAATTTGTGCTTCCTTAATTTCGCAAAGATAACCATCGGCAGTGGTGAGAATCGTATTCAGCGAATCCTCTAAACGATCTAGGGAAATTCCTAAATCATGATAGAGATTTTCCTGCTTGATGGTTTCGATCAGGCGATCGCGAATCATGCACAAGCGTGAAGGATCTAGGGTTTCTGCTTCGTAATATTCATCAATCAAGCCTTCCAATTGCTGCAAGCCACCATACAACTCGGCGCGAGTCATCGGCGGCGTGAGGTGATCGAGAATGACCGCTTGCGATCGCCTTTTCGCTTGAGAACCTTCTCCAGGGTCATTGACAATAAAGGGATAAAAATGGGGCATCGCACCAAAGGCGGCTTCAGGATAGCAATTTTCTGACAGAGCCACACTTTTTCCAGGAAGCCATTCGAGATTGCCATGTTTGCCGATATGGGCGATCGCGTGGGCATTAAACTTGTCGCGCACCCAATGATAGAAAGCCATATAGTCATGGGTTGGCTCTAAATCGGGCGCATGGTAATTGAGGGTAGGATCGAGATCGTAGCCCCGTGATGGTTGAATACCGACAAAAATATTGCCGAATTGCATACCAGCGATCGCAAATTCTTTCTCGCACTTTGGCTGATTCCATCTTGTCTGAATTCCATTTTGGACGGGTTCAGGCAAATTCTGAAAATAGCTTTGATAATCTTCTAATGCTAAAGATTGATTAACCTGACGTACTCCAAAGGATTCGCGATCATTGGTTACACCTGTAGTTAATAACTTCATCAATTCATCGCTAGTTTCAGGAAGTTCACCAACGCTATAGCCTGAACTTCGCAAAGCCTTAAGAATCTTTAAACAACTGGCTGGCGTATCTAAACCGACTCCGTTGGCTAATCTGCCATCACGATTAGGATAGTTAGCAAGAATCAGCGCAATTTTGCGATCGCCTATATCTGTATGCTTTAGCTGTATCCATTTCACCGCCAGATCTGCCACAAAATTGATGCGCGATCGCACAGGTTCATAGGTCAATACTTCCGTTTGCAAAGCGAGATTCTGACCCTGCATCGCTTTAAAGGAGACTGCCCTTGTAATAATCCTGCCATCAACTTCAGGCAAGACCACATTCATCGCCATATCGCGAGGATTTAATCCCTGTGTACCATTTACCCAAGTTTTCTTAAGTCCGCCACTAAAAATCACCTGAAATACTGGCACATTCAAAGCTTCCCAAAGATCAACCTGTGGCGTATCGGTTTTTAAACTTGCCAAAGAGAAGCTAGTCGTATTCAAAATCACATCAACCTTTTGACCAGATTCAGGCAAGCAATAGTGAATTAATTCCGCTTGCACATCGGGTTCTTTTAAGGATGAAACATAAATAGGTAAAGGTGTAAGATTACGCTCAGTTAAGGCTTTACATAAAGCTGCGATCGCCCCCGTATTTCCTGACAAATAATGAGCGCGATAAAAAAGAATCGCCACTAATCCGAGATCCCCCCCAGCCCCCCTTGAGAAAGGGGGGAGAATTTCTTTCTTCTTCCCCCTTTTTAAGGCGGATTGAGGGGGATCAAATATCCCAATCCGAGGCACGGATTGCGGAATTGCATATTCTATCGGTATCTCTATAAATTCCTTAGCAATAAACTTCAATAAATTCTGATAATTAGATATTCCTGCTTCGATGAAATATTGCCAAGCCTGATTCACCAAAGTTAGCGAGGTTGTGGAATGACTCGTTAAGCTCGGATCAGGTCGCTCATCCCCCGGCAATACAATCAAAACTGCGCCCGTATTTGCCACAGTTTCCTTAACCACCTCTAAGCCATAGCTCCAGTAAGACTGTCCCCCAATTAATCGCACAATAATGACTTTTGCTTGCTCTAAAACCTCTTCTGCATAAGTGTCGATCGCGATTTGTTGCTGCAATTGCAAGACATTCACCACCCTAATCTGTGGAAAATCTTCAGGTAAGTTTGCCGTAGCCGCCGCAAGGGTTTGGATATCCGTATCCGCAGCCGTGATGATCACAATCGGTGCAGGTTGCTGATCAACAAAAACAACGCTGTCGGTGGACTGGTTCCATCCACCTGAAATAGTGGCAATACGGTGCATTAATTAGCTAAATTAAGGATAGACATCTCCAATATAGCTTATAGGGTAAAAACAAATTGAATCCACTGAGTCTTTTGAAAATCCTGTAAATTTAAGTATAAGTAACTATTTCGGATCTGACCAAGGGGCAAATTTAATCTGGAATCCTCTCACTTCCAATCTGAAGTTAGTATAGGATGCTTTTACCAACTCTGGAAACTGAGGTGTTTTGAAGTTAGCATAAGGTAGTTGTTTCTCTAATCTTTGTATTGCTACTTGATTCATTGCTTCATAATCTACAATTTGACCATCCGCAGAGACTTTTAGCTTAAAAATAGCAGGTTCTTCATAATAAATACCTTTATCATTCTTGAGAGCCAAAAAATTGTGGTTTAACTGTAAAATTGCCTGTAGTGCACCTAATTCTGAAGAATTATTAAGATCAGGAACATATTCTTTAAATACTGAACTAATACGAGGTTCAAGTATAAGATTTTTGCAATTTTCATCCTTACAATTTTCTCCAAGATATTTCAAAGTGTTTGGATATGCCATTGCCCAAGGGAGAATATGCTTCACTTTTCCCTCTGGAGAAAGCACAATCTTAAAATCAACGAATTCTATTTTGCCACCTTTAGCCAATTCTGTACTTAATGTATTGATTGTCTTTTTCTCTAGTGCTTGTGTAATGAAAGTTTGAGTATTTCCCAATTCTCGTGACTGGTCATCATAGGCAAAGTATGCTATCAATTCTCCATCTTTGCTCAGTAATAATCTCCAAATGATATCTTGGGTATATTTCTTGTAACCTTTGACATAGTTCTTTTGAATAATCTGAGACCACTGATTGGCTAAATCTAACCAAGTCTCAAAGTCTTGGATAAGAACTATTCTGTTTCCATATTTAGATATGGCTTCTTGTTGGCGATAAAAGTAAACCAATCCCATAAAAGAGCTAATATTGCTAATCTCCGACGCAGAATGCACATCTAAATTCGAGCTTATAAATTTTTTATAATAGTTTTTGAACAAAGTTACATCGGATGGTATGTAGAAATTTACACCCAAACTTAGTCCAAACGTACAGTCGTCAGATAGATCCTTATCATTCATCAAGGGATCGCTTCCATGTACTCTTGAAGAGCCTGATATTCTGCCCAATAAAAAAGCTTGTTGGTAATAACATTTTGTTCTTTTAGATCCCAGAGTAGATGCAATTGTTACGGGATCTTGTTTTGCTGATTGAGATTTTTTTACTTCATCCTCAAGATAAAATAGGTTATCAGCAATTTCATTCAATGAATTTTTTGTCTTCTCGCTTATATTTCCCTCATATTTAAGCTTTGCCATCTCTGCAATAGCTTGATTAATCTGAATATCTGCGGATAACCTATGATCTTTACTAGGATCATCCCATTTGAGACTATAGTTAGTTATTGCTTTATTCGCACGCTCAAGTAAACTCTCAGCTTCGCGAACTACATCTTCATCAATTCCACCTTGCCAATTATTCTTTTGCAACTCTGACATAAGCATCACCCTTGCTTGAGCATTTAGAAATTGGGGAACTCCATAGAAAGATCCTTTTTTGTATACTTTTAAAGCCTCATCAAAGTTACCTAATTTCTCATACAGAAAGCCAATAGCAATTTGTGATTTATAGTCATCCTGTGCAAAGTTTAAAGCTCGTTTATAACTTTGCACCGCTTGTGACCACTCGCCATTTTTTTCATGCTGCTGTGCCTGATCAAAGTAAAAATCCCCAACTTTAGGCAAGTTTTGATGGATGCCGTAGGCTGCTCCCATTAACAATAATGAAGCTCCAAAGGTAGCTTCAGCATGAAGCGAAGCAGGTATTTTCATACTCATCAAAGTACTTTCAACAGCTTTTTTGCCTTTATCAGTAAGCGCACCCCCTGCCACAAAAGCTAAGCCCGCACCCTGTCCGATTGTGCTGAGAGTACCTAAAAAATCAAAACCTTCATTAGAGAAAGCCTTCGCAGTTTGGGTAATAAAAGATGTTGCAACCACCAAACAAACTACTGTACCTACATTCCATACCCAATCAAACTTATCTAACCAAGTCTTGGCTTGAGAATCTTCTATAACTGGGTCAAGATACCACCACCAAGCAGATTCTGGCGGCTGTAAATTCTGGCGCATTTGTTTCAATTCTTTGTCAGTACAAGCAATGTCTGAGCGTTGCTTCAGTTCTAGGTCTAGCTCAGCTAGTTTTACTAATTGCTCATCATCTAGTTGTGCAACTTGGGAAAGCTCATCTTGGAGGCGATCGCGCGATCGCAATACTTGGAGAACTTGCCGATAAGATGACTTGGATTGAGATGGTAAACCTTTAAGAGCCTCCGCATAGTCAGTAAGGAGTTGGGCTAAATTAGACTCGTTATGCTGACTACCAAGGTTTTCCATAATCCAATACTTGCAAAAAACTTACTAGTTAAATTTCTCTATTGATAGGAAAGTGAGCAAACGGCTTAATTTAGTGGCAAGCGATCACATCTCACTTAACGTCAAAATGTCTCATTTATTTTCCGCTGTAATCATTGATTATTCACCAATTCCTTAATAATTTTTTGTTTTTGAGATCGCTAAAACTAAAACCAAAACATCTTCCAAACAATCTAAAAACCATTACTTTAGCGATCGCCTAAATCTTTTTATCATAGATATCGATCGCAATTTGTTGCTGCAATTGCAATACATTCACCACCCGAATCTGTGGAAAATCTTCAGTCAAGTTCGCTGTAGCCGCCGCAAGGGTTTGGATATCCGTATCCGCAGCAGTAATAATCACTATCGGCGCAGGTTGCTGATCGACAAAAACAACGCTGTCGGTAGACTGGTTCCAGCCCCCTGATATAGTAGCAATACGGTGCATTAGGTTCAGCTAGGAAAATTAGGCAATGGCAATTATTATCGCAGGTGAACGCAGTGGTGTGGGGAAAACTACAGTTACCTTGGCGCTACTAGCAGCCCTGAAAGCGCGATCGCAATCCGATCGAGTGCAATCCTTTAAGGTTGGGCCCGATTACATCGACCCGATGTTCCATGCCTATATCACAGGTCTACCCTGCCGCAATCTCGATCCCGTCTTAACCTCTGAAGACTATGTGCGCTCTTGCTTTTCTAAACATTCTCAAAATGCTGCATATTCTCTGATTGAAGGAGTAATGGGACTATTCGATGGTGCGACAGGTAAAGACGACACCGCCAGCACCGCCCACATCGCCAGATTACTTAATGTACCAGTAGTTTTAATTCTCAATTGCGCCAGTACATCACGATCTATTGCCGCGATCGCTCACGGATATCGTACTTTCGATCCGCGTATTCAGATTGCAGGTGTAGTTCTCAATCGCGTCGGTAGCGATCGCCATTTAGAGCTTTTAACTCAAGCCCTAGAGCCTTTAAATCTACCAATTCTCGGCGTTCTCCGTCGTCAAGATAATATTGCTATCCCTGATCGCCATTTAGGACTCATCCCCACTGCTGAAATGTCCGATCTTGATGGGATTATCGAACGATTGGCATATCTAGGCGAAACTTGCTTTGATTGGGAGAAGTTATTACCATTGATGAAAAGCCCTCACCCCCAACCACTCTCCTATGGGGAGAGGAGAGCAACTCTTACTCCCCCTCTCCTGCGGGAGAGGGGGCTGGGGGGTGAGGGCATTCGTATTGCGATCGCCCAAGATCGCGCCTTCAGTTTCTACTATGCCGATAATCTCGATTTATTTCGAGAACTGGGAGCCGAATTAATTCCTTGGAGTCCAATTAGCGATCACACCTTACCAGAAAATATTCAAGGCTTATACTTTGGTGGTGGCTTTCCAGAAGTATTTGCTGCTGAGTTAGCCGAGAATAAAACCGCTAGAGAATCTGTTCACAAGGCAATTATTTCAGGAATACCTACCTATGCCGAATGTGGCGGCTTAATGTACCTATGCGATCGCATTGTCGATTTTGAAGACAAATCTTTTCCGATGGTAAATATTTTTCCGACAGCAGCAAAAATGGGTAAGCGACTAACTTTAGGCTACCGACAGGCGATCGCTTTGCAAGATAGTCCCTTAGTAAATAAAGGCGATCGGGTGTGGGGACATGAGTTCCATCGCTCCTCCCTAGAAGAAATTAGCGATCGCCCCTTATATTCTCTACAGGGCTATGAATCTCATTTACAATATCCTTATGAAGGTTGGCAAAGATATCAAGTTCATGCATCCTATACTCATCTGCACTTTGGTGCTCAAACACATTTATTAAAAAGATTTTTAACGAACTGTCATAGCCAATATAGCTATAGCCAGTAATTAGGATAAGAAAAAACCCAATAGAGAGTTGCGGCGCTTCGCGCCGCAACTCTCTATTGGGTTTTATATGGGCTATAGTTCTAAAAAGAAGAGACAACGCTTTGCGTTGTCTCTTCTTTTAAATTACGTCAGCAAATGTTTTTTCCATCTTCCTGAAGTACCAAATGCCACTCCAAAGTAACAGAAACACCAAAGCCAATGAAAGCAAAAATCCAGGGAGATAAATTGTCGATTGACCTCCTATAATTGCCCAACGGAAACCATCAATTACACCCACCATCGGATTCAAGGAATAGAGTAAACGCCATTGCTCAGGGACAATGCTGCTACTGAAACCCACAGGGGAAATGTAGAGACCAAATTGAATAATAAAAGGAACTACAAACCGAAAATCTCGATATTGTACATTTAAAGCTGCAAGCCATAGTCCTACTCCCATCGAAGCAGCACAGGAAATAAGAATAAAAACTGGCAATGTCAAAATTCGCCAATCAGGGACAAAGTTATACCATGCCATTAATCCTAAGAGAATCATCCCTGAAATCAAAAAATCAACAAAACTAACAATTACGGCACTAGTAGGTACAATCAAACGGGGAAAATATACTTTAGAAATCAGATTCGCGTTCCCAATCAAACTATTACTACATTCACTCAAGGCATTAGCAAAAAATTGCCAAGGTAACATCCCTGCAAATACAAGGATGGGATAGGGAACTCCTTGAGAAGGCAATTTAGCCAGTTGTCCAAATACAATTGTAAAAACAACCATTGTCAAAAATGGTCGCAATAATGCCCAAGCAATACCGATCGCAGTTTGTTTATAACGCACCAGAATATCGCGCCAAGCCAAAAAATAAAATAGCTCTCGATAACGCCACAAATCTTTCCAATATTGCTTTTCTGTCCTTCCAGCCTCAAGAACTAGTTCTTGCTGGGCTGTATTACTCTGTTCGTTCATATGTTTAAAATTCAAATTTAAATATTTGTAATTGATCGAAAAATCGATAAAAGAAGTAATTATCTATAACTGTCCATGCTCTGGATTCTCTGAATTAGAAGAGGAATTTTGCATCTGGTGATATTTCCATAAAGCACCCTTTCTATCAATTAGCTCCTGATATGTACCCTGCTCAACGATCCTGCCTCTCTCCAGCACCACTACTTTATCGGCATTAGCAATTGTTGAAAGACGATGGGCGATCGCAATAACAGTACAGCCTTTAGATAATCGATCAAGCGACTCTTGAATTAGCCTCTCTGTTACCGAATCAAGGGCACTAGTAGCTTCATCCAAAATCAAAATATCTGGTTTACGAAGTAACGCTCGAGCGATCGCAATTCTCTGGCATTGACCACCAGACAAACGCACCCCGCGATCGCCAAGTACTGTATCAAAGCCCTGCGGCATATCCAAAATGAAATCAAGCGCATTAGCTTGACGTGCTGCCTCGACTAAAGTCTGTTCATCAACATGATCCACACCATAGGCAATGTTATAACGCACCGAAGCATTGAAGATGAAAGTATTTTGGCTAACGATTGCCATTCGACTTCGTAAAGAACTGATTTTAATATCTTTTAAATCAACTCCATCAATCAAAATTGTGCCACTAGTAGGATCATATAATCTGGGGACTAAATCAGCCAAAGTCGTTTTCCCAGCCCCTGAACTCCCCACCAGAGCAGTAGTCTGACCACGTTTAATTGATAAATTAATATCATGTAATACAGGCTTATCAGCAGAGTTATAACTAAAGTCAACAGCCAAAAATTCTATCGAATTTTCAAGATGAGTGAACTCTATTTCGCCATCTTTGAGATAAATCTTATCTTCTGTCGTTAAAACTTCTCGAAGTTTTGCCAATGAACCACCATAGCTACCGATTTCTACTCTTAATCCATTGACCTGCTCTACTAGAGGCATCATTCTAAAGAGAATGAACATAAAGGTCAACAATGAAGCAGTTTGTAGCTTGCCACTGACAACAAAAACATGAAAGGCAGTCACAATCACGCAAATCAAAATAGTCGTAGAAATTGCTTCTGCTAATGGACGAATCAAATCGACAGCTTTATTCAATCGAAATAGCGCCTGTTTAACTCTTTCAGATACCCTATAGAAACGGACTCTTTCAAAGTTCTGAGTAGCAGATGTTTGAATTGTTCGCATTGCGCTAATTAATTCAATGCCTGCGGATGTAAAATCGCCACCAGCCTGTGACACAGGAAAACTAGCTTCCCTCACTCGGACAACAAAGCTAGAGATAAATACAGAAAGCATCCCAAAGAGAACAAGCGATGCTAGTGATAGCTGCCAAGATATCAAAAACATGGCAACAATATACACAATCAGGGTGGAACCTCTAATCGCAAAGCCAGAAACAGCTCCAAAACCTCTTTGAATAGTTGCAATCTCATTATTGAGACAGTTGACCAAATCTCCTGATCTAGCTTGAGAATAGTAGCTGAGGCTTAAACTAACTAGTTGCTCAAACATCGACTTCCTCATGCGATCCGCAAAGGATGCATCGGTAAGTTTGGCGTAAACAGGTCCCAAATAAGCAAATAGCGATCGCATCCAAGCCAAGAGAATCACTAAAAATCCAAGGCGAGCAATGCGATCGTTGGTACTCGATTCTGGACTAAATATCCATAACTTGAGCCAGTCAAACCCTAAGTTAATAGCAGTAGTTTCAGGATTGGTGAGAACCTGTAGAAATGAATTTATGACTACGAGAGCAGCGCCTTCAAAAACTGCCCCTAAAAAAGAGAATATAACTGCAAGAACAGCTATATCCCAAAAATATTTGAACTCTCGCAGAAAAATACGGTTTTCTTGCCAAAAGGCAGTAACCTGAATGAGGCTTCGGAAGAACGCGAAGACTTTCTGCATATGATAGATATCGCTCAAGAAATAGTTAAAACTGGCGCAAAAAGCGTAAGTCACTGGTAAATAGACGACGGATATCATCAATTTTATGCAAAACCATAGCGACTCGGTCAACACCAAAGCCCCATGCAAAACCAGTCACTAGTTCTGGATCATAGCCCACAGCTTTAAAGACATTGGGATCGACCATGCCGCAACCACCAAGCTCTAACCAACGACCATTCCACATGACATCTACTTCTGCGGATGGCTCAGTAAAAGGGAAATAGCTAGGACGGAAACGAATCGGGCATTCACCGAGAAGTTCTTCTACAAAGGTTTTGACCGTGCCCTTGAGATCGCCAAAAGTTAATCCTTCTTCGACGGCTAATAGCTCAATTTGATGGAAAATTGGTGAGTGGGTTGCATCAATATCATCTTTACGATACACCCGCCCCGGACAAGCAATTCTCAGTGGTGGTTCATTTTCTTCCATATAACGGATTTGGACAGAAGAAGTCTGCGATCGCAATAATTTACCATCACTCAAATAGAGCGTATCTGCCATGTCACGGGCAGGATGATCCGCAGGCGTATTTAAAGCCTCAAAATTATAATAATCCGTTTCGATTTCAGGTCCTTGAGCAACAGTAAAACCCAATCCCACCAGAATATCGAGCATCCGATCAATGGTGCTTTGGATAGGGTGCATTCTACCTTGATAGGATCGCAAGATCCCAGGCATAGTCACATCAAGGGTTTCTGATTCTAAGCGCTTAGCAATTACTAACTGTTGAATCGCAACTTTGCGTTCTTCGAGTTGGTTTTGCAAGGTTTGCTTTACCTGATTGGCGATCGCACCGACTTGAGGACGCTCTTCGGCTGATAGTTTACCCATCGCGCCCAGAATTTGCGAAAGAGTTCCTTTCTTGCCTAAGTACTCAACCCTTAATTGTTCTAATTCTTCAGGAGTTTGCACATCCCCAACTGATTTTGTCGCTAGTTCTGCCAGAGATTGCAATTGAGATTTTAAGCTCTCTAAGTCCGTTGCCATCAACGTTTCCCGTTTATTTATGAAGAATTTTTGCTCTCCTCACTTTAGCAGAAAACATCCAAACTCTGCCGTTATTATGTAATTCTCATATTGCTACAGTGCAATGCGCTAAATTCAAAAATTTCTCTGTGCTACAAAAACAAAAGATGAGTGGTAGCGCTTTGCGCTACCACTCATCTTTTGTTTAAGCAAGATTAAGATGTATTTATCTCTTGGCACTAGCAAGAAATGCCATTGGATCGATCGCACTACCACCATTCGGACGAATTTCAAAGTGAAGGTGAGGACCAGTACTAAAGCCAGTACTACCCATTGCCGCAATCACTTGACTTTGACCAACGCTCTGACCTTCTTTGACATAGATTTCGCTGAGGTGTCCATAGCGTGTGATTGTGCCATCTGGATGACGAATATCGATCATATTGCCATAACCACCATCATTCCAGCCTGCATAATCTACAACACCTGTAGAAGCTGCCAAAATTGGAGTGCCAATTGGTGCGGCAATGTCAATACCTGCATGGAGTCTACCCCAACGCCAGCCAAAACCAGAACTGATCACACCATCTGCGGGCCAAATAAAGCCAGAAGATAGTCCGTAGTCATTTACATCGGGCAGATAGGCACTAGCAGTTAACTGGGGTAACTGAGGGGTAACTCCCGAACGATCACCGGGGTTAGCGATCGCACTACGACTAGAATCAAAATTGCGATCAGGGTTAGGCGAAGCATTTAAATTTGCTGCGGCAATCTTTGCAGCTTCCAATCGACGCGCTTCCTCTGCCTTGCGTGCAGCCTCTTTAATTTCAGCATCACGTACCTTGGCGTTCAGTTGGTCTACCTCAGTCTCTAAACGCTTAACTTCCAAGGAAGTCATTCTTGACTCAGCATCAGGCAATAAAGCAACTTGGCTAGGTTTGCCGTTAGTAGCCATTGATTGTTCTACTGACTGAGATGCAGGAATCTTAGGTGCGAGGCTTGCTGCTAATCTTGCAGGAATCTGCACGTTTGGCTCAGATGCAGGTTGTGAAACTACACCAGCAGGCTGAGACGTAGAATTAGCATTTTGCTCGATCGCTCGATTAGCAGGCACGCTCGGTGCGGTCAATACTGCAACGGGTGCTGATTTTACAGTTGGCTCAGATGCAGGTTGACTGGTTGCTTCGATCGGCGCATTACGAACAGCAACTCGTTGCTCAGATACCAGAGCAGCAGGAATCTGAGGAATTGACAAAGCTGTAGCAATCTTTGCCGAAAACTGAACTTTAGGCTCAGCTACGGGCTGAGAAGAATTAGCCTCAACTGGTGCTGAACGATTTACACTGTATTGCTCAGTGGCAATCGATGCAGGGATAGAGGGAGCTGAGATAGATCTCGCTGGCACATTGAGAGCAGTTGTTGATGTTGCCAAATTTTTCTTAGCATTGCCACCAAGTTCACCAAATAACTGATCTGGAGCAAATGGGAACAGAGAAACAGCAACTTTAAGGGCAGGTTCAGCAGCTACAGGTAAGCTTGGTTGAATAGATGTAGCCTTAGCTGGCAAGTTAGGAGATTGTTCCTGCACAGGAGCATTAGGTAAATTCGCCCCACTACCAGTAAGCTGCATCAAGCCATCCCAAGGGGATATACGATTCGCTGCGGCAACCTTGATACCTGCTGTGTTATTTGCCAAGACCATAGGAGTCGCCGCAGTAACACGTATCTGTGCAACCTCTTTTGGCGCAGCCGCAGAATTTACATTCGCAGTACTGTTGTTAGCCGATAAATCACCTACTGGCGATGGCACATCTTTAAAAGGCTTCTCATTATTTGCAGAAGCAACTGTCTGGACTACAGGTAGGCTGCGATCTTGAGGTAACTTTAGTTCTTGATTTAGCTCTAACCATTGAGGATTTTCTAGCTTATTCGCCTCAATGATGGACTTTTGAGTGATGCCATATCGTCTAGCGATTGTCTCAATAGTGTCCCCATTTTGCACCTTGTAAGCGATGTACTTCGGCTGCTTGGCGATCGCATTATCCGCAACATTAGCCTTAGAGTTGGTGCTAGCAAGAGTAGCAGTAGCTTTTTTACCCTCAAGCTCTTGCAAACGCTGCATTAAACGCTCTTTTTCTGCAAGTAACTGTCTTCTGACATGACCTTCTTTTACTTGCATTAAGGTTGCAACATTACCTGGAATTACCAAAGGTTGATCGATTGCTAAGAAGTCTCCCGAACTTAGCGATGTAAACTTGATAATTTCGTTTTTAGGAACATTGTAGTAACTAGAGATCGCTTCTAGCGTATCTCCTGGTTTTACCTTGTGAACTAACCCATTCACAGGTGGAATCATTAATTTCATACCAGGTTGTAACTCAGTATTCGCACTGATCGCGTTGGAAGCCGCGATCGCTGCCGCGTCAACTTGATAAATCTGAGTTAGTTTCCATAAAGTCTCATCTTCACGCACTTCATGAACAATTACCCCTTGTGTATTGTCCCATGTACCAGAAGCGATCGCTGTGCGTGCCATTTCATATTTGCGATCCTGATTTTGTGCCATCACGTCCGTCAAAGTACGAGACGAAGCAGCGACAGGTGTAGCTTTGAGATTGTTATTCGCTGATTGTTGGCTAACCAATACCCCCACAGTCCCTGCGGATAATGCAAAACCTATTGCTGCAAGCGAACGACGTACCTTCAAAGAGGACATCTTTTCGCCCAATGTCAGGGAAACATTGGTTGTTAGATCCTCGTCTTTGGAAGATATCTTTTTCAAAAAACTGCCTCCTCTAAACTAGCTTCGCTCCTAAAACAAATCAAGTGTGAGAACAAGACGAACTACATAAGCGTGTTTATGCAAATTACATAAATCACTAATTCGATTAAGGAGCAATTACAGATTCTAAGTTACCTTGCTTTTTTCTTTAAAACAAGTTCATGGTGAACAGCAAAAAATCCTTAATCATGTATTTCAATCATTCCCCAACCCTAGTGCACTTTGTGCATATTTTGTCAACAATCGATTCGGTAAAATAATCTCGCAAAATCCATAAAAACTAGACTTAGACTAATATCCCCCTAAAGATAGTTTTTACTCAAAAATTGAGTGCTTAAACGATCAAGATTTTGAGTCTAGCAGGTAGTTTTACTTCATCTACGATCTTAAGGTATCTCTCATTTCCGTAGGTAGCAAGAGGGTACATTACAGTTTTTTATAGAGTCAATCTATTAATTGCTCTTTCTTACGCCGATTTACTCTATTTTTTGCAGAAATACACAATACCCTCTTATGTAATCTTTTTTTAACAATTTACATAAAAAAATTTACGCAATACCTCGATATTGATTTTCCAAGATACCAATAGCTAGAAGCCAATGATGACAACTCTGCCATCGCCTTTGTTTTCTGGTAAATAACGATACAGAATCGTACTAAGTACAGCAATAGCTTAAAATTACTTTAAAAATGCATTAAGAAATGAAACGACACTTATTAAGTTTGCCGCCTTCAGCATAACTAAAGTGCAATAAGTAGCTCTATCCCTTGTTGGACAATACTTTTACTCATTGCATTCACTAAATATAAAAGTGTGATGTGTGGCACTATGAGGCGTAAATCATTAAATTCAGGCATCATTGGCTAAATTAAGGACTTTTTAGGAAAAGAAGATCTATGAGCATTGGATATCTCGCGCTGGTCTTACACGCTCACCTGCCTTACGTCCGTCACCCTGAAAGTGACTATGTACTTGAAGAAGAATGGCTGTATGAGGCAATCACTGAGACTTATATTCCCCTAATTAAGGTTTATGAGGGACTCAGACGAGATGGCATTAATTTCAAAATGACCATGAGTATGACACCACCATTGGTGTCTATGTTGCGCGATCCACTTCTCCAAGAACGTTATGACAAGCACCTTGCGCTACTGCAACAACTAGTTGAGCTAGAGGTCATCCACAATGAACATAACGGTCATGTTAAGTATCTTGCTGAGTACTATGTCAAAGAATTTGCCGAAACTCGCGAAATTTGGGAAAAATATGGCGGCGATCTTGTAACCGCCTTCAAACAATTTCAAGACACCAACAATTTAGAGATCATCACCTGTGGCGCAACTCACGGATACCTGCCACTGATGAAAATGTATCCAGAGGCAGTCTGGGCACAGCTAGAAGTGGCAGTTGAGCATTATACAAATGAATTTGGACGTGCTCCTAATGGGATTTGGCTGCCAGAATGCGCTTACTATAACGGTTTAGAGCGAATGCTTGCCGATGTGGGCTTGCGCTATTTCCTCACTGATGGACATGGTATTTTGTACGGTCAGCCCCGCCCCAGATTTGGAACCTATGCCCCTGTATTCACAGAAACAGGTGTAGCTGCCTTTGCTCGAGACCATGAATCATCGCAGCAAGTATGGTCATCGAAGGTGGGCTATCCTGGCGATCCTGTTTATCGGGAATTTTACAAGGATTTGGGCTGGGAAGCTGATTATGAGTATATTAAGCCGTTTATCATGCCTAATGGTCAACGTAAAAATACGGGTATTAAGTACCACCGTATTACAGGGCGTGACTTTGGTTTAGATGCGAAGCAGCTTTATGATCCTTACTGGGCAAAGGAAAAGGCGGCTGAACATGCGACTAACTTTATGCAGAATCGTCAAAGTCAAGTTAGTTACTTACATAATATGATGGGTCGCCCACCACTTGTAGTATCACCCTATGATGCGGAGTTGTTTGGTCACTGGTGGTATGAAGGTCCTTGGTTTATTGATTTCTTGATTCGTAAGTCCTATTACGATCAAACTACCTATGAAATGACCCATCTTGCTGATTATCTCCGTGGCAATCCTACGCAACAGGTGTCACGTCCTGCCCAATCTAGTTGGGGCTACAAAGGTTTCCATGAATATTGGCTCAATGAGACCAATGCATGGGTATATCAGCATTTGCATAAGGGTGCTGAGCGGATGATTCATCTCTCCTATCGTGAACCTGCGGATGAGTTGGAGTGGCGCGCACTCAATCAAGCCGCTAGAGAGTTACTCTTGGCTCAGTCCTCGGACTGGGCATTCATTATGCGAACTGGCACGATGGTTCCCTATGCTATTAGAAGAACGCGATCGCACTTAATGCGTTTGGAAAAACTATTTGAAGATATTGAGTCAGGCAAGATTGATGCTGGCTGGCTAGAAAAAGTGGAATATATGGACAATATCTTCCCTGACATCAATTACAGAACCTATCGCCCTCTTACAGCAGCTTAATTTTCTAAAAGATAAATGCAGGACAATACCACTTTATCTCTTGTAATTTTTTAGTAAATAACGCAAGTTCGGAATAATTTAAAACGAGCTTTGAGAGAGGGTTTGCTATGCAAACCCTCTCTCAAAGCCCCAAAATAAAAGCCTTGCTAAGCAAGGCTTTTATTTTGGGGCTTTTAAAATTTGCCAGCTTAACCCAAACTGACGTTATCTAGTATGTCTTTTTCTTTACACTTATTTAATAAAACTTTAGTAACATACGCTACTATTTTTATACATATATGTTATGTTAACCATATATTTAAATAATATGTAAAATCTCATAGGATAGTCCAGCCATGAATATCAGCCAAAGAAAGGCAGAAGCCGCCGCCAATCACAAAGCAAATCTATCAGCTTCAATTAAGCGCCGTATGGAAGTCGCTCGTTCTAATAACGACACTAGTTTGTTAAATATTCTTGAGCAAGAAATGAGACAGCTAGGCTTAAATTAAAAAAAGGGCGCTCAGCGCCCTTTTTATTTAGCTGAACTAGCGCTTAACTAGCGCCACCGAAAACTTCTATGTTTTCAAATAAACAGACGGGGGATGCGTGTCCGACACGAATTACTTGATTAGGCTCACCTTTGCCGCAGAATGGGGAACCATAGGCTTCTACAGTAGGTTGATCGCCCACTTTAGCAAGGCTGCTCCAAAATTGATTAGTGATGCCACGATAATTAGGGTTGCGGAGAGTTTTGGTTAATTTGCCATTTTCGATGAGTTTGGCGTATTCGCAGCCAAATTGGAACTTGTTGCGATAGTCATCAATTGACCATGAGCGGTTGGACTCCATATATACGCCATGTTCAATATCAGCAATGATTGATTCAAAGGAATGTTCGCCTGCTTCGAGGTTGATGTTTGCCATGCGATCAATCGCAGGACGATTCCATGAAGTAGCCCTAGCATTTGCCACACCTTGAAGCCCTGATCGCACTTGACTTTCGGAACTACCTAAACCTCGCAATAGTTTTCCCTCTTTAATTAAATATTCCTTAGTGGCGGGAATACCTGCATCATCAAAGGCATAGCTAGCAAATTCCCCAGCCCTAGTAGGGTCAAAGGTGACATTCATCAGCGAGGAGCCATACTGCATTTTGCCAAAATCCTCCAGTTTGACGAAGCTACCACCTGCGTAATTACGTTCGTCACCAAGAATGCGATCGATTTCTAGGGGATGTCCGATGCTTTCATGGATTTGTAGCAACATTTGATCGGGCGCAAGCACTAGGGATGTAGTTTCTGTAGGACATTCGGCGGCAGAAAGTAATTCCACAGCTTGCTCTCCAACTACTTTGGCTCTTTGCAAGATGGCACTGCGATCAAAAACTTCCATGCCGATTTGATTGCATCGGGCGAGTTGTCCATTATCACCACGACGCTGAATGATCGCCCCATCTTGGGCAGTTGCAGCATAGTCGGTAGCAACAACTAAAAACTTTTGATAAATATCCGAACCATTACTACTAATAAATTGGGTCTCTATTTCTGTAATTACGGCATAGGCACTGGTTTTGACAATTTTATCGGAGACCTTTAAGGTGTCGCAGATCTCAATTAGTAATTCATTGAGTTCTTTAGGGGCGATCGCATCGGTTGGCTTGAGAAAAGGTGAGAAATACTGTCCAACTGCCTTGGGTCTTTGATTAATTGTGAAGCGATGTACTGCCCACCTTGCCGCAGTTTTTGCTTGTTGGTAAGCTTTTTGGGCTGTGAGTTGCATATTGGCGAGATCAAGATGATTGGTACTGGCATAGCCAAACTGCCCATTGACTAATACTTCAATCATCACACCATGAGATAAGCTGCGACCATTGGACTGAGGAAGGCGATCGCGCACATAACGAGTAGTGTTAATCTCTTTAACTTCGCGTAAGCCAATCCATTCCGCTTGGGGTAAATCAATATGAGATAGGGCAGTTTTTAAATCAAATTTCCAGTCAGATTTTAAGTCCAATGCAGAATCAGCATTTACATCAAGTTTCATAGGTGGGTAGGATCTCAATATAATTTTGTCATCATAGCCGAATTAAAAAAGAAGAGACGCTATGCGTCTCTTCTTTTTGTTGGATAAGCGGGTGATGGGATTCGAACCCACGACATTCTCCTTGGCAAGGAGATGCTCTACCACTGAGCCACACCCGCATTTGGTGTTGTTTTTGTGCGCTTTTGCGTTTTGCGCTTTATTAATATGCCAAACATTGCAACTAATGTCAACTACTTTTTTGAAAGCTGTTCTAAAAGCCTTATATAACAAGGTTTTCTAGGTTTTTAAAAAATCATAGAGGACATAGACTTAGTTTATTGATATCAGGCATTATTCACATTGCTTTACACGCTTACGAAATTTTCTAAACCCAAAACCAAACCAAAAACTAACTATTGGTACGGGATTGGTACGAATGAAAACTCCAAAAGGCACTATAGCTATAGAAAACAATGATAATCGCATACGGTTAAGATGGTCTTGTGAGTCAAAAAGATATTGCTTAGCTTTAGGATTGCCACACACAAGCGTCAACATGAAAGTAGCTGAGCAAAAGGCTAGACAGATCGAGCTAGATATTTTGTCTGGCAACTTTGACCCCACTCTAAACAAATATAGGATCAAGCAAGTAGCTGTCATTGCAAGTCCTGAAGTTGTAAAACCAAGTCAAGAACTCTTACTTCCTATCTGGGATAAATGGGTTGAGAGCTTGTGTTTACCAACTAGAACGCTTTGTTCTCACTACGCTAGAATTAGGCGCTACATTGAAAAAGCAGATCCTTTGGCTACTGATGCTTCTTGGTATGAAGCGGTTGAGAGTTTATCCCCTAGTATCTGGAACAGTTCTTTGATCTATTTGGTATCTTGTCTCAATTGGGCAATCTCTGAAAAAATCATATCTGACAACCCTTTTTCAAAGTTGAAACGTAGAAAAGTATTAAAGAATCAGGTTAAACCTTTTAATCATGAGGAGGTAAGGGCAATAGTTAACGCTTTTCGCAATAACCTTTATTGTCCAAAGTCTTCAGCGTACAAGCATAGTTTTTATGCTGATTACATTGAGTTTTTATTTTTGACTGGTGTTAGACCTTCAGAAGCTATTGGGCTTCAGCGTCAACATGTAGACTTTACTCGTAATGAGATTGTCATTAGTTCAGTCTTAGCTAGAGGAGATCAAGGACAGACAGCTAGTAAACATCGTGTCAGAAAAGAAACAAAAACAGGATCTATCCGTTTTCTGACAATGACAGCTAGGTTAACTGAAATGCTTGCGATTAGATGTCGCAATCTTAATCCTGAGGATTTAGTTTTTACTTCTCCCAATGGCAATGCAATTGATGACAAGAACTTTACAACGAGACAGTGGAAAGTCGTTTTAGCAGGGCTAGGGATCGAATATCGTAAGCCCTATACAACTAGACACACACTCGCATCAATGGCTTTAGAAGCTAATATGCCTATTACTTCTGTAGCTTATCTTCTGGGGCATTCAGACACAACAATGATTATGCAGACGTATGGTCACGTTATAAATAGACCGTCTTTACCTGACTTTAGTTAAACATTGATAGCAAGGCTCACTAGGTTTAATTCTGGTGAGTCTTTTATGTTATCGATCGCAAAGAAATTTACCGATCGCACTAAACAAACAGCATATAAAATCAATGATCGGTTCTCCCCCTATCATGGTCGGTTCTCACACATTGATAGTAAAGATTAGGATTGCTATTGTTTACTCACTGAAAGGCAGCAAAGTGAAGCCCTAAGAGAAGATAGAGAAAACGCTTCTCATTATCTATAAGACAGGATAGATAGACCTGTCACCTAAGTTGTAGGCAACGCGCTACATGGCTTACTCTAAAGTTGATTAAGCATTTTAGGGATTTTTTAAACAAACAAATATTTTTAAACAAACAAATATCTGTCTGCTCACCAGACACTTGACCATAGAAGAAAAAGTATGGAACTGATGTCACTTTGTTCTCTTTCTATGTAGATCAAGTTTTAGCAAATACCAATAAAGCAGCTATGAAATAGGGCTGTATGGATATTTGTATCAACAAGTTTCATTTGATTAGTAAATAAGCTTTCAAGTTTTTTACCGATCAACTGAATATATCCACAGAACATCAATTTTTTACAAATGATGTTCAGCTTTGCACTTCCTTAATGTTTTTAACAATCAAAAACTATGGCACAAAACTACATTGATAATGTTGATACTGAATTTTTATTCTATGGACACAAGTATGAATCTTTCATCATGTGTGTAGATGCAGCTACTGACTTTCTCTCTACAAAAAGAGATCCAAACCATTACAGTCAAGATCTAACACGCTATGACAAAAGTTGTGTGGAATCTGGTAAGTCCTATATAAATAATGTAGAAGATAACGGAAATCACACAAAACCTGAATTAAAGCAAATTGATATAGGTCAACTTAGTAACCATATTCAGATCCTAGATGAACTGATTACAGGTAAATGGCTTCCTTACCATATCTATCGAGGTCTAGCTACTAATCTGGTATTGATTCATGGTGGTGTATCTATCTACAAGAAGTCACTAGCTACAATGTTAGAACTCTACAAAGATACAGTTGAGTTTCAACAGGCTTTACAAGACAACCCAAACTTTATATACAGGTTAAAGGTATTGCCTACAGTGATTAATCACTATGGAAAGCATTATGGTTATATACCTATCGATCTACAATATTTTTCACCACATTCTAATGACTGGACTTACATAAATCTACTGACACCATTGAGTCAGGTTGTAAGAGTAGAGCCATATCAAGGTAAACCTGTAGATGAAGTAAGACAAGAGTTTATAAACAAGTTCAATGAAGTAACTACAACACCAGATACTAATATCCATGTGTTCAGGGTTGCTACCGCAATAGGCAAGACGGAACTATGCACTTCTCTAGAAAACGTACTTCTAGCATTTCCAGATCATGCTCTAAAAGATGAAGTGTCAACCAGAATGAAAGTAGATCATAAAGTGACACCTGACACTAAGGACTTACCTACAGAGATTAAAAAGAAGCTAGATATTCTTTACCGTATAGGTGCATACTCAGCAGCTAATAGATTTCTAGGTGTATCAGCCACAAACACTACAGTTAAACGCTACAACGTTGATATGTCAGCTTGCTATAACTCTAATGACACTGTGCTTACTACGCATAATAAGGCATTGCACTATAAGGAATGGCAACACACAACGATTATTTTTGATGAAGATCCTTTTAAAACCATTTTGTCCAATGGCAAGACTACCCTAACAGAGCTTAGACAACTTAGAAATAAGATGGTTGATGCAACTGTTAAGGATAAGCTTACACATTTGATTAATGAGATTGGGCAAACCGATCTTAATAGTCATACACCTGTAGATTTGTCGCTGTTTGAGGACTTTGAATTTATCCAAAAAGAAGTAGTTGATAATTGCGATAACTACAGTACCAACGTTTTACAGTTCTTTCAATCTAGTTGTTACTTGATTGACAAGGTTGAAAACAACATCATTCATTTTGGTAACAGGCATAAATTACCTACAGACAAGAAGGTTATTATTCTTTCGGCGACAGTAGATGAAGCTATTTATCGTCGTCTCTGTGGTAATCGTTTACGGTTCTACAATTTTAGCGATGTTCAGCCTACTGGGGTGATTTTGCAAAACGCAACATATTCATTTAGTAGTTCATCACTTACAGAACATCTTAAAGATATTGATGATATTTCAGCGCTAATTCCCACATCTTCATTGCCTACAATCACTCTTGCCAAGCACAAAAAAAGGCTTGGAGAGCTAGAGGTGAATATAGTTGATGATATGCACTTTGGAAAAGTGTCTGGATATGATGAGCTAAAAGGTCAAGACATTAATGTATTGGGAACTTTCTTTATAAACCCTATCGCGATCTTTCTGTATGCCAAGCTACTTGATATGTCTATTGACAGTTATGAGTTTGAGAATCAGATTGTCATTCACAATGGGTTTAGGTTTCGCTTTAGCACTTATAACAATCAGGATTTAAGGAGTATCCACTTTTACATTGCTCAGACTGAACTTAGACAGGCTATAGGTAGATCTAGAGTAAACACTGAACGATGCAAGGTGTATGTCTATTCCAATTTTCCTTTGCCTGAAGCTTGTGTTACGGCTGATGAGAAGGCGTTAGCTTTGGACAGATTGCGACGTGAGACAGATAAATAGATAGAGCCATCGTAGTCAACTCAAAGCCATATATAGTAATGAGTTGACTATTTTCTCTTCTATGGTCTATGTAAGTGCTAAATAATGTTCCATTCGCACTCCAGCCTAAAAATTACTTTTTTATAAAAATCAAACTGTCTAGAAGATGGTGTACGAATATGAGTAATACCCCCAGATTCTATAATTTCTGTTGCTTCAACTTGGGAAAGCTTGCTTATTTCTTCTTTCTCTTCTTTTGTTAATAGCTCATTTAGCTCTGCGTATGTTCGAGATTGAAAGAATGAATGAATATCATCATCATTATTGCATTTATCAATCTCATTCTGCCAAAAAGATATTTTTTTGATTCTGTTTGACAAGGTAACAGACCCTGCATCCTGTGGTTTTTTAAAGATTTCTACCCAGATTGGGTAATGTTTTTTGAGCAAGTCATAATTACTCGGCTCTGCCAAATAACTACATAAATCATCCCAAAAAATTACATGAACAGGAAATTTGTTTTCCGATGTTCTTTCCTGAGTTAATTTCATAACAAAATTTTGTATTTCTGTATCTCTGGAGGTCGTAGTTGCAATGAGATATTCACTAATTGGATGGGTAAACTTTTTTGTCTTTTCAACCTCTGAAGTAATTGTTGTAGGCTTAAAACTTTTATCTTCAAAGCGTTTACATTGAACTGCGATATTTTTATCTGAATTACTTTGTCTACCGTAGATATCAACACCATTTTGAGCTTGTCCATGTCTTCCATATCTTTGTGCATATGGATCTTGCCAACGACGAGTATAAATTTCCCATACAATATCCTCGAATTCATCCCATGATTTAGGCTTGGGTAAGTCACTTGTTGAAGGTGTAGGCATAATTAATTGGAAGTGTTGTAGATATAATTTCTGTAAGGTAAATATCACATAAATAGTCGGGTAAAGCAACCAATAAGCGTGATAGCCAACTTGTTACTAGTTTTGTTATCTGGTACTTCTAAAGCTAGGTGATATCTAGATTTTTTATTAAGCACTTCAAAGCTTTATAAAGTAATGGGTTAACTTGTTTCTCTTCTATGGTCTATTCAAATATTAACAGAAATAGCTATTTTTAGCCCTTGTAAGCTCTTGAATATTTCAAATGTAAGAACATAAGCAAACAGTCGTGCAAGTCTTAAAATGCAAACAAATACAGAAAGAGAAGGATTAGTTTGTTGTATGAAATCCCCCTTCTCTTCTATGCAGCTTTTTATGTGTTTGAGTAAAGAATAGCAGCTACAATAAAACAGAGAAGACCTTTGATCTGGGATATATTAGCATTTTCAATAAGCTGCGGTACAACTAACCCAATTGACCAACCACCTACCACAAAAAAGAAAATACCAAAAGCAGCAAATACACAAGCACCATAGAAAGAAAGTTGTTGTTTTGACATTGTAAAATTCACGTTAAATTCATGTCAACACTACTACAAACTGTTAGTAAAAGCTACACAGAATAAATATTTTCTTCTATGTTTAGGCAAAAATGCTGATTGTGATTAAATCTACATAGAAAAAACTAAAGTCTACTGAGTAGCTCTTTCTTTTTCTGATTAAACTCTTCTTGAGTTAATAAACCATCTTTGAGTAGTTCACCAAGTTGTCTAATTTGGTTGGGGATATCAGTATTATTTGGTGCTTCAAGATAAACCGTTTGACTTTCATTCAAAGATTCTTGTTCAACACCTATCAACCATTTAAAAGCATCACTCATAGCTGAATAAGATCCCCAAGCTTTTCTAATGTCATTAGGATCAAGTAATCTACAATGACCAGTGAGTTTATTCTTTTGCAACCGCCAACCTTGATAAGAAGTTAGAGTATCCCAAAAAACTTGACCACCCATAGTAGGCGATTCTATATTTGGCATAGAGCCTATATACTCGCAGAATTTACCAATTAGGTTAGGGTTTGCGACTAATGTAATAAGTCCTTTTTGTAGCATCCTAGTTCTCAAATTCTATTTGTACTGTTTATTCCAAAATCCTCACATAGTCTCTTTTCTATGTGCTTTTCTTAGTTCGTAAGTTTTCAACTTGAGTTGACCTAGCCTCACCATAAACCATCTCTCTAGCCCAATGCTCACAGTTATAAAGCAACTTATTCCATAGCTTATCTTTAGCTGCAATGAACTTCTTTCTTGACTCATCTATACGCGCCTCTATTTGGCTGTCAGAAACAGATTCAGGACGCTCTTTAAATAGCCACTCAGCTTTGTAAGGAGAGAAATAGACATAACCTAACCCAACTTCTGCTACTCGTCCTTGAGGTCTAATAGTCTCAATTGTAAAGAAGTGCGCGATGCTATAGCCCTGATGAGTTGCCCTCACAATTCCGTAGTGTTCATAGGGTCTACCCTCCTCATCTTGAGATGGATAAATAACCAGATCATTGGGTCTGATTACATTACCGTTAAGATCACAAATATCAGGAACAGCACTTAGAAGAGAAACCAACTGTCCAAGCCTATCTAACTGAACATCCGTAACCTCTTGCAGTGCAAAAAACCACTTAGGATCGCAATTATCCGTATATAGCTTAATTTCCTTATACTTGTCCTTAACCCAAACACCATGATTTTGAAGCTTTTTAACAGCATCAAAATGTTGATTGACATCATTTCTTACAAAAGTTTGGTCAAACTCAATTTGTAATAATTCTGCAATCGCCTCACAGTTTTCTATTACCTTCTTATCTTTAGTATGTCTAGCAATCTGACTTAAAGCTTTCTTGATAGTGTCACCATCGTATAAGCGATCTTGAGTCTCAGCAAACAAGCGTAATACTCTAGATGGATTTGGATTCATCAACTTTGGGCTTTGCTTTTTTCTGGTCATCTTCCTCTGTCATCTTTTTGATAACGTATTCACTCACAGCACCTGTAGCTTTTTTACTAGACTTCCTGACAGCATCATCGTTGACCATAATTTACCTAAACTTTTTGTATAACTTTACCTAGATAAACAATACAACCAACTTTAAAAGAACGCTACGGTGTTACGAAAAATAAAAAATTAAACTGATTATTATCTTAATTTGCATCTTAGTAACCTATCTTAACCTTGCTCAGTATAAGTACTCATAGAATAAATACGATCTACTCTTGTTTTACAAGGACATACAGCTTGAATGAGTATTTATACTTATTATTAGAAGCATCACTTTATTTCTATGGTTGCCTTTTAGTCTTGTCGCGAGTCTAGCTTTCTCACTATAGGATCAAGATAGTCAATATCTTGAAATCTTCGCATAAATATTTTCTTATAGATTTACGGGATATTATAAAAAATACCTATATAAATAGCCCTTAAAAAACCCCTTACTAGCAATCATTTCTCTTTACTTAACGCTTGAAATGCTTTACTATTAAGGAGTTGGTACGGAATTGGTACGGAAAATATTTGTAATTTGTAAAACCTTTGTGAATAGAGCGTTACAGATTGGATGAATTCTCCTTGGCAAGGAGATGCTCTACCACTGAGCCACACCCGCATTTGGTGTTGTTTTTGTGCGCTTTTGCGTTTTGCGCTTTATTAATATGCCAAACATTGCAACTAATGTCAACTACTTTTTTAAACAAACTAAAACTCCCTACGGGAGTTTTAGTTTGTTTAATATTTGAAGCCATTTTTGCGTGTGTGGACAGCAGGTTCACCTTCACGGAGGCGATCGCCTGCATTAATTGTTGCCAAGATGATCGTATGGTCACCCGCATCAAGGCTACTAGTTACCGTCGCATCAAGATAAGCGATCGCCTCGGTGAGATAAAGCTGACCACTAGGAGCAGTTGCCGTATCAACACCATCAAAAGGATCGACATCGGGTGCGAAGCCTTTCGCAAAATGTCCAATGATTTTTCCCTGTCCCTTTTCAGCAACATTAATCACCACGGGACTACCTACAGTTAAGAATGACTCAATTGGTCTACCTTTACCAACCACAAAAGTTACAGATGGCGGATTAAAGCCTGCTTGTTGTACCCAAGAAGCGAGCATCGTACCCGTTGCACCATTTTGTTGAGAAGTAACGATAAACAAGCCACTGGGAATTGTCCCGATCGCAGCTCCAAGTTGTTCATTTTGGGAAATAGTTTCGGTCATTTTTTAGATTGGATTTTAGCTATTGAGGAAGTCTGTTTTAGCTTACCGTTTCAGACGGACACAAGTTAAGACATAAGAAAAAGGCGACGCAATGCGTCGCCTTTTTCTTGACTCTAAGAATATTTCAAGGGCATTAGCAAAGCTAAAATCCTTAAAAACAAAAAATTAAATGTACAAATAAGGGTCAATTCAGGGTCAAAATACTAGACGTAAGCAGTCTGGAAGCCCCACCAGAGCAGGAACCCGATCGCACTCAGAACAACAACGCTCGATAGCACGATTGATAAAGGGCTATCGGCATTTTCAAACTTCATGATGCCGCGATTAAAATCTGACATATAAGCAAAACCTAACTAGTTGATTTAGATTACTTAAGCAAAACAATTTAGTTATAGCTCAACTATGAGTGAAATTACTCAAAAGTAACAAAATCTCTGGGAATCAGGACTCTAGGATAAGAAATTACCTATGCTCGAAAGGATGCGTATTTTTTGGTTGCCATCAAAGCCCGTTAAAAAATTAAAAGAGTTACCTCAAGATGCAGGGGTCTATTACATTACGGCACTGTGGATCGTGCTGTATGTGGGTAAAGCTAAAAATCTCCGCAATCGTTGGAAGACAAACCATCATCGCTATCAACAATTTAAGTTACTACACCCCTTTGGTAGACTACATTACAAGGTTTTAGCAGATAGCCAAATCACTTCCTATGAAAAATCAGAAATCACAAAATTTCGTCCTGCGTGGAATGGTACGGCTAGAGTCACTTTTTGGAATCTACTATGTTTATTTGTAGCCGTGTGGGGACGCGTGATTATTTATACCTTGTTGCTATTGCTGGCGATCGCTGCTTTTATTTATCTACTCATGCAATGAGTCAAGGACTTGATTTATGTGCCAACGCTAGAGCCTATTTGTTGATGCTAAATTAGATAGTTAATCATCAGGAGATTGATATATGCCACAGCTAATTGGAATTTTGGTACTAGTCGCCTATATATTTGGCGTTGTGAAATTTTTGCAAGGTTTTCAACGCACCGATTTTTCGGGTAATCAGATTGGACTTGCTTTACTCTGGCCAGTCCTATTTGTCATGAATGGTAACTATCGCAAAAATTTCTTCAAAGCACTTAAAGGCTCTTAATGAACTGGTGGAAAAGGCTCAGATCCAATCCTCTCGCTTGGATTGGAATCACGATTTTAACTATTTTTTATGCGGCGGCTCTATTTGCTGATTTCGTAACGCCTTACGGAGTCAACGAACAGGTAAAAAATGCCGCTTTGCTCCCACCTACGCAAATACATTGGCATGATCGCCAAGGTCAATATATTGGCGCACATGTCTATCCCACCACCCAAGGTAAGGTCGATCTCGAAACAGGCGATCGCGCCTTGATCGTTGACTATACCAAACCATCACAGATTCAGATTTTCCATGGTGGACACTTATTTAGGACTACTAGTGAAGGAAAGCTAAACTTACTAGGAACTGACGAACAAGGACGGGATCAATTAACTCGCTTACTGCATGGCGGCAGAATTAGTCTATTGATAGGCTTTATCGGTACGACTATTTCCTATGCGATCGGTTGCCTTGTTGGTGGTATTTCTGGCTATATTGGCGGCTGGCTAGATGTAGTCTTGATGCGCTTCGTCGAGATTTTAATGTCAGTTCCCTCAATTTATTTATTAGTAGCATTAGCTGCAATTTTGCCTCCCCAAATCAGTAATACTCAACGATTCGCGTTAATCATTGCGATTATTTCCTTTGTGTCATGGGCAGGACTAGCCAGAATCATTCGTGGACAGGTATTGTCCATCAAAGAGCAAACCTTTATTTTGGCGGCTCGTGCCTCAGGCGCAAGTCCATTGCGGATTATTGTGAACCATGTTTTACCTCAAACCATCACCTTCATTATTATTTCGGCAACTCTCGACATCCCCCGATTTATTGTCGTAGAAGCTGTCTTAAGCCTTGTTGGACTAGGCATCCAACCTCCCGATCCGTCATGGGGTAATATGCTATCTTTGTCTACTAACGCTTCGATTGTGATCCTGCAACCTTGGCTAGTGTGGACTCCTGCATTAGCGATCGTGTTAACGGTGCTATCATTTAACCTCTTAGGAGACAGTTTGCGTGATGCGCTTGACCCCAAAAACATTAGGCAATAAGCTTTAGGCAGTTTGCTCTAGCAAGTATAAGGTTGACAAAACCTATGACCCATAACAGTTTTAGTATCAGTTTTTCAGTCAGTAACTTTTAGCATGATTTCAGATTGCAACAGCCTCAGAATTTCCAAAAAGTCTTCAAATATGTCGCCAAAAAACTCATGCAATTAGGTAGTATGAGATGAGGATCTAGACTATTTTGTATTTTCTATGACGGGTTTTTGCTCTTTCGTCATGTCAATCTGAAAGTTAGCATCAGCAAAATAGGAGTATATTCAGCGTGCAGTACTTAGCGGAACTTCAAAAAACTCAAGCAGCTTTTGGATTAGGTGGTAACTCGTCTGTCCGTCTACTGGCACGTAATACGGGTGAAAACGTTTGGCAGCCGATTACGAATGAGCAAGTTTTACAGGTTCAAGATTCGAGTCAAGCTAAAGATTTTAAAGATGGCCAGATGGTAATTGCTGAAGTTACAGCAAGTAACCAAGTACAAAGTATCCAAGATGCCTCTAAAAAAATTGTCAATATCTTGCAGGCTTTTTCGCGCTCGCAAGACAAATATAAATCTGCGGAAGAAGAAGTTGAACAATGGAAGCAATCTCTCAATTTTCAGAGCCAAGAGTTGCATCGTCGTGAGCAAGAATTAGAACAAAAGGAATTAGAGCTAGAACACCTTGATACAAGACGGCAAGAAATTGAGGAGTTAGAGGATAAGTTTGCTAAAGAACGTAGTGAAATTGAACAGTTAAGAAAAAGTATCGAAGCTGAGCGCGGACAGTTTGAAGCTAAGGCAGCCGCGCTCACCTCTGATCAAGCCGAACATCTCAAACATCTCATCGGTCAATTATCATCTAGTTTTACCAATCCAGATTCTCTTAGGGATCGAATTCATAGTGCCCTCGATTTAATTAATAAGCGTCAGGAAGTACTGACGAGCTTTTGGCAAAACTTAGATAGTTTAAAAAATGAAGCCGAAAAGCAAAAGAGCATTCTCAACAAATCGACAGAAGAGTTGAATGCCCGTAAAAATCAATGGCAGCAAACTCAAATTGCTCTAGCAGACGCACAGGCAGAGTTAAAGGCTCAACGCGGTATTCTCAAACTGCAAGAGAATAATATGGCGATGTCTAGGGTGCAACTCGATGCTCAAATCGATCTCTATGAGCAAACATCTAGTGCGATCGAGGCATTTGGTGGTCCTGGTAGCATGGAAGTCCTCAGTCCAGAGGAAGAAAACCGCCTCCAGTCAATGCCAATTGAGGAGCTAGAGTCAACCATTAAGGCGTTACAAGCAGATTTTGATAAATTAACTAACTATATTGGTGCTCAAGAAGATGAGTTAGCGGGACTAGAGGGAGAAATCGCAGATTTGCAGAGTCAGGTCGAAACTGCTGACCAGTTTGCCAAAATCGAATTAGAAAGTAATAAAGAATTTGCTGAGGAGCAGTACAAACTTCTTGAAGAAAGCGTTTCAGGGATGAGACGTGGGATGCAAGAGAGACTGTCACTCCTTAATCAGCAAAAGGCGATTTTAGATCGACGCAAAGGTATTAATGTCGAAGCAAGCCCAGTTCAAAGTTTATTACCTCTGTTATCCCAAATCGAAGCGCAAAAGAACCACCAAGAGCAGGAGTTGCGGAAAATGGAGAGCCAGATTGAGGCTGTCAGAAACTATACACAACAACAGCAAGAAATGCTGGCTAAGCAGACTCAAGAGCATTTGCAACAGGAGCAAGCTATTCGCACAGCCGAAGCCCAACAACAAGAACGGATTAGAGCTGTGGCAGAGTTGTTAGGGCAAATTAGTGCACAAGAACAACTATTGAGACCTGTACAGGATATCGTGGATACCTTGCGTCCACAGTTAGAAGCTGCGGCTCAGGATCTAGGTGTCATAGCCAATG
Organism: Pseudanabaena yagii GIHE-NHR1; assembly: GCF_012863495.1. NCBI lineage: Bacteria > Bacillati > Cyanobacteriota > Cyanophyceae > Pseudanabaenales > Pseudanabaenaceae > Pseudanabaena > Pseudanabaena yagii. The sequence goes on from NZ_JAAVJL010000001.1 coordinate 961,507, forward strand.
GCAGCAATTCTTCACAAGTTCTCGCTGACTTACAATCTGTCATTCAAACCTTAGTTGCTGCATAGACTCTATGAAAGTTGACTGTTCTAATGCATCTACGACTAATCTTGAAGTTCTAGAATTTCAAGGACAGCAAAGTACAGAAAATGTTAGAGAAATTAAGTCTGAACAAATCCTCTGCCAACATTGTCTACGTACTGCTAGCAATGGGATTAAGTGTCAAGGAATGTGTGTTGCCGATAGTGGCTATTAAACTCAAAAAGAAAGGGGGCTAAGCCCCCTTTCTTTTTGAGTTTAATCTTCAATTTTGATTGAGATAATTTTGTCGCCGCGACGAATGGCTTGAGCAACTTCCACATCATCGGTGTAACCGAAAGCAGCATATTGACCATCTAAAAATGATGCATCACCAAGGGTCACAAAAAATTGACTGGTGGCACTATTGGGGTCATTAGTACGTGCCATAGAGAATACGCCAGCCTTGTTGTGCTTGATCACAGGCTTTTTACCGCGAGCCAAAACATTGCCAATTGTTGCTTCGTTGTCACCTTCTGCCCAGATTTCTAGCTTAATGTGATCGCCTGATCCGCCAGTACCATTACCGAGAGGATCGCCACCTTGAATGACAAAACCAGGTTCGACACGGTGAAAAGTTAATCCATCATAAAAACCATGCTTGGCGAGGTCTACGAAATTTTTCACAGTGATGGGGGCATGTTGGTCATCAAGCTCAGCACGCATGGTTCCCTTAGCGGTCTCAATTACAGCACGGATCATAAATAAACTTACCTAAAATTTTTTGCAAGGTTAGAGCAGCTTAAAGTATAACAATCGCTGGGGCAAATGTCTGTAAACATCAAAAGTGTTGCGATCGCATGATCTTTACAGCGCTTTGCGCTCAAACCCAAACCAAGAAAAAATTTAAAAGTGTTGCTTTGCAACACTTTTAAATTTTTTCTTCTGGTTCGTTTGAGAGGAAATTGCTGTAAGCCCCTTATTCAATTTGAGGAGTATGATGGAGAGATAGATCGTCTTTTTTAAGGATCGCGTAGGGTTATGGATAGCAATAATTTGCTGAAGCAGTTATTAATGCTTGGTGTCGGTACAACTTCGATTGTGCTGGAAAAGATCAAGGACGCTAGCGAAGATTGGGTCAAGGATGGCAAGATCGATCCAGAGCAAGCCGCAGAGATGTTTAATGATATTGCCGATCGCCTTAAGTCGGAACAGGGAAATTTAGAGTCTTTAATTCAGCGTCAAATTCGCAATGTGATGCAGGATTTGGGTGTACCGCGTCAAAATGAAATGGATGAATTGCGGGGAAGAATCGATCGCCTTGAGCGTCAAGTACGCGAATTAGAAAATAAACAGTGGCGCTAGATCAAAACCGAATATTTTTGTTAAGAGTGTTGCATTGCAACACTTTTAACAAAAATATTCGGTTGCTATATATGGATATTAATTAATGGAAGCTTCAGGAATTCTCTATTTGGTGGGAACGCCGATTGGTAATTTGGAGGATATGACTTTTCGGGCGATCGCCACGCTCAAACAGGTGGATTTAATTGCTGCTGAAGATACAAGGCATACGGGCAAGCTCCTGCATCATTTTGGGATTGAGACACCCCAAACCAGTTATCACGAACATAATGCCCATAAGCGCGTACCTGAATTAGTCGAGAAATTACAGCAAGGTATGGCGATCGCCCTAGTCACCGATGCAGGTATGCCCGCAATTTCTGACCCCGGAGTAGAACTAGTACAAGGTTGCATTGCCGCAGGGGTGCGCGTAGTCCCCATCCCCGTAGTCACCGCAGGAATTGCCGCTTTGACAGCTTCAGGTTTTGCGACCCAGTATTTTGGCTTTGATGGATTTTTACCAACGGATAAAAAGGAACGCCGCGATCGCCTAGAAATTTTGAGATCGGAAACTCGCACGATGATTCTCTATGAAGCACCACATCGGTTATTGCGTACCCTTGAAGATTTAGCCGAGAGTTTTGGCAAAGAAAGACGCATCTCGGTGGCAAGGGAATTAACCAAACTCCATGAGGAATTTTGGCGCGGCTCCATCGAAGAGGCGATCGCCTATTTCACAGATCATGCCCCCAAAGGAGAATTCACATTAGTTTTAGAAGGCGCGAAACCTAGTGAAAAGCATGTATGGACGGAGGAAGTAATTTTAAAAGAGTTACAAAATTTGATTGATGCTGGTATTTCGCGATCGGATGCTAGTCGGCAATTAGCAGAGCTAGCTGATTTACCCCGTCGCCAAATTTATCAGTTAGCACTGACGCTATAGCGATCGTTGCCTTGTGTTAGGACAAAAATCAAAAGCCAAGAATAGAATGGCGGCGCGAAGCGCCGCCATTCTATTCTTGGATAAATAGATCACGCCTGAACTTTTATTACTTAGAATCAACAAAAGTAGAGACTCATCTATGCTATTTATTGAGAATCAGCCACATTAATCTGGAGGTTTTATGCTCAGTAGGTTGTCAGAACAAAAAATGCATGTCATTAAATTAGTTCTTGCGGCTGGTTGGTTGATCCTCATCTTATCTCTTCTCTACGATCCGATTTCACCTTACTTCAGCGATCCTAGTAATCTCACTAGCCCCCTGAGAATTGATCCCAACAAATATTTAGATCCATCTCAATGCGTCAAGATTCAAGGCATTTGTCAACCTGAAACTCCCTATGGCGTTGGAGCAAGGCTATTCTGGTCAGTCATTATCCCCGCAGGACTGATCACCATTTTTGTATTTGGGCATGAGGTATGGCGGCGTATTTGCCCCTTATCTTTTTTCTCACAAATTCCCAGAGCATTAGGGATTCAACGCAAGCAAAAAATCACCTCTCCTAATGGAAAAACTCGTTATCAACTATTTAGCGTCGATAAGAATTCTTGGTTAGGCAAAAATCATTTATATCTCCAATTTGGTTTGTTTTTTCTAGGAATAAACATTCGCATTCTATTTGTTAATTCTGATCGCCTAGCATTAGCCATCTTTTTAATCCTCACAATTTTGGCAGCGATCGCTGTTGGTTATCTCTTTGCAGGTAAAAGTTGGTGTCAATATTTTTGTCCGATGGCTCCAGTCCAAATCGTATTCACAGGAACCAGAGGTTTATTCGATAGCCAATCGCACTTAGGACAAAGGTTAAGCATTACTCAGTCCATGTGCCGCGAATTTGACAAATCAACGGGCAAGGAAAAAAGTGCCTGTGTCGCTTGCCAAAATCCTTGCATTGACATTGACTCTGAGAGATCCTATTGGGAGCAGATCGAGCGTCCCGATCGCAAACTTCTCTATTACGGATATTTAGGTTTAGTATTTGGTTTTTTCTTTTATTACTTTCTCTATGCTGGCAATTGGGATTACCTCTACTCTGGCATCTGGTCGCACGAAGATGGACAGATATCTAGGATTCTCAGCCCAGGATTTTATATTTTCAATCAAGCCATACCAATTCCCAAATTGATTGCCGCACCTCTGACCCTAGCAGTATTTACTTTTGGGGGGTATATGTTGGGAGAGCTTAGTGAAAGGCTCTATCGTCAGCATCTCCACAAGAATGGGAAAAAACTAACTAACGACCAGATATTGCACCAAATTTTTACAATTTTCACCGTAGTTGCTTGGAACATATTTTGGATATTCATCAGCCGACCTGCACCGATGGAGAGGCTTTTAACTGGCTTTACAGTTTTAGTAAGCGGTTTATGGTTTGCTCAAACTTTCTGGCGCACTTCTGAACAGTATGAAAGAGAGGGATTAGCAAATAAACTCCGTCGCCAATTGGAGAAATTGGGTCTCGACATGTCGAAATTTTTACAACGGGGTACGGATGAGCTCAAACCCGATGAGGTCTATGTATTGGCAAAAGTACTGCCTGAAGTTAACCGAGAACAGCGCGAAAAAGTATATCGTGGTGTTTTAGTTGAGGCTTTGGATGATGGCACTATCAGCTCTAAGGAAGAGAATTTACTCAAAGAACTTCGTAAAGAATTAGAGATCGATATCGATCAGCATTATGCAATGCTTGCTAGTTTAGGTATTGAAGATCCCACACTCTTTAATCCTGATCGGCAATTTACATTGGAAAAACGGTTGCGTTTAGATGCCTATCGCAAGAACTTAGAATTTTTGATTTTTGATTTGGTTGATAGTGGTATCCCCATCAGTGAAGCGTTAAACCAGAAAAAAGATCGCGTTACCGCTCTCAGACAGGAATATCAAATCAGCGATGAAGAGGATGAGCTAATCATTGATGAAATCTTAGGTGAAGAAGGTAGCTTAGCCCAAAATGCTCAACAGCTATTGCAAGGTTTATGGAATCTCCATTCTAAGGTGATTAATTTAGAGGACTTGCCAACCGATCCTAGTAATTCTGTCTACCAATTACTCCGTAATATTTTGATTGATCGCGAAAAAGCGGTCATTAATAAACTAATGGCGATCGTGGAGGTATTAGGGGATGGCGCAATGGTTTCTCAAATTATCAACTCGATCAATTTACTGACACCAATTACCTTCAGACAAGTTTTAGATAAAAAGAGAACTGAGCATTTTTGGTCAGATCGCTTTCATCAGAATGTAATCAATCTCATTGAGCAGACAACTGAAACAAGCGTAGATATCTCAACAGCAAAAATCTTGCCTGAAGATGTGACTGGAACCCTAATTAGTGTCTTGGAAAGATTCTTACATGAAGATGTTGAGCCTTTGGTGCAAGCCTTAAGCCTACAGGCTCTAAGCACCATTGATTTGGCTAAAGCCCAGCGTGCCGCCACAGAAATATTACAAAAAGGTATGGATGCGACTTCAATTTTGGCGGAAACTGCCCAAGCGGTAATGCAAGTTGGCGAGAATCAATCTGAGCCTAGAAATTTAACCACCTTAGAGAAAGCTCTATATTTATTTGAAACTCGCTTCTTCCATCACATCAATATCAATACCTTAATTGAAATTGCACGGCATTGTCAGCCCCAAAGCTTTGCCCAAGGCGAAGTCCTTTGTCGGGAAGGGGATGATAGTAATGAGTTACTGATTATTATCGATGGACAAGTCGATGTGATCATGCAACAAGAGGATGGTTCGCTTAAGGTTGTTAATCAATGTACACGGGGTGAGACGATTGGTGAGTTGGGTGTATTGACCCAGACCAATCGCACCGCCACCGTGTCGGTAGAAAGTACCGAGGCTAGGGTTTTGACTCTGAGCGATCGCGATCTTGAGCATCTGCTCCAACGCAATCCTCTATTGTCTAGTACGCTTCTATCAATTGTGAGCAGCCGTTTACAAAGAATTCTCGGACAAATAAAGTGATGATGTCCTGCGCTCCGCGCAGAACATTACTCATCTTTTACGCCGCAAGACGGTCAGTAGCTTCTCAAAGCCTTCGGGCAATGGCGCAATATTTTCAATGAGTTCGCCTGAGACTGGATGCGTAAAGGTCAACCGCCATGCGTGGAGAGCTTGACCTGAGAGATATTGCGAAACTTCTTTATTGGGATGTCCATAGACAGGATCACCTGCGATCGCCCAGCCCATATATGCTGAATGCACTCTAATTTGATGGGTGCGTCCCGTTTCCAAATCAAATTTAACGAGGGTGTAATTGCCTAAGCGTTCCTTAATTTGCCAATGGGTAACGGCTTTGCGTCCATTTTCGACCACTGCCATTTTTTTGCGATCGCTATGATGTCTAGCGATCGCCGCATCAATCACTCCTGATTCACCCCCTAATTGACCTTTGGGAACTCCACGCACAATTCCTAAATATTCCCGTCGTGCTGTTTTTGCCTGTATCTGAGCTTGTAAATCCTGATGGGCGCGATCATTTTTCGCCACCACCATCACGCCACTTGTGTCTTTATCTAAACGATGTACGATGCCCGGACGTTGAGTTCCATTTATGCCTGATAGTTCCTTACAATGAGCTAAGAGAGCATTTACTAAGGTTCCATCACTATGCCCTGCGGCAGGATGTACGACTAGTCCCGCAGGTTTATTAATGACAATCAAATGCTCGTCTTCGTAGAGAATATCTAAGGGAATCTCTTGAGCAATTAAATCTAGAGGTGTTGCTGCTGGGGTGATTAACTGAATGCGATCGCCTGCCTTGATTAAGTCCTTTTTGTTATTACAAGTAACGTCATTAACGGTGACATAACCTTCATCAATTAAGGCTTGTATTCGCGATCGCGATAAATCCGTATGCTGCGCTAAAAAGCGATCAATGCGCTCTGGTTTAGCTAATTCTGACGTAACTTCAATCAAATTAAGATTATTTTCTGGAGGAATTATCTCTAAGTTCATAGAAAATCATTATAGCGCTTTCCAGTCTAGCATTAGCTTTACTTCTTTCCGCTATAGATCCGCTATAGAATAGTGGGATAGTGAAAATATATAAATATGCAAATATCTTTAGAAAATCTATTAGAAGAAGTATCAGGTATTGAGACGATTACTAATCCTGCACAAGTTGCGAAACTTTCGGAAGATTATGCACACTTTAGTCCCGTCCTCGTTCCATTGTTAGCAGGAAAAGTTGGCGATGTCGTGGTACGACCTAGTAACGAAAGTGAAGTATTGAGGATTGCCCAAACCTGTGTGAAATATAAAATCCCTCTGACTGTCAGGGGTAGTGGAACAGGAAACTATGGACAATGCACGCCGATGCGTGGTGGGATAATTTTAGAAACTTCTCGCCTACAAGCAATCAAATGGATAAAAGCAGGACTAGCCTGTGTGGAAGCAGGCGTAAAAATGGTAACCCTTGATAAAAAAGCCCAAGAAATTGGTTGGGAATCGCGGATGGTTCCATCAACTTTTAGAACTGCTACCGTTGGTGGATTTATTGCTGGCGGCAGTGGCGGTATTGGTTCGGTTTTATATGGACAATTGCGCGATCGCGGAAATTTACGCGCTGTGCGTGTCGTTACCCTCGAAGATGAACCCCGTATTATCGAGTTGCGAGGCGATGATGTCCAAAAGGTCAATCATGCCTATGGCACAAATGGCATTATTACAGAACTAGAAGTTCCTTTGGCGACCGCCTATGGCTGGTCAGAGTTTGTAGTTAGTTTTACGGACTTCATGACTGCGGCAAGATTTGGGCAGGCTCTTGGTAATAGTGATGGCATTATCAAAAAGCTGATTAGTGTCCATGCTGCACCAAGTAGCAATTATTTCACAGCTTTACAGAGCTATATTCCCAAGGATTCCCATTGTGCATTGGTGCTTGTTGCTGAAAGCGATCGCGAACCATTTCTCAGCCTTGTTAAGGAATTTCAAGGTGAAGTTTGCTATGAGAAAAATGCTCAGGAAGCAAGTAAAGGACTCAGCCTTGTTGAGTTTTCTTGGAATCACACGACACTCCATGCCCGTGCTACCGATGACTCTTTTACCTATCTTCAGAGCCTATTTTTAAACGATCCGAAATTGGAACTTGTGCAACGGATGCATGAATATTTTGGTGACGAGGTAATTATGCACTTGGAGTTTATTCGGGTAAATGGGGTGGTCATTCCTGCGGCGATTCAATTGGTACGCTTCACGACAGGCGATCGCCTCAATGAGATCATTGCCTACCACGAATCGCAGGGAGTATTCATCGCCAATCCCCATACCTATATTCTCGAAGATGGTGGTATGAAAACCGTAGATTACGCTCAGTTGAATTTCAAGCGCATGGTTGATCCTTACGGATTAATGAATCCCGATAAGATGAAAGCTTGGAAGTCATAAAAAAGGGACGCTAAAAAATTAGCGGAGAAAAAACGTCCCACCATGTTCACATGGCTTCGACTCCGCTCAGCCAACGTTGGCTGAGCGGAATCGAAGCCACAGGTACTTTTATTAATAGCAAATTTTTAAGCTTACTTTCTTAGGATTTGGCGACCATACTTTTATAGGTTCCATCTAATACTGATAGCGCCGCCACATATTGCGGATCTTCCTTAGTACCTAGTTGCTTACGAGTGATTGGTTGCGTAAGTTCAACTTCCACATCGGGAATGATGCCGCGTTTGTGGATATTGTGATGTTTAGGAGTTTCGTATTTGGCGATCGTCACCGCTAAACCTGAACCATCTTCCAATTCATAGAGAGATTGAATTAATCCCTTACCAAAAGTTGTTGTCCCCACAAGCTGAGCACGATCGTTCTCTTGTAACGCACCAGCGAGGATTTCACTAGCGCTAGCCGTGCCACCATCCGTAAGCACTACTAACGGAGCCTTAGTAATGGCATCGCCTTTGGCTTCAAAACTTTCTTGCACGCCATGACGATCTACGGTATAAACGACAGTTCCTTCAGGAATCCACATCCGCGCAATTTGTAAACCTGCATCAAATAGTCCCCCTGGATTACCGCGTAGATCAAGTACATAGCGATCTGCGCCTTGAGATTGAAATTTCTTCAAGGTCTTTTCCATATCCGCCGATGCATTACCATTGAATTGATTTAAGCGGATATAGCCGACTTTATGATTTTCTTCTTGGTTGAGCTTAGCAATGATTGGTGTAACCGCAATGCGATCGCGTTTAATCACCACATCAAGCTGCTCAAATCCTTTGCTATCAGCAAGAGGACGCTCTAGGCTCAGCTTCACTTCAGAGCCGATCGCTCCACGCATTCTGTTAGCACATTCATCAAGGGACAAGCCTTTAGTGGGAATGTTATCAATGCCAACAATGCGATCGCGCGATCTCACACCCGCCACATCCGCAGGCGAACCTTCAATCGGTGCAATCACTGTCACCTTGTTATCAGGTTCATCGACAACTATTTGCAAGCCCACACCTGTTAACTCCCCCGATGTGCTGGTCTGCATACTTTTAAATTTGTCTGGTTCTAGCAAACGGGTGAAGGGATCATCCAAAGTTGCGAGCATTTCGCGAATTGCCGCATAGGTATCTTCACGACTATTAAATTTGCGATTGATAAATTGACGACGTACTTTGTACCAGTTTTGATGGTTAAAATCCGAATCCACATAGGAACGGTTGACGATTTGCCAAACATTAGTGAGGAATTTTTGTTCTTGCAAATAGTCTGTCACCGCAGCATTTGCCCCGCCAATCCAGAAAAATTGCAAGGCGATCGCCATCAAACCAATCACAAGCCAAGACCAAATCCGACGCTGTTTTATCATGCTCTCTACGCAAACTCTCGATGCAAAAAACTATTGCCTCTATCCTAGCTAATCTTTCTTCGCTCGCAAACGTTCCTAAGGTTTAATATCCAGAGAGTTGCGGCACGAAGTGCCGCAACTCTCTGGATATTACGTCCTAATCTGGCTGACAGCAGCTATAAATTAGAAAGCCCACAAAGTGGCTTTTCTAATTTATAGAGTTTGATCCAAATGCAGCATTGGCGGAAATTTCAAGCAGCCTTAATTTTTTATACCTGTCTGCCCCTACGTCCCAAGGGAATGCTCGATTTTCGGGGAATTGCTGTCTATGCGCCACTAATCGGGATTTTTATCGGTAGTGCGATCGCCTGCTTAGATCTCCTGTTAGGACTTCTTAAGCCTACGCCTGAATTTATTTATCTGCGATCGCTACTTACGATTTTATTAGGATTATTGATTACGGGCGGTTTACATCTCGATGGGGCAATGGATACTGCCGACGGGCTTGCTGTTACCGATCCCAATCGTCGCCTTGAGGTGATGGCGGATAGTCATACGGGAGCCTTTGGCGCAATGGCAGCGATCACCATTTTGCTTTTAAAAGTAGTTGCGCTTGCGGCAATTAGAGATCAGCGATTTTGGATTTTAGCCAATGTTTGGGCTTGGGCAAGGTGGGGACAGTTACGAGCAATCATGGCTTATCCCTATCTCAAAGCGATCGGTAAGGGCAAATTTCATCAAGAGGATTTGCATCAATGGCAGGTGTGGCTAGTGGCAATTCTATTGACAATGAGTAATTTAGCGATCGCCTATTTTTTCCATGCAATCTATTTAGGAATTGGTATAACGATAATCGGTTTTAGCCTTGCATGGCTCATTGGTGCATGGTTTAATCGCCAGTTCGGTGGGCATACAGGCGATACTTACGGTGCGATCGTCGAGTGGACAGAAGCTCTGAGTTTATGTGCGATCGCCTTTTTATAAAGTTCCTGAATCTTTTTGAGATTGCTATATTATGGAGATTAAAAGCTAAAATTTTAATGCTATGAAAATATTAGAACAAACACCTAGGAGACTGGTGTTCTACAGTAGACCTATCGGACTGTGGCTATTTACAGCCATATTCCCTACGATTGGTATTTTGATTGGTATTTTTTTCATAGACATCAACTCTTTTAGCTGCAAACGCCAAGGCTCAAGCAATGATTTGTGCCAAAAAACAACTATTAGTACGCTAGGAACACGCACAACTCAAATTCCACTTAACGATTTGCTAGGTGCTGAGGTCAGACAAAAATATGACAAGCAAGAAATATCCCACCGTCTTGAAATTAATACCAAGCAGGGTATCGTTCCATTAGGTCAGGGATGGGGAGGCGGAAGTAGTTCTTTTAGCGAAAGTGCAATGGCTGCCCAAATCAATAATTTTTTGCGAAATAGTCAACAGAAATCAGTCTCAATCACTCTATATCCAAGTGCAATTTTACTAATTTGGTTTTTCCTATGGGTCCCAATTACTTTATTGATATTCTTTACTGTTGCTCAGGTTAGGATTTGTACATTTGACAAAAATCTTCAAAAATTGAAGGTGGAAGTAAAAGGTTTATTGGGTTACAAATCGTCTGAATATCCTCTAGAGCAAATTTCAGATGTTATCATTTTAGAATCAGCATCAAGCAATAGTATCGCAGTAAATCCAGTCTATGTGGTTCTCGATTCAGGACAAAAGATATCTGTTTACTTGACATCATTATCTAATAGTAGCGATTGGTTCCAAAAAGCTCAAGAAAGCACCAACTTAATCAAGTCTTTCTTGGGACTTCCCATTTAATATTTTCCTATCTCATTAAGTTGAAACCTAGAATAGATTATGTTATCCAAACTTAAAGTCCAACATTATAAAAGCCTCTTTGACACTGAAATAGATCTAGAACCACTAACTGTCTTTATTGGGCCAAATGGCTCTGGCAAGTCCAATATTTGTGAATCTCTAGTTGTATTATCTGATTTCCTTAATAGACTGGCAGGGAGTATCAATAACGCATACAATGCCAAGGATTTTTTTTCCCAATCACTTCAAGCCGTGAGTAAAACCCAAGTAAATATTGAGTCTAAATTTTGGCATGGTAATTTAGATCATCTTTGTTTCATAGTCAGTGCTCTTAAAAAAAATGAAACCGCTTTATCCAAACTGACTGATCTTTTCGTGAGTTTTGCTTACCCACAGCAAAATATTTTAATAAAAATCCTTGAAAACGAGATTGCCAAGGAAACTTCAGAGGCTTCACATACGCTTTCTTTAAGTGCATTTCTGGTTGCCAACAACTATCAATTTTCTCCAATTGCAGAAGCTTTGCGTAAGATTTGTATTTACGATTTTGCTCCACTAAATTTGTCTAACCAAGTTTCATCCAATGGCAGTATGGCAAGAACAGGAGAGGGGATAGCTTATGCTTTAGTTGATATCTTACTTAGTAATCGTAAAGGTTTTGATGAATTAGAAGAGAGGCTAAAATTTCTTGTTCCAAACATACAAAAAATCTCATTACCTCGTAGTAGTAATCAGAGTTTCTCATTACAATTGATAGATAAATATTCAGAACATCATATTCCTGCTTCTGATATATCTGATGGCACATTGAGGATATTAGCTTTTCTGACAGCGCTATATCAAGAAAACACCCCTAGTATTATTTGCTTTGAAGAAATCGAAAATGGCGTGCATCCTTGGCTACTGCACAAAATGATGGAGCTATTAAAACTTGTTTCCACGGAAGGAATCACTGGTAAACCAGTTCAAGTATTGATTACAACCCATTCTCCCACGCTACTAAATTATGTCGAACCACATCAAGTCCGCGCTGTAGAACTTGATAACGAAGGCAAAACTCAAGTTCATAACTTGCCCACAGATTCTGTCCGTTTTCAAAAAGCACTAGAAGCCTATGATGGTTCTCTTGGTGAACTTTGGTTTACCAACCAGTTTGGAGGTAATCCTGCATGAATCGTGCGATTCGGATTGGGTTAATTGCTGAAGGAGAAGCAGAACTCGGTGCAAGTATTCCATATATCAACCCAGAAGATGGTGGAAAAATTATCGAAAGATGTAGAGAAGGTGCTTTGCATACTCTGATTAGACGAGAGCTTCAAGCCATTGGTTTAGATTGTGACTTTGTGCAAAGACATCCTACAAATCATGAAAGTGGAATTTTTACGAGGCGGACTGGGCACTCAATTTTACAACCCAAATATCTTGCCCAAGTGGTCATCGCATGGAAACCTGAAGAGATCGATATGATTTTGATAGTGGTTGATGCCGACGACGTTTTATCCAAAAGACAGCATGATTTAGAAATTGCTTTAGCTAAAATTCGTAGTAATCATTTAGATGAGAATGAACAGGAAATTAGCGATCGCAGTGCGGGTGGATTAGCAATTAGAAATTTTGAGACATGGTTACTTGCCGATACTCAGACTATTTCACAGGTTTTAGGCGTAGATATTGCCAAGTTAGAAAACTTAGAGGATTTAGAAAATACAAAAGAGATTTTAGAAGATGCGATCGCAAATTCTACATACCTAAATGAGAAAACAAATAATCAACGACCATTAAAAATCCGTTGGGATCTTGCCACTCACATAAATTTAGACATCATTAAAAACCATTGTCCTCATGGATATGCAGCCTTTACTCAAAACCTCATAGCAGCAGCAATATGCACCACAAAAAATCAGTTCATTGTTAAATCGTAGAAACTTTAGCGATCGCTATCACACAATATGTATGCTGATAAACACATAAAAGCAAGGACTGCGATCGCCTATTCATATTGAGGGATTTTGGATAATAGTCTCAAGTTAGCCATATCCTTGTAGAGAGACTATCATGAGTAAAACGACTTGGAATATTCTCGGTATCCTTACCATTGTGGCGGGGATCCTGCTGTTCATGTTAGCCCCAGAAAGATATGCAGCCTTAACTCCAGAACAGCGTCCTACATTTATAGCAGGTGGGGTTTTAATTTTGGCAGTACTTGGCGCGATCGCTAGTACTTGCTTCTTTCCCAAGTCACGTCCTGTAACCTTACGGATTTTAGGTGCGATCGGCATAGCATCTTGCATATTTACTCTGATCGAAGGTGCTCATCAAGGAAACTTTTCTAGATTTCCCGTAACGATTGGGTTTTGGCTGCCAGGGTCAGTTTATCTGGTAGTTAAAGGCAAAATGACCTAGATAATTAATCACATCAACCATCCATAAACCAATGAATTTACTTCGAGATTTAGTTTTATTTCCTCTATTACTATGCGTTGCTAGCACAACCATACCTAAATCTCTAGAAGCTAAATCAAATCCATCAATTCCCCTAGAACGCTATCAGCTAGCCAATGGCTTGCGTGTGTGGCATCAATATCGACCAGATAGCCAATCTGTGATTGTCTATCTGGTAATAAAAACTGGCTCGCGGAATGAGACTGCTGCCAATAATGGGATTTCTCACTATGTCGAGCATATGGTCTTTACGGGCACAGAACGTTGGAATGAAGAACAGGTTAAAGATACAATCTCTAACATTGGTGGGTCATGGAATGGTTGGACAGATCGAGAGCAGACTGGTTACTATGCACTGGTTGCCGATCGCGATATCTCAACAGCTTTAGATTGGCTATCGCAAATAGTCTTTCATCCGACATTTCCTGTGGATAAGGTGGAGAAAGAGCGACATGTGGTTTTCCAAGAAAAGGGAGGACAGTATGGATGGTTGATCAATCAGTTAGAAGCATGGGGATATGGTTACGATCTTAGTCGAGAAGTGGAAAAAGCACTATTCCCAAATTCCACTTTGACAATGAGTGTGATTGGAGAAGAGGATTCCCTGAAACGAATTGATCGGAATATGTTGCTGGATTATTACAAACAGCATTACACCACTGAGAATGCGACTCTGATCGTGGTTGGCAATATTGAGCCATCACAATTGAAACCCATGGTAACAACCTACTTTGGTAATTTGCGATCGCAAGGGAAACCCAACTCAATTACAAACGCAATCCCAGCCAATCAAGGAGCCTATCGCGTCAAAGTTGCAGGGCCGATGCTCAATGATCAAATTCGCTTAATGACAGGAGCACAAACTGTCGGTGATAAACATCGCGATCGCTGGAGTCTTGATGTTTTAGCGAAAATGATGAATCGTGATTTAACAGACGAGATTCGCACAAAGCGGGGCTTGGTTTATAGTTTATCGGCTTATAACAATAGTTATGAGGATGTGGGATATTTCGCAGTCTTTACTCGTTCCGAAGAAAAACATCGAGATACGATTTTACAACTCATTGATAGCTATATAGAGAATGTGCGACAAGGCAAAGTAGATGAAAAACGTTTAGCAGAAGCAAAAACAGCGTTAATTCGGTCTTGGCTGATCTCACGAGAAGGTAATGGCGCGATCGCAGGCTCATTGATATCTTGGTCAGCTATACTCTCAAACACGGAAACCATCCCAGATTATGTCTCAGAAATTGAGAAAGTTTCGGCAAAGGATCTTGTTCGCGTTGTCCAAACCTATTTTGTGCCACAACATCGTTTTGTAGCAATACATCAGCCTGCCATTACTTTAATCGTTGGGTTACAAATTGCTGGGATAGTCATCATCATTATTGTAGGAGGGTTCATTATCTATAAAATATGGCGGCGGAAAAAGGTCACGAAAGAAGTTAATTCTCTCTGAGTCATTCTCAATAACAATAATATTGGCAGTTTATATGAGCTTCATTACAAAAGAAAGATTAATAAGTGGATTCGGCATTCTTTTTTTATGTGCCAGCTTTCCGATGGCTAGTTTAGCTAAAACTCCAGAGATTGAAAGTAACATCAAGATGGGCGGGATTCCTACTGTTTGTCATTTACAAAGGTTGAAAACGATTACGGAACCGACAAAACAAGTCTCAGTCTTCGCGCTCCAACTCAGACGCTATCAGAAAGCCAATCAAGATCGCCTTGTGTTGCAACTAGTTAATGGCATGGACAAGAAGCAATTTCCTGAAATGCAAGTAGAGGCATTGATACAGGTTGTATACCATTACATAGCAGTAAATGAACCTGAAAAAGCAGTTTCTGTGCTTAATCAAGCATCCCAGTTACTACAAAATGATTTGTCATCAATCAGCAATAATGAGCAATCTAGATGGCAAACCCTTGTTTTTTATAGAGAGAAGTATGATCTTTGGGGAAACTTAGGAATGCTTTTTATCGAATTAAAACAGCCAGAACTGGCAGAGAAAGCTCTTTTACAAGGACTAAATATCAAACAACAAAAACTCAATGAATCGCCTAGAGACAAGGTTGAGTATATGGTGAAGATTGCTAGAGGATTGTTTGCCTTGGGCAAGCAAGAACAGGCGATCGCTATGTTAGATAAGAGCTTAGAAGTCACCCAATCCCTCAAAAAAAGTAATAGCGGTAGAGATAGACAAGACTGGCTAAATTTATTGAACAATCTCAGTTGGGAATATCGTGCGTTCGGAAAAGTTAGTAAAGCTGAGCAGTTGTTTGCCCAGATTCTTGACTATGCCAACTCCTTTGGTAACCCATTAAGTAAAGTCTGGTGGCTATCGATAATTGCCGAAAGAACTTACTTACCTCCTTCTGTATTAGATTTTGGCGATGAACGTCAAGCTAAATTGAAGCAGATATTTGGCAAGATTTTACAGACTGCAATCTCGCATCCGACGATTGAGATGAGCAGATTTATCACCTATGCGTTAGCCTCAGAATGGTTGCAGTTTTCAGGAGTGGACTCGGCAATGCAGATAGTCAATACTATTGCTGATCCAGTAGAGCGATTTAAAGGTCTATCTCCCATTTTAGCGAACATTCGCAGTGAAAATGCTAGCAAAGACATCGATCTGCTCGCACCGTTATTACATGAAGCAGAATCGCTAGCGCGAACAATTCCATCAACTGCTGATCGCGATCAAGCTTGGAATGTCATTGCTAAGACCTATGCCAAGTTAGGTCAATCTCAAACAGCACTACAGATGATTGAGCAGATTCAATCGGTGGAGCAAAAGCAACAGACTTTGATTGATGTGGCAGATAACCTAGCTCGGAACGACAATCCTGATTTAGCTCTCAGTCTGATCAAGAATTTACCAAATAATTTAATGCAGCAAGTTGTATACGACTCAATTCAGGCTTATCTCAAAAATGGAAAGCTAGAAGCCGCCCAAAGTCTACAAGGTCGTTTATCCCCAACTTATCGAAATTTTGTCTTGGCAGATCTAGCCAAAGGTTTCGCAAAAGCTGGGCATACCACCAAAGCGCTGAAACTATTGCAACAAGTTACGGAAACTCGTTGGCAACTTGAGTCCTTTATTTTAATTGTCAAGCAATTTCTTGATGTCGGCGATCTGGAGCAAGCCTTGGTATTTGCTCAACAGATGCCTCAGTCTTCAGAACCAGATATTTCTTCCAAGGCTTCGTTATTAGAAGAAATTGCGATCGCCTATGCAGAATCAGGACAATATGAAAAATCTCTGCAAATATCGCAATCTCTCCAAGATCGCTCCATATCTCAACTAGTAACCTGCGCCAAGGGACATACAGGAAAATAAGGAACCGATTTTTTGTGGCGCGGCGAAGCCGCGCCACAAAAAATTTGGTTCCTTATTAAATCGCAGAACCCTAAGCGATCGCCATAAAACCAAGCGCTTGGCAAATGCGTGTATACTCAATTTGCCAAGCAAAAATCAATCACAGCCAAGTTTTGGAGTTTAGGGTTTGCCATAGGCAAAAGTCCAAATTGCGATAACAGATAAACTGAACTATGCAGCTTAGATATATATTTCGCGTTGTTAAGACTATGTTCTTAACCTATTACGCCTACATGCTCGAATATCGTGCCGAGCTGTTTATCTGGTTACTATCTAATTCTTTGCCATTTATTTTGATGGGAGCATGGCTCAAGGCTTCAGAAAATGGTAGCTTTGGCATGACATCGCTAGAATTTATCCGTTACTTTCTCGCCGTATTTATCGTGCGCCAGTTTAATATTGTCTGGGTGATTTGGGACTTTGAGAAGGAACTCATTTCAGGTCAACTTTCCCATCGGCTATTACAACCCATCGATCCCTTTTGGCATCATTTAATCAATCACATTGCCGAGCGTTGGGCAAGATTACCGATGTTGGTGGTTTTGGTAGCACTATTTTTTATTCTCTATCCACAATCATTTTGGATACCCTCATTAGCAACTGGTTTACTCGCAACATTTCTGGTGGCGATCGCCTTTTTATTACGCTTCCTAATTCAATATACCTTTGGAATGCTTGCCTTTTGGACAGAACGCGCTAGTGCGATCGAGCAACTCTGGTTTTTATCCTATATATTTCTCTCAGGAATTATTGCGCCCTTAGAAGTGTTTCCCCCATTAGCGAGGGATATCGTCCTATGGACTCCATTTCCCTATATGGTCTATTTCCCCTCTGCGATTTTAGTGGGCAAGGCGGTAAATATCTGGCAGGGAATTGGCGTAATGGGGGGATGGATGGCAGTTACTTTTGTAATCAATCGCTGGCTATGGCGTAAGGGCATTAAACAATATTCGGGAATGGGTGCATAAAATCTATCTAAAAACCAAGCTTAAGCCTCTTTTCTGATTCAACAAGAGTGAGAAATGCTATATTCTCCACAATAAATTGCCATAAAAGCAGGGATTAACAATATGAAATGGGATGAAATGCGGGAGAGCGACAACGTAGAAGATGTGCGTGACGGCTCATCTAGCTCAAGCTCATCACCATTAGGAATGCTCGGCGGTCTAGGTGGACTAGGCTTTGGTGGTATTGCGATCGCCCTAGTTGCGGGTCTAGTTTTTAAAGTTAATCCTGCTCAGCTTTTAGGCTTTTTATCTAATACAAAGCAACCTGCACCACAGTCTCTAGTCAAACAACCCACCAAAGATCGTGACTCTGCCTTTGTCAAATCAATTCTTGGTGATACCGAAGATACTTGGGGAAGAATTTTTAAACAACAACTAAATACTAACTATCAAGCCCCTAAATTAGTCCTATTTGCAGGTTCCGTTAATTCGGCATGTGGCTCCGCAAAAACTTCGGCAGGTCCCTTTTACTGCCCTGCGGACAAAAAAGTATACCTAGATATGGGTTTCTTTAAATATCTAGAAGCTACGGCTGGTAGTGATGCGGACTTTGCGCGAGCCTATGCGATCGCCCATGAAGTCGGTCATCATATCCAAAATTTACGCGGCATATCTGGTAATGTCAGACAGCTAAAGGCAAGCTCTAACAAGGTCAAAGCTAACGAACTCTCAGTACGTCAGGAATTACAAGCGGATTGCCTTGCGGGTGTATGGGGACATTTCACGGCTCAGCGTGGTCTGATTTCCGATCAAGATATTACTAAGGCTCTCAATACAGCTACGCAAATTGGTGATGACTACTTACAAAAACAGTCAAAGAGTGGACATGTAGTTCCCGAATCCTTTACGCATGGCACATCTCAACAAAGGGTCACTTGGTTTAAGCGTGGTCTGGATACGGGAGATATGAATCAGTGTGATACATTTGCCACCAATCAATTGTAAACAAAGGGATGAGAAGCGTCCCTACAGTCCCTGATCAGTCCATGATGTAGGATCTTCTAAAGGCTCTAAATGCGTAAATACTTTGATATTGGGGATAGTTGCCATAATTTTGGATTCAATCTCTTCGCATAAGTCATGTCCCTCCTGCACAGTCCATGTTCCTGAGACTAAGACATGAAAATAGACAAACCTCTTTGTGCCTGCAATTCTGGTACGAATATCGTGAAATTGGATCTTCTGGCGATCGTAAGCCGATAAAATCTCATCGATCATTTGCCTTTCCATTAATGGAATAGAAGCATCTAACAGCGCCGATCCACTCTCCTGTATTAGCTTTACGCCAGTCCAGACAATATTTGCCGCGACCAATAGAGCGATTAAGGGATCAAGAATCAGCCATCCTGTTACAGATACTAATAATATGCCGAGGATTACCCCCACAGAAGTCCATACATCGGTAAGTAAATGATGAGCATCAGCACGTAACGTAATCGACTGGAGGCGTTTCCCTGCTTTGAGTAAGATCAGGGCAAGTCCACCGTTGATTGCTGATGCGACTAGGGATAAGACTAAACCGAAACTGATCTGCTCTAGAGGCTGAGGATGCAAGAGTCTAGGGATTGCCGCGATCGCAATACTAACCGCCGCAACTAAAATTAATGCGCCTTCAAACCCACTGGAAAAATATTCAGCTTTGGAATGTCCGAAGGCATGTTCCTCGTCTGGAGGTTTCGCGGCATAGGTTAAAGCCCACACTGCACCGATTGCGGCAATGAGATTGACTCCTGATTCAAGGGCATCGGATAAAAATCCAATGGAATTAGTTAATAAATAAGCACCTAATTTCAATCCGATAGTAAGGATGGCGGCTCCAATCGACAGAAAAGCATAAGAACGAGCGGATCTATTTTGCATATCAGATTTTCTAAGAACAGTCATCCAAGTGATACATCGGGTTTCATTTTGCCGTAGGCAAAATGAAACCTCAAAACTCTTACTAGCTGATGGTAAGTGGAACCCTCATCCCCCAACCCCTTTTCCCGCAGGAGAAGGCAGGGTGGTTTCATTTTCGGGAAGTGATAGTGAGAAGGGATTACAGAAAAACAGCAAAGCCAAAATAGTAAAAAATGGTCTGTTAAGAGCTAAACAAAAAGCAAAACCAGACCATGAACTTTATAGAACAATTAAAGCAGATCCCAGACCATCGGAAAAGTAAAGGTAAGCGACATCCACTATGGCTAGTCATGTGCTTAACCTTGCTGGGAGTATTGTGTAATTATCACGGATATCGACCCTTAGCAGATTTCTGTGAGAAACATTGGCAAACCCTACAAACAAGGCTAGAGCTAGCACCAGAGAGTCGAATCCCGTCATATTCGACCTTTCGTCGTGTCATTCAAGGAGTAGAAATTGAGCCAATAGTTAAACTATTTAACGAGTGGTGTAGAAATAGCTATACAGGCGAATCAGGGCAATGGCTGGCGATGGACGGAAAAAGCATCAAATGTACTGTCTCCAATCAGACTGATTCTAGGCAAAACTTTACCAGTACCGTATCAGCCTTTACCCATGAAACGGGAGAAGTAATAGCCCTTGCCGTATCCGAAAACAAACAAATTAGTGAAATCGAAGTCGTTAAACAAGTGATTACCTCTTTACAAGGGCAGAAAGCCTCTTTCACCCTAGATGCCTTACATTGCCAAAAAGATACGGTGAAATTAATTGTTGAACAGGAACAGCATTATTTGATTGCGCTCAAAAATAATCAACCGAATTTGCTCAAGATTTTGGATAACTTACATCAAACCACGGAAGCCCTTAGCTATGCTGAAGAGTTTGACAAATCTCATAGCCGTCAAGTGCGCCGTCGCGTTTGGGTTTATCCTGCGCCGACTCACCTACGTAAACAATGGTCGTCTCTACAGTCTTTGATTTATGTGGAACGCGAGGGCTGGCGTGATGACAAGCCTTTTGTCGAATCAGTTGGTTATATTTCTGACTTGTCTCTCAAGGCGGCTCAGTTTCTTGACCCGATTCGCCTACACTGGGGCATTGAAAATCGCTTACATTGGGTGCGCGATGTCCTTTTTCAAGAGGATACGGGGTTACGTCGTGGTGGTAATGCTCCTACTATTTGGGCAATTATTCACTGTTTTATCATGACCACTGTTCGTCGCCTTGGCTTTCGGACGATTCCTCAGGGGCAACGGGTTCTCGCGAATCAGGTTCATCAAGTTTTTGATATTCTCTCCTGCTCTTATTCTTACTGATTTCCTCCTTCTAAATTTTCTGCTTCTCCCTTCCTGCTTGCTTTTCCGAAAATGAAACCACCCTGCTTTTCCCGCAGGAGAAGGGGAGCAAAACCCATATTATTTTCTTGTTCCCCTCTCCTGCGGGAGAGGGGCTAGGGGTGAGGGCTTTACAACTTTCCAAATAACACCAGTTACTAGAATTGCTTTTTTGTTTGCAAATGTGTATGGATACCTTTGCAAATCACTGTAGTAATCACACCAGTATAAAGATTGATGGCTGGAACTAATTGACGTTTACCAATCCTTAACCCATAGATGATAGGCAGCACTTCGTACCACCTATTATCTAGCGGGAGTGAGTTTTTGGTGGATATTTTATGAGATCTGCTTATTGATTTAAGAATATGTGAACGTTTTATCGTATATAAGAGTCTAAAGGTATCAACCATTGACGTGACTGTTATGCAAACCGAGAACCAGCTAGAACCGAAGGAAGATAATCTCCCCGAAGAACTATCCGATTTTCCCGACGAGCTTGCTCCGCCCAAGAAATCGTTTCTAGGACGCTGGAAATGGCGGATTGCCATTGTCTTAATCCTTGCGTTAGTTGGCGGTGGTGGTTACTATGCCTACACTCAAATGATTGCCCCTGCCAGTAATCAAGGCAGCCGTAAACGCGATCGCGTAATTTCGATAAAGCGGACTGATTTACCGATCATCGTTACCGCAAATGGCACGATCCAGCCCGAAAAATCCATCAACGTCAGTCCTAAAAGTTCAGGTAGGCTCAAGAGTTTATTAGTCAAAGAAGGGCAATCTGTGACCGCAGGACAGATCCTCGCCTATATGGATGAGTCCAATACCTTAGGACAAATTACCCAAGCTGATGGGCAATTGGCGGCAGCGCAGGCAAGTCTCGACCTCCTCCGCGCAGGCAATCGTTCTCAAGATATTGCCCAAGCCCAAGCAAACTTAGCTAATGCCCAAGCTACCCTCGAACAGTCAGAAATCGTTTATCGTCAAAATCAACAGCTATATAAAGAAGGGGCGATCGCTTCTAGGGATCTGGATGCTTCAAGGACAACAATGGAAGCAAATCGCGCTAAAGTCACCCAAGCGAGAGAGGCTTTATCGTTGCAACAGGCAGGTTCACGACCTGAGGATATTGATCGCGCTCAGGCTCAAGTTGTGGCGGCAGCAGGTACTTTGCAAACTGTGCAATCACAATTGGAAGATACGATTATTCGCGCTCCCTTTGATGGTGTAGTAGTTAGGAAGTATGCCGATCCGGGAGCCTTTGTAACTCCCACAACTTCAGGCAGTGCAGTAAGTTCCGCAACGGCTTCTTCAATTCTTGCCCTTGCTAGCAATAACCAAGTCGTCGCCAATGTTGCCGAAGCAAATATTGCTCAAATTGCCGTCGGTCAGGAGGTCTCCTTTCAAGTTGACGCTTATCCCAATAAGAAATTTAGCGGGCGGGTCGTATCGATTTCACCACAGGCGATCGTTAATCAAAATGTCACCAGTTTTGAGGTGAAGGCAGAAATCACTTCTAAGGACAAGGAAATGTTGCGATCGGGCATGAATGCTAGCTTAGAATTTCGGGCAGGACAACTAAAGGATGTTTTGGTCGTACCCACCGTTGCGATCGTGCGGCAGCAGGGCAGTACAGGGGTCTATGTGAAGACAGAACAGAATACAACTCCTGTATTTACACAAATTGAAACAGGTGTCACCGTGGATGACAAAACCGAAGTGAAGTCAGGCTTGAATGGTGATGAGAAAATCTTTGTTTCCTTCCCTGAAGGTTCCCGTCCCAAGACCGAGCCTAGAGGTGTTCCGGGGTTAACGCCTTCTACGCCGCAGAGACAACGAGGGTAAAGGTGAGAATAAATTTATGCAAAAGTTAAAGCCAATCGCCAAACCTCCAGCAAAAACATTGGCAAGGCAACGTATTCAGGTTGCGAAAGTTCCTTTTGCAGAGATTCTGACTATGGCAGCAGAATCTCTGTGGAATAATCGTCTCCGCACAGCCCTGACGATGCTAGGCGTAATCATTGGGATTGCGGCGGTAATTGCGATTACATCGATCGGACAAGGCATTCAGAAGTCAACCGAAAATCAGTTACAGGCGCTTGGTACAAATTCGATTAACGTCCTCACAGGTTCAGCAAGAACAGGTGGTATTAATCAGGGTGGTGGTTCTGCTTCCACTTTGACCTTAGAAGATGCTCAAGCTGTAGCCAAAGCCCCTGCGATCAAGTTGATGTCCGCATATTTACAGCGCAATAGACAGGTTTCCTACGGTAATCAAAATACTTCCACGACGGTGATTGGCACGGATGTTAATTATTCACCAATTCGGAATACTTTCCCAACTGAGGGTAGATATTTTGAGCAAGAAGATATTGATAATGCTAAATCCTTAGTAGTACTTGGCTCGAAGGTGAAATCTGATTTGTTTGGTCGGGCAAATGCGATCGGCGAGAGAATTCGCATTCAGGGAGAGCAGTACCAAGTCATCGGGGTAATGGAATCAAAAGGAGCTTCAGGTGGTTTCGATCAGGACGATCGCGTATATATTCCTTTAAAAAATATGTCAGCGCGACAGGTTGGCAATAATTCTTTGCAAGGCATCTCCGTGAGTGGTTTTTGGGTACAGGCTCTAGACGAATCCGAAATTGAGGCGGCTCAATTCCAATTAACCAATCTCCTGCGTCTGCGCCATAAGATTTATCCACCTCAGCCCGATGATTTCCGCATTGTCAACCAAACGGATATTGTCAGCGCTTTTACAAATATTGTCGGATTGCTAACCCTGATGGTCGGCGCGATCGCTGCCATATCTCTGATCGTTGGTGGTATTGGTATTGCTAATATCATGCTCGTTTCCGTGGTCGAGCGCACCCGTGAAATCGGTGTCCGCAAAGCGCTAGGAGCAACGAGAGCTGCCATTCTCAATCAGTTTCTCACCGAGGCGATTTTAGTCTCAGGGCTGGGTGGCATAGTTGGAATTGGGTTAGGAGTAGCGATCGCCTATGGTTCAGCAACAATTTTTCAGTTCCCATTTCTGATCTCAATTTGGGCAGTTTTGGCAGGTTTTGGCTTATCAATGATTGTTGGCTTAGTGGCAGGGGTAATTCCCGCCCGCAGTGCCGCCAAACTCGATCCTATTCAAGCGCTTAGAAGCGACTAATTTATGAGAGAGCGTAAACCTTCGGTTTACGCTCTCTCGAATATAACGCAAGTGACTAACTATGATTCGTTTAGAAAATATCCGCAAAGCCTACCGACTCGGTGAAGTTGATGTTCCCGTTCTTAAAGGTATTGATTTAGAGATTCAATCTGGGGAATATGCCGCAATCATGGGGATGTCAGGCTCAGGCAAATCCACCCTCATGAATATCATCGGCTGCCTCGATCGCCCGACCAAAGGGAAATATTATCTCGAAAATCGGGAGTTAACCACCTATAACGATGATGAACTCGCCTATATTCGCAATCGTCGCATTGGGTTTGTATTTCAGCAGTTTAATCTCCTAGCCCGTTCAACTGCCCTTGAGAACGTGATGCTACCGATGATTTATTCCAATATTCCTAAGGAAAAGCGTCGTCGTCTGGCTGTCGAAGCCTTAACAAAAGTGGGACTTAGCGATCGCATGGCAAATCGTCCCAATCAACTATCAGGCGGACAACAGCAACGGGTAGCGATCGCTCGAGCCTTAGCCAATCGTCCAGCCTTAATTCTTGCCGATGAACCAACGGGAGCTTTAGATACGCATACTTCTCATGAGGTGATGAATTTGCTTGCTGACTTAAATGAGCAGGGGATTACGATTGTGCTGGTAACTCATGAGCCAGATGTCGCTGAGAGAACTCGCCGCATTATTCGCATTCAAGATGGGTTGATTTCTAAATAAAAACCCTTTATGCCTCGGCAAAGCCGCGCCATAAAGGGTTTTTATTAAAGGATAATTACCCACAAGGCGATCGCTAAAAGTAGCGTACTCACATGCTGAGGTAAGAGCGATCGCCAAGACTGACGGGCAATCTTTTGGGTTAAAACCCATGTCAGTAGCACTGAAAAAATCAACACAGTTCCTTGCAAAAATGCTGTTACCGCAGGATGGGCGATCAAAATAGGAAGACTTGAGCCATCCATTCCCAAAGTTGCCCAAGTCACGGGCAAGACACGACCAGCTTCTTGTAGGAAAAGACGTAAATAATGGGCAAGATTTGCGCCCAGAGCTAGGGGTAAATATCCATAGGCAAGCTGGATAAAGGACTTGGGTTTACAGGTGTTAAGCCCATAGGGTAACTGATTGTCTTGGCAACTTTTCTTCCAATTAACCATGATGAAATGGAGCGATCGCATCATGCCATAGGCAACTAAAGGAACTGCTGCTACAAACAGCAAAATCAGCACCGATAGTCCTAAATGCGGTAAGAATTCATCTGCATTAATTTGCCATGCGATCGCTGTTTGAATCTCTGGCAATCGATGGAGAAACGCCCCGCCTAGCAATAGCAGTAACAATGCGACTTCGTAGGTGCGCGGCACATGGGTTGTCCATAACTCGATCGCAGATGGACGGAGATTGAACTCTACGGAACGATGGGGGCAAGCCTTGAGACAGGTCATACATAGAACACAGTCGCGATTGTCTTGCAGTTGAGCAGGATGGGAATATAACGGACAGCCATTAGTTTCCAAACCTTCGCCTTTTTTCGCGCCACCCTTATAGCATTGATAGGTAGTGCATTCTGCGGAGCAAGTCCCTTGCTGAGCACGTAACTCGGTCATGGAGAGTTTTGCAAATAGTCCATTCATGCCGCCAATTGGACAGAGATAGCGACACCAATATCTCCGCTCAAAAATTAATGAGCAAATCATTGCTCCTGCCGTAATCAACAGTAGTAAATAAGCCGAAAGATAAGCGGTATTTTGTAAATCCCACAGTTCTTCCCAGAGATAAATCAGTACAAATAGACCAAAGAGAAACCAACCACCCCATCGTTCGGAAAGATCCCGATTCCAATGTTTTAGCTGTCGGGGAAAGAGCCACAGTGAGATTTTTTGCGTGACTTCTCCATAAATCATAAATGGACAGATCGCGCACCACAGTCGCCCCACAAATGGAAATCCGATCAAAATCAATGGCCACCACCATGCCCAAAATAAGTTAAGGGCAACATTGCGATCGCGGGTTTGGGGGGCTAAAAATAGCGTCGCGACAACAATCGCAAAAAATGTGAGCGTAAATCCGTAGTTAATGCGATCGGTGAACCATTCACTGCGTAAGAAACGGCGCAAACTAGGATAGGCATTGAGTAGATTAAACCGAAATTTCTTTCCCTTGGGTTGGGGCGACCAAAACACAGCCTCAGTTAGAAATGGCTCATTCAAGGACTGCACGATCGCCCGTCCTACTAAAAATCGGAGTTCCTTTAAATTTTCTGGGAAGTCATAGCCTTGTAAACTACGGAGGGCTTCGGCAGTAATTGTCGGTTTAGGAATACCGCGATCGCGACAGAATAGACTAATGTAATATTCCACATGGGGTTTAATGTCAGCCTTACGGACTCTCAATGCAGGAACTTTAATGGAATGTTTCACATGGGATTCGCAAGTGGGTTGAGATTTCTCTGTCACCATGATGATCCGCGTTTCACAGATTAACGGCTCCTCCTGTTCATCACTACCGACGGGTCTATAGGTGCGCGTTTCTAAAAGCTGCACAATCTTAGGAATCAGTTCCTCTGGTAGTTCTTGAATATTATTTAAAACGAGAGTTCCTGTTCCCAAATAGGTCAATAAGCCAGCATTCCCCCCTGCTCTCCCAAATAGCTCAGCTCCACTTACCTGTACTAAATTGCAATTGACTTTAGCGATCGCTTCCCGTCGATAGGTCGAGTTAAAATGAATCAACGCCGCAATATTATCCTTATCCAGCCCCGGTTCTCCAAGGATTAATACTGGCTCTCGATCTTCACTTGCCTGTTTAATTTCATGGCGTAGTCGCGTTGCATAACGACTCTTACCAATGATTCCGCGCTCGGCTTTAGTAATTAAGTAAGGCTGTAAAACCTGCGATCGCTCTTTTATAAACATAGTTTCACTAGATCGATTTGTATTGCAGTTTATTATGGATCAGTTAGGAAAGGGGGCTAGTTCGTAGCCCCTTTCCTAAAAATTAGCGATAAAATTAAAACTATGCCTAATCCTCACATTGTTTCCGCTAACTGGCTACAGGAACATCTCCATGATCCACAGGTGGTCGTGGTTGATTGTCGGTTTTCGTTAATGGATATAGCTCTTGGGCGTAAGCAATATCAAGAGAGTCATATTGAAGGAGCCTATTATCTCGATCTCAATCTTGATTTATCTAGTCCTGTCCAAAAACATGGCGGTAGACATCCTTTGCCAGATTTCGAGCAGCTAGCCACAAAGCTATCGCAAATCGGCGTAACGAGTGAAACAACCGTGGTTGCCTATGATGATTCGCGATTTGCCTTTGCCTCAAGGTTATGGTGGCTATTGTGCTATATGGGACATGAGCGCGTTGCCCTTCTCGATGGCGGTTTTGCAGGGTGGAAAGCCCAAAATTATGCAACTAGTTCGGAAATTCCTCATCCTAGAATTGGGAAGTTTATCCCCAAATTACAAACGGAATGGGTAGTTGATATCGAAACCGTGAAAGCGCGTAAGGATTTACCAGAAGTAGTTTTAGTAGATTCGCGTGAAGGCGATCGCTATCGGGGTGAACGCGAACCCATCGATCCGATCGCTGGTCACATCGAAGGCGCAGTTAACTATCCTTGGATGGAAGTTACTAACGAGCAGGGTTTTGTGGTGGCTAATCAAAGCGATCGCTGGCGGTCAGTCAAAAATGCTGAGGAAGTAATTGTGTATTGCGGTTCGGGTGTAACTGCCTGTGTAAATTTATTATCGTTGAAACTTGCGGGAATTGAGACTGGCAAACTCTATGCAGGTAGTTGGAGTGATTGGTGTTCGTATTTAGAATAAAGGCGGTCGCTCTTGATTTATGGATCTAACTTTAATAATCTTTGATACTGGATAAAGTTGTCTCTTAGTTCTTCAGGCAAGAAAGGTAAATCTTTGGCTTGAATATCCTGAGGCAAGGTGATTCTATCTGCTTTTTGGTAGCTTTTTTTTGATTCATTTGTCATAGATCTAGTCCTTGTTTACGGTATTTATCAATCAATAGATTTGTAAATTCATTTTGTGGTTGCTGAGATATTGAATTGTTCTTCTTCTTTGCGGCGACTAGTTCACGGATACGAGGTGATTGTAACCCTAACACCATATCGTCTTCGGGAATACCTCTAGCAATGAGTTCTTGATCGACAAATATTTCGGTGGCGTTGTGTTGCAGCCAAACTTTGTTATCAATAATATCAATCTGCATAGGACAGCCATAAATTCGCCGAGCGCCTTGCCAACCAACATGAACATGAACTAGTAAATAGTGATCGCGCTTTTCATCGAATATTAGTTCAGCAGTGACGTTTTCATTGGGTGAGACACTTTCTTGGGCATATTCTTCGAGAAAGGTACGCACGATCTGGCGATAACGTTCTAATCGATCCATTGTTCTATCTCCTCTTTTTATATTATATTGACGTTTAACTGACCCTAAATTATGATGTTATTTTATAATTTTAAGTAACTTATAGCAGACCTAGATCATTTATGAGAAGTTTGAACTTTTAAGTTGCCACACCATAAAGCATCTAGTTGAATTCTTTCTCACGACTTATTTAGGATTGCTATATCTATAAATTCAATTAACTGTACAAAGTTTTTTCAGCAATTGATATTTATTTTTTACTTCTGTATATTGAATTTAATCTTTTAATACAAAATCTACTGTTTAATAAACTTTTAAGTTAATGCAAAAGAACACTCAGTTAGAATTTAGTTTCTCATTAAACAAATCTCTAATTCTTTCTTTTCATATTCTATTGGAGTTAGCATTAGTTAACTTTATTAGTCTATATCTTCATGGTTCACCACAAGCCTACGCACAAACCCTTATACAGCCACCAATCATTTTATCTCAAGCAACAAGTGATGACTTAATCAAGCAAGGCGAAGCATTATATAATGAAAGTCGCTATCAAGAGGCATTAGTCTTATTTGAAAAAGCTACTCAGTTAAATCCTAATAATGCTAGTTACTGGAATTGGAAAGGTATTACTTTAGCTAACTTAAAGCTTTATAAAGAAGCAATACAAGCTTATGATAAAGCTAATAAGCTTCAACCTAGTAGCGTTTATTTGTACAACCGAGGACTATCACTAGAAAGTCTAAAACTATACCAAGATGCTTTGTCATCTTACGATAAGGCTATAAGCCTTAAAAACGATTATGTAAATGCGTGGATAGAAAGAGGAGATGTGCTTCAAAAATTAGAACGCTATCAAGATGCCATCGAATCTTTTGAAAAAGCAATTCAATTAGCTGGCGGTAGTGCTAGAGCTTGGTATCTAAAGGGTTTTGTTTTAGACAAAAAAATTGAGAAATATGGTGAAGCCCTCACTGCTTACGAGGAAGCTTTGCGAATTGACCCTGATTACAACTCTTATATATGGCTTAGAAAAGCATATATTCATTACAAGAACAAACAATTTTTGGAAGCAATCATGTCTTTAGATAATTCTATAAGAATAAGTCAAAATTCTTGTGATTGGCATTTGAGAGGAACAGCTTTAAATGAATTAGAAAGATATGAGGAAGCAATATCTTCATTTAATCAAGCAATAAAACTTAATGCTTATTGTGCAGGAGATAACAGAAAACTAGAAGATTCATATTATGGGAAAGGCACAGCCTATGCTAGGCTCAACCGATATATAGATGCAAGAGATAGCTTTAGAAAAGTTCTTGAGATTAACCCTTCATATAAGAATGCGTTAACTGCATTAAGAGCACTACCTAAGCCATAATCTTCAAGTATTACTTTCCTATATTGATTGGGGGGAGATCGATTTTAGTGTTGTTTGGGAGAGTAGGTGTAGGAGATGAGGATGGTAGAGTTTTTATTGGATTTGATCCAGAGTTAGATTTTTGGAAAATGATATCAGCCTTTTCCTGCCAAAATATAGTTGATACATTTCGGGCTATATTTTTAGCATCATCTAGCCTACCTTCATCTATAGCTCTATTTGCCTCATTTATTAGTTTCTCGTTGCTTTTCCATTCTATTTGCCATTTCGATGATAATTCTTGAGATTTATTTCTCATGTCATCATTATTTGTAGCAATTAATTGCAGCAAATTAAGTGATTCATTTAATTTACCTTCTTCCTGATATTGTTTAGTGGCATTATCTAAAATTGTTAGCGACCATTTATCAATCAGTTTCTTCGACTCTGGATAAACAACGCTATTAGAACTAATTGTAGTGATAAGTAAGAAAGCATCAGTTAACTTGCCATTTTTTACCATTTCTTGAGATTGTATTATTTTTGATTTATCTTCCTGAAGCATTCCAGCTTGACATTCTTTCTTAATTAATCGTGCTATCTGATCATAAGATGAGTTAACAAAAATAGAATTATTTTGTTCAACACACTCTTTATATTTATTTGCTAGTTTTAAGTTTTCAATTTTTTCTATTTCTGCAAACAAAAATCTATCATTCTGATATTGTTGTGCATATATATAAATTAAAACAAAAGGAATTGGAAGAATAATTATTAAACCAATAATAAGTTTAAATTTATTCGATTGAGACAAATAAGTTCTAATTTTTTTTATTAAAGTTAGCCTTGATGAATTGAGTAATTTTATATCTCTTATTCCCTTCAAAATATTTTTTTTCATGCCTAAAGATTGTAGATTTTCATTTTCCACAACTTTGATTGTTTCTCCTTTCTTTCTTAAAATGAGAATTTTAGTTGCTTCTTCGTTGGCAAGATCGAATTCGATTGCTACCTTACCCCATTTAAAAGCCTCTTCATAACTCTTCCCTGACCCGATCGCATCATAAAACCCCTGTGAAAACTTAATCGCCACATTATCCTCAACCACATCACGCATCCCAATCGTAAACAGAATATTTGCCGCGATCGCATCACCCTGCACATCCGAATAACAAGCATTCAACACCACACATTCCAAATGCTCCTCACAAAGCTGTAACAAATTTGCTAATGGTTTTGCAGGTACAAACTTAATTTCATCATTGTTATTAGTCGAACGCGATCGCACCTCTCCCCCTTCCGAACGATAGATCGCACTTGCCGACTCATCACTCACAAACAGCAAACCCTGCTCCCCCGAACCGTGACCGCTAAAATGCAAAACATGGGGTTCTAAATCCAACAAAGCCCGACGTAATTCTGAAGGAGTAGCCGCCAGCCGATATTCCACCTCAAAATTATCCCGTTTGCGCGATCGCCTTAACGCCTCTTGGATGGTTTTTACCTCATGATCTAGCTTCAAAGGTGATGAGCCTAACGGATTAGCCGCTACTACCAAAATCCTAACGCGATCGCCTGATTGTGCTAACCGTTCCGCAATACCGACATTCAGGTTCTGCACATTCACAGTACCGCCCTGAACATTAATACCAATTTTTTCAGCCAAGGGATCGGTCATGATGCTAGAAATTACTGACTATCACATTATCGTCAGATTTAGAGATAATTACAAGTACTTATATTTCGCGATTAGTGACTTTGTTTGAAGCGATCGCCTCAACATCAAACATCTGAGACAAATTACAGCAATCAGATCGCAAATTCTTGTTCCAGAATATCTAAAAGTTCCAGAATGCTTAGAGAATTACCAGAAATGACATTTTCTTCCGACTCCACATGAATATGATGCGGGAAATTAGGCAAATTAGGGAAATGCGGCACATTGTCCCAACGTTTTCTTAAGATAATGCGATCGCTGTCCATCCACTGATAGCGATACCTAGTCGTTGCAACAACATTCTCCGTAATTTTGAAATACTCAGCAATTTCCAAGAAATCATCATTACTGAGTGTAACCCTTGCTCGAAAATAACCGCGATCGCCTAAATCTAATTCTTCAATAATCGTAAATGCAGCGATCGCATTGCTGGAAATCAGTCTAGATTTAATATTTTCAAGATATTGACTAGCTTCCATAATGTCTATTGTCTTTTGGGCTGTAACACCTGCAAACGCTCTTGAACAGATTGCCAAAGCTCATAAATAACACCCCATTCAAAATAATCCATCTCATCACCTAAACTACCCTCACTAAATCGTTGATAGAAAATCTCTGAAGGTATTTGATACTGAAGTTCGTATGCTTGTAACTTTGCTTGAAGATCAGAAGCTTGCTTAAGATTATTAGCTCGCTCTAACTCGATGATCTTATTAAGGGAACGCTCAATTAAATTACTTCGATAGCCCTGTCGATAGAGTAAGTCTAGAATTTGTAAGGGTTCCGATGTTTGTGAAATCATAGTTTTATACCCTTTTTTCCAAAAATGACCGCAGGTAATAGCTATACGATATCAAATATAACTCGTCCATCGCATCGCCAATATTGTTACAGAGGCAAATTAAAACCCACGTAAATCTTGGGGTAAAAAGGTGCGATCGCTTGGCAACATCGCCACAGGTTCTGTCAGCGTGAACTCTCCCTTGACAATCCAATCTTTGAGAGTCTTCGCCGCTTCTTCCGATAGATGCAAGCTAGCAAGAGGCGCAGTCCGCACAGTCGCACCTGCGATCGGAATTTTGCCAGACTTAAGTTCCGCATAGGAAACAGAACCAAAAATCGGACGAACTCTGCGGGGAATCGAGAAATCAATCACAGGTGCAACCAATTGCTCATCTAGTACAGCAGCCTTTGCAACCACTTCTTCATTAATCACAGGTAGCGGCACGGCAACACCCATCATCAGCGACGCGCCATAATTACGGAAATAGCAACCACGCACCCATTCAGGAGACATTTGCTTAGCATCACCGATTAGCGCCAGAGTCGCCGCAGGTCCAATCGGGGTACGATTTTCCAAACGCTTTTGCAGTGGAAAATGCTGGGTTCCTTCCCATGCCACATAGCCAATACCACCACCCATAAAGATGCGTGTACCAATCCCAATCAATTGCAAATCAGGATCGTTCCATAATGGCGAAATTGCCCCCGGATTAGAATAGACCGCATTTCCTAAGCGTGGCTGAAGAGGTCCCAAATAGGTGTAAAGAGTTTCTTCACCTCCATTCACACCGACAATAAAATTTTGATAGAGATTGCGAGGATTAAAGAGATAGAACTGATTGATCGAATCCTTCGTAATTGTCGTCTCAAAATTAGCACGAGGATAACAATCGTTAGGATGTCCGATCGCTTTAAAGTTAACTGTCTTTCCTGCAATTAAATCCGCAATCACATGACCGCCGCCACGATTTTGGACACCTTCATCATTAGCCTCTGGTTCTTGGGTTGCGCCTAAATAAATATCAACAGCTCCAAATCCCGCATAGGCAGGTACACCATCGATCCAACAAGTGCGAATCTTGATCGGTGGATCGGTATGTCCTAAATTGAGAATTGCCCCCGATGATTCCATTGGCTCAAATGTGCCTGTAACGATCACATCTACTTTTTTTGTCGCCTGCGTAACCCCAATCTCGGCAACAAGGGTTTTAAGCTCAGTCGCAGTCAGGACTTTAGCCTTACCAGCTTTGATTTTGTCATTAATATCGGCGATCGTTTGGGGCATAGGACTTTGCTGAATTGAAATTATCTAGAAATATAGGGCTTAAGAATTTAATGAGTAATGAGAAGTTGTGGAGCAAATTCCCATTACTCAAAATGTAGGCAGTGACCAACCGTTATTAGACAATGTACCTGCATGGATACGATCTAAGGCTCTTTTACCACCCCAGCGATCGACAATTTTATCGTCATATTCATCAGCAATTTCCATCACTGCCTTTACGGAAGCTTCCAATTCTTTCATGCTGCAAGTTGAACCAACGATGGAATGTTCAAAGAGAATTTCATTGTCTGGTGAAATTCCAAAAGCGCCAAAAATCATCTTGGCATTTTCTTCTAATAAATATCGCATCAGTTCAGGTTTTAATTCAGCTCCGACCACTACATACGATCGCGTATTAATTACCGCATCATTTTCGTCCCAAGGAAAAACTAATATTTCTACTAAGGCTGATCCGACAAACATTCCTAATCCGGGAAAATCTTGGCGAGCGCAGGGATATTTGCCAAAAATCTCTTGGATCCACGTTACTACTTTTTCATAGCAGGCTTCTTGAGCGCTAGTTTGGAATTTCAAGTTATTTGCCTCCATAGGTTGATCAAACTGGGCGATTTTGGCAATCAGTATAGTAGCTAAGCTAATCAGAACTATACCCATAGGCAGTTACATTTTCCAAGCATTATTTGAATATTTTCCAAGAAAAAGAAGATGGTACTGATTGCCATCTTCTTTTTCGCGGTTGCTCAACGGCAATTAAACCAGTCATAAAGCAATAACGCCTTGTACTATGATGGATAAATCTTAAGAGATACAAAAATTTGCCTTACACTTCTTACGTTTAGGAGGAAACATAGTTGGCTAGTCGCTTCTTATTTACATCTGAATCGGTTACGGAAGGACATCCTGATAAAATTTGCGATCAGATTTCCGATACGATTCTTGATACCTTGTTGGCTCAAGATCCGCGATCGCGTGTCGCTGCCGAGGTTGTAGTAAACACTGGTCTGGTCTTGATCACAGGGGAAATTACAACCAAAGCGCATGTCAATTACGTCGATATTGCCCGTAAAAAAATTGCTGAAATTGGTTATACCAATGCTGATAATGGTTTCTCGGCAAATAGCTGTGCGGTAATCGTTGCCCTTGATGAACAGTCTCCAGATATTGCTCAGGGCGTGAATGTTGCCCTCGAAGCCCGTACTGGTGAAGAAGAAGATGCTGCCCTCGAAGCAGTAGGTGCAGGCGACCAAGGGATTATGTTTGGGTTTGCCTGTGATGAAACACCTGAATTTATGCCGATGCCGATCGCGATCGCCCATCGCCTCGCCCGTCAGCTATCGGTTGTCCGAAAAAATGGCACATTATCTTATTTACGCCCCGATGGTAAAACCCAAGTTACTGTAGTTTACGAAGGTGATAAGCCCGTTGCGATTGATACCATCCTCATCTCGACACAGCATGATGCGGCGATCGATGGCATTACTGACGAAGCCAAAGTACAAGAAAAAATCAAGGCGGCTCTTTGGACTCATGTAGTCTTGCCTAGCTTTGCTGATACTTCCGTTAAGCCTAATGACCAAACGCGCTATCTGGTTAACCCCACAGGCAAATTTGTCATTGGGGGGCCTCAAGGTGATTCTGGTCTCACTGGACGCAAAATTATTGTCGATACCTACGGCGGCTATGCTCGTCATGGTGGTGGCGCTTTCTCTGGCAAAGATCCCACAAAGGTCGATCGCAGTGCAGCCTATGCGGCGCGTCATGCAGCGAAAAATATTGTGGCAGCAGGTCTGGCTAGCAAGTGTGAGTTACAAATCAGTTATGCGATCGGTGTGGCACGTCCTACCAGTATGCACATCGATACCTTTGGCACGGGCAAGGTTGATGAAGAAACTCTATTGCGTCTAGTCAAGGATAATTTTGATTTGCGTCCTGCGGCAATCATCAAGAATTTTGATTTACAAAATCTACCTAGTACTAGAGGTGGTCGTTTCTATCAAAATGTCGCCGCCTATGGTCACTTAGGTCGCAACGATCTCGATCTTCCTTGGGAACGCTTAGACAAAGTAGAAATCTTGAAAAAGAACGCTTAAATAATAGAAAGGCTCGCTTAGCGAGCCTTTCTATTATTAGTAGTCAAATTTCAATTTTCAATAGCAATACTTGAAAAAGCATATGATGTGGAAAAGGAGATAATTTCGCAATGGATACCCTCAGTCAGTACCGTGAATATATCCAAACACTCCTAAAAGCCCAAGCTAGCCTTGTTTGGGACACACGCATTTCGGCGGAAACTGTTTTTGATACGACAAGCGATCGCTACTTGCTAGTTTATACAGGTTGGCGAGACTCTAAGCGGTTTTATGGAATAGTTTTGCATGTAGATATTATTGACGGCAAAATTTGGATTCAACAAGATGGAACTGAAGTCGGGATTGCGAATAAGTTAGTTGACTTAGGTGTTCCTCATCACGATATCGTTCTTGCCTTTGACCCACCAAATCTGAGGAAATATACGGAATTTGCCGTGAGCTAACCTTTACAACTTCTGTGCTTTTGTGTTTCTGGTATTGTTATGTTTGCAATATATGTGCATCAAACATGGAATACAAGAGACTTGGCACAAGTGAACTGTTGGTGTCCGAAATATGTCTAGGGACAATGACCTATGGACAGCAAAACACGATCGCAGAAGCCCATGAGCAACTAGACTATGCGATCGCGCAGGGGATTAACTTTATTGATACTGCGGAAATGT
Organism: Pseudanabaena yagii GIHE-NHR1; assembly: GCF_012863495.1. Classification (NCBI taxonomy): domain Bacteria; kingdom Bacillati; phylum Cyanobacteriota; class Cyanophyceae; order Pseudanabaenales; family Pseudanabaenaceae; genus Pseudanabaena; species Pseudanabaena yagii. Next base: position 998,000 of record NZ_JAAVJL010000001.1, read on the forward strand.
ATCCAGTACCGCCAAATGCTGCAACACAGGGTAGGACTGAGCAATATATTGGAGAATGGCTAGCCCAACCGCATATTAAGCAACAAAGAGATAAATTAATTATTGCCACCAAAATTATAGGCACAGGGCGCAATTACAGTTGGTTGCGGGATGACTCGATCGCGGCTTTAAGTCGTAAAAATATTTTGCAAGCGATCGATGATAGCCTCAAGAGATTGCAAACTGACTATATCGATCTTTATCAAATCCATTGGCCAGATCGCAATGTACCGATGTTTGGACAGGTTACATTTGAGCCTCAAAATGAACGGGAAATGGTAGCGATCGCTGACCAATTAGCCACATTTGCGGAATTAATTCAAACAGGTAAAATTCGTCATTTAGGAGTCAGCAATGAAACCACTTGGGGAATTAGCGAATTTAGCCATACTGCCAAGCAGTTAGGTTTACCGAAAATTGTCTCGATTCAAAATGCCTATAACCTCATCAATCGCACCTTTGAGATGGGGCTGACCGAAGCTTGCTATCGTGAGCAGGTGGGGCTACTAGCCTATAGTCCCTTGGGCTTTGGGCATCTTTCAGGCAAATATGTCCAAGGTTCACCCAGCAATACCCGCATTACCCTATTCCCGCAATTTGGGCAGCGCTATAAGAAGGTAAATGTACAGGCGGCGACTGCCGAATATGCAGCGATCGCGCAAAAATATGATTTATCTCCGACCCAATTGGCGCTAGCATTTGTGCGAAGTCGTTGGTTTGTTACCAGTACAATTATTGGCGCAACCACGATGGAACAACTCAAGGAAAATATCGACAGTGCTAAAGTACAGCTAAATACTGAGATTTTGGCAGAAATCGACCAAGTTCATGCCCGCTATTTTAATCCTGCTCCTTAAATTATTTCTGCATAATTTTGATGACCTCAAAACTATGCAAATTAGTCACCGTTTAGCATCATGAAAATGACATACCGTAAAACGCTAATCTCCCTTATTGCTGTCAGTTTTAGTCAATTTCTCATTGCGGATAGCGCTCCTTCCGCACCCATACCTGAGAGCGGCAATGTAATCCAACTCAATGGACAGCCTTGGGCGGGGCGTTGGATTAGGAGAGTGGAACAGGGACAACAAAATCTGTATGTGCAGGAAGATTGGCTGACGGGTGGCTTAGGTGTACAGATGATGGATTCGGAAAAAGCCGATCGCCAAAGGGTGCGATGGTTTTCTAGTCCCACCTTTTCGCGAGTAGCTTTTGATAGTACGGGTAGATTTCGCTATCTCGATCTCACTCCTTTTGCTGAGCAATGGCGAACAGAAATTATTGGCAATTCCCTAAATATCTACACTCCTGACACAAAAATACAGGCAGTACGTCGCAGTAAGCAGGCTTGGGGTGATCGCCTTGTGATTGATCTCAATCGGCGGACTCCTTGGCGAGTGAGTCATCAGGGTAATGTGATTAATGTCGTGGTGTCAGCAGAGATGGCTGCCGATCAACCGATTGGCACAAATACCACCGCAGGCAATCTGGTGAAATCGGTAACGGTGCAACCACAGGGCAAACTAACCCAAATTCAGATTGAAACGAAGGAATCTATTCATCCTGCGATCGAATTGCTGAGTAGTCCCACGCCCCGCATGGTCATTGATCTGCGCCGTGACTATGTGCCACCAAGCTTAACGGTGCAATGGGCAGATGGATTGAGAAGGATTGAAAAAATTGTCGAGATTCCCAATAAACCGAAAACAGATAAAGATCCCAAAACGATTAAGTTCTCAGTTACAGCTTTGGAAGTTGATCTCAAGCAACCAAGATTAAAATTGCGCCCGATTTGGAGTAATCCCGATGGCTCACCCAATGGCATCCTTGGTTTATTACCAGTTCCCCAAATGGTGGAAAAGGCTCAAGCTGTAGGGGCAATTAATGGAGGTTTCTTTAATCGGATTCGTCAATTGCCTGTAGGTGCAATTCGTGAAGGCAATCGCTGGATTGCGGGAACAGCTTTAGTCAGAGGCGCGATCGCATGGAATGAGAAAGGAGAAACTCTGATTGATCGCCTCAACTTCACTGAAGAAATTACTACTGCTAATCAAACCAAAATCACGCTCACAAATCTCAATAGTGGCTATGTCCAACGCGGAATTGCTCGTTATACTCCCAATTGGGGCAGTGGCTATACGCCATTAACTGAAAATGAATTGCTGATCGTAGTCCGAGGCGATCGCGTAGTTGCTCAATACCAAGGTGGTGCGGTCGGCGTAGGACAGGTTGCCATTCCTAGCGATGGTTATGTTTTAGTGGCAAGACAATCTCCTGAAGCAGCAAAACAACTACCTGTGGGAATGACTGTGCGCGGTCGTCAAGCCTTCGTTCCAGAGAAGTTTTCCAACTTCCCTAACCTGATTGGTGCGGGGCCCCTGTTGCTGAAAAATGGCAATATAGCCCTAGATGGCAAATTAGAAACTTTCCAAGCAGGTTTTGATACGCAATCTGCCGATCGCAGTGCGATCGCTATCACCAAGGAAAAAGGCAAACTACTTCTCGCTACAGTTCAAGCGGCTCCCGAAGGCATTGCTCCCAATCTTTTACAAACTGCGGAAGTTCTCAAAAAGATTGGTGCAGTTGATGCGCTAAATCTCGATGGAGGTAGTTCTTCGACTCTGTTCCTCGGTGGCAATGTTCTCAATCGCTCTATTACGGAAATAGCACCTGTCCACAATGCGATCGCGGTTTTCATTACCCCACCTCCTGCTAAGCCTCAATTTTAGCTGCATAAAATCGGTATGAATTAATAACATGCCAATATTAGACAAATTCACGATATCGACATACCGTCCACAGGCAATTGATACAACTGTGGAAATGGATCTATTTGAGTTCCATCAATTGCGTCAGCTTTCTAATCTTGAACGGTTACAGATGGCGGCGATGTTGACTAAGAGTGCAAGGCAATCATCTTTGAGAGGATTGAAATTTAGATTTCGATCTTTGCCAAGTATGGAATTTAGGCAAAAAGTTTTACAGGCTTGGCTCCAAGATGATTTCCTTCCCAACTTTATTCTCTCAAGTTCAGAAACTATGTGGATACAAGATCCGCTAGAAATAGCTTTACAGTTACATGATCTCTTGATCGCTTTGCAAGTGGATTATTACATTACTGGTGGTGCTTCTGCGGTCGTTTATGGTGAGCCGCGCACGACTAGAGATATTGATCTAGTCTTAGCAATCTCTTTATCAAAAATTGATGCTTTGGCGATCGCTTTAGAGCAGGCTGGTTTTTATATTGAGGGAATGGAAGATGTAAGATCTGGGCAATCGAAGATTTTGCAGGTAATCCATATGGAATCTATATCTCGTGCGGATTTGATAATTGCAGGGGAGCAGCCTTTTGATTTGATCCAGTTTCAACGTAAACAGGCAATCGAGGTGATGGAGGGTCGGGTTTTATATTATGCCTCACCTGAGGATGTCATTTTGAATAAGCTGATCTGGAGAACCCAAAGTGTTTCTGAGAAGCAATGGCGAGATGTTTTGGGGATTCTAAAGGTACAAATGGAGTTATTGGATTTGGATTATTTGCGTCAATGGGCAGGTTATTTGGAAGTTCTAGATGATCTCGATTTGGCGATCGCACAGGTGAAGATATGAGTAACTGTATAAGTTTCCCCAGATGAGTCGAGAGGAGGTTGATCTGAAGGGGTGAGATTTTTTGGTTAATTTTTTTGTAATTACGGTTTGGTTTTGGGAAGCTCGTTTTATGCTTTTTAGTTAGCTAGGCATAGGAAAATTTAGAAAGTACGGATTGAGGTTTCCAACTTTTTTGTGAATTTGCAAATGGTCTTTGCTTGCTGAGAAAAAGTTGGGGATCTGTACTTTTACAGTCTTTTGCTGACCTACAAGACGATTACAGATTGTGATGTCAGTGTGAGGATTATTTGGTGATGAATAGGATAATCGGTGTGTCTATGGTGATGGCTTTGTTGGCTGGTTTACCTATGCCCATCATTACTGAAAGTGTCCAAGCACAAACAACCCAATCCCGCAAAGCAGAGGCGGATCGACTAATTCAGCAAGCCTATAAGTTATATCAAAGCAGTCGCTACCGAGAAGCAATTCCAGTATTGGAGATATCTCTAGAAATCTATCGCGAGATCAAAGATCGCAAGGGTGAAGCAACTTCGCTTCTTGGGCTGGGGTTACAATACGAAAAGCTGGGAGAGTACCAAAAAGCGATTGATTACTATCAGCAATCCTTAGCAATTCAAAAGCAAATCGGCGATCACATTGGTGAAGCAAGGTCTCTTAATAATTTAGGTGAAGTAGATAGAAGTCTCGGACAGTACCAGAAGGCAATTGAGTTCTTTCAGCAATCTTTAGTGATTAAAAAGCAAGTCGGTGATCGCAATGGTGAAGCAACGTCTCTCAATAATTTAGGTGCTGCATACGACAGCCTCGGACAGTACCAGAAAGCGATTGATTACTATCAGCAATCCTTAGCAATTCAAAAGCAAGTTGGTGATCACATTGGTGAAGCAAGGTCTCTCAATAATTTAGGTGCTGCTTACGACAACCTCGGACAGCATCAGAAGGCGATTGATTACTATCAGCAATCCTTAGCAATTCAAAAGCAAATCGGCGATCGCAATGGTGAAGCAAGGTCACTGAATAATCTGGGAAGTGCATACGATAGTCTCGGACAGTACCAGAAAGCGATCGACTACTATCAGCAATCCTTAGCCATCCAACAGCAAATCGGTGATCGCAATGGTGAATCAACGTCTCTCAATAATTTAGGACTTATATACGATAGTCTCGGACAGTACCAGAAGGCGATTGATCACTATCAGCAATCCTTAGCAATTACAAAGCAAGTCGGTGATCGCAATGGTGAAGCAAGTTCTCTCAGTAATTTAGGCACTGCATATAGAAGGCTTGGACAGTACCAGAGGGCGATTGATTACTATCGGCAATCCTTAGCAATTACAAAGCAAATTGGCGCTCTAAATGGTGAAGCAAGTTCTCTCAATAATTTAGGACTTGCATACAATTATCTTGGACAGTACCAGAAGGCAATTGATTTCTATCAGCAATCCTTAGTAATTACAAAGCAAATTGGCGCTCTAAATGGTGAAGCAAGGTCTCTCAATAATTTAGGACTTGCATACAACAATCTTGGACAGTACCAGAACGCGATTGCATACTATCAGCAATCCTTAGAAATTGAACAGCAAATCGGAGATCTCAATGGTGAAGCGCTTTCTCTAAATAATTTGGGTTTTGCTTTTAACAAACTTAACCAACCCGAAGTATCAATTCTCTTTTATAAGCAAGCTGTCAATACCTTTGAATCCATTCGCAAGGATATTAAGAGACTGAAAAAAGAAGAACAGCAGTCTTTTATCACCAGCATTGCATTCAGCTATCGTGACCTCGCCGATATCTTGATTCAACAAGATCGTGTCATGGAAGCCCTCCAAATCCTCGACCTCCTCAAAGTCCAAGAACTCGAAGACTATCTCAAAAATATCAAAGGCAGTGACAGATCCGCGCAAGGTGTCCGACTTTTAGCACCAGAGAAAGCTCTTAGCGACAAGCTCTTAGCGATTAGTTCTGACAACATCAAAGATATCAACAGTCAACTTGCCAATCAAATTCAACAAATCCCAAAATCAGAAATCAACAAAGTTCCCGACTATCTCAACCAAATCCCGCAGGGAAATGTACTTATCTATCCCCTAATCCTCAGCAACAGACTGGAAATTATTCTCTTTGCCCCCAATACATTACCCATTCATCGCACCGTCAACATCAAACAGACCGAACTCGAAGCATTAATTACAGAGTTCCGTTCAGGACTGCAAGACCAATATTCCGAGGACTTTAAAGAACCAGCTAAGAAACTCTATAGCCTTTTGATTAAGCCCATCGAAAGCGAACTCACTAACGCCAAAGCAACTACCATTCTCTATGCCCCCGACCGACAATTGCGCTATGTTCCTCTTGCGGCTCTTTATGATGGTAAACAATGGCTAACTGAGAAATATCGGATTAGCAATCTCATCGCCTATAGCCTCGGCGATTTTAGTCCTAAGTCCAAAATAGAACCAAGTATTCTGGCGGGAGCCTTTGGCGGTAAAGCTGGTGAGCGAAAGTTTGGACAAGATCCATTGCCAGCAACAATTACCGAAGTCCGTATGATCTCTCAAACAATCCAAAACTCTAACACTCTCGAAGAAAATGAATTTAGTCGTCAAGCCACGGAAGCAGGTTTAAAAAAGCATAATATTCTCCATCTTGCTACCCATGCCGAATTTAATACAGGCAGTCCCGACAATTCACGCATCTTCTTTGGTAATGGCGATATTCTCAAGTTGCGTGAAATCTCTGACCTGTCTTTGCAAAATATTGACCTCATTGTATTAAGTGCTTGTCAAACAGGTGCATCGGGTTTGGGGGATGGGGTGGAAATTTTAGGCTTTGGTTATCAGGTGCAGAAAGCAGGGGCAAAACAAGCGATCGCTTCGCTCTGGTCTGTCAATGATGAAGGTACTCAAGCTTTGATGGCAGCTTTTTATCGGGAACTGCAAAAAGGCGAGGTCACACCGATTGAGGCTTTGCATAGAGCGCAAGTCACTTTGATTAAATCAGACAAGTTTAATCATCCGAGTTACTGGTCAGCGTTTTTTGCGATCGGCAATGGCTTGTAGCATTTATAGATAATTCAAATAAAAACTACAGCTTCGACTTCGCTCAGCTAGCTTACACCGATGGCTGAGCGAAGTCGAAGCCCCTCTGCAAATTATTTAAAACAACTATAGTTTACGCCGCAAGAATTGCCGCAAGCTTTCCTATGGAAATCCCATACCACTTTTGCATTCTCAACAATTCACCTTCGAGAGCTAGCGTATCTGGGAAATCGCAGCTATAGCCCAGTTCCCGCAATGCAGCAACGATCGCACTGGGAGAAATCCACCATTGCTGGGCTAAATCTAAGAGATTGAGAGTATTCAGATTCTCGATATCAAGGGATTGGATCTTAGCGCGAAATTCTTCAATCGAAGGTATAGATGGGATATGAGAACCGAGATAAATGAAATTGGGTTTAGAGATCGCAATTAGCCATAGCAAATGCGTAAAGGATGGCGGCAAAGTCCATAGGACAACCGCTTGATAGTCCCGATCGCGTATGGGGCGATCGCAATCGACATCACCCTGAAACTTATCGGCAGGGCGATCGCAACCATAGAGTAATAATGGTCTGGATAGGGGGCGCGGGGCTTCACTCAGTTTTTGCCATTGGGGAAACTTGGTAATCGCAGGCGCAGTTTTGTATTGCAACGGAATCTGTTGGGCGGAATTCGGAGAACTTTCCATTACATCACTTGCCTCGCGAATACCGACGATTTCTAATTCTACGGAAGTTGTATCTTGCCATTGATTTGCCCGTAGTTTGTAAGCGATATCTACACGATCAGGAATCGGACAATATTCTCCCCACCGCCATGCGATCGCTTTAATCTTGCCATTACCTGTATCCAGTTCTAGGGATAGATGTTTGACTTTATCCTTACCGCGAGTTTGTTGAGCAAGTACCCGCACATTTTCGCTATAAAACACTGGATCAGGATTGCCGATGCCACAGGGCTGAAGGCGATCGCAGGTTTGTAACAATGTCATCGAGATATCGCTGAGATCGGCTCGCACATCGACATTGATCAGCGGCATGATATGGCTAGGCAAAATATTTTCGCGATCGGCAAATTCCCTCAACTCACTTCGCAACTTCTCCATATTTGCCGCAGGTAGGGTAAAGCCTCCCGCCGCCTTATGTCCACCACCTTTATTCCGAATATTGGCAATATATTCAAGGGAATGGAAGACATGGAACTCAGGAATGCCCCTCACTGAGAAGCGAACAGTCGCATCTTGATGTTTGGCTTCTAAATCACCCTCTTGTTCATGAGCATCTTCATAGCTACCAATAAACACAGGTGCACCATAACGTTCTACTAAACGGGAGGCAACAATACCAATTACGCCATGATGCCATCCCTTAACCCCAATCACTTTCCCATTGTCAGAGGGATGAGGATTTACATCTTCTTCAATCTTAGATTCAGAACTCTTAGAAGTTACTTTCTTTCGTTTAGCCACAGTCTTTTTTCCCGATCCTGCGGGAGAGGGGCTAGGGGTGAGGGCAGTTTGTACCTCGCGATCCACTATTACCAAAACTCGCTCTTGAGTAATGTCAAAACCTTCAGACTTCCGTTTTCGCATATAGGCGATCGCTTCTTCTTCGATTTCTTGACAAAGAGCTTGACGCTTACGATTAGTTGCCTCACATTCTTGCGCCAAAGTAATTGCCTGCCCCATCTCATCACAGGTCAGCAGATCGATGACGGTTTGCGGATTGCCGATCCGACCGATCGCATTAATACGGGGTCCCAAACCAAAACCAATCGCTTCAGGTTTTAATCCCGTTTGTTTATCTTTGGCAATTCCCGTTTCGTTAATTAGCGCGATAATGCCAATTACTTTTGATTGTGAAAGTAAGCGTAACCCTTTTTTGACGAGGCGGCGATTGATGCCTGTTAGCGAGGCAAGGTCAGCGATCGTACCAAGGGTAAATAATTCTAGTAACGGATTTTCTAATTCGGCACGTTTACCAAAGCGATCGCTTAATTCCAATGCCAACACATAGGCAACACCAACACCAGCGATCGCTGCGTAGGGAGAATTGGGATCAACTTGGTATTTCGGATTAAGGATTGCCGTTGCAGGGGGGATTTTGTTAGGGTCTTCGGGGACTTCGTGGTGATCGGTGACAATTACAGAAATATTTAAGGACTTTGCTAAAGCGATCGCATCGTAAGCAGCGATGCCATTGTCAACAGTAATAATTAATTTCACATGACGTTCGTGACAATCTCGGACAATGCGTGGATTGATCCCATAGCCCTCGGTCATCCGACTAGGAATTTCATATTCCACATTTGCACCTAATAAGCGCAGAGTGCGAATCAGTAAAGCCGTACTAGTCATACCATCAACATCATAATCACCACAGATGGTAATGCGATCGCCATTTTTAATCGCCTGCTCAATTTGATCAATACTCACCACTAAGTCAGGGAATTCCTGTTTAGGATCTGGTAACTCCTCTAAATCAGGGTCAAGGAATATCCTCGCAGCTTCAGGAGTATTAATGCCACGATTTAGTAAAACCTGCGCGATTATGGGAGAAAGTCCTGTGGCATTAGCGATCGCTTCTGATAAATCTGTCTGTGGTGCGGAAATCTGCCATCGTTGTTGAGGTAAACTCATGAGAACAATAATATAATTGTTAAGAATGTCTTAAAATCCGTTGCGAGTCCGACAACTAATGAGGACTATTCCAACATTACCTGAATCAACCCTCCAACTCCTACTATTTATTGACGATCGCCCCAAGGCAAAGGATTTAGTCAAGGAAGTAGAGGAGTTTTTGCAACGAGAAAAAGCTTGTCCATCGGAATTACAAATCATCAATGTCGCAGGGCAACCACAATTAGCAGAGCTATTTAAAGTGGTCATGTCTCCTGCATTGCTTAAGCTATCACCTTTACCTCGACAAACGATCGCTGGCAAAAACCTCATTAAGCAACTAGAAAACTGTTGGGATACATGGAAACAACAGGTACTAGAACAATCCACCCATAATTATCCACCTGAGCTATCCCAAAATATTGAATATATGACTGAATTAGCGCATTTGGCGGATGATGTCTTTCGATTGTCACAGGAAAAATCCGAAATCGAGGAGCAACTGCGCTTTAAGGATCGCGTCCTTGGCATGTTGGCGCATGATTTACGCAATCCTTTAACGGCAATTTTATTAGCGATCGATACGATCGAAAAAAGTGGCGACAAGATCGAGCCACAAATGGTGTCACGTTTACTCAAACATGCCCGTAATAAAGCGAGGGATGCGGACAATCTCATTACTGATATTCTCGAGGCAGGAAGGGGGGCTAACGCACAGTTTCGGACTCAACGCCAAAAAATTCAATTTGATCAACTTTGTCACAGTGTCATCAGCGATTTCTATTTCAATAAATGTTTGGAGGGGAAAATGCAAAAGCTTATTAAGGACATCCCCACCGATCTCCCACCTGTCTATATCGATCAAGAAAAGATTCGACAGGTTTTAATCAATCTTTTAGGTAACGCCACTAAATACACTCCCGAAGGCGGCAAAATTGAGATCACGGTAATGCATCGGACTGCTCAAAAAATTGAAGTTAGTATTACTGATAACGGGCCAGGGATTCCTGCGGAATTGCGTGATCGCGTATTTGAGGAGCGCTATCGCCTTGAGCGTGATGGGGAGGCTGAGGGTTATGGTATTGGTCTATCGCTCTGTCGTCGGATTATTACTGCCCATTATGGTCATATCTGGGTCGATGATGCGATCGGCAAAAAAGGCAGTTGTTTCCGCTTTACCCTACCTGTCTACTAAAATTTACGGCGCTTTGCGCCCAAACCAAGAGATGTTTTGAAAGTGTGGCAAAGCCACACCTTCAAAACATCTCTTACGGTTCAATGCCTAGCTCTCTCAAACGTTGTAGTAAATATTCGGCACGCTGTTCCGCAGATTCGGCACGTTGCTCAGCAGATTCAGCGCGTTGCTCAGCAGATTCAGCGCGTTGCTCAACTGAAGCTATCTCTTGCTTAGCTATCTCTAAGCTCTCAGCATCCGTAGGTATCCAGTTTCCCTCTGAGTCATACCAACGTAGCCACAATCGATCAATACCACGATATTCACCTTCCCAAATCCCTAAGCCTAGCTCAATTTCAGGTATCCAGATTTTCGACTCAGTTAACGGCATTTCTACATAATGTCCCGATCGCAGTGTAAATACACGCAACTGATTGGTATAGCGACTAAACACCAAATAATAGGGAATCCGCAAAATCTGCTCATAAACTTTCCACTTAGAGGGTGGCTTTTCGACTTGGGAATTAGCCCCATTGCGATCGCTGATTTCCAGTTCCCCTAAATCTTCTTTTTCGGTACTTGGTGATAAGAGTTCTACGACAATGCTAGGACTGACTCCCTCTTGCCAAATCACATAACTCAAGCGCAAATCATGACCATCATAAAGTCTTGGCACACCCAAAACGGCAAACCAGTCAGGGCGCTTATGCCAATTTTGATGATGGACATCGTAGTAGAGATTGAGATCGCTAGCCGTAAACACAATATCTTCAGGATAGTTGGCTGGGCGAAAAGTCAATCCTAATAGTTCGGGCTGAAAGTCATGAAATTGATCGGGCAAACCAGACTCCTCTGGATCTTCACTAGGCAAATCGTACATTGTCGGTAGGGTTTCCCTAGGCGACAGGGGTGGATCACTTTGTTCGGCGGGGTACTTGAGTCGAAACATACATTTATCTATGTCGATATCTATGTCGAGCTAGCATCAATCTTACCAATTTAAATTTGCGGATGCGGTAATCACAATGGGGTGTAGCCAGCGAAATAGCACAACGGTGATGGCGACACCAATATAGGCAGGACGAATAAATTCTTTTAAAACTAATTGTTGGCGACCTTGGGAGATCGCCAGAAATGGCACAACGGAAGTCCGTTCCTTGAGCGCCAGAAATGCATCCCCATGACGCTTAAATAAACGATGATCGCCATGCCAAACTGCAAAGGAATGGTAACTAACTAAGGCGATCGCTGTGGTCAGGGCAAAGGAAGTACCCAGCCAGAGCGTATGGGCTATACACCAGAGCGTCATGCCAATTAGCTGGGGATGGCGGCTGATGCGCGTGATCCCCGTCTCAAATAAATGCACCTGTGGCTTTTGGATCGCCGCAACTTCGCCTAGATTGAATGTCGCGGGATAGAGGAATAAAAAGGCGATCGCCGATAAACCTAAAACAAATTCATGAATTCCTGTAACGCCCTGTAAATTCCACAACTGCACCCCGTCATAGCGATGGTTGAAGTAAAAAATAAAGAGGACGACCGCAAGGGGAATACTGACCAAAGCAAACAAAACTCGATATAGCCTCTCTCCAATCTTTGATTCCGCCCAAATCCGTAATGCGGCAAGCCCACTATGGGTGATCGCAAAGGTCAAAATCAAGCCCAGCATTACAAAATGAGTGAAATAGGTTGAGAAGAAACTACTAAGAGAGGTCATGTTAACTAATTACGAAAATAGATCTAAAAAAGCGAAGGTAGCGTAATAAATTTTAACTTTTATTGCAGCTAGCCATACTTTAGTTTGAAGCGCAAAATGGCAAGATTCAAAATTAGCGTGATCCCGTTAGCAATATAGATGGGTGCAGCATTCACCAATAGTCCATAAATTAGCCAGAGCGTGATCCCCGCAATGAAAGTAATTAACATGGGCAAGGAAATATCCTTAGTCGATCGCGATCGCCATACTTGGATTACTTGAGGCAAAAAGGCAAAGGTCGTCAGAGATGCAGCCGTAAATCCAAGAATATTGGTAAAGTCCATAGGTTACATAAATAGGCTAATTTGAGGATATATCCCCAATGGAGAGTGGCGGCGCTTTGCGCCGCCACTCTCCATTGGGTTTTATAGCAAAATATCCTTAGATTAGAATTTAAACACATGAACCAACGCATCATCGGCATCACAGGAGGCATTGCCACAGGTAAAACCACGGTTTCCAATTATCTGCATGATACCTATGGCTTACCAATTCTGGATGCGGATATTTATGCTAGACAAGCTTTAACAGGTGATCGCCTCGCAAAACTTAGCGATCGCTATGGCAAGTTAATCCTTGATGAGCAAGGCAACCTTGATCGCCGCAAGTTAGGTGCGATCGTGTTTGAGAGTGTAAGCGAGCGGAAGTGGCTCGAAGCCTTAATTCATCCCTATGTCCAAGAATGCCTGATTAATGAAGCCAATCGCCTCGCACCATCAACTGTCGTCATGGTAATTCCCCTGCTATTTGAATCGAAAATGGAGGATTTAGTGACTGAAACTTGGGCGATCGCTTGTGATCCCCAACAACAGCTAAAAAGACTAATGAATCGCAATCATTTATTAGAATCCGAAGCAAAACAAAGAATTTCTAGTCAAATGTCCCAATCGGAAAAAATCGAACTTGCCGATGTGGTAATCGTTAATTCTGACAATACCGAAGAATTATTCTTTCAAGTTGACAATGCTCTGTTTAACTCTCAACTTGGCGTACATTTTCGTATCTGTGATCCAGCTGCTTGATGCACTTGTACAAGAGCGCATCAAGCAACCTATCCTTATCTTTTAGTAGCCCATTCCCGCACTTGGCGGATTAATGCATTCTCTTTGAGCGTATTTTTCAGTTCTAAAAAACTCTGGATATCACTAGTTTTTAATACAGCAAAAGCAAGACTGCGATCGCCCAAAATATAGCGATCCCCGACTAGATGATGAATAGTTATCGTCTGACCGTCATAACGCCATACCTCAGGCACACCTAATTGAGCATAGATAGCAAAACGATTTAACGAACTACTTGTAATATCAATTTCGATCGCTAGATCTGGTGGCGGATCAATCTGTAAATCGATCTGATCTTTACCCCAAACCTGTGACTCATTTTGGATGTAATAGCACTGATCGGGTTCTAGACCTCTGGCTAGATCCTCACGATCACAGGTCATCGAACCCAAGCTACAAATCTCTAAATCTAGAGACTCAGTTAACGCCTCAACAATTCTGCCTAAAAGCTTCTTATAACTTTCATGTAGTTCCGATGGCATCCTTATTTCTAACAGTCCTTGGTCATAGGTAAGTCTCTTGTTAGGCTGTGACTCCAAATCACAGGCGATCGCCCGATACGTCTCCCATCGAATTGATGGCAACAATATCTTGTTACTGATGCGATCGCTGGATTTAGTTAGAGTTACCGTCATGACACCTTCATGTTATTGCTGAGGCTTTTCGGGAGTTGTCGCAGGTAAATTCAGGGGAATGGGCTTAGCATCAGGAACATTCTTGGTCGATGGAGCAACCTGTGGGGCTGGGGCAATTACGGCTGATGGCGCTGTAAACCAACCGCCACTCAGGACAACAGTTAAGCCTAAAAATGCTGCTGTCAAAAACCAAGTCACTCGATTGAGAGTTGTTTCTGCACTCTTGGTACTTGAAAACAGTTGCGCCTGACCACTAAAGCCACCTAGACCATCACTCTTAGGGCTATGCAATAAAATTAAAACTACTAGGCATACTGCAACTACTGCCCAAATTGCTTTCAAGGTTCCGTACATTTTAGATATTTTTCTTTAAGTATTTTTCTATAAACAGCTTAACGCATCAGCAATTACATTAGAAACATATAGCCATCCTAAGTTATCTAGCTTCGACTTCGCTCAGCTAACGTTGACTGAGCGGAGTCGAAGCCACAGGTACTTTCATTAATAGCAAGTCCCTAAGTGGATAACTCTTGCACTTAAGCAAATTGTTGACCTAATTCGATGGGATTATGCACAGTGATGCGTTTTTTGGAAATAGCGATCATCTTTTGTTTGCGTAAGTCTCCGAGTAGTCTGGTAACAGTTACTCTGGTTGAGCCGATCGCTTCAGCGATCGCCTGATGAGAAAGCTTTAAATCAATCGTTACACCATCTGAAGAAGGCGTACCAAAGTCGCGACAGAGAATCAATAAAAAGCTCACTAATCTTGATCCCATATCACGGTGAGCCAGCGTCTCGATCATCATCTCCGTCTGCAAAATCCGTGATGATAAACCACGCAATAGCACCATCGGCAATTCAGGATCTTCTTTGAGCGCCTTCTCGACTTGATCAATTGGCACAGAGAGCAACTCCACAGGCGTAAAGGCAACCGCATGATAAAAGCGATCGGAGCGATTACCAGTAATCAAGGACAAAACACCAAACACGCTATTTTCGCGCAGTAGAGCAACGGTAATTTCTTCACCTGCTTCGTAAACTCTCGAAAGTTTGACTGCGCCTTTAACTAAAAAGTAAAAACGCTCCGCAGGATCACCAGGAAAGAAAATTGTCTTACCGCGTTCAAACGTTTCTGTCATGGGTGGAAACATTCCCCCATTCATTTCGCGAAAGACTTCAACAAGAGCACGGTCAGCCAATCTTATACACCCTCTTTAACCGAAAATAAAAAATAAAACAAAGCAAAGTACAAGTAATCGTTTGAGCGTTTACCCGAATAATGGCAAGCATCGCCTTGAGGCTAAATGACCACCATCTCTATACCTCACCAGCCACATCTAAAGAGTTGGTATGGTTTACAGGAAAGTATGCCAGCGCACAATCAATTTAAGTTGTTTATGTTAGCTTTCATATAACTTGGAAGTAGGCGTTATTAAAAAGCTAGTCTGTGCATATAGCCTAAGAATCTATCCTTTGAAAATATTCCATAAAAGCTAAAGAGAAATAGTTAGATTTATTCCTAGCCTTTTTAGAATTCATCAAGACATAGATTTAATCTAGACAAAATATCTAAATTAACAAACGGTTATTTCCACTTAAACTCACTACATCATTGTAGTTTGTATCATGGTGCACATTTTCTTCGATTAAATATAATTCCGAAATGCAAACTGTCCTGATAGAGCCATACCAGAGATAATTTTAGGGCGATCGCTACCTAAACATGCTACTTACAGAAGTATCTTCATGGACACGCCAAATCGTTTCACCCAATAGATCAGCAACTGACAAAACCCGTAATTGGGGGAAATAGTTTTCTTGCCTTACAGGGGTGGAGTTAGTCACAATGACTTCTTCAAATACACCACTAGATAGGCGATCAACTGCTGGTGGCGAAAAAATTGCATGGGTAGCACAGGCATAAACTTGTCTAGCCCCCTCTTTTCTAAGCAGCTTAGCTGCTTCATAAATGGTTCCTGCGGTATCGATCATGTCATCGACTAGTACAGCAGTTTTACCCGAAACATCCCCAATCACATTCATCACTTCAGCTACGTTGTGAGTCTGGCGACGTTTATCAATGATAGCTAAAGGAGCATCATTGAGTTTTTTCGCAAAGGCGCGAGCACGAGCTACGCCCCCCACATCGGGCGAAACCACCACTAAGTCGGGAAGTTTCTTTTCGCTGAGATAGTCTAATAAAACGGGAGCACCATAGACATGATCGCAGGGAATATCGAAATATCCCTGAATCTGTGCTGAGTGTAAATCCATCGCAATGACGCGATCAGCGCCAGATTGCACGATCAAGTTAGCAACTAGTTTTGCGGTGATAGATTCACGTCCTGCGGTTTTGCGATCGGCGCGGGCATAGCCGTAATAGGGCATCACTGCGGTAATTTGCCTTGCCGATGCACGACGGCAGGCATCAATCATGATCAACAATTCAGTCAAATGGTCATTAACAGGGCGACAGGTAGGTTGGAGCAAATAAACATCACAACCCCGAATCGATTCCTGTACTTGCACATAGACTTCCCCATCGGCGAAATTTTTTCGCACCATAGGCCCGAGTTCTATACCTAAATAACGGGAAATCTCTTGGGCAAGTGGCAAGTTTGCCGAGCCAGCAAACAGCCTCAGTCGATCTTCACCACTATTAAGAGAGGGTAATCTGTGAAGTCCGTGCCTAGTAGTCGTTAAGTGTGTCACTGCAATTTATTGGGAGGTAACATAGCCATATACTTATTGTCACGCCTAATCCGCTATTCTCAGCATCTATTTACGATTAAATTAGATTATTTTTTGCAGATTGCGATCGCATATGAATATAAAAGACGATGTCAAGCCACGTCTTTTCATAATTATGGTCAGAATTGGGATTGCTGAATTATGTATTATGTGAGGCTTTGCTCTGCGTAGCTCAACACAACCCATTAAGGTTTCTATTTTGGTGGGCGACGACGCTGCAAAAAGTCGGGAATGTCTAATCCTGGTTTACTGATCTTGATTTCCGATTGCGAAGTGCTTTGCGATGTACTAGGCGGAGGTGCTGAAGCCGATTTTGAAGAAGATGTAGAGGTTAGAGACTGTGGCGATCGCTTAGAAATTTGTGGCGGGATCGCAGGATGCGTCTTTGGAGCAAACCCCGTTGCGATTACGGTAATTCTAATTTCACCATCAAGCTTAGGATCAATTACCGCACCAAAAATAATATTGGCATTTTGATCGACGACCTCATATATGGTCTCAGCAGCAGCATTAACCTCATGGAGGGTCATATCTTCGCCACCTGTGATGTTAAAGACAACGCCACTGGCTCCTTCAACCGATGTTTCCAATAATGGCGACGAAATAGCAGTCATCGCGGCTTCTCTAGCTCTGGACTTGCCTGAACCAATGCCAATACCCATCATTGCTGAGCCTGCATCTGCCATGACTGCCCGAATATCTGCAAAGTCCACATTAACCAGTCCGGGGATCATGATTATATCGGAAATGCCCTGTACACCTTGACGCAAGATGTCATCTGCAACCCGAAAAGCCTCTTGGACAGGGGTTTGCTCTGAGATCACAGACAATAATTTGTCATTGGGGATCACAATGAGTGTATCGACACGACTCTGTAAGCCAGCAATCCCTTCTTCAGCCTGTTGTCCACGTCTTCTACCTTCAAAGGTAAAGGGACGAGTGACAATCCCTACGGTCAATGCACCTGCTTCTTTAGCTACCTCGGCAATAATTGGTGCGGCTCCAGTACCCGTGCCACCACCCATACCTGCGGTAATAAATACTAAATCGGCTCCTTCAACGGCAGCAGCGATGTCATCACGGGACTCTTCGGCAGCTTTTTGACCGATCGCAGGGTTGCCACCAGCACCTAAACCTCTGGTCAGCTTTTGCCCCATTTGGAAGCGTTTAGAGGCGGAAGATTGTAGAAGTGCCTGAGCATCGGTATTAAATGACCAAAACTCTACGCCAACTACATCGCTCGCAATCATGCGATTTACAGCGTTGCCGCCGCCACCACCAACACCAATTACTTTAATTTTTGCAACACTGCCCAACATGATATTATCCGCTTTTGCATCAACGCCTAACTGCTGCTTCATACGATTGTGAGAGTGACTTAGATTTGATCTAGAGTTATTTGAAAACTCAGAAAGTTCATCCATTTCCACGTCTACTTCTCCGTTTTCTGAACCATTTGAGTCCAAATCTGACCAGTCGTTTTGAGATGTCATTTATCGAGGGATGTCATAAATAGAATCGTTTTTACTGATGCTCTCTAGATTTCGCTAAGCTTAAACCCCTTTCGAGCTAGAAGTCCGATTTATAATTTAAACCTAACTGAAAAAAATAATAATAGCCTTAAAACGGCTAATTAAGATTTTGTTTCCGAAGATTTATCCTTAGATGGGATATTCATTTCTAAAATCGGGGTAGTAGGTTGGCTTAAATCAATATAGTTAAAACTCTTAGATTTTAACTGGTCAGGTAATGTTCTAAGCCGATCAAGTGTCTCTAACTGTGTGCTAAATAGTGAGGGCTTGTATGTGCCAAAATATACCAACCCTAGCTCTGTATTTAAAATTAGATTTGATTCATCCCTGATATCCACTTGCGATATTTTGACCTGACTTTGGCTAACTTGTCGATACAAAGTTGACCATTGGGCAAATATCCGATTAGTTGGCTCCAGAACTGTAAGATTTGGCTTAGTGATATTAGATGGATAAGCCTTAGCAGCCGTCCAAACTCCCTCAGCGTCTAGAAAGCCTTGCTGATTATTGCGTGTGGAGTTAGCGATCGGCAGACGTTCTTGGACTTGGATAGTTAACTTTGACGGGAAAATAGTACGAGATACTGAAACCTTAGAAACGGGAGCTGACGCTTCTAACTGAGAGGCGATCACCTGTGGCTGAATCTGAAAAATTGATTGTGGGTATTGAACTGACAGGGATTTTTTAATAGTTTCTTTAGAGAGCAATTTATTACCCTCTATTTCAATCTGATTTGAGCTACGCAATTGCCATTCTGGCAGCATGGCAACCCACAACATCCCACCTGTAAGCCCTGTGATAAATACTAATTGCCAAATACGTTGAAAAATGCGAAGGCGGCGTTGTTTTCGCAGTTGTTTGCGGCGAGCCACATAGTCTGCCTCTCCATTGGAGATCGGGAATTCAAGCGTCATCTTTGCCCTTACCTACTTGTGTTGCTAGGAGTCAGATGATGGGCTACTAGCAAATTGCCGTTCCAGCATAGCAATGATTTCTTCTCGTTGGGTAGAAATAGCTAATGGGTCTTTGGTATTAGGGCGTAGAAACATGACTTGATCATTATGATCAGATACTTGTTTCTTAGACATTAAAGACTGGATAGCTTTAACAAAGAATATACCTGCACTAATTACTAAAAGTACAGATATCGATATGTAGATGATTGCTGCGATCGCCATATCTATTATGTTCAAATAAAAATGTTGATATCACAATAGATGAGGGAGTTAGGTTTTTCAATCAGAATTACGAAAATGTATAGATTTGCTTTGCAAAGCTTCACATAATAAGCATCTAAAAAGGCGCTTCGCCTTTTTAGATGCTTATAGGTACGGAGAACGCGACAACATCTGGAGACTGGCTTGACATTGGATTCGATATAATCAGATTTAGTTAATACTCAGTAACATTTAGTAATATTCAGGAGCTTTGCAAGATATGCACGAGCAGGGAACGATCAGCATTCATACCGAGAATATCTTTCCCATTATCAAGAAGGCTTTATATTCAGAACGTGATATCTTCTTGCGGGAGTTGATTTCTAATGCTGTTGATGCAATTAGCAAACTCAAGATGGTGTCCTATGCGGGCGAGACTACGCATTCTGCTGATCCCGAAATTGTAGTCACAATTGATAAAGACAAAAAGACGCTCGCGATCGCCGATACAGGCATCGGCATGACGGCAGATGAAGTTAAAAAATATATTAACCAAGTTGCTTTTTCCAGCGCTCAAGAATTTGCCACAAAGTACGCTAATAGCGGTGCTGGCGACCAACAAATTATTGGTAATTTCGGGTTAGGTTTCTATTCGTCATTTATGGTGGCGAGTAATGTCGAAATTGACACTCGTTCCTACAAAGAGGGTGCTGAAGCCGTACATTGGTCTTGCGATGGCTCAACGACCTTTACCCTTGATAGTAGCGATCGCGCCAATGTGGGTACAACGATCACGCTCACTTTGCAAGAAGACGCTGAAGAGTACTTAAATGAATTTGAAATCAAGCGGATGATTCGCAACTATTGCGACTTCATGCCCGTGCCGATCAAGCTCAATGATGAAGTCATCAACAAGCAAACTGCTTTGTGGGATAAATCACCCAAGTCAGTTACCAATGAAGAATATCTAGAATTCTATCGTTATCTCTATCCTTACCAAGATGATCCTCTGTTCTGGATTCATTTGAATACAGATTATCCCTTTGTAATTAAGGGCATTCTCTATTTCCCCAAGATGAAGGCGGATATCGACCCCAATCGTGGACAAATCAAGCTATTCTGCAATCACGTTTTTGTCAGTGACAATTGCGACGATGTGATTCCCAAGTTTTTGATGCCTTTGCGTGGGGCGATCGATAGTACCGATATTCCTCTGAATGTGTCGCGTAGTTTCTTGCAAGGCGATCCCAAGGTTCGCAAGATTCAAGACTTTATTGCCAAGAAAGTAGGCGATCGCTTGACCTCTCTATATAGTGACTCTCGCGAAGAGTTCTTGAAGTGTTGGCAAGATATCAGCATCTTCATGAAGTTTGGTTCGATGAATAGTGATAAGTTCTACCAACAGGTCAAGGAAATCCTAGTCTATCCCACCACTAGCGAAGATGAGAAAGTCAAGAGTGAAAGCGGCAACTACACTACTCTCCAAGAGTATCTAGAGCGCAATAAGGCGGAACATGAAAACCAAGTGTTCTATACTTCTGACCCCATTGCTCAAGGGACTTATGTAGAACTTCATAAAAACCAAGGTATTGAAGTGCTTACCTTTGATTCCTTTATTGATAGTCACTTCATCAACTTCCTTGAACGCGAATTTAAGGATATTAAGTTTGCGCGTGTGGATGCAGAAATCGACGATCGCCTCGTTGATAAGGAATCAAAAACGGAAATCGTCGATCCTAAGACCAACAAAACCAAGAGCGATCATCTCCAAGATATCTTCCGTGCGGCTCTGAATAAGCCCAAACTCACAATTCGTACTGAGGCAATCAAGGCTGAAGATGCGGCTTCAGCACCACCTGCGATTATTCTCTTGCCTGAATTTGCTCGTCGGATGCAGGAGATGACTGCTGTACTGCAACAGGGTTCAGTTAGCTTCCCAGAAGACCATATCTTGTTGGTAAATACTTCTCATCCTTTGATGGAAAAGTTGATCAGTTTAGATGCCAGTCAAATTCTTGTTGATGGTAAATCAGAATCGGCAAATCTAGCGAATTTGATTTGTAATCATGTCTATGACTTAGCCTTGATGGCGCAAAAGAGCTTTGATGCTGACAGCATGAAGGGCTTCTTGCAGCGTTCTAATCAGTTGCTAACTACGTTGACTAGCAAAATCTAAGCTCAACAAGGCGGCTCAAAAAGCCGCCTTTAGTTTCTTAAGTAAAGTGAATGCTAAGCTATGAGTGATACTCATTAGCCATAAAACCAATGTTTACTGAAGTTCAAATCGAGAACTACAAGTCTATCCAAAGTCTCAAGATTGGTTTGGGGCGGGTTAATGTGTTTATTGGTGAGAATGGTTGCGGGAAGAGCAATATTTTAGAAGCGATCGCTTTAGCTGGTGCAGCCGCCGCCGATAAATTAGATAATGAATTTCTTTACTCTAGGGGAATTAGAGTTACTGAACCAGAATTTATGCGATCGGCTTTTGACAAAGAAAATACTACAAAAGAAATCACAATAAATTTTAAAGAAACAGACAAAGTAAATGATGAAGAAATAGCACTTAACTTCATGATAAATCATGACAATCAACCTTATTCTAAATGGAAAAAGTTTGATTTATTTGAGCATAAAAACGAAATGGAAGATGTTTTCAGAAAACAAAAAGGTGAGAACTTATCAGATTTTATTGCAAGACGTACTCAAGAACTACTTACAGAACACTATAATGATTTAAGAAAGACATTTGAAAATATACCACCTGAATTATTGTTTGATGAAATAGCAAAAGGTTTCAAAACAGCTATTTTATTCCAAGTATCACAAGATTTACAAAAAAACAGTTTTGATTTGATGAGTTTTATAATATACTCACCAGAAAATTCTTTGTTACGGAATTTTATAGAAGAGGGACAAGTTCAACCACTAGGTACTAAGGGTGAAGGGTTGCTTAAACTATTAAGGGTTTTAAGCGATAGCCCAGATAAAATAAAAGAAATCAAACAAAGACTTGAATTAATAGACTGGTTTGATGATTTTAAAATGTCTGTTGATTCTGAACTAGAAAGAAACGTTCAAATTAAAGATCGATATTTAGATAAAGAATTGCCTTACTTTAATCAAAGAAGCTCTAATGAAGGCTTTTTGTTTTTGATGTTTTACTTTGCATTGTTTGTCAGCGATGATACACCAAAATTCTTTGCAATTGACAACATCGAAAATGCACTCAATCCTAAACTATGCACAAGACTAATCCAAGAATTAGTAGAGCTTGCAAAAAAATATGATAAACAAGTTATATTCACAACTCATAATCCTGCGGTCTTAGATGGATTAGATTTGACCGATGATGAGCAGCGTCTTTTTGTGATTTATCGAAATATGGATGGACATACCAAAGCTAGACAAATTGCTCCTCTAGAACCTTTAGAGGATGATGAGATCGTGCCTTTATCAGAAGCTTTTATAAATGGTTATATTGGCGGACTACCGAAAAATTTTTAATATGCACACATTTGGCACAATTGTAGAAGGAATAACTGATTTTCCCATCATTAATAGTATTTTGATAGGATATTTTAATGACAGCAAAATTGATATTAACCCGATTAGCCCTATAAACTTTAAAGCGTCATCTAATTACGACAAAGTATTTAAAAGCTGTAAGCCAGAAAAATTAAAAAGAGCTTTTCTAGCTAACAGATATATTATTATTCATGTCGATACTGATGTATCCGAGAATTTTGGTATATCCCATTACGAAGATGATAAACCACTTTCTCCACAACAACTGATTGATAAAACAGTAGATAAATTTAAACAGCAGATGGGGGAGGAATTTTATAATCAATATGGACATCGAATTATTTTTGCGATCGCAGTTCACTCGATAGAATGTTGGCTATTTCCTCTATTAGCTTCTGATGATAAAAGTGACGAAATAGAAAACTGTTGTCAAATCCTAGAAAAAACTGTTCCAAACTTTAAGAAAAAGCATGAATATTACCAAGAAATTACTAAGAGATATCGCAATCACGATGATTTGATAAATCTCTATCCTAAAAATCCTAGCTTGAAGATTTTTATTGAAGAACTTGCAAGCAAAAATATTGAAATTCTTGAAGAATCATGAATAGGTTATAGCAGTCCTTAATCATTTGTGAAGACCATTAGCTTCGACTTCGCTCAGCCATCGGTTTATAGGTGGCTGAGCGAAGCCGAAGCCACTTACAACATTTCATTTAGGATAGCTATAGCAGTGAGCTAGCTAATTAATGGGGTGTAAAACTACGATTGGTTGGAGATCGGAGCCGATCGCCTCACTCACACCGAGAAACTGATGATCTTCAGTATAGGTACGGACGTAATTATGAGTTTCTAGTTTTGCTGATTCTTCAAGTGAGTTGACAGTAAGAGCAAATCCATCCTTAATTGTTTGTCCCATACACCAACGTTTTGTCAGATCGACACCGAGTAAAACTTCGGGTAAAAAGTGCAACCCATGATCAGGGGCGAGAACTTTGAGATTTTGCGATCGCATAAGTTCAGCGACTTGTTCAAAGGTCAAACTCGCTTCTAAGGCAAACCCGTTACTATAAGTGCGCCTTAGTGAGGATAAAGTCGCTCCATAACCAAGCTTCTCTCCTAAATCCCTAGCAATGGAACGAATATAGGTTCCTGAACCACAGGAAATCGCCACATCTAATTCTGGATAGTCTCCCTCAGTCCAGCCTAACACCTTGATTTCAGTAATTTCCACCTCACGAATGGGAATATCTGATTCATTAATTTCACCCCTTCGCGCCAGATCGTACAGTCGTTTCCCATTGACCTGAATCGCGCTAAAAGCAGGTGGACGTTGCGTAATTGTGCCTTGAAAAAGAGGCAGATATTTCTCAACTTCATCAAGAGTTAAATTTGGACAGGAGCGATCGCTCAGCACCTCACCCGTAATGTCATCGGTATTCGTCACAATTCCAAAGCGAATTTTGGCGTTATAAGCTTTCCCTTCAGGCAGAAATCGTAAAAGCCTAGTTGCATTGCCAACTGCGATCGGTAAAACCCCCGTAGCCATGGGATCAAGCGTCCCTCCATGACCTATTTTTTTTTGTTTAAGCAGCTTTCGCAAATTACTCACACAGTCATGGGCAGTAATAATGGGCGGCTTATCGATACTAATAAATCCATTGAACATAAGAATTTAGACTGATTTTTAAACTGATGAGACTAAGTTTCTATAACTTGGAATTTCTAAAGAATTGACAATACATAATGCTTAATGCCTTATAGCACAGGTTCTTTCAGGAATTTCTAGAGGCACAGTACGACATTTCCCCTAAGTGAATGGAACGAAAGCAAGGAAAATTTGTCATAAAATAGATAACGTAGATACAAGGCTAATTTGGCAAAAGTTATATCAGTCTCAAAACCTGTTAAACTGACGAGCCTTATAAAGGTCTATCGCTAGCTTTAATTTTTGTATGTTTTTACCTTCATCATTAGTGATACTGGGTGAGATAAGTTGACTCGATTTGTATTCGGCGATATTCATGGTCAATTTGATGGCTTAATGAAGTTACTAGACTTTATTAAGTACAGCTCTAGCGACAAATTATTTTTTCTTGGCGATTTGATTGATCGGGGCAATCGCAGTGCCGATGTTGTGCGCTGGGTAATGGAAAATGGTCACACTGCTCTCAGGGGTAACCATGAGCAAATGTGTCTTGATGCCTTTGGGAGTAATGAGGGTTCACTGATTTGGAAAGGTTGGTTGCTGAATGGGGGCGCAAACACCTTAGAAAGCTATGGCAAGGAAGGCTTACCCATAGAGCATTTAAAGTGGATGCAACAATTGCCACTTTATCTAGATCTAGGCGATTCTTGGTTAGTCCATGCGGGACTCAATCCTAATATCCCTCTTGAGTTACAAGGTGCTGCTGAGTTTTGTTGGATTCGAGAAGAATTTCACAGTGCTACTGAGCCTTTTTTTGATGACAAAATCATTATTACAGGACATACGATTACCTTTGTATTTCCGGGGGTAAAACCTGGAAACTTAGTTTTAGGCAAAGGATGGCTGGATATTGATACTGGTGCTTATCATCCTAAGAGTGGTTGGTTATCGGCATTGGATCTTGATTCGGCAATGGTTTACCAATGTAATACCTTTACCAATGAATTAAGGTCAAGCCCATTAGCAGAAATTACAACGGTGATTGAGCCAATGCCGACGCGATCGCAAAGATTAGATGTGAAAAAGACAAATACCCCAAAACGTCGTTGGTCTTGGGTATAGCAATCATCTTTGCGAAGCCAAGGTGATCGCTTTTATGGCGATAGTAAAACTTGATATAAGTCAGGACGGCGATCGCGGAAAAAGCCAAAGGAAGCACGATTTAGTTTTACCTGCGCCAGATCAAATTCAGCTAGAATTACCCCTTCTTCGGTGTCATTTAGTTCGGCAACCTTATCACCACGGTGATTAGCAATAAAGGAATGACCATAAAAAGTTTGATTGCCCTCTAAGCCAATGCGATTTGCGGCTGCCACAGGAATAACATTGCTCACGGCATGACCAATCATGGCGCGTTGCCAAGGATCTTTAGTGTTCAAATTGGGTTCCTCTGGTTCTGAACCGATTGCAGTGGGATATAGCAGAATTTCTGCGCCCATGAGCACCATAGCTCTAGCACATTCGGGAAACCATTGATCCCAGCAGATCCCTACACCAATTTTGCCAAAGGTCGTATCCCAAACCTTAAAGCCCGTATCACCATTGCGGAAATAAAATTTTTCTTCGTACCCAGGACCATCGGGAATATGGCTTTTGCGATAAACGCCCAGCAATGCACCATTAGCATTCACCATTGCCAAACTGTTGTAATAGACTTGCCCCGATCGCTCAAAAAATGACACAGGAATGACAACATTAAGTTCTTGCGCCAGCTTTTGAAAATGGGCGATCGTCGGATGATTTTCTACGGGTTGCGCCCAATCAAAAAAGCGATCGCGCTCCTCGCGACAAAAATAAGAACCTTCAAATAATTCTGGCGGCAAAATTACCTGTGCGCCTTGATGGGCAGCTTTGCTGACTAACTCCGAAATTTTCGCGACGTTAGTAGCAATATCTGCATTCAAAGATGCTTGAATAACAGCGATCGTGACAGTTTTAGAGGATGACATCAGAATATTAGGATGGAAACGGTAAAGTGTAGATATAGCTACTAGTAAGAAATTGGGAGGCGGCGCGGAGCGCCGCCTCCCAATTTCTGGGTTTTAGTTGACGACAGCTTTATCAATAGCCTACCGCAGCACGAAAAAATTCATGAAAAAACTTGTCATTTTATTGATTCAGTTTTATCGCCTATTCATTTCGCCCCTGTTTCCACCAAGGTGTCGATTTCAGCCAACCTGTTCGCAATATGCCTTAACTGCGATCGAGCGCTTTGGCTTAATTAGAGGCGGTGGGCTAGCTGTAAAGAGAATTTGTAGTTGTCATCCTTGGAATATTGGTGGTTATGATCCCGTACCTGAATTACTCCAACCCAAAGATGAATCTCTATAAAATATCCTTAGTTCGACACAAGCAAAACATAGGAAGAATCGCTTTGTGATTCTTCCTATGTTTTGCTTGTGCCGTGCAAAGCACGGTGCAAACTGCCAAATAGAAGGGCAGCAATAAAAACACATTAACTAAAAAGTCTGCCTAAATTTTAGAAATTGCCGCGAAGCAGCAATTTCTAAAATTTAGGCAGACTTGGACAAGATTAAATCCTGCACAATTGGCACGATATTGTTTAGAGAAACATCTTCACGGTTAAAGAATTTTCTTAATACCTGCATTGATTGTGTATATTCTTTCTCAAATTGATAGGCATAGATTGGCGGGACATCGGTATAGGAAACTTGTAAAACCTTCATTACCCCAGTACGCACGGCAGCAACTAATTCACGAGCAAATTCATTTACTACTTTTTGTCTTAGGTGCTTAAATCCGCGATCGCTAGTTGCATACATGGGCGGTAAACGATTTAGGGCATAGGCAGCCACCTCAGCTTGGTTAATTTGGTTATATAGCTCTGGTTTCATAATTTTTTCCATAGCACGAAATATGAGGTGATCTAAAACATTAACCAGACCCAACTGCGCTTGCAAAGTATAGGACTGTAGCGCTCTATATTCCATTTCCGCGGCATCCTTGACTTTCTTTTCCAAAGCCCAAGAAGAACTTCCATAATTCACTTGTCCTTGAATTACACAAAGACTTGCGTCATACAGACATAATGATTGCTGAGTGGATTCCTGTTCTTTTTGTTGTGCTATGCGCTTTTCCCTAAAACGTTTTGAGCCAGAAAGTAATGATTGAGTGTGCCGACTCAAATAACTTGCATCCTGTAAAACAGTTTCTTCCTCAGATTGAATTATCGTTTGATTATTAATTTTGGTTGCATAGGTAGATCGCGTAGTAATTGCTTCAACTAAAACGGGAACGTCTCGCCAGCGTAAATGTTTGCGTCCCAAAATTTGGCTTAACTGATAAAGTACACCTGCGCTATTGGTAAATAAATGATTAGGTAATGGTGTTACATCATGGAGAGGATCACCAAATAAGACAGTTTTTATGCCCTGCCGCACTAATTGTGAAATTTGAGGCTGTAATTCATTTACGGCATAGGCATATTGGTAATGCCATCCACTCATAGATGTGGCAAATAATGGTGGTAAACGGTTAAGAGCATAGGCTACCACCTCTGCAACTCTAACTTTAGGTTGTATTTCTGGACGTAGTTCGTCGATTTGATGATAGGTTTCCTTAACTAGAATTTCTTCCAAAACATTGACGAATCCAAGCATCGCTTTATACCTGTATTAGCATTCGATCAAAGGGTGTAATTGAGCTTTAACAGACAAAGAAATCTATAAGTTTGGTGATATATGATATTGGCGAATCAAGAGGAATAGTTGATAACTATGCCCTTAAATTCGTGCAATATTATTTAATATTTTTGTATTTTTTATGCTTTTATAAGTGAAACGAATATAGCTAGATATCCTCCCCCTATTACCCCACCATCATTCAGCATCTAAATCTCATTAGAATAGATGCGAAACTAGATGGATATATGTTTTAGCTAAGTATTTATTGGCGATTACTCGCAACTTTATCACTATAAATAAAAGCACTTTATTATAACGAAATAAACCTATTATATGTCTCGGATAATTACTTTTCTAGACTCTTTGCCTAGACTTAACTTATCAATAAATATGAACAATGGGACTGATCAAATGTCGTAGATTTGCCCCCAAATCAAAGTAAAGTTTCCAACATAAAAAATTCTTGAAAAAGCTTGCTTCGCAAGCTTTTTCAAGAATTTTTTATGTATAGCAATGTAAGGTTTGCTTAGGAAATAAAACCCAAATAAGTGAAGGCGGCGCGAAGTGCCGCCTTCACTTATTTGGGTTTTGGTTTATTCTAGCTATCTCTTACATTGCTATAGAACCCAACACTTTGCTACGCAAAGTGTTGGGTTCTGGTATTTGAGAGAGAATTTGCACAGCAAATTCTCTCTCAAATACCGTTTTAAACTAGCCAGACCTCGAATGAACTAGCCTAAGCGATAACCAAAGCCACGTACAGTCACAATATGTTTAGGATCGCTGGGATCAATTTCGATTTTTTCGCGCAACCAGCGAATATGCACATCAACAGTTTTGCTATCACCAACAAAGTCTACTCCCCAGACCTTTTCCAGTAGCTGCTCCCGTGACCAAACACGACGGGGATGACTCATAAACAAATCGAGTAGACGAAATTCTTTTGGCGAAAGGTTAATCTCTGTATCATTGATTGTCACGCGACATTCATCGGGATACATAGTGATATCGCCAAATTTATATACTGTGGCATTGGTTGCCACGAAATCACGACGACTACGACGCAATAATGCTCGACAACGGGCTACAAGTTCACGCATCCCAAAGGGTTTACTGAGATAGTCATCAGCTCCGACCTCTAAGCCCACAATGCGATCGGACTCATTGCCTTTAGCACTAATCATCAAAACAGGAACATTGTTACCTTCATGACGCAAGATCCGACAGAAATCTAGACCATTAATCGAAGGCAACATTACATCTAAAATTACCAAATCTAGCCTCACCGCAGTTTTGGCAATTTGTAAAGCTGTATAACCATCTTCAGCGAGGAAAACGCTATATCCTTCTTCCCGCAAAGCCAGAGCGATCGCCTCTTGAATTATCGCTTCATCTTCCACTACCAAGATACAACCGACAGTGGTTTTAGAAGCTGAGACAGGCTGTTCTGTTAAGAGCATAAAAAAGTTGTATTAGGTTTGGTCTAACCGTATCCAATTTTACATTGATTACTAGCTAATTATGTTTCATAGTTTTTGATTTTCAGCAGCATCAGCACTAAAAGCTAAAAACTTAATTAATTATGGCAAGGAAAAGTTAGGGATCATGGATTTTGCCAAATTTCTTAGGTTTTGGTTGAGCGATCGCGCAATTTGGATGTGAGGCTCATCGGCTTCAATTGGGAGAATCTGAGCCATGTTCCCCTGACTAAATTGTTGAGTCACTAAATTTGCCGCTTCTAACCCAGTGACATAGGCTTTTTCCTGAGACCATGAGCCATGATTCGTAATAATCCAATCACCACTCATATATAAGTTTGGAAAGCTAGTAATAGGGCGCAATAGGTGCTGGTAACTTCCGGGGGCGAAATGGGTCACAGCGCGAGGCAACCTAATTACACTGCTATCCACAACTGTTGCATTACTAAATTCTTGCAAACAAGTGGCGAGATATTGCTGGACAATTGTTACGATTTCTTGATTGTCAAGGGGCAAGAATTGGTTTGCGTGATAAAAATCCACTTCGATTACCGAACCAGTCTCATCTGCATATTCATCATGGAGCGCATTGAGATCAAAGAATGTCCAGCCAGTAGTTGCATCAAAACCAAAGCAAGCATTGGATGGACGAGGAATATTGATTTTGCGATCGAACCATAGGCGCACGGCTAAAACATCGATCGCTCCTAAATTCATCAAGTTACGAAATTCACGCCTTTTTTGTAAAGCCGCACTATTAGAGACAATTTTCTGCATCCCTGAAATGCCCACGGAGAAAACCACGGCATCGGCATCAAAGGTTTCTTCGCCACAAATTACACCTGTAACTTTACCCGATCCATCAACGCGCAAATCGCTAACACGTCTATTGGTGAGGATTTTGCCACCTAAACTGGTAATGCGATCGCACCAAGGTTTAAAGATTTTTTCGCCCACTGTGCCACGACACCAGACTACATCAAAATCCGCTTGATGCGCCAAGATGAAGTAATACAACATTCCCAAAGCCGCCGCCGCCGAGCATTGCTCTCCAGGAGCAAATAATCCGACTAATAGCATTGGCTCAAAGGATTCACGATATAACCGCTCCGATACACCATACTGACGGAATAACTCTCTGGCGGTGATGCCATCGTAGCGTTTCCATGCATCATCGGAATTGTCAAAGTCCACTACGGCATACATTAGAGGCAATGCCGAAAGGCGATCGCTAAGTGGCAATCTTTTAAATTGTGTATAGGCAAAAGTGCCAAGGGGTGAAGGCAATCGCGGCAAGTCTTGAAAAATCGGCGATTCCACTTCTAATCCTGCGGGGGAATATTGTGCCGATCGCGTCCAAGGGGTGAAGGGATCAAGCTCTAGCTCTTTAACTAAGGAAAAAATATTGCGATAGGGATACCAAAAACCGTGAATGCCTGCCTCAACCGATCGCCCCCCTGCGGTTTTCCAACCTGCGACTAAGCCCCCTGCCTGCGCCCCTGCCTCTAGCAAGGTGACATCATAGCCCTGCTTGGTGAGTTGATAGGTCGCGCCTAAGCCAGCCCAACCTGCACCAACAACGATTACTTTTGGTTTATCTGTCATTATTTTTTTGAATACAAATTTTCTGTAACGAACCTCACGGAGTAAGGCTTATGACCAAGAATTAAAGTCTCTTACTAATTTTAAAACCGTGAGAGTCAGTTCCACAGGTGTGCATAAGTCCATGAATATCCGCAAGATGCCGAATTTCTTCGGTTTGCTTAGGGCTAGGTTTCCAAGGATCGCTATTGTCATAACCATAGTAGGTTTCTACACCGTCAATCCCCAAGGCGGCGGCGGCGGGAATCAGGTCTTCAGGCGATCGCCGATAACGGGCAGGATGGGCAAGTACCGCTAGTCCCCCAGCCGAATGAATGGCTTTAATTACACTAATTGCTTGATAGTCTAAACCTGCGGTGGTTTTACCTTGCAAATAAGGGTGCATTGCCCCATGTTTAGGATCAAAGCCATAGCCGAGAATATGTACTTCCGTAAAAATTAGACTGGCATTCACTTCGATCCCTGACCAGAGGGTTGGGAGGTTTGCTGGCTCATTGACTTGGCTAGCAAAATTATCAAGATATTGCTTGGCAACGTAATAACCGCCGATCGCATGGTGATCGGTAATTGCCAAATCGGATAGACGCAAAGCGATCGCCTGCTGAATTAAATCAACAGCCTGCATCTTGCCATCAGAATGCACCGTATGCAAATGAAAGTTCAGCCTATGTGGACAACTCATGGCATCGACAGACGCAAAAATTTTTCGCAATTTACTGGTTGCGCTCGACTCTGAGATCAATAGCGGAGTTTGAGTTACCATGACACATCTCTACATAAGCAGATCTTTAACAATTCTTAATTTCTTAACCACAATTTTACCCAAATCAGGGTAGATAGCTTAACTTTTATTGAGATAGATTCTCAGATACTAAGACATTGATACACGAATTTTGTTCGCCTATGCGATGAATAAACAGAGCAATAGGTATATCAATCTAAGGGGATTTAGGACTGTTGATCGTATTGACCATACTGGGCTTGCTCGATCACATTATGATCAAGGCTTTGCTCAGAAGTCTCGTAATAACTAGATAATAATTCGCGAGTTTCGACTTTGCCTAAATTCGACTCGATTTCGGCAGTAATAGCAACGCATTCACTACCAGACATGTCAATCGCACGCTCAACGATTTTGCCATCTTTCCCGATTAAGTACTCGATACGTTGATATTGCGACATAATCTATTAATTTTTCTCAACAATAACAATTACTAATATTCTAGCGTTTCTAAATCAAAATGATCAAAAACCTAAAATGCAAGGTAGCTCTTTGTGCAGACTTTTACTGTGATATGACGAGCTGACCAAGAGATTTTAAAATTTGCAGCACTAGGTATAAATGGTTTTCTGGTTCTGAGAGTGAGAAAACTTTAGATAGTGTGTAAGTAGGTGAAGGAGTCGGTTCTAGCTTAATAAAACGAAATTCTCGCCCATTGGTAATCATCCCAAATGTATTTTGGTTAGCCAAATGATTAGGGCTAGCACTCATGTAGGTCAGGGCTTGAGGCAACGCCATCATTACGTCATACTGAACACTCTTAGACTCGATCACCACTACCCAAATCGAATTTTGCAGCACTAAGACATCAATTTGTCCTCGTACTGTTTCAGAGCCATCTTGAGATTCCACTTCAACTGATTCTTCGAGGGTTGTGTAAAATGGCGGGTCATAAAATCCTGCGAGGGATAGCAAAGGCGACAGTGTAACCATCTTGACGGTTACTTCTAAGAGTGGACGCTTAGCCAGATAACTGTAATGTTGCTTAGTACGATCTAAAATCTGTTTTTCAAATTCACTCAGATCGGGCGATGACTGTAGTAATTGTGTAAAAAAGTCATCAGTTGTGAATTGTTGCCGTAAATGCAATTTACTTTCGACATCGTACAAGCTGAGCCTTGAGGCTTGTAGAGTTACAGGCATAATGAAAACTCCTTTACAGTAATTTACAGTTAGCTTTTAGTAGCGATCGCCCACATCATCATTTTCCAGCTAAACGCTTCTCGGTATTTTGAATTGCTTTAGTGGCATAGACATCATTGGGGCGCAACTTTAAAGCTCTCTTAAAGTTAATCAGAGCGGTGTTGTAGTCTTTTTTGTCATAGGCTTTATAACCGATTCTCATCCAAACGTCATATTTACCTTTTGTAGTTTTGGTAGCAGTGTTGGTTGATTTGGCTTTAACAGTTTCTGTGGTTGATGGCGCAGCTATAGCGGAGTTACAAAATATGCAGGAGCCGATAATCGTAAGGAGCAATAGAAATTCTTTCATACCCTGATTTAAACCTAATTTAAGTACGTTGAGAAAATTAACGATGTTGAGATTACTATATTAGCCTTCCCAAAGTTTACTAATAAGTAATAACAATTAATAAGTAGCTAGGTGCAATTAAATATGGAACCATAAAGCCTATAAAAAGAGCAGCTTGCCCTGTAGGCTTTAATTTTGGTCTTTAATTATGCCCAGCTACTTAATAATTTTCAAGACAGTAACGACCTCTTAAAAGTTGCAAAATCCTAGCGATCAAGTTCCACAACTTTATTCGCCGAGATTCCATCGGTTGCTGTGCCAAAATACCAGAGAGAAGCAACAGCTTCGGCGCGGGTAACAGGCTTTTGGGGTTGTAACAATGTAGTAAATCCAAAGCTACGACGAATGTTAGAAATATCGCGCAGTTGGGCATCAGCAAAAATTGCCCCTAAAGCATTTTCGCTAATGCGATCGCTATCTTTAAAGCCCCATGTTTGACTAATACTGTCCCATGTAGCACTAGGTAAAGGCTGTCGGAGATCAAGGGGTATTTTCCATTGCACCAATTCTTCACGGAGGAGGGGATCATTAGGACGAAAGCGATCGCCTGTACCAATTAGCCCTGCATTAGCTAAGCCTTGAATGATGGCAAAGTCAGGATGGTTATTCGGTACATCCGTAAAACTTGCCGTGTCATTGGGTTGCGCGAGACGAATCTGGCGGCTTGGTTGATTTTTGTAGAGACGATTATTAGTTTGCAGTAGCCATCTGGCATATTCTCGCCTTGCTACTAAGTTATTAGGCTGGAATTGCAATCCTGTTTTTGCGGTAATAGTCCCTAATTTATTGAGATCTTTGATCCAAGGTCTTAAGGCAACGGGAGCCTGCTCGATGTCACTAAATTCGCCCGCCTGAGGTTGAGCAGTTGCAAAATTGATATAAAAAAAGGTTTTGAGAGAATTTGGATTTTTAGTGCTTGAAGAATTAGGTAAAGCTTGTACAGCGATCGCAATCATCTGATTAGATAAGCTTTCACTTTTAAAATTTGGGAAATTAGGGCGATCGCTAAATTTTGGAGTCACGCTGGGGGAAGCGATGGGAGCAGGAGATGGCGTGGTGACAGGTTCTGTGGTGGGAGTTACAGTTGGGGTGGCAGAGGGAGCAGGTTTATTTTGTTCAGCAATGGGTTCAGGGCTGGAGTCACTGTTAGGGTTTGCTGGAGCGATCGCCCCTTCTAAGGAATTGCCAAGATTAGACCCTTGGCAAGCGGTGAGGGAACAAGCAATTAGTCCTAGGATTAATCGAAATGTGAACTTCATTAAAACTCCACATCAATATCATCAGGAAAGCTCAAGTCCAGCAACTGTTCCAAGGTATAGGGACATTCATTGGGCAATACGTTTTTCTTAATTGGTGTCTCACTCAAAACTAACGCTAATCCCAAGCGAAAACCCTTGAACAAAGCTTTATCTAAATAGGACTTTAGACTCGGATTGTCCGCTAACAAGTCTTGAATTTCCTCTCTTTGCAACTGGATCGTCACTTGCCAACTACGCGATCGCTTTTGGGGTTGGTATTGCCATTTTAAGAGATGTCCAATCAGCACTCCTAGCCGATTAGATAACTCCTGCTGCTTTTGCTTACCCAAAGACTCAATTTCCTCAACTAAGTTAGCTACATCTAATCCATCTAACTTACCTAATGCTAAAAGTTTGGACTGCTGCATTGTCCAACCATAAAAATCTGTCTCATATAAACCTGTTTCCATACTGTGATTGGTAATAATTCAGTATTTATAGGATAGGCATCTCTAAGAGATATCTATCCTATAAATACTTATTGTGCATGATTAAGAAGCTTGATCGATCTCGGCGAGATTAGGGCTAGGTGGTAACAGCAGTGGCGTATTTATGGGAATAACACAGGCAATTTCAGGACGGAAATTGGCATAGCGGCTGCGGCGGATGCCGATTAATTCTGCCTGAATATCCGTAGTACTTTCACCTAAACAAATCAGCAAATGCGTAGTTAGTTCTAAGCTTGCCTCAAAGGTGGGATGCACAACTTCCTTGGCTCCCAGTTGATACAGCGTATCGATATCCGCATCTTTTTCGGCTCTAGCAACGATATCAATCTCTGGGGAAATACTAATGGCTCTCTGGACGCATAACCTTGTAGCGATCGGATCAGAAATAGCAATTAGCATCGATCTCGCATGGTCGATTTCCGCTTTTTCGAGTACTAAGGGACTGGCGCAATTGCCATATAGGTAAGGGATATTTTGCGATCGCAAGATCTCTACCTTAGACTCAGCATCTTCAATTACGAGTACAGGATAACCCTTTGATTGCAGTAACGCCACAATGCCCTGTCCGATCCGCCCATAACCGCAGACCACCACATGATCCTTAAGTTCAGCATTGGCGGAAAGTTCTTGAGGCATATCTAGCTTGTTCATCCATGCCTTGAGAACTGGGATTTTTTCAAGCAATTGCAAAATCTGTGGTGTTGCCTTCAGCAAGAAGGGTGTAACCATCAAGGTGACAGCAGTTGTACCTAAAATCAGTAAATATACGCGGCGGGAAACTAATCCTAATTTTTGACCTTCGCTAGCGAGTACAAAGGAAAATTCCCCAATTTGGGCAAGACCTAAGCCTGCAAAGATGGCAACGCGCAGGGGATAACGGAAAATACTCACCAATGGTACGACGATCAGGAATTTACCCAACATCACAATCGCCACCAGACTCAGAATCAATTCCCAGTTTTGCAGTAAAAATGCAGGATCGATCAGCATCCCGATCGCCGCAAAAAACAAGGTAGCAAACACATCGCGCAAGGGCTCTACATAGGTGAGCGCTTGATCAGCATATTCCACCTCCGAAATCATCAAACCTGCGACGAATGCGCCCATTTCAATCGACAAGCCTAAATGCTCAGTAAGTAGGGCAATGCCTAGACATAGGACGATCACACTCAGCAAGAATAGTTCACGGCTCTCGGTACTTGCCACCCAGCGCAAAAATGGCGGAATCACCCAAATTCCCGCCGCGATCGCTGCCCCAGCAAATAGAGCCGTCACCGCTAAGGCTTTGATCACCTCAATACCTACGGATTCAGGATGATCGAGCGCAGGTAATACCGCCAACATTAATCCCAAAGCCAAGTCTTGGATGATTAACATCCCCAATGTCACCTGTCCCTGTGCAGACTCAGTTTCGTTGGTTTCCATCAAACTTCTCAGCACGACTGCCGTAGATGAAAGCGACAGAATTCCACCGAGGAAAATGCCTT
This sequence comes from Pseudanabaena yagii GIHE-NHR1, assembly GCF_012863495.1. Classification (NCBI taxonomy): domain Bacteria; kingdom Bacillati; phylum Cyanobacteriota; class Cyanophyceae; order Pseudanabaenales; family Pseudanabaenaceae; genus Pseudanabaena; species Pseudanabaena yagii. Next base: position 1,034,872 of record NZ_JAAVJL010000001.1, read on the forward strand.
GAGTTGGTGTGTCTACCCATCCCACCAATACAGATACTCCTGTGGTGAGGGCGATCGTCAATAAAATCTGTAAAGTACCACCACCAAGAGCGATCGCTCTCACTTTATTTAACTGCTTTAGTGAAAACTCAACGCCAAGGGCAAATAGTAAGAAGGCAACACCAAACTGGGCAAGGGTCTCTACCTGAATCAATTCTTTGATCAGTCCTAAGCCCGTCGGTCCAACGACGATGCCACCAAAGATGTAGCCCAATAAAACTGGTAATCGCAGCGCCGCCGCCAATAATCCACCAAAGGAGGCTGCTGCAAGAACCGTTACTAAATCAACAATTAACCGAAAATCTTCTTGCACAGAAATCAACTTAAGAACATTGCCTTCTCTACTTTAAACCCATATCCGAAAAAGGGAACAAGCATTGCTCCTTTTTCTTTCACCCCAATACAGCGCTAAAAAACAGAGAAATTTTTGAAAGCGCGGCTTCGCCGCGCTTTCAAAAATTTCTCTGTACTACTTCAAGCTGCAACAGGCAGCAATTCATTAACTGTCATGCTAAAGCCATTAAGAACGACAGAGGTAATCACCTCATCGGCAACATAAATTTTGCGAGCATCTTGGGTTAATACCACGATCAACCGTTCTTCATTAAAAATTAGCCAAACTTCTTGGCACTGCGATCGCAAATATTCGTGCGCCTTAGCAAATACATCGTTAGCGGCATCAGTCGGTGAGATTACTTCCGCAATTAAAGGAAAGCTTTGGGGCAAAGTGGGTAAATTGTAATGTCATACCCGTTTTTTCGATTAAATTGCCGTTAACCCATTCCAGTGCACCTAATGAGGGATTGTTAACCCATTCATCAAGGGAAATTTTTGGAATAGCTATTTCTTCTGCTTTTTCAGCGATCGCAGGGCTAACCATAGTTTTAAGCAAGCTAACTTTAGTCTGATTATACTTAAACCTAATTTTTTGTGGCGTAGCTTTGCTGCGCCACAAAAAATTGGGTTCTTTAATTTTACTGGAATTTAGACTAAGTTGATTAAGAGAATCAGAAAAAGAGCAGGAAAAAGTGACCCAGAAAACGGAGAACTGAGTAAAAGCAAGAGAGAGAAAAAGAGAATATTGAAAGTTAGGAATTAAGGTAGTCTTGATTGACCTTTTTCGAGCGAGAAGCTCGTTTTTTGACGACAGGAAAGCGAGAAAAAGGAGAACGCTTGCGTCCAGATTTCCAACCGAGAGACTTACCACGAGGTTGGGGAGAACAAGCAGGAGAGCCAATCCTGACCAAAAGTGCGGCAAAGCCCTGAGCGACTCGACCAAAATTAAGATTGGTTTGAGGTTTCTGCCAAGGCAAAGGAGTATCAATAACCAGTTGACGAGCCAACCACAATTGCCAAGAGAGTAAAGGCATAAGGTCACTCCAACGCAAAGCTTGCTGAGGAGTCAACAAATGGGGAAGAGTCCAATGTAATCTTTGTTTGGCAAAACGATACCAATGGTCGATGGCAAAACGACGTAAGTACAAGCGCCAAAGGGAGTCTAAAGTCGGCATCTGTTCACCCACCCAAGCTAACCACAAACCAGAGCAATGAGAATGTGTAACTCGAATAACTTGAATATGTCGTTGGGCTGCTTGCCGAAAGTGTAAGTTAGACCATTGCTGGATTTGCACCTGTCCAACCGTCTCATCTTCTAAGCTAAAAGTTGCCGATGGCTCTCCCCAACTATCAGCATTGGCAAGTTGGAATTTATCCCCATGCTTACGAGGACGACCATAACCACTGTAGGGCGCAGGGGCTTTGTATAAGCATCGGTTAGGACGTAGACGTATTAGTAAATCGGCAGGGATATCCTCAGTCAAATTCATAAAGACGGCACTGCCATATTCACTGTCGTAAGTAGCGATTGGTCTTACCGTTAAATCTCGACATACTTGACTCAGTTGGAATGCGGCTCTTTGCCCTGCTGTCTCAAAACTACTGATCCGCTCGTGACATAACGGGATTGCCCAACTCCCTGTCATCTCTGGTATCCATGCCAAGGTGCTGTAGTCATGCCCTAACACGATCGGTTTGTTCCCTTCTACCAAATTCGGTTGATGCACAAAACTCCTGTCTTTTAGCGTTTTGGCATGGGGTCTTCCCCATCCTGTATGGTCTCCTGCTAGCAAAGGGCGGATGTCTTTGGGTATTTGTTCCACACATAACCGTCTTATCCTGCCTCGGTTGGGGCGACTGTCTTTTAATGATTCATACAGACTTGACCATTTTCTTCGATACACTGCGGATAACGATAATTCTACAAATGATTTCACTCTCGGACTGGTCAATACTGCATCCATCAAGTCAAATATTGCATCCCGTCCGTTCCCTAAAAATCTATATACCTGTTGACGAAAGTCTTGTAGTTTATCAATAATCATGGCTGTAGATGTCTCTTTACTTTTCATCTACTTTAGGCAGTTTGTATCTCTTTTACTCTGCCTTTTTTACCTTTTTTAGTCTAAACTCCAGTTAATTTTAGTGAAAGCACTGTAAATCAACACTTTCACGGTTTCGAGAAATAAATTTTATTTTTGGGTTGTCAAGATTGCATAGTATGTTATCATTAGATTCGCGAGTTAAGGGCTTGTAGCTCAGTGGACTAGAGCACGTGGCTACGGACCACGGTGTCGGGGGTTCGAATCCCTCCTGGCCCGTCCAAAATGAATAAAAAAGCAGCACTATGTGCTGCTTTTTTATTGGGCATCTTTATGCTGCTTTTTTATTGGGTATCTTGTTTAGTTTTAAACTTTCCTGCGATCGCTTGCTCGACATCTTCAGGACTGACAATCCAATAGCTAAAGCGAAACTCATTGGCTCCGCTAGGTCTACCCTTAAGACTTGTAGCTTGGATTTGATCAGGTTTTAAAGTGAGGCTAAAAGTCGCAATCGCCATCATTTCATCAAAGCTGAGATTAGAGTCTACATGCTTTTGCATGATATTGATCAAATCAGGAAGACGTAGCACAACCGAAGGACTAGCAATTTTTGCCTTGAGTGCTTTTAAAACTATTTGCTGACGCTTAATACGTCCGATATCTCCCTCTTCATCATGACGGAATCGGGCAAAACCTTCAGCCTGCTCACCATTGAGAACTTGTACTCCTGCATAAAGATCAATATTTAGCTTTTGCGTTTTATCTACGTACTTCATCCGCTTAGGAACATTGACCTCAATTCCACCAAGGGCATCAACCAAAGCTGATAGCCCAGAGGTATCTAAGCGTACATAGCGATCAATTTCTACGCCATTGAGTTTTTCAGAAACTATTTCCTGAGCGAGTTCTGCACCACCATAGACATTAGCGGCATTAATCTTGGTTACGCCATAATTGGGGATTGGTACTTGGGTATCGCGAGGGATTGAAAGGATATTCACAGAGCGATCGCTTGGATCAAAGCGGATCAGCAACATACTATCGCTGCGACCGTTAAATGATTCTGGCGAACCGAGGGGAGCCTCAAGGACACGATCTACTCCCATTACTAGAATTTGGTAAGGACGTTCTAACTTCCGCCCCAAGCCTTCCATCAACACTTCTTCGGGCTTGCGACCAGACAGTAAACCACTCCAGTCTAGGGCATTAATCGGGACAATTCGCCCTAGAAACGCACCAGCACCAACAGAGACAAGTAAAGATATCGTAAACCCAATTTTCGCAAAGGGAATGCGCTTAATTTTGGAGATGGTTTGTGCCACATTGACTTGCATTTGTTCTGGCGTATTACTAGGCAAATCAGCACGATTAGTAGTATCGTCTGACCGAACTTTGGATGCGGTAATCGGTCTATTGGTCACACACCACTCCATACTTCTATAATGCTCAACAAACAACATATACCGCAAGTCAACAACTCTATGCAAGCTGTAATTATTGCTGGTGGGAAAGGAACTAGGCTCAGACCCTTGACCTATGGCTGCCCTAAGCCAATGCTACCTTTGATTGACCGACCATTCTTAGAATGGATGATTAATCGATGTCGTGAAGCTAGTGTGACCGACATTTTGTTAAACGTGCAGTATCACTCGCAACAAGTAATCGATTATTTTGGTGATGGCGATCGCTTTGGCGTAAAAATTCGTTATGTTGAAGAATCTACGCCATTAGATACCGCAGGAGCCATTAAGCTTGCAGAGCCATATTTTACGGGTGAATCATTGATTGTCTTCAATGCTGACATTCTCACCAATTTAGACTTGACGGCATTGATAAAGTTTCATCAAGAGACTAAAGCTGATGCAACTTTGACCTTAACCAGAGTCCCCGATATTACGCCATTTGGCTTAGTAGAGATTGACAAGCAAAATCAAGTGCAGGCTTTCCGCGAAAAACCAAATGCAGAACAAGCCGTAGCATTTCTGGCACAAGGAATTAATACGATTAATGCAGGAACTTATGTTCTGGAGCCAAAGATTTTTGATATCTATCCTACTGGAGAGCCTTTGAGCTTTGAACGCACAGTCTTCCCAAATGTGCTAGAGCGTGGTTTGAAGATGATGGGCTTTGTGTGGGATGGCTATTGGATGGATATGGGAACACCTGAGAAGTATTTCCAAGCCCAGATTGATGTGTTGGAAGGAAAGGTTCCTTATGATTTTGGCGATCGCTCTGAGCAGCGAAGTTCAGGTGTATGGGTTTCCAAAACTGCCACTATCGCTGATGGAGCAGTTTTAGAAGCTCCTTGCTATATAGGAGATGCTGCTTCCATTGGTAAGAATTCTCATATTCCTTCTCAAACTTTAGTGGGAGCGAATTCTTTGATCAATAAAGCGATCGCTTCAGGTATGTATAGCACAGGCTCACTAATCGTTTAATTAGCCTAGATACTTAAAAGCCTGTGGTGCACGCGCAGCGTGCACCACAGGCTTTTAAGTTTAGCCACCTAGATAAAAAAGCCTCGCTTAGCAAGGCTTCAATCATTAACTTCAATCGTTAAAAAAGATTCGCATTGCGAATCTTTTTTGATTTAGTAGTTACGTTTAAATGACTCTAGCCATTCACGCAATTGTTGAGTAGCAATCTCTTTACCTCCAAGACCAAAGGCAACAGCGATCGCAACGGCAATTGCACCAGTCAGTAACCCAAAGGCAAGATCAACAATATTGCTAGCAACACCAATCTGCTTAAGAGCCATCGCTGTAATCAGAACAACAATGGAAATCCTTGCCGCATGACCAAGAATTCTAGCTTGTCGTCCACCTGTACTAGAAATCAGATTAAATGCCAGATTGGCAAGATATAAACCAATACCAAAGATAATTACACCACTTAGTACTTGACCTGCAACTTGCAAGATTCCAAACACAATGCGGGTAAGAGCACTAATTTGTAAGACATCGGTTGCGGCGGCGATAGCTACGAGAATAATCGCAATGAACACGATGATACCGACAACTTGCGAAGGCGTTTGTTGAGGTAGAGTCGTACTTTCTTTATTCTCAGGATCTTCGTTTGCTGCGGAGTCACTAGGAGGAATTGCGGCGATCGCAGGAAATCCTAACCATTGCAATATATTGTTAAATCCTAGACCTGTGAGAATTCCCGAAACAATATCTCTAGCAAACTGACCAATAAAATAGGCAACAGTCAGAATAACGATGGCTACGAAGATTTGAGGAAGGAATCGCAATACTTGATCGAGCATTGCTGTTGCTGGACGCGAGATTGCGCCAACTTCTAAAGCCTCTAACGTGGATATAGCTGTGGGAATTAGAATCAGTACGTAAAGGAAATTCCCAACTACTTGAGAAAGAGTATATTCAGTTTGATTGCTCGCCCAGCGTCGTAGGAATTGATCGGCTCCGCTAGTAGCTAGGAGATTAGTCACAATTCGCTTAACCACTTGAGCAATCAACCAGCCGATACCACCGATAATTACTGCCTTGAGAATTTTCGGTAGAGCACTCAAAATTTGATTGACTAGGTTTTGCAAGGGTTGGAGCGCCTGTACTAAACCTAGAGCATCCAAAACTAAAGGCAAAAATAGCAGCAGGATAAACCAATACAAAGCCGAAGATAAGGTTTCACTAAGAGGTAAAGCCTCGGATTTTGATTCGGTAGCATCGCCGTTAACCTGTGCATTTACCTTGTCGTCAATTTTGGCGGATTTCAAGAAGCTACCAACAAGCAATTTGCTGATGGTTGCTAAAACCCATGCAATCCCAATTAAGAGTGCTGCCCCACCAAGTTTTGGTAAAAATGATGTGATTTGACCTAGAAAACTATTTAATGGGGTGGCAACTGCATCTAATTTTAGGAACTGGAAAAATGCGACTAAAGTAAATAGCAAAATAATCCAGAAAATCGTAGTGCCAGCCCATTTCTCAATAGGGAAGGCGCTGCTACGAGAGCCTGTTAACCAATTTGCTAACTTATTGTCAATATTTGTGCGTCTCAGAAAATTTTCTGTTATAGAGGCAAAAACTATGGCAATTACCCAACCACCGACTAAAATTGCGATCGCAAATACAAGTTGCAATACTAGTCCATCGGGTTTAAGCAAATCTTCAATTGCAAATCCTTTCGCTGTTGACGTTTGAGCTAACAGGAAAGAGGGAAATTCGTGCATATTACACCTCAAAGCTGAACAATTAAGGAGTATCCTCTTCCGTATCTTAAGTGGAGATATCCCGAAAAAAAAGTCACTAATAATTAAGGTTTTTCCTAAACATAAAGAAAAACCTAATTATTTGCGACTTTTAAGCGTCTCAAGAACATAAAAATCGCTCAGCAGCTTCAATAGAGGAATTTTTAAAAACTTGGCGAAATTAGCGCTTCTTTTTACCTTTTGTTGCATTTGTTAACTCTGACTGAGCAATTTCAGCATCAAGAATTGTTTGCCCCGTTGCAGCTAAAAAGACATCATCGAGGCTGGGGCGTGACTGCGACAAACTAAATACTTCAATATCAACGGCAGCAAGGATATTTTGGATTTCACTGATGGCATTAGCATCAGGCTTTACAAAGAGGTTAACAGCATTGCCTTGAGCAGCATTAATTGTGATGCTTTGAACAATTGGTAATTGCTGCAAAATCTTTTGGGCATGTTCCGCTTCATGGCGCTCAGCAAATTCACGGATCCTCACGGTAATGCGATCGCCACCAACCTTAGTTTTTAGCTCAGATGTCGTGCCTTCGGCAATAATTTTGCCTTTGTCGATAATGGCTACGCGATCGGCAAGGGCATCAATTTCTTCAAGATAGTGACTACTGATCAAGATGGTGACACCCGAAGCTCTCAGCTTGCGTAAAAATTCCCAAATGGCAAGACGACTCTGAATATCTAGACCAACCGTTGGCTCATCAAGGATCAGTACCGATGGCTGGTGCAGTAATCCTGCGGCTAAATCTAGACGTTTTTTGAGACCACCCGAATAAGTACCTGAGAGTTTATCGGCGTAATCTTCAAGCTGGAGTAGATCTAGAACATAGTCAATGCGATCGCTAATTTGTTTTGCTGGAATATGATACAAAGCTGCCTGAAATTGTAAAAGTTCGCGGCCTGTTAAAACTTTATCGAGAGCAACTTCCTGTGCAATATAGCCAATGCGATCGCGGATTGCTCTAGGTTCTGTTGCCCCAGCCACCTCAATCAAGCCTGAGTCAGGGGTAGTTAAAGTACAGAGACAGCGCATGGTTGTAGTTTTGCCTGCTCCATTAGGGCCTAGTAGCCCATAGATTTGTCCCTGTGTAACATTTAGAGAAATTCCATCTACGGCAATAGTTGTGCCATAAGTTTTCTTGAGATTTTCAATTCTTACTGCCGACTGCATGGAGGTATCTAATTATTACGTTCTGTTAACTTAGCATTTTAACCGTGACGTTCTTCACATCGCAATAAAATCTTGCATGAACAAATTTACAATTTTGTGGCGTGGCTAAGCCACGCCACAACAAATCTGATTCCTTATTTTACGGTACGTCTCTAACGTAACGTCAGTTAGGTTTAAGCTGGTAAATTTTCAAAGCCTAAAAGTAAAAGCCTTGCTAAGCAAGGCTTTTACCTTTAGGCTTTGAGAGAAGGTTTGAGTAGCAAACCTTCTCTCAAAGCCTGTTTTAAATTATCCCGAACTCGCGTTAAATATAAAAACCAAAAGACTATGGCGCACGCTCCGCGTGCGCCATAGTCTTTTGGTTTTTAATTATGCCTAGCTACTTATGTCGAAATATATTGTTAAGTTAACTTTAATTTCATTCTTAAACAGAGGGGCAAATACAACTTTATTCTTTTATATACGGGGGAGTTGTCGGGGCAGTTATTTCTAAGTTCGGGCGAAATATCACATAAATATAATATCTACGGTAGTTAATTGAGGGGTTAAAAGATTATGCTAACGATGAATCGCACTTTAGATGAGAAAACTAGTGACGTTGAGCATGTTTATCTTACTGACAGCGACATTTTTAATTTAGAGCGTTTTGCTAATACCTTCTCACTGCGTGTCAAGACCTATGGTCTATTGCGCGATCGCGCTGAGGAAATTACCATCAAGACCCTTAAACTCTTGGCTCAGCAATATCCTGAGTTGGTACACAAGCAGTTGGCACGTTGTAAATATGACATGACCAATATGATTCGATACACATCACTATCCATCTTGCGTGATGATGAGCTTTTCTTCCGAGAAACCTTGATGGATTGGTTGGCAAATATCATTAACTCCTATCAAGTTGCGAAGGAATGCTCTACTTGCTATCGACTAATGCAAACGGTCATTGATGAGATGCTTCCTTCTGAATGTGCAATGTTGGTTAAGCCCTATTCTGAGCTAGCTGTTTCTGCATTAATGAACGCCTAGTTTAAGCCAAATATCAATTATTTCAATCTCCGAGACTCTGGGTAACTAGATTGACAAGTATTTTCAAAAATTTTTAGAGGTTTGCAGGAGAAGCTGTTATGGATACTCATACCCCCACCACTATTGACCGTAATTCTACCGAGGCAGAGCGCCAAAACGCACTTCAGCAAATTTATGCTCAAGTGCTAGAGCGTCAACCCTATGCTTCTGAACGCAAGGAGATTGCCAAGATTGAGAAGGACTTTCTCAAGGGCAAATTGGGAGTACGTCATTTTATTGGCGAACTAGTCATGTCATCGGTCTATCTCAACAGTTTTTATCGTGACTGTTCCAATCTCAAGTTTGTGGAATGGAGCTTTAAGCATATCCTCGGTCGAGCCTTAAGAGACAACGAGGAGATTGCGAAGTACATGAATTTGCTGATGATGGAGGGGGTATCGGCATTTTTTCATGAGATTCTTGGCTCTGAGGAATATCGCAAAGCCTTTGGTAGTTTTACAATTCCCTATGCGCGTGATGTCAAGTTTTATGATTCACCTCGCAACTATCTCCAGACCAATCTCTTAAAGCAAGAACATGTTGGTCAACGCGGTAAAATCGTACCGATGATCTATTGGCAACGGCTAGGTTTAGATTGCGAAACGGGAACCTGTGTGATGCCTGAGGAAATGCAACACAATGCAGCAGCAGTTAGTCATTCTGTCCATTCCGCAGCAGATCGTCAAAACCTACTGGCGCAAATCTATACTCAAGTGCTAGAACGCCAACCCTACGCTTCGGAACATCACGAGATTGCGGATTTAGAGAAGAATTTTCTAGCTGGTAAATTGGATGTCAGACATTTCCTTGGTGAATTGGTAATGTCTAATCTATATTTAGATAACTTCTATCGTGACAGTTCTAACTTGAAGTTTATGGAGTTTAGCTTTAAGCACCTTCTTGGTAGAACCCTTCACGACAAGGAAGAAATTAGCCTCTATACCGATATACTCACAAAGCAAGGTGTGGCTGTCTTCTTCCATAAAATCTTTGACTCCGCAGAATATCGCACCGCCTTTGGTTGTCACACCATTCCCTATAACCGCGATGTCAAATTCCATGATTCCCCTCGCAACTATTTGCAAAGCGATTTAGTCGAGCATGAACATGTAGGACAAAGAGGCAAAGCAGTCCCTAGCCTCTATTGGCAAGAACTAGGCATGAATTGCGAGACGGGAACCTGCGTAATGCCTGATACCCCTGCTGAGCAATATATTCCTGAGCCAACCAAGACACAGGAACCTGTATCCCGATCGCTCAATGAAGAAATCGAAGAACTTTTACAGATGCTGCAAAATAGCGATGCCCGCCAAGTGCTCCAAAGCATGAATGAAAAACAGCGATCGCTACTTCGCAATTTAGCCAAGTAACAAAAATGAAGTGCCTTACTAAGCAAGGCACTTCATTTTTGTTATATATTTGGATTCTCAACGTTGAGTTAACTGCCCTATGGAACGAGTCTTACAGGAAATTGGGCGATCGCCTTTAATTATTGCCGAGATCACCGTTGGCTTTATCTTGTTTTGGATTGGACAGTTTGTTTATCAAAAGTTCTTTCGCCGTAAGCTCGAACTAAATGTTGAGCTATTTGTACGCGACAACTCAGCAGTGGCATTAGCTCTAGTTGGTTACTATTTAGGCATTGCGATCGCGCTCAAAAGTGCCCTTACCAAATCAGTCTTAGGTTGGCAAAATGTAATCATCAATCTAGTTCTCTATGGACTATTGGTCATTGGCTTGATGTGGGTCGGAGCAATAGTATGCGATCGCTTAATTTTGGAACGCTGTGACAGCGCTAGAGAAATTCTCGAAGAACGTAATTTTGGTGCGGCGGCACTCGAATCAGGCTGTCATATCGCCAATGGAATTATTATTAGTTCGGCGATGGGGGGAGATTCGGGAACTTGGTTAGTTGGCTTAGTAAGTTATGCAATCGGTTTAGCCACATTGGTAATTGCGAGTTTTTGTTACTCGGCGATCGCTGGTTATGACGTATTTAAAGCAATTCAAGAACATAACAATCCTGCGGCGGGAGTTGCCTTTGCGGGTCTGCTAGTTGCGATCGGTAATGTCGTGCATTTTGCCTTCTTGCCTGAGTTTGAGAATTGGGGTATTAGTTTTATTTTGTATGCCTTAGCAATTCCTTTTGGGCTATTGATGCTCGTCGCAATTCGCTGGGTTGCCGATCTTATCCTCGTTCCGGGGGTCAAAATTTCCGATGAAATCGTGAGACAGGAAGTTCCCAATCTCGGAGCGGGATTGATTGAAGCTTTTGCCTATATTGCAGGCTCTTTACTAATTGCTTGGAGTATTTAGCCGCTAATAGCTAGGACAAATCAAACCCCAAATAAGTGAAGGCGGCACGAAGTACCGCCTTCACTTATTTGGGGTTTATGCGCTAAGCAAAACTTACATTGCTATAGAAGTAAGGGTTTGTTTACCATCTTCGGTGCGGAAACAAACCTCTATACCTCGCTTGCTTGAAAAGCGCCATATAAAAAGCGTAGGATTACTACGCTTTTTATGTTCTAGAGAAGAATCTGTTTCTTATAATCGAGAATAGTGTTCTCAATTTGTTTAATGCTAATGATTGTGGCATCTGTAGAGAGGTAAGAAATACTCTTATATATTCCATGTGTTTGTAGAAGCTTCTATCTCTCTCAGATTTATGCTTTTAGAACTAATTTTGGACTGTCTCTATTTTGAGTCAACATTCTCGACTGTTTTGGGATACGCAACTAAATCACTGACAATCAATTAATCAACACTAACTAATAGGTGAGTTAATTAGAATTTGCAGTTTCGCGTACAGGAATGACGGTAACGGACTTAACATCTTTACTCTTGTTGCGAGTATCGTTAATACTTACAACCGTATAGGTTTTAGTGTTGTCAGCACGGAATATGTCACCGACTGCGAGAGGTTTGTTATAGTTCAATGAGCCGATGAAACGTTGATGAAGATCTGACATTAAGTACTGCATAAACTCCTCGTTGTAATAGTCAAATTTGGCGTAGCGATCGCAATATGCGGCAAGCACATATTGCTGCTGCCATCTGTATACCACTGTTTACGCGATTGGTATATAAAATTTCTTATATTTTTTTGTAACTTAGTCACTTTTTATCAAACACTTAGAAGAGTGCTACAAGATTTATCTAAAAATCTTAAGTAATGCCGATATTTCAAAATGTAATCTTTCTATGACTTCATTGCCTGTAACCGAACTTGAGCCTGACTATTCGTTAAGTGCCTATGACTATGAGTTACCTAGCGATCGCATTGCTCAAGATCCAGTTACACCAAGAGACTCATCGCGATTATTGGTCATTGATCAAAATCGCGCACTACTCCATCATCACTTTTACGATCTTCCCAAATTCTTACAGGCTGGGGATTTATTAGTTTTTAATAACACCAAGGTTATTCCTGCCCGAATGTATGGGCATAAAATATCGGGTGTCCCTGTTGAAATTTTGTTGATGGAGCCAATTGGGCATGATCGATGGCTAGCTTTAGTAAAACCTGGTAAGCGCTTGCCTATTGGCAGCACAATTATATTTGCGGAAAATGTTAAGGCAACGGTTGAGGGGATTGAGACAACAACAAGGGCAAGAGAATTACAGTTTCATATTCCTGATGATGCTGATTTGGACAAAATTATTGATCAGCTAGGTCAAATTCCTTTGCCGCCCTATGTGACTGATTCGCATACCGAGCCTGATCGCTATCAAACTATTTATGCAGAGATATCAGGAGCGATCGCTGCACCAACTGCGGGGCTACATTTTACAGATCGACTATTTGAGGAATTACAGGCTCAAGGCATTGATAAGGCTTTTGTCACCCTACACGTGGGAATTGGCACATTTCGTCCTGTCGAGACTGAGGACATTACTCAACATGTCATGCATAACGAATGGTGTGAAGTCCCTGAGGAAACGATCGCCAAAATCCAAGCAACAAAAGCGCGAGGTGGCCGAGTTATCGGTGTGGGCAGCACGGTGGCACGATCGCTAGAAAGCTCAAACTTTCAGGCTTTTAAGGGTAAAACGAATTTGATGATTTATCCAGGGTATGAATGGAAAGTACTAGATGGAATGGTGACTAATTTCCATTTACCCAAGTCAACCCTATTAATGATGGTGTCATCATTTTTGGGCAAAGATGGGCGTAAATTATTAATGTCGGTTTACCAAGAAGCGATCGCCAAGGAATATCGTTTTTATTCCTTTGGTGATGCCATGTTGATGTTGAATAAATAACGAAAGCCCGAAATCAAAAGCCTTGCTAAGCAAGGCTTTTGATTTCGGGCTTATAAAATTTGTAAGCTTAACTCGACCTGACGTTAGCTTACAAATACATTGAGTAGCTGATGTTGGTTGGAGCGATCGCTAGTAGTAATTTTTGAGTGATTCTAATTAGTAATAATCGCCTCAAAGCAATGTCGCGATCAACTCCAAAGATGCGGCAGTGATCGTAAAAATCTAAAAAAGATTTTGCAAGTGCTTGCGATAGCTTCGATCTACTTAGAGCATGATCTGAAACAAGGGAATGCTCTTGTTCACGATTTAGAAAGTCAGCGATCGCTAAATTTTGCATATATAGGCTAATTTCTAAAGGCTCTGTGAATATTGCATTGGTGATAATCGAACTATCAATCAATATCGATGGCAATAGTAAATTTTCTCTATAAGCTAATCTAATTAAGGCACAACAACGCGCATAGGCATATTGTAGGACTGGGGGAGGAGATAACATTGTGTGATTAGAGATCCTATTATTTTGCCAAAATCCCTGATCGTAATTCATGCCATAGGGTTGCCAAGATTCTAGTGCTAGTAAATTGGTAAATATATATTGATCGCTTAAAACAATATTGAGCCAACCTTTACCAAAGGCGTGAAGTTGCCATTGCGATGAAATTTCTGGATTTTGTGAACAGGTTTGAGCGATCGCTTCAGCAATATTGATTGCCTTATTGTTCAAACGTTGAGAAATCGCTAGAGCAATCGCTGATGTGTAATGAGCCGCATACTTGGGATAGCAGGCAGTGATCGATATTTCCTTAGGAGCGATCGCAGTCTGAAATATTGCCTTAATGGCATCAGCGATCGCCATTTGAATCGCTTGGGATGGAGAAGTAAACTTCACAGTTTTTATTTCACGCTTCTTTAGTACGTGGCAATCTGAGAATATTTGGCTTTTTAGAGAGTGGACTGAGAATTTGATTGAGGGCACGAAGTTGTTCAGGGGTTCCCATCGAAATTAGAACGTCTCCCTGCAAAATTTCAGTATTACCATCGGGACCTGCGATCACATCGCCATCAGCGCGGCGAATTGCTAATACTAAAGCCCCTGTTTGCGATCGCAAACTAGCTTTTTTTAAAGACATGCCAATGTAACTAGGTTCATCAATGCGGTATTCCTCAATATAAAAGGAGCGATTTGAGCCTGCAATAATGCCATCCACAAAGTCCATTACCTGCGGACGCAGTGCTACTGCTGCCATGCGCTTACCCCCTGTAATATATGGGGAAATCACTTCATCGGCTCCACCTCGACGCAGCTTTTTCATAGACTCTTCGGTGCTTGCTCGTGCGATCGCCCTAATATCAGGATTTAAAGTTTTGGCGGATAATACAGTGTAGAGATTTTCTGCATCCGATGGCAGGGCTGCCACAATGCAAATGGCTCGTTCTACCCCCGCTAGCAGGAGAGTATTATCAAGAGCCGCATCACCTTGTAATGCGGGATAGCCCTCCTGCTCAGCCTGCTCAATCGTCACAGGATCACTATCAATAACTACAAATGGAATGCTTCCCTCCGCCGCAAATTCGGCGGTTACCTGTCGCCCCGTTCGCCCAAATCCACAAACGATATAGTGTTTGTCGAGTGATTCCATAACTTTTCTCTGCCGCCTTGCTTGAAAAATATTATAAATATGACCATTAGCGATTGCTGTCGTAAACTGTGCTGCAATGTAGCTAATGCTAATTACCCCCATCACAATCAAGGTCATCGTAAATATCCGACCCTCCAAATGCAAAGGATTGGTTTCCCCATAGCCAATCGTGGCAAGGGTAATAATCGTCATATAGAGAGAATCAAACCAACTCCATCCTTCAATCAAGTGATAGCCTAAGGTTCCAATTATCACTAGACTAACTAAAATTCCCACATTAACCAGCAAGGTACGCTGATATTGCAACAACTCACGTTGCAAAACAATTGGTTGTAACTGTTGGTAGTTAAGAGAACTTTTGGGAATCATATATATCTGTACTGTTGCCTGTAAGTAATTTAACTAAGAACTCAATTAAAAAAAATGTTAAGCTGCTTATAGCAATACTAATTGGGCTTAGAATTACCGTTCCCATAGATGCTGTCACTCACGAGACAAGTATGACATCAGAGCCACCTTCAGACATCACACAAGCCAATCGTGTTGTTACTTCTCCTTATCGTTCTGCCGTTGATATTAATGATGATAATTTAGAGAAGTTCCACGTTTGGACTGGATATAACACTCATACTGATATGAGTAGTAACACAAAATTCCAAATGCGTGATTTTCATATTGATCTAGGTATGGCAGTTATCGGTTTTGGGGTGCTATGTGGATGGGAAGTGCGATCGCGCAAAATCGAATTTAAAGGTAAAACTCATATTATTTATGAGTTAAGGGGTGATAGTGATCCGCAGGTTGTGCCGATGTTGCGGCAAAACTGTAGTGATGAAATGGCAACTTTCTTGCACAGTCGTTTAATTAGAACTTTGGATTTTTTACGCTCTTGCTCAAAGTTTTCGGGCATTCCCCATGTGCATATCATCTCGATTCGTAATCACTATGTGATGAGTGCAGTATGGCGACCCTATCAAAATAAGATTTGGATGATTCCCATTGATCAGCTTGAGGGATTATCTTTTTCTAATCATTTAATCTAGCTCTAAGCTCCATGTCTATTCGCATTAAGGGCGATCGCGCAATTAAAACCCCAACAGGACTAGCTACGCGCCCAACGCCGAGTAAGGTGAGGGCAGCAGTCTTTAATATTTTGCAAAGTCGCATCTATGGTGCAAATTGGTTAGATATTTGTGCAGGTTCAGGAGCTATGGGAGCCGAGGCTTTAGTTCGTGGTGCACACCAAGTTGTGGGGATTGAATTATCGGCGATCGCCTGTCGGATTGTGAAGGAAAACTGGCAGAAAATCGCGAAATCGGAACAGATTGTCCAAGTGATCAAGGGTGATGTGTTGAAGATTGTGCCAAAATTACAACCAAAATTTTTTGACTTAGTTTATTTTGATCCACCCTACCAAAGCGATCTGTATCAACCTGTGCTCCAAGCTCTACCGCCATTGTTGACTGATGATGCCATCGTTATTGCTGAGTGCGATCGCTTACGCCCACTACCTGATGTGATTGGTGATTTGGTTTGTAGCGATCGTCGCCAATATGGACAAACAGCTTTAAGCTTTTATCGATTATCGTCACCCTAAAAAAGATAGGCGGTGTTTCGCACCGCCTATCTTTTTTTAATCAACGCGAGTTCGAGATAATTTGATTTTTGGCTTATAAAATTTGCAAGCTTAACTCGAACTGACGTTAATCAATATATGAACCTCGATATTTCATTCTTTCCTTAGGCTGAGCAGATTTTTGGGGTTGGCGATCTTTTGATAAGTTGTCTGTAGCTTCCCCAGAAGCAATATCTTCATTCTGATAACTATTATCACTATTGATAATTGCCCCGCGATATTTAATGACAGGCTTTGTGTCATTTTTTTTGTTTGGGACAGCGATATTACTGGACTTAGTTTCTAAATCTTCAGGTTTATACCGAGTTCCTCGATATTGCATCGTTTCCCAAGTTTCGTCGAACTCAGCCTGAATATTATCTGTACTATCGGTAGCTGACTGTGGATCCTCGCGATCCCTTGATGCTGGAGGGGTATAGAGTTTACCTAAAGCTTTGAAACAAATATAAGGGAATACCAAAGCGATCGCCAAAATGACTAACAGCGAATTGATACGAGTAATCGTTTGAGAAACAATCTCTACATGGTTTTCCGATGCCCATACCGAAGCTGCCGCATAAACTGCTACAGCAGCAGCAATTTGTAACGTGCGATAGGCTAAAGACTTTTTCATGAGCAATAAGGCAATATTGCCTTCACAGAAATTTGCTGAATTTCAAAGAATAAACAAGAAATAAAAATAGGGGTAACTCTTCAATTGCTCCTATTTCTATCAGTTTATAAGATACTCTACTAACATATCGGTTATTAATAATAGCGATCGCCATATTAGCTACGATTTCTAGGACTTGGTACACATAATGCAGGAATGGATTACAAACACAATGAATACCCTAGGCTATCTAGGGATTGGGCTACTGATGTTTTTAGAAAATCTATTTCCACCAATTCCCTCAGAGTTGATCATGCCTCTGGCAGGGTATACCGCAACGTTACCGAATAGCCAAATTCAAGTACTTCCTGCCATTTTAGTAGGTGTGGTTGGCACAATATTAGGGGCAATTCCCTGGTACTATGCTGGCTTAGTTTTAGGGCAACAACGCTTGCAGATTTTGGCAGGACGTTACGGTAAATGGATTGGAATTTCTGGCGAAGATATCGAAAAGTCAGTGCATTGGTTTCAAAAACATGGGGCAAAGGCTGTGCTATTGGGTCGCCTTGTGCCTGGAATTCGGACATTGATTTCGATTCCCGCAGGGATTAGCAAAATGCCAATTGTGCCATTCTTTATCTATTCCACTATTGGTACGATTGGCTGGGTATCTTTATTAACCTATGCAGGGTACTTACTAGGGAAAAATTATGCAATAGTCGAAAAATATATAGATGTAGTTAGCAAAATTGTTGTTGTTGGTATTCTAGTTGCGATCGCTGCATTTATTGGTTATCGCCTCTATAAGACATCCAGAAAATAAAAAATAAAAGCCCCAGATGGGGCTTTTATTTTTTCGAGATTATTTTTTGCCGCCGCCTTGATTCTTGAGGCGGTAAGTAATGCGTCCTTTCGTGAGGTCATAGGGCGTTAGCTCCACTTTAACGCGATCGCCTGGCAAAATTTTGATGTAGTTCCGACGGATCTTGCCCGAAATGTGAGCAAGTACATTAAAGCCATTATCGAGGGCAACTCGAAACATAGCGTTAGGAAGTGACTCAGTTACCGTCCCTTCCATTTCAATAGCATCTTCTTTTGACAAATAAACTCTCCAAAATTTAGTATAAGTTCTGTATGTTTTAGATAATTTTATGAAGCTTGGCTCCATAAAATTATCAGCCTACCTATGCAAGGAATTTTTTGATTGCTTCAGTTACTTCTGGCATAGACGGTGTGCCATCAATCTGTTTAACTTTATTGCCATAAAATTCTAGCAGAGGTCTTGTTTTGGCATTGTATTCCTCCAACCGATTTTTGATCACATCTTCAGTGTCATCAGCACGTCCTTGATCGATCGCTCTCGCTTTAAGGCGATCGATTAAAAACTGATCGGGCACATCCAAATTAATCACTGAATCGTAGGGTTGATTCAACTCTGTTAGTAGAACATCTAGGGCTTCCGCTTGGGCAACTGTGCGAGGAAATCCGTCGAGAATCCAACCAGATTGAGTGTCAGGTTGACGCAAGCGGGACTCGATTACTTCAATGACGACTGCATCAGGAACTAATCTACCAGAGTCGCTATAGGACTTGACTTTTAATCCTAACTCCGTACCCTGCTTAATTTCTGCCCGAAAAATATCACCAGGAGCAATTTTGGGTACTTGCCATTCAGTAGCCAAAATTTCACCTTGTGTACCCTTGCCAGCCCCAGGGGGCCCCATCAAAATCACTCTAGGCATTATTGTTTAACCATACCTTCATAACGTTGAGAAATTACATATGTTTGGATTTGCTTGGAGGTTTCGATCGCCACACCCACCAAAATCAGTAATGAAGTTGCACCAATGCCACTAAAAGTAGATACCCCCGTTGCCTTCTCCAATGCACTAGGAATAATTGCAATTCCACAAAGGAAGATTGAACCAAGTAAAGTTAGGCGATTTAAAACACCACTGATGTAATCAGAAGTTGCTTTACCTGGACGGACAGTGGGAATACTACTACCCATTTTTTTCAGGTTTTGCGACAACTCAATCGGGTTTAATATAAGCGTTGAGTAGAAAAAACTAAAGCCTAGAATCATGAGCATGTATACGGGAATATGCCAGTTGCCGCTAGGAGAAATCTCACTTGCAATATGACTAAAAAAATCATTCTTAATGCTTTGGCTGAGATAGGCAGGCAAAATCATCACTGATGACGCAAAAATGATTGGCATTACACCGCCTTGATTTAAACGTAATGGCAAATAAGAAGCTTGTTCGCGATAGAGTTTTCGTCCAACTTGACGACGTGCAGAAATAATCGGAATTCGCCTTGTTCCTTCTTGTACAAACACAATGCCAATAATCATGAGCAAGAAGATCGCGAGTAACAAGATGACACCACCAACTCGCGAGCTATCTTTTTGAGCAAGGGCGATCGTGTCTCCCAAGGATTTTGGTAAGTTTGCCACAATACTAATAAAAATTAGTAGGGAAGCGCCATTACCAACACCCTTTTCGGTAATCAATTCGCCAGCCCACATCACAAACATAGAGCCAGCAGCAAGGGCAACTGTAGTCTGAAAAATGAAACTGGAAAAAATAACCCTACCATCGCCGAGGGAAATCCAATTCGCACTAGCTTCGGATAGTACACCTGAGTTTTGCACCCAAACTCCTAAACCCCAACTTTGGATAACTGCCCAAACAAAGGCAACATAGCGTGTGTATTGAGAAATTTTTCTTCTACCTGCTTCACCTTCATTCTTTTGAAGATTTTCTAAGCTAGGTAGTGCTGATGTCATCAGTTGCATGATGATCGAAGCGTTAATAAATGGCAAAATACCAAGGGCAAAAATACCCAACAGCGACAAACCGCCACCAGAGAAAATATCTAAGAAATTAACTACAGCATTATTTTTAACAATTTCTGTAAATCGGAGGCGATCGACTCCTGGTAAGGGTAAATAAATTCCCAGTCTAACTAATATCAAAACGCCCACAGTAACTAGCAAACGTCCCCGCAATCCTGCGGCTTGAGCCATTTGCAAAAAAGTTTCTTGGGCTGTCGGGGTCTTTCCTTTACTGACAACCATAACTAAACTTACCTCAAGGCTAATGGTCTATAGGCTAGGGTAGGCGATGCATTGCACCACCTACCCTAGCTATGAAATATATTGTAGTTCGATGATGAACAGTGCAATCTATAGTTATCCAAAACGAAAAAAGAGAATATGTGGCGAAGCGTCTAGCACCTCGCCACATATTCTCTTTTGCTTAGGCAGTAACTTCTACAGTGCCACCAGCAGCTTCGATTTTCGCTTTAGCCGAGGCAGTGATTGAATGTGCACGAACATTCAGTGCAACATTAACCTCACCTCTTCCTAAAATCCGCAAAGCTCCATCATTTTGAGTAACGATACCTGCGTCAATTAAAGAATCAAGTGTTACTTCCGTACCTTTTGGTAATCCACTTAATTGATCGAGGTTCACAATTGTAAAATGCTTAGGATTGACAATTGTGAAGTGCTTAAGTTTGGGTACTCGTCTGTAAAGGGGAATTTGACCACCTTCAAATCCAGGTCTAGTGGGACGACCTGAACGAGATTTTTGACCGCGCATACCAAATCCACCACTAGCACCTTGCCCTGCGGCAATACCACGCCCGATTCGACGCTTACGATGCTGTGAGCCTTCTTGAGGCTGAAGATCGTCAATTCTCATAGTTTTTTCTCATTTATCGTTGGTGCAATGACGGCGCTACGCACCGTTATTGCATTAATTAAATAACTGCTCAAGTGTGATACCACGGGATCTGGCAACTTCACCAAAGGTACGCAATGTCGAGAGTGCATTAATAGCAGCACGAGCATTGTTTAATGGGCTGCTGGAGCCGAGTTGTTTCGCCAAAATATTTTTGACACCAGCCAGTTCAAGTACAGTTCTGACGGCTCCACCAGCGATTACCCCAGTACCAGGGGATGCAGGACGGATGATTACTTTTGCACCACCGCCAATACCATTGGTGGGATGAGGAATGGAATTAGCTTTGGTTAGAGGTACGTCGATCGCATGTTTTCTGGCATCAGCGACACCTTTTTTAACAGCGTTAATAACATCAGCAGCTTTGCCAACGCCAACACCAACTTGTCCTTTCTCATTACCGACGACCACGATCGCACGGAAACTGAGTTTTTTACCACCTTTAACCACCTTGGTTACACGGCGGATTTGGACAACTCGTTCTTGCCATTCAGATTCTTTCTCGGTACGAGCGCGATCGTTTTTCTTACTATCACGCTTACCTTTGCGTTTTTCTTCACGGCTATCGCCATTGTCGCCGCCGCCGTCGCGACCGCCACCTGGTTTGGATTCTCTATTCTTAGCCATAGTTTTTATATCTATTGATTCACTGGATGATTCATTGCTTAAAAATCGAGACCTGCTTCGCGGGCAGCTTCAGCGAGAGCTTGGACTCTACCGTGATAGAGGTTGCCACCGCGATCAAATACGACTTTGGTAATTCCCTTAGCGATCGCTCTTTCCGCAATCAAAGCACCGACTTTTGCCGAAGCTTCAGAGTTAGCTGTGGAACCAACTTTTTCACGGATATCCGATTCAAGGGTAGATGCAGCAACGAGAGTATGCTGTGCTACATCATCGATCACTTGCGCCACAATATGCTTGTTAGAGCGATAAATAGCTAAACGAGGACGTTCGGGGGTTCCTGTTAACCCTTTACGAATTCGCTTGTGGCGGCTTATGGTTGCTTGTCTACGACTGACACTCATATTGTTCGTAACCTATCGACTTTGTATCGATTCTATCTAAAATTAAAGATTAAGAAAATTAAATAAAGAAGGCAGAAAAACTTTTGAAATAAAGTCTAATCTTACTTCTTACCAGTCTTACCAGCCTTACGTCTGACGAATTCACCGAAGTAACGAATGCCCTTACCTTTGTAAACTTCAGGTGGACGTACAGCACGGATCTTGGCAGCTAAGTTACCGACGACTTCCTTGTCAATCCCTTCAACAACAATGAATGTACCTTGAGGGACTTTCTTGCCAGCAGCATCTTCCACAGCAAGAGAAATTCCTGAAGGAGGGACAATATCAACAGTATGGCTATAGCCAACGGTTAGCACAATATTGCTACCATTCAGGTTGGCACGATAACCAACCCCTTGGATTTCTAGCTTGCGCTGAAAACCTGTAGATACACCTTCGACCATATTGGCTACAAGGGTACGAAAGAGACCATGCTGTTGACGAGCAGGTCGAGATTCATTAACGCGATTGACAATCAAGGTGTTTTCTTCCTGAACCACTTCTACGGTGTTAGGTAATACGCGCTTCAGTTCACCTTTTGGTCCTTTGACTGTCACCTCTTGCCCTGCGATGGAGACCGCAACCTTAGGAGGCAGAGGAATGGGACGTTTTCCAATACGAGACATATCTGTTTTCCTTTGCTTGTGTGTTATTCCTGAATTAACAGTTCTGAGTTACCAGATATAGCAAAGAACTTCACCGCCGACCCCTTGTTTGCGAGCTTCGCGATCGGTCAAGATGCCTTTGGAGGTGGAAATAATGGCGATGCCGATTCCACCTAATACACGGGGTAGTTCCTTAGAGTTTGAGTAAACCCGTAAACCAGGTTTGCTAACGCGCTTGAGGCGCTTAATGATTGATTGACGGTTCTTGCCTTCGTACTTGAGAGAAACTACTAAGCGTCGATCAATATTTTCGCCAGTTTCTTCAAAGTCTGCAATAAAACCTTCTTGCTTAAGTACTCGAGCAATGCTTAATGTCAACTTTGTCGCAGGGATTGCGGTTGTTTGGTGCTTCGCAAGTGTGGCATTGCGAATGCGTGTAAGCATGTCCGAGATGGTGTCGTTGGTAGCCATCCTTATCTCCTAATTCGATCTACTTATGATTCTCTAAAGGGCATACCGACTGCTTTCAGGAGCGCACGTCCTTCTTCATCTGTGTTGGCAGTGGTGATGATGGAAATATCAAGCCCCCGAATTTGCTCAATACTGTCGTAGCTGATTTCGGGGAAGATAAGTTGCTCGCGAACACCGAGGGTATAGTTACCACGTCCATCAAAACTCTTGGGACTCACACCACGAAAATCACGGATGCGAGGCAAAGAGAAGTTGATCAAACGGTCTAAGAAATTGTTCATCTTGTCGCGGCGTAGAGTGACTACGATCCCGACAGGCATTCCTTGACGCAGTTTAAAACCTGCGATCGCTTTTTTTGCTCTTGTCACTACAGGCTTTTGACCAGCGATCGTCGCGATTTCGGTCAGGGAGGCTTCTAGGGACTTAGCATTCTGAGCAGCTTCACCCAGACCGCGATTGATGACAACCTTCTCAAATTTGGGAACTTGATGAATATTGGTGTACTTGAACTGTTCCATTAGCTTAGGAACAGCTTGCTTAGCATAGACTTCGGTGAACGGTGTTAGCATTTTATCTTCCTCGATGAATTTTCCTGGGCTTGGTCAGGTTTCTAGAATTATTTCTTGTCAGTCTTGGCAGAATCAATGATTTCGCCAGTTTTCTTGAGCATTCTTACTTTTTTGCCATCTTCTGTGAAGGTAATAGCAGCACGACTAGCGGTCTTTTCCTTCTCGGAGTACAACAAAACTTTAGAACTGTGAATGGGAAACTCGCGGGTGATGATTTGTCCAGACTCGCCATCAGCTTGAGGCTTGACATGTTTAGTCTTGACATTTACACCTTCAACAATGATGGTGCTATCTTTAGGAAAAACTTGGAGAACTTTGCCAACAGTTCCTTTCGAGCTTCCTGAAATCACTTGAACGAGGTCATCTTTCTTAACGTGAACCTTAAAAGATTTACGGTTTCCACGATATTGGGGCTTGGGTTTGAAGGGCATTACAGTACCTCTGGCGCTAGGGAGATAATTTTGGTGAAGTTTTTATCCCGCAACTCACGCGCAACTGGACCAAATACGCGCGTTCCTTTGGGGTTGCCGTCTTGGTTGATGATTACAGCAGCATTGTCGTCAAAACGAATTCTCATACCGCTTTCACGGTTGATTGATGCTTTGGTACGAACGATGACAGCACGGACAACATCAGATTTTTTAACTGGCATATTAGGCGCAGCGTCTTTAACAGTGGCGATAATTACATCTCCAACTGCACCGAACACACGGTTGCCGCCTGCCAGTACGCGGATACATAGGAGCTTCTTAGCACCGCTATTATCCGCAACATTTAGATAAGACTCTTGTTGAATCATGGCTTATGCTTCCGAGCTAGATGAGAGAATCTCTACAACTTCCCATCGCTTTGTACGGCTGAGGGGACGGGTTTCCCGAATTTTGACGCGATCGCCTTCACGGGTTTTATCTTCTTCATCGTGGGCTTTAAACTTAGTCGTTTTGACCACGATTTTTCCATACTTGGGGTGAGAAGTGCGGTTTTCAACTGCTACAACCACCGTCTTTTGCATTTTATCGCTGACGACAACGCCAACTTTTTCTTTTACTGCCATTGCTAGTTCCTATGTCTTTAAATCTTAAGTTTTTAAATTTGCTGTTAGATAGCTCTCTTAAGCTCTGGACAGGCGTTCACGCTCGACAGTCAGCAATTGTGATAAGCGATGCTTTGCGTGTTTGAACTGATGAGGCTGCACGGGCTGTCTAGTTGCCTGCTTAAAGCGCAAATCAAATAGCTCTTTTTTGACGCTCAAGATCTGTGCTTTCAACTCATCATCAGATAGTTCTCTGGTTTCTTGGACTTTTGGGAGTGCCATATCTTTACTCCTTCTCACGGATAACAAATCTGGTTTTGATCGGCATCTTGGCAGCAGCCAAACGGATAGCCTCTCTTGCGGTCTCTTCAGCAACACCTGCGACTTCAAACATGATCCGCCCAGGCTTAACTACTGCTACCCAAAATTCTGGAGCACCTTTACCAGAACCCATACGGGTTTCAGCAGGGCGCATAGTTACAGGCTTGTCTGGGAAAATACGAATCCAGATTTTGCCACCGCGACGGATGTAGCGGTTCATGGCACGACGGGCAGCTTCGATTTGGCGAGAAGTAATCCAAGAAGGCTCTAGAGCCTGCATGGCGTAATCACCAAAGTTGATTTCAGCTCCTCTGGTAGCGGGACCCGCCATCCGACCGCGTTGCTGCTTACGAAATTTTGTACGTTTAGGACTTAACATGGTTCAAAACTCTAGATGACAGAAGTTTATCCTTCAGCGCTAGAACGATCCTCAAATTGGGGACGACGTTGCTGGCGACGACGGGGTTGAGCGGCTGGAGCAGGAGCTTCTTCGCCTTCGATAATTTCGCCTTTAAAGATCCAGACTTTGATGCCAATGACACCATAAATAGTTCTGGATGTTTTATAGCTGTAGTCAATGTCAGCACGGAGGGTATGTAGAGGTACGCGACCTTCACGAACCCACTCAGTTCTCGCAATTTCAGCGCCATTGAGACGACCACTGATTTGCACCTTGATACCTTCGATGCCTGCACGCTGCGCTCTTTGAATTGCTTGGCGAACGACACGACGGAAAGAAACACGACGTTCGATTTGTTGAGCAATGTATTCAGCAATCAGAGGTGCTTCTGCATCAACTCTGGTAACTTCGGTAACATTGATCCGAACTTGGCTGGTTCCTGTTTTTTTGAGGGAACCATCTTGTTCAAGGTACTTCACTAGACCGACACGCAATTGCTCGATACCAGCACCACCACGACCAACAACTACACCAGGACGAGCGGTACGGATTTCGAGATCAACTTGATCGGCTTTGCGGTCAATCAAAATCTCAGCGATACCTGCATTGCTCAAGGTCTTTTCAATATACTTACGGATTTTGTTGTCTTCTTCAGCCAAGACACCGTAACGATTGACATCAGCATACCAACGAGAGAGGTGGGATTTGGTGATGCCGAGGCGTAACCCTGTTGGGTGAATCTTCTGACCCATACCTATTCTTCCTCCGATGGTTTGACGGTAATCGTAATATGACAAGTAGGCTTACGAATTTGGTAAGCACGACCTTGAGCGCGGGGACGGAAGCGCTTGAGGCTAGGTCCCATATCGGCGAAGGCTTGGTTAACTACTAGGGATGCGGGATCAAGTCCAGCATTATGTTCAGCATTAGCTACGGCAGAACGCAATACCTTGGTGATTGGTTCGCAGGAGCGATAGGGCATGAACTCAAGAATCATTAATGCTTCACGGTAGCTACGACCACGGATTTGGTCGAGTACTCGGCGCACCTTGTGGGGGGACATCCGAATGTATTTAGCTACGGCAGGGATTTCGTTTTGGGCAAGGATCATTTTTATCTACCTGTCTACCTATCTCTTGGCCTTTTTGTCGCTCTTGGCATGACCGCGGAAGGTGCGAGTAGGGGCAAACTCACCGAGTTTGTGTCCTACCATTTGCTCCGTGACATATACAGGAACGTGCTGTTTTCCGTTATGGCAGGCAATGGTATGCCCGATCATTTGAGGAAGAATTGTGGAAGCGCGAGACCATGTTTTAACAACTTGCTTTTCGCCTTTGGCGTTGAGCTTTTCGATTTTGGTCAGTAAGTGATCGGCAACAAAGGGACCTTTTTTTAGCGATCGCGTCATAATTTGTATTCTCTAAATAAGTCTTCGAGCTAAGTAACCACTTCGCAGTTGCTTAGCAAAAAAATTAAGCGTTACGTCCGCCCTTACCGCGCTTCGAGGACTTGCGACGGCGACGAACAATGAGAGCATCACTGAGTTTGCCCTTCTTACGAGTCTTGTAACCCAAGGTTGGTTTACCCCAAGGTGTAACAGGACCACTACGTCCGATGGGGGCACAACCTTCACCACCACCATGGGGGTGATCGACTGGGTTCATGACCATACCACGAACTTTAGGACGACGGTTCAACCAACGGCTACGACCTGCTTTACCAAGACTGGTGTTGCTATGATCGAGGTTACCAACTTGTCCGATAGTCGCAAAGCAATCCTTACGAATCAAGCGAACTTCGCTAGAAGGAAGCTTAAGAGTAACAAAATCACCTTCTTTTGCTGCGATTTGAGCACCAGCTCCAGCAGAACGAACAATTTGACCACCCTTTCCAGGTACTAGTTCAACGTTGTGAACAATTGTACCGAGAGGAATGTTTGCCAGAGGCATAGCGTTGCCGATTTCAAAAGGAACGCTACCTGTACCTGCTTGGATTTTATTGCCAACGGCAATACCCTTGGGAGCAAGAATGTATCTCTTTTCACCGTCTTCGTACTGCAATAGAGCAATGCGAGAGGTACGGTTGGGATCGTACTCGATCGCAATGACTTCAGCGATGATGTCACGTTTGTTACGTTTGAAATCGATAATCCGATAAAGACGCTTGTGACCGCCGCCACGTCTACGGCTAGTAATTACACCCCGGTTATTACGTCCACGCTTGCGATGGACATGGGTGGTTAAAGACTTTTCGGGTTCTGATTTGGTGATTTCCGCAAAGTCCGAGACAACGGTTTGTCTGGTACTAGCGGTATACGGTTTATATGCACGAACGCCCATAATTGTCTGATGTTGTTAAAGAACAGTTCTCTGGTTTTGTTTTTTGTTCAACATGAATAACTGAAAGTTATTCATGTTGAACTTTTACACATCTGGGAACAAATCGATTTTGCTGCCTTCAGCGAGGGTGACGATCGCTCTTTTGATTTGAGCGCGTTTGCCTGCGAACTTACCAATCCGACGCGCCTGTGCGGGTGGGTTATGGGTGTTCACTTTCTTAACCTTGACTGAGAACAAACTCTCAATTGCAGCTTTGATTTCAGGCTTAGTGGCATCATGCACAACATCAAAGGTGTACTTGTTGCTTTCTAATTGTCTGGTTGCCTTTTCATTGAGCAGAGGGCGACGAATGAGATCGGGCAAGCGACGGGGATCGAATTGGGTTGGGATCTTAGCCATGGTGTTTATTTCTTCTACTTAGATTCCGTTATTCTGCATCTTCGACCGTAACGATCTCAGTTGCTAGCTTCGCATCGCCACCATACACTTCATGAATCTTGGCGATCGCCGAGCGCGTTGCCACAATTTTCTCAGCATTAACGATGTCGAAAATATTCAATTGATCAGCCGCAAGCAACTGCAAGTTACGAATATTGCGAGCAGACAAAACAATGTTTTCTTCTTTTTGATCAATGATGACCAAAACCTTGCTGCCAGCTACTACACCCCAACGCTCAAGAGCTTGAGTGAGTTCCTTGGTCTTAGGCTGTAAGAGATTTACGGCAAAATCTTCAACTACGATCAAATCTGCTGCGCGACCAGTGAATGCGGTGCGAAGAGCAAGACGACGCTCTTTGCGGTTCATCTTGGTATCGTAATCTCTAGGTTTTGGTCCAAAAATAGCACCACCACCACGGGTTAGAGGAGAACGAGTCGAACCTGCACGGGCGCGACCAGTACCCTTTTGTCTAAAAGGCTTACGACCACCACCACGAACTTCAGCGCGGGTCTTGCTGCTGGCTGTGCCTTGGCGGGCATTAGCGAGCTGTCTGACGAGGGCACGGTGTACTAGACCCTTTGCAGTTGCTTCTTTAGCAACACGCAATTCCAGATCTACCTCACCGATTTCCTTCCCTGTCCAATCTTTTACTATAGGCATAACTTAAACTCTCTCGATCTCACGAACAAACTACTTAGTTCTTACTTAGCCTTGCCGACAATTACGGTAGGAATGACATTAAGCAATGCACCAGCTTTACCGGGTACTGCTCCTTTAATTAGCAGCACGTTGTTCGCTGCATCGACCTTGACTATAGTTAGTTTCTTTACGGTGATTTGCTTACCGCCAAGACGACCAGCCATGCGCTTACCAGGATAAACACGACCAGGAGTTGTACCTGCGCCTGTCGAACCAGGTTGTCTGTGGTTTTTAGAACCGTGAGCCATCGGACCGCGACCAAAGTTGTGGCGCTTTTGATAACCAGCGAAACCTTTACCAATGCTAGTTCCAATTACATCAACGATGTCGCCATCCTTGAACTGACTTACATCTAGGGTTTGTCCGATGGTGTAGTTGCTCACATCGTCCAAACGATATTCACGTAGGTGCTTAACAGGTTCTGCACCTGATGCTTTCAAATGTCCCAATTCTGGCTTAGTTAAAAGCTTCTCACGAGTCTTACCATAACCAACTTGAATAGCTTTATAGCCTTCTTTGGTATCAGTCTTGACCTGTGTAACAGTGATGGGACCTGCATGGACAACGGTTACAGGAACAGCGTTGCCATCCGAATCGAATACTTGGGTCATCCCAAGTTTTGTGCCGAGAATTCCGACAGTCATTAAAGTTAGCTCCGCTTGCTTGTGGCTGCAAATTAAATGGATTTTTCTTGCAGATTTTTGACAGGCTCAAAAGAGATCGGTTTCGATCTTAGTAAGAAGTATTTTTGTTGAAGACTGTTTAAGGGACTTCGAGACGACTTACGGCAGATGTCTAACCAATTTTGTTAGACTTGAGAAACACAATCTCTTGGGTGGTCGTTATAAGCTAAAGAACTATAAGTTTGATTTAGCTTACTTATACCAATTGCGCGACTCAGACTTAAGAAACAAAGCCTACGCTTTTTTCTCAGTTTCTGTTTTTAGTCACGATTAGCAATCCTAACTCTAAGCGAGATGTTTTGTCTATAGTTTTTCAAAGTTTTTTGCAAAACTAAGATTACAATGCCCTTGGGAAGTATTTGGTAGCATATAGACACAAGAATTTCTGATCGTTATCTGGGCTGGGGATTTCTGGGTACTATATTCATGGTGTGATGCCCAACTCAGTGAAGGTGGTAAGCAACTTGATAGCGAGGCAAAATTTGCTTAGGAGAGTATTTCTCATAATTATCTGGAACGTAATGTTCTTTGCAACATCCTGCAAGATTTTATGATTTTGTTGATTATTTACATGGACGCTATGGCTTAACAGGTGTAATTAGGAAATGGAAATAGTACAAGGTCTATCTTCGGATCTTTCTGGAAACACGTCACTGGTTTATCAAAACTGCGATCGCGAACAAATTCATTTACTAGGACATATCCAGTCTCATGGTGTTCTAATAGCTATCAATGAGTCAAATTTGACGATCGCACAGGTTAGTGCCAATACTATTCAATTTTTCAACCTTCCTGCTAACTCACTAATTGCTCACCCACTGAATGTTCTCTTTTCACAAGAACAGATCAATACCCTATTGTCTTTTTGGGCGCATAAAGATCTAGAAGCCTTTAACCCCATTAAGCTAACCGTTACTATCAAGAGGAAGAAGCGTATATTTCAAGGGGTGATGCATCGTTCTGATGGGCTATTAGTTTTGGAACTAGAGCCTTTGCCTAAGGATATAGACTCTAGTTTGGGATTTTACTACTTAGCGAAGGCGGCAGCGATGAATGTTCGTCAAGCTGAGGGCTTTGATGAGATGTCAAACTTACTAGTTCAGGAAATTCGCAAGATTACTGGATTTGATCGTGTACTCATCTATAAATTTGATCCTGATCATAGTGGAGTCGTCATTGCTGAAGCTAAAGCTCATAATTTAGAACCATTACTTGGATTACATTATCCTTCTTTTGATATTCCCGAAATCCCTCGCAACCTTTACTGTAAAAATTGGCTAAGACTCATTGCAGATTTGGAAGATGAGTCTGTTCCTCTAATTCCCTTCAATAATCCACTGACACAAGCACCTCTCGATTTGAGTTATAGCACTTTGAGAAGTGTCTCTAAATTCCATATTCAATACTTGCGAAAGATGAGGGTTTCAGCATCTTTCAGTATCTCCTTAATTAATACTGACAAACTATGGGGATTGGTAGTTTGCCATCATTATGCTCCTAAATATGTTGACTATGAGACTAGAAAAACCTGTGAATTTCTGGGACAGATCATGTCGGTCGAAATTGTTAATAAGCATGAGCAGTACCTGAAGAAAGCCCAAGCAAAAATTAAGAGTATTCAATCCAAGCTGAAACAAAATATTCTGAGTAGCTATCAATCCCTTAGCTCCACTTTCACTCAAGATATCGATGATTTGTTGAAGTTAGTGAATGCTCAGGGGGCAGTAATTTATCTTGATGGTTGTATCTCGGAGTTTGGTCAATGTCCTACTCAAAACTTTACGCGATCGCTAATCGCGTGGTTAGAATCTAAGTCTCAAGATATTTTTCATACAACCTGTTTAAGTAAAGACTTCCCTGAGGCAATAGAGTTTCAAGAGCAAGCAAGTGGACTGTTATCTATTTCCATTAAACTAAATCACACTTCTTATCATATTATTTGGTTCCGTCCAGAAGTAGTTCAAACGGTTAATTGGGCAGGAGATCCGACTAAATTATTAGATATTGATGATGATCTTGACCCATCACCACGACGTTCCTTTGAACTATGGAAGGAGGCAGTAAAAGCTAACTCTTTACCTTGGGATGAGGTCGAAATGGAAGCAGCTTTAGAATTGAGAAGTACTCTCATGCTTGCCGCCTTAGAGTTTTCGCAGCAAGCTCTTAAACAAGAGGCAGAACGCTCCAAAGTAGCTAGTCAAGCTAAAAGCAACTTTTTGGCAAGAATGAGTCACGAACTGAGAACCCCTCTAAATGCGATCTTAGGATGTACTCAACTAATGTCCCACGAAGAATCTCTCACCAACGATCTTGGAGAATATGTAAATATCATTAGCTATAGTAGCGAACATCTTCTAAACTTAATTGATGATGTTTTAGAAGTGTCGAAGATCGAAGCAGGTAAGGTTCTACTCGAAGAGACAGAATTTGACTTGTTCTTGTTGTTGCATAATCTGCAAGAAATGCTGCAAATCAAGGCAAAAGATAAGAACTTACAACTAATTTTTGCAATTCATCCGAATTTGCCGAAATATGTCAAAGCCGATGAACGGAAGATTCGACAAATTTTGTTAAATCTACTTGGAAATGCCCTCAAGTTTACCAATCTAGGTTATGTAATTCTGCGTGTCACATTAGGTGATCCAGAGATGGTAGGTTCTAAGGTAATGCTCCATTTTGAAGTAGAGGATACTGGATGTGGAATTTCTCCCGAAGAAATTAGTAACTTATTTGAGGCTTTTGTTCAGACTGCTTCAGGTAGAGAATCACAGACAGGAACTGGTTTGGGATTAGTAATTAGTCAACAGTTTGCCAGATTTCTAGGTGGACAGATTAAGGTAAGTAGTACTTTAGGGAAAGGAACTATCTTTCATTTTGAGATTGCTGTTCAACCTGTATCTAATTTAGGACAGGAAATAAATCATAGAACTGAACCTTCAAAACTTCCTAGACCAATTACAGAAATCAGACAAGAAAAGTCCAATATTGACATTAATAGCACTTTGCGAATTCTTTTAGTTGAGGATAATACCTTTAATCAGATGATTGCTTTGCGACTTTTGAGTAAGTTGGGATATCAGGCTGATTGTGCTATGAATGGATTAGAAGTTTTAAAGGCGCTGGAAAGTAAACCCTATGATGTGATCTTGATGGATGTACAGATGCCAGAGATGGATGGATTAGAAGCAACTCGCAGAATTCGCCTAATCGAGAAAGATAGTGATTCAGGCAATAAAATTAAAATTGTCGCTATGACAGCAAATGCAATGAAGGAAGATCGTGAAAAATGTCTATTAATTGGTATGGATGATTTTATTAGCAAGCCTGTACGAATTGAAGATTTAAGAACTGTATTGAAAAAGTTTGCTTAATGGTTATGCCCCCATAGCGATCGCTATCCAGCGTTTTGATTTGACTATTTTCCAGATGCTGATCCCGATAAGCCATGATATGGTTGCAGCAAGGGGCACAAACAAGATGCCGCCAACTATTTCTAGGGGTGCAATTGCTCTTAAGATCCATACATGAACTAGGTAAGTGGTAAAACTTGCATTGGAGAAGATCTTAGGAAGATGTTTCCTTTGACCTCGAAATTGCCACGAAATTGACCATAGTAGGAAGGTCAAGGTAATCAGAATTATTGTAGGACGGGTGTAATGTCCAACTGCCTCGGCAGAGTTTTTTAAGATGGCAGTCCAATAGAATTCACTTAACTCCAAAGTTGCCGCGATCGCAAATAGATACCCCCATGTACGCGATTGGTATTTTGAGACAAGCTGATCAATCCATTCCTGATTTTTAGCGAGCCAGATACCTATTTGAAAATAGGGTAACCAATAAATCACATGATTACCATCAGGTAAAAAAGTGGTCATGTTTAAGTCAAAAGTGGCGAAAAGCCATCGGCAACTAAATAGCAAAAAAGTAATAGTTAGTAATATGCCTAGATGCCGTGCCGTGAATGCAATATGTCGAAGTAACGGATAGCTCACATAACATTGCAAAATGATGCCTAAGAAGGGCGTTGTTGCATAAAAAGGGGAAGAGAAGGTAAATTAGATAAAAATCAGGAGATGGAGTCCCAGCAAATGACACAGAAACATGAGATCCGCAACTGGACAGAGTATAACGCAGGGCTAAAACAAAGAGGAAGCCTGACTTTTTGGATGAGCGAAGAAGTAATTGAAGGATGGTTAAATCAAACATTAAGTGGCAAACGGGGAGCTTCCAAAGATTACAGTGATATAGCAATAGCGACATTTATCACGGTCAAAGCGGTATATCAGCAAGCAGGAAGACAAACGCAAGGACTGTTAGAGTCAATATTTGCCTTGATGGGAATAGATTTACCAGTACCAGACCACAGCACCGTGTCAAGACGGACAGCAAGTTTAAGTGTGACCTTACCAGTAATCCCGAAACAGGGAGCAGTGCATGTAGTAGTTGATTCGACAGGGATCAAAGTATACGGCGAAGGGGAATGGAAAACACGGCAGCATGGAATTAGTAAGAGACGGACATGGCGCAAATTACACCTAGGAGCCGATGAATCAACAGGAGAAATACTGGCTGCGGTCGTCACCACGAATGATTGCCACGATGGAGAAGTACTCGCCGATATTCTCGATGCGATTGATGCTGAAATTGCTCAAGTTTCCGCAGATGGAGCTTATGACCATCGTCATTGTTATGACGAGATTGCCCAACATGGTGCTAAAGCCGTGATTCCTCCGCGCAAAGATGCCAAAATCTGGCAGCATGGCAATACCAATGCTCCACCACATCCGCGTGACCAAAATCTCCGTTATATCCGTAAACATGGGCGTAAAAAATGGAAACGTGACTCAGGTTATCATCGGCGCTCTTTGGCAGAAACTACGATGTTTCGTTTCAAAAAAATCTTTGGTGCTACTTTATGTTCTCGTAAATTTGACAATCAGGCGGTTGAGTTGTTCATCAAATGTGCTGCTCTTAATCGCATGATTCAACTGGCTAAACCTCTCTCCTCTCCTGTTGTTCGTTAATTTTCTAAGATCCTCCATCTTTTGGCTTCTTTTTATTCATGCAACAAAGCCCCTAAGAAGTAAAGATGATAATCACCCATCCCCGTTGAAAGAGCTTGCCAAATTTGTTGCGTTCTCTCTTGCCAATCACCCGATAGAAATTGCGATCGCCCAACAACATTGAGTAAGGTGAAGAGTATATAAGGTGGAATAATTCGCCATAGGCGGCGTTGGCAAAATATTTTTAAATCAAAAGACCGTTTATCTTCGGATTTGGCGAGGGCAAATCCAGATAGAATCACAAATATGGGAACAGTAAAACGTCCAACTTGATTAATGAACGTGTCAATAAAGATTTCAGGATTGATGGTAACTGTATCTTTGACCCCAAACCACCAGTGATGGGAAGCATGAATAGCAATCACAATCGTAGTAGCGATCGCTCGTAATAGATCAGATAATTCCCATGTCATGATTTTTCAATCTAATAATTAAATTGAGCGATATTGCTGCATGGTTAGTTTTTCTGTCCATGTCTGCATAAAAGGAATTGCTGAGGCGAAAGTCAAATCATACTTAAGCGGCGTAATTGTAATGTAATTGTCTCTAATTGCTTGAATATCCGTATCTGATTCGGCTTCTTCCTCAATAATTACTCCCGATAGCCAATAGTAAGTTTTGCCTCTAGGATCAATACGCTTCTCAAATTGATCGCGATAGCGGCGAATACCTAAGCGAGTAACGACCGCACCACAAATATCTTCCTCAGCGATCGCAGGAATATTCACGTTTAATAAAATTGGTTCTTCGAGAGGATAGTCGGAGATCGCCTGTACCATTTTTTTCGCAAAGTTAGCCGCAGCGCTATAGTCTAAATGGGTAAAGCTAGAAAGACTGAAGGCAATACTTGGTAAACCTTCCAATACACCTTCCATTGCGGCTGATACTGTACCAGAGTACAAAACATCAGTTCCTAAATTAGCCCCCCGATTAATTCCTGATAAGACTAGATCGGGGCGCTCAACTAAAAGCGCATCGAGTGCTAGTTTCACCGTGTCTGAAGGTGTTCCTGAACAAGCCCAAGCTTCAATCCCATCAGGATATAAACCAGAAATTTGATCAACCCGTAACGGCTCTTGTAAAGTAAGAGCATGACCAGTTGCCGAGCGCTCACGATCTGGGCAAACTACTGTAATCCGATGTTCAGTATCACTAAGTGCCTCAGCTAAAGCTCTTACCCCAGGAGCGTAAATGCCGTCATCATTACTAATAAGAATATTCATACTTTAATTGTTCAAGGTTTCACTCAATCAACAGAGGGGGGCGCTAAGCGCCCCCCTCTAAATTTTTTGCTATTTAGCACAATCAATATTTCTAGTCAAGGGTAATCACCCAAGAGCCAATATATACAGGTACAGGTACATCCGCACGCATCACTCTGCCATCAAATTGATAAAACCCACTATAGTCAGGATTCCGTACATTGGACAAAACAGCTCTCAGTGCTGTTTTGGAAGGAATAGCTTCTTTAGGGACTATCGTAATGCGGCGAGTTTCTTTATCCCAATTTACTGACTCAAGCTCTAAATCTTTACCTCCACGACATTGATCAGTTACACGCAACTTGATGTCTGATGTATCAAAGCTACCGTTGAAATGATCGGGGTAAGTAATGATGATTTCAGAAACTTTAAACTTTTGTGGCTTAACTTCTAGATAATAGCGATCGGTGCGATTACTGGTGCCATTGTCAAGGCAGTAGTCAAGTGCATTATCTTTGATGCCACCGAATAGAATAAATCCAGCATTAGATTGGGCGCGTACTAACGACGGCGAAACAACTGCACAAGCCACAGCTAGACAGGAAACAATACCCAGTTTTTTGATCATTTGGATCTTCATAAATCTTACGATACTTTACTATTATGCTACGCACTAAGCATTCTGACGAAGTTTGATAGTAAATGTATCCCGTCAGTGGATGATTTTTCAGGATGAAATTGCACTGCCATGACATTATCTTTCGCGATCGCCACTGTCACAGTCTGGCTACCATGGGTTGTCGTTGCCGCAGTCACCTTATTATCAACAGGCGCAGTGTAGTAGGAATGCACAAAATACATCCAAGGGCTATTGCCCAAGTCCTGCCAAAGTGGACAATCAGCCTGAGTAAGCGCTAACTGATTCCAGCCCATATGGGGAATAGTCACATTTGGCTCATGAAGAAACCTTTTAACCTGACCTTGAATAATTCCTAATCCTGATTCTTGTCCCTCTTCGCTACTTTCAAACAAGATCTGCATCCCTAAGCAAATTCCTAAAAAAGGCTTACCCGAAGCGATCGCCTCCTTAATTGGTTGCTCTAGATGGTTAGCCCTTAATTTATGCATTGCGGGATCGAAAGATCCCACCCCCGGTAAAACAATACCATCGGCGTTAGATAGTTCTAGAGGATCATTAGTAACTATTGGGGTTGCCCCTGCAATCTCTAATCCCTTACAGGCTGAGTGCAAGTTGCCCATATCGTAGTCGATCACTGCCACAACTGGCATGATATTACTCCTAATTAATAATCTTGCAAGAAGTTTGTGCTTCCTTGATTCTTTAATTAAGCGATCATAAAGCACAAAAAAGCAACCCCTAGGGGTTGCTTTTTTGTTTGTAGAGAGTAAATCTCGAAGATTAACCGTTGATAGCAGGAGCGCTCATAGCTACAGGAGCTACATCAACAGCAGCCAAATCGAGTGGGAAGTTGTGAGCATTACGCTCGTGCATTACTTCCATACCCAAGTTTGCTCGGTTGATTACGTCTGCCCAGCTAGGTACTACACGACCTTGGCTATCAGAGATAGATTGGTTGAAGTTAAATCCATTCAAGTTGAATGCCATGGTGCTTACGCCCAATGCGGTGAACCAAATGCCGACTACTGGCCATAGTGCCAAGAAGAAGTGCAATTGACGGCTGTTGTTGAAGGATGCGTATTGGAAAATCAAACGACCGAAGTAGCCGTGAGCTGCAACGATGTTGTAGGTTTCTTCTTCTTGTCCGAATTTGTAGCCTGCGTTTTGGCTTTCGTTTTCGGTGGTTTCACGAATCAAGCTGGAAGTTACCAAGGAACCGTGCATTGCACTGAACAAGGAACCACCGAACACACCTGCTACTCCCAACATGTGGAAAGGATGCATCAAGATGTTGTGTTCTGCTTGGAATACGATCATGAAGTTGAATGTACCAGAGATTCCCAAAGGCATACCGTCTGAGAAGGAGCCTTGTCCGATTGGGTAGATCAAGAATACTGCGGTTGCTGCGGCTACGGGTGCGGAGTATGCTACTGCGATCCATGGACGCATTCCGAGACGGTAGGATAGTTCCCATTCACGTCCCATGTAGCAGAAAATTCCGATCAAAAAGTGGAAAATTACCAATTGGTAAGGACCACCGTTGTATAGCCATTCATCAAGGCTATCTGCTTCCCAAATGGGGTAAAAGTGCAGGCCAATTGCGTTGGAGGAAGGTACAACTGCGCCAGAAATCATGTTGTTACCGAATAGCAAGCTGCCTGCTACTGGTTCACGGATACCGTCAATATCGACAGGAGGGGCTGCGATGAAGGCGATGATGAAGCAAATTGTGGCGGAGAGTAAGCAAGGGATCATGATTACGCCGAACCAACCTACATACAGGCGGTTTTCGGTGCTGGTGATCCAATTGCAAAACTGATCCCACAGTGACGCGCTTTCACGTCTTTGTACTGCTGTTGTCATGATTGCAAATAATCCTATTGGGAATGAATAAGTTATGAAAATTTATATATAAGCTTGCGCTTATTAATTAGATTAGGGTAAGTGTTGAGTATTGTAAATAGTTGGAATCTTAAATCTATCTATAGTTGAATGTGCAATTTGGCAACCCCTAAATATTCAGATGTAATTAGAAATTACCGAGCATCTTTACTTCGGTTTCCAGTACCACCCCATAGCGATCGCTGATTACAGTTTTAATGTGTTCTATGAGACTAAAAATATCTTGGGCTTTTGCGTTGCCAAGGTTAACGATGAAGTTAGCGTGTAACTCCGAAATTTGGGCATTACCAATTTGATAACCCTTCAGTCCTGCATCTTGAACCAGCTTGGCAGCGAATTGAGGTAGAGGATTACGAAATACACTACCGCAATTGGGTAAATGATATGGCTGGGTAGTATGCCTTGCCTTGAGCTTGGCTTCAGTATCCGCAGCGATCGCTTCTGGTTTACCACCGATTTGAAATTTGAGGGTTGCACCTGTCACTAGATATAGTGATTCTTGTAAAGCTGAAGTGCGATAACTGAAATTCAAATCCTTTGGATAAATCAGCTTAGTTTCACCAGTTAATGTCACTGTCTGCACCTCCACAACACAATCAGCAGCACATCCGCCCTGCGCCCCTGCATTCATGACTACCAATCCCCCCACAGTGCCCGGAATACCAACCGCCCATTCAAAGCCAGCCCAACCATGACTGGCAACTTGCATAGCTAAACGAGCAACAGGCTCACCTGCGGCGGCAGTAACCTGCCCAGTTTGTTCATCAAACTCGATGCCCCGCAAATGTCTAGTACAAATTACTAGTCCTTCTAAACCATCGTCACTGATTAGAAGGTTGCTGCCTGCACCAATAATTGTGAGCGGTAACTGGCGATCGCTTGCCCATGCCAAACTAGCCGCCAACTCATCATTAGAGCGTGGCGAGATGAAATATTCAGCCGCGCCTCCAACTTTCATAGAGGTCAATCCCGCAAGGGAAACATGAGCACGGATTGGCGGTTGGTCTGGTAAATCGATAGACATAGAAAGATTTAGTTCTAATGATAGAAAAGCTTGCAATCTGCAAACCAATCTCAGAATTTAAGCTCAGGCTTTGATAGCTGTTGCTATTTCCTGCATAGTGGGGGCAATTACCTGATTGAGATTACCAGCACCGAGAAATACAGCTAAGTCGCCCGACTTTAGGTTTTCCACTAAAAAGTCTTGCACATCCTTAAGCGTTTGCTGGTAGTGAACCTGATCGCGGATATTTGCGATCGCTTTTGCCATCTGCTCACCCGTGATCTTGCCATCATTAGGTTCACTTGCTGCGTAGATATCTGTGACCACTACTACATCAGCATCACCAAAGGACTGACTAAACTCATCCAAAAATCTAAGGGTGCGACTATAGCGGTGGGGCTGAAAAATGGCAATCACACGGCTATTCGTATTTTGCTGTCTTGCCGAAGCAAGAGTAGCAATAATTTCGCTAGGGTGATGAGCATAGTCATCAACAAAGGTAATCCCATCTTGTATACCCTTAATCTCAAACCGTCTGCTTGCGCCCACAAAATCAGGTAGCGCATCAGCGATCGCTTGCCATTCCACACCAACATAACGCGCTACAGCGATCGCCGCTAGAGCATTACTCAAATTATGTTTACCAAGCAATCCCAAAGAAAGTTTGCCTAAGGTTTGCCCACGCTCAATTACCACTGCTTGCGTATCAGACGGAGTGTACTGCACATCCGTCACCGTATAGTCAGCACTTGGATCGCTCAGGCTATAGGTAATATCAGACTTGATATGAGCTTTGACTGTTGGGCAATCAAGACAACCAATCATTACTTCACAACGCTTTGCAAAGGCTTGAAAAATCTCAATTACCTGTTCAAGACTGTTGTAGTGATCGGGATGATCTAGCTCGATATTAGTAATTACACCAATATGAGATAAAAACTTCACCAGAGTGCCGTCGGATTCATCAGCCTCGGCGACCAAATATTTACCATTGCCGAGCCGCGCATTGCCCTGCCATGCGCTCACCTCACCGCCAATAATAATGCTGGGATCAACTCCAGCTTTAAGTAATAAAAAGCCAACTAAGCTACTGGTTGTGGTTTTACCATGAGTACCTGCGATCGAAATACCTTGAAACTGCTCGATCAAAGCTGCCAATAAATCTGAACGATGTAAAATTGGCAGTCCATTAGCTAGGGCTACTTGAAATTCGGGATTCTGTTGATTGATTGCTGTAGAACAGACAACTTGAGGCGCATTTGCCAAATCGATGTTGTCTGCGTGATGCCCTTTAAAGACCTTGACACCGAGATCCTGTAGTTTTTGAGTGATGCGATTGCTACTAA
This sequence comes from Pseudanabaena yagii GIHE-NHR1, assembly GCF_012863495.1. NCBI lineage: Bacteria > Bacillati > Cyanobacteriota > Cyanophyceae > Pseudanabaenales > Pseudanabaenaceae > Pseudanabaena > Pseudanabaena yagii. Next base: position 1,075,415 of record NZ_JAAVJL010000001.1, read on the forward strand.
GATCTGAGCCAGAAACCGTAAAGCCTTGCTTTGCCAAGATATAGGCGATCGCTGACATGCCGATCCCACCAATACCCACAAAATGAAACGGTCTACCGCTGAAATCAACTGGATTCAGCATTTATACTTTTTACCTACCAAATAACGAGCCTAATAATAACAGATTACAATGTGGTACAGCAAAGCTAGGCTTATGGTTAAACCATCAAAGCTTCCAAGCCTTCAGGGTTCAGAATACATAAAACATCGCGATCGGGGATACGCTGAATCAAACTTTTGCGCTCTAGCTTACCAAGTACACGAGTTACAGTTTCCCTAGCTAAACCACTTAAACTACTGAGTTCGCGATGAGGTAAGTTGGGTATTTCTACACCACTAGTCCCCTTAGTACCCTGACCTTCTGCTAAAAACAAAAGCACATCAGCAACTCGTGAAGTGCTATCTGCTTCCCGCAACCGTAAACGACGATTGACTTGGCGTAAGCGCTTCGCCATTAACCTTGCCAGATGAATACCTGCGGCTGGTTCTGTCTCAATCAAATGTACAAAGTCAGAGGCAGGAAGGCTACCAATTGTTGTGGGTGTCAGCGTAATCACATCCGTTGAGCGTGGTACTTGATCGAGGGGAGCCATCTCACCAAACATTTCGCCAAATCCAAGAATGTTGAGAGTGATTTCTTTGCCATCAAGATTATAGGTACGAATTTTTGCCCAGCCACTCAAAATAAAGTAAACCGAGTTACCCCAGTCATTTTCCAGCAAAATCACCTGATCGGCTGGATGGGTGCGCGTAACCATATGGGCAGTGGCCCTTATCACTGCCTCATCAGGCAACCCCATAAAAAATGGGGCAGACATAATTTTTTGCTGAAGATCAGTTCCATCCCGCATAGTAGCTGCTCGTAGCCCCTAAAAACTTTGCTGTAAATGTTATTATCTGGAAAAATTCATTGTCAGTAACTACTTTATCTGAGTTTGGAACAAAGACATTGCCAATCAGCACAATGACTTAGCTATCTCAGTAATTATTATAGTTAGGACTCATACAATGCTAATGAGTTTACTGGGTTTTGAGGAGATTTGGTACGGGCTTCGCCCGCACCAAATCTCCTCAATGAGTAATTCCTAATAGTCTGAGATATAGCGTTTCGCAGCCTAGTAAATTACGGGTTTGTTTACCTGACGAATGCATGGGAACAAGCCTCTATAGCTCGCTTGCTTGAAAATCGCTATAAATATTTATTTTAGTTATTCAGTATCTTATGTAGTCTTGATGCGAGGGCTTTGATGATTCCTTGAGGATGAAGTTCATCTGGGGGAATAATCGATGCTTCAATATCAGCAACTACTTCCGAGGGTAGGTCTAATATTCTAACCAATCTTTGGTAAGCTGCAGCTTCATCAAGATTGACCCTTGGCTCATCAGGATTACGACGACTAGCCTGAATCACTTGGTATCCTAGCCTCAGAGTTAGTTTGCGATCTTCAATACTCTTAATATGTGGCACAACTTCTTCTAAAGGTATGTTTTGCCCTAAATATTCTCTGAGACGACTTTTGAGAGAGTTACGCTCTGCGTCAGTCTTGGCAAACAAGGCAGCAAATTCATCCAGCATGAGGCGAATTTCATCGGGTTCAAGCTTGCCATCAGCCCAAGCCATTGCCGCAACTGCACGAAGAATATCCATCTGACGGGGACTAATCGGAGGTGGGAGTTCTTGAAGTGTCATAGATTTACCCGCAAGTCAAATTTGTTTGCCAAATATGGACAAATCATAGGGCAAAGCATAGGGATGATTTTGTTAAAACATTCCGTATTTCATCAATATTAACGACCAGCCCCAGTTACATCCTGTTGAAGCTTATTTTGAAAGCATGGCAAAGCCGCGCTTTCAAAAATTTATCTGTTTTTTAATTCAGCGAAACTTGCTGTAACTAAGAATTTGTTGATGAAATCTTTTGCTGAAGTAAAGTTGTGTTGATCGCGCTGAGATTTATTTGAATTTCGAGACGTTGCTTTTCATCTCGAAATAGTAAAACCGTGTCGCCATTAGGTTGAGTGAGGCTACCAAATTGTGGATCATCTAACTGAATCTTTTGATAGACAATTTTAGGCAACGTAACACGAAGTTGATAACTTCTGCCTGATGATGGCAATACGTCTAACTGTTGGTTAAATAGATCGAGCTGGAGGTAGCCAACCGAGATATTGCGCTCGTCGGGGCTATTGGGCTTGTACCAATAGAGGGTAATACCACGGAAGCTAGGGTTTTGAATCGTGAAGGTTTCGTCGAGAGCTTGTTTGCTCCAATCGATCGCTTCGCGATTGGTATTGTCGTTAATGGGGCGTTGTTGCCAAATAATTTCTTGTCCCGCAAGGGATACCCACCATTGGGCAATGCGGGCAAGATTTGCCTCAGCATCAGGATCAGTGCTGCCAAGTTGCCAAGTAATGGTTGATTCCATTATTTTTTAGGTGCGCTTATTTGTCATTACAGCAAAGAATTTTTTGAAAGACTGACTTTGTCAGTCTTTCAAAAAATTCTTTGTAGGGCTTTTGTTTACAAAAGGCTGTATAAAAGGATAGCAGATACGCTTGAGGAGATGTAAGGGCAATGTTTGGAATCGGTTGGCCAGAGTTAGTTGTAATTTCGCTTGTGGGTGTAGCAATTTTTGGAGCTAAGCGTATCCCTGAGATCGGACGCAGTGTGGGGCAAGCTCTCCGAGGGTTTCAAGATGAGATAAAGGGACAAGGTGAAGCCGAAGTGTCAAATACATCAGACAAAGACAATTAGAGAAACTTTTGAAGGCGCTGCAAAGCAGTGCTTTCAAAAGTTTCTCTGCACTAATTTAAATAGGCTGCACTCAATTAATTGTTTGTGTGCGATAAGGGACTTGCTATTAATCAAAGTACCTGTGGCTTCGACTCCGCTCAGCCAACGTTAGCTGAGCGAAGTCGAAGCTAGATAACTTTGGTGGGACATTTTTTATCCGCAAGAGCCTAAGTTTTAGTTGACTTTAGCAAAAGCTTCCTGTGAGGTAGTTTGAAATTGGTTAAGAAGCTCGACATAAGTTTCGCCTTGGGCAATTAGTTGAATGAGGCGATCGCTCGGCAGATCATCGATAAAATCTTCATCTAAAGCATCTGCTTGGGATAGATACATATCTTTGTCACAGAGCGCTCTTACTGGTGTTGAGAGATTAATCTTGAGATGTTGTGGGGGAATATTGGGTAACTTGCTTGCCCATTCGATCGCTACAACACCGAGGGGAAAATCTTCGCCACGCCAATATTCTTCTAAGTGAAGGCTAGGGACTTGAGATGGTTCTAGGCGATAGAGATCGATGTGATACAGTGGCAGTCGCCCTTCGGTATATTCATCGATGAGGGTAAAGGTAGGGCTAGCGATCGTGGTGCTAATACCAAGAGCATGACCAAAAGCCTGCATAAAAGTAGTTTTGCCACTACCCAGATTTCCCTCTAGCAAAATGATTGTACCTGCGGGAACAAGTTGGGCAAGTTGGGTTGCGATCGCTTGGGTCTCATCTAGATTCTTGGCATAAAGGTCAATCTTTAAAGTCTCAGTCATATATTCAGGTAGACTTTTGTACTAGGGAAAGAGTTTATTGCTATTAGTTAAAAGCAAACTCTATCAATACCTTGTTTTTTATTATTGTGCGAATTTCGGCAAAGCTTTTATGGATACGGATACTCCTCAGTCACTGGCTCATCTTGATCAAAGTGGTAATGCTCAAATGGTGGATGTGACTCATAAACCACCAACAGTAAGACGGGCGATCGCAGTATGCGAAATATCCATGAAAACAACGACCTTGGACGCAATCCAAGCAGGAAACTTACCGAAAGGGGACGTTTTAGGTACGGCAAGATTGGCAGGGATTATGGCAGCCAAGCAAACTGCCAATTTAATCCCAATGTGTCATCCTCTGAATTTAACTGGTGTCGATGTCAAAATTATCTTAGATGAAAATATTCCAGGCTATCAAATTGAAGCAGAGGTCAAGACTAAGGCTGAGACTGGGGTAGAAATGGAGGCATTAACTGCTGTTACCATCGCGGCTCTCACCATTTACGATATGGCTAAATCCTTAGAAAAGACGATGGTTATCTCCAATGCAAGGTTACTGCACAAGAGTGGGGGAAAGTCAGAAGACTTCAATTTACCGAGAGGAGCATTTTGCGATCTTTAAAAGCAAACTCTTAGGCAGTTTTGTGTCCTGCGATCGCAATTAGTTCTCGGACTTGAGATTCAGGCAATTGGGTCTCGATATTGACAGTTTTGGAGGCAGGATCACCTGTAACTATTGCTGATGTATCGGCAGATTGGATCGCTTTGGAAATTGTTTCGATACAACTAGCACAACCGATGGAGGGAACTGACAACTTTAAAGACATAGTAAGGCAGAACTCTAAAAGAAAATAAATACTCTTAGATTATAAATCTCTATGTAAGCAGGTTGGCATACATTACTTCTTCCCCTTAAACTGACGTTAACTATACAATTCAAAATCTGTGTTGCACGCTGCGCTTATGACACAGGTTTTTGTTCTGTTTTTTAATATGCTCAGCAACTTACTTTTCACTGTAGAATTAATACAACCGCGATATTTGGTATAAGGATGTGGCTATCTATGCAAAATATCCTAGATCATATTCAATGCGGAATTTTTGTTTTGACCGTTGAGTCAAATCCAGATCAATCAACTATCAGCAATCTGGAGTTCACACTGCGCTTTGAAACTACCAATCTTGCTTTTGTACATCTGGTATTTGGGGAACGAATTGTCGATCAAACAGTTAATCTGATTGGGTTAACGGTTCATGAGTGTTTGCCTTTAGAATTTGTCAATTCCTTAAATACACATATTAATCAATGCTTGCGATCGCAACAAAAAGTTGAGTATGAAGCACATCTTGATCTGATTACTAATCGGGTTTTATTAATTTCGTTATCACTTAAAACTGACAATAATGATCATACGCAAAAGATAATCGGTACTTGTCAAGACATCACAAATTTGTCGCGCTCTAAAACTCATGTTAGATATGCCAATGATCAAAAATTCGGTCATTTGGTAAATTCTGTTTCCGATGCTTTTGTAGTAGTTGATCATGAGGGGATTGTTCGCTACGTTAACCGAGCCGCCGAAGAAATGTTTGGATGTAAGTCGGAAGATATTATTGGTGAAAGTTTTGGCCTGCCTATAGTTGCAGGAGAGAGTACAGATATAGACATTCTCAATCAAGGTAAGACGACCTCGGCGGAAATGCGAGTATCAGAAACCATTGATGAAGATCGCAGGGTATATGTAGTTGCCTCTTTACGTGATGTTTCTGAGCGCAATCGTGTCGAAGAATCTCTAAAATTACGCGAACGGGCGATCGCGGCAAGTTCTAATGGGATAGTAATTACCGATGCCACGCAACCAGACAATCCCATGATCTATGTAAATCCTAGCTTTGAGCGGATTACAGGTTATAGCGCGGCAGAAGTAATTGGACGTGATTGTAAATTTCTTCAAGGTGGCGATCGCAATCAGATTGGGCTCTTAGATTTACGCCAAGCTATTAAGGAACAGCGGGAATGTCATGCTGTACTACTTAACTATCGCAAGGATGGAACACCATTTTGGAATGATTTATATATTGCACCAGTATTTAACGATCATGGAGATCTAACCAACTATATTGGCATTCAAACCGACATCACCGAACAAGTCAAATCCACGCAAAGATTACTAGAAAGTGAAGAACGTTTACGGACAGTCCTGACATCAATTAAGGAAGGGATCACCTTTAGTGATGACTCAGGCTATTTCTCAATTTTTAATGCTGGGATGGAGAACCTCACGGGATACACGATCGCTGAGGCAAATGCTAGTCATGACTTTACTAATTTTTTATATCCTGATCGGAGTGAGCATGACAAGGCTTTACAACGCTTACAACAATTACAAGAAACTGGTCGCGCAACTACTGTTGAAACTCGAATCTGTCATAAAGATGGCACATTTAAAGATGTTTTAGTTTCGACAAGAATCATGCTCTATAAGGGGAAACGCATGTATTTGAGTAGTTACTATGACATTACCGAACGGAAGAGAGTTGAGACACAACTGCGCTATCAAAGTGAAAGAGAACGGTTATTAAATGCAATTTTACTTAAAATTCAGCGAGAGTTGAATCTCGAACAAATTTTAGCAATCACAGTTAAAGAAGCTCAAGAATTATTACGCATTGATCGAGTCGCGATCTATCAGTTTAATCAAGATTGGAGCGGTACATTTGTCGTTGAAGCAGTTAATGATTCATCATTATCAATCCTTGGGAAAACCATCAATGATCCATGCTTCAACCAAGAGAATATTCAAAAATATTATAAACAACCAATATCAAGTATTAATGATGTTGAGAATGCCGAAATTAGCCCATGCCACAAAGATCTTTTACAGCAATTTCAAGTCAAAGCTAATATTGTCGTTACGATTTCCTTTGGAGATACCCTATGGGGATTACTAATTGCTCATCAGTGCTTAGAAACACGTCTGTGGGAAGAATTTGAGATTGATTTACTAAGGCAATTAGCAAATCATGTGGCGATCGCGATTCAGCAGGTCAAATTATTTGAGCGCGTGCAAGACCTTAATAAAAATCTCGAATGCCAAGTTGCTGAGCGCACTCAACAACTAGAGCAAAGTCTGAGCCAGCTTGAAAGAGCTTTACTCAAAGAAAAAGAACTAAATGAACTCAAATCTCAATTTATTTCTAGAGCCTCCCATGAGTTTCGGACTCCTCTTGCTACCATTCAAACCGCTAGTGACCTATTACGCAACTATGGACATAAAATGTCCAATGAGAAAAAGCTGGAAAGAATTGATAAGATTCAACGCGAAGTCAAGGGGATGACTAGCCTTTTAGAAGAAGTATTAGTCATTGGTAAAACTGAATCTGGAAAGTTTGAACTACGCGGAGAGACGATTAACTTAGAAGCTTTTTGTTTAGAGATTATTGAGCAAGCAAAGCTATTAGGCAATGGCAAGCATCATGTCATATTTAAAAATATTAATGCGCCGACAAATATCGTAATTGATACTAAGTTCTTCAAACAAATTATTTCTAATCTATTATCAAATGCAATTAAATATTCGCCTAATAGTACTGAAGTTAATTTTACGATTTCGCAAACTAGCGATCGCGTACCTAAACTATTATTAGAATTTCAAGACTATGGAATAGGCATTCCTGAAATTGATCAAGAAAAGGTTTTTGAGCATTTTTATCGTGCTCATAATGTTGGTATGATTGCAGGAACTGGGTTAGGCATGGCAATTATCAAAAATTCCATTGACATTCTCGGTGGCACAGTTCAACTTACCAGTGTTGAAAATAAGGGGACAACTGTCCGAGTGAAGTTGCCAATATCTATGGGTTAGGGGAAGTGGAGCCAAATACTACTTATTCCAATCTAAAAAACTTGATAGAAAAAACACAATCATGACAACGATTTTAGTGATCGAAGATGTAGAAGCTTTACGCGAAGAGATCATGGAGACGCTCTCCTATGAGGGATTTGATGTGTTAGGGGCGGAAAATGGAGTTGTGGGGGTACAAACTGCTAAAACCTATCTGCCAAATTTAATTATCTGCGATATCGCCATGCCAGAGCTGGATGGCTATGGGACTCTCATGGCACTACGCCAAGAGCCAAAAACATCAATGATTCCGTTTATTTTTTTAACGGCGATGACTGATAAGGCGGATATGCGCCAAGCGATGCAATTGGGGGCGGACGACTATCTCACTAAGCCATTTACCTCTTCAGAACTATTAGGAGCGATCGCCTCCCGCTTACAGAAATACAACACTGTGAGAGAGCATTATTACGATGAAATCAAAGCTGTTGGTGCAAGATTTGAATATTTGTCTCACCACGATGGACTCACCCAGCTACCTAATCGGATTTTGTTTCATGAGTCTTTAACCCAAGCAGTACTGCACGCCAAAATCAATAATAAGTCCCTAGCTTTACTCTTCTTAGATATGGACAACTTCAATATCATTAACAACACCCTTGGTAATGATATTGGAGACCAACTGTTCAAAGCGATCGCTGAACGACTGAGGCGTTATACTGCCCCCTGCGATATGGTGGCTCGCATACAGGGCGATGAGTTTGCAATGATCATCTCTGATGTATCTGATCCGATGAGCATCAAAATTGAAAGTCAAAAAATCTTAGATCTGTTAAGTCGTCCCTACAATTTGTATGGACATGAAGTTTTTATCACTAGTAGTATTGGGATTACTATTTTTCCTGATGATCACCAAGAAGCAGAAGGATTAATCAAAAATGCTGAACTAGCGATGTACTATGCCAAAACCCATGGCAGAAATAGCTACAAGTTATATAGTTCAGAGCTAAATATCCAATCTTCCGAATATATGGCTTTAGCCAATAGCCTCCATCGCGCAATCGATCGCTATGAGTTCCGAGTATTTTATCAACCTCTAGTTGATCTAAAGTCTGGACAGATCGTTGGTGCTGAAGCTCTAGCAAGGTGGCAGCATCCTGATCTAGGGATCATTATGCCTAGCAAATTTATTCCCATTGCTGAGCAGACAGGCTTGATTCTCCGCTTAAGTGAGTTAATTCTCCGTGAAGTTTGTGAGCAAATGCGATCATGGCGAGACAGTGGGATCAACTATGGTTTTGTTGCTGTGAACTTATCAGGTCAGCATTTTCGCCCAGATAACAACTTGCTCGAAATCATTGGCAAGATTTTGCAAGAAAGTAATACCGATCCACAACATTTAGAACTAGAACTCACCGAAAGTATCATCATGCAAAATGCTGAATTTACGATTGGGGTGTTGTCACAATTGCAAACTATGGGTGTCAAAGTTGCGATCGATGACTTTGGTACGGGCTATTCATCCCTTAGCTATCTCAAACATTTTCCAGTGAATACCCTCAAAATCGATCGCTGTTTTATCCAAGATGTCACCACAGATCGCCACGATGCCACAATTTCTTTAGCAATTATTGATCTTGCCCATAGTTTGTCATTGCAAGTTATTGCTGAAGGTGTAGAAACTGCGGAACAAATGCAGTTTTTAAAAGAGCATGGGTGCGATCAAATGCAAGGCTATTTCTTTAGTCCGCCCTTACCTGCACCTGAATTTGAAAAGATGTTAGTTGATGGCAAAAGTTTGTAGAGTCTTTATTTGATTAGATTTTGATGGAGCTTTTTTTGAGATTTTGGGTACTTTAAAAATGATTACTATGAAATCTTCACAAATTAGGGATTTTATTAGGTATGCTAGCGAGTAAAATTTTGTAGAGTTCTTTCAAACCATACTTCATGAGTACATCTAAACGCGCTTTAATTACAGGCATTACTGGTCAAGATGGATCTTATTTATCAGAACTTTTACTAGCTAAAGGATACGAAGTCCATGGCATCATCCGCCGTTCTTCAACGATCAATACCGATCGCATTGATCATATGTATCAAGATCCCCATCTACCAGAGACTAAATTATTTTTGCACTATGGCGATTTAACTGATGGCACAACATTAGGGCGTATTTTAGAAGCTGTACAACCTCATGAAGTCTATAACCTCGGAGCACAATCCCATGTACGTGTCAGTTTTGACTCTCCTGAATATACCGTTGATGCTGTAGGCATGGGAACTCTGAGACTCTTAGAAGCTCTGCGCGATTATCAGCAACGTAATGATAAGGAGATTCGCTTTTATCAAGCAGGTTCTTCTGAGATGTATGGGTTAGTGCAAGCTGTCCCCCAAAGTGAAACCACTCCTTTTTATCCTCGCAGCCCCTACGCTTGCGCTAAGGTATACGCCCATTGGCAAACAGTAAACTATCGCGAATCCTATGGATTATTTGCTTGCAATGGTATTTTATTTAATCACGAGTCTCCAAGACGTGGCGAAACCTTTGTCACCCGCAAAATTACAAGGGCGATCGCGCGTATCGTTGCAGGTCAACAGAAAAAGCTGTATTTAGGTAATCTTGACTCCAAGCGTGACTGGGGCTATGCCAAAGACTATGTTGAGGCAATGTGGTTAATGTTGCAGCAAGATCAACCCGATGACTATGTGATTTCGACTGGCGAAACCCATTCAGTGAGAGAGTTTCTTGAAGAATCATTTGCCTATGTCAATCTCAAATGGGAAGACTATGTAGAAATCGATCCCCGTTATTTCCGACCTGCGGAAGTCGATCTGTTATTAGGTGATTGCACTAAGGCAAAACAAAAACTGGGTTGGGAACCCAAAGTAACCTTCAAGGGATTAGTTGAGCTAATGGTTGATGCCGATTTAGAAGCATTGGGCTTGCCTAATCCTAAAGGTACTGAAGCTAAGGACATTGCTACCTTGAGAAAGGCTGGGCAGCCTTCAACTTGGTAATTTAAAAGCCCTACAAAGTAGGGCTTTTAAATTACTTTAAATCTTTACAAATTGTTTTCATTTCAAAGAAATTTCTATGCCAGAACCTCAAGCAACTTTTCAACTAAAAAAGGATCAATTCAAAGATCAAAAGATTCTCGTCACTGGTGGTGCTGGTTTTCTAGGCAAGCAGGTGATCTCTCAACTCGTTGCCTCAGGCGCTAATCCAGAGTTAATCACCGTACCTAGATCAAAAGAGCATGATTTGCGATCGTTAGCAGTTTGCGAAAAAGTCGTTCAAGGTCAGGATTTAATCATCCACCTTGCTGCACATGTTGGCGGCATTGGACTCAATCGCGAAAAACCTGCTGAATTGTTTTACGACAACTTGATGATGGGTGTGCAATTAATTCATTCGGCATATCAAGCTGGTGTCCAAAAATTTGTCTGTGTTGGCACAATCTGCGCCTATCCTAACTTTACCCCCATCCCTTTCAAAGAGTCTGACCTCTGGAATGGCTATCCTGAAGTTACTAATGCCCCCTATGGCGTAGCCAAAAAAGCGTTGCTCGTACAATTGCAGTCCTATCGACAACAATATGGGTTTAATGGTGTTTACCTTCTACCTGTGAATCTATACGGGCCTGAAGATAATTTTGATCCCCGTAGCTCCCATGTGATTCCTGCACTGATTCGTAAGGTTTATGAGGCTCAACAAAGAGGTGATCGCACTATTTCGGTATGGGGCGATGGTACACCTACTAGAGAGTTTGTCTATTCTGAAGATGCAGCGCGTGGCATTGTCTTAGCCTCAGGTATTTATAACGAATCTGAGCCAGTCAATATTGGCACTGGTTCTGAGATATCGATTAAGGACTTGATTCATTTAATTGCTGAGTTAATGGGCTACGAGGGCGAGATTGTCTGGGAAACCGACAAACCCAATGGTCAGCCCCGTCGTTGTCTTGATGTTGAACGCGCAAAACAAGCCTTTGGATTCACCGCACAGGTAGGTTTCCGACAAGGTTTAAACCAAACGATCGCTTGGTATCGCCAGCACGCTGCATAATTTTTTTATTTGTCCATATGGGCAAACAAAAAAATTATCAAAAAAATTTGCTTTTTTACGATTCCAACTCTTGCATATGTACCAAGCTTTGGTATGATTAAAATCCGCACGATGAAATAAGCAACTTATTTAAAGTTACTGTGACATTAAGCGAGGAGAGATGGCCGAGTGGTTGAAGGCGCAGCACTGGAAATGCTGTTTAGGGGAAACTTTAACGAGGGTTCGAATCCCTCTCTCTCCGTTAAAAAAATGACCCATGCTAAGCGTGGGTCATTTTTTTATAACCAATTACCGACCAAAATAAAGGAAGCCCAAAAGTATGGATGCTTCAAATTGATGTCATCAGAAACCTGATTTAGAGGTATTGCTGGCAAGTTACCAATCCCTTTGATCTTTCCTGCTTCAATTGTTACCCTACCTTCTAAGAGATCTAATTGTGCTTGCTGAATGGCGATCGCCTTACTCTTGGCTGTTGGATAATAATTGTAAAAAGATAACATTAATGCGGGTGTTCCTGCATCGCTGACAGTCCATAGTGATGAGAGAATACTCTTTGCTCTATAAATTAGCATAGTTCCACTCAAGCCTAAATTTTGTCCAACGGCTGTCTGACATGCGCTCAGTGCAAGCATTTCTATTTTGTTTTCTCCTAACCTTATTGTTTTAATATCTTCTAGAGATAGGCGGTTTTGCCAAAATTGAATGAATGCACCTTCAGGAGTATTACTTAAAAATTGAGCATGAGTTGCTAAATGGACAATATCATAATTAGTATTGTTCGCATTTTGCTGTTTTTTGAGGTTCTCAATCGTAAATTCTTCATCGAGAAAGACTCTTTCATTGCCACCAAACATCTTTAAAGCAGTTTGAGTTTCTACTGCTACATTCGGCAAAGCAGAAAAGCCTTGCATTGCTTTTGTCAAGCCCATTATGAGTATTTTGGAACGTCGGCGATCGCGTAACTGTAGGTCATCCCGCAAGTCCTTTATTACTAATCTCATGGATGGTACTGTTGCTGTGGCATATTTCTGCACTAGGAACTTATTGCCATCATGCAAAGCTCCTATGGGAATCGCTCTTAATGGTCCATCCATCACAAAAACGAGAGTCTTAGCTTTTGCTTCAGTCAATTCTACTTCGATCGGTCTAATCAACCAGTTGTAGAGCTTCTGGGCTGATGGTAAATAATCTTCACTACTAGGATCGCGAATAGAGTTCAGAAGCTCGACTAATGTGTCTGTCAAATCCTGTTGATTAACATTAGTAACAACTTTGCGGAATTCTTTCCCTGACGGTAGAACAACTAAAATTTTTATCCGATCTTCCAAAATCTCTGGGTAGATCACAACTGTTTGACTATTAGTCGCTGTTGATATGCTCGCGATTGTTTGTTGTAACAACTCACTGTCAATTGGAGGGAAATCAGAAGGAGAACAATTCCCTGTATATCCGCATATTAAGCTAGTTTGTGAGTTATCTAGCTGTTCTATACTGCGAGGCTGGTTTGTAGATTGAGATAGATTACACATCGAGCCTGTAAGGCGATCGCATGTTAACGAATCTGATTTGGGTAAAGTGTCAACAGGTCCTGATTTTGTAATTGAAGTTCCAGGACTAGGAGCTATAAACGGAGAGAATGATTGAGACTTAATTGACTGAATTGATGGTATCAGGAAAAAACCTATTCCCCCAACCAAAACAAGTCCTAATTTTTGGGCAAACGAATATAATTTCATGAGTTTCTAAAATCTGAAAGTAGTGCGAATAGTACCAATCGTAATCGTGTCACTACCTGCTGTTTGAATAGGGTGAAACACAAAAATTAGTCCAGGGGTAATGCTGATGTTATCGGTCAATCGATGCACGTAGAAAAGTTCTAAATGGGTAGTAGTATCAGGCTGTCCGCCAATAGCAGCACCGCTTGTATTAGGAAAGCCAAGAGCACCAGGGATATTAGCATCGTAGCCATTACGAGATATTAAATTGCTACTAGTTATTTTGGGCGGTTGTCCAATGTAAATACCAGCGAGATTACCCTGTTTAAACAGATCGGGAAAGTTCAGATAAACCATCCAATTATTTGTCTCAACCGTACCCGAATTGTCATTGAAAAACTTCCTATTACTATCTCTAATATTTACCGCATTAGAGTTGGTATAGCCACCCCAAGCGCCCAATGTAACATAAGGACTAATACGCCAGTTGATGGTTGCACCGATCGCATCTGTTAAAAATATAGTGGGATCAAAAAATGGGAAGGTGATTACATAATCGCCTATTCCTGTGTTGAGATTACCGTTGTTGGAAAATGAATGCAGATAATAGAGCGCAACATCAACTGAATTGGTGGGAGAGAGAGTTGCTTGCAACCCAGTTACATAAGAACCTCCTATCAGCCCTCCGTTAACTGGGTTTGCAGGATCGTTAGCTGCATAGACACCTTGTAAACTAACGCGATCGCTAATTTGCCAATCAAACCCAATTCCTGCAGATCCACCACCAAGCCCTAAGATAGGATTACGCTGGGCAAAGGCAGATATGGAACCAGTACCTGAATTCTCAATGCGATTCGCACCACGAAATACACTAATTGGACTTACCCCAGCCGCACCAACAATAAAAGATAGATTATCGCTTGCTTTGAAACGATAGGAAAGATCAGAAATTTTAATTTGGTTATTTGTATCACCTTCATATCCTAATAAGGTATAACCACGTTGTAAGATTTGCTCAGAATTATTACCAAGATTGAGGTTTGCTGAGTTTAAGCCAACAACCAAAAGGTTACGACTTGCAGAGTCAAACTGAGTAAATAAACTAAGACTGATGTTATAACCAAATGTTAAATTTGTACTTAAATCTGGCTTACCATTGTTAAGCTGCGGACGAGTTTTGAAATCAGCAGAATTAGGTAATCTTCCTTGCAATCCGAAAACAGCTTGTCCAAATAGTTTGGTGGTTGGTGAAAATTGTTGTGTCTCTAATTTAGATATTTTCTCTTCTAACGAAACTATTCGCCCACGCAAAATAGATAACTCGGTTGCAAACTCCTCTTGCAGTTTCTGAATAGTATTAACATCATCTTTGCTGACTTTACTGGCTAAACCAGCAGCGACTATTTCATTAATTTTATCTAAGCACCCATTTAAACCTGCTGCGAATTCATGCCGTGAAATTGTTCGCTGTCCTAAAAATTTACTATCTGGGTAGCCTGAAATACATCCATAACGTGCGACTAAAGATTGCAATGCAGTAAATGCCCAATCATTTGGTCGCACATCACTCAATTGAGACACTGGTGTAATCTCAGATTGCGAAAGATTATTTTCGGGATTAAAAGGAGCTATTTTATTTAGAGTAAGCTGGGTATTTAATTTTTGATTATTAGAATCTTTTAAAACCTTTGATGGAGCTTTAGCATCTATCTTTTCTGTGGAGATTGGCTTAGCAATTACTTGTGAGGAAAGACTTATTATTACAAATGCAGATACTATCCCCCATTGCCAGCCTCTAGAAAAAATCTTAATCAATAGAAAAATATTGATGCCAAGCGCATAATTCATTTTGCTTGCTCCAAAAAGCCTATATAGTTATTTGCAGATTTATATCACTTTGTCAAAAAATCTAACAACTCAATTAAAAGATATTGAGATATTTTAACAAGAATTATTAGATTAGAAAACAACAATTTACAATAAAACAATATAAAAACGTCAATTCTGAGTAAAATTGTAAATTTTATACATACATAAGTAAAAGTCTTGGTTAACCAAGACTTTTACTTATGTAATTTCAATTATCACAAACTCGCACCAAATCAAAAACCAATCCAATTTATTAGAGCCAATTACCAACCAAAATAAAGGAAGCCCAAAAGTATGGATGCTTCAAATTGATGTCACCAGAAACCTGACTTAGAGAGATTGCTGGCAAATTACCAATCCCTTTGATCTTTCCTCCTTCAATTTTCACTCTGCCTTCTAAGAGATCTAATTGTGCTTGCTGAATAGCGATCGCTTTACTCTTCGCCTTAGGATAGTAATTGTAAAAATCCAACATTAACGGTGTTGTACCTGCATCACTCACTGTCCATAATGACGCGAGAACACTCTTTGCTCGATAAATTAGAGCTGTTCCACTAAGCCCCAAGTTTTTTCCTACTGCGGTCTGACATGCACTTAGAGTAAGCATTTCAATTGGCTCTTCTCCCATTCTGATTGTACGAAGATCACTTAATTTAAGTTTCTCATTCCAAAACTGAATAAATGCACCATCAGAGACATCGCTTAGAAATTGAGCATGAGAAGCTATATGTACAATTCCATAATTTTTTGTATTTTGCTGCTTCTTAAGATTTTCAATTGTAAATTTCTCATCAAGAAATATATCTGCATTTTCAGTCAGTATTTTCGAGGAAATAAGCTTGGTTTCTACTTCTACGTTCGGTAAAGCTACAAAATCTTTGGTAGCTTTTGTTAATCCCATGACGAGTATTTTTGAGTTGCGGCGATCAGGTATTTTCAAATTTGCTAATCCCATTGATGGCACTGTTGCCGTGGCATATTTCTGAACTAGAAACTGATTGCCATCATGCAATGCTCCTATGGGAATTGCGCGCAACGATCCATCCATCACAAAAATCAAGGTTTTAACTTTTGCACCTTTTAAGTCACTATCAAGTGGGCGAATTATCCAGTTATATAGTTTCTGAGAGGACTCTAAATAGTCATTGCTACTAGGATCACGAATGGAATCTAGAAAACTTTGGACTGTTTCCGTTAGTTCATCTCGCTTAACATTAGGACTCACTTTACGAATCTCTTTACCAGATGGAGGGACAACGATAAGCTCAATGTGATCATCAAAAATAATAGGATAAATTACCCAAGACTGGCTATCAGTGATTTTTGAAGCTGTTTGTACATCTTCTTGAATTGAATTAAAGCTGACAGAAGGGGCTGATGAACATGTTTTAGAATACGCACATAGGGCATTAGTGATATTTGTATCAATTTTAGGAATATCACTAGTCTCCTTAGGTGGCAATTCAATAGGATTACAGAATACCCCTACTAAGCGCTCACAATTTGCCTCGACAGGAACAATGTCAACAGTATTAGTTGGGATATTAGTATTAGTGGGAATATCAGTAGTGGGAATATGAGGTGGTGGCGGTGGTGGTGGACCAAATGTACTCTGAGCGATCGCCTTTCCTCCAAAGCCTAACACTAAACTTATAGTTAATAAACACTGTCCAGAGAAAGACAATAACTTCAAAGGTATTCGTTTATCCCCATAAATTTGATAAGCCATACGATTTACCTCCAAAATTGGACAACAACATAGATAAATTCAAATTACTTAGCTCATGAATTATCAATCATATTGTGGGAATATATATGCTTAGTATGCCCCCTTTAGTTTTATTTATAATCATGATACGTAATTAATAGATGCTATTTTTTGACAGTGAAATATGGTCAAAATCAAAGTAACTGAAGCAATCAAACTTATGTGATATATGACTATCTAAACGCATAAAAAGTTGCAGTAAATTTATCAAAAATTTTCCAGTATTTTAGGAAATAATCCAAAATGGCGCTTTTAAAGCACTATCAAGCAACACAGCACATTGATCTAAATTAACAGAGAGACTTTTGAAAGCGCGGCAAAGCCGCGCTTTCAAAAGTCTCTCTGTATTACTTCAAGCTTTCACAGGCTGTAAGTTAAGAAAAAAGTATTGAAAATTTAATTTTTATAACCAGTTACCAACCAAAATGAAAGAAGCCCAGAAGTATGGATGCTTCAAATCAATATCTCCTGTTATCTGACTTAAGGATATTGATGGTAAATTACTAATGCCTTTAATTTGACCTGATTCAATTCTAACCCTTCCTTCTAAGAGATCTAATTGTGCTTGCTGAATAGCGATCGCTTTACTCTTTGCTTTGGGATAATAATTGTAGAAAGAAAGCATCAATGGGGTGGTTCCCGCGTCACTTACTGACCAGAGTGAAGCTAATACACTGTTTGCCCCATAAGTTAGAGCCGTACCACCAAGACCTAGATTTTTCCCAACCGCAGTCTGACAAGCACTCAGTGTTAGCATATCAATTCTCTCTTTACCAGATCTAAGTGTGCGAAGATCATCAAGAGATAGAGTCTGATTCCAAAATTGAATGAACGCTCCTTTGCTCGTATTACTCAAAAACTGAGCGTGAGAAGCAATATGGACAATTCCATATTCTTTCTTGTTTTGTTGATTCTTTAAAGTTTCAATCGTAAATTTATCATCCAGAAATAAATCCCCCCCATCTGGCAAAAGTTTAGAGGTAATTACATTAGTTTCTACCTCTACATTTGGCAAAGCCGAAAATCCCTGCTTGGCTTGGGTTAATCCCATTACGAGTATTTTTGAATTACGGCGATCGGGGATTTGTAAATTTGCTAATCCCATTGATGGTACTGTTGCTGTGGCATATTTCTGAACTAGAAATTGCTTTCCATCATGCAATACTCCTATGGGAATTGCACGAAGCGGACCATTCATTACAAAGATTAACGTCTTAATATTTGTTGCTTGTAAATCTTGATCAATTGGTCGAATCAGCCAATTGTAGAGTTTTTGGGCTGGCGGTAAGTAATCCAGACTAGTAGAATCTTGAAGTGCGTCTAGTAAATCTTGGACTGTAGCCGTCAGTAAATTAGGTTGGGTAACATTGACAGCAATTTTACTGCCTTCCTTAAGGAATGACTGTTTTTGACCAATGTCTTGCAGGGGAACGCTTTTACGAATTTCCTTCCCTGAAGATGGGACGATGACAATTTCTACATGGTCATCAAAAGTATCCAGATAGATCAAAGCGGTTGGGCTACCTGTTGCTTGCTCGGAGCTTTGAATTGTCTTTTGAATAGACTCAAAATCTATCGTAGGCGTAGAAGGACAGATGCCAGCATAGCCACAAATAGCTTGCGTTTCTTGGTCGTCAATTTTGCGAAGGACAATATCTATTGGTTTCTTCGGCGTACCACTACAGATACTATTAGTAAGGCGATCACAAAGTCCCCCATCTGGAGGGAAAACTATAGGTGGTTGCGGCAACTTAGGTGGATTTGAATCAATCGGGAAATCGTACTGAGCAATACTGCGCTGTACCTCGGAATTCACACTACAAAATATAGCGATTGCAGCTATAAACCCAACTTTAACAAACAAAGAAGTTTTTTTCATAAATATCTTCTATCCAATAGTCGCAATTTATTTAGAAGGCGCATTTTGATATTTGTTTAGAATGAGATAGTTGTGCGAAGCGTACCTATCGTAATTGCATCACTGGTTGCTGTTTGGAGAGGATTGAAGACGAAGATTAAACCAGGAGTAATCGTAATATGATCTGTCAGTCGATAGCGATAGAATAGCTCAACATGGGTAGTTGTATCAGGCTGACCACCTGCACCGAAAGTAGGCAAACCAATAGCACTAGGCAGATTCCTTTCTTCTAAAGTACTGCTCGTAATTTTTGGAGGTTGTCCCACATAAATACCAGCCAGATTTCCCTGCTTAAATAAATCAGGGAAATTGAGATAAACCATCCAGTTCCTAGTGTCCACTGTCCCTGAAGTTCCAATCACTGCACTAGAAGATGTATATCCACCCCAAGTTCCTACGGTTACATAGGGATTGATCCGCCAGTTAAGGGTTGCACCAATTGCATCAGTTAAAAAGTTAAAGGCGCTAGAGGAGGTAATTACACTATCACCAATACCCGTCTTAAGAGAACCGCCATTTGTATAAGCATGAAGATAATAAAGCGCCACATCAACATTATCTGTAGGCATCAATGTAGTTTGTAAACCAGTGACATAGGAGCCACCAAATAATCCACCATCATTAGGATTCGCAGGATCGCCAGCAGCGTATACTCCCTGTAAACTGATGCGATCGCTCAACTGCCAGTCAAATCCTACACCCGCAGTTCCAGATCCCAACCCTAAAATGGGATTCCGTTGAGCAAAGGCAGATAGCGGGCCTGCTCCAGAACTTTCAAAACGGTTAGGTCCTCGGAATACAGCACTAGGACTTACTCCTGCGGCTCCGATAATTAAAGCAGCATTATCACTAACTTTAAATCTATAGGACAAATCAGAGAGTGAGAATTGATTATTACTACTGCCTTCGTAGCCAAGTAATGTATAGGCATCCCGTAAGGGCAAACCTGAGAAAAGGGATAAATTACTAGAACTCAAGCTAACTAATAAAAGATTGCGATTGGCAAAGTCAAACTGAGTGAGAAATGTTAGCCCAAGACTATAACCAAATGTTAAATTGATACCTTTGTCAGATTCATCATCAACATTACGAATACCATCTCTAGGTAAAACATCCGAAATGTTAGCAAAGCGTCCTTGTAAACCCAAGATAGCTTGCCCATAGAGTTTGGTAGTTGGGGAAAATTGCTGGGCTTCTAGTTTAGTAGTTTTGGTCGCTAATTTATCTAGGCGATCGCGTAAGGTCGATAGCTCAGTGGCAAATTCTTCTTGCAGTTTTTTGATAGTAGCGATATCCGCTTGACTAACTTTATCTGCAAAACCTGTAGCCATGATCTCATTGATTTTAGCTAAGCAAGCATTAATCCCTGATGCAAATTCATATCTTGATATGGATTGCTGACCACGAAATGTCCGATCAGGATAACCCGCAATACATCCATAGCGCTCAACTAAAGTTTGCAATGCCGTAAATGACCAATCCTGCGATCGCACATCACTCAACTGAGAAACTGATGTCACTTGCTCTGTATTTACAGGGGCATTCACAGTTTCCAAATTCTGAGTCTTGATAGGCTTTAACTGAGATTGGGCGATCGCTGGTTTGTCAAATCCCATGAGAGATAAGCCTATGTATAGTAAACCTACCCCAGCCACAAAAAATAGCCTGAATATTATTTGCATCTGTATACAGCAATCCTAATTTAATGTATTGGGAGATTTTGGCTTTTGTAGGCAACAAACTCTTACTTCACTAGTATGAAAAACACCATACAGTCTATTTAGTTTTTATCTAATCTGGAGAAAACATTGAAAAGCCTGATTAGCAAGCTTTTCAATGTTTTCTCTGGCTTTTAATAGAGAGGAAAGCGTTATATGCGCTGGTATTCTACAGTAAGAATTTCAAAATGCCGCATCTAAATTATGAGGAAGCATATATGCTTTACACACCACCTTGGCATCTGACTAATGGGTTACTGATGACGCTGTATGTAGCGTTAAGAGTTAGCCAAAAGTGGGAAAACTTTACGGTTGAACCAGAACCTATTTATCAAGAACATATTTTTATAGGTGCAAATGGAGTTCCTATTTTTGGTAAATACGCAATTCCTCCCAATGCGAAAGGAACTATAGTGGGAACCTATGGCATTACAGGCGACCTCGATAATCAATGGTTTCTCAAAATTCTTGGTCGTAAGGCTTTTGCCAAAGGATATGCCGTAGTTTTATTTGATTGGCGCGCCCATGGTAAAACTGCCGAGCTTTCTCCGACCCTGACATCAGATGGACTCTATGAAGGCGAAGATTTTATTCGCATTGCTAATACTACGAAACAATTAGGATGTCCATCACCATTTTGGCTAACAGGATATTCGCTCGGTGGACAGTTGGCTCTATGGGGAATTAAGGCTGGTGAAACGATCGCTAGTTGGGGTAGTGATATAGCAATTACATCTAAGGATATTGCGGGCGTTGCAGTGATTTGTCCTAGTGTGGACTCAAATCGATCGCTTACTTATTTAGTTAAGGATGAATTAGGTAGATTCTTAGAAAAGGCGATCGCTCGCGAACTGAAGAAATTGGCTAGAGGTATGGCAAAAATACATCCTGAAACAATTGATCGAGATGCCGTAGAGCGGGCTAATAGTATTTGGGGATTTGATAATGAGTTGACGATCGCAAAACTAGGATTTTCCACGGTAGAGGAATATTACGATGCTAGTTGTCCTTTATATTTCATGCCACATTTACAAAAGCCCACACTCATCCTATATGCCCAAGATGATCCGATGTTTGACCCATCAATTGTTGCAGATTTAGAAAAAATTGCTCAAGAAAATTCTGCGATTAAACTGATGGTCACACAATATGGTGGTCATGTTGGTTATGTCAGTAGCAAAAAATGTCAACACCAATATGGCGATCGCGATCGTTGGTGGGCATGGAACCGCATTTTTGAATGGATTGAATCCTACTCCATTCCCAGTGAATGAGTATCTTGCTAATGAAAGAGCAACCCTTCGGGTTGCTCTTTCATCAACGTCAGTTCGGGTTAAGCTGGTAAATTTCAAAGCCCATTTCAAATTATCCAGAACTGACGTTTCATTAGCAAGATGAATTTAAGAAATTAGAGTTTTGGTAGTATCCTGCTCAACTATTGGTTGAGCAATTAAACCAGCTAAGCGTTTTGACTGCGAAAAAACACGATAGTTGTCTAGATTCACATCAGGAAAATCATTTTCCAGATTTTTCATTTTCACTAAGCTATAGTCTGTATCTTCATCAAAAATTGCCAAGGTGACATTTAAAACATCTAAAAAGCTAATAAAATAGCGACATTCAACTTCATCATAGTTACCATAAAACTTGATTAGTTCCGCGATATAACTTTCTAGATACAAACGACTTGTGGGACAGATCAGTACAACTTTCAGTAATAGAACCACATATCCTAGAAAGTTATTGCCCTCTAAGGACAACTGTAAAAACTCAGATGGCTGGCGACGCTCATTTAATAACAGATATTGTAAAACTCGATTGCAGGCTACGTGCAATAAGCTACCCTTCATAAATTGGTCATTTTGATGTTCTTGAAAACGCCTAAACTTTTGGACTACAGTTAAGCGCATGATTTCAGGAATCTCTAAGTCATCTCTCGAAATACCTAAATAGTCGAGTAGATAATCTTTAAATTCCGCAAAAGTCATATCATCAACTTGGTTGCGAAACCTCTTAGCGATCCCTCTTAAGTCTTCATGACCATGCTTATTCAATACTTTTTTAATTAAAATCAGCACGCCATCCCCTAACGTAGTCGGATTTTGACGTTGGCTAGAAGATCCAGATTTAGACTCAATCCTAGCTGTATATAGGGCTAAATCAAACTTAAATTGCTTTTTGATTTTACGCGCCAAAATTTCTGCATATTGGCGTTGTTCTGGCGGCTTATTAAAATCTGTATATTCTGAAACGAGCAAGTAAGAGGAAAAGCGTTCGCTCCAATTATGATAGCTTTTGTATACTCCCGATCTCCCTGAGAGCGATCGCAAAGTTTTATATTCTTCAGATTGAACAAAGTTTTGCAGCCATTGCCTTAGCTTTTTGAGTTTATAAATCCTAGTAGGAATACTAATAGAATGTGACAAAAAAAGATCAACTAATTTCTGGCAGGCGCTAATATTACCATTGAGTGCCCAGTTGTTATTGAGGATATAGCAACAGCGCAAAAGTGTATTTTTAAACTCATGTTCTTTGCTATAAAAAATGATTTCACCTAAAGCATTATAGGCATTAACATTATCAATCTCTTCATAATTAATAAACAGCCTTTCAAATTGCCTTAAAATATCATCAACTTGATAATGTTTGATAATTGCCAAAAAGAAATTATAGATATACTGTTGGGCTTGCTCAAGACTACCCGAAGTTATATCTGTAACTTGTTCTTGAAAATGTTCAGATTCGTATTGGTTATAAAACTGTGCCATACCGATATATTCCTAAGCAACAGTAAAATCTCTCAAACATTAGGTTTGATCAATATTATACTAATCAAAAAAAGATGTGTTGAAGAATTGACTCAAAAATTCATCTAAAAGTTTCTTTGATTATGGGAGAACAATTCTCCTAAAAGTTTTAGGCAAAAGAAAACAGGATAAATCTTGCAAAGATTTTAGAACCAATAATTTTGTAGATTTTAATGGCAACCCTTTTCCTTAGAATAAGGTTTGGATATTTTTAGTTTGTCGAAGATAAACCAAAAATATTAAAAATCTAATAATTATGTTTATGGCTTTTTGATTTTGTCACTATAGCAGTCCTAAATCATTTGTAGATTTTGGGGTTTGTGGAAGTGCACCCCTTCGGGGTGTACTTCCACAAACCATTTAGAATTGCTATAGCTATGT
Organism: Pseudanabaena yagii GIHE-NHR1; assembly: GCF_012863495.1. NCBI lineage: Bacteria > Bacillati > Cyanobacteriota > Cyanophyceae > Pseudanabaenales > Pseudanabaenaceae > Pseudanabaena > Pseudanabaena yagii. The sequence continues at coordinate 1,099,094 of NZ_JAAVJL010000001.1, forward strand.
GGTTATGACAAAATTACGCCAAATTTACTACTAGACTACGAGGACGCACTACTTAGGATATGTTGTATAACACAATTCAATAATGATCAGGTATTTACTCAATGTATTTGCCTAAAAAAATTGCACTGATGCGTTAAACAACCAAGAGAAAAAAGAATTTTCAAGTTCTTTGAAACGAATGAACTTTACATAGAACTTAAAAATAATACTACTATCATAGTTACCGAAATATTACTAGATCAATTGAGAATTTTTAAGAATAATAAATCAAACTATCTAATGTCACGCTAAAACCACTGAAAGTATTGCAAAGTTTCAATCTTACTTACACCAAATTATTTCAAGTCCCATAAATTTGCCAAATAAGGTACATAGACGGTATATAAGCTGTATAACTTTGCTATCGCTAACCTCAAGAATCTAAACTAAATATTAAGATGCCAGCTTTTAAAATTTTTGATAATGATATTGATTTTGAAACCCTACAAGAATATCTCAGTTGTGAAGCGATCGCAGTTGATACGGAGACGATGGGTTTAATTCCTAGGCGCGATCGCTTATGTTTAATCCAAATTTGTAACGATGCAGAAATTGTGAGCTTGGTCAGAATTGGACTAGGCATCAAAGAAGCTCCCAACCTGAAGTATTTGATGGAATCGCCTGAGCTGACTAAGGTGTTTCACTTTGCTAGATTTGATGTCGCCATGATGGAAGCCCATCTAGGGATTGCCACCCATCCAATTTTCTGTACCAAAATTGCTAGCAAACTGGCAAGAACATACACTGACAAACATGGACTAAAGGAACTCGTTCGCGAATTAGAGAAGGTGGAACTAGATAAAACATCTCAATCTTCGGACTGGGGGAATGTACACGCACTATCTGAGGATCAATTGAAGTACGCAGCTAATGATGTGCGCTATCTTTTGCCTGTATATCGCAAATTGATCGACATGTTAATTCGCGAAAATCGCTACGAATTAGCCAAAGCCTGTTTTGCTCATATTCCTACAATCGTATATTTAGACTTGCTCGGCTATGCGGATGTGTTTGCCCATTAAACAACGCCTATAAACCTTGGGGATGGCAATTTCCGATCAACCAAACCAAGAAAAATTTTGAAAACGTTGCTTCGCAACGTTTTCAAAATTTTTCTTGGTTTGGTTTTGAGCGCAAAGCGCTGTAGTACAAGCTTCAACAGTCTGTAAAACTATGATTGTACTTTTTGCGACTACGATAAAAACCAAAAGCATAAAGAATTATTAGTTCAGACAAAGCAGTCAAATTATTTTGCTGTATCAAGATTACGAGCTATACCTCTATTTATGCAAAATCACACCATTAAAGGATTTCGAGCCAGTTTTTTAGATGCGATCGCCGATCCATTTTATGCCCCAGAGGCTAGCTGTATTCGATATTTTCCCGATGGTTTGTTAGTTGTTGAACAGGGCAAGGTAAAGGAGCTAGGAAATTATACGGATCTCCAAGATAAATATAGAGATCTGCCCATTACCCATTATCCCGATCGCCTCATTGTCTCAGGATTTATCGATACGCATATTCACTTTCCTCAAACAGAAATGATTGCTTCCTATGGTGAGCAGTTATTGGAATGGCTGAGTACTTACACTTTTCCCACTGAAAAGAAATTTGCCGATCGCAATTATGCATCGAAAATCGCTTCTACATTTCTGGATGAGTTACTGCGAAATGGCACAACTACGGCTCTAGTATTTACAACCATTTTTCCGCAATCAGCAGATGCTTTTTTTGAAGAAGCACAGCGACGTAATTTGCGGATGATTGCAGGGAAAGTGATGATGGATCGCCATGCCCCAGACTTTTTGACCGATACTGCCGAGTCATCTTACATAGAAACAAAACAGTTAATCGAGAAATGGCATAAATGCGATCGCCTACTCTATGCAGTCACTCCAAGATTTGCCGTTACTTCTACTCCAGAGCAATTAAGTAATGTCAGCAAACTATTGACTGAATTTCCTGATGTGTATTTGCACACGCATCTATCGGAAAATGTCAAAGAAGTTGCCTATGTTGAGGAAGTTTTTCCTGAGAGTGCAGGTTATTTAGATGTTTATGATCAGGCAGGCTTAGTAGGTGAAAAATCGGTTTTTGCTCATGGGGTGCAGCTTACTGATCAGGAATTCGCGAGACTATCTGAGGCAAAAGCAGCGATCGCTTTTTGTCCAACTTCAAATATGTTTTTAGGAAGTGGGCTTTTTAAAATTGAAAAGGCAAAGTCGCAGGAAACTCCAGTAAAAGTGGGTCTAGGTACTGATGTGGGTGCAGGAACGAGCTTTTCAATGTTAAAGACTGCTTGCGCCGCCTATCAAGTCGCACAGTTGCGATCGCAAAAGTTATCCGCTTTTCAAGCTCTATTTCTCGCCACCTTGGGCGGCGCAAAAGCATTATGTCTTGAGGATAAATTAGGAAATTTCGAGATCGGCAAGGAAGCTGATTTTGTAGTGCTAAATCTGCGCTCAACACCAATTATGGCGTTAAGAAATAAACCTATCGATTTAGAGCATCCACCCACCCTCGCGGAAATATCCGATCAGTTATTTGCCACGCTCATTATGGGAGATGATCGTGCGATCGCTGCAACCTACATCATGGGCGAATTAGCCCACCAAAAATAAAAGGCGCTATGCGCCTTTTATTTTTGGTGAGCTTTGAGAGAGAGTTTGCCATAGCAAACCCTCTCTCAAAGCTCACTTTAACTCGCGTTAAGAAAGATAAAAGGCTCTAAGCGCCTTTTATTTAAAACTCTGCGCTTTGAGGAAAACGAGGGAATGGAATCACATCGCGGATATTGCCCATGCCTGTAATGAACTGAACTAAACGCTCAAAACCTAGACCGAATCCAGCGTGAGGCACAGTACCATAACGACGTAAATCGAGATACCACCAGTAATCCTCAGGGTTTAGCCCCACACTGCGAATTCTTGCTTCCAAGACCTCAAGGCGTTCCTCACGCTGCGAACCACCAATGATTTCGCCGACCCCAGGCGCAAGAATATCCATAGCTCGCACAGTTTGGCGATCGCTTGCCGATTCATCATTTACGCGCATATAAAACGCCTTGATCCCCAAGGGATAATCCATCACAATGACGGGCTTTTGGAAATGCTCCTCAGCGAGAAACCTTTCATGCTCCGATTGTAAATCTAAGCCCCATGACACAGGAAACTCAAAGGTTTTGCTGCTCTTTTCGAGAATCGCGATCGCCTCAGTGTAGGTAATCCGCTCAAACTGCTCATCGACAATCTTGCGAGCATTTGCCATCACCTGATTATTTACCCGCTCTTGGAAAAACTCCATATCTTCGGGACAGGTTTCCAACACATAATTGAAAATATATTTGAGGAAATCCTCAGCAAGATCCGCATCGCCTTCAAGATCGCAAAAGGCGACTTCTGGCTCAATCATCCAAAACTCGGCAAGGTGTCGCGAAGTATTCGAGTTTTCAGCACGGAACGTGGGGCCAAAGGTATAGACATTAGAAAAGGCAGTTGCCATAATTTCTGCCTCTAGCTGACCACTCACCGTCAAGAAGGCGGGCTTACCAAAAAAGTCCTGCGAAAAATCCACAGGCTTTCCCGATGTCGCCAATTTATTTAAGTCAAAAGTGGTCACACCAAACATTTCGCCAGCCCCTTCGCAGTCACTGGCGGTCACAATTGGCGTATGTACCCACAAAAAACCACGCTCTTGGAAAAATTTATGGATGGCAAAAGCACAGGCATTTCGCACCCGAAATACTGCCCCAAACATATTTGTTCGGGGACGTAAATGGGCGATCGTCCGTAAAAATTCGATCGAGTGACGTTTTTTTTGTAAAGGGTAGGTCTCAGGATCGGCAGTGCCAAATAGCGCGATCGCATTAGCCTGCATTTCCACCCTTTGACCTTTACCCATAGACTCCACTAGAGTCCCTGATACCTCAATGGATGCACCTGTAGTTATTTGTTTAATTAGCGTTTCATAGCCATCAATTGTCTGAGGTAAAACAATTTGTAGCCCTTGTAGCGACGAGCCATCATTTAACTCCAAGAAGGCTATTCCCTTACCTTCTCGTTTAGTCCTCACCCAACCACGAAGTGTGTATGAGTCATTAGTCTGACCATCACGTAACAGGTCAATAATTCTTGCAGATGTCATACGCTAGAAATAACCGCTAGAAATAACTGTGAATAGGCTATGGAGCTATGAAATTAATCAGTGAAATTAATGATTACAAAGCTCAGGCAAGTATCCTAACACTTCAGAGCATGACATCGATAGAAACCCCTAGATGTTCCCCTTGAGAACGATTCCCCAGTAATTAAAGCTTGACATTAGCTTGCGAATTAACGTGAAAATTAGGTTGAAGTGGCTTAATTCTGATATGCCATTTCACGGATCAATGGTAGGCGATCGCTAATGTAGTGACTGAGATCATTTTGCTGATGAGAATCGAGAGCAGAGCGTTGTTTGACTTGATCAACTAACCAGCTCATGAGACCGTCATCATCAAGATTCAAAAGGAGATTAGGCTGTGCTTGGTTAACTGAGTCCCAGAAGAGACGTATAATAGCAGGTGACATGTTTGTTTACCTTAACCTTAATATTTTCCTAACAATCTATAGGTTAGTACATTTCTACGTGAGTACTGTCAAAATTCACACAAAATGAAATAAAAAACACCTCCCCCAAGATTGATTGAGATACCTGACAGTAACAAGAGAGCGTAGAAACTATACTGGCAAAGAGTTTTTACTTTTGGTGTCGCAGATAACTTCTATAAATATCTACACAAAACGTGTCATTAATTCATTCATAATTGGTCGTCTTCAGTAGGATCGGGGTGTGATTGTAGTGATCCCCGTATGTAGTGTTTTGCGCTTTCATCAAAACTAGATTTTTATATTAAGAAGGGTGACTCTGTGAGTCACCCTTCTTAATATAAAAAAACTGCTATCTTTAGCACTACCCATCTTGGAGAGGTATCGTTGGAATTATGGCTAGGCAAGTAGAAATTTGGAACGATCGCGCAGAAATTGCCAACCGATCATTGATGCTATGTCAAATCGCCTATGATGAGGCGATCGCAAAGGGTGAAAGATTTACCATTGTTGCCGCAGGTGGTAGCACCCCTAAGGTTTTATATGAACTCTTAGCCAGTAAGGAATGGGACTGGTCAAAGGTGCATGTTTTTTGGGGAGATGAACGCTATGTCCCTCCAACCGATCCCCAAAGCAATGAGGGCATGACCCGCCAAGCATGGCTTGATCGCGTAGCAATCCCTGCGGCAAATATCCATGCGATTCCGACGGACAAAGATGATCCTGCGATCGCTGCTGCCCAATATGAGCAACATATTCAAGAATTTTTTGGCGTGAGTGCAAGTGAAATCCCTCAATTTGATCTAGTTTTACTAGGGATGGGTGACGATGGTCATACCGCTTCGTTATTTCCCCACACCCCCGCCCTTAAAGTTGGCGATCGCCTTGTCACAGTTGGCTCAAAAGATGGGCAGCCAAGGATCACCTTGACAGTACCACTCATTAATCGGGCTAAAGAAATTATTTTTATGATTGAGGGGGCAGCTAAAGCTAAAGCACTCAAGGCAGTGCTAGCACCTAGTGGGGATGTAAACCAATATCCTTCACGTTTAATTACTGGTAATACGATTTGGCTATGCGATCGTACAGCCATGAATCAAAAGCAGCCATAAAAGAAGAGGCGATGCCAAGCATCGTCTTAATCCTTTATCGCAATAAAAACTACAGCTTCGACTTCGCTCAGCTAACTTACACCGAGGGCTGAGCGAAGTCGAAGCCCATCTACAAGTTATTTAAAACAGCTATATGTCAAAGCTCAATCCCCAACAATACGAGCGGCTCAGACGTGAAGCCAAATCCCCTTATCGGGGTTTACGCATATTTATATATATTGCTTTTGCAGGATCGGGACTAATTGGCGCAATTATTTTTTTAGCAAGGCTCATCGCAGGCAATGGCGAGCTAGAAGCCAATTTAGGAAACCTTACCTTACAAATTGGTGTCCTAGCGTTAATGATATGGCTCTATCGAATTGATCGCAGTAAATAGAAAAGTTCTGAACTATATCTTAAAAATACAAGTACAACATTACCATTCCTATAATTTGGAGCAGTATAAATGCCATAAAATGCTTGATCTTGCCTCACAATGATTTTAGATCATGTTGTTATAATGTCTGGATATTTAGAAATCTCCTTTGAAATCTAATTTAAAATAGGATTTTCTATTTGCCTTCTTTGGCAACCATAGCAATCCTAAATAATTCATAGTTTTTGACTAGCTATAAAAGAGCATCTAGCATTGTGAAACTTTTATAGTGAAACTGGGTTTTCTATATATATAAATCCTGTCTGTATCACAAAGCAATTGTATTTATTACAGCGTTTTGTATTAATCCAATAGCCTAAGAATTTTTGATACTTAGGCAAATCTATTATTTCAAAAATCTCTTTGTCTGTCTTTTGCTTGCAAAAGTCTATAAGAGTTACCAGTTATAGCATTTTGCAAATGATTACATAGTTATTTGCAAGCCAATCTCAATCCTAGAAATAGTTTTGAGTTTTCATTTCGCTTTAGGCAAAATGAAAATCGCTATAGTTTAATTTGATATTTTTTAATTTAGTAATATTAAAGTTTCATATTAGGTTTGGGACGGCTTGATATGCAAAGTTGCAAGAATGCCATTGAGGAATTGGTAATTACGGAAATTGATTTCCAAATTTCGCATCTACCACAATATCGACGAGACCAGATTAATGTCAGCGAAGTTGCTGCCTATGCACTCAATCGGCTACCTCCAATGTATGCAACATCCAAATCAGGATGGATGCGACAACGCAAAAAAGCCGCCACGGAAATGCGGTCACAGATAGAGTCAGCCGTGCGTCGCGCCCTTACTAGCGTCAAGCCAGATGCCCTGCGAGATTCTCGCCCTTTGCCATCCCAAGAGGTGGCAAATCATGCCCGATCGCTTGCCGATCTCCAACAAATCTTAGGTGCTGAAAATGCTTCTTGGTTAGATATTCCCACAGCATTGGAGAATGCGTTACTAACGATCAAGCTCAAAAGCTCAGTTAGTAACACTTACATGGTGCTGAGTAAGCGAGAGGCGATCACCGGCAAAGATGAAACTGTTTTTGATCGCAAACCACCAGAAATTTCTTGGAAAGGGAGACAAATGCGAACATCGACCAGTTTGGCGCAGGATGCTCAAAAGGCAAGAGACTTTCAAACTTATATGGTGGATGTCAATTATCAGTTCAGCAATGTTTTAGAAAAACTGGTACTTTCCCTTGCCTATCATCAAATTCAAAAGCTACATCCTGCGATCGCGGAAACGGTTGATTTAGGTGAAGCAACTGCCTATGTTTTAAATCGTCTCCCCACGATGTACGCCACTACCGAGAAGGGATATCGAGAATTACGATTGCGGGCAAGGGAAGTGTATGGCAAAGAAGTGGTTGCAGTCCTGAAGGAGGCGATCGCTGTCTGTGTCGAAACTCCCAACTTACAAAAAGTGCCATTGCCTCTTGCCCGTTTTGAAGCAGAGCTAGAGGAAGCTCTAGAGCAAATACGCTGGATTCTGCAACGTGATGATATTAACTGGCGCAATGCTCCCTTTATCGTTGAGGAATGTTTACAAAAAGCGGTGAGTCATGAGCTTGAATGGCGCAAACGCAGCGACTATAACTATCCCCATCATGTCTAAAGTAGCGTCAGGCTGACCATTTCACGTCATTTGCGCTGTGCTTTGCACGGCACAAATGGCTACGAAGCTCGCATTTTTGTCCACAGGTCTTTGTATTGCTGAATTGTGGGTTGTGACAATGGTGCTAGTATTTCACTTTTAGCTAAAATCTCTTGCGGGAAAAATTTGATGGGATCGGCTTTGACACTGGCAGGCACTTGCTCTAGCTCACTAGATGGACTGACTGCATCGGTTAAGGCTGTAATTTGAGCAGCGATCACAGGGGTCAGGCAAAAATTCATCCATGCGGCGGCTGTAACTGGCACTTCTCCCGTTGGCATTACCCACATATCGCTCCATAGCGCTGTTCCGTCCTGAGGAATTACCACTTTAAGGTTGGGGTTTTGGCGTTGTGCTTTGTACATATCGCTCGTCCAACCTACCGCTACTAAAGCATCATCCGCTAATAGCGACTGTAAGTAGTTATCAGAGGTATAGGTTAAAACTTGCGAATGTAGACTTTTGAGTTCTTGGGTCAACTTGGCGAAGATTTCCTGATTTTCTGCTAGGTTCTCCTGTTGGTAGGATTGACCGATTTTTTTTAAGACGAGACCAATCACTTCACGAGCATCATCGGGTAAGGTCAGTTTCAGCTTCAGTTCCGATCGCCAAAGATCAGACCATTGCGTAATATTAAATTTGAGTTTATCACTGCGGTAAGCGATCGCTGTTGCGCCCCAACGATAGGGAATCCCCCAGACTTGGTTGTTGCGAGTCACACTTTTTTGCCAAATTGGGCTAAGTTTTTGCCATTGAGGAATTTTGGCTAACAAGTCAGGAGCAATTGGCTGAATCAATGACTGAGCGATCGCTAAATCCAACCAAGCATCACCGAGGCTCGTCAGATGTGGTGCTTTATCTTTAGAATTTGGATAACTTTGTAGCTCTTGCCAAAGTTTCGATGGTAAATTCTCAGCTTTAAACTCCGTCTTGAGTTGCGATGTAGATTCAAATTGGTTAATTACCTTGCTAGGGATTGCGCCCAGTAGCCCTGTAATTTTTAGGCGATCGCGTTGATCGAAAGGATTTGACAATTGACATCCCCCAATGGAAGCGATCGCTGCGCCACCTAAAACTAGAAACTTACGTCTATCCATGAATCTTCTAAACCTACAGCACTTGCATAACTATAGAGTTTTTCATTTTGCTTACACAAAATGAAAAATCAAATCCAGAGAAATTTTGGAAAAGTCCGAGAGCGAACCTTTCCAAAATTTCTCTGGATTTAATAACTCCTCAATTAAAACAGAAAAAGAGTGAAACGCTAAGCGTTCCACTCTTTTTCCTAAAAGTGTTTAAGCTTATTTCACGAATGGGCGCATTAGCAGATAGCCAGCACCAAAGGAAGTCAGCACGATCGCGACAATTGTTAAGGTTAAAACCCAACCACTTAATCCTGTCGATTCACTAGCCTCTTCCATAGCCTCAGTGCGAAGAGGTCGAGAAGATACTTCTTCTCGAATTTCTAGCTTCGGTAATACTTTAGGAATCGGTGCGGGTGTTGGGGCAGGATTCGGCGCATCAAAAGCAGCAAAAGAACTGTCGTAATACAACGTATCACCTAATACTGGTTCATTAGCAGCTTGCGGCGCTGAGTCCGTAGCTAGTTGTCTGGCTCTAGAAATAGCCTCTTGAATAGCATTAGTTGTTTGCTGTACCGCAGCCTTACGAGGACTAGCTGGAGCAGGCTTATCAGCAGTGCGGGGTTTCGCCGCAGGTGGACGACCCTGTGGATTGCTCCGAGATGGTGCAGGATTAATCTGGGAAGAAGCCCGAATACCAGCTAAAACTTCTGAGAGTTTAGACTCTGGCAAATTTGATTGTGTGAGAATCGACTGCACTCGATCCGTGGCTTGGGCGATCGCCTCAAACTCTTGCAATAGCATTTGATTTTGCTTAGCTAGCTGCTCATTTTGCAACTGAAAAAAAGATAGCTTTGCTTGAGTCGATTGCAACTCCGCAGCCAGTTCTCGATACACAGTAACAGGGACTGAGGCCTGATAACCAGATGGGGCGGTCTGATAACCAGATTGAGAGTTTGTAGGTTTAGAGACTGGATTGGCTTGCATAGGCGATAGCACCTTAGACTGTAAAAAATTTAGTCGCGACTATAGCATATGATTAACTGATTTGTTTAACTAAAGCTCAAAATTTAGCAATTACCATTATCCAAATTAGTTTTACAGAGATTTACACCACCTCAAAATCTCAATACAGCGCAAAGCGCTGTATTGAGATTTTGAGAGATTTTTGAAAGCTCGGCTTCGCCGAGCTTTCAAAAATCTCTCTTTACTACTTCAAACTTCAACAGGCTGTAAGTAGCTAGGAAAATTAAATATAAAAACAAAAAACTGTGGCATAAACTGCACATGCACCACAGTTTTTAAATCTGTTTTTTAATTATGTTCCGCTACTTAATGCTTGAAGGGTTGGATTTTATTTTGGCAAATAATAGAGATTAAATCATGCTTCTATTACAGTTCAGCACTTCCCACTATTGCCGCAAAGCACGTCTAGCTCTTGGCTATAAACAAATTCCCTATCAAGTCGAAAACCTGACTCCCGGTTTACATATTTTCAGGGTTAAGCCACTATCAGGTAAAAAGACTGTGCCTGTATTACTTCCCCAACAAAAAAATTGTCCTGCCGTAGTTGCTGATTCCACTGAAATTATTCGCTTTCTCGAAGCCTATCAGCCTAATCCCCCACTTTATTTAGAAGATGATCTGCAACAACAAGAAGCCTTAAGATTGGAAGATTATTTTGATGAATCCATTGGTACGGCAGCAAGGTTTGTGTATTACCAGTTTCGTGCTAATGATGGTAAGCAAATCGATCCTTCATGGATGAGTCAGATGGTAATTGCCATCGTCCGATCGCAATATGGCATTAATGCAGACTCGGCAAAATTAGCAGCTCAAAGGATCGATGAAGCGATCGCAATGTTAAGTAAGTTTTGGCAAGATGGCTACTTAGTAGGCGATCGCTTTAGTGTCGCTGACTTAGCGGCAGCAGCATTACTTTCTCCCTTAGGCTTAATTCCCACCTATCGTCGTGACTATCCTTGGCTGTTTGAACGCATCACCGAAATTCATCAGCTTTGTCACGAACCTTTACCAAAAAATTGGGAAGCTGGGCTTAAATAATTTGCATAAGTTCTCGCAAACATAGCATTACCAAACCCCAGAAGAGAGTTGCGGCGCAAAGCGCCGCAACTCTCTTCTGGGGTTTATACCGATTCAATAAATCAACGATAAAAGCCAAAGTAAACTAGAGAAAGTTTTGAAAGCGCAGCTAAGCTGCGCTTTTAAAACTTTCTCTGGGTTTTAATTCCGCACAATATGCTGCATCAATCAGTCAAGTGTAAAAAAATGCAACATAAGGATCAATGACAAATTGGTGTTAACTTATTGGTGTTACTTTAGAGAATATCCAAAAGTTATCTAAAAACGGTATTCTTCATCTGCTCAGCGTGAAAACAAGTGTTTTTTAGATTTCTTAGAGAAGATTAGTGCGAGTAGTCATATGGCTGTTAATGTTAGTGAATCTTTGTTTGAGCAGATTCTCGAATATCTCCGAGCAAGGACAGAAGCAAGCGATCGCGTTGCTCAAAATCTGCTTAAAACATTAGAAACCCTGATATCCAGTAGTGAATCCTCAAGGTCTAGCGCCAAGTCTTATGGTGAGCCACCTGAGGATCTCGCCCCACAATTCGGACAAAAACTATTTGATGCATGGAAAGAGTTAGCGGATCTCCAAGTTGGCGAAAATTATTGGAGCTATCCTGTCATGTTTGAGGATATTGCCGAAATCATGGAAATATCCGTTGATCGGTTTGTCCAATATCTTGCCAATGTGCAGATCGGGAGTTTACAGCTTATTCAAGGTAGGGGATATAACTATCAAGTGAATGGACAACAGGCTGCATCACTGACCTTTCACTCTGCCCCAACTCTCAAAAAGGCAGCGATCCCCAGTGTGTCCGACAAAAAACAGGATGCCGTCGCCAAAAATAAAACTTTTAAAGTTGGCGATCGCGTCTGTGTAAATGCTAATCGTCAGCAATATGCCAATCATAAGGGAATCGTTGAGCAGGTGATTAGTGTCAGTTGCCGTGTCAAATTAGATAATGGCTGGACAGCATTTTTACCAAATCATTGTTTAGATCATATTTAGATTTTAGGATGGTTGGCACTTTGCACCCATCCTAAAATCTAAAATATTACTCTGTTTGTGTTTTGCTATCGGCAAAATGAAAACCGCTATAGCTGGTCATGTATGGAAAATATCACCTTTGAAGAAGCGATCGCATATACCGAAGATTTACTCTCCCACAGCAATCTTGATGAGGCTAAACTAGAATCCCAAATTGCCGCACTTGTGCAAACCGTTAATGGTGCAAGAGGTTTTTTTGTGTGCTTTTTAACTGGAGAATGGACAATCGCGGATGCACCCAGCGCTCCTGTAATTCGTGCATTGCAATCGACTCCTGATGCGATCGCGGAACTCCTTGTCAAAAATCTAGCCATGTCCACAGCAATGGCAATTACCCACCGCCGAGCAGGAAATACTGAACAAGCAGAAGGTTCCGATCGCGTGGCTAAGCGTACCGCACTTTTGATTGAGAAGGTAGATATTCTAGAAGTGCGAGCAATTGCTACACAGGTTCATGATACCGCGCTTGCAAATACTGGTGAATATGTCGCTTTTCTCGAAAAATGGGGATATGACGCTGAGCAAAAACAAGCGATCGCTAATGTATTAGCCCAAATATTAGACCAAGTACGCGCTAATGATTGAATCAAACACCGTCGATCCTTTATTTGCCGAGGCGATCGCTCAGTTTAATAATGGAGATTATTACGCCTGTCACGATACATTAGAAGCGATTTGGAATGATGCTTGGCAAAGCGATCGGGCTTTTTATCAGGGGATTTTACAAATTGCCGTCGGTCTATATCATCTCCAAAATCACAATTGGCATGGAGCCACAATTCTCTTAGGAGAAGGTACAAGTCGCTTACCTGCATATCTTCCAGATTATCAATCCATAGATGTCGAGACTTTACTGGAAGACAGTTTAGAAATCTTACGCGCTGTCCAGATAAGTGGCAAAGAAGGAATTGGTGATATCTTAAAAAGAATTGAGCAAGGTGATTTAAAAATCCCTAAAATCTAGATATGCGGCGCAAAGCACCGCATATCTACTAATGTATATCGTAACCAAATAAATTAGGATCAGCTCCATCAAGCTTAATGTCAGCTAAACCATACTCTGCCCAACGCCTTGTAACCATATCCGCCACATCAGGATCGCTCTCTAAAGGATCACCCCAATCGCGATCGGTTTCAGGATAAATTTTGGTAGTGGCATCAATGCCCATGCGTCCGCCTAGTCCTTCCTTCTCACAGGCAAAGTCGAGGGAATCGAAGGGGTTGTCGGGCAGAATAAACACATCACGGGTGGGGTCAACCTTGGAACTGAGCGCCCAAACCACTAAACGCGGATCGCGAATATTGATCGTATGGTCAACCACGATCACAAATTTGGTGTAGGTAAACTGAGGCAAGGCACTCCAAAAGGCAAGAGCGGCGCGGCGTGCTTGTCCGGGGTAAGCCTTTTTAATGGAAATAATTGCTGCTTTATAGGACAGCGCTTCCATTGGCAGGAAGAAATCGGTAATTTCTGAAACTTGCTGGCGGAGGATGGGGGTATAGATCCGATTTAGAGCGATCGCCATCATTGCTTCTTCCTTGGGAGGCAAGCCGCTAAAGGTGGTGAGATAGATGGGATCTTTGCGATGAGTCATGCAATGGAAGCGAATCAGAGGCGCTTGATCATTAATGCCTCCGTAATAGCCCATGTGATCGCCAAAAGGGCCATCGGTTCCCACTTCATGGGGTGTAATCGTTCCTTCCAAAACATATTCCGCACAGGCAGGAACTTCTAAATCGAGGGTTTTACATTTGGTAAGCTGTACGCCTTCATTGCCATAGAGTCCTGCAAAAATCCATTCCGATAAATCCACAGGAATCGGCGTTGCAGCCGCCATGATTAAGACTGGATCAACCCCGATCGCGATCGCAATTTCGAGTTTCTTGCCCGCCTCAGTCGCCTTGCGTAAATGCCTCGCACCACCACGCACTGACAGCCATTGCACCGTCATCGTTTTTTTGGACTGCTGCTGCAAACGGTAAACCCCCACATTCGGAATCCCATTCTCAACATCCTTCGTAATCACTAGCGCCAGCGTCACTGCACGACCACCATCTTTAGGATAGGGTTTGAGAATGGGAATCTGATCAAGATCTACATCATCACCTTGCAATACTATTTCTTGACAGGGTGCATTCCCAAAGAGAAGCTTCTGGGGACGTGACTTCACCACATCAAAGAGAATCTTCCCAAATTCGATCGCCTGTGAAATTTTCTTCGGTGGCTTTGGGCTTTGTAATTTGCCCAATTTCTCACCTAGAACTTCTAGTTCTGATTGTTCTTTCATACCCATTGCCCAGCAGACGCGCTCTACTGTGCCCAATAAATTCACAGCAACTGGTACGTTATAGCCTTTGACATTCTCAAATAGCAGTGCGGGTCCCCCCGATTGCAATAGGCGATTACTAATCTCAGCAATTTCTAACTGGGAATCAACTTGGGCTTTGACACGATGTAGTTGTTTGCGCTCTTCGAGCAGTTTGAGAAACGATCGCAGGTCACGGGTCATAGGGCTATGGGGAATACTTAGGCAATTAGTCAGTACCCTATTGTAACTAAATGTTACGTTTATTTCCCGTTAATCATCTGTTATGGCTCTAGCCAAGTAAAAACCAGAAGAGAGTTGCAGTGCAAAGCACTGCAACTCTCTTCTGGTTTTTGTTTTTGTCCTAACATGACTAGCTACTTAAGATAAGTAGCTGGGCATAATTAAAAGTCAGATTCAAAAGCTATGGCGCACGCACAGCGTGCGCCATAGCTTTTGTTTTTTTATATTTAATTGCGCCTAGCTACCTATGCCTAGCTACCTATATAGATGTGTCCGTATAAACCCAGTAACTATAACTACAACTCTTATCTTCAAAATTAAAGTTGTAGCAGTCTTTTTCAATGGAGAAATATTCTGCGGGACAGTCTGCTTCTGCAATATTGGAGGATATGGTTAAGTTGAGACTAAACTTTCCATCTAAATCAGAGTAATTCTTAAAGTACTCTGGGAAATAAGCTGGTCGTTTTACAATATCGCGAACTAACTGGGTGCAAGGTATACTCTTTACCTTTTTTGGCTGACTAGTTCTTGAAAGACTGCCTCCACTGGCACTAATCTCAATGAATTCGCGCCCATTATAAAGAGTTAGGGGATCATTATCGTAGTAGAACAAACCCTGAAATGCTCCTTTTTCCGTCCACCAAACTAACTCGAGTATTTTTTGAGTTTCAGGAAACGTAACTAGAGTAAAACGCCCTTCTTCTGGTAGGTTTTGACTATTCATCGCTGATATAGCAGTATTTCAATCCGCTAGTAACTCATTTTACAATATAGTGCTTCCATGAAGTATGGGTTTGTTTGCCTGTCTTCGGTGGATCTGTATCGCGATTGCCTGAAAAGCACTATATCTAGATCCAGACTATTCTTTAAGTAGATAGAACCAATTAAAAAATAGACCCAAGATATGGCGTAAGTTGCTCTTACGCCATATCTTGGGGTTTTATATTTAATGGTGCAATGAAAACATTTAACAGTCACGATCAGAAACTAATCCATCGGGTAAAACTGTCTTACACAACTTTGCTTTTGCTAGTTGCGAGTCCGAAATGGTTGCACTGGTGAGATCAGCTTCTGTCAGATCAGTCTTATCGAAAATTGCATTCGTAAAATCAGTAAGCAACAATTTCGTATGCTTGAAATTAACATGGCTAAGATTCGCTCCATTCAGATTAGCGCGACTCAGATTTGAGAAAGTAATGCTAGAGCCAATTAAATTAGCTCTACTCAGATCAGAAGACAATATAAACGTATAGTCTAATTTGCTAACGGGTAAATATGCCCCAGTCAAATCGCAAACTTGGCAGGTTTGCATAGTTTGTAACTTGACAATATGGCTAGGGTTCGCGGCTATTGCTGGTAAGGGAAACAAAAGCAAAATGATAAGTAGCGCGATCGCCGAATAGATGCGATATTTCATAGCTAAAGTTCTCTTAGAGTTAAATTTTAGAGATTTTGGGTATTGTGGAAGATCGCCCCAAAGGATCACTCTTCCACAAAATATTTTTGATTAAAGCGTAAATCACCATATTTAATCAATCGTCACAATGACGGGAGTATGATCGCTCGGTTGCGTTAACTTACGTGGCTCAACATCGATTTCACAAGCAGTTGCCCTTTCGTAGAGAGATTCCGTCAAAAAATGATAATCAATTCGCCAGCCACGATTACGTGAAAAACCTCCAGAACGATAATCCCACCAGCTATAGTACCCGCCATCCGATTCAAACTTCCGAAATACATCCTTAAATCCCAGATTCAAGACTTCTGCTAGAGCCTCTCGCTCAATATCCGTGGACATTACCTTTTTCTCGCGTCCCTTAGGATCATAAATGTCGATATCAGCGATCGCCACGTTAAAATCGCCGCAAATCAGGACATTAGCATTTTTGCTGAGCAAAGTTTGCAAATATTCTTTTAAGAGCTTCAGCCAGCGTAACTTGTAGGCATATTTATCACTATCGACCTCAGAGCCATTGGGGACATACATATTCACAATTTGGACATCGCCAAATTTAGCCGCAATCAAACGCTTTTGGTCATCTAGGCTAGGGTCAGCAATTTCTCCCAATACCGAAACAAAGCCAGTTTGAATATTTTCTAAAGGCGATCGCGAAATTATTGCTACTCCGTTATAGGATTTCTGACCATAAATATAGGTTTGATAGCCCAAATCGGTAAAAGGCTGATGGGGAAAGTCCGCATCAATTACCTTGGTCTCTTGTAAACACAACAGATCGACATCAGGATTTGCCTGTAACCAATCACAAACATGATTGATCCTTGTGCGAACTGAGTTGACGTTCCAAGTTGCGATTTTCATTAAATCCCTAAATCTCTGTTGCCAATCAAAAATTTTCATAAAATTAAGTGTCTGGGCAAAATTAACAATCAGAGTTAAAACCTGTGGCGCACGCGCAACGTGCGCCACAGGTTTTAGTTTTTGATAATTATGTCCAGCTATTTAGCAAGGTAGCACAAATGCTAAGCCCCTAATCTAGCAATGTGGCACAATGTGAACAGCCCAATTTAGATTTTGTAAATTTTGAGTTTGCCCAACATGATTTCTCACAACTACATTGCCGAATTAATTCGTACTGCTTTACCCAATGCCAAAGTTCAGGTTGAAGATCCTAATCATGATGGTCAACACTTTGCTGCGATCGTGGTTGCTGAACAGTTTGAAGGCTTATCAATGATTAAGCAACACAAATTAGTATATGGCGCAATTCAAGAACATCTCGACACTGGCGCAATCCATGCCCTACAGCTAAAAACCTATAGCCTCTCTCAATGGGAAAAGATGCAAGTTCAAGTTCTCTAAAAATCAAAACCCAAGCTAAAGGTGGCGGCGCAAAGCACCGCCACCTTTAGCTTGGGTTTTATGTCCGAAGTAAGCTTAGATAAAAATCTACAATAGAAGAGTTGCGGCGCAACTCTGTTTCAGATTTTGTTATCTTTAGAAATTTCCCAATCTTGACTTAATAATTGGTAGTCCTAAAAAGGAAAGGATGAACGAGCAGGCAAAGAAGCGTTGTAGTAATGAATAAAATTCCAAATCGCACCAATGTGGTTTAGAAGTTACGCATTGACAGAAGGGAGAAGATTTGCAGGTAGGAGATAACTATAATCAGCTAAATTTTCCACGATAAAAGAGCGAATAACATCATTAAACAAATTACGTTTGAGAGCATAGCAATTCGCAATCAAGTTGTGGATACAACGCAACTGCAAATGGACAAAAGCGGAAATAGCCGCAAAGATATGATTGGAGATAGCCAGAGTCTGTCTAACGAAAAAACGCTCAATATTAGCAACCTGTTTAATGGCTCTATGGAAAGATTCAATTTGCCAATGCCGAGCATGGATGTCCATAAATTGAGTGCGCGTAATCTCAGCAATTTTGTCAGGGTTTGGTCGGTAGATGATGTAGTGACGGAATTCGTTTTTGAAAACCGTTCTAAACACCTTGACTAAACCAAACCCCTTAAGATGCATCTCTAATCCAGTATAGGGAATTTCGCAGTTTGCTACCTGAGCATATACGGTTACATCTGCGGTCAAGGAGAGTGAGCGATTTTTTTCAATGCCAAACAGAAACCCAAGTCCATAGTGTTTGATGTACTCAAGATTATCGACACTTGCATACCAACTATCACCTGTGACAAATGCTGGTTTCAGTCCCCATGCGATGACTTCGGCAAGCATCTCCCGAAAATATTCATTCTTGGTCTTGCCCTCTTCTTGGCATTGGTCAGCTAAGCAGGGATAGGGTCTGAAACGACCATTTCATGCCGACAAAATTGACGCAAATACGCCAATCACGCTTTAACTAACCAGTGCCCTCTTCTTTGTTATAAATACGGTAATTGACAGGAAAAGCACGTCCGTCAATATCGGTGTAGTACAGGGTGATGAGATTAATCCCCTTCACTACTTTCTTGTGTTTCCCTGACCAGAAATAGCTGATTAGCGGTGCTTTGCTGGTATTACTGTAGGGTTTATCTAGCACTGTATCATCGACACTCAGTACTCCTCCCTCTTTCTTGATGTTTGGCTCTACACTTTGGTAGAGGTCTTTTCCTGTATAGTTTTCCCGTAGCAAAAATCGGTTCACACTATCATGAGACACTTCTTTGATGATCTCGCCTAACCTCACACAACTTACCTGCTTTGGTTCTGGCAGTAAAAACAAGATGTACTTGTTCATGTCACATTTGGCTGTTGATGGTTTGCTGATTTCCCTCATTTTTGCTATGGCTATTGCTGGCTATTTCTATGCCTATTTTCTCCCTTCTGTCAATGCGTAACTTCTATGCCCCCTCAAAAAAATCAATCAAACAGCGATCGCCTATCCATCCCCCATAAACAGTGATCGCCTCTCAAAAAAATCAATCAAACAGCGATCGCCTATCTAAAAATTAATCAACCAGCGATCGCCTATCCAATCCCCATAAGCAGCGATCGCCTATCCAATCAACCATAACCAGCGATCTCCACTCAAAACAACAACCAACCAGCGATCGCCTATCTATTCCCCATAAACAGCGATCGCCTCTCTAAAAATCAATCAACCAGCGATCGCCTATCCATTCCCATAAACAGCGATCGCCTCTCCAATTCCATAATCAACGATCGCCCCTCTAAAAAACAAACCAACCAGCGATCGCCTATCCATTCCCATAAACAGCGATCGCCATTCAAAAAACAAATCAACCAGCGATCGCCTATCCAATCCCTAATAACCAGCGATCGCCACTCAAAAAAACATCCAACCAGCGATCGCCTATCCATCCCCACAACCAGCGATCGCCACTCAAAAAAATAAACCAATCAGCGATCGCCTATCCAACCACCACAAAGAGCGATCGCCCCTCTAAAAAATAAATCAACCAGCGATCGCCTATCCATCCCTACAAACAACGATCGCCCCTCTAAAAATTAACCAAACAGCGATCGCCTATCCAACCACCACAAAGAGCGATCGCCCCTCTAAAAAATAAATCAACCAGCGATCGCCTATCCATCCCATAACCAGCGATCGCCCCTCCCAAAAATAAATCAAACAGCGATCGCTAAGCTACCGCAAACTCAGTTAACTTCCGAGTCTCAAGATCATGAAAAGCCAAAACAATATCAGACTTCGGAATATCTTCCCTTAACAACTCATTAGCAATTCCCTCCTCAGTCCAATCATCCTCGATATAAATCTTTTGATTTTTAATACGGATATGCACCTGAATATTTCTATATTTTCTCTTATTTTGCCAACCCATTAAAAACCAAAAATATTGATCGTGAACCTCGTCAAAAACTAGACAACTCTCTCTTTCTCTAATATTAGAGTTAGTAGCCCATCCATGATATTCGGTCAAAATCTTTTTGATAACATCACGATACTTATCTAATCTATCCATTGTAAGATTTCCTCCTGCATTGTATTCACAACCAATAACTTAATTGAATCTATGCGTATCAGATCTTGAATTGAGTCTCTCAGAAAAAAGTTTTGATAACTGCTTTCTTTAATTGCCAGATAAAGACCATATTCAGGAGCAGTTAATCGGATTAAATTTCGATAGAGAATGTACTGTCCCAATGCTAATTCAAAATCTCGCATTGGTGACGGACTTAAAAAACTTTTAACCTCAACCACAATCTTTTTGCCTTGGCGTTCAGCAGCGATCGGCTTTTCGGCAGCTAAGTCAGCAAACAAATCAACATCCTTATATCGAATTAGATAAGGATCAGCCGTAATCAACCAGCCATCTTTGATGAGAGCATTTTTTACGGCATCGTGATAAATGTCTTTGGCTGGCATGGCTATAGCAAAAGAAAAAAGATCGTGAATAAACTCAATTTACTCTCATTATAGATACTTGTTGCAGTAATTTGTGAGGTGAGATCGCCTCTCCATCCCCATAAACAGTGATCACCCCTCTAAAAAATAAACCAACCAGCGATCGCCTCTCCATTCCCATAAACAGCGATCGCCTCTCTAAAAAATAAACCAACCAGCGATCTCCTATCCATCCCCACAACCAGCGATCACCCCTCTAAAAAACAAGTCAAACAGCGATCACCTATCCATCTCTTAGCCAGCAATCACCACTCAGATATTTTGGAGTTAGATCAATTAATTACTACACATTTATTAGAGTCTGATGTGTGATATGAGTACTGATGTGATTATTTGAATTCCACTGGAGCGCTTCCCATTACGGTTTCAATCTCTTTTTTTCCTATTTCCATGACTTCTTCTAAAAATAGAGGATAGTTATACTTGTCGTTCAGAGTAGTAACAAAATTACTCAGGGCTGTCAAACCATCTACAATTATCTTTGATCGATTTTGTATGAGCAAGCTTGACACTACATCTTGTATAACAGACAAAAAAACTTCTTCTGAAGACTGAGGATTAGAGTCAATACGCAACCTCAATACCCTACTACCATCACTGTTAAATATCCACCCCCACGCAAGATTAATATATTGGTTATTTTTGATGTCTTTATATTCCAATTGTTTCACCATATTTTGTTTGACTTAACTAATTATATGATCATTTTCAGATCTTGTAAAGTCTTGGTAATACATGATTCTAGCCGTCATTCAAAATATTTTTGCTTGCAAGTCTCAACCTTAAGTGCTAATTTTTAGATAAAATAAAGAGGTGCTATAATGTCAGACTTATTCAGTTTGCGGTTGAAAATTACAAGCCTAGGAATTGCCTAGAAAGATTAGATAAAATATATCAAAAGGCATCTAAAACTTTTTACTGAGTTTCGATATGAACAGTAATGAAAATGTTCCAAAGCTTATTCGGGATTTACAAGAGTTATCTAATAATTATATTGGAGTTGAAATCCAAAAAGAAAAATACATAGAAATCTTAAGATTTCTTCGGCAAATCTATAGAGAGAACAATCAAGAATTCTCGCCAGAAAGAATATTTTTGATTAATTCTTTGAAAGAAGATATTAATAAAATTAATCAGATATATATTCCCAATAGAATTAAACCAGTAATTTTCTTTCAAAGAAAAGATTGCGTTGAAGCAACTAGCTACGTGAGAGTTGGTATTCCTTTAGGAACAATAGTATTTAATAAAAACAATTACTCTGTAGCAGTAGTCTGTGATCGAAATGTATTGAATCACACATGCAAATTATTCTTTTTTAAAGAGGGATTTGAGTGGGTTAAAATAAGTGAACTAATTGCTATAGGACGTTGTGAGAAAAGAACAAGATTTACATACTGCTGGAGTTGCCAAGACACTCTTGGTATCGGTGACATGCAATGTAATAAATGCGGTTGGTATAAATGTACATCCTGTGGAGCATGTGGCTGTAGTTAGCTCTAAAAATTACTTGTAAAAATTAGAGTTTGGTAGGGTGCGTTAATGAAATGTAACGCACAATTTTTTTGAAATTAATAGGCGAGCATAAACCTATCAACAAACAAGCGGCGATTTAGCTTTTTTCAACTAACTCACCTTGCAAATATTTATGGACAATATCCTGAACAAAGTTAGACACCGAAATTCCAAGTTGATTTGCTAAGCTATAAATTTTGTCAGAATCTTGAGTTGACATCTGCAATTCAATCTTTTGCTTTAAAATTTGCTGCCTCGCCATATTTTGAAAACGGGATAACCCTTCTTGTTTATTGGAAATACTCACCCATTCATCATTCTCGATACTTTCTAGTAATTCCTGTTCTTCTATATCTAAATGTTGCATAGTTCCTAATCTCCTAAATATATCTTTTTCATTTTACGGCTAGGAAAAATTGTTTTTAGAAAAACACCTGATTCACTCTCAACATAAGGTACACAATACACATATTCTTTAACAGCGACTATGAAAACTGATTGATTAGCATACTTATCAGAATTAGGATGCTCAATACTATCTAACAAATATCCATCAGCGATCGCTTCAACAATATCTTCAAAAGATACACCTCTTTCCTGTTGGAGCAATTTGTTTTTTTCATCACTCCAAATAAACGCTTTCACAATGTAAACCACAATATCTCATAACAATTCTCTTGCAAATAGTAAAAATTAGGGCAAGCCGTTTATAGACTCACCCTAACATTATATGCAAATCAACTAACTACTTTGCACCCACAGGCATACCCAAAATGTCCTCAATGCGAGGCATATCCTCCAACGCAATCACCCGACCTTGATCTTCAAAATTGGCAATCTGATCGAAGTTGAGATAGCGATAGAGGTCACTGGCAAAAGGATCAATCTTTTTAGTGACGATCGCTTGGTATTCTTCCACAGTCGGAATTTTGCCTAGTAAGGCGCAGACTGCCGCGAGTTCGGCGGAACCGAGATAGACTTGAGCATCCTTGCCCATGCGATTATTGAAGTTGCGGGTGGAAGTAGAGAAGACCGTCGCGCCATCGGCAACACGAGCTTGATTACCCATGCAGAGAGAGCATCCGGGGACTTCGGTTCTGGCTCCAGCGACACCAAAGGTGCTGTAGATTCCTTCTTCTTTGAGTTGGAACTCGTCCATGCGGGTGGGTGGTGCGACCCAGAGACGGGCTTTGACGGCGGCTTCCTTTTCGAGAACCTTGGCGGCGGCGCGGTAATGTCCGATATTGGTCATGCAGGAACCGATAAAGACTTCATCCACGCGATCGCCTGCTACTTCTGAGAGCAACTTCACATTGTCGGGATCGTTAGGTGCGGCGACAATTGGCTCCTTGATTTCATTGAGATCGATCTCGATGATTTCCGCGTACTCGGCATCAGGATCGGCTTCCATTAATACAGGATTGGCGAGCCATTCTTCCATTTTGGCGATACGGCGCAAGAGTGTCTTAGCATCGCTATAGCCGCGAGCGATCATGTTCTTCATGAGAGCAACATTTGATCGTAAGTATTCGGCAACAGTCTCCGTGCTGAGCTTGATCGTGCTACCAGAGCAGGAACGCTCGGCAGTGGCATCGGTGAGTTCAAAAGCTTGCTCTACTTTGAGATCGGGCAAACCTTCGATTTCCATAATCCGACCTGCGAAGACATTCTTTTTATTCTTCTTCTCAACGGTGAGCAAACCACGCTGAATGGCAACGTAGGGAATCGCATTCACGATATCGCGCAAAGTTACCCCCGGTTGTAATTCGCCTTTGAAGCGGACTAAGACCGATTCGGGCATATCCAGAGGCATGATACCAAGGGCAGCAGCGAAGGCGACTAATCCTGAACCTGCGGGGAAGGAAATACCCAAGGGGAAACGGGTATGGGAATCGCCACCAGTGCCAACGGTATCGGGCAAGAGCATTCTATTTAACCAAGAATGGATAATGCCATCGTTAGGACGGAGGGCTACACCGCCACGATTGGAGAAGAAGTCGGGAAGTTCCTTATGGGTTTTGATGTCGGTGGGTTTGGGATAGGCGGCAGTATGGCAGAAGCTCTGCATCACTAAGTCAGCGCTAAATCCTAAGCAAGCGAGTTCCTGCAATTCATCGCGAGTCATGGGACCTGTAGTATCTTGAGAGCCAACAGTAGTCATTAAGGGTTCGCAAGAAGTATAGGGACGCACACCAGCTACGCCGCAAGCTTTGCCCACCATCTTTTGGGCGAGGGTGTAGCCTTTGCCTGTGTCGGCGGGAGTGGCAGGAAGGATGAAGACATCGCTGGCGGGAAGTCCTAAAGCTTGACGGGTTCTGGCGGTGAGGCTACGACCGATTAAGAGAGGAATGCGACCACCTGCGCGAACTTCATCGGTGATCGTGTCAGGGGTGAGGCTGAATGTGGAAAGAGTTTCCCCTGCAGCGTTCGTGATTTTGCCTTCGCGAGTGTGGATCGTAATCACATCGCCAGTTTCCAATTTGGTGACATCACACTGAATTGGTAAGGCTCCTGCATCTTCGGCAGTGTTAAAGAAGATCGGCGCGATCGTACTTCCTAAAATTACGCCACCCGATCGCTTGTTAGGAATGAAGGGAATATCGTTGCCAATGTGCCACAGCACCGAGTTAATCGCGGATTTGCGGGAAGAACCTGTTCCCACCACATCACCGACAAAGGCGACAGGATAACCTTTTTGCTTGAGTTCGGCAATGGTTTGCAGACCATCGGGAATGCGCGACTCCAACATACAGAGAGCATGGAGAGGAATGTCAGGACGTGAGAAAGCTTGAGATGCAGGAGAGAAATCATCGGTATTGATTTCGCCTGTGACTTTAAATACGGTCACGGTCACAGTTTCAGGCAAAGCAGGACGACTGGTAAACCATTCGGCAGCAGCCCATGAATCAATGACGGCTTTGGCTCTAGCGTTAGTTTTGGATAATTCAAGAACTTGATTAAAGGCATCAAATACGAGCAGGGTCTTTTTGAGAGCCGTTGCCGCCAAGTCGCCTAAATCATCATTGCTTAACAAATCAATTAAGGTCTGCACGTTATAGCCACCAACCATCGTGCCGAGCAGTTCCACCGCATAGGCAGGGCTAACTAGAGGGGATGTGCTTTCACCCTTAGCGATCGCTGTTAGCCATCCTGCTTTGACATAGGCAGCTTGATCGACTCCAGGGGGAATGCGATCGCGTAGTAACGCTAGTAAAAATTCCTCTTCGCCTGCGGGGGGATTTTGCAATAGCTCACACAGGGCTGAGGCTTGCTGAGCATTGAGGGGCAAAGGGGGAATTCCTTGGGCTGCACGTTCGGCAACATGGTCACGGTAGGCTGATAACATACGGTGTTATTTTTAATTCTTGAGTTGAGTTGGGATAGGTTGTGAGAGTATGCTCCCTTGGAGGCATACTCTCACAACCCAATCTAGGATTGTTATATTATCGATCCTAATCAACTTTGGTGCGTAAATTATGTCAGCTAGGATGCGATTTTCACTTTTAAGGATGAACCTGACCTAAAATTGCACCGAGGCGATCGTAGTCGTCTTTAAGTAAAATGCTGAGCTTTCGTCCTGCTTGGACTAACCAATTGCGATCGCATTTACGCACCTGATAGACATTGCGTAAGACTGCGGCGATTAGTTCATCGACAGGAGCATTGGTCATTTGGACTAATGTTCTCAAAAAATTTAACTCTTCCGTGAAGTTCTCAATTTCCTCTTCTTCACAAGCATAAACAGCTTGATGGATTTGTGGTGGTTGTGAGGGAAGATGCTGATAGACATTACCAACAGTACTAAAACCGAGTAGTACAACTTTAATTTCCGAACGGAGCATGGCAAAAATTTGCGGTTGCTGTTCGCGTAACTCTTGGAGGCTCAGACCTAAAGCCACTGCTCGATGCACAGAATCAATCGGTGCAGTCGTTGCATGATAAACCACCCCATAGGCGACGATATCGCTATTTTCATCCTGTTGGGATTTCACCCAACTGCCGAAAGCAGGCATCACAGGAAAATCTAAATTATCAGGCTCAAGGCACTGCGCGAGAAATTCTGTGGTGGAAGTTACCACAACCTCTGCAAGGTGTTTAGGATGGCGATCGCGACTAGACTGTGGTAAAGGTAAAAGCATGAAATCCCTCAAATATCAAATAGAGAATCGGCTGCCCTTCTACCACCCCAACGCTTCACAATCAGATCATCATAGCGATCGGCACTTTCTAAAACCTCAGTCAGCGCGAGCTTAAACTCATTTTGTTGACAAGATGCACCGAGCAAAGTCACATGAAATCTAACATCCCCATCCTCTGGCATACTAAAGCCCCCAAAACAGAATACATCATTCTGTTTGAGCAAATAGAGCATCAGATCATCACTCACTTCCACTTCCGTTGCGACATATGCCCAAATATAAATAATCGATTCTGTTTCATAAAAAGGTCGAATTTCTACCAGAACCGTTGCGGAGCCAAACTGTAAGCTAAAAATAGGATTGTGGGCGACGGGATGGGATATGCGATCACAAAGCTCTGGTAGCCAATCAGCTACTTTTTGATAACAATTTTTTTGTGCCTCTGTCTGAAAATTCACGCTTCAAATTTACCATTGATCAAAACCACTAAAAGTTTAACCCAATCTCAGAAGTTTTCAAGACTTGAGAGGTATACTCCCTTTGTGAGCATACCTCTCTTAATAATTATTTATAGCAATGAAAGTTTTGCTTAGGACATAAAACCCAAATAAATGAAGGCGACGCTTCGCGTCGCCTTCATTTATTAAAGGCTGCGATCTAAAGAGCGCTCACCACCCCAAGTTGCGACGATCGCATCATCATACTGATCAGCAGTTTCTAGGACTGAAGATACTAAAGTTTGTAATTCTTGGCGATCGCAGGTCGAGCCAACTAAAGTTGTGTGAAAGCGAATATCCCCATCATCATCAATACTAAATACCCCAAACTGAAGTTCCGAATTTTTTTTAAGTAAAAATCGCATTAAGTCCTGTGTAATCTCCGCCCCCGTAACCACATATGACCAAGTGGAAATAATTGCTTCAGAACTTCCCCAAGGCAAAACCTCAACTGTCGCTGTTGCGGAACCTAGTGGCAAAACAAATACAGGCATGTCGTATGGAGGTGAATAGACATTGTCATATAAGTCCTTCAACCAAGGTTGAATCTTCTCATAGCAAGCCTTTTGTACAGGTGTCTCAAATTTCATGTATTACCTCCATCCTTCAACTGTTCAATCTAAATCCCATTTATCCTACATATTTATGGTTTTCGCCTTGTCTATGCCAATCTAAGGCTTACAACGAGGAAATCGCCAAGATTTCCTATGCTAGTAATTGGTTACGCATAAATTTATATTTTTTATCTTTACTTAAAGATTGTGTTATTAAAAAGGAATCTATGCAGTATTCTGTGTTACGCGATCGCATCTTTGAGGCGTGCGAAGCACGACAATCTTATTGAGAGCTATTCGGATCAAAACTTGAGCCATCAAAAAAGACTTCTACTCCCCTTGAGGTGGATATGGGAATATTCGTATCAGGAACGCCGATCGCTTTCGCTGCATTTTTCCATAGATCCTCGCGATTAACCGCATCAATAGTTTCTTTGATCTCAAAATTGTCGGGTAGTAATTGCCATCTTCTATATTCATTTAAGAACCATAGATCATGACTCTTATAGGGATAAGAAACGGAGATACCATCATTTGACCAATACTTAATGGCGAGTGGATTAGGAGAGTTTTTAGAACTATTTGCTCTTAGTATTCCCTTAGTCTGCTGTGGACTATTTTTAAAAAGCTGAGAGAACATTTTTAGAGGTTCCGTAATCAAATTAGCTCCATTACTAAAGCTCAATGCTATTAATGTATTTAGTTCTCTCTCATTCGCAGGATTATCGCACCAGATCTGAGCTTCCATAATTCCTTGAAGTAAGGCTTGCGTGGCAATGGGATATTTATCCACCCAATCGGCACGCATTGCCAAGCATTCCCCCGGATGATTGCGCCAAATCTCCCCAGTAGCGATCGCAGGATAGGTTAAGTTCGCTTCCAGTAGTTTCAACATATGCCAGCTATCGAGACATAGCAAATCGGCTCTACTCCGCTTAATCTGATTACTCATCTCAGCAAAGGGAATTGCTAGCACATCAATATTGAGCTTTGGAACAACGTTCATTGATGCGAGCCAATAACGTAACCAGAGATCGTAATTAGTTCCGAGTTCGGCGATCGCGCAATTCATGGGACTACCAAATAACTTCGCCACATCCTGCCAAGGCGAAAAGGGAGCGCGTTGTATTTGAATGCCAAAGGGTTTTAGTCTTTTAGAAACAACGATATATCCGCCATGGGTATGCAGGCGCATCAGCATATACATGGCAGTTTTGCGCTTGTTAGGATTAATTCCCTCATTCATCATCTCAGGCAAAGGACTATAGAAATGTCCACCATCAATGCCATCGCTGTTTGTTCCTAGTTCCGTACCAATTTCGGTGCGATCGCTAATATCTGCCCATGACTGAAAGGGAACTAACTCCACATCGGTCATGCCATATTTCGCAAATAGCTTTTTATGTTGCGCGACTAGTAAAGGGGCAACTTCAAACGAGGGAATTATGCCTAGACGCACCGATTGAATTTCAGGATTATCGGAAATATTTGTAATCGGCGTTGGTTGTAATAAATCATTTGCCAAGGGTTTAGATGTACAGTTATTCAGTAAGACTGTACTGGCGGCAATCCCAAAGGTGGCAATAAATTTCCGTCGAGAAAGTGGATTCATAGGACTAAATCCATAGCCTCATATTTTGAGAAAAGATAGCAAAGCCATCTTTTCTCAAAATATGAGGGATTGTTTAAGCTAAAAACTCATGAACTATATCTAGGATACGCTGACTCGATTTGCCATCGCCAAAGGGATTAGCAATATTTGCCATCTGTTCATAGGCATTGCGATCGCCTAATAATTTAGAAGCTGCTGCCACGATCTCTTGAGTGTCCGTACCCACCAGCTTACTCGTCCCTGCGGCAACTGCCTCTGGACGCTCAGTCGTAGTACGCAAGACCAAAACAGGTTTACCAAGGCTAGGAGCTTCCTCTTGCAAGCCACCTGAATCGCTCATGATCAAATAGCAGTGCTGCATTGCGCCGACCAATTGCTCATAGTCCAATGGCTCCACTAAGAAAATGCGTGGATGATTGCCTAGTTTAGCGATTAACGGCTCCCGTACCACAGGATTCATATGCATAGGCAGAACTAAAGCCACATCAGGAAATTCTGCCAAAATCAGCAACCATGCTTGAATGATTTGCTCTAGAGGCTGTCCCCAATTTTCACGACGATGGACAGTGGCAAGAATCACCCGATGGGATGACCAGTCTAAACCTTTGATCTCACACTTTGGCGATCGCCCTGACACGTACAACAACGCATCAATAACTGTATTACCCGTATGATGAATTCCTTCTTTTACTCCTGAAGTTTGGAGATTTGCCACGGAAGCAGTCGTAGGTGCAAAATGCAGTTGAGCTATCTGAGAAACTAGGCGACGATTGGCTTCTTCAGGAAATGGATTAAAGAGATTATCGGTGCGGAGTCCCGCTTCCACATGCCCAATCGGAATTTGTTGATAAAAAGCCGCCAGAGCCGCCGCAAAAGCAGTGGTCGTATCCCCTTGGACTAAGACAATATTGGGTTGAATCTCTTTATATAAATTCTCTAAACCAATTAAGCTATTGCAGGTAATCTCAGTGAGGGTTTGCTTCGGACGCATGATTCCCAAATCATAATCTGCCTTGAGGTCAAACAATTGCATCACCTGCTCCACCATTTCCCGATGCTGCCCAGTTAACACAACTGAAGTTTGGAATTGAGGATTATTTCTAAATAAATGGATGACAGGTGCAAGCTTAATTGCTTCTGGACGAGTGCCCAAAGTGACGCAGACATGAAATTGAGGTTGCAAAATAATCTCCCTTGAAAATCGCTATCATACAATAGTGTGAGTTTCAATGGATGCGGCTTTGGGAGCTTTACCACCACCAAAAACACCATGAATTCCCCGCAAAGTCAGGATAATAACTCCACAAATCAAAACGTATTGGATGAGTTGAATTGCAAAACTGGGTGTAGTGAATATGGTCGTTAAGGTACGAGGATTGAAGGTAAATTTGGGAGACTGAAAATCGCTAATTCCTTCATCTGTAGGGCTACTATCAGGAATTGCAGGGACATCAGCTAAAAAGAATGGTTCTGCTTCTGGAAAGGGTTGCTTATATTCCGATTCAGAACTGAAATTTTGCCTCGTAGGAATATTTGGTAAGGATACAGGATGACTCACTTCACCAAATATTTCATCTAGATCCGTCTCAGAAGTTGACGATATCTTTTCACTAGAGCGATCGCGCTGTTCGTCATTACGCATAGACTTGGGGGGAAAGATTGGTAAAGGAGGTATTCTAGGTCTTTCTTGGGATGCAGCCCCTCCGCCATTTTGAGGAATATCGGTGATGTCAGTAATATCAGTATCGTCATCTAACAAAGAAATTTCTTCTGTCCATGCTGGCGCATCAAATCCTGCCTGCTGCCAAGAAATGGTGATTTTAGAGATGGTTTGAACTTCAAGGGTACGAAACCATTTTTTCAGCATTCTCACTAGTACTTGGCGCTTGGGAACGCGCACTTCATCATCTAGCGATCGCAGATCCGATTCGATTAGCACTTCCAAGCGATCGCCTTCACGCTCGACATTGGCGAGCATTCCCTGTGACTTCAGCAAACGGTTCATTAATGCTGTGATTGCACTAACATTGCCTTGCTTAGCTTGTTCGATCATCGGATTTTGTGCCATGAGAGCAACCTCAGATGCTTACCCAATAAAATTGCTGTTTAACTACGCCAAATGTATCAGATTTATGTAATTCAATACCGTCCATATAGCATAGAAAATAAATAAATAAATAATATAAAATTTTAATGTTAATTTTATACAATAAAATTTAGGTTTAGATCATCTCTTGCAGTAGTTTATAAATTAGTGGGTATGCTTATACCGTGCCTACAGCTTTAGAGAAAAGTAATTACACAAAGCGCAAGATAGCTTTTCTCAATTTTGGCTATTTATTCATCTCTATAAAATTGGTTAATCTATGAAAACACTACTTAAAAGTCTATCTCTTGGCGCTTTCTCTCTAGCAAGTTTAATTGCACTAGCTCCCGCATCCGTATCTGCGGCATCTATAACAGGAGTAGTCATCGGTGGCACTGCTGCTAATGATTTTTATGTTTATGATGTCAATGCTAGTAACCAAACTGTACGGATACCATCGCCTAACCTATCAGATGTTCAAAGAGTTTTAGACGGTAATGCTAGCAATCCTACTGGTAATGTCGAGTTAGCTGCAAGTAGTGAACAAAGCACCTTTGACTTTACCAAAAACACAACTTTACAAGGAACAATTGGTAGCAAAAGCCTAATTCTAAGCAGCCTCACCCTGTCAGACTGGAATTCCAGCTATTTAGGTACAACCTTAGGGCAATATTGGTTTAATCAGGCTCTAACCAGCAACGGTTTAGGTGCTCTTGTTGGCACAGCTACTGCTACCTCAGTTTTTAATTCGTTTGTGAGTAATGGTGGTTTCCAAAGATTTAGTGATCCTAATATTTCTTATGTGAATCAGGATGATACCACTGGCTTAATTAGTATTGGTTTAGCGGGACATTACAATGCAACTCCACTACTTTTTCCGATTGTCCCCCCTACTCTCCAGCCTCTATTATCAGGCAAAACCATACAGGCTAGTGAGTTAGTCAAATATAGCTATGACGGACAGACTGGCTATCTGTTTAACTTCAAGGCAACCCCATCTGGTCTAGTTGCTGCTGATGACGGGGTTTCCCATACTGGTAACTATGAATTGATACTACAAGGCGCTAGACCTGTCCCTGTGCCCCCAGCCTTGATTGGGATTGCCTTTGCTGGTGCTATAGGCGCAAGTATACTCAAGCGTCGAGAAGCTAACAAACTCTAATCAAGAAAAAGCGGTTCGTATAACGAACCGCTTTTTCTTGATTAAACGAGTCTAACTAGCTTGGCGCTTAAGTCCCACATTTTTTCTGCTCTTGCATCATCGCGAGCTTGAGGTGAAACTGTTTGCACAAAGGATTTGCCATCTTTCTTCTGGCGGTTGCCCCAACTCCAGTAAGCGCCCGATTGACGATATTCAGGATCGGCAACTACCGCAGCGACTCTTTCGCCTGATAGTTCTTGAGTTACATAGCCCTTAGTGATGTTCTTTTGGAACAAGGGGAATAACTTCTGGAAGAGAGGATAGTGATTGCGGAAGAGAGGTGTATCGGCAACACAACCGGGGTAGAGCGAGGTGAAGGTAATACCTGTGGATTCATGGAAACGACGGTGCAATTCTCTCATGGTTAAGATATTGCAAACCTTACTTTCTTTATAGGCTCGAACTGGTTCAAATTTCTTGCCATTTGCCATTGAGATCGGTGGTTTGAAGCCTTTCTCGAAGCCTTCGAGATTACCGAGATCTGGCTGTGGTGGAATCTTGCCGCCCAATTCGTCAGGGTTATGGGTGACAGTTCCAAGGATGACAACACGGCGATCGCCATAGGTGGATTTTTTCATATCTTCTAGGAGAAGATTGACGAGTAAGAAATGGCTCAGATGATTGGTGGTCATGGTTAGCTCAAAGCCTTCAGGCGATCGCTGTGGTTCCTTAAGCAGGGGTGTATAAATGGCGGCATTGACCACGATCGCTTCAAGGGATCTGCCTGTAGCACGGAATTTAGCCACAAACTCACGTACACTCACCAAGGAGCCAAGATCAACTTGAATGACTTCGTATCTATCTTTGGCGATGCCTACGGATTCTGCCGCTTTGTGGGTTTTGTCAACATTGCGGCAAGCCATGACGATGAACCAACCTCTATTGGCGAGAGCCTTGGCTGACCAAAGCCCTACTCCTGAAGACGCGCCTGTGATAATGACTGTAGGTAGCTGTGGATATGACATTTTAAGAAGAAATTTAGAAATTTATTAACTTTGCTTAGAATTTTACAGCGATTTGGACTCATGTGAAACTCAAGACTTTTTACCGAAACTGTTACTTGCTAAAGCTTTGAGAATATAGCGTTTCCCATTCTAGTGAAGCGTATGGTTGTTACCCCATATTCGCCTATCAAGGAAAGTGTGTAAAGTCTAGAAACTAGATGTGTAGAAGATCCTCAAAGAGGATATACCTTGACAGGGGGTAGACTTTATTTTTCATAAGAGTAAAGATGGAAGAAACGTTAACTTTTCTCCAAGATGCTCCGAATAACATTTACCAAGGAAGAAATAGATGCGCTGCATTACGAAAGATTCCATCATCCGCATCCACGAGTGCAGAGAAAAATGGAAGCACTATACCTAAAAAGCCAGAAATACGCGCACAAGGAAATTACACAACTGCTAAGAATCAGTGAACCGACACTGTTGAACTATTTACGAGATTATAAAGAAGGTGGGATAAGCAAACTGAAAGAACTGACCTTTAATCGCCCCCAGAGTGAACTAAAACAGCATCAAGAAAGTTTAGAGATATATTTTCGAGAACATCCACCTAAAACGCTGGCTCATGCAGCAGCAAAAATTACTGAGTTGACAGGGATTGTCCGTAGTCGAGAACAGGTGCGTCATTTCCTGAAATCGATGGGAATGAGTTGTCGTCGAGTGGGGCTAATACCTGCAAAGGCTGACCCAGCAGCACAAGAGGAATTTCTTAAAAAAAACTAGAACCGCGCTTAGAGGAAGCTAAATCTGGACAAAGAGCCGTTTTCTTTGTTGATGCTGCTCACTTTGTCCTTGGAGCCTATTTAGGCTTTTTGTGGTGTTTTGAACGCTTGTTTCTTAAATCTGGGTCGGGAAGGCAGCGTTTTAATGTCCTCGGTGCACTTAATGCTGTTACTCATGAGTTGATTACTGTGACTAATGATTCTTACATCAATGCTCAAAGTGTTTGTGACTTACTCCACAAACTTGCGGCTTTGGGTTTGACTATACCCATTACTCTTGTCTTGGATAATGCTCGTTATCAAAAGTGTGTTTTAGTTTTTGAGTTGGCTCAGTCATTAAATATCGAGCTTCTTTATTTGACTACTTACTCTCCAAACTTAAACTTGATTGAGCGTCTTTGGAAATTTGTGAAGAAACAGTGTCTCTACTCCGTCTATTACCCTGATTTTGATTCTTTCAAGTTTGCTATTGCTTCTTGCCTTGAGAATTCCCGCACTACTCATAAAGCAGCTTTGGATTCTTTATTGACTTTGCGCTTTCAGTCTTTTGATAATGTTAAGTCTATTCCCTGTTAAGGTATAGCAAAGCAATTGAGGGCAGGTTTCAAATCACGAATCGGCATAGTCCATTACACCTACGTCGTCCTTCACCATCTCGCCTACCGCACCAAATACGAATTTAACCTCAAACGCGAATTTCCTAGACTTCCCTTTTACGAAGACTTCCATCAATGGGCATCATGGGGAAAAGCTCTAATGGACTTATATCTCAACTACGAAACCATAGAACTAAACGGACTACAACGAATCGAAATTGCCATCAAAGACAACCCCAAAGCCAACCTCAAAGGCGATAAAACTAACGATGTGAAAAGCATTGATGATAATACCCCGTTAACAGGTGTACCAGCGATCGCATGGGAATACAAACTCGGCAACCGTTCCGCCCTTGAATGGATACTCGATCAATACAAAGAAAAGAAACCAAAAGATCCCACCATTGCCAAACTTTTCAATACCTACAAATTTGCTGACTACAAAGAACAAGTAATTGATTTACTACAAAGAGTTTGCACCGTCAGCGTTAAGACAATGGAAATTATTCAACTTATGTGAGCTTCCAAAATATGAAAATTATAATCGAGCTATTTAGACTGTTTATTACCGTAACGGATAAAATCAACTAACCGCTTTGGTAAACCGATCAAGCCCTTCCACAACCTAATAAAGAAGTTCTCAATTTTGAGAATAATTGCGTCTAACCAAAAAATTACAGTCATTACAGGATTATAGACATAGCCTAAAAGCGTTGCCTTAGCTTCAATCCATGCTTTTAACGGGCGCTCATTTTCTGTGTCTGAAGTTGAATTTTGATAGGCTAATGTTTCTTCTTCAAAGAGTAAACTACCTTCGATCCGATCTTGAGAAATTTGTGTGGTTGTGGTCTCAAAACTTTGTAACTCTCCTGAAGAGTTAATTGCTGCCATATCTTGAGACTTCGTAAAGGCATGAGACTCATATTCCAAAGGAAGCGGCCAAGGACCATTATCATCACCAAAGACATCTTCCATTGTTAGCCATGATTCCTCGCTGGGAGCTATATCAGAAGTTTCATCTAGAGAAGGTTTTGATACCTGTCTACCAAAGAAATAGGCGATCGCTTCGGCAATCAATCTCTGTAAACGTTCAAGTTGATCGTCAACTTTGAGCTCATCAGAACTTTCAGAACTATATTTTTTGGCTTTGTTTGGAGAGTCCTGAGAACTAGTTTGGAGCTTATCGGCTGC
Organism: Pseudanabaena yagii GIHE-NHR1; assembly: GCF_012863495.1. Taxonomy (NCBI): domain Bacteria; kingdom Bacillati; phylum Cyanobacteriota; class Cyanophyceae; order Pseudanabaenales; family Pseudanabaenaceae; genus Pseudanabaena; species Pseudanabaena yagii. Next base: position 1,134,644 of record NZ_JAAVJL010000001.1, read on the forward strand.
TTCTCCCGAGAGAAACTCTGATGCTTTTTCTTGAAAATCCCCAAGGACATCACTAGATGTTACTGCCTCGCCATCAAGAACGCGCTTACCGATAAAATAGGCGATCGCGGCAGCAATCAATTCTCGTAATCGCTCTAAGTTGGTATTTTGAGTTAAGGTTGCATTTTCTTTGATTGCACCCGTTGATTTAGCACGTCGTCGCCGCAATTTGGGACTAGAGGGTAAAGCATCAGATTCTGTACCTGATAAATCCGTTAATTCTTCATCACTAGCTAAATTTTGTTCTTGAGCATTAGCTTGATTGCCATGACCAAAGAAATAGGCGATCGCTGCCTCGAGCAAACGGCGCAATTGCTCTAGACTGCGATTTTTCCCTAGAGCGACATTTTCCGCTAAACCATTACTTTCTTTTAAGGCATTCTCCTCAGCTTGGCGTTGCTCCACCTGTTGCTGCCAGATTTCCGCGAAGATCCGATTAGCAATTATTCTTGGCTCTAATTCAGGATTATCGATGTTCGCGAGATTATCAGGTTGACGTTTGACGATCGCAGCAATATTGCGATCTAGTTGGATTTTGGTGCGATCGATCCAATTTAAGAATTTGACTAAAGGTCTTAAGAGTAAAGGAATTTCTGGAGTAATTTCAGGCTTTGGTAACTCTTGCTCAATTACCTGCTCAATATTTTCAGTATTTGCTTCAGATTCCGATAATAATCCGACGGACTCAGGTTGCGATCGCAGTTTTTCCCTATCCTCAGTTTTAGCGCGACTCAGTGTAGGAAAAATCCGCTTAGTCGTCGAGGCAACCAGATACACAGGATATAAAGCCGCTTTTGCTACTTGATAGGCAAGCAAACGCGGTAAGTCCTTCACACTGGGCATCTGCCTTAATTGGCGATCAATTAATCGTCTTGCACTGCGTCCTAATTTGGCAGGCAAGGATTGATCGATCCAATTAAAGAGGCGGCTTTGAAAACGTGGCATAGATACATCATAAAAAAGAAAGGCGCGATCTCCAATAAAAAAGGACTCCGAGCAGCACTCGAAATCCTTTTTTATTCAAATAAAGTTTACCAAGCAACTTAGTTTGAATTAATTAGAACAAGCCCAAGGTCAAAGACTTGTCAATGGGCAAGGTAGAACCGATACCCAAGTAAAGGGTAAAAGCAGTACCAAAGAGGAATACTGCCATCGCTACAGGGCGACGGAAAGGATTTTGGAACTTGTTGACATTCTCGATGAAGGGAATGAGGATCAAGCCAACGGGAATCAAGCTTTGGAGTAGTACACCCAAAAGCTTGTTAGGTACGATCCGCAAAATTTGGAATGCAGGATACAAGAACCACTCTGGCAAAATTTCCAAAGGAGTCGCGAAAGGATTAGCAGGTTCGCCAACCAAGGTGGGGTCAAGCACTGCCAAACCAGTAATCAAAGCGATCGTGCCAGTAATTACAACGGGGAACATGTACAACAAGTCATTCGGCCAAGCTGGTTCGCCGTAGTAGTTGTGACCCATGTTCTTTTCCAACTTGGCGCGCAAGATTGGATCATTCAAATCGGGGAGCTTTTCAGTCTTTGCCATTTTATTGCTCTACTATTGCAATGTATTTTTTCTAAAATTATCTAATACGAAAATCCTAAATTTGGTTGTAAGATAACAAACCTTACAAAGGACCAGAAATACCTTGCTTACGGATCATCAAGAAGTGAGCAAGCATGAATACAGCGATCAACCAAGGCAATACAAAGGTGTGCAAGCTGTAGAAACGGGTAAGGGTTGCTTGACCAACGCTTTGACCGCCACGAAGTAGTTCAACTAAGGTTCCGCCAACGACAGGAATTGCTTCAGGTACGCCAGATACGATCTTTACCGCCCAGTAGCCGACTTGATCCCAAGGTAAGGAGTAGCCAGTTACACCGAAGGTAACGGTGATTACGGCAAGGATTACGCCAGTAACCCAAGTCAATTCGCGGGGTTTTTTGAAACCACCAGTCAAGTACACACGGAAAACGTGCAAGATCATCATCAAGACCATCATACTAGCTGACCAACGGTGGATTGAGCGAATCAACCAACCGAAGTTAACGTCGGTCATGATGTAGCGGACTGAGTCAAATGCTTCAGTAACCGAGGGCTTGTAATAGAAGGTCATCGCGAAACCAGTCGCGAACTGAATTAGGAAGCAGGTGAGGGTGATGCCACCTAAACAATAAAAAATATTGACATGGGGGGGAACGTACTTACTAGTAACGTCCTCGGCGATCGCCCCGACTTCAAGGCGATCGTTAAACCAATCGTAAACTTTACTCATGTAATTGAAAAACCCAAGATTGCTGAACTAGTTAACAATTTTTTGATAGCTGTAACTTATTTTAATACTTATGATCGAGTGTAGGCAAACCTAAAGACGGTTTTTAACAAGTTTCACTAAATATATAGAAAGATATAGCAAGATCAAGCAAGTTTTCTTGCTGCTTATTACCCTGCATGAAAATACATTTCATGAAAATACATTTGTGCTTCAGATTAGCAGTTTTTGTGATTTCTCTATCCTGCTCTTGTGTGACTCCTCTATTGGCTCAAGGTTGCGCTAAAGATTCTCAGGCAAATCTGGCAAACAATAACGAAGAATATCCGCCAACCCAAAGGGTTGCCTCGGTTCGTAGCGATCGCACCTTGACTTTGGCTTGGGCTTTACCCGCAGAATTTACGGCAATCGATCCATTTGTAGGCAAGGACTATCAATTAGCGGAGCATGAAGGCATTGATTTTATTCATAGCAATCCGTTAATTACTCAGGTTTTGGTGCGATCGGTTGCCGATGGCACGGTTATGTATGTGCGTCGTGACTGCCCACAATCAAATTCCTTTGAGCCAAATAGTTTACATCGTGACTGTGGTGGTGATTGGGGCAACCATATCGTGATTCGGCATCCTAATGGACTATTCTCCCGTTATGCTCACCTCTACCCTGATAGCATTCAAGTAAAAGTTGGGCAGAGAATCCCTCGTGGTCAAGTACTTGGCACCATGGGCAACTCAGGACGCAGTGATATCAGACATTTACATTTTGAATTAGGTGTAGCAATTAAGATTAATCCCTGTGCGCCAGCCCAATCTTTTCACTATGTTTACAATCCAGCTACTTATTTACAATGGGACAATACCCAATAGAGAGTGGCGGCGCGAAGCGCCGCCACTCTTCTATTACAAGCAACCTAGTAAAACTTAAATTTATGAATGATTTACCTGATAAGTCCCTTGAGAAAGATGGCGATCGCGATCGCCATGAAGGTAACAGCGTTGATATTCGCGAGATGAATATTGATGATATTGCGCCAATTTTTCACTTAGGCGAGCAATTATTTACCAGTGACTTATATCCATACCTCTATCGCACATGGGACGAGTGGGAGGTGATCGGGATGTATAACACTGATTCGGAATATTGCCTAGTTGCCGAAATTGATGATCAGCTTGCAGGCTTCATTCTCGGCACAATCATCAATAAGGCATCTTGGAAATATGGCTATATTACTTGGCTGGGTGTAAATCCCAATTTCCAACGGCGAGGAGTAGCCGATCGCCTAGTCGATAAGATCATCGAACGCATGATTGAGGATAATGTACGACTCATGCTGGTTGATACCGATCCTGCAAATACGCCTGCCATTAATTTCTTTAATCGCAAAGGTTTCGGCAATGCCAGAGAACATGTTTTTCTATCGCTAAATCTCGCTAAACATGAATATTACGGTAGGCTGATCAATTACGAACGAGATAAAGCCGAACGCAACCGTCCGCGATCGCGCCGCCGCACATAACTAATCAGAAATCATTGTATTTAACCCTTAGAATTAGCACAAATTACATTTCTTCAGGGTTAATTCCCATCTCTCTGAGCTTTTCCATAAGTCTTTGCGCTTTTTGTTCAGCTTGAAGTCGTGCCTCCTCAGCCTGTTGTTTGGCAAGTCGCTCTTGATTAGCAATGAGCCTTTCTTGATTAGCGATTAGTCTTTCTTGATTGGCGATCGCCTCAGCATTAGCTACTTTTTCGTTAGCGGTCAGATAGCGATTTCCTGAAGCATCGTACCAATAGAGCCATTCCCGATACCAAGCAATATGCTCTCCCTTTTCATAGCCAAGCGCTAATCCAATTTCTGGCAACCAAACCTGATGATTTTGCATCGGCAAAAGTTCATATTTTCCTGCAATTAGTCGATAAACTTCTAATCGCTGTCTATGCTTAAACCTTCCTCTGCGACCACTGAAAGGGTTGTAAATTGCATAATATAAAATCCCTAAGGCTTGATAGTCGGCTAACTTGTCTTCATATTCGCTGTTATATCTTTCGGAAACAACTTCCAAAGACAGGATCGGCATAATATTCTCTTCCGCCCACAGCACATAACTCAATCGTCCTCGTTCCCCCGTATCATGCTTAACGCCGATCGCTAAAAAGCCATCAGGGACGATCGCTGGTTCGTCGGGATTGTAATAAACTGCCATATCCACACCGAAGTACCAATCATCGCGATCTGCCCAAATGTCAGCTAACAAACTCAGTAGGAGATTGGGAATGTCGTTCTGTAACTGATTATCCACTGGTGTTTCGTCTGAGGATGGCAATTCTTCGGCAGTGGGAAGAATTCGGTTCTTGCTGTAGGTGAGGTTGACCATAGCTTATTCAAGCGAGGTGTTGAGTGCTCATGATTATAGCAAACCTGACTATTGCAACACTTAGACAGGCTTGATCGTGGGAAGAACTAGGCGATCGCTTTTTGAATTTTCAGTAAAAGCAATAAGCACCTTGAAAAGTTAGAAAGTTAGTTAGTAACTAAGTTTAATTTTAGTAGTGATTGAGAATAAATTGAGGTGGGTACTGCAAATTGTGAAAATTTGTGACACTGGGGATGCAGACAAGATATCAATAGAAATAAAATTATCTTGAGTAAATTTTAAAATTTCGCATTTCAAAATTTACTCAAAAAAATATGATTTTGCAGTATTTTGAAAGTAAATTGATGATTATACTACAGTTGCGAATGAGTCATAAGCCATGAACATCAAGATTAACCTGAAAATTTATAAGTGGTAGGAAGTTCAATAATGAATGATGAGTTCCAGTATAAATTTGAGTTAGTTAAACAAGAAATTGACTTACTACAAAGTGGGATAAGGAACTGTGATAGTAGCCTTTTTACGATTAAGGGTTGGGCGATTACTATTTTCTCAACCTTTATTTTCTTTGCAGCAGACAAGAAACAGCCCTTATTTTTGCTTTTTTGTGCTATGGCTATAGTCCTTTTCTGGCTACTTGATTCTACTTACAGGAGCATTCAAAGAATTTATATTCGTCGTTATAATGAAATCGAGCATTATCTTCAGAGCTTAGAGTTTAGTCAAGCCATTAAGGAAAGAAACTTCAGGGATTTTTATATACCTAAAATTGGTGCAGGCTTTAATGTAAAAGGAATAATAAAGTACACTGAAATTTTTCAAGTTGCTTTCATGTATCACAATGCATTGGGAGCATGTCACTTTTTTGGGATAGTCTAGCAAGCCAATAAACCATTGAGATAAGCACAAAGATGGGCAAGCACTTGAGGGACATTATCTTTGTTCCACTGAGCACCAGAGATTTTAGTGCGACGGTCAATCTGCTTTACCGCAGACTCAACTGCACCTGAACCGATAGAACAAATCAGCTGACGCTGATAGTAATCATAGTTGACAATACGGTGTCTATGTTTTCGGAGATAGGCACAGAAATTAACAGCCTGCCTACGTTTACACTGTTCAATAAGAGCAATAGTATCATCAACATTACCTTTCCAAAGTAAAGCTTTCGCATCGTTTAAGCGACGTATTGAACCACCCACTTTTTCTAGATTCTCCATCAGATGATACCAATCGAGAATTTCACGTCGTTGCTCTTCAGTAGCCATGGGCTTAATCAAATTCCATACTCCATCATGTCCATCCCCTAGACAAGTTATTGGCGTACTCAAAGGTTGCTGACGTACCCAATCGACTAACTGCTGATTGTCCTGAAAGCAAGCTCCAGTGGCAAACTCATGCAACCTCACTCCTTTATAGTCTAGCCATCGACATTCTTCACCCACAGGTGTTCTGATGCGAATCTTACCGCCATCTGCACTCAGTTCGGTAATCTCTTGCTCTGCTTGGGGTAATTCAAAGGTTTGCCGATGGACTAAACGCTGTTGGGTCTTGGCTGGGACTCGAATTCCTGTAAACATTGCCACATCTGCTTCGGTGTGTTCATAGGAGCTATTTGCACTGACTCGCAAACAACACATCTCCAGATATGGACTCAGACGAGTATGTGCCTTAATTCCCAGTTGCTCTGCTTGTTGCGTGGTTACAGTTATCTCTCCAAGGATGCTTTTGAGCTTACGTTCTCGTCCTTCTGTTGTTCCTGTACTTGTTGAGACAAAAAAATTCCTACTTCGGGCATCACATGCTGTTGCATCTGTTCTCGCACGGCTTGTTCGATCCCTGAAAATGTCTTTAGCGCTTCTAGTTCGGTATTTGCGTAAAGTATTTTGGCGATCTCCTGCACATGTTCTTGTAATTTCTTGGCTTGTTTTGGTGTCATGCTTTTACTGGTCTCTAAATTATTCTATTTTCCCTCCTTTCTCTCCCTTTTTGCAAAAGTGACATGCTCCCCAATGCATTGCTATACATATCAATGCTTTCTTTAGTATTAATTCTATCAATTCTTATGAAATAAATTATAGAAATATCTATAATTTATTTCATAACTTTAACTTGTCACAGTTTCCTATGAACTTCCAGCAGTTCTATATCTAAATCGCATGAGTTACTTTAATGAAATGTACCTTTTTGATTTGTCTGAGGCTTGTTATTAATGGGTTAGGCTACTCTTGTTGGCTAATTAATCGTGCATTCGTTACTACAGTTACTAGCGATCATTATTTGCAAGAAAAACACCTAAGCCAAACGCTCTGTTAAATTAAAAAAGTTAGCCAACATTAACGGCAAATTATGCGTTTAAATGTCGATTCTCAGAAAATCGAACAACTTATGGAAGCATTAGGCAAAGAAGCTCGTAGTTCAGGATGTATCTACTTTACAGGCGGTGCGAGTGCTTTACTCATTGGTTGGCGTAGTTCTACTGTCGATATAGATATTCGTCTAGATCCAGAACCATCAGGAATTTTTCAAGCGATCGCCAAGCTCAAACAAGAATTAAACATAAATATTGAACTTGCCTCTCCACAGGACTTCTTGCCACCTCTTCCAAGATGGCGTGACAGAAGCGTATTCATTGGTAAACGGGGGCAGATTTCATTTTATCACTATGATTTTACAGCCCAAGCTCTTTCTAAACTATCCAGAGGATTTGATCGTGATATTAAGGATGTTGAAGCTATGTACGCTCAGAAATTATTCTCTCTGAGTACGCTGCGCGATTGCTTTGAGGCGATCGCACCCGAAATAATTCGCTTCCCTTCTCTTAACCCTGACGTACTTAGAAGCAGAGTCGAAAACTTCATCGAACGATTTGAAGGGCAGGAGCCATAATGAATCTCAATGATTTGCCAGGAGCCGAAATAATATTACCTGGATTAAGTGATCTTCATAGTGGTAATTCCAATACAACTGGGGCTTTACTAGTTGCGATCGCCTCAACACGTTTAACCGAAGCAGGTTTAGATATTCCAAAATATTACTTAGCATCAGAGCCAGAACTAACCTTGTATGCTCTTCTCCAAGAAGAACGAGAAGATGCTTACCCTTACTATAATGCTTTACTGAATAGCCTTAATAGCTTTTGCAATGCACTTGAAATCAGTTATAGATACAATCGTAATTAGGTAACCTATAATCCTCTGATTTGTTGTGGAGAGTGGGTTATGCCGAAACTGCAAAATGTTTTAAGGCTGTTTGACAGTCATCTTGAATCTGTGCCTTGAGTGCATCTAGGGAAGCAAATTTCTGTTCGGGACGAATAAACTTAACGAGATCTACATTTAGCTCTTGATCATATAGATCACCTTGCCAATCAAATAGATGCACTTCCACCGATCGCCGATCGCCATTAACCGTTGGTCTTAAGCCGATATTCATCACTCCAAATATGGGTTTAGGGCTAGAGCTAATACTTACCTGTACAGCATAAACACCATCGCGGGGCAAACACTTTTGAACTGGTAGATCGAGATTTGCCGTCGGGAAACCGATGGTGCGCCCTAACTGCTTGCCTTGGACGACTTTGCCCACCAGATTATAAGGACGACCAAGCAGGGCATTGGCAAGATCAACTTCACCCTTAGCTAGGGCAACACGAATATTTGAGCTACTAATTCTGATCGGGGTTGGATCATGAAGGAGCATCGTCTGTTCTGGAATTACCGTGAGGCGATCGCCCCAAACATTTTTTAGATCGGTAATATTACCTTGGCGTTTCTGCCCAAAATGAAAATCAAAACCAACGCTGATTAATTCCACTTGGAGGGAGTCAATCAAAATTTGCTGCATAAATTCCGCAGCCGTGAGTTTAGCAAGATCTGCATCGAAGGGTAGCAAAACTAATTGCTCGACACCAAGGGATTCAAGTAGGGCAACTTTTTCGTCAAAAGGGGCAAGTAGCGATCGCGGTTGTTTGCTAAAAAATTCTTGAGGATGAGGCGAAAAAGAAACAACGGTACTTGTTAAATGTTGATCGTGATTGCTCAAAGCAGATGGCAAAATCGGCGCAATCACATGGCGATGTCCTATATGCACGCCATCAAAGTTACCGAGGGCGATCGCAGTAGGACGGGAAATCTGGGTTGGGTCAAATATTACTCTCACACTTAATATTTTGACACAATTCTGGGATGTGATCTCAGCGCTAATTTTGGGTTTTGTCGCACCATAGGTGCGACAAAACCTAAATTTTAGTTTTTGTCATGACATTCTGGTATGTTTGAGATCCCGCCGTTAGCTTACTATCCATGACCGTTAGAGAAACATTTCGCCGCACCAAAATTGTCGCTACTATTGGTCCCGCAACCAGTAGCCCTGATATGATTCGCCAGCTTATTGAAGCAGGTGCAACTACATTTCGTTTAAACTTTTCCCACGGAACCCATGCAGATCACCATCGCAGCATCTGCAATATTCGCCAAGTATCTAGCGAACTAAACCAACCCGTCGGTATTTTACAAGACTTACAGGGACCAAAAATTCGCCTTGGGGTATTTAAAGATGGACCCATTACTTTAAATAAAGGCGATAAATTTACCCTAACTAGCCGCCAAGTTCCGGGAACCTCTGAAATTAGCTGCATTACTTATGAAACCCTTGCTGAGGAAGTACCTGTTGGTGCGGTCATCATGCTTGATGATGGCAAGGTAGAAATGGTCGTCGAAGCTGTGAATGCAGAATTAGGCGATCTTTATTGTCGTGTGGTTATTGGTGGCACACTATCTAATAACAAAGGTGTCAATTTCCCAAATGTCCACTTATCTGTCAGTGCCATGACTGATAAGGATCGCGAAGATTTGCGCTTTGGTCTGTCGGAAGGTGTGGATTGGGTAGCATTGAGTTTTGTGTGTACACCTGAAGATGTACTTGAAGTTAAAGATTTAATTGCGGCATCGGGGCGTAAGGCTAGCGTCGTTGCCAAAATCGAGAAGCATGAAGCGATCGCCAATATGGAAGCGATTCTCTCGGTATGTGATGGCGTAATGGTGGCGCGGGGTGATTTGGGTGTAGAAATCCCTGCTGAAGATGTACCGATCGCCCAAAAGCAATTAATTAAAACCGCTAATCGTTTGGGTATTCCCGTCATTACGGCTACCCAAATGCTCGATAGCATGGTGAACAATCCCCGTGCGACCCGTGCCGAAATTTCCGACGTAGCCAACGCAATCATCGATGGAACCGATGCTGTCATGCTTTCTAACGAAACTGCGGTCGGTAAATATCCGATCTTGGCAGTAGAAACGATGGCAAGAATTGCTGTTCGTATCGAAAGAGAACAGGATCTCCAAATGCAACCCCTTGAAAGCATGGGACGTGCGGTTCCTAATGCGATCAGTCAAGCGGTTGGTAGTATCGCCATGCAGTTAAATGCCGCCGCGATCGTGACCTTGACCAAAACAGGTTCAACAGCCCGCAACGTCAGCAAATTCCGTCCCCCGATTCCCATTTTGGCAGTTACGCCCAATGTCCAAGTGGCAAGACGCTTGCAAATGGTTTGGGGGGTGCAGCCCTTAGTTCTAGTTTCCTTGCCATCCGCCCGACAAAACTTTGAAGCGGCTCTCAACCTTGCTCAAGAAATGAAGCTACTGTCCGCAGGTGATTTAGTAGTTATGTCAGCAGGTACATTACAGGATGTGGCGGGTTCAACGGACTTAATTAAGGTTGAATTTGTATCATCGGTAGTGGGCAAAGGCTTAAGCATTGGCTCTGGCATGGTTCATGGTCGTGCTAGGGTTGCTTTCCATCATCTCGATGTGCGTGATTTTAACGAAGGGGAAATCCTTGTAATTGATCGCACTGATGCTGACTTTATTGATGTAATTCGTAAGGCAGCAGCAGTCATTACTGAAGATGCCAACCTTGATTCCCATGCAGTGGTCATTGGCAGAAGGTTAGGTATCCCTATCCTAGTTGGGGTCAAAAATGCCACAGGCTTTATCCGTGATGGTGAACCTCTGAGCATTAATTTCAGCAAAGGCATGATTTATTCTGGTTCACGATCAGACGATTTGGCATTTTAGCTATATTACAGTTGGTGCTAAGCACCAACTGTAATGTTTTTTGAGTTAGTCATGGAAAATTTTGCTTTTTATAATCCAGTCAAAATTCTATTTGGCAAAGGTCAAATCGCGAATATTGCAGCAGAAATTCCTGTTGATGCCAAAATCCTTGTCACCTATGGTGGTGGCAGTATCAAAACCAATGGAGTTTATGAGCAAGTAAAAGCTGCCCTAACAGGACGAACCTTTCTAGAATTCGGCGGGATTGAAGCCAATCCACATCTGGAAACATTACTCAAGGCAGTTGAGTTGATTCGTGCTGAAGGAATTAATTTTTTACTAGCTGTTGGTGGTGGTTCAGTCGTTGATGGGACAAAGTTTATTGCCGCAGCAGTTCCCTTTGATGGCGATCCTTGGGATATCTTGGCAAAACATGCCCCCATCAAGGCGGCAATCCCATTTGGTGCAGTTTTGACCCTGCCAGCAACAGGCTCAGAAATGAATACTAGTTCTGTAGTAACCAAGTGGGAAACCCAAGAAAAACTATTTTTCTCTAGTCCCCTTGTATTTCCCAAATTCTCGGTACTAGATCCTGAAACCACTTTCTCGCTGCCTCCAAGACAGGTAAGTAATGGCATTGTTGATGCTTTTACCCATGTAATGGAACAGTATTTGACCTATCCCGTTAATGCCCCACTCCAAGATCGGATGGCAGAATCAATTCTGCAAACCTTGATCGAGGAAGGTCCCAAAACCTTAGTAGATCTCCGTGATTATGAGTCCAGAGCTAACGTGATGTGGTGCGCCACTATGGCTCTGAATGGTCTGATTGGTGTCGGTGTCCCTCAAGATTGGGCAACACATATGATTGGTCATGAACTCACAGCTCTGCATGGACTGGATCATGCCCAAACCTTGGCGATTGTTTTACCGAATATGCTGAGCATTAAACGCGATCGCAAGCGTGAAAAGCTACTGCAATATGCTGAGCGCGTTTGGGGTCTGGTCGATGGTGATGAAGACGCAAGAATTGATCAAGCGATTCAGAAAACTCGCGACTTTTTTGAATCCGTCGGTGTTCGCACTAAGCTTTCAGACTATGGTGTGGGCTTAGATGTCATTCCCTTAATCACCGATCGCTTCGAGAAGCGTGGCTTTGTGGCTTTAGGTGAACATCAAGATGTCACACCCAAAGTTGTCGAGCAAATTTTAGCGCTCTGTGCTTAACTTCTAAAAGTGCTGCTATGCAGCACTTTTAGCTATTTATTTTGATGTTGATCAATATGACTAAGAAACTGTTATTTGTTTGTCTCGGAAATATTTGCCGATCGCCTGCTGCGGAAAATATCATGAATCATCTGATTGAGCGGGAAGGACTAAGCGATCGCTTTATTTGTGATTCCGCAGGTACAGGTGGTTGGCATGTGGGCGCACCACCTGATCGCCGAATGCGGGCTGCCGCCAAAGAACGTGGTTTAAATTTTGTTGGTTCAGCTAGACAATTTGAAGCGATGGACTTACGGGAATTTGACCTAATCTTGGCAATGGACAGAGACAACTATCGCAATATCCTTGCCCTTGATCCACAGGGAAAATTCAAGGACAAGGTGAAAATGATGTGTGACTATTGCCAAACCCACAATGACAAAGAAGTTCCAGATCCCTATTATGGTGGTGCGGATGGCTTTAATTATGTTATCGATCTCCTCTTCGATGCCTGTGGTGGGCTTCTCAAATCCTTGAAAAGTCGCTAAAGTCATGTAATGCTCTGCCCAACGAGAATAAACAGCGAAAAGGAGCAAAGAATATGTCTGCTTCAGTTACAGAAGATCTCATAATACCAAGCGCAAAAGTCTGGACAGATCGGGCATTCATGGCTCTTCCCGATGATGAATGTCGTTATGAAATTGTAAATGGAGAACTAGTTGTCATGGGCAACTCAGGTGCTTTACATGGCTATATTTCCATTGTTTTGAGTTCAGCTTTGTTTGCAATTGTGTCACCGCAAAAGCTGGGCGTGTTATTTGATTCCAGCACCGCCTTCAAGATGAAAAATGGTAATAAACGCTCCCCTGATATTTCTTTCTTTGCGAAAGAGAGATTTCAAGGGATTGCAGATCTGCCCATTGGCTTTTTAGAAGGTGCACCTGATCTAGCAGTGGAAATCCTATCCCCTGGAAATACGGTCGAAGAAATTAGTACCAAACTTGTGGAATATTTTGAAAATGGGACAAGGTTAGTTTGGGTAATTAATCCTATCCAACACTATGTCTTAGTTTATCGTTCTGCCCAAGAACCCGATCGCCTCCTTAAACGTGGTGATTGTCTGGATGGAGAAGATGTTATTAATGGGTTTAGTTTTGCTGTTGATCAGCTATTTCAAAGACTTTCATTCTAGGCAAACTTTGATTTTTCAAGAAATCTTGAGAATGTTGTTATAATTCAGTGGCAATTGCTGAATATTTAATACCAATTCACAAAAATTCTGACGCACTTTTGTGAATTAAAAACAAACCTCAGTAAGGTTTTTAAAAGCTAAAAATGGCATTCTATTTTTAGCTTTGTTATATGTAGCTTTAAAGATAATCCTTTTTAAGGCTGGGAAATATTATTTTTTAAAGAGTAATGACAGAGACGAAAGCATTGAAATACGCCTACTATTCTGGTTGCGTTGCCAAGGGTGCTTGCAAAGAACTCCACGCATCGACAACAGCGATCGCTCAAGCCTTAGGCATTGAATTGGTGGAATTAACTAAGGCAACCTGTTGCGGTTCGGGAACCTTTAAGGAAACCGATGAGCTAATGGAAGATGTGGTCAATGCCCGAAATATTTCTCTCGCCGAAGAATTGAATCTTAATGTGATGACGCAATGTAGCACCTGTCAGGGTGTTCTCGGTCGTGTCAATGACAAGCTCAAAAGCTCTGACCCTAGCCGCAAAGATGAAGTTAATGCCTTACTGAATACGCAAGGTCATCATTTCCAAGGATCGACGGAAGTTTTGCATTTACTCTGGATTCTCATTCGTGACTATGGCTTAGAAAATATAGCGGCTAAAGTCACGCGATCGCTTGCCAATCTAAAATGTGCTGCCTTTTATGGTTGTTATTTATTGCGATCGCAAGTTACGCGCTTTGATGATCCCTTTAAGCCAGAATCCTTAGAAAACATTTTTCGCACCGTTGGTGCAACTCCTATTTATTACGATGGTCGTGTCCAGTGCTGCGGCTGGCCGATTTCCAGCTATGCCCCCAAGGAATCCTTCTCAATGGCAGGAAGACATTTGACTGCCGCGATCGCCGCAGGTGCAGATTGTATTGTTACCCCATGTCCTCTTTGTCACTTAAATCTTGATTCGCGTCAACCCGAAGTTGAAAAGGTCATTGGTCAAAAATTGGGTATCCCAATTTTGCACCTACCTCAATTAATTGGCTTAGCGATCGGCATTGATCCAAAAGTACTTGGCTTAGATCGCCACATTGTTTCTACAAGTTCAGTTTTACAAAAACTTTCTCTATAAACAAGAAAAGGTTTTCACAGAGTGAAAACCTTTTCTTGCTTTTATGGGCAAAGAGAGAATCGAACTCTCATGACATCGCTGTCGTCAGATTTTGAGTCTGATGCGTCTACCAATTCCGCCATTCGCCCTGACTTCAGGATTTATATATTAACTAACGGTCATGTTCTTTGTCAAATATTTTTTTAAGAAACTGATCGCGATCGCCAATTCAGCAAGGGCATCGCGAAAACTACTATAGGAGGGATATGTCTATCACTCTATGGCGGCTACTATAAGACTTGCTTTCCAATCAATGCCACTTTAATTAGTAACCTATGTCCAAGCTAGAACGCCTCATTGTGATGGCGGAAGATGAATTGGTGCAGTACAGCACCACCACTCGCAAGATCGAAAAACTGCGCCAAAAAGTCAGCTTATCTCTGAATGTTGCTGAACAAAAGCAAGCCAAAGCAGAACTACTTGCGGAAATGCCCACCGATGACATTAGCCAAGTAGTCGAAAAAAATCGTCAGACTATTTCTCTACCTTTCTGGGGGATCGCAGGGCTAGGACTGCTATTAGGTATATCAATGGAACAGCCCCTAGATTTTATCGCTACGGGGATCGGCACTGTTGCCGCGATCGCATTGCAAAAGTGGGGATGGCAACTACAGGCCAAGCGACTAGTTTTACAAACCCTAGAAGACATCGAAGAACGGACAAAGCGTTAGTTCAAGCAGTCTAAGTAGAAGCGCACCCCAAAGGGGTGCGCTTCTACAAACTAAAAAATCTACAAAGGATTTAGGACTGCTATATTTAAAGACTGTGCTACAACCACAGTCTTTAAATTTCCTGAATCGTCAATGCTGCAAGTCGCTCTCATCTATCCCGAAATTCCGCCCAATACTGGCAATATCGCTCGCACCTGTGCCGCCACAAATACCCATTTGCACTTGGTTGAGCCTCTGGGCTTTGAAATTAGCGATCGCCAACTGAAGCGAGCAGGCATAGACTATTGGGACTATGTAAACGTGACTGTGCATCCTAATATCGAATCCCTACGCGAAGCATCCAAAGGGGGAAGGTGGATTTGCTTTAGTGCGCGTGGAGCAAAACATTTTCGAGAATTTCAATATCAAGATGGTGATTGGCTATTATTTGGCAGTGAATCCAGTGGTCTACCTCAAGAAGTCCTTGCCAATAATCCTGCGGTTTATATCCCTATGGAAAATCCCAACGTCCGCAGTCTCAATCTCTCCGTGAGTGCTGCCCTCGGTTTATTTGAAGCCAGACGACAATTAGGAATTTAAAAAGAGGAGTTCGCCTCTTTTTAAATTCCTAACGTCAGTTCTGGATGATTTGAAACTGGCTTTGAGAGAGGGTTTGCTACGCAAACCCTCTCTCAAAGCCCAAAAGCAAAAGCCTTGCGTAGCAAGGCTTTTGCTTTTGGTTTTTTAAAATTTGCCAGCTTCATCCGAAATGACGTTACTTAGTAACTAGTGCATCGTAACTAGCTTTAAATCCTGCTTGCTGTAAAGCTTTAACGGCAGTTTCTTCATCTTCGACCCAGAATTGATTGCCTAGGCGCACTAGCTTTGGCATATATTCGATCGCTGCAATTACAGGGATTTTGGCAGAAGTATCAGGTTCATTTCTGCCGTAGTTGGAATTGCCTTGGTTAGAGTTGCTATAGCTAGGATTAGGATTTAAGGCAGTTTTGAGTTGCTGCAAGACTTGGCGATCGCTAGCCTGTTCACGAGTTAGCTCGACCCGCACCATTCTTACCGCCTCAATCGGCTGCATATTGTCAATAATTAATTGCGTTTGTTCATCGCGACGATCAATCTTGCCCCACACCATCACCCGTTTATCCTTTTCTAAGAGATGCTTGACCTTATCAAAGGTCTTGGGGAACACGACAGCTTCAGTACTACCTGTGAGATCTTCGAGTTGCAAAATTGCCATCTGATCGCCTTTTTTGGTAGTTACAGCTTTGATATCAAGAATCAATGCGATCGCTGTAACGGTTTTAGTTTCTGAGGAATCAGGAATATCGCAAAGATTAATCGGAGCCATTACCCTCGCCGAACGACTGATGACACTAAGGGGATGATCGGAAATATAGAAACCGAGTAATTCCTTTTCCATCCGTAGCTTTTCTTGAGAGGAATAGTCCTGAACACGATTAGTTGTAGGAGCAGTGTCGAAGGTCTTAGTATTACTACTTTCGCCAAAGAAATCAAACAGATTGCCCTGACCTGATGCTAGCTCTTTGGCGCGGCGTGATGCCCATTCCATCGTGATATCAAGATCATTCATCAACTGATGACGATTTGGCTCTAGCAAATCTAACGCCCCAGTTTGGATCAATGCTTCTAAAGCTTTCTTATTGAGCGATCGCGAATCAAGGCGGCTACATAAATCAGCTAGCGAGGTAAAATCTCCATCCTGCTGTCTAGCTTGTAGAATTGCGGCGATCGGTCCTGCACCAAGATTTTTAATTGCCGCCAAGCCAAATAAAATTTGCTGTCCACGAGGTGTAAAGTCTTCCCCAGAACTATTTACATCAGGGGGCAATACCTGAATCCCCATGCTGCGACAGTTGGCAATATAGCGCTGTACCTTGTCTTGATCACCACTGACTGAAGACAAAAGGGCTGCCATATATTCGACAGGATAGTTTGCCTTTAGATATGCAGTCTGGTAGGTGACATAGCCATAGGCGACACTATGGGATTTATTAAAGCAATTGGAGGCAATATAGCCCTTATCCAGCAGAAAATTGTGATCCTGCGCTAAGCCGATATCAAAAACAGCTTGTAACCCTAGTGATTTACGACCAACGATTTTCATTTTTATTAATTACCCCCAGATAATAAAAACTAGCACCCAGATATAGTGTCTATACCTAAGCGCTGAATCTTAATGGACTTTATGAAAAATTACGGATGATTATGGTTCAAAACCTTCTAGTTCAGGTACTTCGGCAACGAGATGTACACCTTGAATATATAGAGAACGACCATACTTGCCAACATTCTCTAAGCGTAGTTTACCACCTTGCTTTTTGGCTTGCACTGCCATGTCGATCGCCGCACCTACGCCTCTACTGACAATCTTGGTAACACCTTCAAAATCCAAAACGATTGCTGCCAACTTCTGATCAATAAATGGCTGTACTGCTTGTCTAAAATATGGAACAGTGGTTACGCTCAAAGCACCATTCAGTTTGAGAATAACTTGATCGCCATCAATTTGTTCAACGATCTTGAGTTCATCTTGTAAAAATGAGGAATGAGTCATGGTTGGAGAATGGGTTTGGGGATAGACAAAAACTTACTCATACGGACAGTTGTACCTTGATCGGTAGATTCGATTTCTACCTTATCGACCAATGCTTTGATCATATGTATGCCGAAACCGCCGTTTTTGACACCAATCTCGGATATCAAATCAAAATCAGGCGGAGGCACACTATCAACATCAAAGCCAGAGCCACGATCATGCACTTCTAAAACTAGGCTGGTATGCGCTGCGAAAACAACAACCTCCACGTCAAGGTCTGATGTACTGTAAAGAACCGCATTCACTAAAGCTTCCGTAAGAGCTTGTACGATGTCTTGCACAGCATTAGGACTAAACCCCATTTTTGTAGCGAGTACTTCGACTGCCGCGATGGGAATGTCCTCGATTCCCTCAACGGGTGGAATTGAGATTCGCAGCTTTAAAGGCTTCTCACTCATGGGGAGTCATTCTTTAGCTTTGATTAGCTTTGCCAGATGTAATATACCACACGTTTTCAACGGATGTAGGTAAAACCAATAAATTTTTGGTAACAATCATAGAGATGCATAGGTAGACATAAAAACGAAAGGATTTATTGTTGTAAGGATGGACGGCGCGAAGCGCCGTCCATCCTTACCTATTTACATAATGTAGCAATTTGTGTAGCTTTACCACGCCACACAAATTGCTATTTAATCATGAGTTCCCCAACTTCTAATCGCTTCAGCGATCGCGGCAATTGAGGCTGAGGCAAGGATTAGCAAGACGCTGAGAGCATTTAACTCAGGGGTGACACCACCACTCCGCAGGGATGAAAAAATAGCGATCGGCAATGTGGTTGAGCCAACGCCTGCGGTGAAATAGGCGATCACAAAATCATCCATGCTGAGAATAAAGGCAAGGAGACAGCCTGACAAAATACCAGGTAAAAGTTGTGGTAGGAGTACGCGCAAAAATGCTTGGACTGGGGTAGCACCGAGGTCAAGGGCAGCTTCTTCGAGCTTGGGATCAATGCTAGCAAGGCGACTGGAGACTACCACTGCAACATAGGCTAGGCAAAAAACAATATGCGCGATTACAATTGTGCCAAGGCTTAGTGGGAGTTTAATCGCTGCAAAAAATACGAGGGTTGCTACCGCGATCGCAATATCAGGCACGATAAGGGGTAAATAGGTGACTCCTCGATAGAGGCTCTTGCCAGGGAAATAATATCGGGCTAAACCAACTGCGGTGAGGGTTCCTAATACTGCTGATACGGACACAGAAGCTAGGGCGATGCTGAGACTGTTTTTTAATGCTGCTCTTAATATTTCGTTTTGAAGGAATTTGGCGTACCAGTCCAGACTAAAGCCTGCCCATTGTGAAGGGGATGGGGATTTATTAAAGCTAAAAATGGTGAGAACGCCGATGGGCAAGTACATGTAAAAGAAGGCAAGTAGCATGTACCAAGTTTGCCATCGCTTGATTGGAGGGACGTTTATTGCGTTAGCCATCACTTAAAAGGGGAAAAGGAAAAAAGGGATTAGCTATCACTGACTACGCGGCGATCGCCATATTTAATTAGCAGGGCTATCACAATGGTGACAGCAAGAATCAGCACCATGCTAATTGCTGATCCAAAACCTCGGTTACTGCTTGCGCCTAAAAATTGCAACTCAATGATTGAGGCGATCGTGCGACTACCTGGCCCTCCTAATAGCTGGGGATTAATGTAATCGCTAAAGCTAGAAATGGATACTAGAGCCGTTCCTGCAATAATGCCTGAGGACACTTGCGGTACTGTAATTTGCCAAAAAGTCTGCTTGGAGTTTGCCCCAAGGTCGGCCGCTGCTTCGAGTAGACGCAGATCAAGACGTTCCAGCGAGGTATAAAGCACTAAAACCATATAGGGCAAATAGGTATAGACCATGCCAATGATTACACCCTCGGCCTTATTTAAGACATTGATTCCTGAGAGTCCAATGAAGTTGAGAAAGGTGTTTAAAACGCCCGTTGGTCGCAAAATTGTAATCCAAGCATAGGATCTCAATAAAGATGAAGTCCACAGAGGCAGCACAAATAATAGTAATAAGATATTGCGCCAACGCTTAGGTGCGATCACCGCTAGCCAGTAAGCCACAGGAAAACCTAAGATGAGGCAAAAGCCTGTGGTAATTACTGCATAAAGTAGCGATCGCCATACGACGGTTAGATAAATGAAGTTACCACCAACGTACTCGAAGACTCTCAGATAGTTGTCTATGCCAAACTCAGTTTTACCAAGGGGGACAAGACTCTGAATAAAAATAAAAATCGTGGGGACGAGTAAAAATGAAACGAGCCAAAAGCCACTTGGGAAAAGTAGGGCAAAAGGCTCAAGCCATTTCAGTCGCTTAGATGTTCGTTGCTTAGATTCAGGAGGATTACTTACTGTCATCGGTTTTAGAAATAAAGCACTCGTGAGTCAATCCCTTGCGATCGCAGATAGCGGGACACAGATTCGGCGGAGTCACGATTTTGATAAGCACCTGCATGAATGTAAGTGCCCCGACCAGAATTAGTGAAAAATGCATTGGGGACATACTGCCGTACCTGTGTCAGCAAATACTGATTGCTTAATTTGGCTGGAATGGCGGCAATATAACGATAATTAGGATTTACAGTTTGTTGAGGTAATTGTTGCTCAGCAGTGACCTCATTTGCTACTGGTTGGGTTGGGAAAGTCGATAAGTTACTACTGGGTGCAACATAGCTATCGTAGGATGTGGCTGGCGCTAGCATTGTTGTTGAGGACTGTACAAATCCAGTTTGAGGCGGCACATAACTAGTAGTTGGTTGGACGTAGCTAGTTGGCTGGATAAATCCAGTTTGAGGCTGGACGTAACTAGTTGGTTGAACGTAGCTTGATTGGGTATAACCAGTTTGGACAAGCTGAGTTTGGGGCACAACCGCTTGGGTTACAACCTGTCTAGTTTCGGGAACCAATACCTGTTGCCAACGAGGGACTAATACCTGCTGCGTCTGTACCTGTGGCACAATCGTATTTGTTGTGACCTGCTGATACTGGTTAGTGTAGGCGATCGGTTGCTGTGGTGCAGAGGTATAGATCTGTGGTTGCGGATCTGCTTGAAAATTTATTGTCTGAGGTGCTGGAGTTTGTTGAATAATCACTTGCTGCGGATTATTCGACAAGGGCGCGACGAAAGTTGTTGTGTCCGTAAAAGGTGCTTGGACATTACTTTCCTTACCTCCTGAAGTACTGAAATATTTTTGAGGTGATAGTCCAGTGTTGCTCAGAGCCGATACTAAGTTATTCGCACTGGTCTCAGAGTTAAAAGTACCTGCCTGAATTGCAGGTTGTCCATTGATTTTGGTCGCGAAAGCAGTTGGCGAAACCGTCTTAACTCTTTGTAATGTTCCAGAATCATTACCTTCTACAAAAACTACATAACGTGCCGATGCAGAATGCGCGAGCACTAAGGAAGCGATCGCCGTAGTTCCGATAATACTAAACCTTTTGAGCCAATTCACAGCAGTACATCCCCACACTTGAATGTAATAAGGGTTAAGTTTAACTCAACTAGATCAAGTGATGTTTTTTCTAGTCAAAATTATTTGGTTAATTTAAGCATGTAATATAGCAGAACATAAAAATTAAAGAGGGGCGCTTTGCGCCCCTCTTTAATTAAATTACCAAAGCTATAACTGTATGGGAAGAAATGGAAAAAATTAAGACTGGTTTAAATATTGCAATTTTTATTTTTTTGGCAGGTTTTATCGGTTTAGAAATCTGGACTTTAATATCCCATTTCCTCAAACAATAAAACCAAGAAGGTCGCTAAAGCGACCTTCTTGGTTTTATTGTTTAGCTGGAGAAATGCGAATCTCTGAATAAAACTTGGATGATTGAATGCGGCGATCGCCTGCATTGTTACCCTGCGACAGAGTAGTCACGCGGAAGCGCAGATTTGGATTTCCGTACCAAATGCGTTCTTCGATTACCCCTTGCGATGTTACGGTGTGAATGGTCAAGGACTCATCTTGCGCGAACTCATAGATACCTTTGCCTTGCCCACTTAAAATCAAGCCCTTGTGTGGGGAGTCAGGATTTGGTACTGGGACGATTACAGCACTGCCTTTCGGTTTAATGCTGCTTAATGACTCTTCTTCCCATGATGTCCTGACAGCATGTTGAGCGGTATGCGGATCAATGTCATATTTTTGGCAAATTGCGATTAAGTCAGGATCATCCTCACTTAGTGTATTGATTTCCAATAAAGAGCGACCATCATTACCATTTTCTTGACCAAATTGATGATCGCTGCGTTGCGATCGCCAACGACCGACAAAGAGTTCGAGAAATTGATGAATATCCATTAAAACAAAAGTTGATCTAAAAGCTAATAAAAAAGCAAAAAATGCAAAAAGTAAGGCTTAACCAATTTTGACACAAATCTTGATGTTTATTCGGGTAGCAATTTCCCAAAACAAAAAGGGGCGCAATGCGCCCCTTTTTGTTTTAAGAGAGAGTTGTAACCCAGCTTCTCTTAAAAACTTGATTTAGCTCTTGCGGTAAGGAACTAGCTTTTCGTAATCAAGATTTTGAGCGGAGACCAGTCTTCCAGCAGATGCAGGAATATTGAGGCTACGAGCTAAGTTCAAGAACAAAGCTGGATCGCCTGCTTGTGGCTTTCTGTCGGCAGGGGTATAGCCACGAACTTGATTTTGCCAAATGATTTGAGGGAAGCCCAACTGTGCACGATGGTAAGCATCGTAGCGAGGAGATTTGATGTTGAAGGGTCTTTCACCAACGGATTGGCTAGGTAGAATCCGACGACGTTGGTAAGGCAATGTGTCATCACCAAATGCTTCAAGATACTCGTCACTGTTGATGAGTGCATCGATAAAGCCTTCAATACCCTTGGTCATAACTACTGCTGACCAAGCAATTTTTTCACGTTCGCTGTAAACGTCACGACCAAGAACGCGCTGTACAGTTTGCTCTACGAAGCGATAGTTGCTGTTTTTTTCATAGAAGCTGGTTCTATAGGTGTTAGAGAGCACTAAACCACGCACAAACTGTCTAACGGTGAGGTTTCCAGAACGCAATTGCGATTCTAAGGTAACTTCGCGATCTACAGCAAAAGCATGGAAGAAAATTTGACGATATGCAGCTTCGATCAAATCATCTAGCTCAGTTTTAGAGAGCAAGTTATTAGTAGTGTAGATGCGAGGTGTTTCATCACCACCTACTGTAAAGCCAGCGACGCGAGAATTTTGCGATGCTGGAGCGTATTCTAATAAAGGAATCGCCACGTTTAAATCTCCAAATAATATTATCGAAAAGTTCTAAAAATACTTATTGCCAAATTTACCGCAGTTTCTAAGTTGGAGACAACCCAAAAACTGCAAAACTCATATTTTGGTTGTATCTAAGGTTTTTACTTTGTCCATGCCAAGGTAAAAACCACAATACAATGAGTTCAGGTCTAAATAAGCTAAATAAAATTACAAGAGGCTAACCTCTAGTCAATGATAGGATAGGCGAAATTAGCTAGTTCTACTTGCTTCATATAAGTTTACCTTTTTTAACCCTTGAGTGCCAGTTTCAGTCTGCTGATAGCTCGTTGAAACTGGCAAAATCCATTGAGTTAGAAGAATCTTAAAGTCTTTTATATTTCGTAAACAATAAGTAATCTTAATGACTTTTGCATATCGTAAGTTCGCCGATCGCTTTTGGACGTGGCGAGGCTATGAGATTGGTTATTGTGCTGAAGGATTAGCGAAAAATTTAGATAGCCCTGCACTTGTCTTAATCCATGGTTTCGGGGCATCAGTGGGGCATTGGCGAAAAAATGTCCCAGTTTTGGCGGAATGTCATAGGGTCTATGCGATCGATCTGGTCGGGTTTGGATCTTCGGCACAACCAAAACCTAGTGAGCTAGCCTATACCTTTGAAACTTGGGGACAACAGATTGCTGATTTTGTGCGCGAGGTAGTAGGCGATCGCGCCATCCTTGTTGGCAATTCGATCGGTGCAGTGGTTGCTATGCAAGCCGCGATCTATGCTCCTGAGTTAATCACTAAAACTGTATTAATTAATTGTTCCTTGCGGCTATTGCAAGAACAAAATCAATTGGCGATGCCTTGGTTTAAGCGTGTCGGTGTGAAGGCCGTCCAAAATATTTTGGGTGTGCGGGCGATCGCCAAATTATTTTTCGATCAAGTGCGCCAACCAAAATCAGTGCGCCAAATTTTGTCGCAAGCTTATATTCACTCAGAAGCGATTACTGATGAATTAATTGAAATATTAGTGAAGCCCGCTCAAAATACCAATGCTGTAGATGTGTTTATGGCGTTTGTGCGCTATTCACAAGGCCCCAGACCAGAGGATTTGTTGGCAATTTTGCCCTGTGAGGCGATTGTCTTGTGGGGCGATCGCGATCCTTGGGAACCGATCACATTGGGGCGCGAGTCTTTTACGAAATTTGCCTGTGTTAAAGAATTTATTGATATTCCCAATGCAGGGCATTGTCCGCAGGATGAAGTGCCAGATGTAGTTAATGATATTTTGCTAAAAATAGCGGCTGCATAAAATTTGAGTTCGAGGCTTTGCCCCGAACCCAAATCGATGGTTCTAAAATTTTGCGTGAGTTCGATAACGCCAATTGCGCCGCGCGAAGCGCGGCGCAATTGGCGAACTGACCTTAAATCTATGGCTCTAAATTTTGCGTATTTGCTAACACATCTTGGTAAACACTATGTAAATGCTTGAGCATTTCCTGCTGTGGTAATTCATGGGTTTGGACTTCTCGGATCAGGTAGGTCAACAACTGCAACGAACCATTATGAATATTTGCCGATGTTTGTGCGATGATTTGTTGCTGATGCTGAAGTTCTTGCTGGGTCGCGAGGAGTTGTAACCGCAAATGCCAACATTTTTGCAGTAGGTGGATAATGGCTGCTAATGCGCCCAAAAGAAATAAGCCCTGCAACATAGCCTGCAACATAAGTTCTGTAATTGCTATAACTCATTGACCACGCCGAAATATGCCGACAATAAATCCAAGATCTCGATTTTGAAATCAACAAATTCGGACATATAGCGCTCTAGGGCAAGATATAGCGCATCACGGAATTGACTAAAGCTAGTGGTTTTATTTTCCACAAAGGGCTTGAGCTTTTGGATTAATAGCCAGTTGCTCTGAATTTGTGATTTTGATAGCGCTTGCTCTAAATTGGCGGGAGGTGCGGTCGGATCGCTAAACTCAGGGAGAATTCGACTAATAAAGGTGACTCGGTGGAATACGCGCCAGCAATCAGGGGCAGCATTACTTTCTTTAGCTTGGCGCAAGGCAAAGGCATTAGCGGAATTGCTCTGTTCTAGCCATATCGGGTCAATCACTTTATTAAATAAATCTGCGCCATTGTCAGCCGTGGAATCGAGATAGAAGGTCATAAAGCGATAAGCGTCAACCTTGCCAGCCGCAATGACAGGTTTCCCATTTTGATATTGCTGCTCTAGATTGTCATCGTAGGCTTGGATATTTGTAGGGGTGTTCACTGTTAAGTTAATGCCAAAGGAAGAAGAGGATTCCGCAGACTTTTGTTTTGTTGAAGTAGCACCACCTCCCATCGTGCCATTTAGCTCTAAACCAAAGTACAGCCCTGCCTTATAGTCTGCTTGTAAAGATGATGAACCCGTTGCTGTCCATTTAAACGTACCCTGTTTGGTTTCCTGACGCACTGAGCTAATTTCTGTAGACTCGCAGTAAAAGCCGCCACTGGCAGTCCATACGGCGGTATTCACTAGGTTCCGCTTAGCAAACTGATCGTCTAGTTTTAAGTCTTTAGATAATCCTTGAGCGATCGCTGTAATTGTCGCGGTTGTACTGGCGGCAAAGAAAGCTGCTGCACCAACAACGCCCGTACCTGCACCTGCGGCTAATCCGCCCACACCTGCACTAGCTAAACCAGCACCAGTGCCAATACCTGCGATCTCTCCAGCACCCGATGTGCCACCAGCGATGCTGCTGCTCGATAGAAATGACGTATCGTAATTCTCATAATAATTACGGAGTTCTTCCTCCTCACGCTGAATTTTTTGTTTGAGGGCATAGGCTTCCATCGGTTTGAAGTAGCTATATTCACCATAGCCGCTAGCATTGGCATAGTCGGGATCGAGTAGCTTCTGACCTTGAGGGTTATAGCCGACTGCACCATCAAGAGTTCCCTGCTTGGTGTAGCGAGGATTGATCGGGAAGGGAATGAGATTGCGATCCTTGGGAATATCGGGATTGGGAGTGAGATTTAAGGAGATCAGGGCGTGATTGTGCTCTAGGCGGAGAGCAAAGACATCAGCAGTTTCTGACTCCACGATCGCAAATCCTGTATTGGCAGGTTGAAAACGTCGGAGCATTCCTGTATTTAATCCCTTATTTGCATTTTCAGGATCGGGAGCTTCCCAAGTACCATCAAGAGCAACCGTAAGATTGTCTGTGGTGTTTGTACCGTAGCTATGGGATGAATCCGAGAGCCATGAATTTTCTGTGGAGAGATTGCCTGCTAGCTTACCTTTGAGAGAAGCTTCGGCTGCGTCTTTAAAGATTACGCCAAAGCCAAGGGGCGCAGTCACAGTATCCATTTTCAGCTCAAAGCCACTGGTCATCGCTAATTCAAAGGCACTATTAAAGCTGCTCTCTTTGGAAGTTGCAAAGGTATAGGTGACGCTTTCGGCTTCGGTAATTTCGAGGGAAGTAATGCCCAGATAATCATCACCTTCAGGACTCACGGAACCCACCGTTAAGTTTTCGCTAGGGACAGGCGGCGCACCTTCGACATAACCCACAATTTGCGGATCATATTGCACTTGCCCAATCCATTCACTGATCAGATTGCCAACTTTGTAGCCTGTGAGCAGATGCCATTGATTGTTGCGAATAAAGCTATAGCAGCGTTTTAAAACTCCCGTCATCCCTGTGCGATCGCTTTGTAAATCTCCATATTCCTGCACGCTAGGAGCGCTGTTAATCGTGCGATGGAAGGAGGTGCGGACTTGCGAGATCGCCGATCGCACGATCGCCGTATCATCACTAATTGGCGCGGTCGATAGGACAATGCTAGGGCTATTATTGCCACTGCCGAGATTGAGATTGAGTCCTGCTAATCCCGCATCGGTGAGTTGGCTCGCATTACTTTCAAGGTCAAAGGGATAGTAAGCGATCAGGGATTTTTTCTCACCCTTGAGTCTTGTAAAGAGATTGTCGAGAATCTGTTCCTCAGTGCGTGCGGTTTTCCAAATTCTAGTTTCCTCGAGGATGCCATTAAAAGGGCTTTGCCAATTGGCATTGTTGGAAAATCCGCCGAGGGTAAATTGGGGATCGCCCCAAGTTTCAGCAGGGATGTTTTTCGTAGCGATCGCTTCACCATTGCTATAGAGCTTAAAACTAGCAGCGAGGGGATCGGGATTAATCGTCCATTTGACATTTCCTTGAAGCTTGAGATGGGAGTTACTCTTGCTGTCATAGGCAATATTGCCATCATTTTCTTGCATCTGCCACCAACCGACTAAACCCTGTTCCGAACCAGTGAGACTTGCACCAAATTCTGTATCTTCCAGAGCGCGGCTCCAAATCCTGAGTTCTGTGATAATGCCTTTGAAGGGATAGACTTCATTCTTATTGTCAACACGACCAATTTGCAGGGATTCACTACTGTTACCAATTTTGGTATTGTCCAATAGCCAAGAATCACCAGCCTTTTGGTATTTGGTGACAGCACCTGCTTGTTGTTCCTTGAGATAGCAATCAATGGTGTAATTGGTTTGCTGTCCCGTGGGTTTATCTACCTGTACAGTGATGGTTTTGTTATTGCCATTTTCATCCACATAGGAAAAGCTTTCCGTAGAACTGCCTGTCTTATTTTCGGAGAAACTCTGGCGAACTAGTACCAGCTTATAAAAGGCATCGGTTTTCACCGTTACATTCTTAAAGGTGTAGGTCTTGAGTTCGCCATTTTGATTCTCAAACGCAAAGACAACTTTGCCATTGCGATCAATATAGAGACTATAGGGAGAGTACTGATTGTTGCCATCTTGGAGCTTGCCCTTAGAGATTAATCCTGCTGGATTATTCAGATTGTTAACGGCGAAGTTCAGTTCGAGCGTGAGGTCGCTGTTAATATCGAGAGTGGAATTCTTGTCAGTGCGTAGATAGGCTTTTTCAGAACCACTAAATTTCAAGCCATAGGATTGATTGAAAATCATCGCTAGATGATTCCAACTATTGCCGATTAATTTAGCAGTGGACTCAATGAATTGATTATTGAGTTTGCCACCAATGGCATTGCCTACACCCGCAAAGACTGAGTAAGCGGGAAGTGGTGAATTTATAGGTGTTAAGCTGCCTGTGACTTTGCCATCGTAGCCATGTTGGGTATAGTCCTTGACCCATGTGCGATCGCTACTGAAATCATCAAAGTGCCAATAGCCAACTAAGCCCGATTCATCACCTGTGAGGCGGCGACTCATATCCTCTTGGATTTCATTGGCTGTGCGGGCATAGTTCCAGATTCGCACTTCATCGATCGCCCCTTGGCATCCTTTGGGATTGTGATCGCCATTAAATGTACTTGCTTTGGAACTTGTACCTATAAAGCCGTAACGCTTGACCTTGCTACCCAATTTTGCCCCATTATGGGCTTTAATTTGGCGATCGAGTTGTCCATCCACATAGATAAATTTGTTGCCGCTGACCGACTCATAGGTGACAGAGATAAAATGCCATTCACCTGCGGTACTTGATACCACCGTTGTGCCAACACATTCATCAATACTGGTGCTATTGCTATCTCTTGTTGACCAAGCGACTTTGCCTTGAATGCTATCACTACCGATCGCTAGTTCCCAATATTCATTCCGATCCCATGAAGCAATGACAGATTGCATTGATGGATTAGTAATTTTCACCCAAGCTTCAATCGTAATTGCCTCAATCATTCCTTCATAGGTGAGATTATTGATCGCAATGTAGTTACTCGCACTAGAGAACATCAGTGCTGATTGCAATATTTGTGGTCTGATGCCTAATGTATAGCCCGATTGATTGCTGAGATAGTGATGGACAATGCGGCTCGGAGTTTTGATACTCTTGGGTAATACCCATGCTTCGAGGGTGAGATCGCCATTGGTAGCAAAGGCGGCAACATTGTTTTTATCGCTGACATAATCATCCACACCATCAAAGGATAAGGCTCTCCCTGGGGAATCGGCTACCCAAACGCAGGGGGTGGACAAAGTAGTAAGAGTCGCGAACCCATTCACTACAGCATCGGTTAAGCCTGAGGCAGCGGCAATTAAATTGAGAGAACCATAGCGAAGACTATGACTGAGGCTAGTGGTCTCTGTGCCGACTAGATAAATCTTTTCTCCCTGTGCAATGGGTTGGGATAGAGTAATACTGCTAATGGGAATTTGCGTGGCATTTTTAGCTACAGCAGCACTGACTTTGAGCCTGACCCCATCAATCAGTAATACGTCACCCTTCGAGAGAGATTGCTTTAAGGTGCTAGAGAGGGTGAGGCTATTCACTATGTCCGATAGACTCGCGCCTAAGGCAGCAAGTGATTGATATTTGACTAGCTGTACCTTGGTTTGATGGAGATAGTCATAGGGCACATAATAAATTTCCGTATCTTGAGCGATCGCTTCCGTAACAGTTTGACTCTGCACAGCGATCGCTGTTGCACTGGTGCTAGTATCGGCACTAACCGTAAAGTAGCTCTGCCCCACTCTGACCACATCACCCAAGTTTAAAATTTGGCGTGAACCATTGGCTAATGGTAAATTGGCGATCGCTCCTGAGATGCTTTGACTGAGCTTACCGATATAGACCTCATCGCCTGCTCGACCGTTAAGCACGGCGGCAAAGCGATCGGCTTGTCTGGGTACATCGCACCAGATTTCTTTAAATTTTGTCGTGGGATTCTCGATAATTACTTTACAGGTATGGTCGAAATTGCCGTTACTAATGGCGATACTTGCCTGATTGAGATCGCCTTCTGCCGATCGCGATTGCAGAGAAATAGTATTGCTTGTCCCTTCGACACTTAAGGTATATTCCGATTTCGTATTCAAGGTATCGAAATAGGCGGCATAGAATTGATCGCGATCGCCTCGAAAATACAGAGCCAATTTGCCTGCACCACTATCAAATAAATGGGGTGTATTGGTACTGGTCGCAAAACTCAACAAGCCACCTGTAACCGTAAAACCCATTGGATCGGTATGCAGCAATTTTAGAGGAATCGCTTTTTGATTGTACTGATTGTTTAATTTGGCGATCGCTGCTTGTGTCTCGGTCAATTCCGCTTTTAGCTCAAACAATTGACAACTGAAGATATAGGCGGCTCCCGCATTTTGTCCATTGGTATTGCGATCACGAAAACCATCAATGATGGCGATGTCATTATTCACGGCTACAAATTGTCCAAAGCCAAGGGAGACATCGGACTGGAAATCACTTGGAGCATCAATCCGACCCACCTGCTGCCAAGTTTGTCCTCTATACTTGAACAGATAAGAAGCTTGATTGCGCGTTCCCACTACGGCATAATCGCCATTAATTGCGACGGATGTACCAAATCCATCCACGGCGACACTAAGCTTAGTCACCTGCTTCCAAAGTCCATTTTGGCAATTGAATAGGTAAACCACACCACTATCCCCATCACCTGCGATCGCCCAGTTGCCATTAATCGCGACCGAAGCATTGACAATCGGGAATTTAGCGGATTGGCTCCATTGACCATTCACATTATTAAACAGATAAACTGAAGTGATACTTGCCACAATTGCCCATGCACCGCTCATGGCAATTCTGCGACCAAAGCAAGTATTAGCAACTTTGTCAGAAGCTTGGATTGTTCCTTTAGTGACCCATTGCATTTGATTTTCACAGTGCAAGAGATAGACTATCCCTGCCTGTCTATCCGCAAAAGCATTGGCAACCATTGCCCAGTCACCAGCGATCGCCACACTGGCACAACCATAGGAAGTATCGTATTGGTCGGAAATGGCGATTTTCTGTGTTGCCGTGCTTGTCCAACTGTTCATACTTCCATCAAAGCGGAAAAAGTGAGCTGATAGACTATTGGAACTGCCAACCACTGCCCAATTGGTCGATATATCAAACTTAGAGTTAAATCCACGATTGTCGGCAGCATTGCTGGGACGCAATTTGATGGGACTGCTGGTAGAACTGGTATTTGTGCTAAATATATAGACTCCCGATCTGGAGCCAAGCATTCCCCAATCACCACTCACAGCGATCGGTGCACCAAAACGATCCTCAGCTTTACCATCAGGGGCAATCAGTTTCCGACTGTCAAACTTCTCTAGCTCGGCAATTTCGGCGCGTAGGGTTTCACTTTTGCTTTCTAGGGTTTGCAGGTTTTCTAGTACGAGATTATTGTTCGCTCCTGACAAGGGATTTCCTAATTGGAGATTGTCGGGCAGTTGCGCTAGTTTGCCCTCGCGAGAAATACCCATATCAATAGTCGCTATGTAGGGCTTATCGTCGGGTTGCGATGGACTCGCGAGGGTTGCCATTGTCAGCATTACCCTTGCATTTTGCTTGAGTGGTTTCTCCTGTTGATCGTAACCAATGGCAACATTTCCCTGTTGGTAATAGAGCAATGCTGATAGCCCCGTCACCACATCGCGATCGCCGATCCGAAAACTCGTGCGTTGCATTCCGATCTGGTCACTGACTGGCGCATCGGAACTGATCCAAATCGGATTCGTAATCTGACCATGCAAGGCATTGCGAGTTTGGTCATAGACTTGATTGCCGCTACCTTCATCCATCCGCCAATAGGCTTTCAATCCCGTCTCATTGCCTACTAAGCGCGAATTCATATCCCTTGCGAGTTCACTAGCGGAACGGGCACGATTCCAAATTCGCACTTCATCAATGACACCCTTAAAAAATTTATTATCGCCCCAAGAGCGAGAACCTAAATATACCGAACCTGTGCCTTGAAAAGCTCCATGTTGAGTAGTACTACCATCTAAAACTCCATTCACAAAGATGGCTTGCTCTTGGGTGTCGATATCATAGCGCCAAGCGATGTGATACCAACGATTTTTCACTAATGTTGTGGTTGCTTGCAGATCGTTGTTATAAAAGCCCATATAGGCTTTTTGGTTCCTAACGACTAGATGCAATCCATTATTATCGGTGTTCTCATTTGTTGCCATGATCACGCTGTCAGCATATTGCCCCACAGGAAAGTCCAAACCTTTAATCCAAGCCTCTACCGTAAAGCTCTGATTGGTAAGTCCTAACTGCGATGCTGTGGCAAGCTTCACCGAACTACTAGTACCATTAAACTGTAATGCGGATTCGGCATAGTAGGACTGTTGGAGAATGGGAATGAGAGGTTGCTGTGTAAATGGACAAGTCCCCGGCTCCCTTTCAAAAACTGCACTTTGATATTCAGGATCGGGACTGGTATAGAATTGTGTGCCTTGAGTATTAAATAAACCATCCTTCGCTCGCTCTACATTGAAGGAATCAATCATTTTGGTAACGCTATTGATGGTAAAAATCTGCCAGCGTTGTACTTCTGTATTCGCAGTCGGTAATAATAAGACAGAAAAGCGACTAATATTCTCAACAAAACTGAGTTCTTGGGTAGGTTCATAAAAGAACTGCTCGTCCATATCCTTTGCGCCGAGCGTATCCTTGTTACTCTGAGGATTGGTCTTATTGCGGCTACGTTGAAACCTAACTTCCATTTTCGGGCTGATGCTATTGCCAACCAA
Source organism: Pseudanabaena yagii GIHE-NHR1 (assembly GCF_012863495.1). Lineage (NCBI taxonomy): Bacteria > Bacillati > Cyanobacteriota > Cyanophyceae > Pseudanabaenales > Pseudanabaenaceae > Pseudanabaena > Pseudanabaena yagii. The sequence goes on from NZ_JAAVJL010000001.1 coordinate 1,166,967, forward strand.
CAAGAAGCGATCGCATAGCAAAGTATTATTCACAATTGCCTGATTATTCACCTTCAAGTTATCAGGATGATCGGCAGCGATCGCCTGTCGGAATACATACAGATATTGATTGTCGGACAACACCTGAAAGGGAGCTAGTGCCATCAATCTAGCCGTTGAGGAATAAAATGAGTCCGCATCATCAGCGTTGTCAACAGGATTTTTGAGTTGATCGACCAGTGGTATCTTTCGGGGATTGACAATCTCTGCGCCAACTTCCACAATCTCCGTGGGAAACTTCAACTCTAGGGGATCATCCAGCCATGCATTGACATCTAGTTCGCTGTCTTGCTCGGAGCTATTGGAGTTAGAGTTAAAGTCGAGGACTGAGTAGTAAATGCGGCGATCGCTACTGAGGGCAAAGGCAATCACTGTCCCACGATGACGCACGGTAGTGGTGTAGCTATAGGTGCGATCACTGTAGGTTTTTGTAAATGTATCGATAATGCTCATGGTTCTTATTAATTTCTTTTTGAAATTGAAAAGTTTTTGTCAAAAGCGCAAATCTAAACTCTATTTAGAACTTGCAACTTTAGGGGCAACGGGATAGATCTGACCGCGCAATTCGCCAAAGAACTCATGACCGACGGTGTGGAGATTGAAGTAGAGTGCGCCCTTGCGAGCTAAGGCATCTAAACCTGCAACTGTATTGACCTGTTGCACAGGGAAATTAATATCGCTAGGACAGCCTTCAGGAAGTGGCAGGGTGAATTTACCTGCAAAGAGATTTGGGGGAATAGGAGGCTGCTTGACAAAAGTTGATTTGTCATTGGTGACATTTGCGGAAAAGTGATCATTAGCGATCGTTTTTTGGAAGTCACCATATTGTCCAAAATTGACAATGATTGGTCCTAGTACTCCGGGTGTGCCGCAATGAATATGGAAAGCAGTGACTTTTGCAGGATCGATTCCAGAGAGTTGGACTTCTACGGAACCAGAACTCAGATTTACGGGAAACTTCAATCTGCCATAGCCCCTTGCGGAAGTAGTCAGTTTTGGATCAGGTTCTTGGGCTGGATGGAGATAGGATTCGTATTCGTTAAAAGATTGATCGCCAAATTGCTGTTGATTTTGAGCGATCGCAGGATTGCTAAACATAACGGTGAGGGCAATCAAGGCGCTCATCAAAAAGCCAATTACGATTCTCATATGCGATACCTCTGCTAATGTCGATTTGCTAATGCCAATATCGAACAATTACCAAAATCAAGCATTAGTATTTGCAGACAAGTTATGTTGCTGCTTTTAGCGATCGCCCATTGCACTTTTCGGCAATGTATTAAACCTTGGGTAAAGGCAAGGGGCTTAAGCCCCTTGTTCTTGGCTTGCTAGAATGACTGCGCCAAAGAGAGATGCTCCCATTCACTGAAGGGTGATGACACTTCGGTGAATTGGTATAAACTAAGACGGAAAGAATTACACCTCCTACTTGTGATATTTTTGTGATGCGTGTCAAACCCTATTTCCTATCAGCCTTAGTTGCCCTCTTACTAATTGTGACAAGCTGTGCTTCGTCAGGGCAATCCGCTAGCGCTCAATTGTCTGATGCTCAGTTTGAAGCAAAAGTTTTAGAGATTCTTCGCAAAAATCCACAGGTGATTTTGGATTCAGTGCAAGCCTATCAAAGGGCACAAGCTCAACAGGAAGAGCAAGCTCGCGACAAGGTGCTATCACAAATTCGCCAAGAACCACGCCTATTACTTCGCAATGCACCTGTCACAGGTTCAACCAGCCAAAAAATCATCATGGCGGAGTTCTCTGATTTTGAATGCCCTTATTGCGCTAAGGCTCATGAGGTCGTGAAGGAATTCATGGCAAAAAATGGCAATGATGTCACTTTGGTATACAAGCATTTCCCTCTGAAGCAAATTCATCAACAGGCTGAACCTGCGGCACTTGCATCATGGGCAGCTTTTCAGCAGGGTAAGTTTTGGGAATATCACGATGCTTTGTTTGAGCAACAGAGCAAATTGGGTGAAGAGTTTTATGTGGAATTAGCCAAGAATTTAAAACTTGATATCGATAAATTTAATCGCGATCGCAAGAGTAATGAAGCTAAGGAATCCCTCAAGAAAGATTTTGAACTTGGCAAGTCTTTGGGAGTACGCGGTACACCTTCCTTTGTGATTAATGGAGTGTTTTTCTCTGGAGTTCCTAATATTCAGGATTTAGAAGGACTAGTTGCTCAAATTAAGGCAGGTAAATAATTACCTTGATATGACCTTGATATGAGCAATTGGAGAGACAGCAAATTTATTACTCCCCTTGCTCGTTTCACCGATCGCTTGATTTGGCTATCGGAGCATCCTGTATTTGGAGTAATGGCGATCGCATTGGTTGCCTTTGGGACAAGATTTTGGAATATCGATGGCACGGCAGATATTGTTTTTGATGAGGTTTACTATCCGAAGTTTGCTCAAAACTATCTCCGTGGTGAAACGCTATTCGACGCGCATCCGCCCCTAGCGAAATACATCATTGCCTTAGGGATTCAACTTTTGGGTTATGCGCCCTTGGGCTATCGCTGCATGACGGCACTAGCGGGTTCGCTGTTGCCCTTAATTACCTATGAATTTGTGTGGCAATTGAGCGATCGCCGCAGTTGGGCATGGCTGACGGGTTGGTTTATCGCGATGGATGGGTTGCTATTGGTGGAGTCACGGTTTGGCTTGATCAATATTTACATCTTGCTTTTTGGGATGCTCAGCCAGTTATGTATGGTCTTGGCTCTAAAGCGATCGCGTCAGCGTTGGTTCTGGACGATCATCACAGGCTTGATGTTAGGCGCATCCATAAGTGTGAAATGGACAGGCTTGGCTTATATTATTGGGCTAGTGGCGATCGCTGGTTATGCATGGTCACGCTATCGCCAAACCCTAAATGCCGCTCAGATCGTGATTGGCTTAATCATTGTCCCGATCGCCTTTTATTTCTTGCAGTGGATTCCCCATTTGATGATTAATCCCGAACGCGATATTTGGGAATTGCATCGTCAGATCATTGGCTTTCATCAAAACTTAGGAGTTGGTAAAACTGAACCAATTCATCCCTACTGCTCGCCTTGGTGGAGTTGGGTGTTATTAATTCGCCCAATCGCTTACTTTTTTGAAAACCGTCCCAATAGCATGGTGGAATTTGTCCATGCGATGGGCAACCCCTTGTTGTATTGGCTCAGTGCGATCGCCTTGCTACTTTGTCTCAGTTTTGTCATTGCCTCGAAATTTAGGTTTCCCCCTCAAGCCATCACCCAGATACCATTACGGGAGCGATCGCAATTGTTTTGGTTGATGTTTTATGTGACGACTAGCTTTTTGGCACATTGGTTGCCTTGGAGCTTGAGCAAACGCTGCATTTTTTTGTATCACTATATGCCCGCCTCCGTATTTGCCTTTGCTGCCCTTGCCCTGTTGGTGTCGCTCCTGTGGCGATCGCCTTTACCTAATATTCGGGCGCTCGGTGGTGGGATTTTTGCAATTGTGGCGATCGCCTTTTTGTTCTGGCTACCGATTTATATCGGTTTACCGATCTCATCGGGTTATTTACCCATGTTAATGTGGTTGCGTAGCTGGATCTAAAAATCTTTTGAAAACGCCAACGGCGTTTCCAAAAGCAACCATAGGGTAAGCTAAGTTATCTCCTTGTTTGCAGTTCGGGAAATATGCAAAACTTTCGCAATTACTATGAAATCCTCGGTGTACCGAAGACAGCTACGGCTGACGAAATCAAGCGCTCCTATCGCAGGTTAGCGCGGAAATATCATCCCGACCTGAATCCAAATGACAAGGCAGCCGAAGAACGCTTTAAAGATATTGGTGAAGCCTATGAGGTACTGTCTGACACCACGAAGCGGCAACAGTACGATCGCTTTGGTCAATATTGGAAACAAGGTGGATTCCAAGGATCAGGCGGACGCGCTCCCTCATCCCGCGAACCCTACACGCCCGATTTTGAACGTGGTGGCTACACAGGCGATGTGGACTTTAGCCAATACAACGATTTCCAAGAATTTGTCGATCAATTACTGGGCAAATTTCGCACTAACGAACGCGCCCAAGATACAGGTGGCGCATCCTCCTATCGCACTAGTACCCAAGCCCCACCCCGTCCCAATCCTCGCCGCGATTCGGAAGCTGTCTTAGAATTACCCCTCGAACGCGCCTATGTGGGTGGTCGTGAAAGAATCCGCCTCGAAGATGGGCGATCGCTAGAGGTCAATATGCCCGCAGGTGTCCTCTCTGGTCAGAGAATTCGCCTCAAGGGTCAAGGCGCATCGGGCGGCGATCTCTATCTGAAAATTATCCTCAAACCTCATCCCTTCTTTACCCTCGAAGGTTCCGATATTCGTTGCCAATTACCCATTTCTCCTAGTGAGTCTGTTTTGGGTGTGCAAGTGGAAGTACCAACCCTAAGCGGCTTAGTCAAACTGACGATTCCCCCTGCGGTGAAGTCGGGACAACAATTGCGCCTCTCTGGCAAAGGATTCCCTAAAGATGCCAGAACCTTTGGCGATCAATATGTCGAAATCCAGATCGTCGTCCCCAAAAATCCCAGCAATCGCGAACGAGAACTTTACGAACAATTACTCAAAGTTCAATCCTTCGATCCGCGTGAACATTTACCTAAGAAATAATCATTAATAACCATTAATGCGGCGCATCGTGCCGCATTAATTATCTATCTAGAAACTACTATGTCTACCATCATCTATATCAGCCAAGCCTGCATTGAGTCCCTCGATATTACTCCTGCCAAAATTGCGATCGAGAAGTTATTAGCCAATTGGGATGAAACACCCGAAAGCGATCGCCAATTTCAAATCGAACTTGTATGGGATAAGGAAGATGGCGACCCTCGCGAATTGTCAGAAATCTCGGAAGTCCGTCTCTGGTTTGTGCGTCTCGATGCGACCTATCCTTGGTTTAGCTATCTCCTAGACTGGCGTTTAGAACTCAGTCGCTATGCCGCGATGTTAGTCCCCCACGAGTTTAAGCGCGAGGGTGATGGCTATGTGTTGCAATACAATCCTGAAGCCTTAGAGCTTTTTGTAATGCAGAAGGTCTTCACAATTTCTCTCTGGCTCAAGTCACGCGGCATTGAAAGCACGGCAAAGTTACAGCAAATGACTCAAAGCCTCGGCTACGAAATCGATTCAGCATTTTTCAACCTTTTGTAACACTGATGAGCAAACAAGAGGTACAAACATTAATTGCAGATCTTTGCCGAGAAATGGAGTCTCTTTGGCAAAAGAAAAATTATGTTTGTTCTGACGAAAATAGAGAACCTATTGTAGAAACGAGAATACAAGATAATGCAATAGTTTTGCCAAAATCTCAACTTCCAATTCGTGGTACAGATGGAGTAAGAGTAGTTGTTACAAATAACTCTCATAACAGGACAAGGAGTTTAATCAAGTCGCTTGTTATAGATTCGCTTGCCAAAGAAGAAACTGATGAAGATTGTATTGAGATAAAAGCAAGAATTAAAGATTTAGAAGAAAAATTATTTGGCAAATTTGCGACTATCCCAAACCTTCTTGAGAGAGTTGCTGAATCTCTTGGCTATAAACACTACGATCCAGATGTGTTAGCTGAGAAAATAAAGTCTAAAGACATAAATTTGTTACACCTTTATGAGATGCAATTATTCCTTTCAAAAATTTTAGCAAATGAACTTCATGCACAAGGATTTGATCCGCGCAAAAAACTAGCTTTTAAAACATGGGATAACATAGCTCATACAACTACTGAAAATATTTATTCCATAGCAGAAAAAAATTATAACGTTTACGAAGTAGTAATCTTTCTAAATGCACCAGTAATTGACATGGATACATCTATTTCCTTTTTTGGGAATGCAAGTATGTTTTCTATTCAGTATGCAACTGATGAATTACTATCTAAGCTTTATAACAATAATAGAGACGTTAGATTAGATGGAATCAATACTGTCATAACGTATAAGCAGGAAATAAATGTAAATGCTACATCTGAGCATTATTTAAATTGTTTTACTGTAGCTGAAATGAATACAGATGACTTAGTTAATTGTCTCAGGCTTGTTAGAGATGAAGATATCGGGGTGATTGCGCTTGAAATGTTTCCAATTGATGATTTTACTCCACATATCAGGAAAACTTACGTACAAGACTATCAACCTGAGCTTTCCATCTTTATTCCCAAACGATTCTATTTTCAAACTCAGCAAACGGAACCGCTATCGCAAGCAGAATTAAGTCTTATTTCTAACCTTGTATCATCTTATGAAATTCATGATATTAAAGGTTTGGATGTTGCGATCAAAAGATTTAGGGCAAGTTATGAGAGTTATTTACCTGATGATCCTGAAAGATTACTTGATATAGCATTCGCATTTGAAGCAATAATTTTAAATGATAATTACCAAAAAAAGCCTGATTATCGACTTGCTTTACGCGCTTCAAATTTGCTGGGGAAAACTTTAGATAAAAAGAGAAGAATTTTTAATGTCGCGAAAAATTTATATAGCTTTCGTTCAGCGCTTGCTCACGGGAAAAGTATTAATGACTTAAAGCAGAAAGATAGTGAAAAACTAAAAGAAGTCTTACTTCATGCTCCAAGAATTTTAAAAAATTCGATTATTGAAATGCTTTTAGGTAATGCTCCTAAAGGATTGACTGAGAGTGCGGAAATAAGTGAATGGTGGAGTAAATTTGAGATAAAACTAGACAAATAAAATAACAATTAAGGAAATCTTAAAAATGATAATTAACTAATTTAAAACTATTGCTCTCAAAGAAAATCATCTTGAAATATTTGAAACAAATTGCGAAGTAAAACACAAAAGTTAAAATCTGAATATCAAACCTAAAAAATGTCATGAGTACATCTTTAAAACCATCATCCCTTCTCCCTAAAGGAATGCGAATCCAGCAAATCAATCATCTTACACTCTTTAAATTTACCGATGAACTAGGCGATCCCTTTCAAAAGTAATTGATATTCCATTTCTTTCCTAAAAATTCACGAAAGTATTACTTGTTTTCTTATGTCACAACAACTAACCATTCATCAATTTGGTCCCGTTTCAGACATCAAGCTTGATCTGAATGATATCCTTGTATTCATTGGCTCTCAAGCTAGTGGAAAAAGTACTGTTAGCAAAGCAATATTCTTTTTTAAGTCCTTAAGAGATGACTTGTATCGATATTATCTTGACTGCTATAACCAAAATAAATTTGATGATCCTATTTCTAGGTTTAGCAAACTGGTAAATCTGAAATTTACAAAATTCTATGGTTCTACTACTACCCAGCTATCTCCTGATACTAAGCTAACTTACATATATAGCGACCAAAATGAGATATTAATTGGGACTAGTCTATATGGTCAAGCTATTTATAGTGAATTCAGTTCAGCCTTCACTATAAATTTCAATGAAACAATCAATAAGTTGAAAGATTTGCGAATTGAGCTACATGGAAAGGTATCTAATTTTTCTTCTTCAAAAGAAGCCATTACTATTAAATCAAAAGAATCTGCTCTATTTGAAGAAATAAATATTCAGCTTGACAACCTTTTTGGAGATGACAGAGAAGTTATATACTTACCTGCTGGACGAAGTTTGATTACAACACTATCTCAGCAAAGATACAATATTGATATGGGGGACGAGCTATTATCTGATAACAAATTACAATCAGATAGCTTAATTAAGCTTGATTATCTCATGAGAGAATTTATTAATCTTATTGATCAAGCTAAACTAGTCTGTGAAAATGGTATAGATAATTTAATCCAAAATTATATTTCAGAAAAAAATAGCCTCAATGATACATCTGTAAAAATAATTGAACTTGCTCAAGATCTCGTAAATTCAATCTTGAAGGGATCATATAGTTATCAAAATGGAATTGAAAAAATTGAATTTTCTAATAGCAAGAGTACTGCAATAAATTTTGCTTCTTCAGGACAGCAAGAAGTTGTTTGGATTTTACTAATCATTGTTATTCTAATGCTGAATGATCGTAAGGTGTTTATGATTATTGAAGAGCCTGAAGCGCATCTTTTCCCAGTAGCGCAAAAGCAAATTATTGACTTAGTATCGCTCTTTGCAAATCATAATAAAAATCAAATCCTTCTAACTACTCATAGCCCCTATATCCTTTCATCATTTAATAATCTTCTTTATGCTCATAAATTAGGAGTGGAAGAAGATAAAAAAGAAGTTGCAAATATTGTAGATCCTCATTTATGGATTAATCCTGATAGGCTAGACGCTTATATTTTAGAAGATGGTACTGCTCGAACTATTGTCGATCGCGAAATGGGATTGATTCAATCAGCCGAAATCGATAGAGCCTCAAACATTATCGTTGATACCTTTAATCAACTGTTTGATCTTGAGGATTGAGGCATGAAGTTGAACTGTCAAGAGTTTCAGGAAAATTATTCTAGTTGTACAGTCTGCAAGCAAGATCCAGAAATTCCAGCATATGATGCGAAGAATAAGAAGATAAAATATATTCTTCAGAATCCATCCAGAAGAAAAGTATGTAAGGTAGAAATTGATAACTGCGTAATTACTAGTCAAAGCCAAAGAAAGCAGCAATTCTCATTATGAACGAAGGCTAGTCAAACCGTTGATATAGGGATATTGTAAATAACATGATGATTGATTTAGGGGAAGAGCTTTGAAAGCACAAGGCTCATTCGACAGAATTGTAGAAATTTTCCGACAACAACTAGAATCATTGCCAGACAAGCGGACAGGCAAAAATAGTCGCTATGGCATGGAAGATGCAGCCATGAGTGCATTCAGTGTATTTTTCACTCAAAGTCCATCATTCTTGTCTTACCAGCGGACAATGGAGCAGACAAAAGGGCGAAGCAACGCCCAAAGTTTATTTGGGGTGCATAAAATACCAACGGATAACCATATCCGAGACTTGCTAGACCCAGTGCAACCTAAAGAAATGTTTCCAGTGTTCGAGACAATCTTGGAGACGATAGAGCAAAAGGGGAAACTGCAAGGATTTCGAGGATTCGCCAACAATCTATTAATGGCGCTAGATGGGACAGAGTACTTTAGTTCAAAACAAATACACTGTCACCATTGTTCGAGTAGGAAAATGAAATCAGGAGAAATTCATTATTTTCATAGCGTAGTTACGCCAGTTATCGTCAGTCCACATCAATCGCAAGTGATTCCCCTAGTACCAGAATTTATTGTGCCGCAGGATGGAAATGACAAGCAAGACTGTGAGAATACAGCCGCCAAAAGATGGTTGTTACAACATGGCAGTAAGTACAGTGCATTCAAGGTAACTGTTTTGGGTGATGACCTTTATTCTCGCCAACCCCTCTGCCAAATGCTATTAGAGCAACAGTTCAACTTCATCTTAGTCTGCCGCCCGAATCTCACCCCACTATCTATGAGCATATAGAAGGGATTGCTTTGCCAACGGTGGTTGTCAATAAGTGGACAGGGAAAGTTCAAGAGACCTATACCTACCAATATGTCAATGGGCTACCTATCAAAGATGGTGACGATGCTTTGCTGGTTAACTGGTGTGAACTAACTGTGACTAGACCTGATGGCAAGGTAGTTTACAAAAACTCTTTTGCCACCAATCACCTGATTACTGAGCAAACAGTGGTGGAAATCGTGCTGGCTGGTCGTACTCGTTGGAAAGTGGAAAATGAGAATAACAATACTCTCAAAACTAAGGGCTACAACCTAGAACACAACTTTGGACATGGCAAGGAGCATCTTGCTTCATTCCTAGCCACCCTCAATATTTTGTCCCTACTATTTCACACGTTATTGGAATTGGTCGATGACAAGTACCAGTTATTGCGCTCTCATTTGCCAACCCGCAAAACCTTTTTTAACGATTTACGCGCCTTGACTCGATATCTTGTTTTTGATAGTTGGGATCATCTTTTGACTTTTATGATTCAAGGTTTGGAGTTAGATCTCCCTCCCAACAGTAGTTAATTTTTCATAATGAGAATTGCTGCTATCAAAGATGGTGACGATGCTTTGCTGGTTAACTGGTGTGAACTAACTGTGACTAGACCTGATGGCAAGGTAGTTTACAAAAACTCTTTTGCCACCAATCACCTGATTACTGAGCAAACAGTGGTGGAAATCGTGCTGGCTGGTCGTACTCGTTGGAAAGTGGAAAATGAGAATAACAATACTCTCAAAACTAAGGGCTACAACCTAGAACACAACTTTGGACATGGCAAGGAGCATCTTGCTTCATTCCTAGCCACCCTCAATATTTTGTCCCTACTATTTCACACGTTATTGGAATTGGTCGATGACAAGTACCAGTTATTGCGCTCTCATTTGCCAACCCGCAAAACCTTTTTTAACGATTTACGCGCCTTGACTCGATATCTTGTTTTTGATAGTTGGGATCATCTTTTGACTTTTATGATTCAAGGTTTGGAGTTAGATCTCCCTCCCAACAGTAGTTAATTTTTCATAATGAGAATTGCTGCAAAGAAAGTGCGATTATCTCATGATAATCTGTGAGGCTGAAGCGTCACGTCGTCCTGAATCAGCCGATTTATACTTTATTGAACTCAAGGGGCGAGATTTAATTTCTGCTGTCGAGCAACTAACTCAGACAATTAAGTATTTTCAAACTGAAAGATATAAAATTACAGGGAAAGTCTTTGCTAGAGCAGTTGTGAGTAGAGTCGTCAATCCCAAATCCATCGAAGTAGACTCAAGAGTGATAGCCCTAAGAAAGTTGATGAAAAAGCTTGGTGGAGATTTTGCGTATGGCTCAGTACAATTTGAGAGAGATCGCATCTAATCATTATGAATACAGTGCTAAAACTATCATCCCTTCTACCCAAAGGAATGCGAATCCAGCAAATCAACCATCTCACGCTTTTTAAATTTACTGATGAACTTGGCGATCGCCTTCAAACCCTACTCGACAAGAAAAAGGCTGATACTCTTACGGCTACAGAAAATCTTGAGCTAGAAGCGATCGCTGAACTGGATGAGATTTTTAGCTATATTAATGCAGCGATCTCTTCTCGATCTTTAAGAACAGATTGATTGAAAGGAAATTTGTAATTGTTCCATTAACTCAGTTAGTGAAATGTTCCGCAATTGAGATAAATGGATAAGATGTGGAAGGCGATCACTTTGCCAGCGGATTATTCGATAACTACCATGGATTATTCGATAACTACCATTTACTGATTGCATCGGTGAGATGCAAAGCTGCTGCCTGTACTGAAGCGATCGCTCTGGTATAGCCTAAACGAGTAGGACCTAAAACTCCGACTGTGCCAACGGGCTTATCATCACAGAGATAGGTACTAGAAATGAAAGTACAGTTTTGAATTGGCTCGATAGAAATTTCTGAACCGATGGAAATACTGACGGCTCTGGTCGCAGATCGGGCTTGATCGACAATTAACGCCATTAACGAAGCGCGATCAGCTTCAAGAAGCTGCACAATATTCTGAACCTGTTGCAAATTAGAAAATTCGGGCTGACGTAATAGTTCCGTTAAGCCACTAATAAACATTTGCCCTAAAGCCGTGCGATCGCATAGTTTCATCAACTGCTGCAAGGACTGCTGTAATAACACCGCATATTGCTGAAACTGTCGATCTAGATCATCCCATTGCAGCGCACTGCCAAGTTCTGTCCAGCTTTTATCGCGTAAATGTTCATTTAAAAAATTATTGAGAATATTTAATTCACCTTCTAAAACATCAGGCTGAGTTTCGCTAGGCAAATCCATCGTTACAGAGGCAGTGTGGTAAGTATCACTAACCGCGATCGCCATAATTTTGCGTTGATCGACCATGACTAATTGCAAATGCCTAATTCGCATAGTTTGCATATTCGGAGCCGTAATCACGGCGATACAGCCACTTAAAGTCGCTAAAATTTGGGCAACATCACGCAGTACCCCATCGAGGCTGGACTTACCAAGGCGATCGCTTTTGCTTGCCATAAACTGATGGGTGCTATAGGTCAGCTCGCTGGCAGGATCGATTAGTTCATCGACATACACACGATAGCCAGAGTCTGAAGGCACACGTCCTGCTGAAGTATGGGGCTGATATAGTAAACCACTGCGATCTAATGTATGCATCACATTACGGATCGTCGCCGGGCTAATGTCAAAGTCATACTCTGACACTAAAGCCTTTGACCCAACAGGTTCCGCCGTTTGGATATAGTGATCGATGGTTGCCCAAAGGACTTTTTGTTCACGATGGGTAAGTTGAGTTTTCATAGGCTCTGACGATGTAATAATGTTCAAAAAGTACTAAAAGGTAATAAATAAAGGTTTTTTGATAAAAATCGAAGATAAATTGCCAAAATGAATTGCAAATTAAACAGAATAAAAATAAGTATTAAACAAGCATTAAATAAGTATTAAATTTTTATTGTTAAATTTAACTCCTATAAGTTAAGAGTTTAACTATTTCTATACCTAGATTCTAAAGAAATCCAGTATCAAGTTGTATATACGTTGATATTTTTGGAGATTAGCTAGGCGCAGAACAGCTCAAAATCCACTAAAATTGTGACTTGGTTTCGCTACAATAGCCAAATGTCTCTTGAAGAAATAGACCAAACATTTAATACTGTAGTTTCTCCGATCATCACAGTCCTTACTGTAGTGGCTTAGACATACCTCAGCTTCACCTATATATTCACCATTGAGTTTGGTAAGTAACTAACATCTTCATGGAAAATCAAGAGCAAACTACGGCAGTTGAGCAGCAATATCTTTGGGCAGTCGGACTAGATACCGAGTCCTTTCCGCCTGCATCGTTACTGGGCGATCGCTATCGTGTCCTATCCTCACAAATTGTTGTTGATACCGATGCCTTCACACTACCTGAGCTACCCCTTGAATTTCAGACTTATGTAGTGTCTTATCTCAAGCTATCACGATTGAGCCTGCACCTGCCCCGTCCCTATGGTTTGCTTTTATTAGGTGAGGAGCTAAATCTTTCAGAAATATTTTTATTAGAAAATGTCCCCATCGATCGCCAAGGCAATCTTTGTCCGACCTTAGCTGAGAGTTGGGGACAAGCCTCCGCTTTACGCCAAATTAATTTACTCTGGCAAGTCCTCAACCTCTGGGAACCCCTCGCCGAACAAAATATGACGCGCACCTTGATCGAACCTAAATTGGTGCGGGTCGATGGCATGTGGGTGCGCCTGTTGGAATTACAAGCAGATGTATCGGCAGTGCATATCTCTCAATTAGGGGACATTTGGGTACAGTGGCTGGATCTGGCTAAGCCTGAAATTGCCGAACCGATCGCTGAATTTTTCTACAGTTTGGCTCGTGGTGAATACGATGTAAACAGTGCGATCGCCTATCTCGATAAGTTGACCTTAAAGGTGATGCAGGATCAGACCTTCACCGTGCGCGTAGCCAGTGCCACGGATGTAGGACAACAGCGCGATCATAATGAGGATGCTTGCTATCCTGACACTAAGCGTCAAAAACGCAGCGAACAGGCTGAGAGTTTACGCGATCGTCTGGCGATCGTCTGTGATGGGCTTGGTGGTCATGATGGTGGTGAAGTCGCAAGTTCGCTAGCGATCAAAACCCTCGAACAACAACTCAAAACCCTCCTTAATCAAGCTGAGAATGATCCTGACTTCTCAGCGCAGGGATTTATTGCCCAGTTAGAGATGGTGGCTCGTGTTGTCAACAATCAAATTGTGGCAATTAACGACCAACAGCAACGCCATGCCCAGCAACGGATGGGAACCACTCTGGTTATGGCAGTAATTCCCCGTCCCAATGGACAGCCCAGCAATGAGGTCTATGTAGTGCATGTTGGTGACAGCCGCCTCTATTGCATTAGCAAAGATAATTTGCGCCAAGTTACCCTCGATGATGATGTGGCAACTCGCGAGACTACCTTGGGCTATAACTTCTATGCCTATTCATCCCAACGCATTGATGGTGGCGCGTTGATTCAAGCCTTGGGAACTAGAGGCTCCGATATGTTAGTACCAAGGGTACAAAGATTCTTTATCGACGAAGATTGTCTGCTACTACTTTGTTCCGATGGTTTGAGTGACTTTGAGCGCGTTGAGCAGATCCATGACAAATATTTGCTCCCAGTTTTAACTGAAGACAAACCCCTCAATCTCAGTTGCCAAAATCTCATTGATCAAGCCAATGAATTGAATGGGCATGACAATATTACGGTCGCCCTGATGCGTTGTCGGTTTGCGCCTCCCGATCCTAATGAGGATAACGTAAATGAAGATCATCAGGTGACTTCTTCCGAGGGTTCTGAAGATGATGTAGATACTGAAGATATTTTGCCCAACCCCAATCATGTCAACGAAGAGGCAGGTGCTTTAGCAACCACAACTACTGATGCTGATAGCTCATCTAGCGAACCCACAGATGTCCCCGATAATTTGAGTGCCAGCGATCTGGAATCGGCAAAAACTGAACTAGCAGTGCCTAGACAGACTAACAAAGCCTTCATGATTATTTTGATCTTAGTTGCCCTCTTGTTAGGGAGTGGCTTAGCGGCTTTTCAGTTTCCACAGGTAAAAGATTGGATTCGTCAGCATGTACCTGCGAGCTTCAAAAAGTTTGTGCCACCAAATTCCTAAGGCAAATTCCTCAATGATCGATTGCCTTTCTTCACAAGCTATCGCTACTGCTGCTCAGATGCAAGCGATCGAAAATCTGATCTTCCAAGCAGGAATGCCCGTAGCCGCATTAATGGAAAAGGTCGCGCTGCGGATTACCCAAAGATTAACGGAACTCTATCCCGCTCGGAATTATAGACGCATTGGCATCTTAGTTGGTTCTGGACATAATGGTGGTGATGCCTTAGTGGTGGCGCGAGAACTGCATCACCAAGGGCGACAGGTGCGAATCTATACACCATTTGCCAAATCTAAACCCTTAACGCGAGTACATGGATGCTATGCCAAAAGTTTAGGGATTCCCTTTGTTGATCTAGAGGCACTACAGGATTGCGATTTGATTGTTGACGGCATCTTTGGATTTGGATTAGAACGGGATGTTACTGGCGATGTCGCGATCGCTATACACACCATCAACAATTGGCAAATTCCTATCCTCAGCATTGATTTACCATCAGGGCTTCACACCGATCACGGTAAGGTCATGGGTATTGCGATTCGGGCAACCCATACTTTTTGTTTGGGACTATGGAAGCGGGGTTTACTGACAGAATCGGCTACGCCCTATGTTGGTAAGCTGGAAAGAATTGGGTTTGACATTCCTGAGCAATTTATACATCAAGTATTAGGGGATCAACATCCTCTCTGGCGGATTGAGCCACAGATACTCCGCGATCGCCTACCAATTGTGCGTAATCCCATCGCTCACAAATATGAAATTGGCCATTTATTGCTAGTTGTCGGATCTCAACAATATGGTGGTGCGGCTCTTCTCGCGGCGATGGGCGCAAAGGCAACAGGTGTGGGAATGTTATCGATCGCTGTTCCCCATTCTCTAAAACCGCTAATTCTCGTCCAAGTTCCTGATGCCCTTGTCATTGGCTGCCCAGAAACTGCGGGAGCGATCGCCGAATTACCGAATCTTGATTTTGCGAAATATCAAGCGATCGCCTGTGGTTGTGGGCTGTCCCTTGAAGCTATGCCAGTTGTCAAGCAAATCATCGATAGCGATCGCCCACTAATTCTTGATGCCGATGGTCTAAATGCTTTAGCCTCTTTAGACAGAGCCACTGGGCTTGACCAATTACAGAATAGAAAAAATTCTGTGATTCTTACTCCCCATTGGGGCGAGTTCTGTCGGCTATTTCCTGACTTACGCACAGTTGAACGCATAGAGGCTTTACAGAGAGCCGTAACCCTCACGCAATCCACAATTTTACTGAAGGGATCAAAGACGGCGATCGCTTTTCCCCACAACACCTCATCACAGGTATGGATCAATCCCGAAAGCACTCCTGCCCTAGCTAGAGGCGGTAGTGGTGATGTCTTAGCAGGTATGCTTGGGGGCTTATTAGCTCAAGGCATGGCAGCTAATGATGTTGCGATCGCGGGAACATTGTGGCATTCCCAAGCCGCGATATGGCTCGCTAAACAGCGCACGGAAATGGGGGTTGACCCTGTAACCCTTGCCCAGAGTCTATTGCCTTTTTTAGGTCAAGAATTGCCTGTTTAGTTATGCTTATAAGGCTCTTGCGGATAAAAAATGTCCCACCAAAGTTATCTAGCTTCGACTTCGCTCAGCTAACGTTGGCTGAGCGAAGTCGAAGCCACAGGTACTTTAATTAATAGCAAGTTCCTAACAATCCTAAAATAGTTTGTGGAATCGCACCCCTTCGGGGCGCGATTCCACAAAACCCAAAATCTACCAAGGATTTGGAACTGCTATATCTACTTAGCAATATCACAAATCTTATAGCTCTATTAAGCAAATTACGTCAGTTTGTGAGTAATTAGTGTCTTTTGAGAGCTACGATGAAATCAAGATTGTGATATTTGGGAATAATGTATTTACACTGTTGAGAATACTGTTAAGCAATTAAAATAATCTCTAAAATTTCTCTGGATCTCCTTAATTAATCTGTTTAGAAAATTGGTATTTAATCTTTCTATAGAGATGGTGGCTGTTTGAGCAGTTGGCACATAGGTAGTTAGATGTAATTAAATATAAAATCACCAAAACTGTGGTGTAAGCGCCACATAAACCACAGGATGTTGTTCTGATTTTCAATGATTTTAAGCTTATCTAATCAATATCTTTTTTCTAAATATCTGGATGCAATTAAATATACAAGCTAAAAACCTGTAGACCATGCTGTGCTTGCCATAAATGTTTTGGCTCTGATTTTTAATTATGCCCAATTACTTAGTATCAATATGGATTGGTATACGGGTTGTCTTGACAAAAAACACTATTAGACAAACTAAATACCTTGAATTTAGGCATACATTGTTGCCTAATCTTATATTTTTGATAGAAAGAAATCGATGCGATCGCAAGAAGATTTGAGATAAATTTGTCAGCCAATTTACTTACACTAAAATGTGTCAATTTATCGACAATATAAGATAATCTTAAAACTGTGGAAGATGACTGTACTTGCCTGTCTTAACAATAGGCAAACCTTGAAGTAGTAATTGCAAGTTTATGAGCGATCAACCAGAAAAACCAGAAAATAATAGCGATCGCAACGATCAGACCAAAGATGTTCAACCCAAAATCTCTTTGAAGCCAAAGCTCAGTCATATTTTGGGGATGTTATTTCTTGGTGTTGTACTGAGCGGAGCAGCCGCAAGAACTTGGCAAATCATTGGTCAGCAAAAAATAGCCAATGAACCGATCGCTCAAGATCCGAATTCAGCAATCCCCCTATATGATCGCAATGGCTTTCCCAATTTAATTCCACCACCACCTGCTGATGCAGAGGTATGGGAATGTGATGTGGCGATCGTTGGTGGCTCCCTAGGGGGGGTAGCTGCCGCCTATCATTCGATGAAAACTGGGGCAACGACTTGTTTAATTGAATTAACCCCCATGCTCGGTGGACAGGTGAGTTCGCAAGGGGTCAGTGCGATCGATGAATCCCTACTCATGCGCTATCGTCAGCAGTTTCCCCTCAGTTGGACGCATTTTAAAAATATTATTGCCAGTCAGCCTGCCCTACCCGAAAAATATTCATATCTCAAACCAGGGGGTGTAGTTGCTGACACCAATAGTTGCTGGGTTGGTAATCTTTGCTTTACTCCCTATTCAGGGGAATTAGCCGCCGAAGAATTTTTGCGTGAGTCACAGCGATCTGCACCTAAGAGTCGCTGGGAAACACAAGTTGCCTTTAAGGGGGCAAGTTTTAACGATAAGGGCGATCGCATTACGGCTATCTATGGTGTGAGAAGAATTCCCCGCGATCCTAATTACTTACCTCAAGGTCGCTTATCTCGCGAACTGAAAAGCTGGTTTAACTGGAACTCTGACGAAACCTTTGATAAAAAAGCAATTCGTTTGCAGGCTCCCGCAGGCAAGCAGATGATCGTAATTGATTCCTCTGACACAGGAGAGTTAATTGCATGGGCAAACTTACCCCATCGTCTCGGTGCAGAAGGTTTTAGTACAACGGGTGAAGTCCATGCCGTTGCCGATAACCCTGAATGTACTCAAGCATTTACATTCCCCTTTGTGCTGAAAATAGCCGATGACGAAGGGCAATCGCTGAAGGAACTACGCAAAGTGCAGCCCGGTTATTCACGGGAAGAACATCGTAAGGACTACGACTTGGGTAGATTCCCCATGTTTGAAGGAAATAGTGTGTTCAACTATCGCCGTATTATCAGCCTGAAACGTGATGATCCCTTTAAAGCAATTCCTGCTAAAGGTGATATGACCGTCGTGAACTGGAATCGTGGTAATGATTGGGGCGTTATGAATCCCCCTTTAATTTTGACGGATAAACAAATCCGTGATTCAGGACAGCAACAAAATTGGTTGGGTGGTTTAAATACTACAGCACTAAAGGATGGCGAAAATCATGCACTGCTATTTGCAGAATGGATCATGGACAAATACGCCTCTCCCCAATTCCCTGTACGCATGATGTCGGGTCCCGATAGTCCTATGCCTACCCAATCTGGTTTGAGTATGTATCCCTATATTCGTGAAGGTCGGCGAATTTTGGGGCGTCAAGCCTATGGGCAAAAAGAATTTTTCATGCGTGAGCAAGATATTCGTAAAGATATGGATGGGGGGCGCAATTTTAATCCCACTTCAATTGGCTTAACCCACTATGCGATCGATATGCATGGTTGCCGCTACCGTAACTGGGAACCATCGAAATCGCCAAGCGCTGCTCCTGCCAATGAGGATAAAGTCCGTCCAATTATTTTTCCTTTGGAGAGCTTAATTCCTCAACGCATTGACAATTTGCTGATGGGCGGCAAGGCGATCGCTGTTAGCCATATTGTTAATGGCGCAACTCGTATACACGTTGGCGAATGGGCAGCAGGCTCAGCCGCAGGTGCGACCGCCGCATGGATTATCTTGCAAGATGATCCATCGTTAACACCTCAAGCAATTCTGGATCGCGGCAAAATTAGTGATTTACAATCCCATTTGCGATCGCAAGGTTTATTAATTGATTGGTAAGTCATCAAGGCGGCGCTTTGCGCCGCCTTGATGATTAGAGATCTTGTGGTTTGCTAAAAATAGCTGTAAATACCTGCTTAAGCGTTAGTAAGACCAGTCCCAAGGCAATTACTGCAAAAATCATCGTTATGCCTGAACCAAGCGCCAATAGGACTGTGCGGACAAGGGTAGACAGACGATTCGCTAGCGTATTTGTGGTCTGCAAGGGTGCAGTCGCTAACTTATGAGCCACCATATTTGTAAATGCGTAGAGACCGGTGGCTAGTGTGGCAGCGATCGCTGCGCCTGTGAGATTTTTAAAAGGTGAGGGGGTCTCGTTAGACGGAGATGGGAGTTGAGCTTCTTCAGTCATCTTCTTGAGTCATATGTGAGATTAAATGATTTGAGAGATTGCACCCCTTCGGTGTGCAATCTCTCAAATCATTTTTAGGAATGCCTTATATAAACTAAAAGATAAGTAGCAATGCTGAGCTTTACTACTTATCTTTTAAAATTTGTGACCTAAAATCACGAAAAATTCACCTAAACAGGCAAAAAACTTAATATCTTTGACCGCAAAATGATCTAAGATATCCGCACTCAACACAAAAATGCTAGTCCCACTGGAAACAGTGGGCTTTCTTTTATCATTGCACAAATGTTTGTGTGGTGCGACAACAAATTTAGGGTAATGTTGTATGTTTATTTCTTTTCATGCCTTGCATAGTCATCTTGAAAGCGAATAATGTCATCTTCACCCAAATATTCGCCATTTTGCACTTCAATCAAGATAAGCGGAATAATGCCCGGATTTTCAAGACGATGCGCTGTACATTTAGGTACATAGGTCGATTGATTTGTACTAATCATCGTTTCTTTGTCCGCACAGGTCACTTTGGCTGTACCAGAAACTACGATCCAATGTTCACTACGATGATGGTGCATTTGCAAACTGAGGCGATGACCAGGTTTAACCTCAATACGCTTAATTTTGTACCCACGTCCCTCCTCTAACGTAGTAAATGATCCCCAAGGTCTCTCTACGGTGGCATGAGCAGATTCCCCATTGAGATTGGCTAGACTGGCGATCGCGGAAGGAGCTTCTTTTACTGGTGACATAATTTGCAACTTAGAAAGCTGAACTGCTCCTAGAATAGCACTAAGCCAAATAATCATGATGACCTAAATCACAGCTTAATTAATCATTAATTTGACTTTGATTTATCAAATTTAAAAGCCATCAAAAAATCCCTAAATAATGTTGTATCTAGCAACAAAATACTCAACAAATTTATTATGTTTATTAGTTAAATAGCTTATGCTTGAATACTTACGGGTGGGTAATCCTGCGCCAGATTTTGAAGCAGATGCAGTCATCGATCAGGAATTCACCAAAATTAAACTTTCTAGTTATCAAAAGAATAAATACGTTGTTTTATTCTTTTATCCCCTTGACTTTACCTTTGTTTGCCCTACCGAAGTGCTTGCCTTTAGCGATCGCTATGATGAGTTTGCCAAATTAAATACGGAAGTAATCGGTATTTCCGTTGATAGCAAATATGCTCATCTTGCATGGATTCAAACCCCACTCGCTGATGGTGGACTGGGCGGAGATATTAAATGTCCATTAGTGTCTGATCTAACAAAGGCAATCGCCACTGCTTTTAATGTGCTTGACCCATCTACAGGCGTAGCTTTGCGGGGATTATTTATCATTGACAAAGCAGGAATTGTCCAGCACGCAACTATCAACAACCTAGCCTTTGGACGTAGCATTGATGAAACTATCCGCACCCTCAAGGCAATTCAACATACCCAAATCCATGAAAACGAGGTTTGCCCCGTTGATTGGCAAGAAGGAATGGCAACAATCACAATTTTTAGTTAACTAGGGTACAAATCAGAATCCTAAAATCAGTTAAGTTGACTTCATTAAAATTTAAAATTGTCAACTCATCTTAATGAGGAAAGCAAGTAGAGCGTATGGCTGAGCAAAAAAAAGCTGTTTTAATGGTGCACATTGACCAATATCAAGGGCAACTGTGGCAAGCAGCTTTGGAAACCCAGCAATTGGAGGTAACTTGGGAAAGTCCTAACTGTGATCTTGTGCAATATTTAGAGCAGTGCGATCGCCAAAATCTTCCCAATCTTCTACTGATGGATATAGCGCTCAAAAGCCCTAACTCAGAAACTTTGCAATCATCATCAGTATGTCAATGGGTAAAAAAACAACAGTCTGATACAAAAGTTGTCTTATTTAACCCTCGTCAAGAAAGAATCAAAGATATCGAACATAGCTGGGCATTAAGAAGAGGAGCAGTTGATGTCTTGCCACGCCTCTCAAGAGATAATTTAATTTCTGAAATCGCAAGAGTTACTGCCTTAATTGGCTGTTCATTAATTGCCCACCCCCTAGAAGCAATAGCCATTAGTATGGATGGAGTCTCCACAGTGGCACAAGAGAAGACAGTAGCGGTGACACCCGTTGAAGCAATTAATGTAAACTCAAAGTCAGATATCACCAATAAGCCGAAAGTTGATACTAAGTCTGATACAGCAATAATGTATCGCGGCGTTAGAATTAGAAGGTAGTAGCCCTTAAATCATGTCTAACAGTTCACCGCAGCAAGAGTGCTCTCAAGCTCAAAACTTCATATTATTTGCACAGCATGGGTGGGCGGATACATATCACGACATTAACTACTTAGCTCAAGCATTAGTAGATCAATCATCAAGATCAAATATTCCTATCTATACGCCTGATCTTGGTTGGATTAATACTTGGCTCACCATAACTCCACTAATCGATAAAGTTGAACGGATTGCAATAGAAGCGATCGCCCAATATCCAGATCTCCCCCTACGCATTGTTGGTCACTCGATGGGTGGATTAATCTGGCTCGAAGTTTTAAATCGCCATCAGGAATGGTGGCACAAAGTCCATAGCCTAGTCCTAGTTGCCTCACCTGTTGGTGGCTCTGATTTGGGTAGATTATTCGATCCATTGCGTTTATTTCCTCTAATTGCCCGTGACCTAGGCACAAATCGTCGCCCCATTGCTGAAGCGATCGCATCCCAAATCCCCACATTATCCATCGTTGGCAATGTAGGTAATCACACAGATGGCACAGTACCTATAGGCTGTTCGCAGTTTAATTATGCAAGCCTTGTCTATCTAGATGGGTTACGTCATCCCACACTTAAAAATCATCCCAGAGTTGCGGAAGCCATCCGCCAATTTTGGAATCGACCAGTAATTGCACCCCTACCAACAGATAGTGCTTCGCAATTAATAACCAAACTAAGAGCGATCGACCTCACCGAAACCAATAACCAAAGTTTTCAATATGCTCAAGTAATCAAAACCTATCCAGATGACACAAAACTTTGGGTATGGAAAAACTATCTGCAAGTTACTCATATTTTTGTCAGTGACAGTATTGCAGAAGACCAAGGTTCAATCGATCGATGTATCTACACAGCTTTCACAGGTTGGAAAGATCAAGATAAATTGGTAATTGCTCTCAAAAATTTATAGATTTATCAGCAAAAAAGCTCACACTTAGTGTGAGCTTTTTTGTTGAGTTGAAGGTATGGCAATTTATCGGAAACTAGGAATTAATATCTTTCTTGTTTCTCAGGGAGTGAATAGCTTTATTACCTAAATACAATGCACCCAGAATACCGATACCTAAATTAGGTGAAAAATCGAAAGGTATTGGAGCGGTAGAAAACTGTGCATTATCAATAAAGTTTCCATAGGAAGTAGTATTAGTAGCATTCTGAGCAATAGTCGAACCGTCAGACGTTGTAGTATTAAGCCCGTTGGTTGATGTTAATGCTGAATATGAAAATCTAACAGTCTTAGCAGAAGTACTAGTATCTACAAAAAATGCAGAAAAAGCAGATGACTGATAATTAAACCACCCATTGTTAGCTCCTGGATTTGCAGGGTCTAACAACTTAGTTAGAAAATCTCTCTGGAAAAGAGTTGTTCCCCCACTAGTTATTGCACCATTGGCATCTGTTGTCGCACCAGTCATATCCGTAATCGTGAGTTGAATGATATTAATAGCAACATTGGTATTACCTTGATTTTCTCTTGCTCGATGCCAAAAATCGAAGTAAAGCTGAGTCTGTCCGCCAGTCACTGGAGCTACTATCTCCTGATATAGAGAAGCTGCAGTAATTGCATTAATTTCAGCAAACTGATTGCCATTGGCAGTATTAGCTACAGTTACTGGCACTAGTGCTCCACCACTAAACCCAGATTGCCATAGCTCTATACCACCGTCTGCTGCAGTTGTTCTCCATCCCGTTATATTGTTTTCGGTAGTAACTACAAAATTGCTACCTGTTCTCGTTACAGGAGATGATTCATATTGAGAATCACCGTTTATAACAGGCAACGTTGTAACACTGTCAGCCTCAAAGCTGGGGTTAACTAGTGAAATAGCTTGAGCAGAACCGAAAGACAGAGTATTACTTGCAATTAGAACTAATGCACCTAGTAGACTTGCATTTTTGACGGATGTGGTAAATGTCTTCATAGGACTTGTGGTTAAGAATATTTAGGTTAATGTACGCGATCTGTCTCAAGCTGCTATCCGACTTTAGTTAAAACCTGCCACCACTTTTGAATCAATAAATTTATTAACTAAATGATACCCAAGATTTAATAGTAAAGAAAGTTTATATCATATCCATATTGATTTAGACAAATAAGTAAAGCATTTTAAAGCTCTTATGGGGCTACGTATTATCTCTAGAGGTATCAAGACTCTCATTTAATTCTTTTGTATTTCCCGCATTCAACACATTAAGATGTAAAGCCTAAATATGTCTAGATCAAATAATGGAATTGGTATGATAGGAATAATCAGTTTATTTAATAGCTTCAAGATTAAGACTTACAGGATAATATTTGCCATTTACTAAAAGCTTGCGTCCTGAATTATCATCAAAAGTGGTCAGCTCATCCGTACCTGGTGTCCACTCTCTTACTTGAGAAAAACCAACTTTAAGTAATATTTCCGTCAAGCTGGATTGATTAAATATTGTCATGTGAAAATTATACTTATAATCTTGTCCACCCATTAGTATGCCGACAATTGAATTCGCACTATTATCATTGTCTTTATAAATATTTAATATCAGATCAAAATCTGGTACGGAAAGACGAAGAATACCATCTTTTTTTAAGACTCTAAACCATTCAGCCAATACAAGTTCAACTCTAATATGATGTGAAAAATGCTCTAAACAGTGACAGGCATAAATTAAATCGACTTTATTGTCTGGCAAAAATGATAAATCATCAATATTTCTAACATAGTGGATGTGTGAAGCAGGTAATCCATCAACATTAATAAATTTACTATGTTTAATATCCCCACATCCAAGATGCAAATTATATCTTCCATTTAAATCAGGGATAGGAGGACGAACAAATTGTCTTTTGATCTTTGCTAAAAAGACCTTGTAGCTAGATCCTAAGCTTGATAATCCATTGTAGTAATGAGATAACTTCATACGATATCTATATTTAATAGATGATGGAAGAAGTTTCTTAAAACTGTTTTTAATCATAATTTTTTGATGTTATAGATGAACTTTGCTACTTTTATCAGTTTATTTAACTGTCTAAGTCTTTTACTAAGTTACAGAATCATTTTATAAGATTCATTAACTTGATTTTATGAAGAAAATGCGAGAATATTTTTGACAAAAAGATAACATAGGAGATAACGATCATTATCCATTTGCGAAAATCTTTGACTTTGACTAAGCTGCAGTGCTTTTACTTGATTAGAAATTGCTGTGACTATAATCTTCTCTCAAATCATTTCGGATTGCTATAGATTTAATTTTGCATCTCTTTAATTAATTGCATAATAACTTGGCTGTCCTCAGCGTAGGGGATATGTTGTAGATAGTTTTCGAGATCTATTCTTGACTCGGTAAAGCGTTCGAGTTGATAGCAAATTAAACCCCGATCGCGCCATTGTGTAGGCACGTTTGGATTCAGCATTAGAGATCGCTCGATAGTTGCTAATGCTTTGTTGGGTTCATGGCGACGCAAATAAATTAGTTTTAAATTGTTAAGCAAACGGTCTAGAATGCGGCGAATGCTGACGGGTTCCAGATATTCTGGCTGAAGAGGAACTCTTTGGCCATATAGTTGAGCTAATTTATTCTCACAATCTTCAGGAAATAAAATTTCACCTTTATTATAGGGATCGATAAAAATTTCTAGATCTGGATGTTGAGGACGGATCAGAAAGTGTCCAGGGAAACTAATTCCTTCGATAGGAAATCCAAGGCGATCGCCTATTGCCATATAAATAATTGATAACGATATGGGGATTCCTAGGCGACGATCTAGAACATCATTGATGAAGCTATTACGTGGATTGTAATAGTCCGTATCATTGCCACAGAAGGCTTTCTCAATAAATAGGTATTGATTGATCTCTTGTACTATTTTGAGAGGATAACGAGTCTTGGCTAAACGGGGTTGCAAATCATCCACCATCTGTTCCAAAATTTCTCGATAATGTCCGAGATCCATCTTGGGATATTCTTCCCATGCGATCGCCAATGCTCCTTCGAGCAAATGGTTAATGGTTATCTCAGAGTCAGGCGTATGGGCAATTTGCCAAAACTTTTGCCTTGCGGGGGAAAGACTTAACACGATCATTAAAATTAATTGAGTGTATATACTTGACCGCTAAAAAGAATGCGGGTAATGCCTTTCTGCACAAGTTTAGGGCGCGTAATATGAATGAGGTCGCTGGGGAATTTGATCACACGCTGATTATGGTGAGAAAAACGCCGCGCTACACGATGGTTATCAAAAATTGGGATGGTCTTGGATAGTGATTCTTCAGGAGGGATTGAACCTAGATCCTTAAAATCCTTAAGGGGACGGGTGATAATCTCGGCAATGCGATCGACAACTATGTAGCAAATCACTGGTAAATCAGCTTCGTCTAGTGGCAAAATTTCAAGGTGATCGCTGGCACTATGAGTACCATGCAAATCGGCAAACATCGTCAGGCTCGATTCGGTATCTTCTTCGGAGAAATCTAGCTCATCTTCACTCAGGTCAAGATTATCTTCATCGACTAGATCATCTTCAGATTCGTCATCGTCCTCTAGATCTTCATCTTCTAGATCTGCATCCTCTAGATCTACGTCTTCAAAGTTGCCCACGGTCATATTCAGGTTGTCATCTAGCTGCTGGTCATCCATTGCGATCGCCGTTTCTTCACCTTGCTCAAAGTTGTTAATCTCATCGGGAATAATTGACATATCATCGGGAATCAATGCAAGTTGATTTACCTGAAAATTGCCAAGATCGTGATTTACTCGCGATCCTCTTTTCCCTTTAGCCTGTTTTTGGCTTACCAATTGTCGATATTCCTCAGCAGGCATTAGCTCCTGTAGCAGTCGTGAAACTGTACTCGTACTAATGCCAAACTGCTTCGCCAAGTTAACCGTAGTCGCGTCAGAGTCGCGATAAAGGCGAAGTATTTCTTGTTTTTCATCCAGCGCAAGTTTAACAGCCATTGATTTGGGAAACCCAGAAACCGCATCTACGAACCAATCAATATCTTAACGCTTGAGCGTATGGATTAGAGTCCTAATATGTGGCGCATTGGGCAAAAACATACTAGAACTTGCTAAATATTTAGGTAAGGCAAGCCATCCATTACATAATTATTTAGTGAAATATCTTAAATGGCTGATTACATTAGGTTTCTAAGCCCCCCTAGATATTTAATTAAACTTGACAGTTGGTAAGTGATTTCCTATGTATCCAATGATAATTTTTTGTGGTTGCTCTGGATAAAAATATATACGCCAAGCTAAAGGAGTAAGTCGAACATGCCAGCTAAAAATGCGGTTTTTTCCGTCGGGACAGGTAAAAGTATGTTCTTGTGAATATTTTTGTAGCGTAGCCTCACTTTCAGGAGTAGTTTTACTTAACTTTTTTGCATCAAAATTGCCTTCTGTCCAACCTTCTGAATATTTTTGTAACTCAAATAATCTTTTTGTCACTGGAGAAAGCATCAAATTACCAATCGATAAACTTTGTAGCTGATTTTTTACAGAACCACAAAATTGAAGATTTGGGAATAAATCATCTTTCTGGCTCCATAAATCTCTCCCATCAATATTGCTATGAATACGATTCTTAAACCAGTCAATGTGATCTTGTAGATGTTCTTTTCGACTTGCATGAACAATTGCTATTTTTTTATCATCTTCGTCAATGGAGATAACATCTAAATCTAAGTAACTGCAATCCCAACAGATTTCTGAGAGTAAACTTACTGAAATAATATCCAGTAGGTAAGCAACACCAAGTCCGAGAGCGGGTTTACCCTGATATCGAAATTCATAAGAACCTCTATTATTTTCAAGTAATTGGACTTCGTCAGAATCTGGTGCACCTTCAGAAAAAGGAGCTTTTGTACTAAGAGATCTAATAAATCGCCGTTCTTCCTTATCTACATCAATGTCATTCAACCATCGACGTAAAGTATAGTCAGATGCTAATAAAGTTAAGTGAAAATCATATTGCGTTATTAGGATAGCTCGACTTTTAGTCTCAGCGTTTATAGATCTCACAGTTTGCATTAGGTTAGACATCCATTGACGAGCTATGGATGTATTTGGGGCAGGAGTTTCTATAGACAACTCATTTAAGACAATATCTAGAGCCATATTTCACCCCTGAGCAGGCTCCAACAAAGCATCTAAGCTTTTGTCCCATTCATCAAAAAAGCCATCTGGCCACTGATCAATTCGACCGTTTCGATCAATGCGAGGTGATGATACTTGAGTAGATGCTTGATCATTTTGTTCAATGCGTTGAAAGAAATGTAAGCAAACGTCTTCTGGTTTGATTTTGCCTCCATGTACTGCAAGCCGAACACCATTTAGCACATGATCGCTATGGGTTTCTAGGACAACTTGCACACCACAATTAGCTGCAATAGCCAATAAATTCCCCATCATTGCTTGTCCTTGAGGATGAAGATGCGCCTCTGGATTTTCGAGAAGGAGGAGTGTACCTGCTGGTGCGGATAATATAGCGATAAGGATTGGTAATGTACAGGTAATCCCAAATCCGACATTAGTTGCTCGATAGGGATTGCTCAGTCCATAGGAATATTGCAAACTGACTAAACCCATATCAGGACTTAACTTTCTCTCAATCTTTGTTCCCGGACTAACTTCTCCCATCCAAGCCCTGACCTGTTCAATTAAGCTATCGGATTCAGCTTTTGGGTGACTAAGGGCAACGTTGGGGATATTCTCATCTCTATAAACTGACAAAAAATGTGCTGCATATTCTCCTCTAGTGCCAATTTGTCTAAGTTGCCGCACTTGAAATTCTGATGTTTCAAAAAATGGACGAGGACCAATTCGTTCTGCGGTAAGGTATTGAAAAGAGTTATTAAAGAGGCTTGTATTATAAATTTTAGGATAAATAGGTTTTGAATTTAATTTCAAAACATCAGCCACTCTATTGTAATTAAATAGCCATACACCTTCTTTGCCATCTTTCCAACTAACCTTAAAGCCAATTTGATCTTCTGCTGCCCCTTCAAATAGTGCATCCTGTGCAGTGCCAATAGTAACTAAATCACCATTAAGTGCTAAGCCAGAATCAGGAAGAAGTCCTTGATAATATGATTGTCGCAACAATAAAAGTGATTGAATAAATGTGGATTTTCCAGAACTATTAAGACCAGTTAGAAGTGTTATATTACCTAATTTTAGAGTTTGTTTTTCAAAACATTTAAAATTTGTTAATCCTATTGTTTCAATCATGTTCAATTTTCTTTTTTATTATATTAAGTTCTTATTTTACTTGATATTTATATTTAAAATTTTATCAATCAACCATTTGACTGTGCTAAAACGATATTTAACCCTGCCAATAGAACCAGTTCCTTCAGAGATAGAATCAATAAATCGACGATCTGCATTGATTTCAATAAATAACTCTATAAGAGAATCTTTTCTCATTTTTAATAATTCTATTTGATCGTAATTTAAACAACTTAGATTTACAGACCAAGCCTCAAATAAAGCTTTATTGAAAGGCATTTTCCTAGCATTTTTATCAGCCCGTTTACGAAATGCCTCATTGCCAAAGATATCTATCGCAGCAGACATAGCCTTGAAAAAATCATATTCTAAATTGTCAAGATGTTCATCTGACATATCATTCATTATTTTCATAGCATTATTCAGAAATGTGTCTAAATCAACTGCATCATATTCTAAAAAATGAGTGATCTTAAATGCCAAAAAACGTAGGACTGTCTCACGATCTGCCATACGCTCATCTCGGACAGAATTTCCTGTAGCATTTTTAAATTCTTCAGTCTTAGCAAGTTTTTCAAGAAATTTTGTTGCTTTGCCTTGATTGATAGCATGACGAATTTCTTGAGGTGACAAGGGTAAACCACCAGTATTAATACGTTTAAATATATTAAATTTAAATTCCTCTGATGTCCCCTTTTCAATTAAGTGAATGGTGATTTGGGTTTCGTTGATTCTTCTCTGATAATTTCTTGGTATCTCTTCATAAGATTTCCCGTTAAGCTGTGTGAGAAACTCTAATTTTGACAATCGGAATATATCTTTATCATCATTTTTTTCTTCATCCTTACCTAACACAAAATGTTTAATAGCGGTTAATCGTTGCTGTCCATCTAT
This sequence comes from Pseudanabaena yagii GIHE-NHR1, assembly GCF_012863495.1. Classification (NCBI taxonomy): domain Bacteria; kingdom Bacillati; phylum Cyanobacteriota; class Cyanophyceae; order Pseudanabaenales; family Pseudanabaenaceae; genus Pseudanabaena; species Pseudanabaena yagii. The sequence continues at coordinate 1,196,860 of NZ_JAAVJL010000001.1, forward strand.
AACTTTCCATTTATCCTCATCAGTTGCATCAATATAAAAAGCTGGTAATGGAATGCGTATAAGCATGGACTCAATCAATCGACTTTTAGCGACAGGATTCCAAATAGTAGAATTACGTTGAAAATCTGGAGATAGTTCAATTTCACCAAATTTAATTCTGTTGAGGACTAAATCTATCGTTATTTGTCTTGTATCAATTTTAATCTTAGTAGGATCAAATGGCTCAATAATTTCCTGTTCTTCTTCTATCTCAACATCTAAAACATCATCCTCAAAAATTTGATTTTGCTTATAATTATCAACATTTTTTTGTGATTGATTTTTGATTGTACTCATGGTAACTATCCCTTGTTACAAATAGTAAATTAACTAGATTTAATAGGCTATTATATTAGATTTAGAATATAGATTTGATATGAATATAAATCAAACTAAACAATGATTTTTAGGTGTGTACAAATATTGATTAGTATTAACTAGTATTGAAAGCATATACAGTCTTAAAACATAATAGCCGAAAAATGAAAGGTAAAGTTTTTATTGTTGGTGCAGGGATTGGGGGCGTAGAGTTTTTGACAGTTCGCGCTAGGGATTTGATATGTACTGCTGAAGTGATTATTAGTGATGCGCTAGTCGATCGCACTTTATTAGACCTTGCGCCGCCACAATGTAATTGCATCATTGCGGGTAAACGGGGTGGACAGGAAAGTATTAAGCAAGCAGAAATCAATCAAATGCTGGTGGAATATTGCTTGCAGGGTAAGCAAGTAGTGCGGCTCAAGAGTGGCGATCCTTGGATATTTGGTCGATCGCTACCTGAGATATCAGCATTGCAAGCCGCTAATTGTGATTGGGAAGTAGTCGCAGGGATTTCTAGTGCGATCGCGGCTCCCATGTTGGCTGGGATACCACTTACAGAAGTGGAGGCGAGTTCTTGTTTTGCGGTGATGACGGGACATGATTTGGAGCGGCTGCCTTGGGATGCGATCGCTCAAATTCCGACATTGGTAATTTTGATGGGGACAAATAATCTGGCGGGATTGTTGGCAAAATTGCAAGAGGGAAAATCTGGGGATACAAAAATTGCGATCGTGCGTTGGTGTGGGAGACCTGAGCAGCAGGTATGGACAGGTACTTTGACAGATATCCAGTCAAAATTACCTGAAGGATCTCTATCGCCATCGGTGATTATTATTGGGGAAGTCGTAAAGTTTCATGAGCAATTGTCCCGTCCTGACAGGAAATTATTAGAAAATTGTGTTCTCCAAGACTTGGCATCAAGTCCTATAAAAAGTACGTTGGCTTCGACATCGCTTAGCCAACGTTGGCTGAGCGATGTCGAAGCCAGTGTTGATCTAGAAAAGGAAAAATTACCATTGCAGGGCAAACGGATTTTAGTGACAAGGGCAGCGACACAGGCTAGCCAATTTACAGATTTACTCACCAATCAAGGTTTTGAAGTTATTGAGATGCCAACTTTAGCGATCGTGCCTCCAAGCAGTTGGGAAATGTTGGATCAAGCGATCGCCGATCTTGCAAATTATGATTGGTTGATTTTGACCTCAGCAAATGCTGTTGAGAGTTTTTTCGGACGCTTGCAACAGTCTGGCAAAGATAGCCGTGCCTTGCATTCCCTGAAAGTTGCCGTAGTGGGGCGCAAGACCGCCGAAGTGTTGGCAAATTATGGAATTACGCCCGATTTAGTACCAGTAGATTTTATTGCCGATTCCTTGATTGATGCCTTTTTGACAGGCAATCATGTTTTAACTGACAAAAAGTTGTTATTCCCGCGAGTGCAATCGGGTGGGCGTGAGGTTTTAGTGGAGCAGTTGCAACAACATGGGGCAATTATCGAGTCGATTCCTGCCTATGAGTCGGGCTGTCCTGAAGCGATCGATCCTGTCGCCTTAGCAGCTATTCAAAGCCAAAAACTTGATGTAATTACCTTTGCTAGCTCCAAGACTGTGAGGTATTTTTGTCAATTACTGGATCGTGTAACAGCTAGAGAAACTTGGCAGACTTGGATTGCCTCAGCAAAAATTGCTTCTATTGGTCCTCAGACCTCTAAAACCTGTGATGAGTTATTGGGGCGAGTTGATTGTGAGGCTGTGGAATATACCCTAGACGGTTTAGCCGAAGCGATCGCCAAAATCCTTAATTAAAGGTTAGGTACAAAAGCACTTGACCTCAGTTTTTAAACATTACAAAAACAAGCAATTTCTGACATTTACTAGCTTTTTTCCATACAATAAATACATAGGCTCTTTTAAGAACGTAATTTGAATCTTGCTTTAGTGCTTCACCATAAGATAAGAAATCGATTTTTGATGACTTAGCGAAGCCAAGTCATCAAAAATCTGGTTCTCTATTAAATTGTGGAACTCTAAACTGGGAGAAATTACAAAAACTAGCGAAATCATGTTTTTACGAACACAAAAGAGCCAATTGATTAGCCTAGTGGCGTTTTTTATTGAGGCTGAATTGTATGGAACTTGTTGCTTATCTCCACAGTGAAATGATTTCTGAACGCCTACAGCAAGGCGAATCTATTGATCAAACCTTAGATTGTCAATTACTAGACTCGATCGCTAAATCATCCCATCATGCTAAGTCCGTTGTATGTGTTGGACTGGCAGCAGGCGCGATCGCTCTTAACACTATGCCAATTGCTGCCTTTGCCTATACGCCAGAAATTGCCAGTATTCAACAACTATTGGCAAGACGAGGATTTAACCCTGGAGCAATTGATGGAGTTATGGGACCTGCGACCAGAGAGGCAATCGTCGCTGCCCAAACATTTTATAAGATTGAAGCTGATGGCGTTGTTGGCTCTGGTACTCTTGCCGCCTTGCAATCGGACACTTACGAATCTGGTTCTGTCCAGTCACTTCCTGCTGATTACAAAACACCAGATGAACACAAATCATCAGATGCGGTGAAAAATGTACAGCAATTGCTGAGTGATCGCGGTTTTTATGGTGGTGCGATTGATGGCATTAAAGGTCCCATGACCCAAGAAGCGATTATTCTTGCCCAGAAAACCTATGGCTTAATCCCTGATGGTGTTGCAGGACCTATCACCATTGCGGCGTTAGAAGCAGATACTAATGTCCCCCAAGTCAAGATTGCGGAAACCCAGCC